>NZ_FQVF01000006.1 GCF_900129155.1 Marinomonas polaris DSM 16579
TGTCCCATTCGTCTAGAGGCCTAGGACACCGCCCTTTCACGGCGGTAACAGGGGTTCGAACCCCCTATGGGACGCCACTTTTACCTTTTTTAAAGGTAAAGTATTGCTAAGTAGTATATAGCAATGTAATGCGGGAATAGCTCAGTGGTAGAGCACAACCTTGCCAAGGTTGGGGTCGCGAGTTCGAGCCTCGTTTCCCGCTCCACTTTCTTAAAAGAGAAAGTTTTTTGTATGTCCCATTCGTCTAGAGGCCTAGGACACCGCCCTTTCACGGCGGTAACAGGGGTTCGAACCCCCTATGGGACGCCATCCTTTTTTGCGCTATCATAGCTAACCTTCATTTTGAGTTTTTAGCCATGACTTGGTTCGTCAATTACAGATTAGACAAATCGGTTTCCGTTGTTGATCGTGGCTTGGCTTACGGTGATGGTGTGTTTGAAACTATTCGTGTTTTTCCTCAGAGTTTCTTAAAAATCAACGATCATCTTTCTCGCCTTTATCGTGGGCTTTCTAAGCTTGCTATGCCTTTTTCTTTAGAGCAAAAAACTTCTCTGTATAATTTTTTGTATTCCGATGTCTTGCCATTGATCCATGAAGAATCTGTTGTAAAAATTATGATCAGTCGAGGAGAGGGCGGAAGAGGCTATTTAGCACCTGAGAACTGTATTCATTCCATCATTATCGGTATCCTACCTGCACCTGATTACCAAGTTCATCGAGAAAAAGGTGTTTCACTTTCCATTTCGCCAGTTCCTGTCAGTTCCAATCGCTTTCTTGCTGGAATGAAGCATTTAAACAGGCTTGAAAATGTGATTGCTAAGCAATATTTATCGTCACCTGATTTTGAAGCAATTATGATGAATGGCAATCGAGAGCTGGTTGAGTGTATTCAGAGTAATCTTTTTTGGTGTAAGCAAGGTGTGCTTTATACCCCTTCACTTGAGCAATCAGGTGTGCAAGGTACCTATAGAAAAGCCATTATTGAACGTCAATATGATTATACAATCCAAATTGGTCGATTTCTGCTTTGCGATTTGATGGCTGCGGATGAAGTGTTTATTACCAATAGTCTCATGGGTATAGTGCCTGTCATTGGTGTTACAGGAGTATCTTTTCCAATTGGAATTCATACTCGGAAATTACAAATTCTAATGCAAGCTAAGGATATGCATGGCGTTTATTAAGTGGTTTTACCGCGTTGTTTTTTTATCTGTTACTTTGTCGGCTATATTGGCAGGCTATCTTTATCATACTATTACTGCTCCTGTGGAAATAACGTCGAAAGAAGAATTTGAAGTTAAAGCGGGAGATACGGCTTATAGTTTAGGTAATGAGCTAAGTGAAAAAGGGTTGATTGCTAATCCATACTTAACTCGTGTGGTTGCTAAATTGCATTCAGAGTGGGTGCCTAAGGTTGGCAAGTATGCAATCAAACCTGAGATGAATTTATTGGATATAATGGCACTGTTTGATTCAGGGCAATCTATTTTTTACTCTATTACTTTGCTGGAAGGCAAGACAACTCGGGATTTTCTACTGGCAATGCAAGCTCGTGGAAATATCACTATGACCTTGCTAGATGCATCGAATGAAGAAATAGTGAAGAAAGTGGGGCTCGACGTTTCACATCCTGAAGGCCAATTTTTTGCCAATACTTATCGCTATCATGAAGGCGATACTGACGTTAGTATATTAAAGCATGCTCATGAATTGATGACTCAAACGTTGAACGATTTGTGGGAGAAAAAAACAGAGAACTTACCCTATAAATCACCTTATGAAGCGTTAATTATGGCGTCTATTATCGAGAAAGAAACCGGCGTACCTTATGAACGACCATTAATTTCTCAAGTGTTTATTAGTCGTTTAGAAAAAGGCATGCGACTACAAACTGATCCTACCGTTATTTATGGTCTTGGTGATCTATTCAAGGGCAATTTGACGCGCAAAGGTCTCCAAGACTCATCTCCATATAATACTTACAGAATTTATGGGTTACCGCCAACACCAATAGCTAATGTTGGTCGCGAGGCTATTGAAGCTGCATTAAACCCAGAACAAACAAAGGCCTTGTATTTTGTTGCCAAGGGAGATGGTACGCATGCTTTTTCAAATACTCTGCAAGAGCATAACCAAGCGGTAAGAAAGTATCAGTTTAAACGACGAGAAGACTATCGTTCGACTCCAGTGATTGCGAAATAGAGGAAGGTTGTATGAGAGGTAAATTTATTTCGCTTGAGGGTGGAGAAGGTAGTGGCAAAACAACGGCGATTCATTTTATTCGCCAGTGGTTAGATGACCATAAAATTCCTTACATAATGACTCGTGAGCCGGGCGGTACACCACTTGCTGAAGAGATCCGCCAGCTTGTTTTGACTCCACGAGACGAATCGGTGAACGATGTCACTGAGTTATTGCTTGTTTTTGCCGCGAGAGCGCAACATTTAGCGGAAAAAATCCAACCCGCTTTAGATAAAGGTACTTGGGTGATCAGTGATCGTTTTTTAGACTCAAGCTACGTTTACCAGGGTAAAGCTCGCGGTGGCGATATCGCTATGCTTGATCAATTGGCAAATTGGGTGGTTGGCGATAATAAGCCCGATGCAACTCTAGTATTAGATGTTCCTGTTGAATTAGGGCAAGAGCGTGTGGTTCAGCGTCAGCATCAAGACCGCTTAGATAAAGAATCATTTGCGTTCCATCAAAAAGTTCGTGATGGCTTTCTTGAGCGTGCTGAAGCGGATCCTAAAAGAGTAAAAATCGTCGATGCAAGCCAGTCTTTAGAATCAGTTAAAAGTCAGATTGAAGAGCAACTGGCAAAGCTAAACGAAGCTTGGGCTGGTGACTGTTAGATGACGAATATTGCTGATTGGTTGATTCCATGTTTGCGTCAAGTTCAGGTGCTGAAACAAACTAATAGTCTTTCTCATGCTTTATTGATTACTGGTGCTGATGGCGTTGGGCAAGAAGAACTTGCCCATGAAATGGTAAAAGATTTAATGTGCGAAAAAAATCAGGCTGCAGCTTGTGGTACTTGTCATTCATGTCAGCTGATGAGCGCTGATACGCATCCTGATTTTCGCGTTTTAGATGGCGAAGCCTCTACGATTAAAGTTGACCAAGTCCGTCTATTAGTGCGTCAAATTAGCCAAAAGCCCCAAGTGGGACAAAATAAAGTCGTATTAATTACCCACGCCCAAGCGATGAATATTAATGCGGCCAACGCAGTGTTAAAAGCACTTGAAGAACCTGCCGATAGAACCTTTTTTGTTCTCACTAGTTCACAATCAAGCAGCCTTATGCCAACGATTAGAAGTCGTTGTTTATTGGTTAATGTGCCTACTCCAAGTATGAATGAAGTGAAATCCTGGCTGATGCAACAACCAGATGGCAAAGCTTTGGGGGCGTTATTTTGGTTAACTACTCAGCCATTTCGGTTACTGGCGATTCAGCAGCAAGGTAAAACTCAGTTATATGCGGGTTTGCCAGATCAATTGACGAGCATGCTGCGAGGAACAGTGTCAGTTAGTGCTGTATTAAAAGGTCTGGACAGTAATAATATTGAAGATTACTGCAACGGCTTAGCGGCAATTCTCCATCAATGCATTTGTCACTCGACTGGTGCGCCTATTGATGAAGCACTGCAAACGATTTACGACACGCTTATTGCTCGTTTAGGCATTCAAACTCTAATGTTGCGTTATCAATCTCTACAAAAATTGAAGTCAGACCTTCAAAAGACAAATTTAAACCCCATTATGCAACTCACACACGAATTGAATCAGTGGTAAACCAACTATGTTAATTGATACCCATTGCCATCTTGATATGCTCGATCTGGCTCCACATAACAATGATATAAATTCAGTCATTGATGCCGCGTATCGAAAGGGCGTTAGGCAGTTGCTCACTATCTCCGTCGACCTTAATAAAATGGATACCGTGTTAGGATTTACTAAGCGCAACGGCGTCTATGCTAGTTGTGGTGTTCATCCTTTGCAAAGTGAAGGTCTTGTTACTGATGAAAGCCTACTACGTCAGTATGCCGCTGACCCAAAAGTTATCGCAATAGGCGAAACTGGTTTAGATTATTTTTATGAAGCATCAGCAGAGGCTCATGAAGCTCAGAAGGAGAGTTTTATCCATCACCTTCAAGCAGCTGGTAGTCTGGGCCTACCCGTGATTGTTCATACTCGAAATGCCAAAGAAGATACTTTGTCCTTGATTAAGCAATATGGCAATCGGGATAGTGCTGGTGTGCTGCACTGTTTTACTGAAGATTACGAGATGGCAAAAGCCGCATTAGATGAAAACTACTTAATTTCTATTTCTGGGATTGTGACCTTTAAAACGGCACAAGACCTGAAAGAAACCGTGCGCAAGTTGCCTTTAGAATCTTTAATTGTTGAAACGGATTCACCTTATTTAGCTCCAGTACCATATCGAGGCAAAAAAAATGAGCCTCAATATGTTTCTGAAGTTGCTCAATATGTGGCAGATTTGAAAGGTATTCGTTACGAGGCCTTACTAGAAGCGACCGCGGCTAATTTTCATCGAGTTTTTGCGAAAGCAAATCCGCAGCATCAACTTCAGCTCTAGATTGTTTCCCAAGGTTCAGTGCAATTGAGTAACAAAAAGTTGGACAGCTGGTGTTTTTTGCTAATAAAACAATGATATTTCCGCTTCCATATAGTCGAAGTGAAATCACAGTGTTAGTCTCAACATATTGTATTTATTTAAAATATTTGAAAGAAGAGCCTTCTTCTTTCGCAAGCCTATTTTCTGAATGGCTTGTTAGACATAAGGAAATCCATTGATGTCCAACATGGTTACTTCTCTACCGTATCAAGCTCTTTCAGCTAAAGTTCCTGCGGATCACCTGACTTTCAAAACATTAAACGATATTGAGCCACTTAGCGGTATTTTAGGTCAAGAGCGTGCTGTTGAAGCCATTCAATTCGGTGTGGCGATGCAACGTCCTGGCTACAATATTTTTGCTATGGGCGATTCTGGCACTGGTCGTTCTTCTTATGTATTAAGCTACTTAAAAAGTGAAGCAAAACGCCGTCCAGCGCCTAATGAATGGGCTTATATTAATAACTTTACCGAAAGTCATCGTCCAAAAGCACTGGAGTTTTCTCCGGGTCAAGCTTCAGAATTTGAAAAAGAAATTCGAGCATTAATTGATGGCCTAATGGTTACCTTTCCAGCGGCTTTTGAAAACCCTACGTATCAGCAACAGAAAAGTGTAATTGATCGTGCTTTTAACGATCAATATGAAGCCGCGATCAATAAAGTAGAGCGTGTCTCCGGCAAAATTGGCGTCGCCATGTTTCGTGACGCATCTTCTGTGAGCTTTGCGCCTATGAAGGATGGCAAAGCATTAGAAGAGAATGAGTTTGCCGCATTAACCGATGACGAGCGTGATGCATTTCAAGAAGGTGTTTCGACACTTGAAGGATTGCTTAATGAAGAGTTATTGGGTTTGCCGCAATGGAAGCGCGCAACTTATGAGCAAATTCGCCAGTTAAATTTAGACACTGTCAAAGAAGCGCTAGATCCATTAATGTCAGGTTTGTTTGAGAAATACAAAGACGATGCTGATATTACAGCGCATCTTAATGCGTTGAGAGACGATTTAGATAAAACCATAATAGATCAAATGGCTGACGATAAAGCTTCTGAGAACCGCGATGAAATAGGTCGTCGTCAATTTTATGAAGAACTGTATTTGCCGAATATCGCTATTACACACGAAACTAATGGTGGGCAGCCTGTAGTGTACGAGCCGCATCCAACCTACCGAAATTTATTTGGTCAGGTGGAGCACAGTAGCGATCAGGGTATGTTGGTGACAAGTTATCGTTTGATTCGTTCTGGTAGTTTGCATGCAGCAAATGGTGGTTACTTGATCTTAGATGCTGAAAAACTGCTAACAGACCATTATTTGTGGGAAGCACTTAAGCGCGCACTAAAAAGCAAAACTATCAAAATTGAGCATCCTTATGCTGATATGGGCTTGATGAATACCACGACGCTTTCACCGCAGGATTTGCCTTTACAGGTGAAAGTTGTATTGATCGGTGCGCGTGATATTTATTACTTGTTGCAAGATGCGGATCCAGATTTTCAAGAAATGTTCCGAGTTTTAGTCGATTTTGACGATACTCTTAAACGCTCTAAAGATTCAGAGTTGTCTTTTGCTCGCCTAATGAAGGATCGAGTAGATAAAGAAGAGTATGCCAACGTGACGCGTGATGGCGTTGCTGCTTTGATCGAATACAGCAGCCGTCTAGCAGAACATCAACGTGAAATGGCTGCAAAAATCGGTGATGTATTTGAATTATTAGGTGAGGCCGATTTTGTTCGTCAGATGGCGAAAGACAGCGAAATCACAGCGGACCATATTGCTCGTGCTTTAAAAGCGAAAAAACATCGCACAGGTCGAGTCAGTGAGAAAATCATTGAAGAGATCATTGAAGGTACAGTGTTACTAGAAAGTGATGGTTATGCGGTTGGTAAAATCAACGGTTTAACAGTCATGCAGATTGGTGATAGTAGCTTTGGTGCGCCTGCTCGTATTTCCACAACGGTTTATCCGGGTGGTAAAGGCATTATTGATATCGAACGAGAGTCAAACCTAGGTCAAAACATTCACTCTAAAGGTGTCTTGATCTTATCTGGTTATCTTGGTAATAAATATGCTCAGCGTTTTCCATTAGATATTTCCGCTTCTATCGCGATGGAGCAGAGCTACGGTTATATTGATGGTGACAGTGCTTCTACGGCAGAATTGTGTTGTTTGCTATCAGCGTTGATTCAAGTGCCTCTACGTCAGGATCTTGCCATTACTGGTTCGTTAAACCAGTACGGTGAGATTCAGGCCATTGGTGGCGTGAATGAAAAAATTGAAGGCTTCTTTAACGTCTGTAATGCCCGTGGTTTAACTGGTACACAAGGCGTTATTATTCCTAAGTCTAATGCCGTGAATTTGATGTTAAGCGATGAGATTGTTGAGGCTGTGCAAGCGGGAATGTTCCATGTTTATGCGATTTCTACAGCTGATGAAGCGTTGCATTTATTGACTGGTATTGAGCCCGGTGTTGCGGATGAAGAGGGTGAATACCCAGAAGGCACGGTATCTGCTCGAGTAATCGAACGACTAGAAGAAATATCTAAGCTTGGTGAAGAAGAGGAAGACGAAGAAGACGATTCTGAAGAAGAATCTGATGATTCGTCAAAAACAGATAAAGATAAAAAGTCTGATAAAGCGAAAAAACCAGAAAAAACTAAAAAATAAATGACAAGCTAGTGCTTGCCATTGGTTCTTTTGATGATTTCAGTTTTGCATTGAGAGTTCACTAAAGAAAAAACTGTGTAATAGAGGTCGTCTGCTTTGACATAAATATAGCTGGCGACCTCTTTTCTTTTACTTGGAAGATGTCTTTTTAAAACCAAAGCATTTTTAAACGTTTTTCCACTCATGTACTTTTGAGCGTCTTTATCTGCAGCAAGCTTTGCGTCAAAGTCGCTGCACTCCGCGAAAGTGAAACTGCTTATTGCCAAACTGAGCAGGACAAGCAATTTGTATCTAAACTTAAAAATATTGAACTCCATTACCATTCAAATGACTAATCTATCTGACAAGCTAGTAAAGTTTGTAAGATACACGTCAAACACACCTAGTGTCATTAGTGAATATATATTAACAAGGTTAAAGTAGTTATAACGATTACAATATAGTAGGTGTTTTTTTCAGCGAGCATGTTATTTTAAACACATTGTTTTACGCGATTAACAAAGCCTCGAGCTTAAGTATTTTGGGATTAAAAGGTGTATTTATGAAAAAAGGTCTTCTTACTGCCGCGATTATTTCTATTTCCTGTTCATCTACTGTATTTGCTGCTTCATGTGATGACACTAGGTTGCATGGTTACATGGAAAATATCAAAGATGAAATGCGCTCTATGTCGTCTGATGTTAAGTCAGGGGACAATGAATCTGCGGCAAAACGAGCAAATACACTGATTACTTATTTTGAAAAAGCTCGTAGTGAAACACCTTATAAATTCACTGCAGAAAACTTGCAAGGCAATGAATTAAAAGATCAAAAAGCAGAATTCACTAAAGTAGTTGATGACACTATCGTGGTTCTAAAAGATCTAGAAACTGCACTGAAGTCAGGAAACTCTTCAGAAGTGAAAAAATTACTTGGAGCAATGGGCAACCAAAGAAAAACTGGCCACAGTTCTTTTAAAGCAAATTGCTAGTTCTGCTGGATGACCTAGCATGAATTCACTGCTACAATGCGCGCGATAAAGAGAGGATATTATGGCTCGTGTTAAAAAATCGCGCAGTATGCGTGGCAAACTTGGAAAAACTGGTTCAAAAGAGATGATGAAAGAGCAAAACAAAGCTCGTAAATCTTCACCAACTCGCCGTTTTGTGACAAAGAAATCCAAGGAACGCAAAGAACAAGCGCACAAGAAACTTGAACGATTAGGATTGCTTCCAGAAAAAGAAGCTGGGGCTGCACCTGTGCGTCCTCGTCGTTTTGTTTTCGTGAAACCTGTTGATGAAAAAGCAGAGCAAGCGGAAGCTATGGAAAACGTTAACAACATCGATACGGATAGTGAAGATCTGTCATTAGACGAATTGTTGTCTGCCTTTACTGAGCAAAAATAAACGAGCAAAAGTAAAAGCAGAAAGACAAGCAAATAAATGTAAAATAAAAAAGGCTGCAGATGCAGCCTTTTTTTATGTTAAAAAAGCGCCATACAATAAAAATTTTGACTTAAATCATTTGTTAAATAAGGTGATAACTGTGAAAGCTTCTGTTCCGATGTCGAGTGTTCGCTATCTTTTAAAAGCGGTTGAGGGTCAAGGTTTGGACCGTCAGTCGGTGTTAGACAGTTTAGAATTAACACAAGATGAAATAGAGCAGAGCGACTCATTCCCCGCTTATCGTTACGGAATGCTTTACCAAAAAATCATGTGGCTCATGCAAGATGAGTCGTTTGGTATGCTAAGTGGTGGTAAGGTTCCAAACGGTACTTTCAGAATGATGTGCCTTTGTATCATACATGCACGAAGTCTTGCTCATGCCTTGTATCGTTGTAGTGATTTTTATGAGATTTGCCGAGGTCCAACGGTTAAACCGGTGTTGATTAAAAAAGGTCGATTCGCCATGGTGACCTTTGCACCTTTGGATTCTTCAGTAGAAAATATCAGCGAGCTAGTCGAACCAGAATCAAAAGAGCAGTTAAGAACAACCCTTTCCATGTGGCATCATTTCATTTGTTGGTTAATTGGGCGTCGATTAAACTTGAAAGCGGCTTACTTCACCAGTGAGCGTCCAGACGATGTAGAATATTACAAAACTCTTTTCCAATCTGAAGTTAGATTTAACCAACACGCTAACGCTTTAGTATTTCCTGCCACCTACCTTGATATGCCCATTGTTCAAACAGAAGATAGCTTGAGAGGCTTCTTAAAAACGGCGCCTTATCAGTTATTGGTAATGGTAGAAAACGACAACAGCTTAAAATCACAAGTCATGGCCATGCTAGGGAAGGATTTCTCACGAGAAATGCCGAGTGCCGATGAAGTAGCGAGTGCTCTTAATATGAGTGTATCGACACTACGCCGGCGTCTAAATGACGAAAAAACCTCCTACCAAAATATCAAGGATGAATGCCGTAAAGAAGCGGCAATTACCTATATGAACGCTCCTCAGTTAAGCATCAATGATATCGCCGCGTTAATGGGATTTGATGAACCGAGTGCTTTTTTCCGTTCTTTTAAAAAATGGACGGGGATGACGCCAGGCGAATATCGAAAAAGTGAGGAATACTTAAAGTTTGGTAAAGCAATGAAACGCCCATAAATTATACCTTTAATGCCTTTTATTTTATGCCGTGAATGTATTTGTCAGAAATATAGGCCTGAATTGTTATTGAGAGATTTACTATATTTTCCCATCCTATAGACATAAATCCGCTCGGATAACTAACCGGAGAATAAAAAATGAGCGAATACCTATATCCAATCAATGACATTCTATTCAGCTTACGTTCTGTTGCTAAAACAGAGCGCCTTACACCTTATTTAGAAGATAGCGTTGATAACGATCTGTTAGAAGCGATTCTTGGAGAGGCAGGTAAATTAGCCGAACAAGTTATCGCGCCTATCAACGCCAGTGGAGACAAAGAAGGCTCGCGGGTAGAAAATGGTGAGGTGATCGAAGCAAAAGGCTTTAAAGAAGCCTTCAAGGCGTATTCAGAAGGAGGTTGGATCGGTTTATCCGGCGACCCAGAATACGGTGGCCAAGGCCTTCCTTCTTATGTAGCAACTGCCGTTAACGAAGGTGTTCAAGCAGCCAACCTAGCTTTTTCTTTGTGCCCTTTGTTGAGTCTAGGAGCAATTGAGGCGATTAGCTTACATGCTAGCGCTGAGTTAAAAAATTTATACCTTCCTAAAATGTTGGCTGGCGAATGGGCCGGCACAATGAATCTTACTGAGCCTGCTGCCGGCTCAGATCTCGCTGCCATTGCCTGTAAAGCCACGGCAGATGGTGATGTATTTCGTATCAAAGGACAAAAGATATTCATCACTTGGGGTGATCATCAGATGAGTGACAACATCATTCATTTGGTATTAGCGCGTCTACCAAATGCTCCAGATGGTGTGAAAGGCATTTCTTTGTTTATCGTCCCAAAATTTATTTTAGATGATTTAGGTAAGCCTGCTCATCGAAATGATGTCCAAGTAGTTTCCGTTGAACATAAAATGGGCATTCATGCATCACCAACGTGTGTAATGAGCTTTGGCGATAAAGAAGGCGCTGTTGGCTACCTTGTTGGTCAAGAGAACGAAGGCATAAAAGCCATGTTCACTATGATGAACAATGCAAGACAAGGTGTTGGCTTACAAGGTTTGGCTATCTCAGAGCGAGCATATCAGCAAGCACTAGCCTATGCGAAAGAGCGTAAACAGGGAATGAATGCCGAGCGAACAGCTCGCGCTGCTATTATCGAGCACCCTGATGTACTTCGTATGCTGATGACAATGAAGTCACAAATAGATGCGATGCGTTCTCTTATCTATGTTGCTGCGGTTGAAAATGATATGTCTCATCTTGCTTCAGGGGACGATAAAAAACACGCTATTGCTCGTACTGCTCTGTATACACCTATCGTTAAAGGCTGGATAACTGAGCAAGCTCAAGAAATTACTTCCTTAGCGGTTCAAGTTCATGGAGGTATGGGCTTCATTGAAGAGACAGGCGTTGCTCAACATGCGCGTGATGCACGAATTCTACCGATTTATGAAGGTACGAATGGTATACAAGCAATTGATTTGATTGGCCGTAAATTGCATTCAGACAAAGGTGCCGCCATGATGTCGTTGCTAGCAGACATTGAAGCTGAAGTAGCCGAATGGCAAACATCCTCTGTTAGTGCTTATGCAGATAAAGTGAAGGCAGTACTAGATCAAGCTAAAATGGCAACCGAGACTTGTTTAACTGCTATGCAAAAGAATCCTGTTTTAGGTACAGGCTTAGCGTATTCTTATATGATGTTAATGGGCTATTTGGTTGGTGCTTGGTTACAAGTAAGAGCCTTACACGCTGCGCAGAATGATGAAAAGCTCGATGAATCACAAAAAAGCTCTTGGGAGCATTCGGTAGCATTTTATTGTGATCATGTTTTGCCGAGAGCTTTAGGGCATATTCATTCCATAATGTTTGGATCAACAACAGTTGACAATCTAAACAAAAATGTTTTCAATCGATGAAAAGCATTTCATGACTATAGAGAATGCCCTAAAAAAATAAAATGGGAGGCAACATGTCAGATAGAGAAGTAATGGAATTTGATGTTTTAATCGTCGGTGGTGGACCTGCTGGGTTATCTGCTGCTTGCCGTATTATGCAAAAAGCGCAGGCTGAAGAAAAAGAAATCAGCGTTTGCTTGGTTGAAAAAGGTTCTGAAATAGGCGCGCACATACTATCTGGTGCCGTTGTTGATCCAACCGCTTTAACCGAGCTGTTCCCAGAATGGCAAGAAATGGGCGCGCCATTAAATACCAAAGTAAACGTCGACGAACTGCATTGGTTAGGTTCGGAAACAACGTCTAAAAAGTTTAGCAATTGGATGGTACCGAAAACCCTCCACAACGATGGAAATTATATCATTAGCCTTGGCAACCTATGTCGCTGGCTTGCTGAACAAGCGGAATCTTTAGGTGTTGAAGTCTTCCCTGGTTTTTCTGCGGCACATATTGCTTACGATGATAAAGGCAATGTTGAAGGTGTTATTACGGGGGATATGGGGTTAGCTGAAGATGGCTCTGAAAAAGATGGCTTCATGCCCGGTATGTTGCTGAAGGCTAAATACACCATCTTTTCTGAAGGTTGCCGTGGGCATTTGGGGAAAGAGCTTCTTGCTCGTTTTGAATTGGATAAAGGCAAGGCGCCTCAGCATTACGGTCTTGGCATAAAAGAGTTGTGGGATGTTCCTGAATCTCAAAGTAAGCCAGGAACGGTTCTTCATACAGCTGGTTGGCCGTTAGGTAACGAAGCAGGCGGCGGCGGTTTTTTATATCATTTAGAAAACAATCAAGTGGTCGTTGGGCTGATTGTCGACCTGAACTATAAAAACCCATATTTGAGCCCTTATGAAGAATTCCAAAAATATAAGCACCATCCAATCATAGCTGAGCATTTAAAGGGTGCCAAACGCGTTTCTTATGGTGCTAGAGCCATTGCCAAAGGTGGTTGGGCGTCGTTGCCTAAAATGAGTTTCCCTGGTGGGTTAGTGATTGGCTGTGATGCCGGTACATTAAACCCAGCTAAGATCAAAGGCACTCATACGGCAATGAAGAGTGGCATGTTAGCGGCAGAAAGTATTTATGACGCGCTGCAAGCAGAAACGCCAGTAGCAGATTTAGTTCAATTTAATGACGCAATGCGTAATTCGTGGTTAGGGAAAGAATTACAACAAGCACGTAACTTTGTTCCAGTGATGCATAAACTTGGTACTTTCTGGGGTGGCGCTTATAACTGGTTAGATCAGAATATTTTCTCTGGCGGTTTGCCATTCACTTTCAATGATATGACACCAGACTATGCGTGCATGGAATTGGCTGAAAAACACGTAGCGCCAGACTATAAAAAGCCAGATGGATTATTGAGTTTTGACAAACTGTCTTCCGTATTTTTGTCGAATACTAACCATGAAGAGAATCAACCGTGCCACCTTAAATTAAAAGATGCGGCGATTCCGATTCAAAGTAATTTACCAAAATATAATGAGCCTGCTCAACGATATTGTCCGGCTGGCGTTTATGAAGTCGTTGAGTCCAATAATGAATCTATCTTTCAGATAAATTCACAAAACTGTATTCATTGTAAAACCTGTGATATCAAAGATCCTGCGCAGAATATCACATGGGTAACGCCAGAAGGTTCTGGTGGGCCAAACTACCCAAATATGTAGTAGTCCAAAGTGTTGGAACAAACGGATCACTTATATCTGCTCCGTTTGTTCTTATTCACTACTGGATTTCATATTTCGACTGATCAATAATAGTACCCTTCAAAAAGGGGAATCCTATGCGCTTGTGGGTTGATGCCGACGCCTGTCCAAATGTTATTAAAACCATTCTTTTTCGTGCTGCTGAACGCCTTGAGATCCCTTGTATTTTAGTGGCCAATCAAGCCATATCTATTCCACCATCAAAATGGATCGAACGCCGTGTGGTGAGTTCGGGCTTTGATGTTGCTGATAATTACATTGTCGATAATATCGACATTAAAGACTTGGTGATTACTGCGGATATTCCTTTGGCATCTGATGTGATCGAAAAAGGCGCCTTAGCAATTAACCCACGTGGAGAACTTTATACAAAAGAAAATATTAAACAGCGTCTGGGTATGCGAGACTTCATGGAACAGATGCGCTCTTCGGGTATTCAAACGGGAGGTCCTGCTGTATTCAACCAGCAAGATAGAATGGCTTTTGCAAACACATTAGATAAGTTATTAGCCCAAAGGATCAAATAAAGGCTTTTGTTGAGGAATCTGGAAAATATTTGGTGAATATTTGGTGAATATTTTCCAGATTATTCAATGTTTATAGGTGATTTTATATGAAAAAAATCGTTGTTGTTGGCGGTGGCGCCGGTGGTTTGGAACTAATTACCAAGCTAGGTCATAGTTTTGGAAAAAAACGGCAAGCAGAAATTGTGCTTATCGACAGAAGCCAGACTCACATATGGAAACCTCTGTTACATGAAGTTGCCACAGGGTCTCTGGATATTAATAATGATGGCGTGAATTACAGAGCTCACGCCGCTAAACACCATTATCAGTTTCAATTAGGCACTCTAATGGGAGTTGACCCAGAAGCACGGACTTTGACACTAGATTCTCTTTCTGATGATATGGGCCATATTGTTTTACCTGAGCGAACCATTTCTTATGACATTCTTGTCATGGCAGTAGGTAGTGTAAGTAATGATTTTGGCACTCCTGGCGTATTAGAGCATTGCTACTTCTTAGACTCTCATAAACAAGCTGAGCGCTTCCAGCAGGCTCTTTTGAATCAGTTCTTACGTGTTCATCAGGAAGGAACGGATGCTAAATTGAAGCTAGCCATTGTTGGTGGTGGTGCAACGGGCGTTGAATTGTCTGCCGAGCTGTTCCATGTTGCCGATATGCTAAAAGCTTATGGCATGCCAGAGATGTCTGGTAGACGAGTTAATATTCAACTTATCGAAGCCGGTCCGCGAATTTTAGCCGCTTTACCAGATCGAATTGCCTCCTTAGCAACAAAAGAACTACTTCGCTTAGGCGTAACTGTTAGTCAAAGCACTCGTGTTGTGCGTGCTTATGACCGAGGTTTTCAAACTGCAGATGAGAAAAATATTGAAGCAGATCTCATGATTTGGGCTGCGGGTGTAAAAGCACCAGACTTCGTAGCCAAGATTGAAGGCTTTGAAACCACGAGAAACAACCAAATATTGGTTAAAGGGACATTACAGACAACAGGGTTTGAGAACATTTATGTGATCGGTGACTGCTGTGCATGCAAACAAGCTGATGGTTCTTTTGTTCCGCCTAGAGCGCAATCTGCTCACCAAATGGCTTCGTTAGTGTTTGATAACATCAAAGCGTCTTTCTTGAGCGAACCATTAAAAGAATACACTTATAAAGATTATGGATCCTTAGTTAACCTGAGCCGTTATAGCACAGTGGGTAATCTAATGGGGAACCTGATGGGCGGCTCCATGTTTATAGAAGGACGTATTGCTCGTTTCGTTTATGTTTCCCTATACCGACTTCACCTCATTGCTATACATGGTTGGTTCAAAGCCACAGTGATCATGGCAGCGCAAAAAATTGGTAAGGTCGTCAAGCCAAAGCTTAAGCTACATTAATTCCTAGCCTACACAAGTTACTCAGAAAGCCGAGTCATTACGAACTCGGTTTTTTTTGCTTCAAATTTCTTATTCAGTCGTTATTGTAGTAAAGCTTGACCTATGTGCTACATACAGGTTTTACACTATGGTTATAGTTCAGATATTTCAAAGGAGTTTCTATGCGAGTAAGTGAGCTAGCCAAAAAAACCAATGTAACGGCTGAAACTGTCCGCCATTACACAAGGCTTGGGCTGATCCGTGCTGAGCGAGATCCAAACAATGGTTATCAGTTATACGACAAGGTGGCATTGCAGCGATTAAATTTCATTCGCCAAGCCAGTGATTTAGGGTTCAGCTTAAAGCAAATCGAAGAGATTTTTCATCAATCCGATAGTGGTGATTCACCTTGTCCTATGGTTCGTGATTTATTGGAAAAAAAAGTTCCAGAAACCAAACTAAAAATAGCTCAACTGCAAGCGCATTTAGTCAAAATGGAAGACGCGTTAGCAGCTTGGGAAAGTATGCCAAATGGTGCTCCTGATGGTCATTCAATTTGTTGTTTGATTGAAGACTGGGAAGAGATCAAGTAGGGCTATTAATAGCGATATAAGAGGAGGGTAGAAATGACGCATTCAGAATCAAAATCAGCCGATCAAAAGACAGTATTAACATTAAATGTTACCGGTATGTCTTGCCAAGGCTGTGTGTCGAAAGTTCGCAAACTCATTCAGGAAAAAAGTTCAGAAGCGGTTATCGAAGGTATGCCGAAAGAGCATAAACTAGTGGTCACGTCTGATTTAGAATTAGCCGCAATTGAAGCTAGTGTCCAGGAAGCTGGATATCAATCATTAGGCTTATTTAATAACAATGAGCATGATCAATCAAAAAATAAGCAAGAATCCGCTGAGGAAAAAAATCTAGTAGACAAAGAACAGGACAATCTAGATAAAGTAGACAGTTCATTCAGCTATCAATTTTCTATTGGTGGAATGACCTGTGCCGGTTGCGTTAATACGGTACAAAAGGCACTGTCGAATTCTGAGGATGTTATCTCTGCAGATGTTAATTTCGCCAATCATACCGCACAAGTTGTCACCAAAGGTTCTTCAGATGCATTAATCAAAGCGGTGGAGAATTCAGGTTATCAAGCAAGTCTTATCCTAGATGCGGAAAAAAGCGAAGAAGAACGCGGCGAAAGAGAGTTGGCTGAATATCGTCATAAATGTAGATCGTCAGCACTGGGTTTAGGGTTAGGGATTCCCTTGATGCTGTATGGTCTATTTGGCGGAAATATGATGGTGAGCTCGCTCACTGATAGGATTATCTGGTTTGTTGTTGGGGTTGCCACACTGCTGATTATGGTGAGTGCGGGCAAGCATTATTTCCGTGGCGCCTGGAAAGCCTTTACTAGCCATCAGGCTAATATGGATTTATTAATCGCCTTGGGTACTGGTAGTGCTTGGTTGTATTCAATGCTAGTTGTGCTTGCACCTATGACTTGGTTGCCTGATAACGCCCGCCACTTATACTTTGAAGCAGCAGTGATGATCATTGGTTTAATCAACCTTGGTCAAGCATTAGAGCTGAGAGCTCGTCGTAAAACTAGCCAAGCCTTGCATCGACTTTTGGATTTGCGACCTAAAATGGCAACGCGAGTGGATGGCGACACGGAATCTCGCGTTAGTGTGGCAGATATCAAGGTGAATGACATTTTGCGAGTTCGCTCTGGTGACAAAATTGCTGTTGATGGAGAGGTCTTAGAAGGTCTTTCCACGGTAAATGAATCTATGCTGACAGGCGAACCTGCACCAATAGAAAAAAGCGTAGGAAGCTTGTTATCTGCTGGCACGATAAACGGTCAAGGTAGTTTGTTGTTCAAAGCAACTCGTATTGGTTCCGATACCTTACTCGCGCAGATTATAACCATGGTCGGTAAGGCACAGAACTCAAAGCCACCGATTAGTGTGCTAGCCGACAAAGTGTCTTCTATTTTTGTACCAAGCGTGGTCATTATCGCTATTTTGACGGCACTTGTGTGGTTTAACCTTTCTATATTTGGTGTGGACAATGAATCCGTCTTCTCATATATGTTGGTAACGACCATCTCGGTACTGATAATTGCTTGTCCGTGTGCCTTGGGGCTAGCAACACCTATTTCTACCATGATAGGGATTGGTAAAGCGGCAGAATATGGTGGCCTTATTCGAAACGGTGAAGCCTTACAAAGAGCGAGTGAATTGACCGTTGTCGTGCTGGATAAGACTGGCACGATTACAGAAGGTAAACCGAAAGTCGTTAATGAAATATTAAGTGAGCAAGCTCACAAAGATTTTGTGGCACAAATCGTTTCAGCCCTAGAGGCACGAGCTAATCATCCTTTGGCGGATGCTTTATTGGAGCATTGTCAGACGGATGCAACAGAAAAAGAAAGTGTTGCTATGGATGAGTTTGAGTCACTGGTTGGTTTAGGTGTGAAAGGCAGTATTGAAGGGAAGGCTTATTATCTTGGTAACGAGCGCCTGATGAAAGAAAAGGGCATCTCTATAGATTTGCTCGCTTCTGATGATCAACATAATGCAGCAACCCGCGTTTATCTCTCGGATGAAGCTGCGCTAATGGCTGTTTTTTATATTGAAGATCCCATTAAGAAAGGCGTCAAATCGGCTATTTCGAACTTCAAGGAACAAGGCCTAAAAGTTGTCATGCTGACTGGCGATAATCCAGAAACGGCCGCTTCAGTTGCAAATATGGTTGGCATTGACGATTATCATGCGCAACTGATGCCAGACGATAAACTGAACTGGGTTAAGAAGCTTCAGGCACAAGGTGAAGTGGTTGGAATGATTGGTGATGGCATTAACGATGCGCCAGCTCTAGCTCAGTCCGATGTGGGCTTTGCGATGGGAGCCGGAACCGACGTTGCCATGGAGAGTGCTGATATTACTTTGATACATAATGACTTAAACGGTGTTGCAGATGTTATTCAGATAAGCAGCGCTACGTTAAGGAATATCAAGCAGAACTTATGGGGCGCATTTGCCTATAACAGTTTAGGTATTCCTATCGCTGCGGGGATTCTATTTCCGTTTATGGGGTGGTTATTAAGCCCAGTTATTGCTGGCGCCGCAATGGCCCTATCGTCTGTAACAGTTGTGACTAATGCTAATCGACTTAGATTTTTCCGTATTTCCCGTTCAAATCTTAATAGTACAGATACTGAGGAGGGTAAATGAGCGTACTCATTAATGTGTTAGGTGTGTTGCTAATCATGTTTGTTGTCTATTGGTTTTGGTGGCCAACCCACCAGAAACAGACTAAAAAGCACAGTAAGAATAAGTAAAGACATCTTTCAATAAGCAATAACTCGGCAAGTGTTGTAAAATATTTGCGTTGATCAATAAGCCAAGGGCGCAAGCTCTTGGCTTATTTTGTTTTCAGTCTTAAATAGTCACTATTGTTCATTAATCTAGAATCAAATATCGGAGCTTTTATGCTTGCTTATCAATGGGGTATTTTTGCCATTGCCCTAGGTACTTTCGGAATAGGAACAACTGAGTTCATGCCTATGGGCCTGTTACCAGTTATTGCAGATGGCGTGGATGCATCCATTCCGGCTGCGGGTTTATTGATTAGCGCCTATGCCGTCGGTGTAATGATAGGTGCTCCATTAATTACTTTGTTTTTAACACGTTATAGTCACAAAACCTCTTTGCTAGCGTTAATGGTGGTTTTCGTCGTTGGTAATTTACTCTCAGCGGTATCTGTTAATTACGAGACTTTCTTATTTTCGAGAATTATCACCAGTCTTTCTCATGGCGCTTTTTTTGGTATTGGTGCCGTTGTTGCCATGAATTTGGCACCTTTTCATAAAAAAGGTTCTGCAGTAGCGTCGATCTTTTTAGGCTTAACCATTGCGAATATTGTTGGTGTTCCTATTACTACTTGGTTGGGGCAAAATTTTGATTGGCGTATTTCATTTGCAGTAACTGCGATATTAGGTATTGTCGCTTTTTTCGGTATCAGCCGCAGTTTGCCCGTTATGCCACGGGCTGAAAAGCCGGATGTAAAAACAGAGCTTAAAGCTATCATGCAGCCTGCTGCGCTGCGAGCTTTTGCGACTACGGTGATGTGTGCAGGTTCAATGTTTACACTTTATACCTACATTGCGCCTATCATGCAGACATTGGCTCAAGCTTCGGATAACGCTATTGCAACCATGCTAATGCTTGTCGGCATTGGTTTTACGCTAGGAAATTACATCAGTGGCAAAGTAACTGATAAGTCACCAGATCTGGCTTTGTTTGCCTTTCTAGGCTTACAGGTATTGGTTTTATTACTGTTTCGCTTTACCTCGACGACGCTAATTGGTGCCAGTTTAACTATTTTATTATGGGGCGTTGTAATATTTGGTAGTGGCCCTCCATTACAAATGCAAGTAATGAAAATCGCAGATCAAGCGCCAGGCTTAGCATCTTCTATAAACATTGGTGCATTTAACTTAGGAAATGCTTTAGGGGCGGCTCTAGGTGGATTGGTGATTAGTATTGGTTTCAGCTTTGATTGGATTCCAACTGCGGCAGCAGTTTTGTCTTTTCTTGCGCTTGTTATGGTTTGGTTAAATCGTCGTAAGGCCATCTATGTGTCAGAAGCCAATATCGTTTGATAAGTTGTAAAGAATAAAAATGAAGGGGCACAAATGTGCCTCTTGTTTTATGCTAAAACCTACTATAAAACCGCCTTTATAAATCAATGTAATGGATATACAGTTGTGACAGTATTAAAAAGTAAATTCTTAAAGCTTAATCGGCTTATTTTATTTTTGGCCTTAACCGCTACCATTTTAACCTTCATTAATAGCTTTTATTCGAACTATGAGGTGCAGAAAGAACAATTGGTTCTGCAGACTATAGAAGTGAATAGGGCTTATGCTAGTAAGCTGTCTGATACGACAGAAGTGTTTTTGAGAACCTCTCAGCAGCAGCTTACTTATACCGCAAACTCATTATTTAACAAAATGAATGATGGTTCCCACCTAAAAGAAGAGGCTAATCGCCTTAAATTTCAGACGGATAGTTTTAACTCTGTTGTCATTAGTGATGCATCGGGTTTAACTCAAGCTGCTTCGCCAGAAACGCTAGATTTAGTTGGAAGGAAGCTGTCGTCGGTCGGTAGTGTTGAGGCTCTAGAAGAAAAAAGAGTGCTTATAAGTAGCCCATATGTTTCTACTCTAAAGAATTTGATTGTTTTTCTTTCTGCTCCTGTCTTTGATTATCAGGGTAACTACCTCGGCTTTCTTGGTGGTTCTATTTACTTAAAAAGCCCAAATATTTTGAGTGAAATATTGGGCGAACATTATTATAAAAATGGTTCTTATATCTATGTGATAGATCAAGACAAACAAATTCTTTATCACCCTGAAAAAGGACGGATTGGCTCTTTCATTGAAGGTAATGATGGCATTGATGAAATAATAGCGACCAAAGAAGGTGGCTTGTTATTGAATAATAGTAGAGGGATCCAAATGTTGGCCGGATACTCCACCATCCCCAGTACTGGATGGATTGTCATTACCCAAAGCCCTGTGGAGTCTACCTTAGTGCCGCTAACAGGTATTATGGAAAAAGTAGTTTTACGTACCTTACCTTTGGCTTTAGCCGTTTTTCTATTTATTTGGTTGTTTGCTCGAGCTATTTCTAAACCACTTCAGCAGCTTGCAGACAAGGCTAGATCGCTTGATAGTCCGACAGTTAATGAGGATATTGAAAATATACATTCTTGGTATGTTGAAAGCTTAGGGCTAAAACGAGCGATGTTAAGTGGTGTAAAGCTTATGCAAAACCAGATTGGCGATCTTAAGCGTGATGCTGAAACTGACCCTTTAACCGGTGCAAGTAACCGCAGAGCATTTCAGTTTAAACTTAAGCAATTAGTTTTACTTGAAATACCATTTTCTGTTTTAGCCTTGGATATTGATTATTTTAAACGAGTTAATGATGCCTATGGTCATAGTGTGGGTGATGATGTTCTTAAGCAACAAACTAAAATATTGAATAGATTTTCTAGAGATGGTGACATGGTTGCCCGAACTGGTGGTGAAGAATTTGTTTTGTTATTAAAAGAAACTTCTAAAGAAGATGCTTTCTTAGTCGCTGAACGATTACGAATCGCGATTTCAGAAGAAACATTTGATGTAGTTGGTAACATTACCGTTTCAATCGGTATAGCAGCTTGGGCAATATCTGATGAAATAAGTGTAGAGAAAACTTTATCATTGGCTGACCAAGCTCTGTATGAAGCAAAAGGACAAGGGCGAAATCGCTGCATTATCGCTTAATCTAAATAGCATTAGATTTCGGGGAAAAGAAGAGGGTGTGCATGGTAATTCATGCACACCCTTTTTTGTCGAATCTCAAATAATTAGCTAAATGTGTTTTTTTATCTAGTCCATAGGGGGTCATTAAATATAGCTTTTAGCTTAAAACATGATCAACAGGTTTCATTTGAGGCGGTAGATCAATACTTCCAAGAGCCCTATGAACATCGCGTTCAATGATTCGAACCATTGAATCGGTTGGCAAATCATTGACATCGTTGCCAAATGGATCTTCTAATTCATTGCCTATTGCATCTAAACCAAAGAATGTATAGCTGACTATTGTCGTAAATATAGGGGCCAACCAGCCTAATGGCTCAGCCATTGCAAATGGTAATAACAAGCAAAAAATAAATGTCGTTCTATGTAATAGAAGTGTATACGGGAATGGAAGCGGGGTATTTTTGATTCTTTCGCAGTTAGCCTGAGCTTCAGATAATCCTATTAACCGCCTTTCAAGCTCTAAGTAACGCCATTCACTAATGATCCCATCAGAAGCTAGTTTTGAGCATTTATCACCAATATTACTCAAGATTGTATCTGCTGGATTATCGATAAAAGTGAACTTATCATCAGCTATCCATTTACTTAGGGAAATACTCTCATTATTGCCTTTTAATTTTGAATTAAGAGCATGTGCAAAGGCACAAAGCATTTTTAAGATTTCCTCACGAGTTTGTGCATCTGATATCACGATACTTTCGCGGCAAAAAGCGCGTACTTCAATGATGATTTTCCCCCACATTTTTCTGCCTTCCCACCATCTGTCATAACATGAGCTATTTCTGAAACTCATAAAAATAGACAACGACAAACCTAAAAGAGTAAACGGAATGGAGCTTACATTCTCGAAAGACGCAGGATATGTTTTTTCTAACAGAACAATGAGCGAGGCAAAAACGGTGATTAATAAAACACGTAAAGCGATGCGTTTGGCAATCGAACCCTTAAGGGTCGTAAGTATAACTATCCAATTTGGATTTGGGCGAACAATCATGAGGTAAAGCCTAAAGAAAGATTAAATAAACGGTTATGTGTCAGACCAAGACTTACTAAATTTACTCAGAATAAACATTCAGAGAGATGATTGTTTAGCATTTCAATAGAAGGATGAATTTGGTTCGTGGATGATAGAACCAGTGATGATGGGTTCCAAGCATTAGTAATCATTAGCTGAAAAATAGTCGTTATACGCATAAAGCATCCATTTATACTATTTCCGATAATAACATTTATCGGAAATAGTGAGTGTACATAGGGCTTTCCAAAATCTCATAGTTTCTTATTTTATTGAGATTTCAACCAAGCCAGTAATTCTGGCAGTGAGTTAATTTGATACGTTGGCGTAATCTCTTGCGGATGTGTTTTGTTATGGTGATTCAACCAGCATGTATCAAAGCCAAAATTTTTGCCGCCTAGAATGTCTGATTCTAGTGTGTCACCAACCATCAGCACGTGATTTTTATTTGGCGTACCCATTTGCTCTAAAGCATGTTCGAAGATTTTAGGATGTGGCTTAGCAACACCAACGAGCTCGGAAATAACAACCGGTGAGAAATATGGAAGAAAGCCAGTTCGTTCTAGACGAATATGTTGTAGCTGTGCAAATCCATTGGTAATGATGCCCATGTTTACTTTGTTTTCATGCAGATGCGTTACAAGTTCTATAGCGCCTGGTAATGTTTTACAGATTTCAGCCATGGAATCTAAAAATTGCTTGTTAAGCTCTTTGGCGCTGATGGCTAATCTATCGCTCCAAAGTTTGAAGCGATTTGTTTGTAATTGTTCTGCGCTAATTTTACCATTTTGATATTCTACCCAAAGCGGCTTATTTACAGCTTGGTATTCATCATATTCTGGTTGCTCAAACGTTACGCCATGCTGAGAAAACATGTGTTTTAGACCTGCGAAATTGTCAAAATGAAAAAGGGTTTCGTCAGCGTCAAATAGGATCCATTGATATTTCATTGTTTCAACTTATATATTGCTTAATTTATGTACATTAAAAATGTTCAGGATGAAGAACTGGGGCTAACGCAAGCACTAATGCTTGGGTATACACGCTTTCCCTGGTTGCTGCATGGTTCGTAAATAAGCCGATGGCGCCACCTTTTTGTCGAATGTTATCAGTATTAAACAGCTCATCCATGACTTGCCCTAACTCTTCGTTGGCTTGTAAACGCTTATAAACCTTATTTGGTAGAGGTAAATTAGCGGAACGCCCCGTCATTAATTCACCTTCATTACTTAAAATGGCAACATAAGCAAAGGTTGCTGCGCCCTCCTCGAATTCATCGACGCCACCTTCCAAAGCAACAAAGAAGTCCATGTCATTGCTCGCGCTATGTTCTGAACAATACCTAGCACGGTTTTGTGCGCCAATGCGAGTATCTGCTTCAGTCATAGGTTGATCAGCAACATCAGACGGAGCATGCATTTCTTCACAATGAATGGTGTGATTAGGAAATACCTGTGAAAAAGCCTGTCTTGCAGCATTTACTTTGACGGGATTAGTTGATCCAACACAAACTCGAATGACGGTGGAACCTAGTTTAGTAGTCATTTACGCCTCAATTTCAAAAAGTATAAAAATAAAAAAGCCGCTACGTTGTTAATAGCGGCTTGGTATTTAGACTATTATTAAATCTAAGCTTGCCCTTTAATAATGGGCGTTGGGCAAACTACATCGGCATTTTGTGCTCTGTGTCTTAGCAAATGATCCATAATGGTCAAGGCTAACATTGCCTCAGCAATAGGCGTTGCACGTATGCCTACACAAGGATCATGACGACCTTTGGTGATAACTTCTATTGGATTACCGGCACGGTCGATACTTTTACCAGGGATAGTGATACTGGATGTTGGTTTTAACGCCATATGGACAACAATATCTTGCCCAGATGAAATGCCACCTAGTACACCGCCAGCGTGATTACTCAGAAAACCTTCTGGCGTCATTTCGTCACGGTGCTGGCTGCCCTTTTGTTCAACAACATCAAAACCGTCACCAATTTCGACGCCTTTAACCGCGTTAATGCTCATTATTGCTTTGGCAATGTCTGCATCTAGACGGTCAAATACGGGCTCGCCTAAACCTGGCATTAGATTCTTCGCGATAACCGTAATCTTCGCACCTACTGAATCACCTTCACGACGTAGCGCTGTCATGTATTCTTCAAGCTGCGGAATCGCATCTGGATCAGGGCTAAAAAAGCTATTTTCGTAGACTTGACTTAAATCTTTAACTTCCAATTTGATTGGACCAAGTTGTGACAAGTATCCTTGAATTTCGATACCAAATTGTTGCTTCAAGTATTTTTTGGCAATGGCACCAGCAGCTACGCGCATCGCAGTTTCACGAGCAGATGAACGACCGCCACCACGATAATCGCGGAAGCCGTATTTTTGATCATAGGTATAATCAGCATGAGCAGGACGGAAAGTATCTGCGATGTTGCCATAATCTTTTGAGCGCTGATCGGTGTTTTCGATTATTAAACCAATCGGGGTCCCCGTGGTTTTGCCTTCAAAAACACCAGACATGATTTTTACTTCGTCAGCTTCACGACGCTGTGTTGTGTGTTTCGATGTGCCGGGTTTACGTAGATCTAAATCACGCTGTAAATCCGCTTCGCAAAGCTCAATGCCTGGTGGACAACCATCAACAATGGCGCCAAGCGCAAGCCCATGACTTTCACCAAAGGTGGTGACTTTAAAAAGTGTTCCAAATGTATTACCAGACATAGTTTATTTCTGCTCTTGTAATAGTTCGCTAAGTTGTTCTTTAGTTAGGATAAAAACACCATTGCCACCCTGCTCTAATTCTACCCACATAAAGGGAATATTTGGATAAGCGGCTTGTAAGGCTGTTTCGGTGTTTCCTACTTCGTATACTAATATACCGTCATCTTGCAGATAATGCGCGACTTGGGCTAAAAATTCGTGAGTAAAATGGAGTCCATCTTCACCTGATGTTAGGGCTAATTCAGGCTCATTATGGAATTCTGCCGGTGCGTTTTCAAAGTCTTCGGCATCCACATAAGGCGGATTGCAAATAATAAGATCGTATTGTTTGCCAGTTAAGCCTGTAAACATATCCGAATGAATGGCATGGACTCGGTCTTCTACTTGATGACGCACAATATTTTCATTGGCAATCAATAATGCAGCGTCACTAATATCTGAAATATCGACTTCTGCTTCTTCGAATACTAATGCTGCCGCAATACCTAGACAGCCAGATCCAGTACACATATCTAATATATTCAACGGATAGTTTTTAAGCCAAGGTGCAAATTCACTTTCCAACAAAGAGATGATTGGAGAGCGAGGAATCAATGTGTCTTTGGTGACTTTAAACGGTAGTCCCATAAACCAAGCTTCCCCTAGAAGGTAAGGCAATGGCTCGCGTTTAGTGACGCGAGTTTGAACTAGTTTAAGAATGTGTTTCTTTTCATTGTAAGTCAGTGCGCAATCCAACATATCACGATCAAAGTCGAGTGGAAGTTTTAATGCCCCCATAACAAGATGAACAGCTTCATCCCATGGATTGTCTGTACCATGACCGTAAAACAAATCGGCCTGTTTAAAGCGACTGAATGTCCAACGAATGAAGTCTTTGATGGTGGATAAATCACGAACGGCTGATTGTTTGTAGCTCATCTTCTCTTCTTAATTATGATTGCGCGGGTATGGCGAGTGACGCATTATAACGGTTATTGTTTCGTGCCTCTATCTTTGCGTTGCAAGGTTTTCACTGAGCTGGTTAACTCATCGAGTTTTTTCGTCATTTCTTGCCATATTTTCGCTTCATCTTTTGTTTTTCTATGTTGGTTTTCTTCTAGTGCGGCTGCCAGTTTGGCGTTTTCTTCTATTAGCTTGGCGAGTTGGTTGTCTTGTTTTGCAAGGTCTACTTCTTTTTGAGCAAGGTTGATTCTGAGCTCTGTATGTTCTTTTTGCTCTTTTTTAATCTGACTTGTTAGTACGGCATTTTGGGCAATCACCTCTTGGTAGCGTTGCTCGCTAAATGCAAACTTTTGTTTAAACAATTCTGCTTCATCACTTACTTTCTTGTGCTCCGACGACAATGTGTCATGGGCTATTTGTAATTCGATTAATACTGAGGATAAAGAGAGATATCCGCTTTGGATGGCATCTTGCTTGCGTATTTGATGCTGCTCAATTTCAGACGATTTTTCATCAAGCAATTTCCCTAGATTTTGAGTTACTTCTCTTGAGAAGCGTTTAAAGACAGGAAGCAACACATCATTGAGTTCGCTTAACTCGTGTTGTTGCTGTTCTTTGTAGGCTTCTTCCCAGTCGGTAATCGCATTTAGAAAGGTGGTGTTTGAGCAGCGCCGCCCGTCCTTTTGTAGAAAATACTCGGTTAAACGAGGAATGTTTGGAAAGCTGTTTTTTTCGATCAACTCCCAGCAGGCTTGATGAATTTCTTCTCTTGCTATGTTTGCTTTGCGAGCCATAGTTCATGTCCTACCGATCATTTAAGACCTTAAAAGATAAATACTGTATTTATATTATCAAATATATCTTAACTATTAAACAACACGACGAATCAGCTTGCCACTTTCATTTTTTGCTTTGGTATATTTTAGACAATAAAAAAGCTCCCGTAGGAGCTTAGTGGTACTAGCTGATCTTTAATGTTATCGAGCTGATATTTATTGAATGCTGGTAGTGTTTATAACTCTTGTCGCCATTTCAACACCAAATTCTTTGGCTAACTCTTTCCATGAATCTTGCTTCGGCTCATAGACAACAGGCTCGGCATCGGGAAAGCGCGAGTCCAATATATCTGTTACGCTAGCCAAACCATCGATCAAACCAATCTTGATGGCTTGCGAGCCAGTAAATACCATACCCGAGAAGACATCATCCGTAATAACAAGTCTATCACCACGACCTTCTTTTACAGCATTGATGAACTGTTGATGAGTTTCATCTAATACTGCTTGCCATTTAACCTTTGCTTCTTCGGTCATTGGGGCGAATGGGTCAAGAAAGGCTTTGTTACGACCCGCCGTGAAAGTACGACGTTCTACACCAATTTTTTCGAGTAAGTTACTTGCGTCAAAGCCGGAGGAAATAACACCAATTGAGCCCACTAAACTGGCTTTATCTGCATAGATTTCATTTGCGGCGGACGCAATGTAGTAACCACCTGAAGCGGCCATATCTTCAACAACTACGAGAACAGGAATGTCAGGATAGTTTTGTTCTTTCGCATGAATGGCATCGTAAATAATACCAGAATGAACCGGACTTCCACCTGGGCTGTTCATTTCAATGACCACACCTTTTAGGCGAGAGTTTTGGTATGCTGCATCGAGTAAACCAACAAACTCTGATGATTCAATCTCGTTATCGGCACCGATAACGCCCCGCATTGGAATCATGGCAACTATATCACCTTCTAAACTGACATCTTGAAAGTTGGATTTTGCAAACCAACCACCAATTACTGCTAAGAAAATCGCTAGCGTGGTAAAACGGAAAAAGATTCTCCAGCGTCTAGCGCGACGTTTCTCAATAAGATTTTCACTGAGTGTTTTTTCCAGTAATGACCAAATCGCTTTATTGGGATCAGTACTTTCTTTTTCGGTTTTTTTCTCGGTGTGCACATGCTTGCTTGACGTTTCGTTAAGCGACTGTTTGCGGTCTTCGTCTTCTGCCCAGCTCATTTGTTATAACCCTAAAATATTTGATAATTGATTGAAATTGTTTATTAGCGCATGCGGTTGGCAAGCTTTTAATCGTTCTTCTTGATGTGCACCATAAGTTACTCCAATGCTTTTCATTCCAGCATTCGTTGCCATATTTAGATCGTATTCTGTGTCACCAATCATAATGGCATGCTCAGGCAAAACATTAAGTTCAGCGAGTATTTGCTCCAGCATTAACGGGTGTGGTTTCGATATGGCTTCATCGGCACAGCGAGATGCAACAAAGTAATCTCTTGTATTAGTTAGAGACATTACTCTTTCAAGCCCTCGACGACTTTTACCCGTGGCTACCGCCATTTTCATATCTGCAGCTTGTAGCTTATTCAAGACATCTATAACGCCGGGATAAGCCAGTGGTGGCGTTTGATCGGATGCCACATAAATAGTCTTGTAGTGCTCGATAATTGTATTTTGTTTATTTAAAGATAACTCTGGCCAAACCGTATCTACGGCTTTATCGAGAGATAAACCAATGATATTTTTTATATCATCTTTTGCTCTTGCTGGTGCGCTTGCCAAGTGGCCAGCCTGCAACATGCTATGACATATATTGTCGATGGAGTCGAATAAGGTACCGTCCCAATCAAAAATTACCAACTTAACCATAGATACCTCTTAAGAATAGTCCGGCGAGAGTGTACCATAACCGAAAATGACTAAATAAGGATTGGTAATGACTACAGGCTATACATTAGAGCAACTTTCAATTGATCAAAGTGTTGAATATCGCAAAGTGGTTACACAAGCAGATGTACAAGCTTTTGCTGATGTAACAGGTGATACAAACCCTGTTCATTTAGATGCTGAATATGCAGCAACGACTTCTTTCGGTCAGCCAATTGCCCATGGCATGCTGACAGCTGGCTTTATCTCAGCAGCGATAGGTACTCAATTGCCAGGACCTGGCTGTATTTATTTAGAGCAAACGCTAAAGTTCCGCTCTCCGGTTTTTGTTGGTCAAGAAGTGGTTACGACTGTAACGGTTACTGATATCAATGAACGTCGTCGCCGTGCAACACTAAAAACAGTGTGCGAGTGTGACGGTAAAGTGGTTGTAACAGGTGAAGCAACCATTATGCTGCCGGCATAAAAAGTGAGCAATGATAATAAAAAGCATTAGCCCATAGCTGGTAATGCTTTTTCGTATTTGTTATAGCGACGAGAATATGTGCCAATTTTATCAATGACATGACCAAATATTTTTTTATGTATCTTTAATTATGGCCCTCTTATTTGCATCACAATTGTTAGACAAAGTGTCTGATCGTGAAAAAATGCGGCATTTTGTAAAAAAGGCTGGGATTTAGGCAGGAGCAAGCCTATATTTATTAGACAGAACAAGGATTAGGTGTTGCCATGAAAATTCAATTACTAATGATCATTACCGTGATTATATCGTCTTTATTGACGATATCTCAGCGCGCCAATGCTCAAGAAGTAAATCAATTTCGCTGGCTAGAACCTACTGTAGAGCAAAGATGCGATGAAGTCGTTGTCCCAGATCAAGACAATGGAGCAGATAGCGGTTGTATTGTATTTATTCCGTTTCGGACTCATCCTTCCGATTTAACTCCAGCGTCTTTTCTAAATTATCGCTTACCTGTTATTGCTAAAATTAGTGATAGCATCAATCCAAGAGCCCCACCTTTTTCACTGATATAACTCACCCAAGTTTTAGCTATTTTATTTTTTACACTGGGGATTAATCATGAAAACACTAACTTATGTATCTACAAAAGACGTTAACGAACTAACTTGGCCTGCAACTACAGAAAATATAAACCTTTATTCTTCTGCTTTATCAGTCTTTACTGATTTTCAAACGGCCGGCCCTCGGGTAATTGAATCAAATACTCGTGCAGATGAACTGGTTCAGTTGATGAGAAAAGAACATGTACGCATGAAAATCGTAGTCGATGCCGATAATCGCTTTGTTGGCGTTATTAGTCTTGAAGACTTGTCTGAAGATGTCTTCATTAAACAGGTAGCAAATGGTTTTCAACGTTCAGAATTGATGGTTGCAGATTTGATGAGAGCAAAAGAAGTATTACTTGCTCTATCTTATACGTCCCTTAAACATTCAGATATCGAGTCACTTTTGTTTAGCCAGCGCAATAATAAGCTACAACATTTACTTGTTATTGATGAAGATACCAAGATGATACGCGGATTGATTTCATCTAATGATGTTGCTCGTCAGCTTAGATTAGATATCGATGTTTCATTTTCTAGTTTTGCGCAAACTTATCAAAGTGCGATTCTTGGGCAAAAAGAGCAATCTAAAAAGCTTAAAGTAGCCTAATTCATCCTTAGTTTATTATTTTAAGGTAAAAAAGAGCCCAAATTAGTTGATGATTTTGGGCTCTTTTTTTAAACTAACCTTCTTTTTTTTCGATCCAATAGTAATAAATCTCCCCTTCTTGATCTTGTCGAATAAGCTTGTGGCCAAGAAATTGGCAGAACTTTGGAATATCTCTTGTCGTTGATGGATCTGTCGCAATGACTTTTAGCACCTCCTTCGCAGCCAGTTTTCGCATCTCTACATGAAGCATCATTACGGGTTCAGGGCAAAGTAAATCTGTTGCATCAAGCTGAGCTTGGTGTTCCATAATATTTCTCTCAATAGGTTAAGCTTCGGTTTCGATATTCTTTTCTAGCCAGTTTTTCGTGTGAATAGCTATTTCTAAAACAGTGTCTTCTATGCTTTTATTGTATTTTTTTAGCGTTTTAAAGTCATGGTCCGCACCTTCTATCCAAAGAATATTCACATTGTCAGGCAATATTTGCTTACCAACCCAATCGTACGAACCTAATTGATCTCTTGTGCCTTGAATAATCAAACATGGTGCTTTTAGTTCAGCAAGAAACGATAATCTATTTTTTTCGGGCTTTCCGGCTGGGTAGAAAGGAAAACCGAAACATACTACAGCTTTCACCATGGGTAGATGTGTTAGTTGTGTAGCTACTCGGCCTCCCATGGATTTCCCAGCAACAATACAGCTATTCTCATCCACAATATGCTCAGCAAATTCAGGAACAAGGGTGTTAAATCTAGGTGGTGGCCTTTTCTTTCCTAAACGCTCTTGCTCTTGCATATATGAAAAAGTTACTGGTATCGCAGTTTGCTGTCTTTGCTCGGATATTGCGTCACAAAGTTGCTTTAAAAAGGTGTGATTATGACCAGCACCAGCACCGTGGGCGAGATATAAAGGGAGAGAATTCATGTTCATAATTTTCAAAAAAACGCTATTAGACCAGATTAGATCGATAGTTAGAACCTTGCTAGATGCATTATTACCAACAACATGGAGAAAGGTTTTATTTGCAGTATGAAAATCCTTGATCTGGGTCAGCAAATGGCTTTTCACTAAAGTGTAAACTCCTATTAGAAATTTTAATAGGAACACATCATGATTTGGGATTCTTCACTTATCGCTAAGTACGATCTATCTGGGCCTCGTTATACATCTTACCCAACGGCACCGCAATTTGACTCAAGTATTAGTAAAATTGCGCTTATTGATAAGATGTTAACGCCTTCCGAAGCGCCTCTTAGTTTGTATTTTCATATTCCGTTTTGCGCTCACCTTTGTTACTACTGCGCCTGTAATAAGATTGTGACTAAGCAGTACGATAAAGGCGCCGAATACGTTGAACTACTCGGCGAAGAAATGCGATTACGCAGCCTTATGCTTGATCACTCAAGAGAAGTTACGCAGTTACATTTTGGTGGTGGCACCCCTACTTTTTTGACCGAAGAATTAATTGAGGTGCTATTTGATAATATTCAGCAACACTTCAATTTAATTAATGACGGAACGCAAGATTACAGCATTGAAATAGATCCTAGAGAAATAAGTCGATCTAAGCTGAAGTTATTAACTGAAAAGGGAATTAACCGAATTAGTATTGGTGTGCAAGACTTTGACATCAAGGTACAAGAGGCTATTCATCGTGTTCAACCCGTTAAAATGGTTGCAGATCTTGTAAAAGATGCTCGCGAATTAGACATTAAGTCAATTAATTTTGATCTAATTTATGGCTTGCCTTATCAATCGATAGAAGGCTTTAGAGAGACTTTGGCGCAAGTGATTGAATTATCACCAGAGCGAATTTCGCTGTTCAATTACGCTCATTTACCTGATCGATTCCGTGCTCAAAGGCGGATTTCAGATGATAGTTTGCCCGTATCAAGTATGAAACTTGATTTGTTGAAAATGAGTATTGAGTATTTGATAGCTGCTGGTTATGAATATATCGGCATGGACCATTTTGCAAAATCAACTGATAGCTTGGCGATAGCTCAAAAACAAGGCAAGCTACAGCGTAACTTTCAGGGCTATACAACACATGCTGGCACAGATTTGGTCGCATTTGGCGTTTCTGCTATTAGTGATTTAAATGGTGTTTATATCCAGAACCATACTGACTTATCAATTTATAGGAGTAGTATTGAGAAAGGTCAATTAGCTATAGCTAAAGGGTATATTAGTGATCTAGATGACAGAATTCGACATCAAGTTATAATGACGCTAATTTCTCAATTTGAGTTGAACACTGCCATTATTGAGCAAAAATATAATATTCGCTTCTTTGAGTACTTTTTTGAAGAGATGGAAAATCTAACTCCCATGACTAAAGATGGTATGTTAGATATTGATCGTAGTGGAATGCAGACCACTATTAAAGTTACAGAGCGCGGTAGATTATTAATTCGCTGTATTTGTATGGTTTTTGATAAATATCTCAACGGCGCCATAAAATACTCTAAAGTTATATAGATCGAGATCAGGGAGATTTACATGTCATTGACACACACACAGTCACGATTCAACAGTACACTTACTTCGCAATGCCAGAACTGTAGCTTAAGCGCCCTTTGCCTTCCTATAGCATTAGCTGATGAAGATATTAATAAATTAGATCAAATAATAGAGCGTAAGAAACCACTAAAAAAGGGCGAGTTTTTGTTTCGCCAAGGTGAAGCATTTGATTCAGTTTATGCTGTACGCTCTGGCACTTTAAAAACATTCAATATTACGTCCGTCGGCGAAGAGCAAATTACAGGCTTTTATTGCCCCAGTGAATTAGTCGGTTTAAGCGGGATTGATTCAAACGTCTACCCTGTTTCTGCAAAGGCACTGGAAACAACAACAGTATGCGAGATTCCATTTAGTCATCTTGAAGAGCTGTCTTCTCATATCCCTTCTTTGAAGCATCAGATATTTAAGGTGATGAGCCGTAAAATATCCGACGACCAACAGATGATGGTATTGTTAGGGAAAAAGAATGCTGATGAGAAAGTTGCTTCTTTCCTTTTGAATCTATCTAATCGATTCAAAAAGCGTGGTTATTCAGCGAGCTCTTTTCGTTTATCTATGTCGCGCGGGGAAATTGGTAACTACCTTGGATTGGCAGTTGAAACTGTTAGTCGTGTCATCACCCGTTTTCAAAAAAATGAGTTAATACATGTTGATGGCAAGGAAATAGAAATAATCGACTTCCCTGAAATGCAAAAACTCGTTGGGGTTGCTAGTGATTGTGGTAAAATCGCCCGCATTTGATTGATATGATGAGGCCCAACAGGCATGCTTTACGACGATTTTTACGTTAAATCCCTAATACAAACAATAGAAGACTGGCCAAAACAAGGTATAAGCTTTCGAGACATTACTCCCATTTTTAGTGACCCTAAAGGCATGAGAATGGTTGTTGATGCTTATGTGCATCGCTACATTGCAACAGATATCACTCATATTGCCTGCATTGATGCTCGAGGCTTTTTAATTGCTGCTGTTTTAGCCTATGAACTGCAAAAGCCGCTTATCTTAGTGCGTAAAAAGGGCAAGCTTCCAGGAAAAACCATTTCACAAAAATACGCTTTGGAATACGGTGAAGCGGAATTGGAGATCCAAGAAGGCGCAGTAAAAGCAGGCGATGAAGTATTGTTATTTGATGATTTGATAGCGACTGGTGGTACCCTATTTGCCGCTATCAAACTATTGACCAGCCAAGGTGCGAATATAAAAGAAGTGGCAGCTATTATAGATTTGCCTGATCTAGGCGGAAGTCAAAAACTAAGAGACAGTGAAATACCTGTTTTTAGCCTTTGCGCTTATGATGGTGAATAATGCTCGAATGTTAACAAATAAAAAGGTGGCATAAGCCACCTTTTTATTTTCAAAAAAATATTTACTGTTATTAAAAGTCTACTGTTGCACCAATAGAAAGACCTTTGTCAATTTCTTTACGAGAATCATCTTCATATACAGTTACTGTTTTGCCATATCGAATAAACGCACGTGCATTGCGCATAGTCATGTATTCAGCACGAAATTCATAAGTGTACATATGATCTAAGTTGGAGATGGATAATACTTGTGGTGAGTAATACACAGAGCCATAGATACTAACTCGATTCGCTTCTGGTAAGGTGTATCGGTACCAACCACCTAAAGCAAGCGCAACAGATAAGTCGTCCTTCTTGTCTAAATCTGCATCGATAGCATATAGTCTAATACCAATACCTGCTTGAAGCGGTCCACTAGTATCTGAGTCTTCAACAGTGACACCTATATGTGCAGTAGAGGTATTTTTGTCATCATTATGAGTCACGCCGCCATTAACGCCGAACGCTCCCATATTCAAGTTAATATCACCTTTTACTGTATCATTCGTTAGACTAACTCCAGCGGATGATGCATTGACGATAGAAGACCCTAAAATACCGACGGTTAACAATAGAGCTTTATGCGTTAGGTTCATTTCTATTATCCTATAATGAAATAATATTTAATCGGTCAAAGGCCGCGGGCGACTGTTTTAACCCTTTAAAGTCGAATAGTTTTGTGTCTGCCAAATGCGATGGAACGACATTTTGAATAGCAGAAAACATGGTTTCCGTTCTACCAGGAAATTCTTTTTCCCACTTTTGTAACATGTCTTTTACGACTTGTCTTTGTAAGTTCTCTTGAGAGCCACAAAGGTTACAAGGGATAATAGGATATTCCTTCATCACAGAGAAGGCTTCAATATCTTCTTCTTTGCAGTAAGCAAGAGGACGGATAACGATATGTTTACCATCATCGCTTAGCAATTTTGGTGGCATAGACTTTAACTTACCACCAAAAAACATATTCAAGAATAATGTTTCAAGAATATCATCTCTGTGATGGCCAAGTGCGATTTTAGTCGCTCCAATTTCCTCAGCAAAACCGTATAAGGAACCACGGCGCAAACGAGAGCATAAGCCACAAGTGGTTTTCCCCTCAGGCACAATTTCTTTTACGATGCTGTAAGTATCGCGTTCTAAAATATGAAAATCCACACCTAGCGCTTCCAGATAAGCAGGTAAGATATGCTCAGGAAAGCCAGGTTGCTTCTGATCTAGATTCACAGCAACAATACTAAAATTTATAGGTGCGCTAGCCTGAAGGTTCCGCAAAATTTCAAGCATAGTGTAAGAGTCTTTGCCTCCAGATAAACACACCATCACTTTGTCACCTTCTTCAATCATATTGAAGTCAGCAATAGCTTGGCCGGTTAATCTGCGAAGGCGTTTTTGGAGCTTGTTCAGCTCTAACTTTTCTTTAGGTCGAGTAGATAAATCCATCATATATACGCTGTAAACAAAACGCGACTATATTACTATAAGCATGAAGCTACCGCATCAAAAATGGATAATATAAGGCAAAAGTGTATAAAAAATCACTTTCTCACTGTTTATATAGGTTATCAGTTATCTTTGCTTATAAATTGTAATGTTGAGCGACAACCTTTGCAGATGTATTCAACACCGCGCTGAGCTCTGGTGTGACGCTGTTTAGTAAATTGATGTTTTTGGCAGGAGCAGTGGTATTCAAAGGCTTGCTTTTGTGGAGGAACATCAAAGGTATGTGTTCGATTTGGTCGGATGCCATATACCTTAAGCATAACAGCTTGCCACTCTTTGCCATGAGGTTTCACCGTGTTACCGTAGATTTGAAATACAATGATATGAGCAACTTCATGTGGAACAACGGTGTTTAAGAATTCAGCCGGGCTTTGTTGATACATGAAATGGTTAAACCTCAGTTCATTTTTTTGCAGATGTGCGGTACCTGCAGCCCTGCCTCTTTGCTTTAAATTACATGACGAGCGTTTAAATTTATTACCAAAAAACGCATCAGCTTTATCAAAGCAATGATCGGCTTTTTCAATAATGATGCTCAACACATCTTCGTCGTAGTTTAAGCTCGTCTGTCGAGAGGTTAAGGGCATAATGTAGCTTTCTCTTTTAAATCTACCTCATGAATGATTTTAATGAGCGACTCAGCAAAATCAGCCACTTTTTCTTTTGATAAACCAGTTAAGCGACTCAATGAAGCAATAGAGTTTGGCTTATGCAAGCAAATTAACCTAAGTTGGGTATCACTTAAGTCCAGTTTGCCGTAGCTATACTTCCAAGCCAATATTTTATGCCAATTTATGCTGTCTATTGCAAGATGCTCTTCTTGAAGGGCCGGGTAATAATGCTCACTAGGAATGATTATTTGTGTTTTTCCTTGAAGTACACTCCGTGATTTCTCGTTGATATGTACGGCAAAAACACTATGTACTCCAAGCGTAATATAATCGTAGGCAATTAAATGCCTTATAACTGATTTCCATTGCACTTCACTTAACTCTTTGCCTTTGCCAAATAATGGTAACGACTCTGCCCCAACGGCCGAAACTACTTTGGTTTTCTTCCCAAGTAAAATTTGGATAAGTAGCGAAAAAGGCTGAAGTCCTTTTGTGTGATAAATCAGCGATAAAAGCTTCTGACTAGCAGTCGTCATATTCTGTTCGGATTTGTTTGAAAGACATCGATCACAATGTTGGCAAGCAGGGATGCTCTCATCAAAATGTGATAGCAAATTTTGTCGTCTACAGCCACGTCCTTCTAAAATACGAAACAAACTGCCTAAATGTTGTATTTCTCTTTCTGCCGCCAAAGGCTGCAGTGCTGCCAGTTGTTGTGCTTGAAGCATATCCTGCAAACCATATAGCAACAAAGACTTCGCCGGTTTTCCATCACGTCCTGCTCGCCCGACTTCTTGAAAATAAGACTCAGGACTGCTTGGCAAGTCTAAATGAACAACAAATCGTACATGAGCAATATCAATACCCATACCATAAGCAGTGGTTGCCACCATTATTGTGCCCTGCTGCTCAGCAAAGATCTTGTGATTCTTTTGTTTGTCTTCCTCCAACATAGCTGCGTGATAACTTAAACTAGGTAAGCCAAGTTTGCTCAACCACCCTGCTAGCTCTTCAGTTTTTTTCCGAGAGCGGCAATAAATAATGCCTGTTTCGCCTGGAACTTCATGATGCAGAAAGTACAAAATCTGCTGTTTGGCTTTTCTTTTTTGCGCTATCTGGATCTTGATATTGGTACGATCAAAACTATTGCGTAGCAGCAGGCAATTTTGAAGTTGCAACGACTCTTGAATCGTCAGCATGGTTTTTTGGTCGACGGTGCCCGTAAGAGCAATAATAGGAACGTCGGGGAATGAAGATTTTAGCTGGCCAAGTTGACTGTATTCTGGCCTAAAAAAATTTCCCCACTGAGAAATACAATGAGCTTCGTCAATGGCAAATAACGAAATTTCAAAGCTGTGTAAAAAGCCTATGACCGAAGGTTGAACAAGCTTTTCTGGCGATAAGTAAAGCAAGTCAATATGCTGATGCCGTAATGCCCAAATGAGATCATCTTGTTCGCCAGGATTCAGAGTAGAGTTAAGAAACTTAGCTCGTATGCCTTTTTTGTTTAATTCTTCTACTTGCTGCGACATAAGTGATAGCAAAGGACTAACAATGACAGCAACACCATTTCGCATAAGTCCAGCAGCTTGGTATGCCAAAGATTTCCCGCCACCAGTTGGTGCAGCTAGTAAAACGTCACGTCCTGCGCATAAAGCATCTATCGCCTGTTCTTGCAAAGGACGATATTCTGAATAGCCTAGACGTGAAAGTGTGCGCTTCTTTAGATTCATTTGCGAATTATCCCTTAACACGACACTTTCTGCATCGATTTTTCGCCTTCTTTTCGCTAGAATCAGTCACTTAATTTGTATTAGGGAAACATTTGCATGGCACACCAACCTCTTGATGATCTTGAGTTAGAGACGTTAGAAAATTTTTTGGAGTCGGATCAAGTTCATGAGGAATGTCAGAACTTTGTTATGGCTCATGGCTTCTTAACGGCACTGTCTATTTGTCCTGTTCTGACAGCCGAAGATAAGTGGCTGCCTGTTATTTTTGAAGACACTCCGCAATTTGAAAATGAAAAACAAGAGAAGCAAATACTTCAGTACCTCTCACGCCTTTTTATCGACATTCAAAAAGAGTTAGAGTCGGAAGAGGGATTTATGGTGCCTTGCGAACTTGAAATGGCCTCGTCACCAGAAGAACTAAGTGAATTGCAGGAATGGGCTACCGGTTTTATGGAAGGTGTGTTCATGACAGAGAGTCATTGGTTTGAACCGGAGAAAGAAGAAGTCGTTGCCGAGTTGTTATTACCAATCATGGTTGCGTCTGATTTGTTTGATGATGAAGAAGTTGTTCAAATTCGCGAAAGCGAAAAGTTAACTAATTCATGTATTGCTCAGATTCCAGAAGTGGTTACAGATTTGTTTTTAGTACTGCGTACGGAACCTGAAAAGCGACCATTCCCAAAGGTTCAACCTAAAGCGAAAGGCAATAACAACAAGAAGAAAGGTAGTAAAAGGTCTTAATTGAAGCGACTTGTTTGTAACATTAACATTACAAGCAAGGACTCCTAAGAGCAACGAGAGTAATATCATCTAGTTGCTCTGATTCACCTAAATACTCAGCAAGTTGCTGCTCTATGATTTGTTGCGCAGTAATTAGGCTTTTTTCAGCATAAGCGTTCGATATAAGGGTCTTGACCTTATTATCTCCAAGCATTTCTTCGTGACAATTTTTAAGTTCTAAAACTCCATCAGATACAATAATCAACGTGTCTCCCGCGTTTAACTTATTGCTTTGTAAGTCTGCTTCGAACTCAGTGGCAGAAAGAATGCCAAGCGGCATATGATTGGACTGTAAATAGTCTACTGAGCTATTGGAGCGTCTAATAAAAGCATTAGGCATTCCTCCACCCCAATAAGTGATTTCACCTTCTTGTGTCATAAGAATGAGATAGCCTGCACAAAACATATAATCGGGCAATATACTGAACAGTATTCGATTAATTCGAACTGCTAACTCATTTACACAGACCAAATCATCAACTGCATCAAAGAATGTTTGCATGACGGGTAAAGCGCCAATCGAAGCTGGCAAGCCATGTCCCGTAAAATCTCCTACAAAAACAAGACGGGCAGCATCTGCGCGAGTTTTGACTAAGGCTAAGTCCCCATTAAAGCTGGCGGCAGATAACCTAGTAATGGCGACTTGTTCTGAGTTTTTTTCACTTCGAGTTTGAATATGATCAAGTACATGATGAGCCATTTCATGCTCTCGCTCTATCATCGTTTGATAGTAAGTCAGCGCTTTGTTTTTTCGATACATTTCTTTCATTAGCTCGACATGACGCATGTGCGTTTTAAGTCGAATATTGAAAAGCACCTCATTAAATGGCTTGGGAATAAAGTCATCCGCGCCTGCTTTAAAACACTTGTCCATTACTGAATCAGCTGTATGAGAAGCAAGAAAAATCATCGGAACAAAACGGCTGCCTGACAAGGCTTTAAGTTTTTTGACTAAATCATAGCCACTACCGCCCTTTACAATCACATCAAGAGTAACTATATCGGGAGCATAGTTTTCAAATGCAAGAATAGCCTCTTCGTAACTGGCTACACTTTTGACTTTCACGCCTTCTTTCTCTGCGCATAAAGAAATAATTTCGCGATAAACTGGTTCACTGTCTACGCATAATAATTTCATCATTCTAGCCTTTACTGAATATCAAAGCGTTTATCAAAACGAGAGATCATGAGGATGTTTTTAATAAAGGCATTAGCACCGGTTAATTGAATGTTACAGTCTGCCTCAATGGCATTGCGCATACTTAACAGCATACCAAGAGCAGCGCTATCTAAATACTCGACCATGCTCATATCAACCACGTAGGTTTTATAAGGTTTATTAAGATCAGAGTAGCCTGCCCTAAACTCATTAAATAAAGAGAAATCAAAACTTCCAACAATAGTGATTGTAGCTATATCTTTGACATCATTAACAGTGATTGAAATACTCATTAGCTGACCGAGTTAGGGTTATTCGCCCTGCTCGCCTCCGTGGCATTTTGGCGATGAAGGAGCAAGCGCGTTGCGCTCACTCCACTCTTTAATTGAGTATAGATGCATAGCAAGAGCGTGAATCTTTGTCATCTCGTCTTGCAGTACTCCATAAACAAGCTGATGACGCTGAACTAGTCTCTTACCTTCGAAAGCATCGCTCACTAGAACCAACTTAAAATGTGACTCGCTTCCTGCTGGTACATTATGCATATAACTCTCGTTTTCGAGCGTCATATGATGTACATCCAATTTTTCATTGATACGTTGGTCTATCTGATTTTGTATGATCATGTCATTCTCTATCATGCCGGAGTTGCTAAGTTGTCCGATTGCCCATTTAGTAAAACTTGGCCCTTTTCTTTCGGGTAAGCTACGTCAATAGATACCGCTCCGCCTTCACGCCATACGCTAATAATCGTATCCATATTGGCAGCCATCACAGCGCGTTTATCGTCTGGCGCCGCTGCGATAACCTGTAAGCCGATGTCTTTCATGAACCCCATACACGTAGATGTCTTCACCATATCTATTTTATTGAAAGCTTCATCGAACATAGCCAATGAGAAACCACCAACGATCTCGCCTTCCATGGTTTCATGTAAGCGATAGGTAGTAGATAAGGCAGCAGCAATCGCCAAATAGAACGGGATTTGGTGCTCACCGCCTGAACCGGTTTGAATGCGCTGGCTTAGCGTAGTTTTCTTATTTCCTTCCGCGTCTAAAATATCTACTTCGAAGTTATAGAATTTACGGTAGTCAGCAAGATCTTGTTGTTTTTCATCATCAGATATAAGTTCCTGAATAGACGCGATAGCACGAATATGATCAGGATCATTACTTAAATGTGGATCGAATAATCCGCCTACGTTGGCTTGATCTTGCGCACTAAAGCGCTCAACAAGATCTAGAATGTCTTTCATATCGCCATTTGGATAATAGCGGAATTGATAGATTTCCTGGTTAAATGGGCGACGCTTCAAGCTGTGGTTAAGCTCACGAATAATGTGCGCCACTTGATCAAGGGAGTCTTTCAATTTAGACACATAGTCTGAACGGAATGTTTCTTCTGCTTCTTTACGAGCCAATTCTGCACGCTTGGCGTATTTCGCCAACTCTGTTTCACTCAAAATATCGATTTGATAAGAAACATAGTGCTCGAACTCTTCAAACTTAGATTCCAAGTAATCCAATTGAACATCGTTGTCTAAATTCGCATGATGGTATTTGCCATAATGATCCGCTACTTCTTTACGAACCTTTTGATCAAAGCTGCGGGCTTTTTCGCTGGCTTTGTCTGCTCGACTAATAGCCTCTTTATAGATAGCCGCACCATTTACCATACTGCCTTCTAATAAAGCGTAACGTTCGCTTGCAAATTCGGCATCGTATTTTGGATTTGATGTCAGGCGATTGCGCTCTTCATCAAGGGCAGACAAAGCCGAGCTTAGCTGACTTTTCTGTGTATTTAATGCACCAAACTGTTCAGCAATTTGTTGACGCTCACGATCTAATTTTTTCTGATCCAGTTCGACATTTGCGATGCGCGATTTAAGCTCTTCGATGCGTTCTTGTAGTTCAGTATCGTCATGCTTTTGCAGTTGCGAAATTTCAGCTTCAACCGACTCTAGCTCTTGAGTTAAACGGGTGACAGTATGGCTGGCATTACCAATGCTTTCTGCATCAAATTGATTGTTGGCCATAACACGACCAAGCAAGGAATCAGCCTGTTCAAGACGTTGATCCGCCTTAAGGAAATTCATTAGCTCGCCACTTAGGCTTGCAAGTTGCTTTTCGCGAGACTCACGCATGCCTTCGGTATTGATACCGACCATCATGTGCGGCACAAAGCGAATAGTCGAAATGGTTCCAGCAAGTTTTAACATGCCATCTGCTGTCATGGCACTGTCTTCGCGCAGCAATTCTCGTTCTGTATCTACAGGCTTGATGCCACCCAAACGACGATTTAGATAAGCTTGAGCATGATCATTATTACAGCGAATGAAACGCAATGCGGAATTGTTATCGCCACGATTTAACCAAAGTCGTGTTTGCGTCGTATCGATAACTCGACATCCCATTAATTGACGTCGATGAGCACGGAATATACGAATGGACTCTTCTGCGTCTTCAGGTTCAACAATTAATGCTTCACGCTGAGCACCAAGATAACCTTCAATAGCATCTTGCCATTTTCTATCGGTCACTTCGGATAAGTGACTCAATGGTGTAGCAGTAATATTAGCGTCTTTTAATAAAGCAATTAGACGTTTTGTATTTTGGGAAAGTGGGCTAACGCCGCCTTTCAAAGAAGAAACATCAGATTCTAGTTGTTTGCATTCATCTTTTAAATTCAGGATCGTACGGTTTAGCTCTGAACGCTGGCCAAAAACCTGAGATTTCTCTCTGTCTAAAATCTCATTAAGAGCCATAAGCTTCTGAGTTAATGGTTTCAGGTTGCCTTCTACGCGTCCTTCTTCCGTGATCAAGCCATTGAATGCAGCAAATTCTTTCACTAATGCGTTGGTTTCTTTTGAGAGCAAATCTTCAAAAGAGTTAAGCGCCGATAATAATAAGGTTAATTGTCGAACTTGCAGTATGGCTTTTTGATCTTGTTGACCTTGCAGAGTGAGTAATTTCTTATTTTGCTCTAATTGCTGAAGCTTCAAACCAACATCAGAGTGCTCATACTGTTGCTCGAAACGAAGTAGCTGCCCTTGTAGTTGCTTTAATAGGCTACCTTGAGTTGCTAGCTCTTCTTCAATCTCTTCTTCGCGCTCTTTTTGCAGCTCGTATTGGTCTTGAATATCATCTTGTTTGCTACCCAGCTCATCGAAACGTGCTTCGGTTGCTATCCATTGATAATTGATTGCGCTTTGTTCTTGCTGATGCTTTTTCTCACAGTCTTGCTGAATAAGTTTTAAATCATCAATACGCTTAGAGACTTCAAGAGTTTTAGCTTCTAAGTGACGATACTCATGCAGAGACTTTTGGTAAGCGCCAACTTGCAGTGGCGCTTCTGCCAAGACGAAATCTTGCACAAAGCGTGTTGGAGAGGCAATCGGTACAAATTTTAAAGCGTTTTTGAAGTTTTTAAGGAAACTGTCCAGTGTGATCAAGTGATCTGGGCTTGGGCTTAGCTCTTCAAGATAGCGGTTGATATATTGAGTTGCTGATGCGCTGCCTGATTTAATGTAAGGGTCTAGGCAGACTTTTTTCATCGTTTCGCGTACTTCAATCCAAGGTTTGGCCTTGTAGCTCTTGCCTTCCATCGCGTCAATAAAATCTGATTTTCTGGCGCCAAAGTTTGAAAGTACAAAACGCCCAAGCACATCTTCTTCAGGAGACGCTAAGGATGCGCTTAATGCTAAACCTACAGTTGATTCTTTACCTGTAATGCTGTCTTCGAAAACCAATGCCAGATAACTTGTTGCATCCTGTCTTGGTTGTGTTCCAAAGGCTTTTGAGTTGGATTGACCTGAGTCTATCATCCCCAATATGTAAGAACGAATGCTACGGCCACTGGCTTTACCATCGTTTGCACTGGCGTTGTAGTTAAGGTGACGCTTGCTGGCCCCTGTCAATACGGTTTGAATAGCATCAAGTAAAGACGATTTACCAGAACCTGTAGGTCCGATAATCGCAGTATTACCTCGAATATTAATTTCTTCTGCACCAAGTAGGTACCAATTTACTAATACGATTCGATTTAACTTTTTCATATTTTGGCCCTAGTCTTGATTGGTTTCTTGCGTTGTTTCTGTTTCAGCATCTGAATCAGCAATTTCATCTTCATCTGGATCGGTGCCATTGAAAGATTCTAACTGTCTTAGATACGCCTCGGTTACGATCAATCTTACTACCGGAGTAATGTTGATCATTTGATTCTTGCTGTCTTCCTCATAAGATTTGCCGCGAATGACAATCCCATGACGGCTGAACAAAGCTAAGATGTCTTTGAAGCGTGTTTCATTTGGAATTTCACGTTTAACCAGCTGAACAAATCTGTCTAAAATGGTGTGAGTATTGGTTGCGACAAAGCCATTATCAACTTCAAAATTTTCTATTTTTTCTTCATAAATTTGGCGAAGAACCAATAAAAATAGCGTTTCATCAGTTTTCAAACGGACAAATGCTTCTTTCTGGATGGGTAAAACACCGGCAAGACGTTCATTCTCGTTGATGTAAAGATTCATACCTAACGCGTCGAATAAGTTATCGAAGTAGTCCTGATAAGACTCTAAAAGCAAATAATGTTTCCGCTGACCATGTTTGTAGGCGCTGGCAAATTGATTTGCAATTACAAAGTTTGCTGTCTGTTGGAATTCTTGAGCGTCTTTACCGGACTCTTCAACGACTTTTTTTAATTCTCTAAGCATTACGCTTTGCTCCTACGTACGACAGTAAATTCGCGACATTCAACGAAGTTATGCACATCCAAATACTGATTAGTAAACTGTACTTCAAATAAATCTTCTATTTTTTTAGCGCTCACGCCGAGAGAGCCGACATAACGTAAATGGTCAAAGCACACAAAGTCCTCTACCGATTCGATGGTGAAATCCAAAATATGCTTACTATCGCCAGAAGCGATCTGCTTATCTAAATAACTCTGCATTTTTGGAATAGTAACTTGTCGAGCTTCATGGAAGCGGCGCTGCTGATCGCGCATTCTGATTGCGTCAGCAGACACTTCTGAAGGCGTCATGACACGAGGTGGTGGTGGCTCACGGCGTTTTGTTGGTTGTGCTGCTGAAGCCATGCCAATAAAACGTGAACCAATAACTTCTTTTAAAATTGGCAACTTGTCATATTTCGCCACATCAGTAATGATGCCAGCTACTTTATTTGCCATGCCCGGTCTAGAACTGTCCATGTAGCGTGCCGTGTCGGCCGCACGTTTTTCTAAACGATAGCGATATTCATCAATACGTTCTAAGCGTTGTTCGATATTGCTAAAGGTTTGAATGATGTCACGGCAATCTTTTTCTACCATGGCTTGTGCTTCAGCCATAGTAATCAGCTGCTGATCAACATAACACTGAGCAACCTGCCCCATGGTTTCTGGATTACTCAAAAATTCTTGCGTTAATTCAAGAATCTGGCGTCTAAAGCGAAATGGGTTGTTACTTGTTTTGATAGTTTTATAGTCGGCAATCAATATACCTTCAACAAATAAATCAAAGAAGCCTGCTACAATAGCTTTAGGGTCTCGGCTTGCAAACAACTCTCGTTGTAGACTGCGTATACCAAGCAATATCTGGTTTAAATGTGCCGAGAAATCTCTAGAAGCTTCCGCTGATTGGCGTAATGTTACGCCACGTTCTACGGGATGTTTGGCAACAGACTCTAAGTTACTAAGAATACTTAATACGGTTGCACCGTAGTTGCGTTTACCGTGTCGGCTGATTTCGACTAGAGAACGAAGTAACATGGAAATTTGCGGAGTCATCAATACGCTGACCCGATACAGCTCCTGCTCCTCTACTAGCCAACCAGTATTCACTAAGCGATGGTAGATTCTTAAGGCATAATCGTGAATGGTTTTCGGCGAATCAAAGGGTTCTTTTTGGTCATCATGCCAAGCAAGCGTATCTAACTTATGCAGTGTGTCTTCTATCGATTCTATGATGGTAGATTTGTCTTTTATTGGATCTTCTGCGTGATCATAAAAAACATCAGCAAGATCATTCAATACCGCTTCAATCAATGCTCTATTAGAGCCGCTTAATGCCTGAAATATTTCATCAGGTAAGTGTCTAAATAGCATTCATCGGGCTCCATGGATTAACGAAAACTAATGGCATGTTTAAACCTTACCTAAATGATTAGCAACAACAGTTTGCATGGCCTGTTTTACTAGCGCATCATCTCCAATTGGAGGTAGCAACTCTATGTGTAAATCGTCTTTTTGCAATGTAGCTATTTGCGCAGGTACATCATGTCTTAAATGACGTCCGACTGCTAAAAACAGTGGCAACACAGCAACGTTACGAGTCTCTGCGCCTAGCATGCCTACAACGTCTTCTAAAGATGGAGACGTAAGTTCCATATAAGCCAAACTTACATTGCCTTCACCATATGTTTGTGCCACTTGATGATAGAGCGATTCGAAGGGCAGTTTCCAAAGGGGATCAGGGCTTCCATGTGCAAGAAGAATGATGTGATCGTATTCTTTGCGTAGCATTTTGATACCTAATGTTTCTCGATTCCCCATTTTAGCCATCCTATGTCAGAAAAAGAAGGTGCAGAGCAAAAAACCTTAAAATCTTCTGATCAAATCGGGCAAAAAGTAGATTATGAGTTAGATTTAGGAAGTTATTGATCCTATTTCATTTTTTATGCGTAATACAATTATTATCGCAACACATGGAGCACGATGAAATGAATATTCTATTATCTGGAGCGACAGGATTTATTGGTCAATCTTTGCTCGCCGCACTATTAAAAGACAATCATCAAATCTATGCCTTTGTGAGAAAAGTGGATAACCGGCTAGATGCTAGAGTTAGACAATTAACATTGGCATCGTTAGCGGAATTAGAAGAAAAAATAGATGTTTTCATCAATCTTGCCGGTGAAAACATTGCCAGTCAGCCATGGACTAAAAAGCGCAAAGAAGTTCTATTTGAAAGTCGAATAAATCTGACAAATAAAGTCAAGGAAGCTTTGCAATATCCACCTAAGACGGTCATTTCAATGTCAGCAGTTGGTTATTATGGTGTAGCAAGAAATGAAGTTTTTTATGAAAACACACCACCAAAATCCGGATTCTCTCATGATCTCTGCGCAGCTTGGGAAAGTTCAGCAAAAGCATTTTCGAATGATGATACAAGGGTTGTGATATTTCGATTAGGAGTTGTGCTAGGGATTGGTGGAGCGCTAGAGAAAATGCGCCTACCATTTTTGTGTGGTTTAGGAGGTCCTATCGCTGGCGGCAAACAATGGTTTTCGTGGGTGCACATAGCTGATGTGATTAAAGCCATTACAAATGCTATGTTCGATGAGTCCTACACAGGGATTTATAACTTAGTAGCTCCACAACTGATTGAGCAAAAACATTTTGCGAAATCATACGCGGCGTCATTAAAGCGCCCTGCTATTTTACCGACACCTAGGTGGCCGCTTGACCTTATTTTTGGAGAAATGGCCTCGTTATTAACCGAAGGTGCAAAGGTAGTTCCTCAAAAGTTAGAAAAACAAGGCTTTGAATTTCAATTTGATAATATCGACGATGCGTTGACGGATATTGCTAAGCAACATTGAGTGGATAATGTACTTAAAACTGTCAGCGTTTCTTTTTCAATACCGGTATGCCTTTATCATCATTTAGAGTATTTGTGCACACAGGATAAGTAATACAGCCCCAAAAGTACCCATTTTTACTTTTTTTTCTGACAAGATAGTGTCCGCAAGCGCGGCAAGGGTATTTTTTGGTACTTGAAGGAACGCCATTATCATCTTCTACGGTAATTTTGCATTCTGGATAATTTGAGCAGCCCCAAAAGGCATTATCCTTAAAAGTCTTTCTTCTTAGTGGAGACTGGCAAGCGGGACAAAGGTAGCGTTTTGCTCTGACTGGCTTACCGTTTTCATTATTCGCTGTGTAGTTACAAGCAGGATAAGATTCACAGCCCCAGAATGCGCCATTGGCGCCTTCTTTTAAAACCAATAAACTTTCGCATTTTGGACAACGATAGCGAATTTTAGCAGATTTAATATGAGCATCATCGCTCTGATCTAGGAACTCTTGTTCCCAGTTGCTAGATGATGTTGCTGGAGAGTTGTTGTCTTTTTCCTGCACAGGTTACTCTTTATTTTTACTGCAAGACGTACTGTCTTTTTCACAATATTCTTGGCCTGCTAGGCTGCGGATTTTTGAGGCACCTTTTCTAGCACCGTCAGCGGTTGCTGTTCCTGCCTCTTTCATTTTATCCCAGACAACTGTGCCAGTTTCTTTAGCATTTTTAGATGCTTTACTGCCAAATTCTGACGCCTTCTCACCAAATTCAGATGCTTTTTCAGCGGTGGTATCGGCTATTTCAGACGTTGTTGTTTTGGTTTTCTCCCATAAATTTTGAGCCCCTGCTTTTGCCTTATCAAGTGTACTTTCTTCTGCTTGAGCTAATGTAGAAACAAGAATGAGTGAGCAAAAAATTGCCTTTATATATTTCATCATACTGCCTTTTTGTCCATAGTAGTTGAAAGATTTAACCAATCAGTAACTTGAGCTACATCACTGAGAGTTCCCAGTTGCGGGTAATGCAATAGTGTCTCGTCTGCAACTTTTTCATGGTCCCAAGTGGTGTGATAAGGAACATGAAGCGCTTGGGCACCGAGATCTAAAACGGGCAAGATGTCGGATTTCAATGAGTTACCAACCATTAGGAAATGTTCTGCAGAAATCTTATGGCGTTGAAGTATTTGCTGGTAAGCTGCGGAAGTTTTATCACTTACTATTTCAATGGCATCGAAATAATCGGCAATACCTGATCTTGCCAGTTTGCTTTCTTGATCAAGTAGATCGCCTTTAGTAATAACCAATAAACGAAACTGTCCTTTTAGTTGAGAAAGCAGGCTTTCTACATTCGGTAACAGCTCCACTGGTGAAGCCAGCATACATTTAGCAAGCTGTATAATTTCATGTATTTCGTTGCCAGTGATGCGACCTTCAGTTAGCTCAATAGCGGTTTCGATCATAGATAAAGTGAAGCCTTTTATACCATAACCAAAATGTTCTAAATTATTAATCTGCACTTCACCTAGATGGGAACGAACGTAGCTTTCATCATGATATGGCAATAGTAAATTAATAAACTCATCTTGGGCATGAATGAAAATATCCTCATTTCTCCAGAGTGTATCGTCTGCATCAAAAGCAATTACTCGAATCTGTGAACTGTTTAACGTCATTTTACGTCCATTGCTTAGTATTTTGCTCAATCAAATTAACATATAAGGCTACTTGATCTGGTGTATCGTTTAACGCTGGAATGTAGTCAAACGCTAAACCACCATTGTTCTTAAACTCATCACCCAGCTCTAGAGTGACTTCTTCTAGAGTCTCAATGCAGTCAATTGAAAAAGCGGGACTAATAATGTTGATTTTTTTCACCCCCATCGAAGGTAAAGCTTTCAGTGTGGCATCAGCGTAAGGCTTCAACCATTCTTCGCGACCGAATCTAGACTGATAAACATGTGTCCACTCGTGATCCCCCAATTCCAACTCCTCCGCAACCAGTCGACTGGTTGTTTCGCATCGACGCGCATAAGGGTCGCCATTTGTCACGTAACGTTTTGGAATGCCGTGGTAAGACAAAACAAGATGACGTCTTTCCCCCTGCTTGTCCCATTGCGCACGAACCGAATTAGATAGCGCCTTGATGTACATGGGATGATCTGCATAATCGTGAAGCAGTTGTAGTGATGGCCAATGAGGACAACTCTTTAGCGAATTCATTAATCTATCATAAGCCGCTGCAGTGGTCGTAGCCGAGAATTGAGGGTACATAGGAACAACAATTATATTTTTGACACCCTGCTCTCTTAATTTATTTGCTGCCAACTCAACACTTGGATTGCCATAAGTCATTGCCAGTTCAACAGGAACTGTTTGACCTGTTTTTTCAGATAATGCTTCTTTTACCTTTTCTTTTAATCTTTCGCTTAACACTAGAAGAGGTGAACCTTCATCCATCCAAACTTGTTGATAAATCTTAGCTACTTTTGGTGGGCGTATGGTAAGAATAATAAGATTAAGAATCGGCTTCCAAATTAATGGGCTTAAATCTACAACACGAGAATCAGAAAGAAACTCTCTAAGGAAACGGCGGACTTCAGGTGTCTGTGGAGCATCTGGTGTCCCCAAGTTCATCATCAATACGCCATAGTCGCTCGTGTTTTTCATGCTATACCTTTTGAGTTGGAATTCTTGCTCTATTATAAGCTAATAAATTGGGGCCAATAATGAAAAAACCAAGCTAATTAAAGCTTGATATTGTTTAGTTTCGTATCTGAATAGACGTTTTGTGTCAGTTTTATTTTTGAACTAGGTACCACAAATTAACATCCCACACGGAAAAATACGTCATGAGATCCATAGGCGAAGGACAGAAAAAGCAATAAATACAACGAAGCTGATCGATAAGACGCTTTTATCCAGCTCATTACCTCGATTATGGCACAGCCAATAAAAAAACAAATGACTACACGACAAAACAATCATTGAAGGTAAATGTACTGCACCAGCAAAACCAGATAATCCAATATGGTCAAACGTTTGTGCGGGGTAAATAAAGCCGATCATTGCTGCAATAGAGGCAAAAACAACAAAACCATTCGATGTGCCTTGCTGTAGTTTTGCCTCGACTTTCTTAAAACTACATAGCAAACAGCCTAGTGCATGGCCACAATTGCCAGCCATAAGAGACAATACACCAATAATTAGGCCAATGGGTAAATTCCATGTTTTCCCTACTTGCGCTACATATATTTTTTCTGGCCTAGCTAGAAAGAAAACGTTTGTAACAGCGATGAGGGCTATTAATGAGAAAGCAATTTTGAAGACAAACACGCTACTAAGAGACAGTATTTGTGCGCCTATTACACCGCCCATAGCAATACCTGGAGCGAAGTTGATCAGCTGCTGTGAATCAACCTCTCCCTTTTTCATAGAAATTATCCAAGCATAAAGATGAGCTGGGATAAACGCCGTGATGCAAGTAGCAATTGCTGGAAGCATGAGAAGTTCAAAAGACAAATTAAACACAGGCAAAAAAAAGTATAAGGCGGGAATGGCAATAAGTGCAGGCGCTATTTTAATAACGGAAGCTATTGAACCTGTTGCTGCACCAATAAAGAACAATAAAAAAAACATTTCAATACTTGGCATAAGATAAAACACCCTTCCTAGCCATGGAGAAAGACAACAAAAAAGCAGACATAGGTCTGCTTTTTTGTATGCTTTATTAAAGCATTATTAATCAGTAGTCTTTCTATATCAGTCTTGATTAACAACGCTACGAATTCTTTCTTGAATCAAAGATGCTAGCTTGTCTGGTTGAAATTTCGACAAGAAATCATCACAGCCAACTTTTTGCACCATGGCTTTGTTAAAACTACCGCTAAGAGACGTATGTAAAACGATATATAGATCTTTAAGCCTTGGATCTTCACGCACTTCACGAGTTAAGCGATAACCATCCATCTCCGGCATTTCTGCATCTGTGATCATCATTAATAATTTTTCTGGAACAATTTCACCCTCATCAGCCCATTTCTTTAGCTTTTCAAGACCTCGTTTGCCATCTGTAGCCTCATGAACAGTTATACCCATAAAATCTAATGTTGAGCGACATTGCGCTAAACCAACAGATGAATCGTCCACAACCAGTACTTCTAAGCCTTTGGCTAATGTCAACAGATCTTTATCTATAATGTTATCACTTACAGTGGTGTCATAAGGTGAGATTTCGGCCAAAACCTTCTCAACATCGATAATTTCAACAATGCGGTCGTTAACTCGAGTTATCGCTGTTAAGTAATGTTGACGCCCAGTACCATCTGGTGGTGGTAAGATTTCATTCCAATTCATATTGATGATTCGATCAACTTCACCAACCATAAATCCTTGAACAGTATTATTGTATTCAGTCACAATTAGGTTACATGGCTGACTACGGTCAATTGGTCTCATGCCAATAGATTCAGAGAGGTCGATAACAGGAACAGTTCTGCCACGAAAATGTGTGACTCCAGCCACGGATGGGTGTCTATGTGGCATCAAGTTCAACTTAGGCAGCATGACCACCTCTTGAACTTTAAAAACGTTTATTGCAAACATTTGCATTCCACCAAGGCGGAACATTAAAAGTTCCAAGCGGTTTTCACCCACTAACTTGGTTCTTTGGTCTACAGCGTCTAACATGCTTGCCATATATTACTCCAAACATTTTTAAATTAAGGCATTAATCCATTATAACCATGATATTCTATAAGACTAAATCTTACAGTATTTTTTTGTGTTAACTCTTCTTGCAAGGATTCTTAATGAAGGATGCCGATATACTTTTTTGCCGTAAAGCTGTTGTAAATCGACTATCAGAAACAACCGCCTATTACATACTACATCCAAGCAATGTAACTCAAGGACAAGATGCTTCTTTTTTAAGCTCCTTGTTTGTAGATGCTAATCTTACCGAAATAACACAGCAAAAAACTATATTTTTTCAGACTAGCTTAACCGAACTCTCGGCCCTACCATTACAAACAAACATTCATATGGTTATTTTCTTGAGCGCCAATGAATTAACTGAAAAACACGTTGAAACATTATCTGAGTTTCGTCTTCAAGGCTACCAGCTGGGCATTATAAACCCTAAGCCTGAAGCGCTTACTGTTGCCTTACTGAGTATCTTTTCTTATGTAATGCTTACCTTGGATCATCTATCTGTCGATGATGTTATTACTAGAATTAAACATCCAGCCTTATCGTCAAAAAATCTTTGGGTAAATAAAATTGAAAAGTCGGAACAATTTACGCAGCTTTTAGAAAATGTTCCTGAAGGCCAATTTAGTGGCAATTTCATCAATAAAATGACGTCAGTTAAAGGTAAACGTATCTTAGCGTATAAAGCTATTTTGATTGATTTATTAGTGGCGCTGAACAACCGTGAATCATCTCCAAGAGTATTAGCTGAATGCATTGAACGAGACCCAACGTTAACTTATCGAATCATTAAACTGACACATTCTGTGATTTATCGTAGTCAATTTAATGTCTCTAATGCTCAGCGAGCAATCGAGATTATTGGTGTCAGAGATCTGATTAAATGGGTTGGGCTTGTTATGCTAGGCAGTGTGTCGGGAAAGCCTGATTGTTTATTTTCTATGGCAGTTTCTCGTGCTTGTTTTTGCCAAAACCTTTCTACTACGTTGTTCCCAAAGTTAGACGGTGCTTTTTTAGTAGGGCTTTTTTCTTACCTACCAAGCTTCCTAGACGAAGAACTGCCAACACTTCTAAAAGATTTACCACTTGATGAAAACATAAAATCCGCATTACTAGAATACAAAGGCAATTTGGGCGGTATTTTAAAAATAGTCGTCGCATATGAAGCTGGTCGATGGGAGAAAATCCCCTTTGGTTTGCTTGCAAGCAAAGATATGTCAAAGCAATCACTCAAAGATCTGTATATAAAAAGCTTAAAAGAAGCTCGTGAGATGGGGAGTTTATGATAGATATCGGAGTAAATATCAATCACAGCCATTTTCTAGATGATTTAGATCAAACCCTGATCGACATGCAAGAAGCTGGTGTTAAAGGCATGATCTGCATTGCATCTGATTTAGAGGAAAGTAAGCAGATCCAGGTGTTAAGCCAGAAACATCCTACGATATGGAATACGTTAGGTTGCCATCCTCATCAGGCAAAAACTTGGAATATAGAAAGCAAATCTCAGTTTTCTACTCTTATTAAAGACGCAACACCTATCGCTATTGGTGAAACGGGACTCGATTTCAATCGTAACTACTCAACACCAAATGAGCAGTTTTATGCCTTTAATGAGCAAATAGAGTTGGCAATTGAACACAGCCTTCCCTTGTATCTACATGAAAGAGATGCACACAAAGAGATGGTAGAGATACTTAAAAAGTACCCAAGTTTAGCTAGAAAATCTGTGATTCATTGTTTTACAGGGAGTCGAGTCGAGTTGGATAAGTATTTAGAGTTAGGATTGTTTATTGGTATCACAGGTTGGGTATGCGATGAGCGCCGAGGCGCAGACTTACAAGCTTCTGTGCCTCATATTCCTTTGAATAAACTACTTATTGAAACCGACGCGCCTTATTTATTGCCTCGCAACATTCGTCCACGCCCAAAGAAAAATCACCCTAAATATTTACCTTGGGTTGCGCAAGAGGTTGCTAGATTAAAAGGAATTTCTTTGGAAGAGCTGGCAAAAATAGCAACAGACAACACAGAAACAGCGTTCGGAATCCGTATCTAATCGCTTAATAAAAACTAAAGCAAAGAGATTTGTTGCGAGAGCAAACTTGCCATATTGGTTTTGAAAAATGGCAATATGCTATCGGCAATAGGTTCTATCTGTTTTTCGATGTAATGCTCGTAATCCAAATCAATCAAATTCTCAGGACTTTCATAAGGCACCACGCCAGAGCGCTGATAAAGGTAATAAACACGCTTCCTACCTTTGTTGTATTCTAGGGGGAGTCCCTGCTCTGCTCTTTTTTGATCAATCATGGCGGCCGCTCTGACATGCGGTGGCTTATTTTTAGTGTAAGAAGACAACGGTCGACTCAACTGCTTGCTGTAAACCAACTGATCATCATAGTCACCCGCTCTAAGTTTTGCGATAGTCTCTTGAATGTAACAAATTGGGTTTTCATCACTAAATACTTTTTCAAACAAGGTTCGCTGAAACTGCCTTGCCAAAGGCGTCCAATCGGTTCGAGCGGCCTCCAAGCCTTTAAAGACAAGTTCTCCGTTTGATTTTCCTGCATAGCGCTTTTTGCTGCCTTCTTCTTGCCCGCGTATTGTAGGCATGAAAAATCGTTCGTAAACTCGCTCAAATTCAAGCTCTAAATGGGAGTCAAGCTGAGCGTATTCCTTACACCAGTTTGATAAACAGGCATTAATGTCGTCGCGCAATCGCTCACCTTGTTTTTGAGGGTCTTCTTGCTCGCTGTTTAATGTGACAAAGAGAGAATCTGTATCGCCATATATCACTCGAGCGCCACGCTCTTCCATCCAGACTTGAGTTCTACCTAACAATTCATGGCCACGCATGGTGATAGAGCTTGCTAATTCGGCGTGATAAAAGCGGCAGACATTTGAACCCAGTACGCCGTAAAAGGAATTCATGATAATTTTAATGGCGTAACTTAAAATGCCATTACCTACTTTTTTGGCTTCTTCCCTTGCTTGAGCGAGCTCACCAACTAATGAGGGCAAAATAGCTTGTTGGCGATCAAAACTTGCTCCCAAAAAACCGGGAACAAGCTGTGTAACTGATAATTTATCCTGAACTAAGCTAGCTGAGTGTTGGGCGGCTATACGGGCTAAAGGGTCAACGTGAAAGGTGCGAATAATACTTGGATACAAGCTTTTAAAATCAAATACCAATACATTTTTATATAGTCCAGGTATAGATGACATAACGAAACCGCCGGGGCTGGCAACAAAGTCATCGTCACTCCAAGCAGGAGCAACCCAACCTGCCGAATGCAATCGAGGTAAATACAGGTTTTCAAAAGCTGCGACTGATCCACCAGTTTGTTCAAAAGGAATACCGGTTAAATCTACTCGAGTTTGTTGTAATTCTATGAGCTTTAGTTTTTCAAAGATGCGCATGACAAGATCACAATCTTGCAGGTTGTAAGCAACAAACGCACCTAGATCTTCTTTGTGCAGTCTTTCAATTTCTTGCCAGCGTTCGCTCCCATGCAACAGCTTGCCATCATCAAGGATTTCGTTACTGACGTTGTTTAGACTGTAGGATTCAAAATGATAACCGCCTACTTTTAATAAAGTGATGCCGTCTAACGCTACGCGTCCGGGAATGCTGGCAAAGTATTTGCCTTGGTTATCGGATGAACGAATGTTCCAATTTTCACCATTAGCACCAAACGCCGGACGAATCCCCAAAATTTGGCAGCGCTGATCAATAAATTGCAAATCAAACCCTATTAAATTCCAACCGATAAAAATATCTGGGGAATGCTTTTTTACATAACGAATAAACGCCAGCAATAAGCTTTTCTCATCACTGAAGCGACGAATGATTGGAGAACTGGTCTCTTGGTTGGTTACCACGAAAGCGACTCGTTGATCTCGTGACGTAATGCCTATGGAAAGCAAGGTGTTTGTTGAAACAGAGGTTTCGATATCCAGTGACCAAACGTTCCAATCTGGTTGCCAATCACCAGCAATGACCCTGGCTTGGCGAAAAGTTTGATTACTTGAGTCGGGGACACCAATAAAACGCACTGCACCTCTAATATTGCGTTCCATCAAATAACGATTGTGAGCCTTAATATCTTCTTCAAAAACAGAGAAGCCATTACGCTTTACCAAATTAATCATTTGCTGGTGGAGCATTAGGCTAGTGCTTTGAACTAACACAACTGGCTCGTTATTGAATGACTTCAATGCAGATTCAGAACATTGCACGCCCGTTATATCAGCTGGAAGACTATCGAGCGGTGCATCGGTAAAAAATACGCTAAGCTGCCTATCCGGAAGGACTTTTACCGTCCCTTCCGGTGTTTTTATAAAAAGGCTCATTTCAATGTGACCGCTAACATCACGTGTGTGGCGGCTCACAATATAGCCAGTTTTTTCTACAAACATCTAAACAGCCTAGTATTTTAAAAGTGCTTATTTTATTAAATTATAACCCACGTAGTAAAAGCATGGGCGGCACTTTTAACACAGTCCTACTAGCAAATATACCAATCGTTGATATGACTACCACACCAATCGCGGGTCCCAACAACCATAATAATGGGTGAAAATTCGCTTCGGCGTTGAACACAAAAACCTGCAAACCAAATAAGCAGGTTTCTGCGCCTATGGCGGCAATGAGTCCGGCAAAGAATCCAAGAGCGCCAAATTCCACCAACAACGCCTGTCTGACTAATGCACCTCTAGCACCTAGCACTCGCAACAAGGCGCCTTCCTCTAGGCGTTCTTCTAGTGTCGAGCGAACGCTGGCCAATAACACCAAAGCGCCAGCACTAAGAATACAAAATAACACCAACTGAATAGCCTGAGACAACTGCCCTATTATCGTCTGTATTTGCTTTAAAATATCGCCCACATTCAAAATAGAAACCGTAGGGAATTTCGCCATCAATCGATAAAAAGACTGCGCTTCTATATCACTCACAAACAAACTACTTACAAAGTTGGCAGGATAATCTTCTAACGCACTCTTAGGCAAAATTAGATAGAAATTGGGTTGCATTGATCCCCAGTCAACAGTACGAACGGAAGTAATAGGCAAGGTGACAATATTGCTACCAATATTTATAGTCAGCTTATCTCCTATTTTTAGGTTTGCTTCTTTAGCTGCCTTTTGCTCGACTGAAAGCCCTTCAGCAGAAAAATCGCCTTCGACAAGTTCGTTGCCCTTTCCAAGCGTGTCTGACCAAGTTAAGTTTAGCTCTCGTTCATAAAGCTCAGGCTCGCCCTTTTCGTCAGGATAAAGAGATTGTACGGTTTGATCATTCACTGCCGTGACACGACCACGCACCATAGGATACCAATCGGATTTTTTGAGACCCAATTGAGTCGTTTGGTCATTAATCGGGTCAATTTGGTCCGCTTGTACGTTGAATAAATAATGATTTGGAGCATCTTCTGGTAGTTGTTGTTGCCAGTCAGCAATCAAGCTGGATTTAACTCCAATAAGAATCAAAGAAAGCATGATGATTAACGTGAATACCAAAAGTTGAAATAGGTTTGGTATCAACCTTCTATATAGGGAAGCAAGACCTATTTGCCAACCGCTGGTGGCTCCTGACGTCAACGAACGGCCAAGTTTAAAAGCCAACCAACCAATGGCTGCAACAAACAGTGCAATCCCCAAAATGGCAGCAGTCATAATGCTTGGCAGCAAGAAGCCATTGGTATACATGCACATTAATCCAAACATACCGATGAATCCGATTACGTAAATGGTAAAGGTATTAAGTTCAATTTTTGCATTAGGCTGCAACACAGATAATGGCGAAATCTTGATAAGATGGGACATCAGCGGTAGACAAAAAGCCACCATGGATATTAGCCCAGTCGCTGCACCCAGCCACAAACGACTAATAGAGGGTTCTGGTAATGTTGTCGACATTAATCCAGACAGCAAAGAGGCGATTATTTCCTGCATGCCCCAGCCGATACTCAAACCAATCGCGGCACCGACAAGAAATAAAGTAAAAAGCTGTAGGAAAAATAATCGTCCTAATAATTTTGGCGTTGCACCTAGTGTTTTTAAAATAGCTACTTGCATCAAGTGACGTTTTACAAACCGAGCCGAAGCAAGCGCCATAGCGACACCAGACATGACTACGGCTAAAGTACCGGCTAGTAATAAAAACGACTCAGCCCGTCCGATAGTGTCACCAATACGTTCACCACGTTGAGTGGGAGTTTGCCAGCGCTGGCCTTCATTTAATTGTGGCGTTATCCAAGTTTCATACTCTTCAAGCGAAGCTTTCTGTCCTGCAAGTAAGAGTGAATAACGTACTCGGCTACCGGGGATAATTACATTGGTTGCCGCAAGATCAGCCATGTTCATCACGGCACGTGGAGAAATAGCAAACGCAGAAGTGCTTGAACCGGGGTCTCGCACTAGGTATTTTGTGACTTTAAGCGAGGCGTCTCCCACTTCAACTTGATCACCAAGGGTAATTTTAAGCAAGCTAGCTAAACGCGAAGACACCCAAACTTCTCCCTGCTTAGGCGTTTCGGTCGAACTTTTACCTGTGCCAAATAAAACGTCGTCGACAAGATAAGCGCCTTTTAATGGATAGCCATCGCTAACTGCACTTAATTGAGAAAGCTGAAGTGAATCACCAGCGAACATCATAGTAGTGAAAGACGTTCTTTGCGCGGTTTGCAAAGACAGTTCTTTCGCCTTTGTTTCCCATTCTGCTGGAATAATGTCATCTGAGCGGATTAGACGGTCGGCCGCTATAAGGTTTGCAGACTCTTGTTCGAAGGATAATTGTAAGCGATCAATGAACAAACCTATCGATGTGACTGTGCTCACTGAGATAACCAAAGCCAATAGAAGTGTGAGCAAATCACCACTACGAATATCTCTGAACATTAAACGAAAGGTAAAACTCATAAAGATTTTTCCGTTAGCTGACCTGCAGACATGACCAATTGACGGTCGCACATTTTAGCAAGCTCATTATCATGAGTTACCATCACCAATGTCGTACCTTGAGATTGATTAAGATCGAATAGCAATTTAATAATAAGCTTTCCATTTTCTTCATCAAGGTTGCCTGTAGGCTCGTCTGCGAACAAAATTTTAGGGTTAGAAGCAAATGCACGAGCAATTGCGACGCGCTGCTGTTCACCCCCTGACAGCTGATTCGGGTAATGGGTTAACCTGTGCGACAAGCCGACTTTCTCAAGTAATACTTCTGCCTTCTTGCGTGCGTCTTTATCGCCTTTTAGTTCGGCGGGTAACATGACATTTTCAATGGCTTGCAGGCTAGGCAAAAGATGAAACGATTGAAAGACAAAACCAACGTATTGGCCTCGAGCGAGTGCTCTTTGCTCTTCTGTTTGGCTAGAGAACTCTTGTTCATAAAGAAAAATATCACCGGATGTATTCACATCTAATCCGGCTAGCAAACCTAGTAAAGTGGACTTGCCTGAGCCAGATGAACCGACAATAGCAACGGACTCACTTTCCTTGATTTCCATATTGATTCCTTTCAATATGGTTAAATTCCCTGTATTCGATGTCACTGTATGGGTTAAATTAGACACTTTAATCGCGGTGTTTCTAGCCATGGTGATTCACTCTAAAAAGGTTTGATATGTTTTTCAAAAAAAAATTAAGGCAGCTGTGTACAATAGTCACGCTGCTATTCATTAGTTCATTCGCTTCGGCTTCTACTTTACTTGTTATGGGCGATAGCCTCAGTGCGGCATATAACTTACGACAACAAGATGGCTGGGTTAGTTTACTTGAAAATCAACTTTCTCAATCTCACCCTGAAATACAAGTTATTAATGCCAGTGTTAGTGGCGAGACAACACAAGGTGGTTTGTCTCGTTTTGGCAATCTTTTAGCCATTCATAAACCAGATTTGATAGTGTTAGAGCTTGGCGCCAATGATGCATTACGTGGTTACCCTTTAGATCAGACCACACAAAATTTGGAAAAAATGGTTGAGCAAGCTCAAAGTAGTGGAGCTGTTGTATTGCTAATTGGCAATCAGATTCCGCAAAATTACGGTAAACGCTATACGCAAATGTTCTTCAATTTGTACAAGGATATTGCTAGTAAGTACAACATCGCTTATCTACCCTTTATGCTTGAAAATGTAGCGTTAAACAAAAATCTAATGCAAAACGACGGCTTACACCCGAATAAAGAAGGTCAACCGATTGTACTGCAAAATATACTGCCATATTTACAACCACTATTAGATAAAATTCAGTCAAAAAAATAAGGAAGGTGAGATGAAAGCGGTTTTTCTAGATAGAGGATCATTTCCTGAGTACATCAAAATCCAGTTGCCTACACAAATTAGTGAAGTTGTTGAATACGACAATACGGCTCTTGAGGAAGTAGCAGAACGTATCAAAAGTGCAAGTATTGTACTTACCAATAAAGTCGTTGTTAATGCTGCTGCGATTAACAGCGCGTCAGATTTAAAACTTATACAAGTAATGGCGACAGGTACCAATAACGTAGACCTAAAAGCCTGTAAGGATAAAAATATCGCCGTTCAAAATGTAGCGGATTACTCTACAATCAGCGTGCCTGAACATACTTTTGCTATGCTGCTGGCTCTAAGAAGAAATCTTGCATCGTATTTAGATGCGGTAAAATCTGGTAGATGGGCCACTTCTGAATATTTTTGTTTTCTTGATTACCCGATTAAAGATTTGTCAGGTTCAACTATGGTTATCATAGGCGGCGGAACCTTAGGTAAAAAAGTGGCTGCTATCGCGCTTGCTTTCGGAATGAAGGTGATCTTTGCCGATCGCAAAGGAACTACAAATACTAGACCTAGTTACATCAACTTCGAAGAGTCCTTAAAGCTCGCCGATGTCATCAGTATCAATTGCCCATTAACACCAGAAACAAAAAATCTAATCAGTGATGCCGAGTTTTCGTTAATGAAAAAGAGCTGCCTATTACTAAATATCAGCCGTGGCGGTATTGTTGATGAGGATGCGCTGTTACGAGCTTTCGAAAACAATACCATCACAGGTGCGGCTTTTGATGTTTCAACACAAGAACCTATGCAGCTAGATCATCCACTCCAAGCTCTTACCAAACAGCCAAATTTCTTACTGACTCCTCATATTGCTTGGGCAAGTGATGAAGCGATGCAAACATTAGTCGACATGGCTATGGATAAAATAACTTCTTTCATAGATAAGCCAGAATGACGCTAGTTATTTTATTTCAAGATGAACACTTGGTTGCCGTCAACAAGCCAGCAGGCTTGCTTGTTCATCGAACCAATTTGGCCAAAGACGAAGAAGACGCTGTTGTTCAAAGGTTGAGAGATCAAACAGGGAAATGGGTATTTCCTGTTCATCGCCTTGACCGAGGAACATCCGGGGTATTAGTGATGGCATTTAGCCCAGAAGTAGCAAGGCGCCTTTCAGCTCAGTTCGCTGAATCTAAAACTAAGAAAACTTATCACTGCTTAGTGCGTGGTTATTGCGATGATTATGGTGTGATTAATTACCCTCTTGCTAAGCTTAATGAGCAGAAAGGTAGATCTCGTTTTAAAATTGAAGGTACCGAAAGAGAGGCTGAAACTAGCTTTACTCGACTAAGTCAGTATCTACTTCCTGTTCCTGTGAGTCGATATGACAGCATGCGTTTAAGCTGGCTAGAAGTGACCCCCAAGCAAGGTCGAAAACATCAAATTCGTCGACATTTTAAACACCATTTGAATCCGCTAGTGGGTGATTCTTGTTATGGCTGTCGCCATATTAATAAAGTCGCTAAAGAAATTTGGTCTGACGACTTTAGATTGATGCTTCACGCTTCAAGTCTTGAATTCAATCATCCTATTACAAATCAGCCTATTACGTTAAAAGCAGATTTCAGTGACAAGATAATTAACATACTTAACAAACTGGAATATTATCGAACTGATTGACTTTATAGGGTAAATCTTCTGCAAATGACCAGCGAAACACTAAGCAGTCATGGATCTCTGGATCTAAATTTATCGCATTTTTTTGGATTTCATTAATTTCAAAGCCACATGAGAGAAGGACTTTAATTGAGGCTTTGTTATGATCTGCTACTTGTGCATACACTTCAGTTATACCTTTACTTGCCCAAAGAACAAGTATGTGTTTTAACGCATGCTTTGCAATCCCTAGATTAGTGAAATTTTTAGCGATTCGATAGGAAACTTCAACTGACTTATTGCTTAATATTTGTCCATTAAAACGACCAATCAGGACATCGTTTGGTAAGTACACCAGATATTGCAAATGCTTCAAATTACTTCTAAGTAATCGCTTAAAATAAATTTCCGTTTGTTGCCTTAGTACTTGGCTTGGTAAAAATTGGGAAAACCAGCCTCGGTTACGAAACTCAAAAAGCAAAATACATCTAAGATCAGCCTCAGTGGCTTGACGAATTCTCAGTAATTTTTTCATATCAGCACGCATTTTTTAACTGGTATTATCATCAGCTTAGTGCAGATTTTAACTAAATGTCGAATTTAGCAATTTTTATCTGATTCGCTTTTATTGAAATGATAAAATACTGTGTGTCAACGGATGGTAGAGGTTGCCAAAATCCATGAAAAATCGAAATTTAGTGTATTCAACAGACCAAGGTCGGCTTTGCTCAAGCTGCGAACACCCTATTTCTGAGTGTCAATGCAAAAATGATAACGTTATTGGTAATGGAAAAGTTCTAATAGCCTTAGAAACAAAGGGCCGAAAAGGTAAAGGTGTAACTGTTATTACTGGCCTTCCTCTTACTGAAGATGCATTAAAGATACTGGGCAAAAAACTAAAGACGCAATGTGGTGTCGGTGGCGCTGTAAAAGATGGCCAGATTGAAGTGCAAGGAGATAATCGACAAAAAATAAAAGAGTTGCTTGAAAAAGAAGGTTTTTCTAGTAAATTTACGGGTGGCTAATGGCTATTATAAATTATTAGTCTTACTATATTCATGTTTTCAAGAATGAGAAAACATAACTAAATCGTTATAAAATCGAAGCCGTAATGTTACCGAGCTTTCGCGCTCTTTTATAAAACATGAATTGCCACCGATGAAATGGGACGTCTTGGTAGTAAGTAATGGCAGCAGGGGTTCCGATGTTCCAGCATAATATTAAGCAAGCTAATCAACTAATGCGATCAGCAATACCACTTATGGTGAAGTTAGATATTCCGCCGACACCTTATAATTATGGTATATGGTATGAATATGCGTCAAATAAAAATCCAAAATTCAACCAAGTTGTTGATCGTGCTTTACGTCGATTTGGTAGTTTACCTGCCTTTGTTTCACAAGAGCTATTCAATGAGTTCTTACTTCCTGAAGAGTTCCAGCATGCTCACCGCCAAGGTTCAGTACTAAAAAGTCTTACCACTAATTTAGAGACAGACACCAGCAGCATTTCTAGTGAGCTTGAGCGATTTAATGGAACGTTACGTACTGCAAAAGCCGCACTAAAAAATACCAGTGAACCCGCTCAAGTAGAACAGGTTGCTCTTTTGTTGGAGCGAGGTGCTTTCAAAGCTAATCAAGCAATTGAAAAATTTAGCAGCGCTCTACTTTCTGCCCAAGAAGAATTAGCTAGTCTTCGCTCCGAACTATTAGATGTAAAAAAGAATACTGAACTTGATGCAATGACTTTACTAGCTAATGAGAAAGGTTTTGAACGGTCATTATTCTCCTTAGTACCTTATGCTGAGGATGATTTAACCCTATTGTTAATAGATATTGATAACCTTGCTGAAATTAATCATGAATATGGTAATAAAGCTGGCACTTCACTCATTCGATACGTAGCAAAACTTTTAGTTGAGTTATTGCCTGAAAATGGTTTTATTGCGCGCCTTAAAGGTGGTCGATTTGCTATGCTACTGAGTGAAACAGAGTTGAGTGTTGCATCTCAGCTAGCTGAATCTATTCGCAATGAAGTTTCAATTCAAAAAATACGCTACAAAAACACCAAAGTGCTGCTACGCCAAGTGACTGTGTCCATAGGTGTGGCTACTTTATTCGGTGACGAAAGCCCTAGTGAGCTAGTTGAGCGATCACAACATTATTTGTTATACGCAAAACGGTCTGGCAAAAATCGAATTGCCCACCACGAATAAATCCCAATTTTTTAAGGCCACACTATGAAGGACAAATTAGATCACAAAGATCGCATTTATTTTGAGGTTCGCGATTACGAGTGTGATATGCAGGGAATCGTTAACAATTCGGTGTATCAAAATTATTTAGAGCACGCCAGGCATCAATTTATAAAATCAAGAGGGTTAGATTTTGCCGAGATCACCAAGCAAGGCATATATCTTGTTTTGATCAAGGCAGAATTAGACTACATGCGATCTTTGCGAAGTGGTGATACTTTTTATATCCACACAACAATAGAGCGAGTATCGAAGCTCAAGCTTAATTTCCTCCAGCAAGTACATCAATCTGACAATGACCAATTAATACTAAGTGCAAAGATGACAGTCACATCTACCACTAAGAAAGGCCTACCTATTGTTGACCATTTGGTTGCATCCTAAATCAATAACTTGTTGAATACTGATATGCAGTATTCAACAAGTTGATATGAGGAAATTATGCAGGTATTAGCTGGCCCGTTATTACGAAGAATGACAACGGATCGACTTACGTTCTGGTTGATGACGACAGAGCCTGTTACGGTTGACTTAATATTAACTCAAAACAAAACAGCTTTATTTGTACTAAAAGACTCTCAGATAACTGAATGTCATACCCAACTGAAGGCCGGTGAAAAACTATTCATACAGCTACTCGATATTAAGCTAGAAACTCCTTTACCAATTAACAACCCTATTCATTATGATCTACGGCTTAATGGCCTTGACTGGACTAAATGGGCAGAGGATCTTGTTTATCCTGAGCAATCACTGCCATTTTTTATCTTACAGCCAAGCATAAATAAAATGCTGCACGGATCTTGTCGCAAGCCTCATCATTCTAGTAAAGATGGGTTATTAAGGGTTGATGAGTTGTTACAAAATACAGATCCAAAGGATTGGCCTAGTATTTTAATGATGAGCGGAGATCAAATTTATGCAGATGATGTAGCTGCTCCAATGTTATGGGCTATTCATCAGTTGATACCTCATCTTGGTATGTATGATGAAAAGCTACCTTGTATTGAAATTGAAAGCGCCCAGCAGTTACATAGAGAATCCTCTTATTACTACGCAAGAGAAACACTTTTACCTGAGAATAAAGTAAACCGTAGCATGATTGATCAAATTTTTGGCGGTGTACGAAAGCCTGTCTTCACAACCGACACTGCTCAAAATCATTTGATTTCTTTGGCTGAAATACTTTCTATGTACGCTCTAGTTTGGTCACCTAAGGGTTGGGATTTGTTATTAGGTGATAATGGTTGGTCGCAACCGTCAGGTTTATCTGATGAACAAAAGAAAGATTTTTCGAAACAAACTCTTATATTGCAAGACTTTGTTAAGGGTTTATCCAAGGTTCGTCGTGCTCTAGCGCATTTACCAGTCGCAATGATTTTTGATGATCACGACATTACGGATGATTGGAACCTTACTGCAGCATGGGAGCAAACAGCTTATAACCACCCATTTTCAGCTCGCATTATCGGTAACGCCCTGCTTGGCTATTTAATATGCCAAGGCTGGGGAAATGCACCTGAACACTTTTCGAACGAGCTTATAAACGAAATTCAAAAAGTGCTAAATCATCCAGGCAGAGTAGAACATGATGAGTTAATACAGGAGCTCTTTCGTTTTTCTAAATGGAATTATACTTGGCAGATAACACCTCCCCTTGTTGTTTTGGATACTCGTACTCAGCGCTGGCGATCAGAGAAATCACTGGAAAACCCTTCGGGCCTAATGGATTGGGAGGCACTAACTGACCTACAGCAGCAATTAAAGGGACTCGATGCGGTCGTGCTTGTATCACCAGCTCCTATTTTTGGAGTTAAACTAATCGAAAGTATCCAACGGGTATTTACTTGGCTTGGTAAACCTCTGATGGTTGATGCAGAAAACTGGATGGCTCACCCAGGCTCAGCTTATGCCCTAATGAATATGTTCAAGCATAACCAAACACCGAAGAACTTTGTCATACTTTCAGGAGATGTTCACTACTCTTTTGTTTACGACATTCAGCAGCGCGGGAATAAACAAGGATCAGACTTGTGGCAAATAACCAGTAGCGGAATTAAAAATGAATTCCCTGGAAAGCTATTAGATATATTTGATCGCTTAAATCGCTGGCTTTATTCACCTCGATCACCACTAAACTGGTTTACTCGACGTCGTAGCATGAAAGTCATTCCGCATAAACCAGAAACCGCTGCTCATGGTGAGCGCCTTCTGAATGGAGCAGGAATAAGCTTAGTAACATTAAATGACGATGGCTCGCCATCAGCAGTTGTGCAAATGTGCTCTGATGGTCGTGACATACACTTTAAATTATCTGAACAAGATGCTACCTGGGAATAAACACAGCGAATTCAATAAATTAAACTCGAAAAAAAAGACATCATATGATGTCTTTTTTCAAATAATGGCGGTGAGCAAGAGATTCGAACTCTTGATGCCTTTCGACATACACGCTTTCCAGGCGTGCTCCTTCGGCCACTCGGACAGCTCACCAAAACTTTATATACGCAGTGCGTAATTTGTGCGCATATTCTAGTGATGAGGGAAAAGGATTGCAACTAGTTTTTATCAAATTAGTCTTAAAAATTAATCTCTTACCCATTTTAAGTGAGTACCAAGCTCTACTTCTGGAGTAAATGCTGATTTTTCTTTTGGCGTTCCAGCATAAATTAGCCCAATTATTTGATCATTTTTTTCTAGTGATAAAAGTTCTTTTGTTTTTTGAGTGAAACACGCTGGGCCACTGCGCCACATACCACCATAACCAAGCGCATTTAATCCCAGTAAAACTTGTTGAGCGGCTGCGGAAGCAGCCATAATCTGCTCTATTGGAGGGACTTTTGGGTGATCCTGAATTCTCGCATAGATTAACAAAACAGCTGGTGCTCGATATGCCTTTTTAACAAAAGCGTCCTCCTTGCTTTCAGGCATTAGTTCTACTTCAGATAAAGCATGATGCCAATAAATCTGACCAAGTTTTGCTCGCCCCTCCCCCTCATAAATACAGAAACGCCACGGCTTAAGATTTCCATGGTCCGCAGCGCGACTTGCAGCACTAAGAATGGACTCCCATTCGCTTTCGGATGGCGCTGGTGAATTAAGTGCTGCCTGTGATACACGATTACGCATGAATGTTATAAATTCTTTACTCATAAAATATTTAATTCCGCTAACATAAGAAAAACAGCAAGCTAAAATAATGATTTGCTATAGTTTAATGATAATGGATATCATATTTATTACTTTAGGGTCTAGGAGTTTTTTATGTCAAAGTGGTTGATTTGGGCACTGCTTGAGTTAAGTACCTTCCTACTGTTGGCCAATGGTGTTTTTTTATGGCTGTCTCATTCACTTGCCAAAAAGAAGTTAGCAAAACACACTAGCGTTTCCCCTAAAGAGACTTTAGACCCTACTGATGGAATAGATGACTCAAACTCTTACAAGGGATTAGCCCATTACTTAGATTTGCAGATTAATTTTGCAGCAAATTCCATCGTACCGGGTAAGCTAGATCCGCATGAAATAAACAGATTGAAAATTTGGGGGACGGTACTTAAAGCCGAAAGAGCTATTTTGTTAAATCAAGTTAGTGAAAAACCAAAGCCTATATTAAACCGCTTCTTATCCAGCTTATTGTACGCATTGTCAGCACCTAAATTACAAACAACCAACCCTGAAGAATTACATCAAAATCTAAAAGAGATGGAAGACGAGTTTTTTCAGGCTACCGAAATACTTATCACTAAAGAGTCACTATCAAAAAACCAAACTTTGCTAAATGAAGATTTACGAAAAAATATTGATCGAGCTACAAAGCGCCTCAAGCAATTAGAAATAAAAAAAGCAGAACAGCAGCGGTTAAAGATTGAAATTAATGACTTACAGGAAAAAATTAAAAAATTAGAGCAAAAACAATCTGATCATACAGGAAGTAGCTCCGAATTCAATTTGCAGATTCCAACTGCTCAAAAGCAAGAAAAAGCGATACGCAACGCCTCCTTTAAACAAATTTCTAGCTTAAGCAGCCTTTCTGATCGGCAAAAAATGGTAATCGAGCAACTTAAGAGCGAGATAGACAAGGCATATAAAAACAATAATACATATGCGGCTATTGAGGCTCAAAAAGTTGCTATAACCAAAATGGAGCGTATGTCTAAAGAGTCACAAGTGCTAATACTGCAATTAGAAGCAGAACTCGAGACGTCAAATTTATCCATCACTTCACTAAGGCAAGATATTAGTGTGAAAGATGCAAAACTTGCTGAATTAGAAAAGCAGCTAAGTAAAAGTAATGAAACGGCGATTGGCAATTTACAAGTTTTAAGTGCAAATAAAAAAGAAACCCTTGGCTCATTGCGTGATGGCTTAAATACCGCACTTGAAAACATGTCATCCGTTAGTCTTATAGAGCAAGATAAAGATGCAAAAATGCTAGAGCGCTTACTGCAAGAATCAGAAACCTGCGTTACTCTATTGGCGCAAGAGTTAGAGTCTGCAGAAAACACTAATAATGAATTAAAGCAAAAGATAGAGACTCTTGGATTAAGTGGTGCTCATGGCTCTAGAAGTCAGTCAAAGCCACTCATAAAGCAAAGGGAAATAAATAGACAGTTAGCTCAAGCAACCACTGAGCTAAAAAAGAAATTATCTGAGATGATATCAAGCAAAGATTATCAAACTCTGAGAGTCACATATAATAAAAAGAGTCTTGAATGTGATCGCCTACAGCTGGCATTTTCAGATTTAGAAATGAAATATTTAGGGACGCTAAATAGTTAACTATCCCTAAACTGAAGATAAAAATTATCTTACTTGAAAATCAAGCATTCGCTGTAGTGGAATCAATGCTTTAATTCTAGTTTCTTCAGACACATGAATTTCACCAGAGCTATCTCTGAGCGAGTTACGAAGCATCTCCAAGCTATTTAATGCCATCCAAGGGCAATGCGCACAACTACGACAATTTGCGCCGGAGCCAGCCGTAGGTGCTTCTATGAAACGCTTATTTGGTGATGCTTGCTTCATTTTATAGAAAATACCCCTATCGGTGGCGACAATAAAGGTATCATTTGACATATTCTTTGATGCATTTAGCAACTGGGATGTTGAACCCACAACATCTGCCACCTCAACAACCGCTTCTGGGGATTCTGGATGAACAAGTACGGCAGCATCTGGATATATCGCTTTTAAATCCAAAATACCTTTTGCCTTGAACTCTTCGTGAACGATACAGGCACCATCCCAAAGAATCATATCGGCACCAGTTTCACGCTGGATATATCCCCCCAAATGCTGGTCAGGTGCCCAAATAATTTTTTCGCCCTGCTCTACGAGATGATTTACAACATCTAAAGCAATGCTAGAGGTTACGACCCAATCTGCTCTCGCTTTAACTGCAGCTGAAGTGTTTGCATAGACAACCACTTTTCTATCTGGATGCTGATCGCAAAAAGCTGAAAACTCTTCAATCGGACAGCCAATATCCAGTGAGCATGTTGCTTCAAGGGTCGGCATTAAAATAGTTTTTTCTGGGCTAAGTATTTTTGCGGTTTCACCCATGAATTTAACACCGGCAACAACAAGAGTCTTAGCGTCATGATTTGCACCAAAGCGCGCCATCTCTAAAGAGTCAGCAATTATTCCACCAGTCTCTTCTGCGAGCTCTTGAATAGCATCTTCAGTATAGTAATGAGCAACTAGAACGGCATTTTTTTGCTTAAGTAAAGACTTGATCTCATCACGAATCTGATCATCATCGACAGATTTTATTTCAAGACTTTTTTCTGCTTCAGACAAATACTTTTGAACTGTATTGCGAAGTGCTGCTTTATCAAAAAGTTCGGACATATCATTACCCCTTAAGAAACTGGGAGCGGAATGAGAGATGTTGGTGGGTCGTACTGGATTCGAACCAGTGACCAATTGATTAAAAGTCAACTGCTCTACCAACTGAGCTAACGACCCAACGGGTTGCGTATATTACAGAGCCCGTTGAGAAATGCAAGTTATTTAATTTTACTCAAATACCCTGCAGCTAGTTTAGCAGCTTTACTATCGGGAAAGCGTCGAATTACATCCTGTAAATAGGACTTAGCTTTTGTTGTATCACCAAGCTGATCACTAACAGTGCCTAACTTATATAATGAGTCTTGTTCTTTGTTGTGTCCTGGAAAGTTTTGAATCACAGTAGAAAATGCTTCTATAGCCTCTCTAGACTTACCTTGAACTAATTTAACTTCTCCCAACCAATAATAACCATTCCCTGTTAAAGAATTGTTCGGATAGTCTTTTACAAACTCTGAAAATGCGGTTTCCGCTTCATCAAAATTTCTCTGACGAATTAAATTATAAGCATCATTATAAGCTTGTTGAGCTTGTGCAGTGGGTGGTTGCAAACTAATAGGTGCTAGAGGCGAAGCCGCTAGTGAATTAGTTGAATTATTTATTTTTTGTACCGATGCTTGAGTAGCTGGTTGCTCTACTCTTGGCTCTGGAGCAGAAGAATACTTCGGTTCGCTCGCAGATGCAGACATAAGTAAGGATATACGTTTATCGAGATCAATATAACGATCTCTTTGACTCTCTTTCATTAGCTTTAATTCATGACCTTGATCTTCCAATTGTCCACGAAGGCTTTGAACCTCCTGTTGCAGTGTTTCCAATTGAAAAAGTAGATCTGCAGCGGCATTAGGGGAAAGTCCACCACTTGCCATTTGAGATTCAGCTAGCGCAAATGGCGCTGTGAGACACAGCGCCATTGCGAAAGAGCGAATTCTTACGACTTTAGAAATCATTATTCGTAACGAACTTCAACTCGACGGTTTAACTGCCAAGCGTTACTGTCATGACCGAAGGCAACAGGAACTTCTTCACCAAAGCTTACTGTTTCAATTTGAGAAGCAGCGACACCTTGGATTGTCAAATAACGACTAATTGCTTTAGCGCGACGCTCACCTAGAGCCATGTTGTATTCGCGAGTACCACGCTCATCAGCATGACCTTCTAAAACGATACGTGCATCTGGGTGTGATACTAAATATTCAGCATGTTTTGCTAGAGCTTCACGAGATTCTGGACGCACAATCGATTTATCAAAATCAAAGTAGAATACAGTTTGAACCCCAGCTAAAGAATCCATGCCATTGTCATTAGTAGCCGCACTTTCATCAACAATAACACTAGTCATAGCGCCATCTTGACCAGCACCAAATGCTTGGTCAGTATTTTCGTTTGCTTGTTCAGTTGAATTGGCATCTTCAGCAACAGTTGAAGAATCAGTATCTGTTGCTGTTGTGCTACAACCTGCAATCCAAGCTGCAGACAAACCAATTACAGCAAACTTACCTAGTTTTGTTACACTCATTATTCACTCCTCAATGTCTTTATTTGAAATACGGGGACCAAGATGGTTCTCGTACATCTCCGTCTGCTGATGGTAACCTATATTTTACAAGGCCATCAACGGATACTACGGCTAAGATACCCTTTCCTTGATAGGTTGTGGCATACATCACCATGCTACCATTTGGCGCAATGCTTGGCGATTCGTCTAAGTAAGTCTCTGTGAGAATTTGAACTCGGCCAGTTTTCATATCTTGAAGTGCAATATGATAATTACCATCATTCTTTTGAACCGTAACAAGATAGCGACCATCTGGCGTCATTCTCGCTCTGGTATTTAGATCACCTTCAAAAGTAACCCTCTCTACACGCTTACTATTTACATCTAATCGATATATCTGCGGATTACCGCCTCGATCAGATGTGAATACAATTCCCTTACCATCTGGCTCCCAGCTTGGCTCGGTATCTATAGCATAATGGTTTGTCATACGCTCAAGTTTCTGTGTCGCGATGTCTAAAGTATAAATTTCAGGGTTATTATCTTTAGAAAGAACCAATGCTAATTTTTTTCCATCAGGTGACCAAGCTGGCGCACCGTTTAATCCTCTAAATTGTGCGATTTGCTGACGCTTCCCAGTTGCTAATTCTTGAATGAAAATATTCGGGCGTCGATTTCTAAACATTACATAAGCAATTTTTCTGCCATCCATACTCCATGACGGAGATAATATCGGCTCTTTAGATTCGACAACAACTTGAGGACGATGTCCGTCAGCATCTGCAACCTGCAATTTAAACAATGGAGCTTTTTTATCACCTTCTGCAGTAACATATAATATTCTAGTACTAAATGCGCCTCTTGTACCTGTCAATAATTCGTAAACTTTATCACTAATATAGTGAGCCGCATCGCGGAAGTTTCTTGCACTGACATCAATAGAACTATGCTTTTGCACCGGCTTTTGACTTAAAACATTCAATAATTCGAAACCAATACGATATTGATTGTTAGGCAGCTTTTTTATTGCACCAATAACAACATAATCACTTTTCAAAAGCCGCCAATCTCTATAAAAAACATCCGCTTCCTTTGATGGCATGCTTAACATATTAGATCGAGGAATAGGCTGAAATAGACCACTACGCGCTAAGTCAGCCTCGACTATTTGAGCAATATCCTCAGGCAGTGCATCCACACCCTCATATCCAAAAGGCACAACAGCAATAGGTAATAACTGATCTGCACCACTTGTTATTTCAATAACTAATTGGGCTCTAGCTGAGCTTATAAATATTAAGCAAGTGAATAAAACACTCAAGCATTTTTTAAACATCATTAGTTTCTCAAATCTTGCGGGTTAAAAATTAAATCTACCTGACGAAAATTTCGTTCAAAAACATACGAGTCTACCTTCGATAACTCTTCAATTTTTCTTACTTTATAAACAGCATCAACTGCTCTTTGATCAAATAAAGCATCTCCACTACTTTTCGTAATTTGAGCATTCATAACTTCACCATTAGGCAGAAAATAAATGCGCAATTGAGCTTTCATATTGTTTCGAGCGCTTGGAGGGCGAATCCAAGCTGCAGTAACCCTATCATTTATTAGCCCACTGATAGACTGAACCATTTGAGCTTCATCAGCAGCTCGCTGCATCGCCTCTTCCGCTGCAGCCTTGGCTGCCGCCTCTTCAGCTTTCTTCTTCTCCGCCAATTTAGCGGCTTCCTCTTGACGCTTCCGCTCTTCTTCGGCTACTCGATCAGCTTCAGCCTTACGAGCAAGCTCTTGTTTTTTCTTTTCGCTGGCTTCTTTTTCGGCTAAACGTTTTTTATCAGCCTGCTCCTGAGCCAAACGCTTACTTTCTGCCTCTTGCGCTGTACGCTTTTGTTCAGCTGCTTTTTGCTTTCTTTCAGTTTCTTGTTTTTCAGCTTCTGCTTTATCTTTTGCCTGTTTAGCTTGAGCGAGCTGCTTTTGCTTTTCCTCTAACGCCTTACGCTGTGCTTCTTTTTTCCGAGCCTGCTCAGCTTCGCTTTTCTTTTTTTCTGCTAATGCTGCGGCCTGTTGTTTTGCTGCTTTTTCATCAGACTCTCTTTTACCTATTATGGTTTGAGAGACATCAACAACAGTAGCATTAACAATAGGCGGCCGCTTAGGTTTTGGAATTTCATTGTCGCTAAAATCAATAGCAACAAAACCTGCCACAACAATACCAACGTGTAAACCTATAGCCAGCACGGTTGGGATACTATAATTGTCACTACGTAACCACTTCATTAATTTTTATCCGGCTCAGTCACTAAACCTACATTTGGAACACCTGCACTTTGCAGTGTAACCATAAGACCAATGACATCACCATAAGGGACATTTTTATCCCCTCTTACTAATACAGACATCTTTGGGTTTTGACTTAATACTTTTCTCACTCTATCTTGTATTTGAGACAAAGCGATTGATTCTTGCTTACCGCCAACATCTAAATAGTACTTACCTTTAGAGTCAACAGAGGCAATCATGACATCATTTTCTGTATCTTGAATTGGCGCTGCATTTGCATTCGGCAGTTCAACATCAACACCTTGCGTAAGCATTGGCGCTGTAATCATAAAAATAACAAGCAAAACCAACATGACATCGATATAAGGTACGACGTTGATCTCAGCCATTGGACGGCGTTTGTTTCTTCTTCTTGCGCGAGCCACTATACAGCGCCTCCCTCTCTCACATGTACCTTACGATGTAGGATACTAGTAAATTCATCTGCGAAATTCTCATAACTAGAACCAAGGGATTCTGCCGTAGAAGAGAAGCGGTTATAGGCAATTACTGCAGGAATAGCAGCAGCTAAACCTATCGCTGTTGCTATAAGTGCCTCTGCAATGCCTGGTGCAACTGTTGCTAACGTTGCTTGCTGAACTTCTGCAAGACCGATAAAAGAATGCATAATCCCCCAAACAGTACCAAACAAACCAATGTAAGGACTTGTTGAGCCAACAGTTGCCAAAAAAGGTAGATGTTGATCCAGCTTTTCTTCTTCCCTATAAAGCGCCACTCGCATTGCTCTTTGAACACCATCCATAATGGCTTCTGGATCAACATTATGACTCTGTCTTAGTCGAGTGAATTCTTTAATACCAGAAGTGAAGATATTTTCCATACCTTCAACTTTGCGACCTTCTTGTGTGAGCTTGCGATAAAGCTGACTAAGATCGATACCCGACCAAAAACTTTCCTCAAATGCGGTACGCACCTTTTTTGCTTCTTTTAAAACACGAATTCTTTGAAATATTACAATCCATGAAAAAATGGAAGCAGCTAGCAGTATCAACATTACAAGCTGAACAACAAAACTAGCGCTGGCGATAAGTCCCCAAATTGACATTATTAACCTCTATTTAAAATCTGAAGGTAGTTGGTAATTAAAATGTTCATATGCACGCTTTGTAACCTGACGGCCTCTTGGTGTCCTGATTATAAAGCCTTGCTGAATTAAAAACGGCTCAATGACGTCTTCAATAGTATCTTTGTCTTCACCTAAGGCGGCAGAGACGCTATCTAGACCAACCGGTCTCCCGTCAAACTTTTCTATCATAGTCAATAACATACGTCTGTCTAAGTGATCGAAGCCCTGACTATCTACACTTAACATATCTAGCGCCCTTTGAGCAACTTTTTGCCCTACAAGCACTTCTCCACTCACCTGAGCCACATCTCTAACACGGCGTAACAAGCGGTTTGCTATCCTCGGCGTCCCCCTTGACCTTCTAGCTACCTCAAAGCAACCAGGCTGATCAAGCTCCATACCCATTTTTCCAGCAGACCGAGCCACAATGGTTGTCAATGATTCAACATCATAAAACTCTAAGCGCTGCACAATTCCAAAGCGATCTCGCAATGGAGATGTCAGTAAGCCTGCTCGTGTAGTTGCTCCGACAAGTGTAAATGGTGGGAGTTCAATTTTAATTGACCTAGCAGCTGGACCTTCGCCAATCATTATATCCAGCTGATAATCCTCCATTGCTGGATAAAGAACTTCTTCAATTGCTGGACTTAATCTATGTATTTCATCAATAAATAGAATGTCGCCTTCATTTAAATTTGTTAGCAGTGCCGCTAAATCTCCAGCTCTTTCAAGAACGGGGCCAGAAGTTGTTCTTACCTCAGCCCCCATCTCATTACCAATGATGTGAGCAAGAGTTGTTTTTCCCAATCCTGGAGGCCCAAATATTAGCGTATGATCTAATGGTTCACTACGCTGCCTTGCAGCTTGGATAAAAATCTCCATCTGCTCACGAACAACGGGCTGACCAATATATTCAGCAAGCGCTTGCGGACGTATTGCCCGATCTACTTGACGATCGTTACCTTTAAGTTCAGCAGAAATAATACGATCTTGCTCAATCATGTTTTATTTCCTTAGCATCCCTTTTAAAGCCGCTTTAATAACATCTTCACTATTAGCGGCATCCATTGGAACACCCGCAATGGCTTTCGCCGCTTCTTGTGGTTTATAACCAAGAGATATGAGCGCCGCTTCTGCTTCCTGCCTAGGGTCAGCTTGTACCTGACGCAAAACAGCAGGAGCTGAAAATAAATCAGTTTTTGCTGCCTGACCAAGCTTATCTCTTAACTCAATAATGAGTCGCTCAGCCGTCTTCTTACCTACTCCAGGAATACGCGTTAATGCAGTTACATCAGATTCTTGAACATTGGCAATCAGTTCTTCAGATGACATGCTCGACAAAATCGCCAATGCCATTTTTGGACCAATACCATTTACTTTAATTAAAACTCGAAATAAAGCGCGCTCATTTTTATCGATAAAGCCATAAAGTGTATGCGAATCTTCTTTAACTAACAGGTGAGTAAATAATGTCACCTGCCCTCCGATCTGAGGTAAATCATAAATAGTGGTCATAGAAGCACTAACTTCATAGCCAATACCATTAACATCAACCATTAGTTCTGGCGGTGTTTTCTCTATCAAAGTGCCGACAATTCGTCCGATCACAAAGTTTTCCTTACATCTTGTTCTGTCCAACGCTTAGAAGCACGCCCCGCTCGCTTTCCGACACCGTATTCAAGCCCGCCAGAAGTTCGTGTATTAGCATGACACAAAGCAATTGCTAAAGCATCAGCCGCATCAGCTTGAGGCTTGGAGGTCAAATTTAATAAAAGCTGAACCATCATTTGAACTTGAGTTTTATCAGCATTACCATTACCGACAACCGATTGCTTAACTCTTCGAGCGGCATATTCATGCACCTCAAGTTCTTGAAGAGATGCAGCAACAATAGCAGCACCTCTAGCCTGGCCAAGCTTTAACGCCGAATTAGCGTTCTTGGCCAAAAATACTTCCTCGATAGCAAATTCATTTGGTTTGTATTCTTCCAATAACGCTGAAACATTTTGAAATATATATTTAAGCCTAACTGATAACGCCTCATCCGGTAATCGAATACAACCACTATTTACGTAAATAGATTTACCATTTGTAACGTCAACAATCCCAAAGCCTGTTATTCGAGAGCCGGGGTCAATTGCTAAAATTCTGGTCGTGGCCATGCTTTTTCTGTGCCTTTTATAATTACTGTATATTTCAACAGCCCTTTACAAAGTATGCAATGGCAAAACATAAAAAAGGCCGCTAATAAGCGGCCTTTTACGTTTTTCTTTCAATCTCTTAACATAACTTACTGTTTTAGAATAAGTTTAAGAGTTATTTCTATGATTCAACAGCAGGTTTTCTAATACGAATGTTCAATTCTTTTAATTGTTTCTCGCTTACTTCACCTGGCGCTTGCGTCAATAGACAAGTTGCACTTTGCGTTTTAGGGAAAGCAATAACATCACGAATAGAGCTAGAACCTGTCATTAGCATCACAAGTCGATCTAGACCAAAGGCCAAACCGCCGTGTGGTGGCGCACCGAATTTCAATGCATCCAACAAGAAACCAAATTTTTCTTCCTGCTCTTCTTTGCTAATATTCAGTAATCCAAATACTGTTTCTTGCATAGAAGACTGGTGAATACGGATAGAACCACCACCAAGCTCGGTGCCATTTAGTACCATATCGTAAGCCTGTGATAACGCAGTCAACGGACTGGCTTTCAAATCCTCAGGTGAACAAGAAGGAGCAGTGAACGGGTGATGAATAGCAGTGATTCCACCATCACTTGTCTCTTCAAACATTGGGAAGTCTACAACCCACAATGGCGCCCATTTGCAAGTATAAAGATTTAAATCTTCACCTAGCTTGCAACGTAACGCGCCAAGAGCTTCATTAACCACTTTAGCAGAATCCGCGCCGAAGAAGATCAAATCACCATCTTCTGCCTCAAGACGCTCAAGCAAAGTAGCGCGCACTTCAACAGGTAAGAACTTAACGATTGGAGATTGCAAACCTTCTTCAAGATTAGACTTATCGTTTACCTTGATGTAAGCCAAGCCTTTCGCGCCATAGATAGAAACAAATTTAGTGTAGTCGTCAATTTGTTTACGAGTTAGCTCATTACCGCCTGGCACTTTAAGTGCTGCAACACGACCTTTTGGATCGTTAGCAGGACCGGAAAATACTTTAAAGTCTACACTCGCCATCAAGTCAGATACTGACACTATGGTCAATGGAATACGAAGATCTGGCTTATCGCTACCGTATGTTTCCATCGCTTCAGAGTAAGGCATACGTGGGAAAGTGCCTAAATCTATATCCATTAGCTCTTTGAACAAACTGACAATCATATCCTCTGTCATTGCCATGATGTCTTTTTCACTCATGAACGATGTTTCGATGTCCACTTGAGTGAATTCTGGCTGACGGTCGGCACGCAAATCTTCATCACGGAAACATTTAGCAATTTGGTAATAACGGTCAAAACCAGACACCATTAACAATTGCTTGAACAGCTGTGGAGACTGAGGCAATGCAAAGAAGCTACCTTGTTGTGTACGGCTAGGCACCAAATAATCACGCGCACCTTCTGGCGTTGCACGAGTTAGAATAGGTGTTTCGATATCTAGGAAGCCATTACCATCTAAGTAGCGACGTAATACAGATGTTACTTTTGAACGGAAACGCATTTTTTGCTGAATTTCAGGGCGGCGCAAATCGATGAAACGATTTTTCAAGCGTACGTCTTCGCCTACTGATTGGTGCTCATCTAGCTGAAACGGTGGTGTTTTTGCAGCATTTAGTATTTCAAGTTCAGTTCCCAATACTTCGATTTCACCAGTATTCATATTCGGGTTTACTGTGCCTTCAGGACGGGCACGTACTAAACCTTTAAGCTTAACAACGAATTCATTACGAACACTGTCGGCAAGGGCAAAACTTTCGGCACGATCTGGATCGAAAACTACTTGAGTAATCCCTTCGCGGTCACGAACGTCTAAGAAAATAACTCCGCCGTGGTCACGTCGACGATGAACCCAACCGCATAGGGTAATTTCTTGTGAAATGTTAGAAGCATTTAACTCGCCGCAATAATGGCTGCGCATAATTTCTTTCCTATTACTTTCTCAGTAAGAGAGTGATTTTTTCTTAGAACGTTTTCTATTCGGTCAGTAATGTAAACTGAGTTTTATATATCGAATAGAAGAACAGAATATTTTAAGGCAAGGCATTATATGCGAACAGAGTCTGACTCTCTAGAGCTTGAGCCAAATTTGTCCTTCACAATGCTAGCTTTATTCAATAGTGGTTATTTCATAAGCCGTTTGCTTACCATTCTGAAGTAATTCAACTTCATCACCTACTACTTTACCAAGCAGCTTCTTTCCAACTGGACTAGATGGCGTTACAAGATAAACCTTATTTTCACTTATTTCGACAATGAGTCCGCCCGCACAAGGAGAAATAAAAAAATATTTATTAGCACCGTATGGAGATTCAAGCTCTGTCAATGTGACTAAACACCACAAATCAATTGCACCCTCCTCCCTGAATAAAACTGGCTGCTTCTTATCAAAAATCAACCAATCTTGTTCACACTCCAACACTCGCTGCGATTGTCCATGAGCCAAATAGGAAGCCTCCAACCCAAAGGTATCATATTTATTTTCTGCTACGCTTTCTTCATTTGTAGCGGCCTCATGAGCCTGCTTGGCTGCCCATTTGGCGGTCTCATAGCGACTTAACAACGCTGCGGTAACAACTTTATGCACATCGCACTTATTCATTATGTATCGATCTATTTAATTCTAATCATCGCATTGTAATCATTCGCCTCAATAAGAAAAGCTATTAACTGTGGTCTGGCAACTCACTCTACGAAATGACATGGATTACGATTTTTCCGTCTCACTAAAAATTCTTAGTTGACAGTATCAACCAATAGGCTTACATTGATAATCGTTCTCATATGCAGACATAAACAGGTAAGAAGATTAGATGAAAGAAAATATTGGCGAGTCTCTTCATAAGTTGATGCACCACTATCGACACCAACTTCGTGAAGCAGCTCTAAAGTCAGGTATTTCAATCCCTGTTAGTCACATACGCTCTCTTAAGTGCATTAATAAGATTGAAAAATGCAGTGCCAAGGTTATCGCAGATAGACTTTCACTCGATAAATCACAAATCACTCGAGTATTGAAGGAATTAGTTCAATCAGGCTACGTTGAAAAAATTCGCAGCCCCGACAATCATCGTAGTCAATTATTAAGTCTCACTATGAATGGCGCAGAGCTGCTTACCAAAATTACGATGTTAGACCAAACCGCAACCGAGAACATGACACAAAACTTAACAGAACAACAGATAGAAGACTTCACACGCCTTGCAGAAATAATGGTAAGCAATCTTGATCAATTTCCGCCTTGCGACAATCAAAGTTAAGGAGCTAAAAATGAGCAGACCACTACCGCGTGAACTAACGGTTATTAGAAAGTCGCATGTAACAACAAACATGCTACGAATAACACTAGGCGGCGAGAATATACAGACTATCCCCGAGGACCAAGAAAGTGGCTATGTGAAGCTTATTTTCCCAAGAGGTGATCAAAAACCATTAGTACGAACCTATACCATCAGAAACCAACGCACCGATGAAATAGACATTGATTTCGTACTACATGAAGATGGTGGCCCAGCATCAACTTGGGCAAAGCAGACTCAACCTAATGATATCATTTTAGTTGGAGGACCAGGCCCAAAGAAACTTATTGAAGAGTCTACTGATTGGCAAATTCTAGTGGGAGATATGACCGCTTTGCCTGCAATTAGCGTAAATCTAGCAAAACTACCTCAAGATGCCAAAGGCTATGCAATACTTGAAGCAATTTCAGAAGAAGACATTCAGCCTTTAAAGCACCCTTCTGGCATTGAACTAAAATGGGTTATTAATCCTCATCCAGGAGAAAACTCCAATTTGTTACTAGGTCAAATCCAGTCACTATCAAGGCTTGAAGGTAGCGTATCAGTTTGGGTAGCTTGTGAATTTAGCAGCATGAAAACATTGCGTTCATTTTTTAAAAATGAACTAAAGATTGAAAAAGAAAATCTCTATATTTCTAGCTACTGGAAATTAGGCAGCAATGAAGATCAGCACAAAGAAGTCAAGCGAATAGATACAGAAGCAACTGCGTGAAACAAGTTTGAGCTAAAAACAAAAAAAACCAGCTCACGGAGCTGGTTTTTTTGTATTTTATTGAGTTATAACTGAACGCTTTCTACAATCAAATCTACCGCTTCATCCAATGAGGATTCAGTAATTTGAGAATCAGCTATCGCAGCATCAGCCACTAAGAAAGCCACACCTGTTTGACGAATCAGTGCCGCTTCTTGCTCCGTCGCATCAGCCTTAACCAATGCCACAACACCTTGGCGTAATAATAAACGCTCAAGCGCGTCACTTTGTGCCAATACGCTATTTGCTAATGCAATAACAGCTGGCTTTTGCCCAAGTCGTGCCGCACGATCTTCCGCACTAACAACAGTATCTTGATCAAGCTCCGCAACAGCCTCTTCAACCATGCCCGCGCCAACTGTTACGTTAGTTAAACGATCAATAATGATCAAAGCACCAGTAAAGCGGCTATCTGTATATTCATCAAATGCAACCGGCGCATCGAATTGAATAACAGCATCACCAATACCGTTTAACTCCAATGCATCTATCTTACTGACTTCAAGGGTATTGACGTCAACACGATGATTGAAGTGATGAACTTTACCAGGAACCGTTTGTGTTCCTAGTTTAAAGTCATACAACTTACCAGGCACCAATGACTGATCTGCCATCCACACAATAGAAGAACGAAGCGTTGTTGCAATAAGAGGCTCTTGACCAATATGCGAAAGCATATCACCGCGGCTGATATCAATCTCGTCTTCAAGTGTAATAGTAACAGCCTGCCCTGCTTTTGCCGCATCTAGATCGCCATCAAATGTCACAATCCTTTCAACGGTAGAGGTTTTACCTGAAGGCAAAGCAACCACTTTATCGCCCGGCTTAACCGCTCCAGCTGCGATGGTTCCTGAGAAACCACGAAAGTCTAGGTTAGGACGGTTAACATACTGAACTGGAAAGCGAAAAGCGTCGCGTTTAACATCACGGTTAATTTGTACCGTTTCCAAAATCGACATCAATGGACCACCTTGATACCAAGGTGTGCTTTCAGAAGCATTTACTACGTTATCGCCACGTAATGCTGACATTGGGACAAAATGAATATCTTCAGGTTTGCGATCGCCAAGCTGATCAACAAATTTAAGGTAATCATTTTTAATCTGGTTGAATTTTTCTTCAGAAAATTCAACCAAATCCATTTTATTAATCGCAACCACAACATGCTTAATACCCAATAGAGAGGCAATATAGCTATGGCGACGGGTTTGAGTTTGTACTCCGTAACGAGCATCAATCAAAATAATAGCAAGATCACAAGTAGAGGCGCCTGTCGCCATATTACGAGTGTATTGTTCATGCCCAGGTGTGTCAGCAATGATAAACTTACGTTTTTCAGTCGAAAAATAGCGGTAAGCTACATCGATTGTGATGCCTTGCTCACGCTCTGCTTGCAAGCCATCCACTAACAAAGCTAAATCAACCTCTTCACCTTGTGTCCCAGACTTCTTGCTGTCGCGCTTAACGGCATCTAGATGATCTTCATAAATTAACTTAGAGTCATGAAGCAAGCGACCGATTAATGTACTTTTTCCATCATCGACGTTGCCACAGGTAAGAAGACGTAATAAGTCTTTTTCTTCATGTTGTTTCAGATAACCAAGTATGTCTTGGCTGATCAATTCTGATTGGTGAGACATTCTTTCTTTACTCCAAACTTAGAAATAGCCTTGTTTCTTCTTCTCTTCCATTGACCCAGATGAATCATGGTCAATCATTCGCCCTTGACGCTCTGAACTTCTTGTTAGCAACATTTCCTGAATAATTTCAGGTAAAGATGCCGCTTCTGATTCAACTGCTCCCGTTAATGGATAGCAGCCGAGCGTACGAAAACGAACAGACTTCATCTCAGGCACCTCACCGTTTAAAGGCATGCGATCATCGTCAACCATGATCAAGGTACCGTCACGCTCAACTACTGGGCGTTTTTCAGAAAAATAAAGAGGAACAATTGGAATGCTTTCTAAATATATATATTGCCAAATATCAAGCTCAGTCCAGTTAGACAGTGGAAAAACACGAATGCTTTCGCCTTTGTTTACTTTACCGTTGTAAATATTCCACAACTCTGGACGCTGATTTTTTGGGTCCCAACGATGCTGTTTATCGCGGAAGGAATAAACACGCTCCTTAGCGCGAGATTTCTCTTCATCACGGCGCGCACCACCAAAAGCAGCATCAAAGCCATATTTGTCTAGAGCTTGTTTAAGACCTTGTGTTTTCATCACATCAGTATGCTTTGAGCTACCGTGCGTAAAAGGCCCAATGCCTTGCTCAACACCTTCTTGGTTTTGATGAACAATAAGCTCCAAGCCAAGCTTAGCCACCATTTCATCACGGAAAGTGATCATTTCTTTAAACTTCCAACCAGTATCCACATGCATTAGTGGAAACGGTGGTTTGCCAGGATAGAACGCTTTCATGGCAAGATGCAGCATTACTGCAGAATCTTTACCAATTGAATAAAGCATTACTGGGTTATCAAATTCAGCAGCCACCTCACGTATAATATGAATACTTTCGGCTTCTAGCTGTTTTAAGTGAGTAAGTCTTGCCTCTGTCATAATTTCCCATCTCTGTTGTCAGGCTTCAGCATTTTTTGAACTATAACATGCCTTTAGGTTATAAAAAGCACCTCATCTAGACTTTAGTAGAATATGCATATTAAAAAAGCTTTATAAGTAAAACCTTTATAGTGGCCAAGAAGGGAAAAAACTAAAAAATGAGTAGCAGCTCTAAAAATAGACAAGGCCGATAAATCGGCCTTTTTAAATCTATTAGAAGTAATTTACTGAGAGCTGAGTTGCTGCTCTAGCATCAGCTGATTAATCTGCTTACGTAGACGGATGATTTCGCCATTAACTTGAGTTCTGAAAGCGTCGCTCGAGTTAATCGCATCTTGATGCTTAGCTAATGTGTCTTGAATTTTCGCCACATCTGTAGAACTAGTATCTGCTGTGCGTTTTTCTATAGCAGCTACTTTTTTCTGCAAAGTAACTAAATCCTGTGAAATCTGATCCAAACTCAAGGCTTGAGCTTCGTTCTGTCCTGCTTGGGCAAGAACTTGCTTCTCAGACGACTGCAATCGTTTTGCTTGGTCATCTTGTTTCGTTGCAATTGCTTTCACTGTTTCATCTATAGAAGCGACAGAGGGAACAAGCTTGTTGTAACCAGCCTCAACCTCATTAAAGGCTTCGGCTTGTACCGCAATGCGCTTGGATTGAGTCGAAACAGTATCTCGTAATGATGAAAGCTTTTTCTGAAGTTCATCAATCGCTGCATCATTAGTAGCTATCGACTTCCTATTAGTATCGTAAGCAACACCCCAGAGCTTACGAATCTCACTCTCGTGATTCTTCAACGTCTCTTCTAGGGTTTCACCTTGCTTATTAGCCGAAACATCAGCTGCTAGAAGCTGATGATCTAAATTTTGTATCTCACTTTTCGCACCATACAGCTCATTACGCAGCTGCATATTTTGCTGCCATAACCAATATCCAGCTCCGGCCGAAGCAATTAGTATAAGTATCAATAAAATATATATACCCGCTAAGCTAGGCTTTTTATGAACAATAGTAGGTGCATGGGCTGGTTTTGCAGGAGTGGGAGTGGTATGGCCTTTTTGCGCTGTTGCACCGGACGGCCTTCTATCGCTGACTTCATCTTGATCCAGAGTCAGGCTTGGGATCTCAACATCATCGTCTCTACGCATGGAAAATCTTATATAGTCACTATTAATAGAAATTATGGAAATTCGTTAGTGAACAGACCTAAAGAATATTATCTTCAGTTGTTCAGTGCTACTATATAAGCACCATTAACTGCTTGATAACAAGCATTTTTCGTTAATTAAAAGCAAGGAGAATTGAAATGGCTTTTGAATTACCCGCTCTTCCTTATGCTAAAGACGCACTAGAGCCTCATATGTCTGTTGAGACGCTTGAATACCATCATGGCAAGCATCACAACACTTATGTTGTTAAATTAAACGGCTTAGTTCCTGGTTCTGAATACGAAAATAAAACGCTTGAAGAGATCATCGTATCTGCTCCAGCGGGCCCTGTTTTCAACAATGCAGCTCAAATCTGGAACCACACTTTCTTTTGGAATAGCTTAAGCCCTAATGGCGGCGGCGAGCCAACTGGTGCTCTAGCGGATGCAATCAGTGCAAAATGGGGCTCTTTCGCGGAATTCCAAGCTGCATTTGATGACAAAGCGGTCAATAACTTCGGCTCTAGCTGGACTTGGTTAGTTAAAAACGCTGACGGCTCTCTAGAAATCGTAAACACTAGTAATGCAGCAACGCCTATGACAAACGGTCAAACAGCTATCATTACAGTGGATCTTTGGGAACACGCTTACTACATTGATTACCGCAATGTTCGTCCTGACTACCTAAAAGGTTTTTGGGCGCTAGCTAACTGGGAATTCGCAGCAGCGAACTTCGCAGCATAATTCTATTTTTTATTAAAATAGAATTATAGTAAGACCAGTCAAAAAGCGCGGCGAGAGCCGCGTTTTTTTGCTTAAAATTAAACTGCTTTCATTTCATTCAGCACAAATAGTTTTGCCTGAATAAATTCGGAATGAGGCATGAATAACAACTCACTGATTGTACGAATGCGATGATCTTCATATGAGTCAAGATCTCCGTCAGCAAGCGCAACACGCCACAGAGCTTTTAAGAGCAACATTTTTTGCTCTAGAGTCGCAGTTTCGTTAATAACCTTGGTGAATTGATAAAGGTCGTTTGCTTGATCTACACCAGAACGAGCCTCCTCATAGAGAATGTCTATATCATCCCCCAATTCACTTACTTCACGAAGGAAGCGCTTCACCTGGCCTTCTTCTTGTTCATTTATTTCATTATCAGCTAGCATAACTTCCATAAGTAGAGCCGCCACAGCTTTCTGATAAGATATTTGCTCACCCTGCTCTACAGGAAGACTGAAAAGACTTTTTAAAGCTTTTAACATTTTTTCTCCAAAATATACTCACGTAGAGCTTCAATTAGAATATTAGGAAATTGCCTATAATCTAGGTATGGACACCAAACATACGGTAGGTAAACAAAAGAAGTGTGCACTTCTCCGATTTCTTGCGCAGAACTAACTACAGGCAGCCCTTCTCTAAATGTATTTCCAACAATAAAAACAACGCCTCTATAGTCACGAAGCTGATCTAAAGAAAACGCAATGCCTACTTTAGTTAATAGCTCTTTATCGCGAAAGACTTTCCATGAATCATAAGAGGGCGCAGCTAACTTTGCCATGATCGTAAATATTTTACGCCAGTGATTACCATTTAGATCAATTAAGATAGAAACATCAGGCTTCTTTAAAAAACCAATATCAACTGGATCCGGCAAAACAGGTCTGTTTGGCAAAAGAAATACATAATTGGCTTCGTCTACGCAAGCACCTAGCCACAACTCGTTCATCTGAGACTCCTTAATGTTCATAAGAATACAGTGAGTGCTTTTTAATATCTGCTAGTCAATAGGTAAAGACTGTGCAACTGGCTGCTAACTCGGCAATCTTAATAACTTACTTTTTATCTAGATCAATAAAACCAAGAATAAAACTCTATTTTGCCAACATTATATTAGACTTTTCTTATTAATATAAATTAGAATAGTCTTATATAACCTAAAGGACTCCAATTATGGATACTATTTTTAACCCACTCGTAGGCGGCCTATTAATTGGCCTCACAACCACAATATACCTTCTCAGTGTCGGAAAAGTGATTGGTATTAGCGGGATACTATCTCAGCTACTTTTTAGCAAAGAACGATTTTTGCCATTTCTATTCATTGCAGGATTAATCATCGGTGGTAGCGCTTACGGTATTCTAACAGAGCAAACCGTTGCTTTTCCGGAAGCAAGAAGCCCTCTTCTTTTGATCGTATCCGGGCTACTGGTCGGTTATGGAACACGACTCGGTGGTGGATGCACTAGTGGTCACGGCGTTTGTGGTATATCGCGACTTTCCCCTCGCTCAATAGTAGCCACTTTGGTCTTCATGGCTGCAGCTATTATTACTGTCGCCGCGCTTAATTAGGAGCATATCTATGTACGCAATTATTACTCTCGCTGCTGGTTTATTATTTGGCTTAGGTTTGGCGTATTCCGAAATGACCAATCCAGCTGTCGTTATTGGTTTTTTAGATATTTTTGGCGATTGGAATCCTTCTCTAATCATCGTAATGGCAAGCGCAATCGCTGTTGGCATGATTGGCTATGTTATTAAAGGAAAACGCTTAACACCTTTGTTAGCCAGTAAATGGCAAGTCCCAACGCTTCGTAATATCGACGCGAAACTAATTATCGGCTCGTCACTTTTTGGTATTGGCTGGGGGATTAGTGGCTATTGCCCTGGCCCTGGATTAACGGCATTAGTGAATAATCCAAGCGAAGGTTTTTACTTCGTAGCTGCTTTAATTGCTGGCAGTGGGTTACATTACTTCCAGACACGCATCACCCAAAAGTAGTGTTAGAAATCCCTAAATAAAAAGGAGACTTTTATAGTCTCTTTTTTTTAGTCTAAAATATGAAAAAATACTTGACCCGAGACGCCTTGCGTCTTAAATTTCGCCCGCGTCATTGCTGAACATAATCCGCACCGCTTCAACTGCTGCGCTAGTCGCTTAAGGCCTTACAGCCGGATAAGTAACAGCCATAAGTAGGACGGGAGAAGGTAAAGGCGTTTACTTATTTAATCGGTTTATGTTTTGCATAATTAAGGAGCCTTTAGCCCATGACTATCGACGTCAATTCTTTCTACACACCTGAGCGTTTTGCCCGCTTTAAAGCGTTTGCTGAAACCAAAGATACCCCTTTTGTTGTTATCGATACAGATATTATCGATGAAGCCTATACAGAGCTAACCAAAGGCTTTCCTGTTGCTGATATTTTTTACGCTATCAAAGCAAATCCAGCTCCAGAAATTCTAACTCTACTTCGCGACCGCGGGTCAAACTTTGATGTAGCGTCACGTTATGAGTTGGACAAGCTATTTGCAATCGGAGGCATTTCTCCTGATCAAGTGAGCTACGGCAACACTATCAAGAAAGCAAAAGACGTACGTTACTTTTATGAAAAAGGTGTGCGTATGTTTGCAACAGACTCTGAAGCTGATTTGCGTAACATCGCGAAAGCAGCTCCAGGCTCTCGCGTTTATGTTCGTATCTTGACTGAAGGCACAGTAACAGCTGATTGGCCACTATCTCGTAAATTTGGCTGCCGTCCAGATATGGCGATGGACTTACTGGTACTTGCAAAAGAACTTGGTTTGATTCCTTACGGTATTTCTTTCCACGTCGGATCTCAGCAACGCGATATCGGCGCATGGGATGCTGCGATCGCTAGCGTTAAAGTGATTTTTGAACGTCTTAAAGAAGAAGATGGCATCATTTTAGAAATGATCAATATGGGCGGCGGCTTCCCTGCAAACTATATTGCTCGTACTAATGACCTTGCAACCTATGCAGAAGAAATTACGCGCTTCTTGGAAGAAGATTTTGGGACTGATTTACCTCGCATTATTCTAGAGCCTGGCCGTTCTTTGATATCTAACGCAGGCGTTCTAGTCAGCGAAGTAGTTTTGATTTCTCGTAAATCACATACAGCACTAAATCGTTGGATATTCACTGACGTCGGCAAATTCTCAGGCCTTATTGAAACGCTAGATGAATCTATCAAGTATCCGATTCATGTTGAAAAAGGTGGCGAGCTAGAAGAAGTTATTATCGCTGGCCCAACCTGTGACAGCGCCGATATTATGTATGAAAACTACAAATATGGCCTACCACTGAACCTGGCTATTGGTGACCGTATGTACTGGCTATCAACTGGTGCCTATACAACAACCTACAGCGCAGTAGAATTTAACGGCTTCCCGCCATTGGCTTCATACTACTTGTAAGTACTTTTTGTAAGCTATTCACTTAAATAGCTAGAAAACGAAAGCCTCAGAAATTCATTTTCTGGGGCTTTTTTATTGGAATGATTTTCCTGTTGGGCAATAATAAAAGCCACTCACAAAAAAGCACAAAATGGAGCACCCATGCCGTACACCCTAAGTGAACTAGCTATATATCCAATAAAATCCATCCAAGGTATCTCTTTATCGTCAAGTCAAGTTGAGAGTGCCGGACTTTATGGAGATCGACGTTACATGCTAGTAAAAGCTGATGGCGAATTCATTACTGGTCGAAAGCACCCTAACCTAACATTAGTAACGGCTAAGCCTAGTAAAAACGGTGCGTGGCAGCTTTCACATCCGGAACTCATTCATGGCCTATCTCTCGATTTATCCGCTTTTTCCAGTGATTATTTAGAAGTCACAGTTTGGGACAATTCAGTCAACGCACAGCTTGCTCAAGAAGAAGTTAATGCATGGTTTAGTGAGATAGCTGGCGAAACAGTAAAATTAGTGTATTTTGGTGAAAAATCTGAACGCTTTACCAAAAGAAGGCCTGAAGTCCCTGTAGGTTTTGCTGACGGTTATCCTTTCCTATTAACAACTGAAGCTTCTCTGGCTGAGCTCAATAGAACTTGCCCTGAAGATATTCAAATGGCGCAATTTCGCCCAAATTTGGTTATTAAAGGCAATAAGCCGTTTGAAGAAGATAGCTGGAAGCGAATTCGTATTGGTGAGGTGGAGTTTGAGAACGTTAAGCCTTGTGAGCGCTGTATTTTCACAACATTGAATCCAATCACGGCGCAACGAAGTAAAAAAGGCGAGCCCCTTAAAACGTTAGCCAAATTTCGTCTGCTCGATAAGGAAAGCATTACTTTTGGCCTTAATATGATAGCACTAAATACTGGGATGGTTAATGTGGGCGACGAGGTTCAAGTTATTGAATACAAAGAACCAGAAGTCTACGTAGACAGACGTAAGGCTTAAATACTTTAAGTAACTCTAGTAATCAAAGACACATAAAAAAAGAAGGCACTTGGCCTTCTTTTTTGTAACGAGAACACAATTTCTTGGCTTAGGCTTCTATTTTAGCCAAGTATTCGTCGTAAGTACCGTGGAAGTCGACAATACCATCGCTGGTTACTTCAACAATGCGAGTCGCCAAAGACGATACAAATTCACGGTCATGACTGACAAAAATCAAAGTGCCTGGATAATTATCAAGAGCTAGGTTCAATGATTCAATCGACTCCATGTCCATGTGGTTTGTTGGCTCATCCATAACGAGAACGTTAGGTTTTTGTAGCATCAACTTACCAAACAACATACGACCTTGTTCACCACCAGAAAGTACTTTAACGGATTTTTTAATGTCGTTTTGAGAGAATAAAAGACGACCTAAAGTACCGCGAATGATTTGCTCATCGTCACCTTCTTGCGCCCATTGCCCCATCCACTCGATCAAATCAACGTCTTTTTCAAATTCGTGATGATGATCCTGCGCATAGTAACCAATGTTGGCATTTTCTGACCACTTCACACTACCTTTGGTTAATTCGGTATCTCCAACCAAACATTTTAGCAAAGTTGTTTTACCGATACCGTTTGGCCCGATAACCGCGATACGCTCACCCACTTCAACCATCATATTTAAGCCGCTGAATAATTCTTCATCATATGATTTAGCAACGTTTTCAATTTGCACTGCCATACGGTGTAGTTTCTTCTCTTGCTCGAAGCGAATAAATGGATTCTGACGGCTAGAAGGTTTTACGTCTTCAAGCTGAATCTTATCTATTTGCTTAGCGCGAGATGTTGCTTGTTTAGATTTAGATGCGTTGGCAGAGAATCGGCTTACAAACGATTTTAGTTCGTTGATTTGGGCTTTTTTCTTCGCGTTGTCTGACAATAGACGCTCGCGAGCTTGAGTCGCCGCAGTCATGTATTCATCATAGTTACCAGAGAACAAACGCAACTCACCGTAATCCAAATCCGCCATGTTAGTACAAACAGAGTTCAAGAAATGACGGTCATGGGAAATAATGATCATGGTGCAGTTACGCTCTACCAAAACACCTTCCAACCAACGGATAGTGTTGATATCCAAGTTGTTTGTTGGCTCGTCCAGCAACAAAATCTCTGGATCAGAAAACAAGGCTTGAGCCAACAAGACTCGCAGCTTTAAACCTGGAGCTACTTCGCTCATCAAACCATAATGCTGCTCGGTAGGAATACCAACACCTAGCAATAACTCTCCTGCACGAGCATCAGCAGTGTAACCGTCCATTTCAGCAAATTCTGCTTCTAGATCACCTGCACGTAAGCCGTCCGCTTCTGTCATTTCAGGATTAGCATAGATAGCATCTTTTTCAGACTTGATTGCCCAAAGCTCTGTGTGACCCATGATAACGGTATCAATAACAGAATAATCTTCGTAAGCAAATTGATCCTGTTTCAATTTACCAAGACGCTCATTTGGATCTTTTGAAACGTTTCCTGAGCTTGGCTCCAAATCGCCACCTAGAATTTTCATGAAAGTGGATTTACCACATCCATTCGCGCCGATAAGACCGTAACGCTTTCCTTCTCCAAATTTGACAGAGACGTTTTCAAAAAGAGGTTTTGCACCAAATTGCATGGTGATGTTAGCCGTCGTTAACAAAGTATTCTTCCGTTTATCATGAGGTAAATAATTGTGCTCTTAGTAGACTAAATCGTCAGAGCAAAGCTGATCCGCACATTATCGCACAGATTGACTCGACTCTTTAAGAGCGAAAGCATTTATTACCAAAAAAAGGCGAACTTACTGTTACAGACATAGTCCAAAAACTATAAATAGAATACAAAACGATACTACTGTTTTAGCCCAAATAAGCCTAAAACTAATATAAGCCTATTGGCTATTCAGAAATGATTTTTTTGGCCGATGATATAATAAGAACTCACATAGACGGAGAGAGAAATGAAAACCGTCCTAGCAACAGAATCACAATACGATATATCGCCAGAGCATTTGAAAGAAGGCTCTATTTTTGGTGCTTTATCGGAAGCTTCTATTCAGTTTCTATTGAATGAAGGCGTTTTACACAAAGTATCCAAAGGCGATGAGATTTTTTCTTATGGCAGCAAGGGTGGCAGCTTCCATACCGTATTACATGGCAAGTTGGACTTCTATAAGCAACATGGCGAGAAAAAGCTACGGACTAGAACAATTTGCTTCGGTGAAGCAATTGGCTTTGTATCGATGATTGCATTGCATGAGCGAGTTGGTAGTCTTTGCGCATTAGAAGACAGCTTATTGCTCGAAATATCCAGTCAGCTATTCAGTGACTTTCACGACCAATACCCATTCGATTTTGGAATTTTGTTAATGAACTTATCACGCGATATGGCAAGAACCATTCGAGTATTAAGTAATGCCTTGGTGGAGAACGATGTAGTGGTAAAAAGAAACTAAGGAGATAGAAAGGTTTGTAAAATCAAATTAAAGATAGACTGGCGCTCAAGACTCCAGCCTATCTCAGCGTATTATTTTAAAGCAGCAACAACAGATATTTCGACCAATAGCTCTGGTCTTGCCAATCGTGCTTCTACACAAGCTCTAGCTGGAGCATGCCCTTCAGGAATCCACGCGTCCCAAACTGCGTTCATCGCTGTAAAATCTTTCATATCACGAAGATAAATAGTAGCAGATAAAATATAGGATTTATCTGTCCCTGATTGCTCTAACAAAACGTCCACTTTATCTAACATGGTTCGTGTTTGTTCAGTAATGTCCGTATTCGCATCAGCACCAACTTGGCCGCAAAGGTATACCGTTTCATTGTGCTTAACGATACGACTCATGCGTTGACCAACTTCCATGCGCTCAATGGTTGCCATAAAAACCTCTATTAAATTGAGAGTTAAAAAATCATAACTTTATTATTAGAATGTGTTCTATAAAACTCTTGATAAAATTACTAGCCGACTAATATAAAACGACAAAGCATTAAAACTCCAGCCCTTTTTGAGCTTTAATGCCTCGCTTAAATGCATGTTTTACTTCTTTTATCTCGCTGACCGTGTCAGCCAATTCAATCAGAGCATCTGAAGCACCGCGACCAGTTACCACAAGATGCTGATTTTCAGGGCGATTCATCAAGCCTTTAAGTACATCATCTTCAAGTAAATACTCATAATGTAATAAGTAGGTTAATTCATCGAGAACCACCAAATCGATACTTGGATCAGTCAACATAGCGGCGGCTTTTTCCCATGCTTGCACTGAAGAAGCGATATCGAAATCACGGTTTTGTGTTTCCCATGTAAATCCTGCTGGCATGATTTCCCATTGCACATTTTTTTGCTGCTTAAAGAAATCAATTTCCCCCGTGTTCCATTCACCTTTCAAGAACTGAACCACGCCGACTTTCATGCCATGTCCCAAAGCACGGGCGACCATACCCAACGCCGAGCTAGATTTGCCTTTGCCATTACCAGTTAAAAGGACAAACGTGCCTTTATCTTCTTGGGCTTTGGCAATACGTTTATCAACATGTGACTTAATCGCTTGCATGCGTTTTTTGTGTTGATCTGGATCTTTAATAGTTTTTGACATGTAAATATCCTTTAAAAATAGAAAAACCTAATCTGCGCGTACTAGCGACACAGATTAGGTTTGGTCAAAAAAAGAGACTATAAAAAAAATTAGATACGATCGTCTTCAGGATCATAACCAAGATTAGGCGCTAACCAACGCTCAGCATCATCCTTACTCATACCTTTACGCTCTGCATAACTATCCACTTGATCTGGCCCGATCTTACCAACACCAAAGTAAGTTGCATCTGGATGAGCGAAATACCAACCACTTACCGCCGCCGTTGGTAACATGGCAAAGCTCTCAGTGATCTCCATATCAATTTTTTCTTTCACATCCAGTAAAGTCCAAAGCTTGGCTTTTTCGGTGTGATCAGGACAAGCTGGATAGCCTGGTGCCGGACGAATACCTTGGTATTTTTCTTTGATCAACTGCTCGTTGGTTAATTCTTCAGCTTCAGCATAGCCCCAGAATTCTTTTCGTACTTTTTCGTGTAAATATTCTGCGGTTGCTTCAGCTAATCGGTCAGCCACCGCCTTAATCATAATAGAGTTGTAATCATCATGATCTGCTTCATATTTCGCCACAAGAGGATCAATTCCAAAACCTGCAGCGCAGGCAAAAGCACCAATATAATCCGCCATACCACTTTCTTTTGGCGCCACAAAATCCGCTAAGCTGTGGTTATATTTCCCCGGAGCCGTTAACTCGTTTTGAATTCGAAGAAAAGACAAACGTTCGACGACTTCGCTACGAGATTCATCTGCATAAATTTCAATATCATCGTGATTTACTTGGTTAGCAGGGAATAAACCAACCACCGCGCGAGCTTGCAAACACTTAGTAGCGATTACTTCATCTAGCATCTTCAATGCATCTTCGAAGACACGCGTTGCCTCGACACCTACCACTTCATCGGTAAGAATGCGTGGATAAGCGCCAGCCAATTCCCATGTCTGGAAGAATGGCGTCCAGTCTATGTAATCTTTAACCTGATTAAGATTAATATCGTTTTCAGTTAGTACTGTGATACCAAGCTTTTTAGGCTGAATTACGTTACTCCCATCAAACGCAATTGGACCTTTATTCTGACGCGCTTTATCCAAAGAGACTCGACGACCTGCTTTGGCTCGATCTTTATAGCGAATACGTGTTTTTTCGTAATCGGCTTTGATCTCATCGACAAATTTCTGACGACGCTCTTTATCTTTGCTCAACAAGGCACTTGCCACACCAACACTACGAGACGCATTGGTAACATGGACCACTTGATTGCGTTTGTAGTTTTGTTCAATTTTTACCGCGGTATGCGCTTTCGACGTAGTTGCACCACCGATCATCACCGGTAAATCAAAGCCTTGGCGTTCCATTTCTTTTGCTACATGCACCATTTCGTCAAGCGATGGTGTGATCAAGCCAGACAAGCCAATCATGTCAGCACCAACCTCTTTTGCGGTGCGTAAGATTTTTTCAGCAGGAACCATGACACCAAGGTCGATAACTTCGAAATTGTTACACTGCAGAACAACGCCAACAATATTTTTACCGATATCGTGTACATCGCCCTTTACGGTCGCCATAACGATCTTGCCATTACTAGACGATGCGGTGTCCATGTTAAGACGTTTTTCTTCTTCGATATAAGGCATCAAGTAGGCAACAGCTTTTTTCATCACTCGTGCTGATTTTACTACCTGAGGCAAGAACATTTTACCGGAACCAAACAAGTCACCGACTATGCTCATTCCATCCATTAACGGCCCTTCAATTACTTCTAAAGGACGCGCAAAGGCTTGGCGCGCTTCTTCCGTATCTTCATCAATGAATTCTGTTATACCTTTAACTAGAGCATGACTAAGACGCTCTGACACAGGTAGACCGCGCCATTCTTGGGTTTCTTTTTCCGCTACTTCGCCAGTACCAGCAAACTCTCCGGCCATAGCGAGCAGGTTGTCTGTTGCATCAGGTGTACGGTTAAGCACCGCATCTTCTACAGCATTGCGAAGTTTCGTTGGGATATCTTCATACAAAGCAAGTTGCCCTGCATTCACGATACCCATTGTCATACCTTGTTTGATCGCATGATATAAGAACACGGCGTGAATCGCTTCACGAACAGGGTTATTACCACGGAACGAGAAAGATACGTTAGAAACGCCACCAGACACTTTGGCATAAGGCAATTCACGAGTGATATCACCCGTAGCTTCGATAAAGTCCAAGGCGTAACGGTTGTGTTCTTCAATACCTGTCGCGATAGCAAAGATATTGGGGTCGAAAATAATGTCTTCTGGTGGGAAGCCAACTTCATCGACCAAGATGTGGTACGAACGGCGACAAATCTCAATTTTACGCGCTCGAGTATCTGCTTGACCGGCCTCATCAAACGCCATGACGATAACAGCTGCACCGTATTTCATTAGCTTGCGAGCTTGCTCACGAAACTTCTCTTCGCCCTCTTTCATACTAATAGAGTTAACGACGCCTTTGCCCTGAACCCATTTCAATCCGGCTTCTAAGATTTCCCACTTAGAAGAGTCAAGCATGATAGGCACACGAGAAATATCAGGTTCAGATGCGATGAGTTTAAGGAATCGCTCCATCGCCGCTTGCGAGTCCAACATGCCTTCATCCATGTTGATGTCGATGATCTGCGCACCGTTTTCAACTTGTTGCCGAGCCACATCCAAAGCAGTATCAAAGTCACCTTCTTTGATAAGACGCTTAAACATAGCAGAACCAGTCACGTTGGTTCTTTCACCAACGTTTACAAACAAGCTATTACCATCGATATTAAACGGTTCAAGACCAGACAAACGACAGGCTTTTTCGATTACTGGAATAACACGAGGTTTAGCGTCTGCAAACGCTTTTGCAAAAATTTCAATGTGCGCAGGTGCCGTACCACAACAACCACCGATGATATTCAGAAAACCAGAGTCTACCCACCCTTGAATCTCTTCTAACATTTCTTCTGGCGATTCGTCGTATTCACCAAAGGCATTAGGCAAACCAGCATTAGGGTGAGCAGATACGTGAGTGTCGGCAATGCGTGATAGCTCTTCCACATACTGACGTAATTCTTTTGGACCTAAAGCACAGTTCAAGCCAACAGAAATAGGTTTAGCGTGAGAAATCGAGTTCCAGAAAGCTTCCGTGGTTTGACCGGATAAAGTACGACCAGAGGCATCAGTGATAGTGCCAGAAATCATAATTGGATAACGAACACAGTTTTTCTCGTAATAGTCTAATACTGCATAAATAGCGGCTTTCGCATTCAACGTATCGAAGATGGTTTCAATTAAGATGATATCAACGCCACCTTTGATTAAGCCATCGACAGCAGTGGTATAAGCGTCGACTAACTCATCAAAATGTACGTTACGAAACCCAGGATCGTTAACATCAGGAGAAATAGTACAAGTACGACTAGTCGGGCCAACAGCACCAGCAACAAAGCGAGGTTTATTTGGGTTTTGTTTGGTGAATTCGTCAGCAGCTTCACGAGCTAAGCGAGCCGATTCAAAATTCAGCTCGTAACTGAGATCTTCCATGTGATAATCCAGCATGGAAATATAATTTGCGTTGAAAGTGTTGGTTTCAATGATGTCCGCGCCAGCAGCAAGATAACTGGAATAAATGTCTTTGATTATCTTTGGTTGCGTCAAAGAAAGCAGGTCATTGTTGCCTTTTAAGTCACTATTCCATTCAGCAAAACGTTCACCGCGATAATCTTGTTCTTCTAGTTTATATCCCTGAATCATGGTGCCCATAGCGCCATCTAGAATCAATACGTTTTCAGCTAGTCGTTTCTCAATAATAGAATACGAATCGGACTTTACCACTCTCACCACCTCAAAAAAGAATATGCAAACGTACTATACCGAAAAGTGCTGCTTTGCGCGTTGAAAAAAAGTAATGAGGAGTTGAATGATCCGAGGGTAAGAAAAAAGCGAAGCCAACAAATCAAGGTTAGCTTCGCCATTTTTTAAATGTCGCAGAGGTTTTAAGAATTCAGTGCTTGATTATTTTTTGATTTGTTAATGCGGCCAATAAGAAAACCACCTAATAAGCCAAGCAAAATTGCGATACCCCAATAACCGTATTTTTCAAACAAGTTAGTATTGATCAAAGATAAGGTTTCATTACCTCGATATACTTGTCGCTGAATCGTTTGATCTTGGAAGGCGATTTGCTGACTAACAAATAGATTAAGTTGTGCTTCCGGCTTTTCATTTAATCCAGCTACGCGCCAACGCCATTGCAAACGACCATTTTGAACGACTGCGCTAGCGATGCGATCACTGATCATTTGAATATCACTGTCAGTGACTAATTCTGCTTGATAGACCTGGCCGGAAAGCGAAGGACGAACGTCTGCAGAAACCAAAATTTCAAAATTATTATGCAGAGCAATTTCATTAGGTAATTGCCACTGTACGTTCTGCAATGCGGAGCTCATTTGCGATTGCAAAGCTTCTATTGCTGCGGTTACTGAGATACCACTATTTTCGTTTATTTCCAACGCTTGTTGAGTACTGGCTAGGCGAGCAGACAATGCACTAAGTTCCGCTTGACTGGCAGCAAGTTCTTCTCCAGCAGCGTTAAGCTGAGCGGTTAGCACTGTGTTATTTTGTTGAGCTTGAGCTAGTTTATTATCAAGATCTTTCCAGCGAGCCTCATAATCAGCACCTTCATCAAGTGCTGATTCCAACTTCAAGACATCACTTTTATATTCTTCAATAAGCGATTTTTGCCTTACCAGTTGGTTTTTTAAGTCAGCCAGCTCAATCCGCATCTGCGAATTTTCACGCTCGTAATCTGAATTATTATTCGCAACAGGCTGAATAATTGGAGTGCTCAATTGCGGCACTTTTTCGGAGCGAGCAGAGTCATCACCACCTAACGAATGAATTTTGTCCCATAAAACTTGATGCTGAGCTCTTGCGTCAGATAAAGCACCACCTAACATCAAATTTTCTTTTTTAAGGGCTGTAAGTCGTTTTTGATTGGCTTGATTGTCAGCTTCTAAATTAGCATATTTACCTTGTAATTCAGCATTGTCGCCTAACAAAGCAAAATAGCTTTGTTTAAAGTCATCTTGTGATGTAGGCAAATTTTCTAAGCTAGAAACCTGCTGTTTTAATGAAGAGTTTTCATTTTCCAACTGACCGATACGACGCATGAGTAAATCATTATCTAATTTTAATGCGGCATAGCGTGATTCAAGCGATTCTCGTAATTTCTTTTGCTCTTCTAATACCGCTAAAGAATTGGCGCTTGACGGTGACTTCTGCAGCTTAGCTATGATGATGTCTTTTTCATCAAGAGATTTATTTAAGGAAGCAAGCTGCCTTTTGTTATTCGCAAGTTGTTTTTGTAGGGAATCAATAAGAGAGTTTTTTGCCCCTACCTCTTTTTCTAATTCCATTTCTTTTGCGCTAACAACTGGGGCTTGAGGTGTGGTTTGAGATACTGATTCGGTAGAACTTGCAGTCGGCTCAATAACAGAGTCAGTTTGCTGGCGTGAGGATGTCGTACAGGCAGACATCATTAGGCCTAAGGTAATAGGAATCAAAATCGTCGTACGTGCTTTCATTTTTCGCTCCTTAATAAACTCAAGGTCGACAATAGGTTACCACTCTTATGCCAGAATTAAGTATAGAATGCAAAGAAGTAGTAAAGACAATTCTTCAAACAATATCAAACAAACCATAAAAAAGCCCTTGGGGTGAAATCCACAAGGGCTTTAATTAACTTAATGTATTAGTCAGTGTTGTTAGGCGAGACTTTTAGAAATCACCTCATAAACATCTTTAGACAAATCTTCCGCTAAAATACGTTCAAGTTCAGCTTTCATCATGACACTTAGCTCTGGCTGCATTTTTTTCCAGCGAGTTAATGGTGTACAAAGTCTAGAAGCAATTTGCGGATTACGCTTATTTAACACAATGATTTGATCAGCCAAGAAATGGTAACCGCTGCCATCCTCTTTATGAAAGCCAGCAACACTTTGGCCAAATCCACCCAAGACAGAGCGTACTTTATTTGGGTTTTTCAAATCAAAAGCAGGATGTGCCATCAAATCTTTGACGGTAGCCAACGCTGTTTGTTGCTCTTGGCTTGCACTTAACATTAGCCATTTATTCACAACCAATGGCTCAGACTTCCACTGCTCATAGAAAGCAGCCAGTAGCTCCGCTGCCTTATTATGTTGAGAATTCACAGCAATAGAAAGCGCAGCAAATTGATCTGTCATGTTATTTGCAGTCTTGAATTGCGTCACAACCTCTTGCTGAGCAAGCTCACTATCAGCTTCAAGCCAATAAGATAACGCTATATTTTTCAGGGAACGATGAGCTATATCTTGCGCAGTCGCTTTGTATTCACCTTGGATTTTATGTTTGCGATAAACACGTTCAAAGTCAGGCGACAATGCATTCGCCAACTGAATTTTTAAATATTGGCGAGCTTGTTTGATAGCGGCTGGATAAATTGGATTTGCTAGCTCAGATAAATACGCTTGGCTTGGCAAAGCCAGAATCAATGCAACCATGGCTGGGTCTAGCGTTTCATCATTTAATAAGGCCTTAAAGCCATGAACTAATTGAGAATCGATAGATAGTGCTTTTCCTTCAATTGCCTGATTGATTAACGTGGTAATTTCGTTAACTGCCAATTGTTGCGATGCACTCCAGCGGTTAAAACCATCAGAATCTGCAGACAACAATAGCAATAAATCCTTAGAAGAATAGTCATAACGTAATTTCACTGGCGCTGAAAAGCCGCGTAGTAAAGATGGCACAGGCTTCGCGGTTAAACCGCTAAACTCGAACTCTTGCTCGCTAGATTTCAAATGCAGCACATGATCTTCTGCAACAACACCATTTACTTCAGCAGACAAAGCTACGCCCTGCTCATCAAGCAAACCAACACGGACCGGAATATGCAGTGGTAATTTTGTTGGTTGACCTGGAGTGACTGGCGTATCTTGTTTCATCGTTAAACGATACGTTCCTGTTGCCTCGTCAAAGCTATCTGTCACTGTAACAATCGGCGTACCTGCTTGAGAGTACCAGCGTTTGAATTGAGAAAGGTCAAAGCCAGATGCATCTTGCATTGCAGCAACAAAATCGTCACAGGTCACGGCTTGTCCATCGTGACGATCAAAATACAAATCTGAACCAGCACGGAACTTTTCAGCACCTAACAATGTATGAATCATGCGGACAATTTCCGCGCCTTTTTCATAGACAGTCAGAGTGTAAAAGTTAGAAATTTCGATGAAGGATGCTGGACGTACAGGATGAGCCATTGGACCCGCATCTTCAGCAAATTGCGCTGTTTTAAGGAAAGAAACGTCTTCTACACGTTTCACTGTTTCGGAATGCATGTCTGCAGAGAAGGTTTGATCACGGAATACAGTAAAACCTTCTTTTAAGCTCAACTGAAACCAATCACGGCAAGTAACACGGTTACCGGACCAGTTATGGAAATATTCGTGAGCAACAATCGCTTCTACGCGTAAGTAGGTATCGTCGGTTGTAGTTTCTGGGCTGGCTAACAAACAAGACGAATTAAAAATATTCAGCCCTTTGTTTTCCATCGCACCCATATTGAAATCATCCACGGCAACGATCATAAAAATATCCAGATCGTATTCGCGCCCGTAGGTTTCTTCATCCCAACTCATAGAGCGTTTTAGCGCTTCCATTGCGTAATCGACTTTGTCGATGTTATGAGACTCAGTAAAAATTTGCAGTTTAATATCGCGTTTACTCTGTGTCGTAAACACATCATTTTTTACCGCAAGATCCCCTGCAACCAAAGCAAAAAGATAAGCAGGCTTAGGGAATGGGTCGTGCCATACAACAACCGTTTTGCCTTCATCAGTTTTACCACGCTCCACTTCATTACCGTTAGATAACATCACTGGATAACGGGCTTCGTCAGCAATGATAGTGGTAGTAAACACTGACATTACATCAGGACGATCGAGGTAATAGGTAATGTGGCGGAAACCTTCGGCTTCACACTGTGTACAGAACATAGAAGACGAACGATATAGACCTTCTAGGCGTGTGTTGTTTTGCGGCTCAATCAAGGTTTCACAGGTCAGAACAAATTCATCCGCGGTCGCTGTAATAATCAGTTTGTCTTCACTGATTCGGTACTCCTCTGGAGGTAGCGCATAGTCATCCATGGCAACACCTATCAGTTTAACGTCTTCACCACCGTCTAGAATCAAAGGTGCTGTCGATTTACCAAAGGCTGGATTACGGCGCATATGCAGACGAGAAGTAACGATCGTTGTCGCTTCATCTAGATCAAATGTGAGTTCTGTTTTATCAATTAGAAAAGGAGGGACTTTATAGTCTTTCAAATAAATCGCTGAAGGTTGACTCTCTTTCATGTGCTCTCTCCTAAAAGTTCAGTGTCGCTTGATAACCAGTGTATTTACGAATGTTTATCACGCCAGTGTCTAGCATCCAATATTGGCCTTTAATCCCCATCAAAGTACCTTCGATGAGAGGCGTTTTTTCTGCGTTAAGGCTGGTAATTTTGGTTGGGTATTCTAAAACTGGGTAGGTAAATTCATGAGTTTCATTTTCATCGGATAAATCGGTAATGGACTGCAACCCAAATTCATGTTGCAAGGAATCCAGTCCTTCATAAAGTCGATCAATTAAACGTTCTTGCTCTTGCTCAAGATCCATCTCAATGGATGATCCTTTGAGCATATTGCGCCAATTAGTTTTATCCGCCACTTGGGTTTTAAATAAGGTTTCGACTAAGCCTGACATTCTACGGTTTTGTACTCTAAACAAAGCCCTAGCTTGTGTTGCCCCTTGATCAATCCATCGCGTAGGCAATTGATCACCTCGAGTGATGCCTACTTTTAAAGCTGATGAATTAGCCAAATAAACATAATGGCTTTGCATGCAATACTGCTCAGCCCATTCAGGCTCTCGGCAGGTTCCTAAGTGAAAGTGACACTTTTCTGGACTCATGATGCAAGTGTCGCAAGCGGCCAATTTCCGAAAGCAATTAAAGCAAAAACCTTGGCTAAACGATTTCTTTGTTACCTTGCCGCAATTAACACAATGAATCGTTCCATCAAGATGCAAAGAGACTTTTTTACCCAGCAGGTCATTAACCAACACACGATCATCCCCCAAATTCAGATGGTAATAAACTTGGCCATCATGAACCTCAGTCGACATTTTTTTAAGATTGCCCTGCAACATCAAACTTGTCCCTCAGGACCATCGCCAACCCATTTAATGGTGTCTTGTTCTTTAGCAGGGTCTTTTTTACCGACGTTTTTATGACCTGTGGTGTCGATGTAACCAACACGATCTTTTTCTTCTTTATTGCTGTAGTCATAAGTTATAACAGCTTGAAGACATAATTCTGTTTGATCAGGCGTCAATCTCACACCATTGGGCCATTTACCAAGTTCTACTGCTTGTTTCAGTCTGACGTACACTTCAGGCGACATATTGTCGATCATTTCTTTAAAATTCATTTTTCGTATCTCCCCGCGTTCAAGCAGGCTGTTGTTAAAATCTGATAAGTAAAATATAAAGTGAAATCTATAAGTTGAAATACAGGCAAAGGCCCAGCCTAACTAACTTTGACGGTGTTTTGTCACGAGCCAATAAATAACACCAAGCACTAATCCTGACAGCAAACCAATGGTATGAGCCGTATTGGCAATACTGCCAAGACCTAACATTTCAGGAAAAGGCGTATAACCTATACCCAGCCAAACCACAAAGAACACCATCAATTGTTTGCTGATAATGATTGGCCAGCGCTTACTTAAAACAGGCAAAAGCCATGCAAAACCAATTAAACCGTACACCACACCAGATAAACCACCAAACAAAGGGTAACCACTTATCTGATACTGTAAAACGTTACTTAGTACAGCAATGATGACAACACCAACACTCCAAACGACCGATCCTAGAATACGCTCTAATTTACCGCCAATATCCCAGATCCATAAGGTGTTAAAGACAATATGGAGCACACTAAAATGCAATAATGCTGGAGTGAAAAAACGCCAATACTCACCTTTAGAGAAGACTTCAGCCAAATCATAAAAGTAAATATGCCCATTTTTAATATCGAATGGACTGATAGAAAAGTAGCCAACTGTCTTGATGTCTGCGCCAAGTTGAGTAATCACCGCCACCAGCAAAGTTAACAATAATAAGATTGTCGTTACTGGCGACAGTTTGAGCTGAGAAAGAACCCCACCTTTAGAGGTTGCTCTAACTACAGAAGCTGGTTTGGCTTGCTGCAACAACGCTGGATCGTCTTTCCAAATCGTCATAAGTTGTTCAACTGCGGGGAATTGGCTTGGATCCAACAACCACAATTCATTATGACCATCTTTGAAAATAATTTGGTGTGCAACTTTATGGTGCCACAAGGCTTCGGTTAACCCTTTAGGGTCTTCTGTTTCTTTGAACTGATAGACAAAATACATGGAGCCCCTAAAGAGGATATATTTATAAAATGATTAAAAATTTAACTATAACCCAACGGTTTAAGGTCGGTAACTTGATTGCCAACCTAGCTTGTCACGACACACGTTATAAAAGTCATGATTTTTAGGGTGTATTAGTCGAATTCCACCGGCTTTTTTAGTGATGTGGATCTCATCCCCTGGTGCTGCTGTAATATTAAGCTGGCCATCGCAACTGACGCTTGGGTAAGTAAGGTTAGATTCACATACTACAATGCGGATTCTTGCATTTGCATCAATCACGATAGGTCGATTACTTAACGTGTGCGGATGCATCGGCACCAAGACTAAGGCATCTAATTTAGGCAGCATAATAGGGCCACCAGCAGATAGCGCGTAAGCCGTTGAGCCTGTCGGCGTGGCAACAATTAAACCGTCTGATTTTTGATTCATCACAAACTGATCGTCTATAAATAGATCAAAACGAATCATTCGAGCAGACTTACCAGGGTGAAGAACCAAATCATTGAGCGCAATACCTTCGCCACTAGGACGATTCTGACGCTTGATTTTCGCTTCAATCATAAAGCGCTTTTCTTCATGGTATTCACCACGAAAAATAGGATCTAATTCTTCTTGAAGATTGTGTGGAGAGATATCTGTTAGAAAACCCAACGTACCTCGGTTGATACCTAGCACAGGAATGTCGTAATTACATATTGCTCTAGCAGCACCAAGGAAACTACCGTCACCTCCCACTACCATGACCATATCACAATGATCACCTAACTCTTTTAATGCCGAAGATGCGACTTTCACGCCCGGCATCATGGTCGCCAATTGGTCTTCAAGCACCGGCGCAATGTCTTTTTCTTGAAGATACTCCATCAGTTTCTTAACCGTATCAAGAATCTGAGGTTTATCTAATCGAGCAATAATACCAACACGTCTAAAAAGACTCATGTGTCATTCTCTTCCCGTCTATCGATGTAAACAAATCAACCCACTAAAGTATTTATAACGGTTTTTATTTTTCGCATGGGTTTTACATAAGTTGGGCAACTTTAACATGAAGACGCCAACTATCGCCATCTCGTTAAGAACACGCGTAGGGATTAGTATCTTTTGAATATCCTCGCCAGCCTTGCAAACCACCTGTATGGATAAATAATGTACGACGATACGGCCAAGCCCCCTCTTTCATCGCATTAAAAATAGCAAACATGCTTTTACTGGTATAAATCGGATCAAGTGGATAGTTAGGATTTAGTTGTGAAAACTCTCTCATAAAGGCGATTAAGGCAGGACTTTGTTTGGCGTAACCACCTTCATGGCAATCGGAATGAAAGAACAATTTTGCATCTAAGCTCTCTTTAGACATTGACTCAGCTGTTCGCTGACTTGCTAAGTCTAAAATCAAGTATCTTTGAGTGGGCTCACCTTTTAATGCACTGAATACATGTAAATCAGGCGTATTGATATTAGACAAAAGCCCTGCTGCGGTTGTCCCCGTTCCAGACGAGACAATCCAAGCATCGTATTTGTCATCAATAGCACTAATGTTGTTCGCCCAATCATGACACCCCATAGCACCAAGCACCCCACCACCACCTTCTGGAACCCAGTAGACATTATCGTGGTGTTTGTTTATTTCACTCACTATTTGTGAATCCATGCCAAGTCGATAATCGGATCTTAAAGAAGGCCATAACTCAACACCATCTTCGACCATGTCGCTTAAAGTAGGAGTCAATTGGGGCTGCAATTCTCCCCGAACAACAGCAACTGCTTTAAAGGGCAAAGTTCTAAGTGTCATGCCAAAAGCATGAAGATGATTCGAAAAAGGCCCACCAAAGGTCGCGATGACAGAGGCGTTTTGTTTTTCGGCTGCTTTAAGGTGATGTTGCAGTTTATGCCATTTATTGCCCGGAGCATTAGGGTGTTCAAGATCGCCACGGTAAATATCTAATTCATATTGAATCTTAGGCGATTGCTGGCAAGCTGGTGACAAAGTGATTGGCTGAATGAAAGACACAAATAAACCCAGTTACGGTAAATGGAAATCCTTTGCATAGTAACATGAGTTTTTAGAGGGGTATCACACACTTTTTTTCAACTCAGAAAAATCACTCTCATAGACGTTTCTTTGTTAAAATCTGCGCACTCATCATTTGTGGAGATGAAACATGATTCCAAAGCTTTCTGAAGTCTCGCCGATCCAGGCTAAATACCTTTCTTTCATCGAACGCCTGAAAGCTTCAGGATTCTCAGGAGACACCAATCCTGATTACGCCAATCGCGTTGTTCTGTCGACCGATAACTCAATTTATCAAGTATTACCTCAAGGAGTTATCTTCCCTAAGAATACCCAAGATATTCAGTTGTTGGTGCAGTTATCCAACCAAGAAGAATTTTACGATATCGTGTTAAGCCCTAGAGGCGGTGGAACAGGTACCAACGGTCAGTCGCTGACGGATGGATTAGTGATTGATCTATCCAAGCATATGAACCGTATTTTGGAAATTAACCCAGAAGAAGGTTGGGCTCGTGTTGAAGCTGGTGTAGTAAAAGATCAGCTAAATAAAGCCATCAAGCCCCATGGTTTGTTTTTCGCACCAGAATTATCAACCAGCAATCGTGCTACCATTGGCGGCATGATCAATACCGATGCCAGCGGACAAGGCTCGGTAATGTATGGGAAAACACGCGACCATGTTCTTTCACTCAAAACCGTATTGTTAGATGGGCATCTACTAGAATCTTCTCCTATTGATGACGAGATACTTGCTAACATCCAAAGCGGTAGCAATTATTCCGCTCATGCTCACCGTGTTGTAGATAACATTCAGAAAAGCAAAGCTCAACAAATCAAAGACACCTTTCCTGAACTTAACCGCTGTTTAACCGGCTATGATTTGGCTCACATTCGTACAGAGGATGGTCAATTCAATATGAACTCGGTGCTATGCGGATCAGAAGGCACATTAGGTTTTATTGTCGAAGCCAAAGTAAACCTTCTAGCTATTCCGACTTATGCAGCCTTAGTGAATATTCGTTATGACAGCTTTGAAGGTTCGCTTCGTCATGCTCGTGAACTACTGGCTGCTAAACCAACCTCTATCGAAACCGTCGACTCCAAAGTTCTCGGTCTTGCTAAAGGCGACATCATTTGGAACTCCGTATCTGAGTATTTCCCAGAAAACACCGGGGAAAATATCCAAGGCATTAATCTAGTAGAATACACAGGGAATGATGAACAAGAAGTTGCTGATAAAATTAAGGTCCTAACCGACAAGCTGGATGCCTTAGCCAAACAAGGCGGTAGTAGCGCTCTTGGTTATACCATTGCCATGGGACACGACAGTGTTAACAAGCTTTGGACAATGCGTAAAAAATCCGTTGGTCTGCTCGGTAATGCAAAGGGAGAAAAGCGTCCCATTCCCTTCGTTGAAGATACCGCCGTGCCGCCAGAAAACCTTGCTGACTATATTATGGAATTTCGCGCTGTTCTAGACAGCTACAATGTGCAATATGGCATGTTCGGTCATGTTGATGCTGGTGTATTGCATGTTCGCCCTGCGCTTGATCTTAAGGATGAATCACAAGAACCTATGATCCGAGAGATCACCGACAAGGTGGTCGCACTCACACAAAAATATAATGGTTTGCTGTGGGGCGAGCATGGTAAAGGTGTTCGTTCTGAATACGCCCCAGCTTTTTTCGGCGAGCTGTATCCTAGCGTTCAACAAGTTAAAGGCGCTTTTGATCCAAGAAATCAATTAAACCCTGGAAAAATTGCTACACCATTTGAATTAGGTGCGGATTTATTAAAAATCGATGCGGTACCGCTGCGTGGTCAATTTGATCGTCAGATTCCGCTTCAAAACCGCGATCAGTTTCAGGAAGGCATGTATTGCAACGGCAACGGCGCCTGCTATAACTTTGATCCAAATGATGCTATGTGCCCTTCCTGGAAAGGCACACGAGATCGCCGTCATTCGCCAAAAGGTCGTGCCTCATTAATGCGCGAATGGCTACGCGGAATGAGCCAGCAAGGCGTTGATACGGTTGAAGCTAGCAAAAACGCCAAAGACAGCAATTTTCTTTTCAGCTTTTTGCCAAGACTTAAAAACACGCTAGCGAAACGTCGCGGAGACTATGACTTCTCCAACGAAGTCCACGATTCCATGATGGGCTGTTTAGCGTGCAAGTCCTGTGTTGGGCAATGCCCAATAAAAGTCGATGTACCTGAGTTCAGAGCGAAATTTTTAGAGCTTTACTACAGCCGCTATCTGCGACCAGCTAAAGATTATCTTATCGGCTCGTTAGAATTCATGATGCCGACGATGGCGATATTTCCGCAACCATACAATTGGTTGGTGAGCCGTAGTTGGGTTAATCACTTCAGCAGCAAGTACATAGGTTTGGCCGACAACCCCAAATTGAGCAAGCTCAATTTAAAAAAAGAAATGTCGCGTCGTGGCATCCGGTTGGCTACGCCTTTGGCCATTGAAGCCTTAAGTCCAAAAGACAGAACCCGCGCCGTCATTGTGGTACAAGATGCTTTCACCAGTTACTTTGAAACCGAATTGGTACTAGACACTATGGAAACCTTGAGTCGTCTAGGCTTCCAAGCTTACCTTGCGCCTTACATGCCTAATGGCAAACCATTGCATGTACATGGCTTCATGAAAGCTTTTAACCGCACTGCTCGTAAGAACTTAGATATGCTGCAAAGCTTGGCATTCTATGGCTTGCCATTTATCGGCATTGATCCTTCGATGACATTGACTTATCGATCGGAATACACCAAAGCCTTTAGTGATACTCGACAAATACCTAACATCCAGTTGATGCAAGAATGGTTGATGAAGAAAAGTGCACATCTCATCAAACAGCCTTTAATGTGCGATAACTCGACTTACCACCTAATGACCCACTGCACAGAAAAAACCAATGCGCCAGCGTCTATTCAAGACTGGCAAAAAGTCTACAGCATTTTAGGGCTTGAACTAAAAGTTGAAAACGTCGGTTGCTGCGGCATGGCCGGCACTTATGGACATGAAACGGCCAACAAAGAAACTTCAAAAACCATTTATGACTTATCTTGGAAAGAAAGAGTAACCGATCCAGGTTTACTCGGAAAACTAGTGGCAACAGGCTACTCTTGTCGTAGTCAAGCCAAACGTTTCGATGATGTTGCCATACCTCATCCAGTGCAGGCCATCTTAAAACACTTAAGAGAAGCAACCGTTAACTAGCAACTAAACTTGATAGACTATAATAAGGCTCGGCATTCCGAGCCTTATCTTTTTCTGATACAAAGTCTTTAATCGAATACTTAATTTTTGAAAGGAACACCATGAGTCACCAAAATTTACTACATGACAGTGCCGATGAACTTGGCCCTATTCGCATATTTGATGATGGCCAATATCGTATTCTGTCATTTGCTGAAGGTGACGAACAGAGCCGAATCCGTCTTTCTACTCCACATATTTTGCAGCATGAATACACTCAAGCCATGATGCTGCCTTTACTATTCTGTGAGCCGAAACGAGTCTGTATATTAGGTCTTGGAGGCGGAACCTTACTTAACGCGCTTCACTATACTGTTCCTGCAATTCATATTACTGCCGTCGAACTTCGTCAAGAAGTGATGGATGCTGCTGAGATGTATTTCAAACTACCAACAGGTAAACGCATCAGTTTAGAAGTTGCCAATGCCATTGATTACATGACTGAAGGTCTACCCAAAAAAGTCGATTTATTAATGACAGATCTTTATAACACCGAAGGAATGGATCGCTCTGTTCTTCAAGCAAGTTTTATTGAGAATTGTGCGAAAAATATCAAAGAAGATGGTTGGTTAGCTTTAAATTGTTGGATCGATCAGAAAAATAATCATGAACTCACCGACATCATCAAACAGCACTTCAATGACGTACGAGCATTAGATACGGGCAGTGGTAATTGGGTCATTATCGCTGGTAAAAGAATGAACCACAGTAACGCTAAAGAACTCAAAGCGGCAGCGCAAAAGCTAAGCGATAAAATGGGCTTCCAGTTAACTAAATGGCTATCTAGGTTGTCGGAAATTTAATTCCACTTACCTTATTCTCTGAAAACAAAAATGCCGCTTGTCTTTTTATAAGAATAAGCGGCATTTTTCATTACAAATTCACTCTAAGTTGAATATCGACTAACTACCTAGCACACTATCTACTAAGGCTTTCGCCTCGCTTTCGAGTTCAGCAAGATGATCTTCTGAAATAAAGCTTTCTAGGTAGATTTTATAAACATTTTCCGTGCCAGATGGTCTAGCCGCAAACCATCCATTTTCAGTAGAAACTTTCAAACCACCAATAGCGGCATCATTGCCCGGTGCATGCGTTAATACAGACACAATCGTTTCACCAGCCAATTGCGTTTGCGTAACGTTTTTTGCATCCAACGCACCCAATAATGCTTTCTGTGCCGTGGTAGCAACAACGTCAATACGCTTATAAAAAGGCTTACCATATTTAGCAACTTGTGCTTCATATAGTGTCTGTGGATCTTTACCTGTTACCGCTAAGATCTCGGCAGCAAGCAAAGCCATTATGAATCCATCTTTATCTGTGGTCCAAACACTCGCGTCTTTACGTAGGAACGATGCTCCCGCGCTTTCTTCTCCGCCAAACGCCATAGTGCCTTCGTATAACCCTTCTACGTACCACTTAAAGCCAACTGGCACTTCGCACAACTTACGACCAAGCCCAGCTACCACACGATCAATCATGCCGCTGGAAACTAGCGTTTTGCCAAATTGAATTTCTTGTGGCCACTGCTTTCTGTGTTGCGATAAGTACTCAATCGCAACTGCTAGATACGCATTTGGATTCATTAACCCAAAGTTAGCACACACAATACCATGACGGTCATAATCAGGATCGTTACCCACTGCAATATCAAAGTCATCTTTCAACTTTAACAGCCCTTGCATGGAATACGGTGAAGAACAATCCATGCGGATGCGACCATCTTTATCAAGCGGCACAAAACGGAAGGTTGGATCGACTTCTTTATTAACGACTGTAATGTCTACACCATATTTTTTTGCAATGGGTTCCCAGTAATGAATACCTGAACCGCCCATAGGATCAACACCAATTCGAATCTTCGCATCAGCGATGGCTTTCATATCAATGACATTTTCAAGATCATTCACATAATGATTAATATAGTCAAAAGGCTCTATTAAACCGCTACTTTCAACTTCTTCTAGAGAAAAACGCTTTACGCCTTGTAGGTTTTTTTCTAGCAAAGCGTTCGCTCTCTTTGCTACCCAATCGGTAATGTCTTTGTCTGCTGGACCACCTTTGCTGGAATTATATTTAATACCACCATCTTCCGGCGGATTATGAGAAGGCGTAATAACAATACCATCACTAGTGTCTGTTTCTATCTTGTTGTGTGTTAACACTGCGTGAGAAATAACCGGCGTTGGCGTGTAACCGCCATTCAGCTGAGTGCGAACCCTCACACCATTAGCTGTGAGCACGCTCACTGTTGTTTGAAAAGCAGCTTCAGACAAAGCATGCGTGTCTTTACCTAAGTATAACGGACCAGAGACATTTTGAGATTGACGGTATTCCGCAATAGCCTGAGCAATGGCTAAGATATGATTTTCATTAAAACTGGTTAATAAGGCACTACCACGATGACCTGATGTACCAAAGCTGACTCGTTCATCTGGGTGAGTAGTAATTCGAGGCTTTTTCAAATAATAAGCCGACATAAGTTCAGGGAGATTTACAAGTAAATCGTAAGAAGCAAGCTGCCCTGCTTGAGGATGAATTGCCATATTTTAAATGCCCTATTAAGTCATTGAAACCGATGCAATTAGTCTCTCTTATAATCACATCTGTTTCAATGACTTAACTTAGGTATTACTTAACTTAGACAATTAATTCAAGTATCGAAAAGAATGAGCAATTAACGCTTACGCAGTATCAAACTACCTATTGAGTAACCTGCACCAAACGAACAAATCACACCAATATCGCCTGCAGCCAAGTCTTTATGGTGCTTAGCAAAAGCAATAATAGAGCCAGCAGAAGCGGTATTTGCATATTCATCAAGAACCACTGGCGCCTCTTCAAGCGTCGCGTCGCGGCCTAGTAATCGTTTACTGATTAACAAATTCATATTGATATTAGCTTGATGTAACCACCAGCGCTTCAACTCTGACACTTGAATACCATGGCTCTTTAAATGACTTTCAATATGATCTGCTGCCATAGGGCAAACTTCCTTGAAAACTTTTCGACCATTCTGATGGAACAACATATCTGCCGAATAAGGATCTTCATCGGTGACGCGAGTCGTATAACCAAAGTTAGAGCGAATATTGTTCGAATAGGAGGTAATACATTTGCTACTTAGCACATCAAAAGAATGAGCTGACTGACAAGTTTCGCTGCTCTCAACCACCACAGCGGTTGCTACATCACCAAAGATAAAGTGCGAATCCCTATCCATGTAGTTAACTTGAGGAGATGTCAGTTCAGGGTTTATCACCAGCACGCCTTTTGAAGAGCCTGCTTTTATTGCATCAACAGCACGTTGCAAACCAAAAGTAGCGGCCGAGCACGCAACCAGCATATCAAAACCAAAACCTTCTATACCTAATGCGGCTTGAACTTCAATAGCGATAGCAGGATATGAACGCTGTGTATAAGCACATGAGACAATCACCATATCTATATCGCTGGCTTTTTTATTTGCCGCTTCAAGCGCTTTTTTCGCAGCGGCGATAGCCATTTCAGCTTGATGGGATACTTGTTCGTCGTTGCGAACCTCAAGTATTGGGCGCATTCGATTGATGTCTAATGCACCCTCTTTAGAATAAATATAGCGACTTTTTATACCGGACGCCTTTTCAATAAATGCAGCACTAGAAAGAGGCTTAGCTTCTATCTGGCCTTTCTCAATAGCATCAAAGTTTTTGGCATTAAATTGCTCAGCCCAAGCATTATAGCTGTCTACCAGCTCTTCATTGCTAATGCTGTATGCGGGAGTCCAAAGACCAACTCCACTAATGACGACAGAAGAAATCATGGGATTATCCTTTTTCTTATTATTCAAAAAGTATCTATTTATCTTTTTGTATCTATTGCGATAAAGAGTATAGCTAGGATTGTGAAGTAGATTGCGTGGACAGTCTACAATTAGTAATAACAAGGGCCCAATATCATTCAAAACACTTATATCAAGGTGTGGCATTATTCGCTAGGTCGAACCATACTGCATAAAAGCGAGTGATTGTTTTAATAGAAGAAAATAGTATTTTATGAGATACATGGAATGCTTGAACAGATTCAGACTAAGCGAGCCTTTATGACAAATAACAATGCATTAATATTATCTGGCGGTGGCGCTCGTGCGGCCTATCAAGTGGGTGTTTTATCTGCTATGGGAAAGATGCGCCCTAAACATACGCCTCTTCCCTTTCCCATATTATGTGGTACCTCTGCTGGCGCGTTAAATGCCACCATGCTAGCGTCTCATGCTGATAATTTTTCCAAAGCCGTATCTTCACTGGCTTTTGTTTGGCGTCACTTAACACCAGACCAAATATATACAGTCGGACGCTGGCCAGTGGCTAGCTCACTAACAAAAACCCTATTATCGCTTTTCCACCTCCATAATCACGATAGTTCTATCGCGCTTATGGATAACACGCCGTTAAAAGAGCTACTCACCAATCATTTAGATTTTACGAGAATAAACACTGCAATTGATAGACATCAGCTAAAGGCTTTGGCTATCACTGCAATGAGTTATAGTACTGGGGAATCGACTACTTTTTTTCAAGGCTCTCCTGATTTACAGGCATGGCAAGGAAATCGACGAAAAGGTGTGGCAGCAAATCTAGGGGTCGATCACCTATTAGCATCTAGCGCTATTCCAACGATATTTCCTGCTCATAAAATTCATAACCACTATTATGGCGATGGCGCTATACGCCAAAAATCCGCAATTTATCCTGCTCTTAAATTAGGCGCAGATAAGCTATTTATCATTGGCGTGAGTGGCAACCGAAGTGCAAAAAAGTGGGCAACACAGGAAAAAGACGTCGATACTAGCGCGCCGAGTATGGCTCAAATTCTCGGACAACTATTAAATAGCGCATTCATCGACAATCTTGAAGACGATATCTATCAACTAGAAATCATGAATAGCCTTATTCGTGATCTTCCAAAAGACAAACAAGCCAATCACCAAAACCTCCCTACGGAGACATTAATTATCTCTCCATCAGAAGAGCTAAATGAGATAGCTCATCATTACATAGCAACTTTACCTAAAAACATTAGAATTCTTTTAAAAGCCGCCGGAGGTTCAACAAGAGAAAAAATCAGTTCTGCAGCGAGTTACTTACTCTTCACACCACAGTATTGTCGAGCATTAATGGATTTAGGATATCAAGATGCCATGTGGGAAAAGGATCGAATCATCGCTTTCTTTGAAAATAGCCATTAATCACTAAATCAATACGTGCCTGCAGCCCTTAATGGCGCTTGATGATATAACCCATGAATTCAGGCGCTGCATATTTTTAAACCCAAGTGAGCTGCAAAGTTCTATACTGCCTTGATTTTCACTGCTGTCTTGATGTTTAGAAACAGCATCAAGTAACTGGCTCATATCATTCGGATAAGACTCTGTGAGGCGACGAATTAACTGAGCTGTCACTCCTTCACTAGGCTCTATGATTTCGCATTCACTTCCCAGTATTTGCTCAAACAAATGTTTAACCAAAGGATAATGAGTGCAAGCCAATACCAAGGTATCGATATTTTGAGCGAGCATTTCTTGGCTTAATTGCTCAATGGTTTGTTTAACTTTTTCTTCTGTTTCTGGCCAAGCATCAATGTCAAAGGCTAACGTTGAGCTAGACATAATAGATACATGACTGTCCTCTTTCCAAAGATCGATCAATTGATTTAAGCGCGGACTTTCAGCTGTTACAGGTGTTGCCAGCACCGCCACTCTGCGTTTTTTACTAAGGCGAAAAGCAGGTTTTACAGCAGGCTCGACACCTATAATTGGCAATAATGTGCTAGCTCGAAGTGCATCAATCGCCGCCACCGTCGCGGTATTACAAGCAACAACAATGGCGCAAACCTTTTCATTCTCAAAAAACCGTCCAACTTTTACCAGTCTATCTTGTAATTGAGTAATGCTTTTAGTGCCATATGGTGCAAAAGCATCGTCGGCCAAATACACCAGATCAAGATAAGGATGTTTTTGGTGTATGGCATTAAGGATGGTTAATCCTCCTGCTCCAGAATCCATCACGCCGACTTTCACTTAAGTATCTCCATACCAAGAGGCAACTGAACGGGCTCTCGCTCCAAGTGAACACCATACTTATCGAAAACTGATTGTTTTATTTGCGCTTCTAGCTCTAGTAAAGTAGTAGCTTTGGTTTCAGAATGATTCACTAACACCAAGGCCTGTTTTTCATACACACCGACACCTTGATATTGCTTACCCTTCCAACCAGCTTGATCAATCAGCCATCCTGCAGCCAATTTAAAACCTCCTTCAAATGGAAAAGACACCAGATTAGGAAAGCACTCTTTTAATTCATCATGCTGGATTTTGCTAACAATCGGATTTTTAAAAAAACTACCTGAGTTTGCTAACACTGCTGGATCAGGTAGTTTTTCACTTCTAACGCGACATACAGTATCAAACACAGCTTGAATGTTTGGCTTTCCTTCAATTCGTTCAGACAATCCGCCATAGCTTAATAAAAGTTCTGATTGTTTTTTCAGTGACAATTCAACCGAGGTTATGAGCAATAAATCGTTCCATTGACCTTTGAAATAACTGTCGCGATAAGCAAACCCGCAGTCTCTACCGTTTATCCAGTAAACATCGCCAGTGTTTCTATTGATAACTTGAACACGAGCTAAGACATCTTTTATTTCAACACCGTAAGCGCCGATATTTTGTACTGGAGCAGCACCTGTAGTACCTGGAATTAAAGCGAGGTTTTCTATTCCATACCATCTTTGAGCGACAGCGTATTCGACTATTTTATGCCAGTCTTCACCAGCAGCCACGGTTAAACTAACAAGGTTACCTGCGTGCTCTCTTGCATTAATACCTGATAGTCGATTAATAATCACAAGGCCAGAAACATCTGCTGAAATAAGCAAATTACTGCCACCACCAATCATGGTGACCCTTTTTTGAAAATGTTTTGCCCAAGCAAGTAAAACTTTTAATGAATCTATGCTCTCAGCTATCGCAAAATATTCAGCAGAGTAATCAAAGCGAAAGGTGTTATATGTGGCTAAGGAAACATTTTCTTGAATGGAATGTTCAATGCGCTGCGCAAAAGCATCTTCGGTATTGAATCGCATTTTCATTGTCTGATTTAATCTTCTCTATTTGAATGAAGGTGATGCACAAACGAATCAGCTATTCGACAAAGGTGTTTTCTCATCTCAGTAAAGCCTTCATCGCCGCCATAATAAGGATCCGCTACCTCACCAAATGCAGCATGATCATAAAACTCACCGAACATAACTAATATAGCTTTGCTGTCTTGAGGTTGGATTTTCTTGAGATTGGACAGATTCTCTCTGTCCATCGCCAGAATCCAATCAAACTTATGAAAGTCGTCTTTAGTCACTTGCCGAGCTTGTTGACGGCTAATATCAATGCCAACCTGATGAAGTGCTTTAATAGATCGTGAATCTGGTGGATTGCCTAGGTGATAAGCCGCTGTTCCTGCCGAATCAAGCTCTAAAAATACATCATGCTTAGCGGCGACACTTTCTAAAATACCTTGCGCCGCTGGTGATCGACAAATATTGCCTAAGCACACTGTCAGCACCTTGTAGGATTTCATTTTGCCGAACCAGAATCTAAACGTTCATCAGCTGTTAATGTGCGCGCTTCTGTTTCCAACAAAACTGGAATGCCGTCGCGAACTGGATATGCCATGCCGCCCACTTTGCTAATCAATTCAGTTCCGTCTTTACTTAAAGTAAGGGAAGCTTTAGTAACAGGACAAACAAGGATATCAAGTAAGGTTTTATTCATGGGAATGATCCATTTTTATAAGGTTAATTTTTTCTAAAAATGCTTGTTGAAAGCTGGTTGGTAGAACTAAAGACACCGGCAAATACCAAATATTTGAATTCGATAATTCAAGAGATTGGCACTTCACTGCATCTTTTTCCGTCATGATTACAGCTCCATCAGCAGGAATATCGGCTACTTCAAACGCATGATGATCAACAAACCACTGATGAGTGATGTTTTTCTTTTGTAATCCTAAGCGCTCTAGCGTTGCCATAAAACGTTCGGGGTTACCAATTCCCGCCATGATATGCCAGTTTGAATTACCTGAAAATGCTTCATGGCAGTCTAGACTCTTGGTTCCATCCAATGAAATCAGTTTAGTGGACACTAGCCTTGTTAAAGTGACTGGCAAATTCAAAGCTTCTAGGGGCTTAGTCATCGCCTCAGAAACACTAACGACAAAATCTACTTCGGCGAGTCGTTCAATGGGTTCTCGCAGTGGACCAACAGGTAACAAATGTCCGTTACCCACGCCACGTGTCGCATCCAGCATTGCAATCTCGAGATCTCTATTAAGCTGATAATGCTGCATGCCATCATCACTCACCACGACATTAACGTCTGTTGTACTGAGTAGGAACTTTACCGCTTCATCCCTTTTGGGGAAAACCACCATAGGACAAGCTGCTCGTCGAGCCAGCATCACAGGTTCGTCACCAACTTCGTTAGGCAAGCTATCTAGATATACAGGTGTCGGCGTGTCCATTTTTGCGCCATGGCCTCGGGAAACAATACCTGGGCGAAACCCGTGTTCAATTAAAAGCTCACATAGAGCCACAACCATGGGTGATTTTCCCGTTCCACCAACGCTAATATTTCCCACAACAATCACTGGAACGGGAGCTTTGTATGACAGTTCTGGATGCGCTAAAAAAGCTTTGCGTTTATTATGCACCGCTTTTTTAATCAACGGCTGCAGCGGACGAAATACATTTGTCCAACCACAACGACCATACCAGGAACGTGTAAATAATGACTCTACGCTCACTGGACAGGCTCTTTCTGAGCAGTATGGGCAAGTTTTGTAATACCAAGACTTGCTGCCGCATCGTAAACTCTCAGAACCATGTCATAAGATGCTTTCGCGTCTGCGGTAATAATCAGCGGTCGAGTGTAATCCCCTGCCGTTACTTCTTTTAAGCCTTGGATTAAAGTACCGACTTTTTCATTGATAAGCGTCTGACCATTAATGACATACTGACCATCTGCAGTAATCACCAATTCTACGTTCTTAGAGCGATCAGAACTTGGAGCGTTTGACGTTGCGGTTGGCAAATCAATCGTCAACTCAGTACTTTGGTTAAAAGTCGTGCTAACCATAAAGAAAATAAGTAATAAAAAGACGACGTCGATCAGAGGCGTTATATTGATTTGAACGTCATCTATTTTTTGACGACGAAATTTCACTGTGCGACTCCTGACTTATCTCGATCACCATGCAGTGAATCAATCAACTTAGTGGATTGCTGCTCCATAGTGACAACAAGCTCATCTATTCTACGACTAAAAAAACGATGGAAAATCAAAGCTGGAATAGCAACACCAAGACCTGCCGCCGTTGTTAGTAATGCTTCAGAAATGCCGCCAGCCAATAACGCAGTATTGCCTGCGCCACTTTCCATCAACACTGAAAAGACTTTAATCATACCGACAACCGTACCCAACAAGCCAAGTAATGGCGAAATCGCTGCAATTGTACCAAGCGTATTCATAAAACGTTCTAATTCATGAATAACATGACTTGCCGCTTCCTGAACACTTTCTTTCATTGCGCCACGACCATGCTTTGAATTTAATAGTCCCGCAGCAAAAATAGAAGCTAGCCCAGTTTTAGCCTGCATTGAACGAATGTACTCAATGGTCATTCTGTCATCACGCAATCTCGCCATAACATCAGACAAGAGCCCTTTTGGTGCAACACCCGCTTTGCGAAGCGTCCAAAAACGCTCAATAATTATAGCCAGCGTAAGGATGGAACACGCCATTAACGGCCACATGAAAAAACCACCAGTTTGAATAAAGGCTAACACTTCGCTCTCCAATTTAAGTTTGCACGTAATTTAACACACTCTCTAACTTTTCTACACGTTTGCAAGTGTCAGATTTTAAGAGAAAAAATGAATAGATACAGGAAGAATGGCGTATTGAAACACGGCTGCTTTGAAAATAAAAAGCCAAAGATTCGTCAGCAGAAATCACTAACCAATCAACACTTAATGCATCCAGCATCGCCAGTGTTTGCTCTGATTCCTTTCGTTTTAGTATTACCCACTCAATACCGTAATCTAGCAGCATTTGAGGAGTGAGATCTTTCACTGCTCTAGGCGATAAAATGTAAGCATTCTGTCGTTCCGATTTCAAATAAGAACCAAACATCAGTCTTGAAGGATCAGCGCCAGCCCAAGAGTCAGCTAACAATAATTCATTTTGCTCTAAAATAATTAGGCTATTTTCTTTATTTTTCAGAGTAATGTCAGCATTTGAGCCATTAAATAACATCGAAGAAAATAAAACACACCAAATACCAAGCGCACAAACAAGCCCACGATTTAAAGGGCTCTGATAAACCCAATAGCCTATCAGCAGCAACATGATTAATCTCGGAACACTTGAAGTAAATTGCTCAAAAAATAATAAGGGCAATTCAAAAGCGGTCCAATCCACAGGTGTCATTACGTAATAGAGCAGTCTATCTAATAACTCATAACTATACGTCGACCCAATAACCGATGCCTCAAAGGAAGATAACACTCCCCATGGAAACCATACAAAAGCCGCGAAAGGAATCAGTAAAACATTCACTAGAATAGAGGCACTGGATATAGCTTCTTGCCACCCTAATATCAACACCATTGAGGCGGTACTAAGCATGACTTGCACCATGAGTAATCGTGACAATTTTGCTGATGTTTGGCAGTAGCCAATTAACAAGTACACCATACTAAAGGACAGCCACAATCCTGGGCTAAGCACTGCTCTAGGGTTAATAAGTAGTACTAGCCACAAGGCAAAAGTAATGATGCCATATGGTGAGACTTTCAGAGTCAACATGCGAGAGCACAAATAAACACTGAGCATAATCGATGCTCTTACCACAGGCTCTCCCCAGTTTGTTATATAAGCATAAGCAAGTAACAAGGGCATTACAATTATTGCATCACAATGCCAGCGAGTTAGACCAGAAAGCATTATTTGACTGGGCAACAGCCTCCAAACAGTTCTACTCACCAAGCATCCGATAGCGAACATAAACCCAGTATGCAGCCCCGAAACGACAAATAGATGAGCCAAGCCAAGCGTACGAATTACCCAAGTATCTCGTTCACTCCACAAATCATTTCGCCCTAACAACAAGGCTTTAGAGAAGCGCCAAGAGTTGAATGCGCCAAACATCATATCTAATTTAGTGAGTAGCTCATCACGCAAAGAGAAATGAACCTGGTCAATACTAGAAAGATCCTTATCAGAAAATTGAATAGTTAGCTGGGCAACTTGTCTTTTTACATAGAGCTGCCTTTGCCACCACGGCCCATTTTTATCTGGTAACAAGATACTTTTTAGTTCACCTCGATATGATAAATTCGAACGAGCTTCGTGAATGGAAGCCTTATCAGACCCTGTCAGATAAAAATTATCTTGCCTTTGTCTTTGGCCTTTTCCAGAGAAGTACACAATACTGACCGGACCTATTTCAGACAAATCCCATTCATTTGAAGATTGATCCTGGTTGACGATTAAACTTTTCCTTTCAAAATCAACAAACACCACGCTACCAGCCTGTAAAAGCAAAGATGGTGCAGGTAGAAGTTCACTAGAAATGATCGAAATAAAGGAGAGAAGTGTCAAAAACAAAACTATTAAACGCTTTGACCATATTAAGTAGAGACACACTAGAATGATATGAGTAGAATACACCCACAAATAATCGCTCGGCACCAGTATGGCGCCCATCAATATGGACAAACTACTTAGTAACATAAGACCTCCTTGTCTTAGATCGCTAAATTATTTTTTACCTGATTATGCCGAAGAATTATCTTAAAAAATTCATACCTAATCCAGAAAAGTTAAAGCAAAGTAAAGCCTTAGGCCTTTTAGGTGCTCAAATTTATGAAGCCAACTTATGGCATTTAAATCGTAAATCTGTAGCAAGAGCTTTCTTTAACGGCTTATTTTGGGCCTTTATTCCGATGCCATTTCAAATGCTTGCATCGGCCTTACTTGCGGTACCGCTGCGAGCAAACATTCCTTTGTCAATTGCTCTCGTATGGATTACCAACCCCCTAACTATGCCCTTTGTGTTTTATTTCAACTACAAGGTCGGTACGTTAATTTTAGGTTCCCATGACGAAAAAAACTTTCAACTCTCCGTTGAATGGATCTGGGATAAAATGGAACATATTTGGATGCCACTTTATGTTGGCTCAATTGTGTCAGGTTTGATTGTTGGTGCGATCAGCTATGCCGCAATCACCATATTATGGCGTCTTCATGTCATCAAACGCTGGAAAGAGCGCAAACTTAGAAACAACAAATAATTCATTTTAGTAAAAACAAAAAAAGCCAAGATTTTTAAATCTTGGCTTTTTTATGACTCAAAAAACTTAACTCAACTAAACATTAGTTTGCTTTAGCGGATGCAAAGCTCCTTGCGATAAACGATAAGCGCAATCCATCCAGCTCAACATTTTCTCATCATGAGTAACCACAAGAAACGCCATATCGTAAGTAGTTTTAAGTGTATTAATAAGGTTTTGAATTTCTAGAGAGGTAGTTTCATCTAGATTACCCGTTGGCTCGTCCATCAACACACAAGCAGGTCGATTTGCCAAGGCACGAGCAATCGCAACACGTTGCCGCTCTCCGCCGGACAATTGAGAAGGCTTATGATTAAAACGATCTTTTAGACCAACCTGACCCAAAAGCTTCTCTCCACGCTGTTTGGCTTCTTTTTTATCCATGCCAGCAATCCACATTGGCATCAATACATTTTCTAACGCCGTAAACTCAGGCAATAGGTGGTGAAATTGGTACACGAACCCCATTTCTTTATTTCGCATCTTGGCCCGCTTTGAATCCTTCATACTAGACCAAGAAAAACCTGCCAAGCTCACATCACCGGTTGTAGCTAAATCCAGACCAGCTAAAAGATTCAATAAGGTCGTTTTACCTGAGCCCGATGAGCCGACAATGGCACAAGCTTCACCTTTATTTAAGGTTAGATCGATAGAGCGAAAAACGTCGACCACCTGCTTACCGTCTTGATATTGCTTAGAAAGTTCACGACATTCTAAAACGATACTGTTATTCATAACGCAGTGCCTCCGCAGGTTCTACTTTCGAAGCTCGCCAAGCCGGGTAAATAGTTGCCGCTACCGTCATAATAAATGCAGATATAACAATTAGCTTCACATCAGACCATTGAAGCTCTGAAGGCAAGTAGTTAATAAAATAGACATCCGCACTTAAAAACTGGACATTTAATAATGTCTGTAGAGCAGCAATAATTTCACTCACATTGAGCGCTAAGGTTACACCCAAGACGACACCAATAAGCGTCCCAAGCATACCAATAAACATTCCTTGAACAACGAATATCCACATAACCTGACTCGAGGTTAAACCCATTGTTCTAAGTATAGCGATATCGTTACGTTTATCTGTTACCACCATTACCAAGGTGGAAACTATATTAAAAGCAGCCACAGCGACAATTAATAACAGAAGCAAACCAATCATGGTTTTTTCCATTTTTATCGCTTGGAAAAGACTACCATGAGTACGAGTCCAGTCGCTCACTCTATTTTGCCCTGGCACAGCTCGAGCGATATCCCAAATACGTGAAGGAGCTACAAATAAATCATCGAATGAAATTCGCAGCGCTTCCACATCATCAGCTTTATAGCGCTTTAATTTAGCCGCATCTTTAATATTGATATAAGCAAGACTGCTATCTAGCTCAGCTCCAACCTCAAAAGTTCCCACCACAGTAAATCGCTTTAGAACAGGCGCAACACCAGCAATAGACACATTAGCTTTAGGTAATATAGCCGTTACTTTATCGCCGATATCGACTCTTAGCATCTTGGCTAACTGAGCACCTAGGACGATCCCAAAGCTAGTATCCTTGAGGGCATCTAAAGAGCCAGACGCAATATTGTCGCCAATGATTGAGACTTTTTTCTCCATGTCTGGGTTTATGCCATTTAAAATAGCGCCATGAACACTTTCGCCAGACTGAAACATGACTTGCGCTTGGATATGTGGAGCAACGCCAACAACATCAGGCATTTTAGCAACCAGCTTTGCTGTATCACGCCAATCATTGAGCACTGGATCTCCCCACAAAGTCGCATGAGGAACCATACCTAATATCCGTTGACGTAATTCACGGTCAAAGCCATTCATTACAGACAAAACAGTAATGAGAACCATCACACCGAGTGCAAGACCGGCAATAGAAGAAAAGCTAATAAAGGAAATGAAGTGATTGGAGCGTTTTGCTCGGGCATAACGCAGACCGATAGCAAAAGGAAGGAAGTTAATCAATGTATGTCCTTGTATGACAAGCTTGCGTGGTAAAAATAGAGGAGCAAAGCTCCTCTATTTTGGACTAAGTTACCAATCCGCTTATGCGTCGAAATCGATACCTATACGACGACCTACATCTTCGTAAGCTTCGATCACGCCGCCCAAGCCTTGGCGGAAACGATCTTTATCTAATTTTTCTTTGGTTTTAGCATCCCATAAACGGCAGCCATCAGGAGAAAACTCATCGCCCAATAAAACCTCACCCTTATATAGGCCAAATTCCAATTTGTAATCAACTAGAATCATGCCGCCTTCTGCAAAAATCGCTTTTAATACATCATTCACCTTGAATGTAAGCTCTTTTGCTTTAGCTAGGTCAGATGTTTTTGCCCAACCGAATGATTCAACATGAGATTCGTTGATCATTGGGTCACCTAATGCATCGTTCTTTAAAAACAATTCAAACGTTGGTGGTGTAAGAGTAATACCCTCTTCAACACCTAAACGTCGACAAAGGCTACCAGCAGCAACATTTCGAACGACACACTCAACAGGTATCATATCAAGACATTTAACCAGTGATTCTGTATCACTTAAAAGCTTTTCAAAATGTGTTGGAATGCCTGCTTCCTGTAATTTTGTCATGATGAATGCATTAAACTTATTGTTCACCATACCCTTACGGTCAAGCTGTTCAATTCTTTTACCGTCAAATGCAGAGGTGTCATCACGAAACACTAGAACCATTTTGTCAGGATCATCTGTACGAAATACAGATTTTGCCTTACCTGCATATAGCTCTTGTCGTTTTTCCATTGGAGGGTCTCCGGTTTTCTTTTGTGAGGGGTTAATCTAATTAAATTTAATTTAATTTACAAAACGTTGCGCCAAGTGATACGAAACCACTTCAGGTGAGTCCATAGAGGAAACATCAATAACTAAAAAGTCACCTGCTTTTTGATGAGTTATTTTGTAGGAATATTCACGCTCTTCCCAGCTAACATCATCCAAGTTTCGGCGAATAGTTTTAAGTGATTTTATTTTATCACTATCAACTAATGGCAAGGTTAGATCTACAACGTCACCAACACGAGCTACGTCTTCTGGCGGAACTGGCGCAAGTAATTGGTTTGATCCAGGTATAAGATAAATACCTGCTGCGTTCAATTTAGCTTCAACATCAGAAGGTGAAACCTTATCACCTAGATGAATTGCAAATATTCCATGATGATCTACCCAAATAGGAAAAGATGCCGCATCACCACGATTAGAAAGATATGCAGATGATTGATTCAGCTGACGCCCCACTGTTCCCCATAAACGTACAGCGACAGAATAAGCGTCATCATTTTGAACTGGACTCATCCAATTTCCTGGGCCGACATCTTGCTGCTCATCACGAAATTGTACTGTAACCAATGTTTTACCTTCTTCTTGTTCATTGAAGCGAAAAGAGAATGCAGTTTGAGCTGGATGAATACGAGTAATATCGCTCCATAATGATGCCCACCAACCTTGCGGATGAAAATCAAATGGTACACTTATTATCTGATCATCGCTTTGTGAAGCAATCGATGCTCCATCGCCATGAAGTGCGGTAAGAAAATCTGTAACAATACGTTTCGTTTGAGCAATATCAGCAGGGACAGTGAACTCAATAGCATCATCTTGCTCTTCAGTACCAACAGCAACCATTGGGTAAAATACAAATGGAGCCCTAGGCGTAGTATACGCAGTCTTCCCGTCTAGGTTAGCAATGTTTTTTTCATTAGGGATAACTAAAACATCGCTTGCTGGCATAGATCCAGCCGGCATATCCAGTGTTGAAGTAACTGGTTTTTCTTCTTGATAATCATCTGAATGATCCGTGAAAAAAACACTGCACCCAGACAACAAAATAGTCAACGAGCTTGCGCTCACAAACTGTAAGGTAAACTTATTCATACTAATAAAACTCCAGCTTCTATCATGGCTTGTCGAACGGCTGAATGATGCTGTTCAGAAAGAGGTGTAAGCGGCAATCGAATTCCTTCTTCGCATAGTCCTAGTTGACTACAAGCCCATTTTACAGGGATAGGATTAGACTCTAAAAATAAATTTTTATGAAGCGAAGAAATCGTTGTATCAATTGAATGTGCTTGATCCGCTTTTCCAGCTAATGCTGATTCAGCTGCTTGGGCAACGGCTTTAGGCGCTACATTTGCCGTAACGGAAATATTTCCTTTTCCACCCAAAAGCATCAATGAAACTGCCGTTGGATCATCTCCAGAGTATACGGCAAAGCTTTCAGGTAAAGCTTTAATCAATGCCTCACCTCGCTCTAGATTACCAGTAGCGTCTTTTATACCAACAATATTCTTAACCGAAGCTAGACGCACCACAGTATCATTTTGCATATCGCACGCAGTTCGACCTGGTACGTTGTATAGAATTTGAGGAATATCAACTGCATCTGCTATGGCTTTAAAATGCTGATACAAACCTTCTTGAGTTGGTTTGTTGTAATAAGGAGTCACAAGTAAGCAGGCATCTGCGCCAGCTTCTTTAGCACTACGAGTAAGGTCGATGGCTTCATGTGTTGCGTTTGCACCAGTGCCTGCAATAACAGGAACACGACCATTAACCGTATTAACAACCTGACGAATCACATTAGCATGTTCTACTGGTGTAAGAGTGGAAGATTCACCTGTGGTTCCTACGGCTACGATCCCGTGAGTACCCTCGTTAATATGAAACTCTATTAGATCATCTAATTTTTTAGTATCTACAGCGCCATCTGGTGACATAGGTGTGATAAGCGCAACTAAACTACCTGTGATCATTTCGAGTCTCCGATAAAATTATAAGCGCGCCTATAGTAACGTCCAGACTCTGGTTTAACAATAATTGACAGACGTAAAGCCGGAGTAAATTAACAAGAAACGCCATTCGGGAGGATTTTTAACTGATGTCTTGTTAAGCTAACGACTGCTAAACAAATACTAATAATAGGCAAACTATTTTTCTTTAAATATTTCGTTGAACTGTAGAGAAACTTTATGACAATCGAAATCGGACAAATTGCACCAGACTTTAATGCCAAAGATCAGAATGGCGACACCATTACACTAAGCCAATTTAAAGGTAAAAAAGTCGTTTTGTATTTTTACCCTAGGGATTCAACTCCTGGATGTACAGCTCAAGCTTGTGACTTACGTGATAACTACCAAGCACTATTAGATCAAGGTTTTGTAATTCTTGGGATCAGCACCGACACAGAGAAAAAGCACCAAAACTTTATCGCCAAATATGATCTACCTTTTCCACTGATCGCAGATACAGAGAAAGAAGTTCATGAATTGTATGGCACTTGGCAACTAAAGAAATTTATGGGCCGTGAATCAATGGGCACGGTAAGAACGACTTTTATCATTGATGAAAGTGGTGTTATTTCAGACATTATCAGCAAGGTCAAAACCAAAGCCCACGCTGAGCAAATCTTGAAATAAACAGAACAAAAAATGGCGCGATAATTTCCGCGCCATTTTTTTCATTTAGTCACTCAAATTCAAATACCACCGCGAATATGCTCTCTAACTTCTTCCCGATAAAATTCCGCTAATAACGCGTGCAACTCTTTACTCAAAGGCGGCAGAGACGATACGGCCGCATTGCGTACCACTTGGGAAGATCGACTAGCGCCAGCAATAATACTTGATACTTGAGGCTGATCTAAAATCCAGCGCAAAGATACATCCAATATATTATGCCCTTCTGGCAGCTTTCCCTTTAACGCTTCAACTAACTCAATACCTTTTTCAAAGGGTATACCATTAAAGGTTTCACCAACATGAAATGCAGCGCCATCTTTATTATATGAACGATGATCCCGCTCACTAAAGGCGTGATTAAGACTCATCTTTCCTGACAGCAAACCACTTGCTAATGGCAAGCGCACAATGATACCCACATTGTTCTTTTCAGCTAGCGGCAATAGTGACTCTGTCGCATCCTGACGAAATACATTGAACAATATCTGTAAGCTGGCTAACTCCGTATGACCACAACAAAACATCGCTTCGTCCAACATTTCCACACTGGCACCAAAATACTTAATGACACCTTCTTTTTTGAGGTCTTCCATCCAAGCCAATATATCACCTGAAAACAGCACATCACGAGGAACACAGTGCAATTGAGCAAGGTCGATAGACTCAACGCCTAAACGTTGAGCGGAAGCCTGCAAACTTTTCTTCACTGCGGCCTTGCTGTAACCATTAGGATAAAGCTCAGCGCTCCTACCTACTTTGGTCGCTATAACAGGTGACTTGTTCAACGACTTACGCCATTGACCTATTCGCTGCTCACTTAGACCGCCACCATAAACATCCGCTGTATCAAAAAAGTGAATACCTTCCTCTACTGCCGTTTGTAGTATTGCGATCGCTTCTTTATCTTCTACCGGACCAAAATCATTACCAAGTTGCCAGCAACCCAAGCCAATTTCCGACACCTCAAATCCTGTTTTCCCTAATGTTCTAGTTTTCATACACACTCCTAATAAACGAATTAATGATTAATCACACTACTATACGAGGGTTTTAACTGTTTATAATTATCGATATATTAAATTTATTGTTTAACAAGGCTTAACAATATGTGTGCTTATTTTCCTGAAGGCATAAGAGAATTTTTAGCAGTAGTTGAAGTACATAGTTTTTCGAAAGCCGCAGAACAGCTTAATATTTCTCGCGCTAGAGTCTCACAAATCATCAGCCGTTTAGAAAAAGACTTAGGTGTCCAGTTACTCTATCGATCGACCCGCTCTCTTTCTTTGTCTCCGGCTGGAGAAACTTTTTATCAGCTTGCACGACAAGGAGTGAATCAACTAGAACATGCGGTTCTGTCAGCTCAAAACGCTCATTCAAGTATTGGAGGTCAAATCAGAATCAATTCCGTTGGCGGTTTATTTGGTGAAGAGATACTTGCACCGATTTTAATTCGATTTATGAATGAAAATCCTAAGGTGGAAATAGAACTTAGCTTTTCGAGCACAAGGGAAGATTTGATTGAGTCGCAATACGATCTTGTGGTCAGAATGGGCACGCTTACTAACTCAAATTTAATTGGACGAAAACTAACGAGTTACACCAACTACTTAGTTGCTAGTACTACTTATTCTGACAGCATGCCGAAACTAAATAGTCCGAAAGATTTGCTTGATCACACGCTAATCAACGGCTCAGTAAAAAGATGGTCGTTCACACACATTAGCAGCAAAGAGAAGTATGAGCTTCCAGTGCAAGGTAAACTAAAATGCTCCAACGGACATGTCGTAAAGTTGGCAACCCTGGAAGGAACAGGCATCTCTAGACAACCTTCCTATTATGTAAAACAAGACATTCAATCGGGTCGACTGATAGTGCTACTGCCAGACTGGCAATTGCCTGACTCTGATGTCACTTTACTTTATCCTCAATCAAGAAATATCAGCCTTAGGGTAAAAGCCTTGGTGCACTACCTTGTGGAAGCCTTTAATATTAAGGCTGATTAATTCTCATAGAGACTTTTGCACGACGACTGCACTTACCTATCCTTTGTGCAAAAATCTCTCATAGATAAAAATGTCTCACTAAGGATTTCTATGCTCTCGGCATTAACTAACTCACTGACACCAATCTTATTGATGATTTGCTTGGGCTTCTTTCTTGGTAAAAAGACAGACTATCTAGAAAACCCATCACTGGCCGCACTGGTTTCAAACTTAGGCTTGCCTGCCTTGCTACTTTATTCTGTTTTATCGATGCAGATGCAAGTTTTCAGCATGCTCAAAATTATCGCCGCGACAGCTCTAGTATTAGTTTTGGTGTCGCTCATGTCATTTGTTTTTCTAAAAGCACTCAAGTTACCTACACGCTTTTATCTGCCACCTTTAGTCAATCCTAATACGGGAAATCTTGGTATCCCTGTTGCCTACGCATTATTTGGTGCCGAAGGTATGGCTATCGCCGTGGTAATTTCATCAGTGGTACAAATTAGTCATTTTACCTTGGGCGTTGGTTTTATGTCTGGCACCTATCAACCTAAGCAGCTGTTAAAAAATGGTCCCGTTATTGCTTTAGTGATTGGTGCGCTTTTCCTAAGTTTTAATATTAGCTTACCCACGCCTTTGATGAACACACTGAACATGCTCAGCCATATAACATTGCCTATTATGCTAATGCTACTAGGTAGATCCATTAGTGGTCTATCTATAAAAGAAAGCAGCAAAATCGGTCGCGCTTCTCTCTTATCACTATTTCGCCCAGTGGTAGGCGTTCTTTGTGCATGTTTGGTTGTCTACTTTTTTCCACTTAGCCGCCTGGAAGGCTCTGTATTAATTGTACTCAGTGCCATGCCTGTGGCAGTTATTAGTTATATGCTAGCAAGCAAGTTTAAGGGGCCAGTAGATGAAATTGCCCTCATGATTCTTATTTCTTTACCCATGTCACTTTGTATTGTTAGCTTGCTCTGGTGGCTGTATCTTTAAGTTGCCTTAAAAAATAAATTTCCGAAAAAAAACCGCATAATTTTAATATTATGCGGTTTGAATTTTAAAGCTAAGTAAAAACTACTGGCGCGTTAAACGATCATTCCCCAACACTAATGGTGCTGTTGAACGATATGGATTGATATCCAATCCTCCGCGCCTTACATAACGTGCATAGACAGTTAAACTCTCCGGCTTACACTGACGCATGATATCAATAAAAATTCGCTCAACGCATTGCTCATGAAAGTCGGTATGCTCACGGAATGAAATAACATACTTCAACAAGCTTTCGTGGTGAATCTTAGGGCCTTTATAATCAATAAAAACCGAACCCCAATCTGGTTGATTGGTCACAGGGCAATTTGATTTTAAAAGATGGCTAACCAATCGCTCTTCAACCACCCCCATTGTCTCATCAGTCTCTAATAAGCCTGCATTTGGCTGATATTCTGATACATCAACATCCAGTTCATCGATGCAATAATCAGGCGTTAATACTACCAACGATGCCATTGAATCAACATCGCGAATAATAACCGTCACTTCAGCACCAGCGGCCCGCGAAAGATCTTTCTCAAGTATGGCTTGGACTTCTTCAGCTGACTCATAACGCATTTGATTCAATGAATTCAAATACAATTTAAACGATTTTGATTCAATAATATTTGGCGAATCACAAGGTAAACGAAATTCAGCCAAGGCAACAATTGGCTTTCCTTTCAAGTTTAACCATGACAGTTCATAAGCATTCCAAACATCTTCACCAAAAAACGGCAGTCGCTCAGACTCGATAGCCATCTCAGTCCATTTATCAACTCTTGCAATGGGGTAAAGCAACCCTGCATCGTACTCAGAAACATATTCTGTTTGCTGACCTAAGGGTAAAAAGCCCATATAACACTACCTCAACTTCTAATACCTTTGCCCTGATTGAGCAAACGCAGACCGAATCCAAACAACACCACAATAAATACGCAAACAATAACAAGTGCCCAATATACGTTAATATCAGAAACACCCAAAATGCCGTAACGAAACGCATTAACCATATAAAGAACTGGGTTTAATAGCGAAACGGATTGCCAGAAATCAGGCAGCAAATCGATAGAATAAAACACTCCACCTAAGTAAGTGAGCGGCGTTAAAATAAAAGTCGGAACAATGGATACATCATCAAAACTTCTAGCGTAAATAGCGTTAACAAAACCGCCTAGAGAAAACATAATTGCCGTCAAACACACCACAAGAATCGTTAGGAATAAGCTTTCTAACGCCAAATGAGTAAAAAACAGCGACAGCACAGTAACAATCAAACCAACACACAAACCACGAGCCACACCGCCAAGCGTGTACCCCATTAGAATCACCCAGTTTGGTGTAGGAGAGACCAACAACTCTTGCACACTATGTTGAAACTTCGCAGAAAAGAACGACGAAGACACGTTGGAATATGAGTTTGTGATGACAGACATCATGATCAAGCCTGGCACAATGTATTGCATATAACTAAAGCCACCCATTTCACCAATTCGATCACCGATTAAGTTGCCGAAAATAGCAAAATATAATGTCATCGTAATAGCTGGTGGCAATAATGTCTGTGGCCAAATACGAGTAAATCGACGAATTTCTCTTACCAAAATCGTATAAAATGCGACCCAAATTTCCGAATTTTTCATCTATCTAGCCTTTAATTAATTTAACGAAGAGCTCTTCGAGTCGATTAGACTTGTTACGCATACTCACGACGTTGACGGAGATTGCATCAAGCGCCTGAAAGATGGCATTGATAGACTGCCCTTTAATAACTTCAACTTCGATCGTACTCGCGTCTTTACTGACTAACACACTGAAGCCAGGTAAAGCCCAGCCATTAGGCAGACTAGTATCTAAATCCAAAATAAAGGTTTCTTGATTAAGTGTTTTCAACAAAGCCTTCACACTGGTATTTTCAACAATTTGACCCGCATTAATAATGGCAATGTTTCGGCACAACTGTTCTGCTTCTTCCAGATAATGTGTGGTTAAGATAATTGTCGTACCTTGCTCATTTAGTTTTTTGATGAACTCCCACATAGAACGGCGAAGCTCAATATCGACACCGGCGGTTGGCTCATCCAAAATAAGCACTTCAGGCTCATGAATTAATGCTCTGGCTATCATTAAACGACGTTTCATACCGCCAGATAGCATTCGCGATTGATCGTTTCTTTTATCCCAAAGGTCTAGCTGTTTTAGGTACTTCTCCGCACGCTCTTCTGCTAACGAACGGCTAATACCATAAAAACCAGCCTGAGTTACCACAACATTAAAAACGGTCTCGAACACGTTAAAATTAAACTCTTGTGGCACAACACCAAGATATTTTTTGGCTTTGGCAAAATCTTTATCAATATCTGTACCAAAAATAGACACTTTGCCCGATGTTTTATTCACTAACGAGCATAAAATACCGATTGTCGTAGACTTGCCCGCTCCATTTGGACCGAGTAACGCGAAGAAATCTCCTTTTTCAACTTTTAAATCGATACCTTTTAGCGCTTCAAAGCCGCTATCATAGCGCTTTTTAAGGTCACTAATTTCGATTGCATATGTCATAATTGAAGTTCTCGTACGGCAGTAGCCGACTAAATAGTTACTTACTTGAATAGGGTTTTACGTGGAATCACGCACACAATACATACTTGACGCTTTTGCTGATTTGCGTCAGCGCATCGCAGAACACGCACCTTTTGATCAACCAGACTTGGCAGAAGAAGAATTAGACTTCTTAGAAAAGTGGGACGGCCTGATAAAAAACATTCAGGAAAATACCCATGATTATACTTTCGATGCCCAAGAGGTATTATCACGCTTCATACGATGCTACGCAAATCTAGTCCCTCTAATAAAGAGAGAGCTATTATGGTTTGTCGGTGGCGAATGCCTGCATTTTCTAGGTGATGAGGAAATTGCTCTTTATCAACAGCTGGAAGACCATTTATATGAGCTAGACAGTCAAAATAAAAGCTATGATATATCAAAAGAAATCAGTGCATTACGCGGCACACCAACTCAAATCCATTAATAAAACTAGCTACGGTGGGCAGATTATAATCTGCCCACCTAGTATTTAAGATATTTTCTTAAATACTAATGTTCCATTCGTACCACCAAAACCAAACGAGTTATTTAAAACAACGTCTATTTTACGTTTTTGTGGTGTTCCAGGAACATAATTCAAATCACAACCGTCACTCGGCTCATCTAAATTAATGGTTGGTGGAGCAACTTGATCTCGAATAGCAAGTATCGAAAAAATTGATTCAACTGCTCCCGAGGCACCAAGCAAATGCCCTATCATGGACTTAGTCGAGCTAATTGCGACATCTGATGCATCTTCACCCATTAACGCTTTTACCGCATTAGTTTCTGCTAAATCACCAGCAGGAGTTGATGTACCATGAGCATTAATATAATCGATATCTAAAGGCGTAAGACGAGCATCGTTCAGAGCAGCCCTCATAGCCGACGCAGCTCCTTCACCACTCTCTGGCGGAGCAGTCATGTGATAAGCATCGTCACTCATACCAAAACCCACAAGCTCTGCATAAATTTTTGCACCACGTGCAATAGCATGTTCGTATTCTTCTAGTACTAAAATACCAGCACCATCCCCCATCACAAAACCATCACGGTCTTTATCCCATGGACGACTTGCTGTTTTATGATCATCGTTACGAGTGGACAATGCTCTAGCCGCTCCAAAACCGCCGATACCCAATGGAGTAATAGCCATTTCAGCACCGCCAGCAATCATCACATCAGCATCACCATAAGCGATCATGCGACCTGCCATACCAATATTATGCGTACCAGTAGTACACGCGGTAACAATAGAGATATTAGGGCCTTTAAAACCAAAACGAATCGCAACATGACCTGAAATCATATTAATAATCGCGCCTGGAACAAAAAAAGGAGAAATACGTTTTGGGCCTGACTCATTCAACAGCTCAAGGTTCTTTTCAATCATTGGCAAACCACCAATACCAGAACCTATCGCGCAACCAACACGGCTTAAATCCGCTGTATCGGCATTAAGATTGGCATCATCCAAAGCTTGCACTGCGGCTGCGATACCATATTGAATGAAAAGATCCATTTTGCGAGCCTCTTTAACGCTCATATATTGAGTCGCATCAAAGCCATTTACTTGCGCTGCAAAACGGGTGGAAAACAGACTGGCGTCAAAAGAAGTGATCTCAGATACACCACTCTTTCCTTCCAAGATGCTATCCCACGTATCTTTCACATTATTGCCAAGGGGTGTCACCATTCCCATTCCTGTGACTACAACCCGACGACGAGACATAAGATTTCTCCAGCAATTCGCCCTCAATTCTTTAAGAGCTATTAATAAGAAAAGCCGCTGTAACGAATACAAGCGGCTTTTCGGAAAACTCAGTTCACCAATATCTTACAAGTTAGCGTTGATGTAGTCGTTCGCTGCTTGTACGGTAGTGATTTTTTCAGCTTCTTCATCAGGAATTTCAGTATCAAATTCCTCTTCAAGAGCCATTACTAGCTCAACTGTATCTAGGGAATCTGCACCTAGGTCATCAACAAAAGATGCTGAAGCAACAACATCTTCTTCTTTAACGCCTAGTTGTTCACAAACGATTTTCTTAACGCGTTCTTCAATGCTACTCATTAGAAGTTCCTACTCTACTCATTAACAGCTCAGTGTGAGCATATTATAAAAATTCGATCACCAAAAAAGGTGTGATTCTCGACATGAACCGGAGACGTATTTTCGTTGAATTAAACATAAAATTCAACTCAAATTACGACATATACATACCGCCATTGACATGTAATGTCTCACCGGTAATGTAAGCAGCGCCATTTGACGCCAAAAATGCGACAGCTGCCGCAATTTCTTCTGGTTGACCAAGACGTGATGAAGGCACTTTTTCGACCAATTTGGCCTTATGCTCTTCAGATAACACCTTAGTCATATCCGTTTCAATGAACCCCGGAGCCACACAATTTACAGTGATACCGCGAGATGCTATTTCTGCTGCCAAAGAACGACTAAAACCCTCTAGCCCAGCTTTTGCTGCAGAATAATTTGTTTGTCCGCCATTGCCCATAGAGCCAACAACAGAACTAATACTAATAACACGACCAAATTTTGCTTTAGTCATGCCACGTAAGCAAGCCTTTGTAACACGAAAAACAGAAGTTAGATTAGTATTAATCACTTGATCCCACTCATCTTCCTTCATTCGCATCATTAAATTATCACGAGTAATGCCGGCGTTGTTAACAAGAACCGTTGGCGCACCAAATTCAGCAGTAATTTCTTTAATTACCGCATCAACTGACTCACTTGATGACACATCAAGCACCCAGCCTTTACCATTAGCGCCCAAATATTCAGTAATACTTTGCGCACCAGACTCACTAGTTGCCGTACCAATAACGGTCGCACCTTGCTCAACTAGAGCAACAGCAATCGCTTTACCAATGCCGCGAGTAGCTCCAGTCACTAGAGCAATTTTTCCTTCAAGACCCATACCTGTCTCCAACAATCTATTTCAAAAAGTGCATTTCGAACAAATAATAAAATACTATTACGCAGACAAAGCCGCTTCAAATCCAGCCAAATCACCCAAAGAAGATGTTTCTAAACCTTTGACTATTCGCTTATTAAGACCACTCAGCACTTTACCAGGACCACACTCTACCGTAGACGTTACACCTAATTCCGAAAGTAACACAACAGATTGCGTCCACAAAACTGGCTCACTTAATTGAGAAACCAAGTTTGCCTTGATCACAGAAGGGTCAGAAACAGCTTGAGCAGTAACATTCTGCACCAAAGTGCAGGAAGGCGATTTAAAAACAATAGTCTCAAGTTTCTCGGCTAATTTAGCGCCAGCAGGAATCATAAGCTCGCAATGCGATGGAACACTCACCGGTAAAGGCAATGCACGCTTAGCTCCTGCTTCTTTTGCATTCACCATCGCAGCCTCTACAGCTGCAACATGACCAGCAATCACAACTTGCCCTGGCGAGTTAAAATTAACCGCGCTAACAATACCTGGAGCCGCAGCGCACGCAGCAACCACTTTATCATCATCAAGACCAATAATCGCAGCCATTGCACCCTCGCCCGCAGGAACCGCTTGCTGCATGTATTCACCACGCAACTTAACAAGCTCTACCGCGTCAGTAAAAGCAATCACACCAGCACACACTAAAGCAGAATACTCGCCAAGACTATGACCTGCAACATACGCTGGCTTATCACCACCCTGCTGCTCCCAAAGGCGCCATAGAGCAACACTGGCCGTCAACAGCGCCGGCTGAGTTTTATCCGTTTGACTAAGTCTCTCAGCATCATTCTGCACAAGATCCCATAAATCATAACCAAGAACATCAGATGCTTCGGCGAAAGTTTGCTTTATTATTTCATGTTTTTCCGCCAAATCAGCCAACATCCCTAACTGCTGAGAACCCTGACCTGGAAAAACAAAAGCTAATTTAGTGCTCATTTAATCTCCTAGCTATAAAGCTTAACTACAAAGACGCGCTTCTATCGCAGAATACAAATCCGCTCGCGCAATATCAATTCCATACTCTATCGCACCGATCATCGCAGACAAATCTGAACGACCATGACCTTTTACCAAATTGCCACGCACACCCACTAAACAAGCACCATGCCTACGCTCAGTTTGGTAAAAAGTCTCAAACAAGGATGATACGCCGTCAACCCCTTTAAATTTACTCATCATGAAAGACAGCAGCCCCTCTGATGCTTTCAATACAGCATTACCAACCATGCCATCACATACAATGACATTTTTATCGCCATCAAACAGCTCAGTTCCTTCTGCATAACCAAAATAATCAGGCCATATTTTGCTTGCTAAAAGCCGATCCGTTTCTCGGATAACCGCACTACCTTTCGAGCTTTCGACGCCAACATTTAACAGGCCAACCCTTGGCTTTTCATCACTGAGCGCCTCAATATAAGCCGCACCTAACTCTGCAAAGCCAACCAACATTGATGGCGGACAATGGACATTAGCCCCTAAATCCACCAAACATCGCAACGGATTAGAATAAAGCTCCCTTATTAATGCAGGATACAGCTTCGGACGTAACACGCCCAGTATATGACGAGCTAATGCAACCATAGCACCTGTATTACCCAAGGTCACAACAACGTCCGACGACCGCTGAGCCAATGCACTTAAAGACTGATAAAGCGTACTATTTCGACGACGAAATAAAGACAAGACTATCTCTTCATCTCCATCAATAACGTCAGTGCAAGCAATCAGGGACAAACGTTCATGAGGCGCAGGAAGTTCAAGACCGGGATTAGGGAAATGATAGATGGTGATGACGACATCTGGATAGCGAGAAAGAATCTCTACTGCACCGTCAAATGCAATGCGGGGACCTAAGTCCCCGCCCATAGCGTCTAAAGCTACCCTGATCATGGGTATCTTAGTTACTCACCTTTAGGGGTGATAACTTGACGACCACGGTAAAAACCATCTGCAGAAATGTGGTGACGACGGTGAAGTTCACCAGTAGTCTTTTCTACAGAAAGAGTTGGACCTGTCAAAGCATCGTGTGAACGGCGCTGGCCGCGACGTGAACGAGTTACTTTACTTTTTTGTACTGCCATTTTTGGAGCTCCTAACTTTACTTAGCCTTTAATTGGGCCAATATACTAAATGGATTCGGTTTTTCGTCATCCGGTGCGTCATCGGTAGACGAGGCATACTTTACAGCTGTTGGGTTGCAACCACTTTCTTCGTGATAAGCGACAATTGGTAGGGCAAGTATAATTTCTTGCTCGACCATATCTGCCAAAATTACTTCACCATCGGTCATGACAACAGGATCATAACTATTCGGTAGATTCTTAGCATGATCTTCGTCATAAACGAATCCCAGCGACAAATCTAACGCTAGATCATGTGAAACAGCCCCCATACAACGCTGACAAACAACCTGTACTTGAGCTGTTAATGATCCAGTAGCAATATAGCGCCTATCCTCATCAACTCTAAAGTCTAGATGAATAAAAGCATTACCCTCATCAGAGGCTAATATAGCACAAAGCTCCTTAAATTCATTAAGGGGCACGTACCCTTCGAACGCTTGCTCATAGCTAGCGTATTTACGAGGGTCAAAATATTTAGGTAACGTATCATTCAACATGGCGGGGGATAATATTGCTAAGGGCCCTTTTTGTCAAAGTCTAACTGCTCTTAAAGCGCTTTTTTTCACTTTTTTAAGTCATTAGAGGTAAAAAAAAGTAAAATCATCTTTCATCCCAATAAAATGATTAAAAAACAATGCAAAAAAAACTCATACTCGGCTCGTCTTCTCCTTACCGAAAAGCGCTCTTAGAACGCTTAAGAATTCCTTTTGAATGCCATTCGCCCAACATTGACGAAAGCCCACTTCCCCTAGAATCCGCTGTCGATTTAGTCAAACGCCTTAGTGTTGCCAAAGCGCATGCCGTAAATAACGAACGCCAACAAAATAATCAAAGCTCAAACGAGCTGATTATAACTTCTGATCAGGTTGCAGTATTAAATGGCCAGATTTTAGGAAAGCCTCATACAGAACAAAATGCCATAAAGCAGCTTTCTTGCTTCAGTGGTAAAAGAGTAAGTTTTCTAACAGGACTTTGCGTTTTAAACCAACAAGATCAATCTTATAAGTACACATTAAATGAATACCACGTTCATTTTAGGGTACTAACGACACAAGAAATTACTCAATATGTTTCAATCGAGCAACCTCTTGATTGCGCAGGTAGTTTTAAATGTGAAGGGCTTGGAGTATGTCTTTTTGAAAAAATGGAAGGTGATGACCCTAATAGTTTAATTGGTTTACCACTTATATCTCTATCTCGATCACTTAGAGAGCTAGGAGTAAACCCTATAGGCTAAACTATTGTTAGTAGCCTTTAGGGAAAGAAAAATAGCTCGACTTTGGTGATTCAAGGCCATCAATCGCTTTTAAAGCGGTTTCATAACCAAACTCTACCAATTCTTTAGCCCGCCAGAACTCATAGAAACCAGAGATATCTTTAGGTATAGAGATAAGCAAATCTGGCGGATATCCAGCTAATTTATACTGAGTAAGAGATTCTTGCATAGTCTCAAACATCATATTGATAGTCTGTAATCGCCCCCAACTTTCTGGCGAATACTTAGCCTTTTCATCTGTTTCTTCTTTGTTTTTTCCAAAAAAACCTTTAGTACTCAACCACCAAGCAGGCCCTTCTGGATCACTCTCAGAAACATTGTTCACAACTCGTTCAGCAGGACCATTAAGATCAACCGCAACAATATAGTCCGCCCCAGCTGGCACAGAAGGGATGATAGGTAAAGGATTCAACACCCCGCCATCAACATACATTTGACCATTAAGCGTCACAGGCAACACCAGAGACGGTATGGCTGAGGATGCACGCATAGCACTTATCAAATCACCACGCTGAAACCAAAATTCTTTCTGATTCAATAAATCGACAGCTACAGAGGTGTAAGCTATCGGTAAGGACTCAATAGTTGGCTCCCCTATAATGCCTTGAATTTTCTCAAAAAAACGATCACCTTTTACATAACCACCGTTCAATATAGACATATCTAATAGACGAATAACATTCATTCGATCTAAAGATTCAGCCCATTCACGATACTCAGACAACTTACCCGCAGCATAAATACCACCGACTATCGCCCCAATAGAACAACCAGAAATACTGACAATTTCATATCCACGATCTTCAAATGCTTGAATCACACCTATATGTGCATTACCGCGTGCCGCTCCACTCCCTAAAACCAGAGCAACCGTCTTTTTCGTATTCACTACTACCGCCTAAGGACGAACATAAACAAAAGATATGCGATTAACACCAAGTGATTCGCGACCAAGATCTGCTAAGTTAATAAATCTAACCTTATCTTTAAGCTGATCCCCTAGACCTGCCGACGCCATTGAAATAAGCCGATCCCCCGACTCAATAGCACTTAGAGTTCCTATTTTTTGACTTGTAACAAAACCAACCACATTTTGGCCAGCCGGTAAATCACTGACGAAACGACGTATTCTAGGAATATCCTGCACATCCATCTGGGCTACAATTTCGAACTCTGTATCATTTGCTTCTGCCGATTTCACTTCATCTAAACGAACCATCACGTCACCAGCACCGCGACGATTAAGGTATAAGATCTGATAAGTATCTTGTTTATTTTTAACAACAAGCAAAAACTGACTTTGATCCGAACCATACAAAAGATAATCACCAAAGAAATTATTCGCCCAAGCATTGCTACTACCACAGCTTCGACTATCACACTCGAATAAGATACTGCGGCCGTCACTCAACATTTGTGATCGGTAGTGAGTATATACATCAGACAAAAGCGCATTGCGATTGATTTTGTATAACGAAGAAAAGTAATCACCTTTCAAACGAATAACCGTTTCAGGCTCCCATCCACTGCCAGCACGGCGAATTTTACTCAAAGGAATTTCTACAAACTGCTCAGTTTGAGAATTACTTTTAACTAACTGTGCATCACGATAAGGTTCAATCCCTAAAACCCCTGCAAAAGAAACACTACTAAAAGCAGCCAATAGGCACAACACGCCTCGAAACTTAACCATACAACCTTCCTTTCATCCCAACTAAGGATGGGCTAACGCATTAGTTTTGATCAATAAATCGCTGAATTTCAGTTGCTACTTCAAAGCAACTCTCTGGTTCAAGATGAAAATGGTGATTACCTTCAAGCCATTTCAACTTTATCCATGGAAATTGAGCCGCGCGCTTTTCAACTAACTGATGATCATTTTGATAAATCCCATCTTTAGCAACCAAAGCCAAAGTTGGGCATTTAATTTCCTGAATAAAGGCCTGAACGCTTTCTTCATCCATCCGAAATGGCGAAGGAAAGGTCAACTTTCCATCATGACGCCACGTCCAAATCCCATCAGCATTTTGCTTTGCACCACGTTCAACTAATACTTTTGACGCGAATTTGGACAACTGAGTGAAACCATCCATTCGAGCAAGTACCATATCTTCTTTCGTTTGATAGCTTGTATCCCTACCCAAGCGATATTTGGCCATTTTATTAACAGCTCGTTGTAACGTCACCACACGATCCGCTGGCGCCCCACTCAAGGGCCCCATATTATCAAGCACAATCAGTCCGCGAACCTTATCAGGAGCAATAGCAGCCACCAACATAGCAACAGCACCGCCCATACTATGACCAATTAACCAAACACTTTGCTTGGATTGGTTTAAAATAGACACCACATCCAAAACATAATCCCATAAATGATAAAAACTTCCCGCTGGTCGATGTAAAGACAAGCCATGTCCAGCAAGATCTAATGCAACATGAGAAAAATCGGAGAGATGAGGAGATAAGTTAGAAAAACTAGCTGCATTATCAAGCCACCCATGTAGCGACAACACTTTAAATGCCGAGGTATTTTTAGGCAGCCATTGCAGAGCAGCTATTTCAGTATGCGCAAGCTTATAAACGATTTCATTTCCCATATTTGCTTTTAACCAACCCACTAAATTCAATTAAATAATTTATGATGGTGAAATACACCAACAGAATTGACAGCATGCTCCGGCAAAAAACTCACCTTCTACAGAAGCTAACGTCGCCGTCGTCATCGAAAAGCTAACCGGCAAGGGCTCATCAACCAAAAAGTCCACAAACTGATGTGCAAAAGGCTGATGGGTAACCAATAAAATGGATTCATAGGGCAGATCATTTAGCCAAGTAGCCACATCCATACTTTGGCCTTCCGGGGTAATTAGAGGGCAGTTTTCAACCTCAACAGAAACATCAAGATCGGCCAAAAAGACTTTTGCAGTTTGCTGCGCCCTAACATAAGGACTGACAAAAACCACATCAAACATCTCACTCTTATTACGAAAAGCTCGAGCAGCTGTTTTTACTTCAGCCACTCCAAGCTCTGTCAGCTCACGAAGTTCATCTTGATCATAACCATACGGTTGAGCATTTCCATGGCGCAATATATATAGGCGCTTAAGCTTCTTCATCCGCATTTACCTGAGGCCATGGCTGAAATGGGAAAGGTTTTTCTTCTGACTCAAAAGACAAAAATGAGAAAATCTGACCGATGAAAGCTGTCACACTTTTTAACCAAGAAGACAAAGTGACTGGCTCATACTTGGAGCCTAATTTCACCAAGCTTACCAAAACAAGCAAAACACCAAATACAGTGACAGCAATATTCAAAACCACCCAATACAGCAGCATAAAAATCACACGAAACCAAAAACCTTGATCAGCATAACCTGGCTTAGACATTGTTATTCCCCTCATTTGTCGCAAATTCGACATCCCATTTTTGCTCGCCAGTCATCATTGAACCAATCAATGATTCCAGCTTAGCACCTTCAAACAATAATTTAGACAAACCTTCTGCAAGAGGCATATATAAGCCATGTTTATGGGCTTCATCTACCACCATTTTTAAGGTATTGACCCCTTCAGCAACCTCACCTATTCCACCAATGGCTTCATCTAAGTCTTGACCCGAACCAATAGCAAAGCCGACACGGTAATTTCGACTTAAAGGTGAAGTACAAGTTGCGATCAAATCTCCCATTCCCGCCAACCCAAGAAAGGTCATAGGATTAGCACCAAAATGCACCGCAAACCGGCTCATCTCTGCAAGACTTCGAGTCATAATCATCGACATAGTGTTTTCGCCAACATTTAGAGCTTTAGCAAGACCACACACAATCGCATAAATATTTTTTAACGCGCCAGCCAGCTCAACACCTGTACTGTCGGTATTTTCATACACTCGAAAAGTAGGTGATTTCAACAACTCAATCACTCGCTGGCGAACCTTATCATCAGCACTAGCAATTACCGACCCCGTCATTTGACCTGCAGCAATTTCTTTTGCTAAGTTTGGACCACTCAACACGCCAATTTTTTGAGTAATAGGGTTTCGACGCAAAACATCGCTCATAAGTTCAAATCGATTTGGATTAAAACCCTTAGTAGTGCTAATTAATATTTTATCCGCAGTTAATAAAGGCTCAATGCGCTGAACTACTTGTTCGAATGATTTAGAAGGAATTGACACAAAAACAGTATCACTATCTCGTATTGCCTGCTCTAAATTACTGGTCGCCAGTAGTTCTCGATGCAATGGCGCATTGGGTAAATAACGACTATTCAAACCTGTCAAATTAATCTCTTCAACCTGTTCTTCATTACGCATCCACTGACTAACTTGATGACCATTTTTAGCCATGATATTGGCCAAGGCTGTGCCAAAACTACCACCACCTAATACACACACAGAATGCTTCATAATGACTGTTTCTCTTTAAAAAATATCGTCTAACTATATAAAAACGAACAATACTAAGACGAACAACTAACTTCTAATGACCTACCCCACTCTGGCGCTCTTTGCGCGAGCACATCCGACTCTGGATGCTCATCAAATGGAGTAATGAGTACGTTCAATAAACGGCGGAAGGGTAAATAGTCACCTCGTTCTGCTGCAAGAATTGCATCATGAGCTAAATAATTTCTCAGCAGGAACTTCGGATTCACTGCCAGCATAGAAGCACTCACTTTAGGCCATGCTAGATCATTTTTCATTCGTGCAAGCTCATAGCGTTCAAGCCAATTAGACAGCCTTTCTCTATCAACCACTTCATCAAGCAAAAGCATAAAGCCTCCCTGTTCAAAATGGCTCAATAAACGGAAAAACACTGAGTAGTCCATTTTTTCTGCGGCCAATATTGTAAATAGCTCAGGTAATAACTCATGCATATCTTGTACAGAGTTTAAGCCCATTTTGCTCATCATTAATGAATCATAGTGAGTCTGTAGCTCTGGCTCATAGCACTGCAAGATAGCGATAAGCTGATCCCGTTCAAGGTGCTTTGAAAAGCATCGCATCAAACAATTGAGATTCCACAAACCGACCCCTGGTTGCCGCGAGAACGCATAACGACCTTCATGATCTGAATGATTGCAAACCCAATCTGGCTCATAATCCTCCATAAAACCATATGGACCATAATCGATCGTTTCACCGGTAAAAGAAAAGTTATCTGTGTTCATTACACCATGCTGAAAACCGATCGATTGCCATTTGGCAATCATTCTAGCTGTACGTTTGACAACTGCGATTAACATGCTTTCTAACGGCGACTCTGTCGCCAAGCAGTCAGGATAATAATGCGTAAGGCAATATTCAATCAGCTGATCCAATTCCGCTTGCTTACCTTGATAAAAAAAGTATTCGAAATGACCAAAGCGGATATGACCTTGCGCAACCCTAAGCAGCATAGCTCCTGCTTCTGGCGTTTCTCGGTAAACAGCCTCTCGACTATCATAAAGTGCCAAAGCGCGGGAAGAAGGCACTGACAGAGCTGTCATGGCCTCACTCGCCAAATATTCACGAATGCAAGAACGCAATACAGCACGACCATCACCACGACGAGAATAAGGCGTCGGCCCAGCGCCTTTCATATGCAAATCATATAAAAGACCATCCTGACCACGAACCTCACCCAGTAGCACACCGCGCCCATCACCTAATTGAGGTGAAAAACCACCAAACTGATGACCTGCGTAAACCATACTTAGGCTAGAAGGCAGAGTTTCTTCTCCACTTAAGATACGTTTGGTTTCGGTAGATTTAATATCAATAGACAGAAGAGTAGCGAGCGATTGGTTAAATTCAACCAATCGCTGCTCAAAAAGTGGCTGGACAAGGGTTTTCGAAGAAAACGCCTCACCCAAACTTGCAAAATGGTGTTCTAAAATCATCTTATCTCACTTAAAAACTAAGCGATATTTATAGAGATGTATCAACCATGTACTCACAGCGGATGCTCTCACCAACGACCCTTTCGATCTCAGGAATCATAAAAGCATCATCTTCACTGGCAAAACTCACAGATTTACCGGTTTCACCACCACGACCAGTTCGGCCGATACGATGTACATAATCTTCAGGATCTTCTGGTAACGAATAGTTTACGACTAACTCTACGTTATCCACGTGAATACCACGACCAGCAACATCTGTTGCCACAAGCACTTGGATGATGCCTTCTTTGAAGTTCGCCAGAGTTTTTACACGTTTATCTTGCGCAACTTCGCCTGATAATATAGCGCAATTAATATTGGCTTTGCGTAAGCGCTCATAAAGGTCGCGTGTTTCATCACGACGGTTAGCAAAAATAATAGTTCGTTGACCGCCATTTTTTTCGATTAATTGCTGTAAAACAGGCCATTTTTGATCCGCTTCAACAGTATAAATCACTTGATCAATATTTTGATTTGTCGCTTCTTTTGGAACAACAGATACTTCTTTAGGGAAGTAAGTCCACTGCTGTGCCAGCGCTTGAATATCTTTCGGGAAGGTCGCACTAAACAACATGGTTTGTCTTGCTTCTTTATGCGGCGTCATGCGAATAATACTTTTCACATCAGGGATAAAACCCATAGACAGCATGCGGTCAGCTTCATCTAACACCAAGCATTCCACTTTCCCCAATTGCACTTTGCGGCTACGAGCAAAATCCAACAAACGACCAGGCGTGGCAACCAAAATATCAACATTTTCAGTTTCTAGTGCGATCTTTTGTTTTTCATAACTCAAGCCACCCACTAAAGTTACGACGTTCAAATGACAATTCGTCGTCAGTTTTACAGCTTCATCAGCTATTTGTATCGCCAATTCACGAGTTGGTGCGATAATCAAACCACGCGCAAAATTATTCGCTCTTTTTTCTTCAAGAGGGTAATCAAGAAAGTCACTGATCATCGCAATGAGGAAAGCAGCTGTTTTACCAGTACCTGTTTGTGCTTGACCAATAATGTCATAACCCAACAAAGTCATTGGTAAGGTTTCAGCTTGGATTTCACTACAATATTCAAAACCCATTTCAGCAATAGACTTAATGACGCGATCAGGAAGATTTAAATCATGGAAGCGCATCTTGCCTTCAACTTCAGCAACCGGAAAATCTTCTATGGACCAAATTTTAGAGTTCGCATTCCCTGCAGGTTTTGTTTCATTGCTTGATTGCGGTGCATCCGCTTGGACGCTTGCAGGGCTATCATCGTTACTTCTTGGACCCTTATTTGGGCGACGTGTACGTTTTGGTTTTGCTGTGGTTTCTGATGGTGCTTCTTGAGTTTGGTTTTCCATATTGGAATCTATACGCTTCTATTGTGTTTTGAGGTTAATAATCTGTGCAAGGAGTGTACCTAATTGGTAAAGCTTTATCACCCCTTGCTTACGCTTTGTTGAAGCAAGCTACTGATACTTATACGGTGGTAAGCTATTAATTAATTGCTTACCATAACGTTTAGTTCTCAGACGCTTGTCTAAAATATGTATTTCACCTGAGTCTTTTTCGCTTCTTAATAGTCGCCCTGTTGCCTGCACTAAGCGCAAAGAAGCATCTGGTATGGTAATTTCCATAAAGGGGTTGCCACCACGTTTTTGAATCCATTCTGCTAGCGTTGCTTCGACTGGATCATCTGGCACAGCAAAAGGAATTTTAGCAATGTACACACAGGTCAAATAATCACCTGGTAAATCTACACCTTCGGCAAAGCTGGCTAAGCCAAGCAATAAACTGCCTTTCCCTTCATCAATGCGAGATTTATGCGAATCCAAAATAACGCGCTTAGATTGCTCACCTTGCATCAAAAGTATTTCTTGTAATCCTGCAGACACAGACTGAGCCACTTCCTCCATCTGACGACGGGAAGAAAACAACACTAAACTGCCCTTTTCTGTGTTCACATGCTTATCTAAATAAGCAACAATTTCGGCGGTATGTTGCTCAACTCTATTTGGCTCATGCTCCATATCTGGAACGACCAAAAGCCCATTTTCTTGGAAATTAAATGGGCTAATAACGCGCAAATACTCACTCTCACGAGGAACGCCTGATCGCATATTAAAACGATGAAATTGATTAAGCGCCGTTAACGTAGCTGATGTCACTACCGCACCGAAACATTTATCCCACAACTGCTGCTTTAATGTGTTTGCGGCAAGAATCGGAGAACCGCCCAGTTCAATATCTTGCTCCATCCCTTGACCAGATAAAACTAGCCAGCGTGCATTAGGCGGATAGTTTTGATCATCAACTGTAGAATACAAACGCCAAAGCCCAATACATTGCTCTAAGCGACCAAGAATGACACCTAAAATAGGCTGCCAAGTTTCTGCAGTTTCAGGTGTTACACCCATCCCTTCATTTTGTTTAGTCTTTTTACATTCGTCTTGGATGCTTTCAATGTTGTTAAACAACTTTTGATAAGATGTCTGTAAACTGTATGCCAGCTGGCGTAATTCATCTGGAATTTGGCCAAACTCGAAACGGTGCTGATTATTTTCTTGATCCAACCCCAAACCCTGAATATAAGGCGCTAACCCCTGCTGGGCATATTGGATAAAGTTCACAATACTTTGTATTTGCTGTGGGATTTTTAGTAGCAGCTGACCTGTTACACTGACATCGTCTGTTAACTCTTGCTTCAAGTTAACCAGATTTTTTTCTAATTGGCGTAACCAAGTAATACTTTGCTGCAAACGAACTTCATGTCGAAAGTGCCCTATCGCTTTATCAGGAAGATGATGACCCTCATCAAAAACATAGATAGTTTCTTTTGGCGGGGTAAGAATCGCGCCACCACCCAATGACAAATCGGCCAATACCAAATCATGGTTGGCAACAATCACATCAGCCACTTCGATTTCAGCACGCGCTTTAAAAAACGGGCAGGCGGAATAATTAGCACAATTACGGTTAGTGCATTGCTGATGATCTGTGGTTAAGCGACGCCAATCTTGATCACGAACAATACCAGCCCAATTGTCTTTATCACCATCCCAGTCGCCTTTTTGCAAAGCAGCATCCATCTCTTGATAAAGAACAGTATTAATATCATCGGAATGAAGGTGATGCTCGAAAAGTCCAGCGAACATATCGTCCATTGCTTGCTCTTCTGAGCTCAAGAAGCCCTCAAGATTATTCAAGCACAAATAGCGTCCTCGCCCTTTAGCAAGCGTGTACTTAAAAGTCAGCTCCGTATGTTCAAGCAAATCAGGCAATTCTTTATGCAAAATCTGCTCTTGAAGCGCTACCGTTGCAGTAGAGATAATTAATTTGAGACCACGAGCTTTCGCGATAGGAATAGCCGCAAGGCAATATGACAAAGTTTTACCCGTGCCTGTTCCTGCCTCAATTACGGCAACATGCTTTTCTTCAAGGCGCTCACCTTCCGAACCTTGTTTAATGTTACCCAAAGTTCGAGCGATCGCACCAATCATCTGGCGCTGTCCAGCCCTTGGTTTATGGGACTTCGCATCCAAAGATGCTCGGTATGCAAGTTGAATCTGTTTTTTTAGTTCGTCTGAAAGCATTTATATCATTGAGTATAGTTAGGAATGCTGTATATAATAACAGTAACTGTATAAACAACCAGATAACCTATGATTAAATTAACCAAAAGACAATCTGACGTACTAGAAACCATTCGCGAATTTATTAGTGAAACAGGTTTTCCACCAACCAGAGCAGAAATAGCACGCCGGCTTGGGTTTAAATCTCCTAACGCTGCTGAAGAGCACCTAAAAGCCTTGAGTAAAAAAGGTGCAATAGAGATGCTTTCTGGCGCGTCAAGGGGAATACGCTTAGTTGATCGTGCATCAAATGATGACCCCACAAACAACCTTGGCTTACCTGTCATAGGCAAAGTTGCTGCAGGTTACCCTATTTTAGCCCAAGAAAACATTGCTTCTCATGTAAACATCCCAGCAAATATGTTCTCCCCACAAGCCGATTATTTCTTATCTGTCTCAGGTACCAGCATGAAAGACATCGGAATAATGGAAGGCGACTTATTAGCAGTGCATAAAACAACTACTGTGCGTAACGGCCAAATTGTCGTTGCTCGCATTGGTGACGAAGTAACAGTTAAACGCTTCGAACAAAAAGGCAGTATTGTTCGACTTATTCCTGAGAACGAAGAGTTCAATGACATCATTGTCGACCTTGAAAGCGAAGAGTTCGCCATTGAAGGCTTATCAGTTGGTGTGATTCGCCAAGGACTTTAAGTAGCCGCTACCTCATCAACACCATACCAATAAAAAAGCGAAGCATATGCTTCGCTTTTTTATGTAAACCTACGCCTCACACCAACAACACAGACTTAATGCAGAATCTTAGGACGAAAATCTTCGTCATCAAGATATTCCGAGTCTTCGTCAAAAAACGAATCATCTGAATAAACAAAATCAATTCCTGCATGGAACATGCATTTTGCCAATTCAAAATAACGATCCTTTAAATAAGATCGAGTATCATCTGATATCTGCAATGTTGCTAGTGGAACGGTTTCCTCACCATCTTCACTGGCTGGACGCAGCACAATATCGCCATTATCCAGCTCAACAATTTCTAGGTAGGATTCTTTCATATTCAATACTCTGATGACTCTTCTCTAAAACGTAACACCAATTCGACCAACTTGGCCAAATAAAAACTCACGGACGCGCCAGCGTCACTTCCACGGCCAATTAGACTATCACTTTGAACTACTGACGACATAGAGGTACGACATTCAAACTGAACCAAATATGCCTGGTTCAATTGAAAGCACCAAGAATCAGTACGTGACAACAAATCAGCGAGCTCCGCCAGCACAGGAACAACAATCTGCTTATCTTCTGACTCAGCTAATAGTTTAGCAACATCCAGAGATCCAGATAACGAATACGCTGCATTCACTTCTTTTAGCAGACCATTAAGAGCACTTCTTAACTGAAAAATAGCCGAGCTTTCCAGCCCGACCCTTAGCCACGCTTCATCACTATCTTGGCTCTGCTTAATAAAGCGTCTTGCCGTGTCTAGTTTTTGATTGGTTAAGCTAGCTAAACTGGCACCACTCATTTTTTCTTACCTTCCTCAATCACCCATTTAGAGCCGACATAAAATGCTTTCCAGCCTGTTGGCTTACCTTCCTCTTCCGTCATGACATATTGCTCTTTCGTCTTGCGGCTATATCGAATAATGGCTGGGCGACCTTCAGAATCTTTTTTAGGCGCTTTTGCAAAAAAGTGATATTTAGGATCTATTTGATCCATATATGGAAGCAATTCTTCAACCAATGGGGCACGAGTTTCACGCTTGCGTGGGAATTGACTTGCCGCCAAGAATAAACCCGTTGCGCCGTCACGAAGCACATAGTGATCTTCTACTTTTTGACAAGCGAGATCTGGCATCGGTACTGGATCCATCTTTGGTGGCGCAGCTTCACCACTCTTTAATAACTTACGAGTGTTTTTGCATTCATCATTAGTACAGCCAAAGTATTTACCAAAACGACCGGTTTTAAGCTGCATCTCTGATCCGCACTTATCGCATTCAAGTGTCGGGCCGTCATAGCCTTTAATTTTAAAGACTCCAGTTTCCACTTCGTAACCAGAACAAGCCGGATTATTACCACAAACATGAAGCTTGCGATGCTCATCCATTAAATAACTGTCCATGGCCGATCCACAAATCTTGCAGCGATGCTTATTGATAAGCGCTTTAGATTCACCCTCTTCATCATCTACAGCAATGGCTTCGTCGCCACGGATAAGATTAATAGTCGCTTTACAACGCTCTTTGGGAGGCAAAGCATACCCAGAACAAGACATAAATACGCCTGTGCTGGCAGTACGGATCTGCATCGGGCGAGAACAAGTTGGACATTCAATATCGGTCGGTGTTGGCTCATTCAGCATCATACCGCCATCTGGCGATTCTGCCTTAGCTAACACCGAGCTAAAATCTTTATAAAACGCATTAAGCGTTTTAATCCAATCTTTATTACCTTGTGCAATTTCGTCTAGTTGTTCTTCCATTTGGGCCGTAAAACTGAAATTCATCAAAGAATTAAAGCTATCAACCAAACGTTCAGTAACGATATCACCCATTTTTTCCGCGTAAAAACGACGGTTTTCAACACGTACATACCCACGATCTTGAATCGTAGAAATGATAGATGCGTAAGTTGATGGACGACCGATTCCACGCTTCTCAAGCTCTTTAACCAAACTTGCTTCGCTAAAACGCGCAACAGGTTTAGTAAAATGTTGCTCAGGCAATAATTCTTTAAGAGCCAAATATTCACCCTGACCTACGTCAGGCAAAATATTATCTTCGCCTTTTTTAGCAACCGTCTGCATAGCGCGAGTATAACCATCAAAGCGCAAAATACGCCCTTTAGCTTTAAACTCGTATTCACCACTGGTAACAGTTATGGTCGTTGACGTGTATTCTGCTGGCGTCATTTGACACGCCATGAATTGGCTGCGAATCAAATCATACAAACGATGTGCATCTTTCTCCATGCCTAGCAAGTCATCAACACGTACGGTAACATCAGAAGGTCGAATCGCTTCATGCGCCTCTTGAGCACCTTCTTTACTGCTGTAACGTATCGGATCAGCAGGCAAATAAGCCTCGCCAAAGCTGGAAAGAATATACCCTCTTAATGCCTCAACCGCGTCAACACTCAAATTGGTCGAGTCAGTACGCATGTAAGTGATATAACCGCCTTCATACAAGCGCTGTGCTAGCATCATGGTCTTCTTAACACCATAGCCTAAACGAGTACTTGCCGCCTGCTGTAACGTAGAAGTGATGAACGGCGCAGATGGCTTGCTGCTTGTCGGCTTATCTTCTCGACTACTAACAAGGTATTTCGCATCATTTAAGCGAGCAACATGCTCATCAGATTGCGCCTTGTTAACTGGACGATATTCTTTGTCTTGGTATTTTGCAGCCTCGAATTTAATGACTTCTTTCGATGGCGTCGCAAGCATTGCATCTAATTCCCAGAACTCATCAGGAATGAAAGCACGGATTTCTTTTTCACGTTCAACGATTAAGCGAACTGCAACGGACTGAACTCGCCCAGCAGATAAACCTCTCGCTACTTTCGACCAAAGCAAAGGTGACACCATAAAGCCAACTACTCGGTCCAAGAAACGACGAGCTTGTTGAGCGTTTACACGATCCATGTCTAATTCAGATGGCGTTTCAAACGCAGCTTTAATGGCTTTTTTTGTAATCTCGTTAAATACCACACGCTTATAGCGACTATCATCACCACCAATAGCTTCACGAAGATGCCAAGCAATTGCTTCTCCCTCTCTATCCAAATCGGTTGCGAGATAGATGGTGTCAGCATTTTTTGCCAAACGTTTTAGCTCATCGACAACTTTTTCTTTACCTGGCAGAATTTCATAGTGAGCTTTCCAGTTACTCTCTGGATCAACCCCCATTCTAGAAATCAACTGCTGACGTGATTTGCTACTTTTATACTCAAGTTTTTCTTCCGGACTCATTTTACGCGTCAAAGCAGCCTGCTTTGCACGCTCTTGAGGCGTAGAGGTGGCAGTTGTACCTGAAGGCAGGTCACGTATGTGCCCGACACTAGATTTGACAATAAAGTCGTTGCCCAGGTATTTGTTGATGGTTTTCGCCTTAGCAGGCGATTCCACGATAACCAGTGATTTTCCCATTGAACTGTGTAAGCCTTTTAATAAAGTAGGTCTGCAAATCCACGTTGCACGAAGTTTAATCTCTAGGGGCGCTGATATTAAGCAAACACCTTTTATATGACAAGCGATCCCTGTATTGTTTCACACATTATATCTTGCTGAACTTAGTATTTCTTATTTAACATACTGAATTCGTTGCTTAAGGACAATCATGGCTACCCTCCAAATATTAACAATTGCATTTTTGATCATTATTGTACTTTTATCTGTGGTCATTGGATCAAGAGCACATCAAAAAGAAAAAGAAATCACTCAAAGACGTGTAAAACAATTGCAACTATCAAATCGCGCGGATCGTGTTGAACAACATATCCGCGGTTTAAAAGATATTAATACCGATACCATTGCCACCGATGTGCTTTATGATTTCTATCTAGACACACTTCGAGAGCTTCTGCAATATTCCGATGATCCCGAAAAGATTGAAGTTCGCATTGCAACCGCCGAAGAAGGCAGAAATAACGACCCCGTTCCATTCAATCCAGAACCTGAACCTTTTAGCTTCCAAGAAAAAAGCAACTACAAAGAGCGCCTTACCAAACTTGCCAAAATGTTGCTTTATTTACGCCGAAAAGGACGTATTAGTAATACGCATTATCAAGCCTGCTACGAATATCTGCGCTGGCTTAACTTGTGGATTCAATTAAATCGCCAAATGGTTCAAGCAAATAAAAACTTTGCTGGTGGAGATATGCGCGTAGCACAAACTCTTTATGGGGTAATTTTGTCGCACATTAAATCCGATGCCACAGAGCGCCCAGAAAAAAACACCCTCAAAAACTTCGTAACAGACCGAATGAAACAGATACTGTCACCTAAAATTGAAGCGATGAAAGCCAGTGATAACCCAGAAGAAGTATTGAGTGAACTCCTTCACAACCTAGAAATACCTAAGAATTCTTAATTCAATATTATTAACACCATAATAAGCGTCACTCTTATTTCTAATTAGGGACGCTTTTTACTTCAGCCAATGAAAACACCAGTGTAGCCAACTCATCCAAAACCGACTCATCACCAGCCTCATTCCAATACAATGACACACACTCAGGTGTGATTTTTACCCCTACAAGCAATGCTCCGTATTTTTCTAATACTTTTTGGGCATCAGCAGTCAGTGCAAATAATTCACTAGACCACCACCCACTAAGCAGGGCATTATATTTCCATACTTCATAAGGTAGCAGCCAAATACAATCAGGCAATGAAGTTACAGGCTTCAGCCGATAAAAAGAATAGGCAATCGTTTTTTGCCGATTCATTGATTTATCCCACTTGTCAGGAAGGTCAATTGATGTAAGCTGAACAGTAAGACCAAGTTTTCGAGCATGCATGCGTAAAGCCATGCGTTGACGCTCTTTTTTAGGAGGCATAATCCATAACGCCGACCCCATTAATGATAGTGTAATAAAAATAACAATAAGAGCGGTCATATTTTAATGTCTCTCTAGTTTTAAACTAAAATAAATTAATCGAGCCAAATTTGGAGGTGTTCTATGATGTATAGCAGAATTTTACTCGCTGTTGACCTAACTGATGAAAGTATTAAAGTAGCTAATAAAGCCGTCGCGCTATGCAAAGCAACGGGTGCGGAACTTACCATACTCCATGTTATTGAATCACTCAATTACGCCTATGGTGGTGATGTACCAATCGATATCACAGATATTCAAGCACAATTACAAGAAACTGCTAAAGAGCGCATTGCCATCCTTGAAGCCCAATTGGACGTTCCAGTTCAAGAAAGCTGCATTTCACAAGGCGGCATAGAAAGCGAAATACACCGTATTGCTGAAGAAAAACGAGTCGATCTTATTGTTGTAGGAAGTCATGGTCGTCATGGTCTTGCTCTATTATTAGGATCCACAGCAAATGGCGTTCTTCATGGCGCACCTTGTGACGTATTAGCAGTTAAAGTGGTAAAAGACAAAGACTAGCAACAATTAGTCATATAATAAAAAGGCGATGGATTACATCGCCTTTTTATTATTCTCAATTTACTACTTTAACTTCTGGTCCAAGTCGTCCCTTCTCTGCTATCGAGAAGTTCAATTCCTTGACTAGCCAGTTCATCACGAATTTCATCACTACGAGCAAAGTTTTTGTCTTTGCGAGCTTGAGTTCTTTCGTCGATTAAAGCCTGTATTGCCACCTCATCTAATCCTTCAGACACAGTGCTGTTTTGCAAAAAGTACTCTGGATCTTGATACAACAACCCAAGCAATTCTGCCAAAGAGCGTAACTCCGCAGCCAGCACCAAGGCCTTATCTGCATCTTCTGTTTTTGCTTTATTTAGCTCACGAACTAGCTCAAACAACACAGAAACAGCGACTGCAGTGTTAAAGTCATCTTTCATGGCCTCTTCAAAGCGCTCAGTAAAGACGGTTGGCTCGAATGACTCAGCAACCTGCTGTTGACGTAAAGCAGTGTAAAGGCGCTCTAAAGCAACCTTAGCCTCTAGCAAACTTTGATCTGAGTAATCAATCGCACTGCGATATTGGCTTGAAACCATCAGGTAGCGAACCACCTCAGGATTAAACTTGGCCAATACATCGCGCACGGTGAAAAAATTACCCAAAGACTTGGACATTTTTTCGTTGTTAACACGAACTGCACCACAGTGCATCCAATAGTTCACATAGTCTTTGCCTGTCGCCGCCTCTGATTGAGCAATTTCGTTTTCGTGATGAGGGAACTTAAGATCAGGCCCACCACCATGAATATCAAAATGACTACCAAGACAATTAGTCGACATAGCAGAACATTCAATATGCCAACCAGGACGACCATCACCCCAAGGAGAAGACCAAGACACTTCGCCAGCTTTCGCTTGTTTCCACAAAACGAAATCCGCTGGATGCTCTTTTGCCACCTCAACATCAATACGCGCACCAGCCAACATATCTTCAAGCTTACGGTTATTTAATTTGCCGTAATCTTTGAATTTAGTGGCTCGATAATAAACGTCGCCAGAAGTGCCCTGATAAGCAAAACCTTTATCAATAAGGATTTGCACCATATCGATAATTTCTTGCATAAACTCAGTCGCCTTTGGCTCACGATCTGGCATTTTATTGCCAAGACGCAGTTCATCTTCGCGCTGCGCAGCAATCATGCGCTCAGTCAACGACTGAGTTGATTCGTTATTTTCTTCTGCACGCTTAATAATTTTGTCGTCAACATCAGTAATATTGCGAACGTAATTCAGCTCATAGCCAAGATGACGAATAAAACGCGAAATAATATCAAAGGAGATCATCGCGCGAGCATGACCAATGTGACAGAAGTCGTATACCGTGTTACCACAGACATACATCCCCACTTTGCCCTCTTCAATTGGTTTGAAAATTTCTTTCTTCCCGCTTAGGGTGTTGTAAATCTTCAACATGCGCTTAATTTCCTTTTGCTTCGATTTTCGCCCAAGAGTCACGTAATGTCACAGTACGGTTAAATACCATACCGTCTTCTTTCAGATCGCGACAAAAATACCCTTCACGCTCAAACTGGAAGCCTTGACCTTTGTCAGACGTCAACAAAGATGGCTCAACTTTAGCATTTGTTAATACCGTCAAAGACTCTGGATTAATAAAGTCTAAGAAGTTCTTATCTTCATAATTTGCATCAGGTGCTTCGTTTACGAATAAGCGATCATAAAGATTAACTGTTGCATCTACTGCATGTTTTGCGCTCACCCAATGAATCACACCTTTTGGTTTGTAATCTTCAGGATTCACACCAAGAGTGTTTTCATCATAGCGACAAAGTAGTTCAACCACTTCGCCCGCTTCGTTTTTGATCGCTTCATCACAAGTAATGACGTAACCGCCACGAAGACGAACAGCACCATCCAGTGTCAAACGTTTCCATTTACGAGGTGGCACTTCAGCAAAATCAGCAGCGTCTATGTATAGATCTTTGCTAAACGGCACTTCGCGAGTACCCGCTTCTTCGCTTTTCGGGTGATTACCTACGGTGAAGATTTCTTCTTTGTCTGCTGGATAGTTGGTCAAGGTCACCTTAATTGGATTTAAAACGACCATGACTCGATTTGCGCTCGCATCCAGATCTTCACGAATAGCATGTTCGAGCATGCCAACATCTACAACGCTGTCAGACTTGGTTACACCAATGCGTTCACAGAAGTTGCGGATAGACAGTGACGTATAACCACGACGGCGCAAACCAGAAATCGTTGGCATACGAGGATCATCCCAACCATGAACATGTTTTTCGTCTACCAGTAACTTCAACTTACGCTTACTTGTTACCGTGTAGTTCAAGTTCAAACGCGCGAATTCAATTTGCTGCGGATGAGCCGTATTTAATGTCTCTAGAACCCAATCGTACAATGGACGATGATCTTGAAATTCCAACGTACATACAGAATGCGTAATATTTTCCAGTGCATCGGACAAACAATGAGTAAAGTCGTACATTGGGTAGACACACCATTTGTCACCCGTTTGGTGATGGTGTACATGGCGAACTCGATAAATGATCGGATCACGCATATTGATGTTTGGGCTTGCCATATCAATCTTGGCACGCAAAACAACTTCGCCGTCTTTGTACTTACCGTTTTTCATGTCCATAAAGATGGCCATATTTTCTTCAACGGTACGATCACGGAATGGGCTGTTTTTACCTGGTTCTTTTAAGGTGCCACGGTATTCGCGCATTTGCTCAGCATTAAGCTCACAAGCATAAGCTTTGCCTGCCTGAATAAGCTGCACAGCAAAATCAAATAACTGATCAAAATAGTCTGAAGCAAACTTAGGTTCGCCTTTCCATTCAAAACCAAGCCACTCAACATCGCGTTTAATAGATTCAATGTATTCAACACTTTCCTTCTCTGGGTTAGTGTCATCGAAACGTAGATTACATTGACCATTGTAACGCTGCGCTAAGCCAAAATTAAGGCAAATAGATTTAGCATGGCCAATGTGTAAGTAGCCATTTGGTTCAGGTGGAAAGCGAGTAAGAACCTTACCGCCATGCTTGCCTGATTCGTTATCTTTATCAATGATTTGGGTAATGAAATTACCTGGTTTAGACGTTTCTGACATGTTTGATGTAAGTCCCGATAAGTGTTGGTCTAACAATATTGTTACTTCGACCGACAAGTATATAGTATTTAGGTTTGCATGGGATATTGAGCAGAAAATCTTTTCTGCCTTTTTCTCTTTTTTTATAAAGAAAATCCGTATTTCGCCGCAAAGAAAACCAAAACGCCCACTAAAATAGTCAGCAGCTGTTGCTGACGCCAAATACCCACAACAAAAGCCGCCAACGCACCAAGTAACCAAGGATTAGATGACGAGAAATCCACGTGCTTATTCGGCATCAAAATCATCGGCGTAATGATGGCGGTCAAAACCGCAACTGGAACAAACTTTAACGCTTTTTCGATAAAAGCAGGCATAACAACTTTATCCGCTCGCGCGAACAAAACAAACCGCACACCAAAAGTAACAGCAAACATACCAAGAATTATGAGAGACCCTTGCCATAAAGTCATTTGCTCACCTCTTGCATATTCTCATCTGAGTCCGAGATTGTTTTATTAGTAGAATCCACCACATACCCCATCACCACACCAATTACTGCAGAGACCAACAATCCTAAATTATTTGGCAAACCAGATAATATGATTGAAGATGCACCTGCACTTAATAAACACAACCAAAATGCTTTATATTTTAAATATGGCGTAATGATGCCAATAAAGGTTGCCACCATAGCAAATTCCAGTCCCCATTCGCTCATACTGGGAATTAGCTCTCCAGACAACACACCTAAAATGGTAGTCACATTCCACATTACATAAAACGAGAGAAAAGAACCGAGATATACTTTGTGTCCGTTTTTTTCATCGGCCGCTCCCACTTCATACATTGGTCGAACGGCAGCATAAGTTTCATCAATCAACCCAAAGCCCATAATAATTCGCATTGGCATTGGCAGATGCTTCACAAATCTGACCAAATCCGCGGCGTATAAAAGATGACGAAGATTAACAATAAAGGTGGTCGAAACAATTACCCAAAAAGGTGCGTGTAGTGCAATTAGTCCAAGTGCAACAAATTGCGCTGAGCCCGCAAAAACAAAAGCCGACATAGCTACAGCAAACCAAGGACTCAACCCATAACTCGATGCTAACGAGCCAAAAAGCAAACCAAAAGGAATGCCGCCAATAATCATAGGTATGGAGGCTACAGCGCCTCGACGCATATGTTGCATTGTATTCATGAAGGATCTCGAGGCGTTTTTAATATTAATGATTTTTCCATATAAACATCCGCTCTTGCGTACAAAGAAGGATTAGGAAACGACTTCTCAACAAAACCATTTTTATCATAGAGACGCCTTGCCAATTTTAGGCACGACGCTGTTTCTAGCGACAACACAGAAAAGCCGCCTTGAGTAGCAAAATCAATAGCAGTAGACAGCAAACGTTGAGCAATCCCTTTTCCTTGAGCGTGCTCAGCAACCGACAATTTAAATACTTCACCTCTTTTATTATCCAAAGCACTGTCATTCAGAGGAGCAAAAGCAATGGTTCCAACGACAGAATCTACCGATTTTCTTTTGCGAATCGCCACCCAAACCACACCACCTTTTTCAATAACTTCTTCTTGCGGATTACTCAACACGATTCGATCCTTCTCGGCGATCTGATCTGGAAAATATCGCTCAAGCCAAGCCATATTTAGATCATAAAACGCTTTATCATGCTGACTTTCTAGCGATACAATTTGAATAGGTTCTAAGCGGTCTAGCACTTTATCCGCTAAGCTTCCACCTAAAACCTGCGACTCCAAATAAGACAGGCCGTTCATAAAATTATCACTAGAAAAAGCCGTCATTTTTTCAAGGACAACTTTCATTTCTTGTAAGACAGGCTCCACGCGCTGCATAGCATTTAAGCCAAACTCAGAAAGGTGCAAGGAAGATCTTCGCTGATCTTGCTCATCCACTGTTTTCTCTAACAGCGCTTCTTTGATCATCTTAGTAGTTTGCTTGCTCACCGCAGGGTGACTTAGATGCAAACGGTCAGCAATTTCCATCACAGATAGACTTCCCGTTTTCTGCAACAACCTAAGAATAGGAAAATAGGTTGCCGAAATAGGTATATCGCACTGGGAATAAATTTCTTGCACCTGAATAAACAAATGATCACTTAATCGCTTTAATCGACTACCTAGTGTCAGTACTCCGAACTGTTCCATGAAGTTTCCAACATATAAATTTTTTACAATAGAGTAAGGTCGCCCAAAAATAGGTAACCAGTTACGGATATAAAAATATCGCAAAGTTCCAGCCGTTACAAGCCCTGTTTCCTCTTAGATTTCTAGTTTGTGTGATTGCCTGTCTGCTATACTCCGCGCTTTATCAACCCTCGCCTAGTTACTGTTATTTTTTGCAGTAACAAATAAGGCCTATTTTGAGGAACCAAAAGATGTCTGAAAAAGCCGTCGTTGTGTATTCAGGAGGAATGGATTCTTTTACTGTTCTGAATGCAGCAATTCAAAACGGACTGGATGTTTATGCTTTATCTTTTAACTACGGACAAAAGCACAGCAAAGAGCTAGAAGTTGCCGCACGAGTCTGTCGTGAATTAGGCGTTTCTCATAAAATTGTCGATATCACCGCAATTAATAGTTTAATGGCAAACTCATCGTTAACTGGTGATGCTGAAATTCCAGAAGGCCATTATGAAGACGACAACATGAAGTCTACCGTAGTGCCAAATCGCAACATGGTTTTGCTTTCAATGGCAATTGCTTATGCTGTTTCGTTAGAAGCTGGCAAAGTCTATTACGGTGCTCATTCTGGCGATCATCATATTTACCCGGATTGCCGTCCAGAGTTTGTGGAAGCCATGAACGCGGTATCTAAAATTGCCAACTACCAGTCTGTAGAAATCGTCACTCCGTTTTTACATTCATCAAAGGGCGAAATTTTAAAAACAGGATTGAAAATGGATCTCGACTATGCCAATACATGGACTTGTTACAATGGCCGTGAAAAGTCTTGTGGCAAATGCGGTGCCTGCTACGAACGCCTAGAAGCGTTTGCTGAACAAGGTAAAACAGATCCATTGGATTACGAAGTTTAACCACCGAGTTAAACAAATTACTTATTCTGATTTTAGTGTGTTTGTTTTAGTGATGATTGGTTTTTGTTCCACAAATGTCCAATTTTAGTCATTAAATTATCAACTAAAGTTATAACCCTTACCTCGACTGTTTTCGAGATGTAATAGGTGTAACCAAATGTATTCTATTAAAGAAGCCTTTTATTCATTACAAGGCGAAGGCGCTCATGCTGGTCGCCCTGCTCTATTTTGCCGTTTTACCGGCTGCAATTTGTGGTCTGGTTCAGAAAAAACGCGCGCCACATCTGAATGCCAATTTTGTGATACTGATTTTATCGGCACAAATGGGCAACATGGCGGAAAATTTAAAACCGCCGAACAATTACGCACCCATATAGATGTGCTTTGGCCTGGCGGTCAAGGACATAAATACGTTGTTTTTACTGGCGGCGAACCCGCTCTTCAGCTAGACGATGAGCTCATCGTTGAAATGAAACAGCATGGATATACCATAGCGATTGAAACGAATGGAACAATGGCATTACCCGATGGGATTGATTGGATATGTGTTAGCCCTAAAACAGCTAAACCTTTGGTTGTAACCAAAGGAGACGAACTCAAGTTGGTTTATCCGCAATCACATATATCGCCAGATTACTTTGAAACACTGGATTTTTCACATTTTTATTTACAGCCCATGGATCAAAGCCACCTAACAACGGATCAAATCCCACTCCTTGATACGCAACAAGCCACTTTACACTATTGTTTATCGCATCCGCGGTGGCGTCTTAGCTTACAAACACATAAAATGCTCAATATCGATTAAGCATTGAATACGATTTACTTATTACCACATTGTTATATTAACCATACAAGGAATCTTAAATGATCATTCTACATACAAACCACGGTGACATTCACGTTGAACTAGATTACGAAAAAGCGCCAAAATCTGCGAAAAACTTTGAAGACTATGTAACCTCAGGTTTTTACGATGGTGTTATTTTCCACCGTGTAATTAATGGCTTCATGGTTCAAGGTGGTGGTTTTGAACCAGGCATGACACAAAAAGAATCACGTACAGCGATTGAAAATGAAGCGGACAATGGCCTAAAAAATGAAATCGGCACATTGGCGATGGCTCGCACCATGGACCCACATTCAGCTTCTGCGCAGTTTTTCATCAACGTTGCAGACAACAGCTTCTTAAATCACCGCAGCAAAACTCCAGATGGTTGGGGTTACGCAGTATTTGGTAAAGTTACTGCAGGTATGGACGTAGTAAACAAAATCAAAGAAGTGAAAACAACAATGAAGTCTGGACACCAAGATGTTCCTGCAGAAGACGTTATCATTGAAAGTGCTGAATTAGTAAAAAGCGAAGGCTAATGATTCGTTATTTTATTTCAGATTTACATCTAAGTGATAAACGCCCGGATCTTATCCGAGCGTTTATACGAATGAGCAAAGAACTTATTTCACGCGATGAAAAGGCCGAACTCTATATTTTAGGTGACTTCTACGAAGCTTGGATCGGTGACGATTATCAGGCAGATTGGAATACTCAAATAGAAAATGCCTTGGCAGACATATCTCAGTCAGGAATCGCTTTGTATTTTTTGCATGGCAACCGAGATTTCTTGATTGGTAGCGATTGGATTAACCGTGTAGGTGCTAAACTCATTCATGAGCAAACCAAATTACCTCTTGAAAGCTGTACGGTACTACTAACACATGGTGACGAATACTGCATAGAAGATACTGAGTATCAAGCGTTCAGAAAAACGGTACGTTCTAGCGCATGGCAAGAACACATTCTCGCTATGCCACTTGAGCAACGTATCTCGCTAGCAGCTCAACTTCGCAATGACAGTAAATCCATGGCGACAGAAAAATCCATGGCAATCATGGATGTCACGCCATCAGCTGTTGAAGACTCTTTGTCTCAACATAACTGCAAAAGCGTGATTCATGGTCACACGCATAGACCAGACGTTCATAAAGGTGATCGCAATTTGCGCTGCGTATTAGGCGATTGGGATACCTTTGTCTGGCTAGCAAGCATTAAGGACGGTATTTATTCTCAATCAAAATCATTGGTAGAGGATTTTAACCAAAATGGGCTTGCTGGACTGCAAGAAGTTCATCGTAAAACTTTACTTATTTGTTAGCACTCTGCATCAAAACTACGCTTCACCTCTGGTTATCACAGGCTGAAGCGTTTTCTCCCCACGAACTATAGTGTGAAATAATCAATAACCCACCTATTACGATACAAAAAAAATCCTATCAGACTTGACCGTGTATCAAAAAATAGAGAATATTCTGCCTTACTATATTCTTTTTCGTGATCCGAAAGAGCGGTCTGGTATCTAATTCGTACGCCCAACTTACCATGTTGAGCACTACCATAAAAATAAATACAAAGGTACAACCTTCATGTCTGATAACTATTCCTCGGCTGGATATTCTGGCTCTACTAAATCGTCACCTACTCGTGTTCAATGGTCAACTCGAATGGCATTCATTCTTGCCGCCGTCGGTTCAGCTGTTGGCTTAGGCAACATATGGAAATTTCCTTACATAACCGGCGAGCATGGTGGTGGTGCATTCGTACTAGTTTATCTAGGCTGTATTCTGATAATTGGCATCCCCGTTATGATGGCTGAAATCGCTTTAGGCCGACGCGGTCGACACAACCCAGCCCAAGGTATTGCTACATTAGTACGAGAAGCGGGTGCGCATCCTTTCTGGAAAATCATCGGGGTCATGGCATTGTTGTGTGGCTTTATGATCCTTATGTTTTACACGGTTGTGGCTGGCTGGGCATTCGCGTACGTCCCGAAAGCAGCTTCCGGAAGCTTTGTCGGAGAAAATGGAGACACGATTGGCTCCATGTTTGGCGGCATGTTGGCGGACCCTATTGCTCTAACCATCTGGATGACTGTTGTTTTGGGCTTAACTATGGGCATTGTTTTACGCGGCCTACATGGTGGACTTGAAAAAGCAATTAATTTATTAATGCCGGGCTTGCTAATTTTGTTACTGATTCTAGTAGGGTACGCAATGACCAGCGGACACTTTATGGAAGGTGTTAGCTTTTTGTTCAAAGCAGATTTTAGCAAAATGACTGGGACAGGGTTCTTAGTCGCGCTCGGTCACGCCTTTTTTACTCTAAGTCTAGCGTCAGGCGCCATTATGACTTACGGCTCATACCTACCTGAAAATGTCTCGATTGGCAAAACTACCATGATAATAGCGATCATGGACACGGTTGTTGCACTGGCTGCAGGTCTCGCCATCTTCCCGCTTGTCTTTGCAAATGGTTTGGAACCGGGTGCTGGACCGGGACTGATCTTCGTAACCCTACCTATTGCCTTTGGTCAAATGCCTTTTGGCAGTACATTTGGCACTTTGTTTTTCTTATTGCTAGCGGTTGCGGCTTTGACATCAGCTATCTCAATGCTTGAGCCAACTATTTCTTGGCTAACCGAAAAATTTAAAATGACACGTTTTAAAGCTTGCATGTTAGCAGGTTCATTGCTTTGGCTTGGTGGCTTAGGTGTCGTGGCCTCTCTCAATATCGGCTCCGAATGGACACTATTCGGGAAAACATTCTTTGACATGCTTGATTATCTAACCTCCAGCTGGCTTATGCCCCTTGGTGGCTTATTGATGGCTATTTTTAGTGGCTGGATATTGAAGAAAACAGTCATGCAAGATGAGCTAGGCTTAAGCTCTGCCATCATGCATCAACTCTGGTTATTTACCATGCGCTACATTACGCCGTTGGCTATTATTATTGTATTCCTGAACGTATTAGGTATTGTTAATTTCTAAGGTTGCCAAAAAAATTAAGCCCAAGACCGAATTGCCAGTTGGTCTTGGGCTTAATTGATTATGCTAGGATGTAAATTTACTGTTTTAAATGATTTGTCTATCATATCTCAGAATACCCCTAGTTTATGTTACCGTGGCTTCTGACTCCCCCTCGATAACAACTCTCTCACCCAAACCGTCTCATCTGCATTTCTAGACCTAGAAAATTCTATGTTACGGTTATGCAGCATAGCCACAGCACGAAAAAAGGCGTTATTTACAATTACTGGACTTAATTGAATACCATACACTTGCCACCAATGTTGTTGCACTTTGCAAGTAAGTAGTTGGTACAAAAAATCTAGCTCCAGAGAGCCTTTATACATCACATCCAAGTCCACCACAGGGTCTACTTTCGCAATTTCCAATGCAAGCCAATACGTGACATCTGGCAGGGTTTCGCTCTTATGTATGCCCATTATATTCTCCAGAAGCTCTGACTGATAATATGAGTGTAGCATCCAGCCTAAAAGTCACCATTAAGATGCGTAAGTAGATTGTGGCATTTTGTAACTTACATCAGGCTTGGTGGCCCACTGTGCATACGGAACTCTTCATCAGGTTCAGTAATAAGCTTTTCTTCTAAATCACGGAAAAAAGCCACGCGATCATCAATTGGTTCGTTTGAATATTCTTTTGCAAGCTCAAGGTAATCTTCAAAGTGTCTTGCTTCTGATTTTAGTAATGAAATATAGAACTTCGACAACTCATCATCTAGATGCGGAGCTAAGGCAGCAAAACGCTCACAAGAACGTGCCTCAACAAAAGCGCCAATAATCATGGTATCAACTAAACGCGCAGGTTCATGGGTTCGAATATGTTTTCGTAGACCATCAGCATAGCGTGAAGCCGACAAATGATCGTAGGCGACGTCACGTTTTCGCATGATTTTATGAACTTGCTCGAAATGCAATAGCTCTTCACGAGCCAAGCGAGACATTTTATGAAGCAAATTATCACGATCAACATAGCGATACATTAGACTCATAGCCGTTGAAGCTGCTTTTTTTTCACAGTGAGCATGATCATTTAATAGCAGAGTTTGATTCTCAAGAGCCCAATTTACCCATGCCTCAGGAGATTTACAGGGAAGAAATTCAACAAGCTCTGGGTACGCTGATAACATTACTCTACCTTTTTATGTTAAAAAACGTGATTATACCCTGTATTAAGCACTTAGGCAGCAACGTCTTGATTTGGATATCAAATTCGTAATGAATGATTTTTATGATCCTACAAAACTAAAAATTGGCCAACATGTTGGCGTCGAGCTAGATCCGTATGTTTTAAATTACCCTATGGATAGCCATAAAACCACTTGGGTTGCAGATCAAGGTGGACGCCCTTTTGTCCTGCGCTTCTTTCAATCCAGCAAAGGCAAGGTTGAAGACTTCTTACAAAACTCTAGGAAATACGCCAGTGTAAAACACCCTGCCATCACTCCAAATTATCCTCCGTTTTATTCTAATTTGTGGGTGTTTTCATGCTCTGCTGTCTGTGGTGGCGAAAACCTCTACAGTTTTTTAGGTAAATACCCTGACGGAGCGCCTCTTAATGTTGTCATTAGTTTATTCGACAACATCGCCAAAGCATTGGATCAAGTTCACCGAAACGGCCTCTTCCATGGCCATTTGGATTTAAATTCGATTCATGTGGTTAATGGCCTAGGCTTAATGACAGGATTTGGTTCTCATAACTGGATGAAGCGAATTGAAAGCAGCGAAATGGATGTACGCTTCTTCCCTCCTGAGTATCTAAAAAAAGACCAACAACGCACACCGGCGTCGGATAGCTTTGCTTTTATGCGACTCTTAATGGCGGCGTTATTGGGAGAATCTATCCTTGATAAAGATTTCACTACAGGTCTTCCAGACACCCACCCTAATTTAAGCGATTCTACATGGGGCCGATTACTAAAATGGAGTCGTGAAAGCGAACGCCATCGTCCAAAATCGTTAACTGAAGTAATTCGAATCATTCGAGCCAATCTTTATAAACCAGAAGTTAGCGATAGTTCAGCAACAAAACGAGCTGTTAAACGCTATATTCGCACTTTATCTCCCATCACTATTGGTGCTGGCGCTTTTGTTGCCACAAGTCTTGTTGCTGCGATTGTCTTATGGCCTGAGACGCCATCGACTGAAAAGGTTGTTATCACACCTAAAGCAGCGCAACCAGAAGTCGTAATAGAAACGTCATTCGAAGCCTTGCCACAAATCCTAGAAGAACCACTTATCTCAGGAGGAACAGCGCCAAGAATTGAAAAAATCCCTCCAGCTACCTTTATAATGGGTGACCAAAGCAGAATGGGTGATGATAATGAAAAGCCAGCTCATGAAGTTGATATTCCAAACGGTTTTTACATCAGTAAATATGAAGTTACTTTTGACCAGTACGACAAATTTGCAAGAGCTACTAGCCGAGAGCTCCCTCCTGATAATGGCTGGGGGCGAGGAAAGCGACCAGTTATAAATGTTAGTTGGTACGACGCAAAAGCCTACACCGCGTGGATTTCTAGCGAAACAAATGCAGAGTACCGCTTGCCTACAGAAATTGAGTGGGAATACTCCGCCAGAGCAGATTCAAATACTGCTTTTTGGTATGGCGACAATGTTAAGCAAGGTTATAGCGTTTGTGATAGCTGTGGAAGTCAATGGGATGGCATATCTACAGCGCCAGTTGGCAGTCAAGCAAGTAATCCACTAGGCTTATTTGATATGCACGGTAACGTCGCAGAATGGGTAGAAGACTGCTATCACGATACTTATGATGGAGCGCCAACTAATAACCAAGTTTGGTTGGCAAATCAGTGCGACAACAGAGTACTTCGAGGTGGGTCTTGGTTTGATATCCCAAGAGTTGGTCGTAGCTCTACTCGTTACAGGGCTCAACCTGATTTAAAAGCCAGTAATTGGGGTTTTAGGGTAGTGAGGATTATTCAGCAATCTGATGACTTACCTAAATCAGAATAATTCCGCTAAATGTCACCTATTCGAAATTGTTATGGCGCACAGTAAGTCTTGAGCACTTTTTTTCTATAAAATAAGCGCATCAAAAAATGATAAGAGTGTCGATTGACTTGATTTTGCTTTTAACCAAGCCAATGTTTTTAACGTTACGATCAGTAAAGTCGAAAATGAAAACTAAGGGGAATCAATATGCTAGAAACATATTGTAGACAGGTCGGAAGACTTGTACTTGGTTTAATTCCTGCATCTACCCCTTGATGCAAAAACGATCTGTATAGAAACCGCTAGTCAAGGGAATGAAGAAATAAGGTTAAACGCACTATTTTCTTTAGAGCAAATATAGTTAACCTAAATTCCATTATTAGCACATAACATTATCGTAAATTATTATTCAGAGGTGCAAATGAGCTTATATTTAGAGTACTTACAAGAAATAGAGAATCGTAAAAGCCAAGGATTGCATCCTAAACCAATTGATGGCGGCGATTTATTATCTGAAATCATCGTTCAAATCAAAGATTCTGAGCATGAACACCGTAAAGAATCTCTAGACTTTTTTATCTACAATACTTTGCCTGGCACAACAAGCGCTGCCGTCGTTAAAGCAGAATTTTTGAAAGAAATCATCTTAGGTGAAAGTAATGTAAAAGAAATTTCGCCTGAGTTTGCTCTAGAATTACTTTCTCACATGAAAGGCGGCCCATCAGTTGAAGTATTAATTGACCTTGCATTGTCTGATGATACAGCTATTGCGGCTCCTGCTGCTGAAGTGTTAAAAACTCAAGTATTCTTATATGAAGCGGATATGGAACGCCTAGAATCAGCTTATAAAGCAGGCAACTCCATTGCTAAAGACATTCTAGAGAGCTATGCCAAAGCAGAGTTCTTCACCAAACTGCCTGACATCAGCGAAAAAATTGAAGTTGTAACTTACATTGCAGCTGAAGGCGATATCTCAACAGATTTACTATCTCCAGGTAACCAAGCTCATTCTCGTTCAGACCGTGAACTGCATGGTAAGTGCATGATCACACCTGAAGCTCAGCAAGAAATCAAAGAATTACAAATCAAACACCCAACGGCGAAAGTTATGCTTATCGCTGAGAAAGGCACAATGGGTGTTGGTTCTTCACGTATGTCTGGTGTAAATAACGTCGCACTTTGGGCTGGTCAACAAGCAAGTCCATACATTCCATTCGTTAACTTTGCTCCAGTTGTTGCTGGCACCAACGGTATCTCCCCTATTTTCATGACAACTGTGGGTGTTACTGGCGGTATTGGTTTAGACCTTAAAAACTGGGTTAAGAAAGTAGATGCCAATGGCAAACCAGTTCTTGATGCCAATGGTGACACGATTCTTGAACAAGCCTACTCAGTAGAAACAGGCACCGTTCTAACAATCAATACCAAAGAAAAGAAACTTTACAACGGTGATAAAGAGTTGGTTGATGTTTCTTCCGCTTTCACTCCTCAACAAGTTGAGTTTATGAAAGCAGGCAGCTCCTACGCTGTTGTTTTTGGTAAAAAATTACAAACATTTGCAGCAGAAACTTTAGGCATCCCAACACCAACTGTTTACGCTCCAGCACAAGAAATCTCAAACGATAATCAAGGCCTAACGGCTGTTGAGAAAATTTTCAACAAAAACGCAGTAGGTGTTAAATCTAAAAAAGCACTTCACGCTGGCTCTGATGTTCGCGTAAAAGTAAACATTGTTGGCTCACAAGATACGACTGGCTTAATGACAGCTCAAGAATTGGAGTCTATGGCTGCCACTGTTATTTCTCCAAGCGTTGATGGTGCTTATCAATCTGGCTGTCACACTGCGTCCGTTTGGGACTCTAAAGCCCAAGCTAACATTCCAAAACTTATGTCTTTCATGAACAAGTTTGGATTGATAACTGGCCGTGACCCTAAAGGCGTTTATCCTCCAATGACAGACGTTATTCATAAAGTATTGAATGACATTACTGTTGATGACACAGCAATTATCATTGGTGGTGACTCTCATACTCGTATGTCTAAAGGCGTTGCTTTTGGTGCCGATTCAGGAACAGTTGCATTGGCTCTTGCTACAGGCGAAGCAACTATGCCAATCCCTGAGTCTGTAAAAGTAACCTTTAAAGGCGAAATGAAGAGCTACATGGATTTCCGTGACGTTGTACACGCTACCCAAGCTCAGATGCTTAAACAGTTTGGCGGCGAAAACGTATTCCAAGGTCGTGTAATCGAAGTGCACATCGGCACTCTTATGGCTGACCAAGCTTTTACCTTCACTGACTGGACTGCTGAGATGAAAGCTAAAGCTTCCATCTGTATTTCTCAAGATAAGACTCTTATCCAGTCCCTTGAGTTAGCTAAAAAACGCATCCAGATCATGATAGACAAAGGCATGGAGAATGAAGCACAAACTCTACATGGCCTTATCAAGCTTGCAGACAAGCGTATTGCTGGTATAACTTCAGGCGAACAACCTGCCCTAGTACCAGACAACAATGCCCATTACTATGCTGATGTCGTTGTTGACCTTGACGAAATTGTTGAACCAATGATTGCCGATCCAGATGTCAACAATGATGACGTGTCTAAACGTTATACTCACGATGTGATTCGCCAAGTTTCTTTCTATAAAGACAAGCCTGTTGATCTAGGTTTTGTTGGCTCTTGCATGGTTCACAAAGGCGATATGCAAATCATCGCCCAAATGTTGCGTAACCTTGAAAAACAAAACGGTAGCGTATCATTCAAAGTTCCATTAGTTGTTGCGCCACCAACGTATAACATCGTTGATGAGTTAAAAGCTGAGGGTGATTGGGATATTCTGAAAAAATATGCTGGCTTCGAATTTGATGATGCTAAGCCAAAAGGCGAAGCACGCACTAAATACGAAAACATCATGTACTTAGAACGCCCTGGTTGTAACCTATGCATGGGTAACCAAGAAAAAGCAGAGCCAGGTGATACGGTTATTGCCACCTCTACTCGATTATTCCAAGGCCGTGTTGTAGCAGACTCTAAAGAGAAGAAAGGTGAGTCTTTGCTTGGTTCTACTCCAGTAGTCGTGCTTTCTACAATATTGGGACGTTTCCCAACATTGGAAGAATACAAAGCGGCTGTGGATGGCATTACTCTAACGGACTTCGCTCCACCGCTAGATGCAATGACAATGGCTCCAGTAGAGTTTATTCCTGTAAACAACATCTAAACTCTACTGTAAGATCATATTGTTAATATAATGCAATGCCAGTGTTAACCTTCAAAAAGCCTTACAGGCAATATGTGGAGGTTACACTGGCATTTTTTATTGGCCTTAAACGATAAAGCCCGTAACCAACAAAAATAGCGACTAATAAAAACAAAAAAGCCCCGCATAAGCGAGGCTTTATCCTAGAAGATTTGGTTAACTAAATAACTTCGCGCTCAACAAGCTCATCAAATTCAGCTTGCAACTGACGCTCTACAGGGCTTTCTACATCCTTAGCGTTAATATGGTGCTGTCGACCAGCATGCTTCGCTTTATGTTTAATTAACTGTTTCTCTAACTTGCCAACTAACAGGTCAAGGGCAGGTTTAAGTTGTTTATCTGTTTGTACCATTGCAAAAAGGTCATGACCAGGAATATGAACACTGGCTTCTACTATTAATTCATGAGTCCCATGCTTCTCTGTATTTAAGGTCACATTAATGGTGGTTATCTGATTATTGATACGCGCCAAATGATCCATTTTATCTTTTACTACTTCTTGAACTTCTTCACCAGATTGGACGTGGTGACCGCTAATATTCAATGTATACATAGAGAATTTCCTTCTGTTTTGGTCAGGTTTTTTATTAACTTAAGTCTTGTTCCTCCTCTGTTGCCCTTACCTATAATCTAAGGATGGTATGCCCAAATTTCAATACCCATATTGTAAATACTTGCTCAAGATCATGATTAAAGCCAAGAACTTACATATAAACGCAAAAAATCCCTCTTAAAACACTTTATATATCAATATCATAAGTCTAAAAATCTAGCAAACACTTCAAGCCTATATTGTATAAAAATATGTATTTATTTTCCCTATAACTGGCTATAGCATCATCATAGAAAGTTTAAATAGCAAATTTATTTTGTTCCTAAACTGGCTCAACACTTCGCATCAAACGACTACTGTACAACCGATAAAGAATGGCGAGAAATACGCACAATCCAGCCGGTACAGACAAAGCATAAAAACTAAATTGATGAAATAACCACGTCCCTATTGAGCCACCAAAAATAAAACCTGTCACTATTATAAGAAGCAAAAAAGCCCTTCGCTTATCCATAGGCTTTCCTTGTAAAGCTCCTCCCAGCATAATGCCCAAATCAGTAAAGATGCCGGTTAAATGGGTAGTTCGTACCACAGCACCACTATAAGTTGTTGCAAGAGCATTCTGAAGACCACAAGCCGCTGACGCAAAATAATGACCAGAGGTATGATTGTTTAACAAAAAATACATGGCAATTAATAAAAGTGCGGCCTCAATGATTAATAAGACATCATATAAGCGACCTAGTTTCAACGATGTTCCCGTCAACATAAAACCAGAAAGCGCAGAACCAAATAAGAAGCTTAGCAGTATTCCAATTAGATGCAAAAGTGTCCCCGGTATTGGATTTAACAAAGCACTACCAATAAGCGTAGCAGTACCCGATAAATGCGACACGGCTTGATGCTGAAAACCTATCAAAGCAACTGCATTAACACTTCCAGCGATCAAAGCAAGCAAAAATGCACCATACTCAACCCACTTTGGCAATCTTGATAACACACACCCTCCTAAAGCTTCTATTTGTCTTGGCCACGTAATCCTACTATCAAAAAATGGAGCCATACCACTCATTGATAACATCATGCCCTACTTAACCAAGCAAGCAAAAAAAAGCGCCAGTCACGAATGACTGGCGCTTTTTTTGGAAAATAAACTAGGCAATTCTAGTCATTTAGCAAAATGCGTAACATGCGGCGCAATGGCTCTGCTGCACCCCATAATAACTGGTCACCAACAGAGAAAGCGCTGATATATTCAGGGCCCATGTTCAACTTGCGAATACGACCAACAGGAATATTCAATGTTCCAGTTGCCGCTGTCGGAGTTAGACGCTCCATAGTTGCTTGCTTATCATTAGGAATCACACTCACCCAATCATTATGTTGAGCAAGCATGCCTTCGATATCCGCAATAGGAATATCTTTGTTTAGCTTAATAGTATAAGCCTGACTATGGCAACGCATCGCACCGATGCGGACACATAGCCCGTCAACTGGAATCGGCTTACCATCGATACCTAAGATCTTGTTACACTCCGCCTGCGCCTTCCACTCTTCACGGCTTTGACCGTTATCAAGCTGGCTGTCAATGTAAGGGATCAAAGAACCAGCTAATGGAACACCAAACTGGTCAGTTGGCAATGTACCAGAACGCATTGTTTCTGCGACTTTACGATCAATTTCTAGAATCGCACTAGCAGGATCTGCAAGCTCAGCCGCAACAGAACCATGCAACATACCCATTTGATTGATCAATTCACGCATGTGGCGTGCACCGCCACCAGAAGCCGCTTGGTAAGTCATAGAGGTCATCCATTCAATATGGCCTTTCTCGAACAACCCACCTAGCGCCAATAGCATCAAACTAACTGTGCAGTTACCGCCTACAAACGTTTTTACGCCATTGCTTAAACCTTGCTTGATAACATTTAGGTTAACAGGATCAAGTACGATAATCGCGTCTTTATCCATACGCAACGAAGACGCCGCATCAATCCAGTAACCTTTCCAACCAGCATTACGTAACTGTGGGTAAATAGCCTTGGTGTAATCCCCGCCTTGACAGGTAATAATAATATCCATCTTTTTCAATGATTCAATGTCACTTGCATCTTGAAGCAATGGAATATCTTTACCAATTTCTGGACCTTTCTGCCCCGTTTGAGATGTAGTGAAAAAAACTGGATCAATATGATCAAAGTCTTTTTCTTCCATCATTCGTTGCATCAACACGGAACCGACCATTCCGCGCCATCCGACTAAACCTACAGTTTGTTTTGACATGGTTAACGTTACCTTTTTTTGTGGGGCCACTCATACCAAGAGCAGTATCCCTAATGAATGCCCAATATCGTTATGATATTACGCTTTTAATGCTGCTAGAACTGCATCGCCCATGGCTTGCGTACTAACAGTTTCGCATCCTTTTGATGCAATATCTGCGGTTCTTAAACCTAGATCTAGAACCTTACTTACTGCCACTTCAATAGCATCGGCCGCATCTTTAGCGTCTAAAGAATAACGCAACATCATAGCAACTGACAAAATTGTCGCCAATGGGTTAGCGATTCCTTTTCCTGCAATGTCTGGCGCAGAGCCGTGACATGGCTCATACATACCGCGACCTTCAGCATTTAGAGAAGCAGAAGGTAGCATACCAATAGAACCTGTCAACATAGCCGCAGCATCAGAAAGGATATCACCAAACATATTGCCAGTAACCATTACATCAAACTGTTTTGGTGCACGAACAAGCTGCATCGCAGCATTATCTACTAGCATATGAGTCAATTCGACGTCAGGATACTCCTTCGCTACTTCTTCCATGACTTCTTTCCAAAGAACCGTCACTTCTAGTACGTTGGACTTGTCAATTGAGCAGACGCGCTTGCCACGTTGACGAGCGGCTTCAAAAGCTGAACGACCGATGCGACGAATTTCTGACTCATTGTAAACATAGGTGTTAAAGCCTTCGCGTTCGCCATTTTCTAATATACGAATACCACGAGGCTGACCGAAATAAATACCGCCTGTTAATTCACGAACAATAAGAATATCCAAGCCAGCAACGATTTCTGGTTTCAAGCTAGACGCATCCGCTAACTGCGGATATAAAATTGCAGGACGAAGATTCGAAAACAGTTCAAGGTTAGAACGTAAGCCAAGTAAGCCTTTTTCAGGACGAACAGACATGTCTAACTTATCCCACTTAGGTCCGCCCACAGCACCAAGCAAAATAGCATCGGCTGCTTTCGCTTTTGCTAATGTCGCTTCAGGTAATGGAGAACCCGTTTCATCATAAGCAGAACCACCAACCAAGGCGCTTTCATGTTGAATATTCAATGAAAACTGTTCATTTACCGCATCCAATACTCGAACCGCTTGCGCTACGATTTCTGGACCAATACCGTCACCCGGTAATACCAATACATTTTTAGTCATTTTAAACCCTTAAAAGCTATGTCTTTTGTTTACTGACCGCGTGGCAAGAAAAGCCAAGGCGCATCATTCATGCGTTTTTCTTCATAACGACGGATCGCAGAATCTTGCTGGAGTGTTAAGCCAATATCATCCAAACCATTCAACAAACAATGTTTGCGGAAGTTATCGACATTAAACTCAAATGTCGCACCAGAAGGCGATGTAACGGTTTGGTTTTCAAGATCGACAATCACTTGAGCACCTTCACGTAATGCCACTTCAGCGAACAGTTGATCCACTTCTTCAGCTTGCAAAACGATCGGTAACAAACCATTTTTGAAACAGTTATTGTAAAAAATATCCGCAAAGCTTGGAGCAATAATAGAACGAAAGCCGTAATCATCTAATGCCCAAGGTGCGTGTTCACGACTAGAACCGCAACCAAAGTTTTGACGAGCTAATAACACGCTCGCGCCTTTGTAACGATCTTGATTCAGTACAAAATCTTTGCGTATTGGACGACCATCACATTCTTGATCCGGCTGACCTTCGTCTTCGTAACGAAGCTCATCAAATAAGTTTTTACCAAAGCCAGTACGCTTGATGGATTTCAAGAACTGCTTCGGAATAATCATATCAGTATCAACGTTTGCCAAATCCAAAGGAGCGGCTAAACCTGTGTGTTTAGTAAAGGGACGCATGCTCTTTTCTCCTAGTGTTTCACAAACTCATTAACATCAACAAAGTGACCAGCAATTGCTGCAGCCGCAGCCATCGCAGGGCTAACCAAATGCGTACGACCACCAAAGCCTTGACGACCTTCAAAGTTACGGTTCGAAGTAGACGCACAATGTTCGCCAGCACCTAACTTGTCAGCATTCATTGCCAAACACATAGAACAACCGGGTTCGCGCCACTCTAATCCAGCCGCTTCAAAGATTTCATGCAAGCCTTCTTTTTCAGCTTGCGCTTTTACCAAGCCAGAACCCGGAACCACAATCGCTTGCTTAAGAGTTGAAGCCACTTTACGACCTTTAACAACTTGCGCCGCAATGCGTAAATCTTCAATGCGTGAATTGGTACAAGAGCCAATAAAAACGCGGTCAAGAGTGACATCACCCAGCATAGTTTTGCCTTCTAAGCCCATGTATTTCCAAGCACGTGCATAACCTTCTTTTTTCACCGGATCTTTCTGATCTTCAGGGCGAGGAATTGGCTCATCAATGGCGATAACCATTTCAGGTGACGTTCCCCATGTAACCTGTGGCTTGATATCTTCAGCTTTCAGCACAACCACTTCGTCAAATTGCGCGTCTTTATCAGAAACAAGATCTTTCCAAGCTTCAACAGCCATATCCCAATGCTCGCCTTTTGGCGCATAAGGACGACCTTTTACATATTCGATAGTGGTATCGTCTACTGCGATCAAACCAACACGAGCGCCCGCTTCGATTGCCATGTTACAGACAGTCATACGTCCTTCCATCGACAATGATTGAATACCCGTTCCACCAAATTCAATAGCGTAGCCCGTACCACCAGCCGTACCAATCGCACCGATAATCGCCAAGACAACGTCTTTCGCAGAAACCCATGGCGACAATTCACCATCAACACGAACCAACATATTGCGGCTTTTCTTTTGTACCAAACACTGAGTTGCTAATACGTGTTCAACTTCTGATGTACCGATACCATGTGCCAAAGCACCAAAAGCACCATGAGTAGATGTATGTGAATCACCACAAACAACCGTCATACCTGGAAGCGTCGCACCTTGCTCTGGCCCAACAACGTGTACGATTCCTTGGCGGATGTCTTTCATGTTGAATTCAGTAATACCGAATTCGTTACAGTTGTCATCTAAAGTGATAACTTGGATTTTAGAAACTGGATCGGCAATACCATCTACGCCAGAAATACGCTCTTTCTTAGTCGTTGGTACGTTATGGTCTGGCGTTGCCAAACTTGAAGACACACGCCAAGGCTTACGTCCTGCCAATCGAAGCCCTTCAAATGCTTGTGGCGATGTTACTTCATGAAGCAACTGCAAATCGATATAAATCAATGCGCTGCCGTCATCTCGCTGCTGAACAAGGTGGCTATTCCACAACTTGTCATAAAGTGTTTTACCTGACATAAGTTCTCTCCTCAGAAATCTATTGCGCTATCCTAAAACTTTGGCTTAAATTACTCAAATTCATATTTTTCATGTTTTGGATAATTTTTTGGAATGATAGACATTGCCGAACTGCTTACCTTTATAAAAGTCGCCGAAACCAGCTCTTTTTCAGCAGCTGGTGATCAACTTTTTGTTACCCAACCCGCTATTAGCAAACGTGTTGCCTCACTTGAAAGTAGTCTTGGAGTAAAACTTTTTGATCGCATCGGGCGTCAGGTTCAATTAACCGAAGCCGGTATTCGTCTATTACCCAAAGCACGAAAAATGGCAGAGGACCTGCAAGACATAAAGCGCAGCATGACACTACAAATGCAAGATGTAAGCGGTGAATTACGCATATCCACTAGCCATCACGTTGGCTTACACCGCTTACCTAAATCTCTCAAACGATTTCAAGAAGACTTCCCAAGCGCACAATTAGAAATTGAATTTGTTCAATCTGAAGAAGCTTATCAAGATGTATTAAAAGGAAGAGCAGAACTGGGGATTATTACTTTATCTAATAAAGAAAATCCGCTCATTGAGTCATTGCCTATTTGGTCTGATCCACTTGCCTGTGTGGTCAGTAAAGATCACCCTCTCGCGCTTTCTAAAAACTTGAGTCTAATTGAATTAGCACAGCACGCCTGCGTTTTGCCCAACAAAAACACTTTCACAAGACAAATAGCAGAACAAGCATTTGGCAAACAAGGCCTAAAACCTCAGGTGCGAATGAACACGAACAACCTAGAAACATTAGCAATGCTGGTTAACATTGGCTGGGGTTGGTCACTACTTCCTTCGACACTAGTCGATGAAAAACTCGTCGTATTAAACTTGCCGGATTTGAACGTAGAAAGAAAACTAGGAGTTATTCATCATAAGCAAAGAACACTTAGCCGTGCTGCTATCGCTTTTATTGAATTACTTAAAAGCGACAGCACAAGTTTATAGGATCTTTAGGAAAAGACTTTTAGGAAAACCAACGGCGCTGACTAATAAGAAGTATTGTTAGTGCCAGCATACTAACACAAGCTGCTAGGGTAAAAACCCAAGCTCCACCCAACCATTCCCAAAGATATCCAGTAATTACCATTCCCAGTCCACCGCCTAAGCCGATAGCAAAAGCGCTATACATGGCTTGACCTTGACCAGCAAAACGTTCTGGAAAAAGACGTCTAATCTGCTCAATGGAAACCATATGAAACAGTGCAAACGTAATACAATGGAGCAACTGCGTAAAAATAAGCACCCATGCAATAGAGGCAAACCAACCGACTAATAACCAACGAACAATACCGCAAATAAAACAAAGTGTAATAATGTGGACCACATCAAAGCGCTTAATCGTATTACCAAAAAATAAGAACAAGAAAATTTCAATCACCACACCCAAAGCCATCAACAAGCCAATTTGTTCGCCACTGTAACCAAAGTTAGACAGATGCACGGCAAAGAAAACATTGAAAGGCGCATGTGACATAAAAGCCAAAAATGCTAAGACAAAAAACAGCATCGATTCAGGATTTTTTACTAATGCAAAAAAAGAAGTTGTCGCCTTTGGTTGATTGGTCTCATAGGCCTGTTCTTTAAGGAAAAAAGACGTCACAACTGCAAGTGCCATAAATGCACACATTGTAGGAATAACGACACCTATCCCAAATTGACCGATTAAAAAACCAGCTCCAGTTACTGCAAACACATAACCAATTGAACCACCGGCTCTTAAACGTGTATAGGGTACATCCAATTGTCGGATACTCCGCACAGTCAAAGAGTCAGTCATCGGGATAAGTGCCGAATAAAACAGCGCCATAGTACAGGTCAATAGCCACAAGGTTTCAAATTGATCGCTCCAATTAAACGGAATGACGGCAATAAAACAACCTAAAATACCTAATTGAAGTATGCGTTTTGGTAAACCTACTTTCGCAGTTAACCATCCCCAAAAATGCGGTACCAAAATGCCAGACAAAGTGAAAGTAGACATCAATCGACCAATCTCGGAAGCGGTTAAGCCAATCGATTTATAATACATCGATATATAAGGCATCATGACGCCGATAACAGCACAGAAAAAAAAGTAAAAGAAAAATAAAGGCCAAGCCACAGGGCGAGCATTTTCAGAAAACATCATGGCTCCAAAAAATTACGATGTTTACTGCCAAATAAGACAACAAAGATCATGCATTAATTATAATGATTAAGTATGCTGGAAATATTGTAAAAAAGCACGACAGATAATGGTGCAAGTCCGCTACAAATTTAACCTATCCTGTCCCTGCTCATATTAATAATTTTCTTATTTACAACGAGGACAATCATGACAAACAAAACAGAATGGTGGCGTGGCGCCGTAATTTATCAGGTTTATCCTCGTAGTTTTTTCGACTCAAATAACGATGGTATCGGCGACCTTCCTGGCGTAACGGCGAAGATGAGCTACATCGCTTCATTAGGCGTTGACGCGATTTGGCTCTCTCCGTTTTTCACTTCACCCATGAAAGACTTTGGTTATGATGTTTCCAACTACTGTGACGTGGACCCTATTTTCGGAACACTGGCCGACTTTGATGAACTGATTGCATCCGCTCATCATCACGGCCTTAAAGTTATGATTGACCAAGTTCTAAATCATAGTTCAGATCAGCATCCATGGTTTGTTGAGTCTCGCAGCAGTCATGATAACGACAAAGCCGATTGGTATGTTTGGGCGGATGCAAATCCAGATGGTACAGTCCCTAATAATTGGCTGTCTGTTTTTGGTGGTCCAGCTTGGCATTGGGATAGTCGTCGTAGACAATATTATCTTCATAATTTTTTAGACAGCCAGCCAGACTTAAACTTCCATAACCCTGTCGTTGTCGACGCATTACTTGAAACGGTTGAGTTTTGGTTAAAACGCGGCGTAGACGGCTTCCGACTAGATACAGCAAATTATTACTATCATGACATTGAGCTAAGAAGTAACCCTCCCAAAAAAGAAGTAGTGGAAGGAAGTATTGGGGTACGACTCGACAATCCATACGCTTACCAGCTGCATCTATATGACAAATCCAGACCTGAAAATATTGCTTTTTTAAAACGTTTACGCAGCTTATTAGACCAATATCCAAACACTACAACCGTTGGTGAAGTAGGCTGTGATTTTGCACTTGAAACCATGGCAGCTTATACACAAGGCAAAGATAAGTTACACATGTGCTACTCGTTCGACCTACTCACTCATGATTCCTCGATGGCTCACATTCGCAACACAATGGAAACAATAGAAGCGGGATTAGGCGATGGCTGGCCTTGTTGGTCGATCGGCAATCACGACGTGGAACGAGTAACTACACGCTGGGGAAATAACCATGATCCAATTGCCAAAAGCAAAATCTATATGGCAATGCTTTTAACCTTGCGCGGGAGTGTTTGTTTGTATCAGGGAGAGGAGCTTGGACTACCTGAAGCAGAGCTGACATTTGATCAATTAGTTGATCCTTTTGGTATTGCTTTCTGGCCAGAGTTTAAAGGTCGAGACGGTTGCAGAACCCCTATTCCATGGAAAAACGAAACACTGGGAGGGTTCACTCAGTCCGCTCAACCTTGGCTACCCATTGCAGAAGACCAAAGACCATTAGCGGTTAGCGAACAGGAAGGTAACCGCCATTCTGTTTTGCATGCTTATCGAGATTTTCTTCATGTAAGACGCAGTCATCCTGAGTTACGCCATGGTGACATTAAGTTTATCTACAACGATGAAACAACACTGACATTCCTCCGTAGCCATAATGGCAAACGTCTTTACGTGGCAATCAATACCGCTAACCAAGACATCATATTGCCAGTCGAACTCAAACTATCAGCATTGACCTTGCCAGAAGCCATACACAGTGGGTACATAGATGGAAAGACTATCGTCCTTCCTCCTTTTAGTATTTTGCTCGCATCCGTTCTAGACTAACTTTTTAAACCTAAAAAAAAAGCCCCACTCTTAAAGCAATAAGAGCGGGGCTTTAAGCTTATGCAGAAAAGAAAAAACTATGAGGACAAAAGCTCTTGGTTTGGCCACGCATTAATAATAGCTTTTACCAAAGTAGCTAATGGAATCGCAAAAAATATCCCCCAGAACCCCCATATACCACCGAAAAACAAAACTGCAACAATGATTGCCAGCGGATGCAAGTTCACTGCCTCTGAAAACAATAATGGGACAAGCACATTACCATCCAATGCTTGAACGATTAAATAGGCAACCACCACATAGATGAATTCACTCTGAGTTCCGTATTGATAGAACGCCACCAACACAACTGGAATAGTCACGGCAGCCGCACCGATGTAAGGAATCAACACCGACAAACCGACTAACAAGGCCAGCAACTCTGCGTATTTCAAACCAAACACCAAAAATACAACATAAGTCACTACACCAACGACAAACATCTCAATGAACTTGCCTCGAATATAATTTGCAATCTGGCCATTCATTTCATGAGCGATATTACGCATCATTTTTCTTTCCTTAGGTAACCAAGACGTCAAATAATCAAGTATTTTATCTTGGTCTTTTAACAAGAAAAAAATCACCAATGGCACTAATACCACGTAAATAACAACTGAGAACAACGAAGGAATGCTCGACAACGAAAAAGATAACAACCATTGCCCAAGATTCGTTGACTCATTGGCAAGTGAATTTGTTACTTCATCTATCGCCGCTTGACTAACTAAATCACTATGCCCCTCAGCAAATTGCTGCACTTCATTGCGAATTACCATAAACATCCTCGGTGCATCTTGCACGAGTCGTACAGCCTGGCGCCAAATAATTGGTACCATGACACCGATAAAAACACTACAGGCGGTTAAGAAAGTAAAAAATACAATAAAAACAGATGTGAGATGACCCAGTCGGAGACGTTGCAGCCGATCAACTAAACCCTGCAGTAAAAATGCTAAGACGATAGCAATTAATATTGGTGCTAGAATCCCGCCCCAAAAAGCCAAAACACAGAGCGTAGCAATCAGTAATAAAAGAAAGACCACTACTTCTTCATTAGAAAAATACCGTTTAATCAGCGTATCAACAATTTTAAACATATCGAGTCCGTTTCAGCTTTTTTGAATAACAAAGGTATACACATCATTGTCTTCACATGTTGACAATAAAGTAAATCCGACGAGTGCCGTATATTGAGGGATATCTTTTAACGAACCTGCATCGCAGGTTGTCACACATAAGCGCTCTCCCACCGCCATCTTACTTAACGCCATTTTTGCCTTTAACAAAGGCATTGGGCAACGATCTTCTCTTGCATCCAAGATTACGTCATACTGATTGCCTAGATTGATCGTCATTTTATAATTTACCCAATGAATACATTAGCCATATTATGAGACTATTTTCAAACGTTACAACAGGCTTAACCATCTTAGCCGTTGTTTTTACAAGTACTTTGTCCAATATAAGTACAGCCAGCATTCCTGATCTGGAAGCGAACAAAGACGAAAGAGCCTTGTCTAATCCCTCCTACATACTAGGACAATATTGGTTTCGAAAACTAAATGGAAGCCGAGCATTAATCGACTTTCCTCCAGCCTACGATTACTTAAAAGATGCGCTATCTCAAATTCTTCCGCAAACGAATCTTTACAACACCAAGATTGAAATGACTCTTTTAAATAGTTCGCAGAGTAATGCTTTTGTCATTCCAGGCAATCATCTTTTCATTTACTCAGATATTATGGAGATGATAACTAGTGAAGACATGCTATTTGGCTTATTAGGACACGAAATTGCTCATTTGGATCTTCGGCACTATGAGCGCCAAACCAAACATTCTGGTGAAGAGTTACAGAAGACTCTTGTCATGCTGGGAGCAGGAATAGCTGCAGCCCTAGCTGGCGCCGGCTCTGATGCCACAACAGCACTTTGGCTAGGGGGTATAGCGAATCAGGCAGAAAATACTCTAACTTATAGTCGCAACCAAGAACAAGAAGCCGATCGACGTGGTCGAGAATATCTAATCAACGCAGGACTCGCACCTGAGGGTATGACAAAATTATTTCAGGCTTTCTTTAAGCAGGCACTGGGAAGACCAAAACTGGAATATTTATCAAGCCATCCTTCGCCAAACTCAAGGCTATCTGATTCCTTTAGTACCGAGACTAAAGAAACTATCTTAAGCAACAATACAACAACAGACTTTGAATTTTTTAGAGCAAGTATGCTAGCTTACAGAGCAGGTATTGAAGACAAACCCTTTACCTATTTAGATCAAAATATACAGGATAATGATGCTAAAAATTTCGCTAAAGGACTTTTCTCTTATCTTATCCAATCCCCCGAAAGAGCCCTAATTTTTTTAAATAAACTAGAAAAACACAATCAATTCACAGATTACTTACAAGCGCTTAGTTATGCTGCTTCAGGCCAAACAGAGCAAGGCCTTAACATCATAAATATGCGGCTAGACCTTGCACCAAAAGATATTCTTTTTTCAATGCTTCATGCACAATTAACTAAAACAAAACCTATCTCAGTTTATTCAAATTATCTTTATGAGCAGAGATTGATTTGGAGAGCTAACATTCAATATTATCAATCTAGAAACAACATTCCTATGGCACTAAACTATCGAGCTTTATTAGACTTTAGCCAAGGAAAGGATAAAACAGCAGAGTATTTAATTAAACGAGCCGAAAATGATGCTAAAGATAACGACAAAAATGCCATACAAGAAACAGCAGCAAAATTTAAAATAATTAATGAAGCAGAAAAACAAGAAGACTTAGAAGAAGAAAATAGAAATTAGCGAAATATAAAAAAATAAAAAGCCAAACTAAAAGTTTGGCTTTTTTATCTACAGCAAGTCAGCATCATTCTGCTGATTGTGCGTGGAGTTCATCAAACTGTGCTTGCAATTCAGCATGTTTAGTTTGGTATGCAGATACTTTCTGATCTACACTATATGCACCATTCAAATTAACATTTGCATCGACATCAGCGCCCATGTTTTCAAGTGTTACAGCGAGTGCTTCTACGCTACCTCTAGCACTTTGAATGCGGTCAGTAGGACTCTCATCAGAAGCTGCAAACGCACTGGTAGCCATTACAGATGCTGTTACGAGAGCTAGAATAGTTTTATTTAAAGTATTCATATCGTTATCCTTTAATCTGTTAGATGGGGTTATTATTCCGCTGTTTGAGCATGTAATGTATCGAATTGGTTTTGCAATTCTGTATGCTTAGCGTTATATACAGCCGCTTTTTGATCAAAAGTATAAGCACCATTTAAATCGACACTGGTATCAACATTAGCACCCATATTTTCAAGCGTTGCCCCTAAAGCCTCAACACTACCTTTTGCACTTTGAACACGCTCAGTACCTGTTTCAGCAAAAGCTGCTGTCGTCATTACAGAAGCAGCTAATAGCGCTAAAATAGTTTTATTTAAGTTTTTCATAATATTCACCTTTAAAATTAAATAGTATTTGAATCGATTATAAAGCGTTTAATTACTCTGCAGATTGTGCGTGCAAAGCGTCAAATTGATTTTGAAGTTCAGCATGTTTCGTATTATAAACAGCTGCTTTCTGTTCAAAAGTATAAGCACCATTTAAATCAACACTGGTATCAACATTAGCGCCCATATTTTCAAGAGTCACACCTAACGCCTCAACACTACCTTTTGCACTTTGAACATGTTCAATGCCTGTTTCGGCAAAAGCTGCAGTTGTCATTGCAGAAGCAGTTAATAGAGCCAAAGTTACTTTAGTGATAGTTTTCATATTTATCTCCTTGAGAGAGCAATCATTAATATTTAAAATTCAAATCGTTTATCGCTTCGATAAATTTATAATAGTCCTTTACTGAAAATTAAAAAGCCCAAAACAATATCTTCCACCTTTGTTCCAAATACGAACTAACAAACATCAATTCGAGTAAAGATCACAAAAAATAGGTAGAAATCAAAATAAATAAGGCAAAAAAACAGTCGAATAAGGAATAAATACACAAAGCGTGACTTTCACTTAAGAGCGATTCCCGATATAGAGACAAATCGATAGGGATAGATCGAAAAATTTGCTAATATACATCATCTGTTTGGATATAAAAGATTATGACACCGCTTGCTTTAATAGATAACTTAGAACATTTACCTAATCCTTTTACTCAGTTTGAAGGTATTGTCGCTCATTTAGAAAGCTCTACACCTCATATCAATGATCCTGAGTATCGACGAGATCTTCAGCTAGCATTATGCTTTATCTATAGTTACAACGGCTCACAAGCAACATTCAACTCTTATAGACGAGAAGTTGAGCGATTACTCCTCTGGTCATGGCATATCGCCTTATGCCCAACAACCCAGTTACGTCGTGATCAGATCGAAGAATTTATACATTTTTGTATAACACCTCCAGAAAGCTGGATTGGCACGAAAAACGTCGCTCGTTTTAAATTACATATGGGACAGAGAACAGCCAATAAAGATTGGCGACCATTTGTTGCGCATGTGAGTAAATTAGAATTTAAAAATGGTGATGTACCTAAAGCCAAACAACACTCATTATCTCAAGCAGCCATCAGGGCAACATTTTCAATCCTATCGTCTTATTATGGATTTCTTATGCAAGAGGATGCTGCACAGCAAAATCCTGTGGCATTGATTCGACAAAAAAGTAAATTTGTAAAAAAAGAAATCACTCGTAAACAAGTCAGACGTATTTCTAATTTGCAGTGGGACTATGTAATAGAAACAGCAGAAATGTTGGCTGAAGAAGATCCCGCACACCATGAACGCACTCTATTTATAATGAATGCTTTGCTCGGCATGTATTTACGAATTTCTGAATTAGTCGCCGATGAACGGTCTGCGCCAGTGATGGGCGACTTTATAAAAGACGCCGACGGACATTGGTGGTTTAAAGTTCTTTCAAAAGGTAATAAAGAACGACTGGTTGCCGTATCTGATGATATGTTGAATGCTTTAAAACGCTATCGACAGTTTCGAGATTTACCATTACTGCCAACCATTGCTGAAAACACACCTCTTGTACCTAAAAACCGAGGACAAGGTGCGATGACAAGCTCAAGACAGGTTCGCAACATAGTTCAGCTGTGCTTTGACAAGGCTTATGAACGCATGTGCGAAGATGGCATGAGAGCCGATGCTGATGACCTACGCGTTGCAACCGTTCACTGGTTACGACACACAGGCATATCGGAAGACGTAAAAACGAGACCAAAAGAGCACGTTAGAGAAGACGCTGGCCACGCCAGCATGGCAACAACAGATAAGTACATTGATACTGAATATCGAGAGCGTCATGCAAGTGGCCGAAAGAAAACCCTTCGACCTCACTAATTGTCAGTCTTAACAAGAACTAGCACTTCTCTTTATTGTGAGTTGTGCTATTTTGACCAACGCTCTAGGCTTTTTTCATCGTTAGTATTAGCCTCTACCCAACGACTTTCTGAGCCTTCAGATTCTTTTTTCCAAAACGCTGCTCGGCTTTTCAAATAATCCATAATAAAGTCACACGCTTGAAAGGCTTCTGAACGATGAGAGGCACTGACACCAACAAATACGATCTGATCATCTACTGACAAACGACCCACACGGTGCACAACGCAAACGTCTAATAAAGGCCAACGTGCATTGGCTTCATCAACAATGGCTTGTAAGTTACGTTCTGTCATTCCTGGATAATGCTCAAGTTCGAAGCTGCAGGCCTCTTTGGGTAAGTCAGAAAACTGGCGTACCAAACCAACAAACATGGCAACAGCACCCGTTTGATTAGCCTTCAATAAGCTTTTATATAAAACATCAACGTGAAAATCTTCTTCCTGTATGAGAATCATTTAGCCTCCGGTGACAGGTGGAAAAAAAGCCACTTCACTGACAGATTCAGGGACAATATCTGCGTCTCTAGCAAATTCGAAATCAATAGAGGATTGGATACCTTTTTCAAGCAGCGCTTGTCCTTTATCTAATTCATTAGCCAATTGATGTTTTAATTCGCAAATGCTCATAGGTAGGGATAACTCTGCAATGTATTCGCTCTGACCAATGCTTTCTTTCAAAGACGCAAAAAACACCACTCTCACCTTAAGCATTGCCTTTACTCCAATCACCACTTTTGCCGCCTTTTTTTTCTAACAAAGACACATTCTGAATAACTATGCCTTTATCAACCGCTTTGCACATATCGTATAGAGTCAACGCAGCGATACTTGCACCAGTGAGCGCTTCCATCTCAACGCCAGTTTTTCCAGACAGAGAGCAGGTACATAACACTTCTAACTCACAATCGCTGATCACGTTAATGTCTACCGTCACTTTAGTCAGCATCAAAGGATGGCATAAAGGAATCAAGTCAGATGTCTTCTTTGCTGCTTGAATGCCTGCAATACGAGCGGTTGCCAACACGTCGCCTTTTGGCAAACCTCCTTCTATCACTTTTTTTAACGTAGCTGGTTGCATTAAAAGAATTGCCTGAGCGGTTGCCGTGCGTTTAGTAATGTCTTTGTCTGAGACATCAACCATATGTGCGTGGCCTTGATGATCCAAGTGGGTAAGTTTATCGCTCATAAAAATCCTAAACAGTATACATAGATTAAAAATGTCGCCTATATTTTAAGAAAGCCAGTAGGAATGCAAGTAAAGTCTTAGAGATACTGCACTAACATACATATAATACCGCTCTTGGACGGATCTCCTCTAATCATCACCTTTTTCAGTTAGGAACAGTAGGAATGGCATCAAAGTGTTTTCTTTTTTTTCTTTTTATAGCAACGCAGCTATGGGCAGAAAATACGATCATTTCCAATGGAAGTGATCCAAGGATCAACGTGCTAATTCCAACCTTCAAAGAAACACAGCCCATTTCAGCTAAAGATGTACTATCAAATGGGGAATTTCAACAAAGCATTTATGAAGAGTCCCAAGGCTTCTCAGAAAGCGCTTACTGGCATAAGTTAAGCTTTCCCAAAACCACAACACCAAACATGGGGCAAACGATTCATCTTGCCTTAAACTACTACGTCATCGAACACCTTGATTTCTATTTATTTCATGGAGATCAGCTTCAGTCACAATGGAAAAGAGGCGCACTAGAAAGCTGGAAAGGTGATACAAAACGCTACAACGGCATTTGGATACCGATATCATTGTCCAATGAGCAGGATACAACGCTATTAGTCCGTAAACAGGGTAATAGTCCGCTACTAACACCTTTTATGTTGTTTGATGATACAAACGCTGAAGCCAAAAAAGAGGAAAAACTGATTTTCTGGACCTTTATCATCAGTAGTTTGGTTATTCTACTCGCTCACAATGTCTTTGTTTTTATCCTACTAAGACAGCCAGGCTTTGTTTACTACCTTGGCCTAAATATCATTATATTTATTGCGCTATCCGTTGTCACAGGGTTCAGTAGATGGATTTTTTCAGAAGAAATTAGCCAATGGATCATTAGAAACCTATTTGTCATATTTGGTATCGGAGCTTGGATACTATTTCGCTTCAGCATACATTTTTTAAAAGAAGTTCGGATCCCTTCCCCTCAATCATTGATTAGAAAATATGGTGACAGCATTTTCATCATATTCTTACTTTCGACACAACTATTCTCGGTTAAAACCGCTGCGCTCCTGTTTGCTTGCCTCGAAGTATTTCTGTTTTTTATTTGTATCTATTGGGGCATAAAAGCCTATCTAAAAGGCTTTATTGCGGTACGCTTTTATTTGTTTTCTTGGTTCTTTTTAATCATTGGCAGCATACTAAACACTCTTATCTTTTGGAAAATATTACCCATAAACCTTTTTACGGAATCTATTCTTCCTATTTCTAGCATGCTACAACTACTTGCCTTTGCCTTTGCTTTTGCAGATAAATCCAAGCAGTTTGAACGTAATCGAAAACTACAAGCGCTCACTGATTCATCAACCAATCTCCCAAACCGAACCTATTATTTTGATAAGCTGCCAACACTATTAGCATCAATAGCGCCACACTCTCCACAGCTAGCACTTGTCATGATAGACATCAGCAACTACCAAACTTTGAACCAAGCTTTTGGCCCTGCCAAAGCAGACTCCGTTATATCAGAAGTCATTCAAAGTATTCATCAACAAGCCCTAAGGATGGAAGGCGTTTTATCTTTTCCTTTACCCAATAAAAGTATTAATAAAGTCATTCGGATAACGGCAACCAATATCATCTTAATCAGTACAACTCCAGATCAAATCAAGCAACAGATACTAAAAATCCAGCGGATTCTTGATACCCCAACACTAGTAAACAAAATTCATTTCAGACACCAATATAAAATAGGTAGCGCACTTTACCCTACACAGGGAGCGGATTTAGACAAACTGTATCAGAACGCACTCATCGCTAACCACTCGGTCACTTATTCATCCGGTAACTGGGCTGCTTTTACCGATAATTTAAAAAGTAATCACGCCCATCAATTGGGTTTAATCACTCAGCTGACAGATGATATTGAACATGAAAAGCTCTATTTTCACATTCAGCCTCAAGTCAATTTAGCAGATCGAAGTATTATCGGTGGTGAAGTTCTTGTTCGTTGGCACAACAAGCACTTAGGGCAAGTATCGCCAGCAGAATTCATTCCATTAGCAGAACAAACAGGTCTTATATACAAGCTCACAGATATGTTGCTTGAAAAAGTGTTTCAGTGGGCTTTTGAACACCCAGCTGCATTGTCAACACAGCGCCTATCCATCAACATATCTGCACTTGATTTGCTTCAAGAAGACTTTGCCAATCAAGTCATTGAAAAGCTTCAAAATCATCATTTATCAGCCTGTAAGTTCACTATAGAAATCACTGAGACCAGCATCTTCCAAAACAACAACATAGTACATAACAACGTAAGACAGCTACATCATGCAGGTTTTAAGCTTGCTATCGATGATTTTGGCGTAGGTTATAGCTCTATGCAAAATCTCGTTGTTTTAGAAACAGATGAATTAAAGATTGACCAATTCTTTGTAATGAACTTATTAAATGATCCCCAAAGCCAGACCTTATGCCGCAACATGATAGATCTCTGTAAGGCACTTAATATCGTTAGTGTTGCTGAAGGTATTGAATCCGAAGAAATCCTACAACTATTACTACAGTGTCAATGCCAAATTGGACAGGGTTATCACCTCTACCGACCTATGTCGCCGAACGATTATCTCAAATTATTAGATTAAAAGTTCCGCCTTTGTCAGCGCCAACAAATCGTGCATAATGCTGTAAACATTAATGACATCAGAATCCACTCACCACAAAAACACGGTTAATAGCTAACATCGCATGAGCCTAATAGACGATTATCAACTGCTGGAGATCCCAACCACCGCCAGCGAGCAGGAAGCAAAAACCGCGTTTAGACGTTTGGCAAGGCGCTATCATCCTGATAAAAATCCTGATAAAGACACAACGGAGCTTTTTCAGCGTCTTCAGGCTGCTTACGAAAATGTTACCAACGCCATTCGCCAAGGTGCGCAAGTCAACGACTGGAAACCTTTTACCTTTACCAAAGAAAACACACAAAGCTCTGGCGCCAAAAACCGTTATACGAATTTTTCGACCGCCACAGACAAAGAACAGGAAGCCTTTGTCAAAGAGCGACAACGTGCCTACGAAGAAATGAAGCGCAACAACGCTCACCATGAAAAAACACGTAATGACGCTATCAAAGCAGCACGTAATACCATAAATGAAAAACGCGTTAAAGCCCTTTACGAAGAAGCCTTCAAGGCATCCAAAAACTTTACTTCACAAGGCTACAGCTATACAGACAACCAAAGCGGCGAAAAACCAGATATACCACCTTACCAATCCTTTGTGGACGATGAAGAAGAATACACACAATCTACACAATCTACACAATCCACACAGTCGTTCTATAACGAACCAGTTAGCCAACCGATTAAATTAGACGCAGCAAAGGCTGCATTTCGCGCTGCTACCTATATCGCTTGTTTTGCTGCTGGCATTTACAGCACGCTGTATTGGCAATCATCCAAGCAGGAAACAGCCTCCGAGCAAAAAGTAGCCACCTACATCAGTGGCTTATATCCCCAGTTTCGTGTTGGAATAAGTTACACCTTAGCCGACACCACGCTTTATGCAGAGCCAGATGTATCCAGCGCCATCTTGCAAACCATCTCAACTCAATCAGATCTGCAAAGTATTAAATCGCAAGGCAACTGGTTGACTGTCCGTTACAACGGCATGAATGGATGGGTGCAAACAAAAAATATTGGCTTTGGTAGTATTCAACACGCACTTCAAACCGGTTGCTTTGGCCAGCCCGGTGCTGCACCTCAGCATGGCGAGTTAATTGGTGTGGCTGACGGAAGTAGCCGTTTGCGCATTTTGAACCAATTACCCGAGCACAGCATGCTCACCTTCGAGTCCTATGACGGACAAGCGCCCTTTTCTATCTACTTGTATGGAAAACAAACATACGCAGCCAATTACATCCCCAGAGGCAACTACCGGTTGGTGTTAGAGACAGGTTCCCTGTATCATCACGCCTGTAACCAATTCCTCTTTAATGACACAACCAAAGTCATCTTAGACAATGTCGATTTTGCCAGCACTGAGCAGTCACTCACGCTAAAGCCATAATCTGACTATTGAAGACCTTTGCACGAAGTCACGAGCGAAGCCAAGACGAGGCAAAAATACACGAGAAAGCAGTGTTTATGAGTTATAAATGAGCATTTTGAGTCTATTTTTAACAAAGTATTGGCGAGCAGAGTAGTCGTGCAAAGGTCTCTAAGAGACAAACAACCCAGAGTACTTCACGACCCATGCTAAGTAACATCCGAATCGTACTGATCAACACTTTTCATCCTGGCAACGTCGGTGCTATTGCCCGAGCCATGAAGAATATGGGATTAACCAACCTTTATTTAGTTGACCCAAATGACTACCCATCAGAAGAAGCCACCAGCCGCGCTGCCGGTGCTGTTGATCTGCTTGAAAATGCCACCATCGTTTCTACATTAGAAGAAGCCATCGCAGACTGTAGTCTTGTCATTGGCACAAGCGCTCGTCATCGCACTTTTCAGCTTCCTATTATGAATGCTCGTGAATGCGCCGAAAGCGTAATTCCAGAAGCCGTTGATCATAATGTTGCTATTGTTTTTGGCCGTGAGACCACAGGTTTATTAAACGATGAAATTGCTCAATGTCATCGCCAAGTTTATATCGACGCCAATGATGAATATCCGGTATTAAATATTTCACAAGCGGTACAAATTGTCGCTTATGAAATCTGGATGGCAAATCAAAACAAAGAAAACTACAAAAAAGAAACGCCAGAATATCCACATAAAAAAGACATGGATCTTTTCTACGAACATTTAGAAGAAACACTTTATGGTATCAACTTCATCATCCGTAGCCATCCAGGCAAGGTTCTAGATAAGTTGCATCGCTTTTTTAATCGCTCTCGTCCAGAGAAACAAGAATTAGGAATTTTACGCGGAGTGTTGGCTGCGGTACAACGCGAAGCTGGACTGACAGAAGCAAACAACCATCCAGAGAAAAAGGCCAAAGACGCATTAAAAGAAGCGGCTAAAAAAGATTAAACACCACCCCCTTCTTTTACCTAATGTCTAAAACAAAAAATGCAGCCAATTGGCTGCATTTTATATTTTTGGCAAAGTGTTGGAAGTATTACTTCTCCGCACGGCCCGCAAACTTACGTTCTTCTACGTTGACCTTGATACGGTCACCGGTAGAAATATGCTCAGGCACTTGGATAATCGCGCCAGTAGACAATTTAGCGGGTTTGTTACGAGAAGTCGCAGACGCGCCTTTGATTGAAGGATCTGTTTCGATAACTTCTAGCTCAACGTTAGTTGGCAACTCAATAACAACAGGCACTTCGTTAACCAAAACGACCTGAATACCCACTGTCTCTTCGTTAACAAAAAGAATCTCTTCTTCAACAGCACTCTTGTTCAAACTGTAAGGCGTGTAGTCTTCGTTATCCATAAACACAAATTCATCGCCATCAGAATAAGAAAACATCACTTGACGACGAACAAGATCGGCAAGATCGATCATATCGGAATCTTTGAACGTTTCATCCAATTTACGGCCAGTTACCACGTCGTACATACGCATACGATAAAGACTACCGCCTGCGCGACCCTGTGGTACAGATCGCTCAATGTCCTTTACTATGTACGTTTTATTGTCATAGCTGATAGCAATATTCTTTTTGATTTCACTTGCCTTAGGCATTTTTCTTCGTCCTAAAATTACGTTTTATAAAAATAAATATGGGTATTAAATTCATTGCAATTTCGAATGCCAGATCCTAATCCAGTTTGCCCAAGTTCGCTAGACACTAAATCAAGATTTACCTTACAATTAACGGAAAATGGCTACAAATAGAAGTATTAACAGCTAAAAGCTAATACTGATTGTATTTTTTCGCATTACCTTTCACTTTTTCGACTGGATAACGCTCGGCATTTTTAGCGATTTTTTGTTGTGCTGCGCTTAACAGATCGACGTTCAGTTTATCGGCCAGACGAACAGTAAAAAGCAACACATCCGCTAGCTCATCTTTCACCGCAAACATCTGCTTATTATCCAACTGATAAGATTGCTCTTCTGTTAGCCAACGAAAGCAGTCCAATAATTCAGCCGTCTCGCCCGCCAACGCCATCGACAAGTTTTTAGGAGAGTGGAATTGCTCCCATTCTCTCTCTTGTGCAAATTGGCGCATGGCGAGTTTTAATAACTCTAAGGTGTCGTTATTTGTAGCAGACATAAATCAATCATTTGCCTTCATGTGAGCACTCATGATCACTTGATGAATTGGATACAAAACATCTGCGCCAAGAATTTTTGCACGCTCTGGAGACCAACCAACAACATCATCAGGCAAGTTTTTGTTATCTTTAAACGGCATTTCTAGGGTGAAAGACAAGCACTTATACGTTTCCCCTACCCACTTGGTTGCCACGGTCAAATTCGCTTCACCAAACTGTGATGGCGTATAGCCAATCTCGGTCTGAAAATCTGGGCTGACAGCCGTAAAAACATCTTTAAACAGAGTCTCCATCGCTTCCATACGAGCATCAAACGACGGTACACCTTGGCAACCATCCACAAAGTTAACTGGCAAAGCTTCGTCACCATGGATATCCAAGAATAAATCAACGCCCGTTTCAGCCATTTTCTTTTGCACAGCTAACACTTCTGGACTGAATTCTGCCGTTGGGTTCTTCCATTCACGGTTCAGGTTTACACCTTTGGAATTCACACGCAAATTACCATGCACAGCACCGTCTGGATTCATATTTGGTACAACATAAAAACGACATTGCTTTAAAAGCGAGCGTGCAATCGGGTGAGACTCATCAAACAAACGCTCAAGTAAACCTTCGATAAACCATTCAGCCATTGTTTCACCAGGATGCTGGCGAGCAATAATCCAAATGTTTTTTGCTAACCCTTGGGTTTTGCTAATCTCCAACAAAGTGATATCACGACCTTCAGCCGTTTCGCCCAAATGATCAGTAATACAATCTTCATTGCTGGCAGCCCAAGCAATCATATCCAAATGACGCTCGTAACTATAAGGTGCGAAATAAGCATAATACACACTGTCTTGTTCTGGTTGATGAGTAATCACCAATTTACCATCCACGTATTCGGTAGGTACTCGGAACCAATACTCGCGGTCGTAAGACGCTACCGCTTGGTAATCTACCCAGCCATCTGGGTAAGCGGCATCATTGGCGTTCTCAAATTGAATGACACATTGCTCACCCATTCCCCCTTGTAAACGAAAATAAAACCACTGCAAAAATTTAGAGTTTGTATCATTAGGGATCTTTACTCTAATATTGTCCGGCTCCGAAGCGTCAATAACGGAGATGTTACCGCCATCAAACGCACTACTGATCTTGATTCGGCTGGTCATTTATTCTTCCTTAACAATCAAACATTGGTTCTAAATTATGGCAAGTTTACCTATATTCATGACGGCTGTCGCCAACTCTTCAGACGAGCCAGCCTTTCCATTACTTTTCACTTGGTCGACTCACGAAGCACAAGTCAAAGAAGTGCTAGTGATACCTGACGACGAATGGCTAGAAAACCATCGTATCGAGCCTAACGCACACGACCTTGATGAACAACAACTCTACGAATTTGGCTTTGAAGCCAGCGATATCTTAGCAGAATGGATCAATGAATTTGATACTGATGTGATTTACGCTCTTGAGCCTGAGTCACTTAGTCTTTTAGTCGAAGCTACTTACGATATAAAAGGCTTAGAGCCAAGTTTCGAAGTACAAAGCATTCACTCTTGGTTTCAAGAACGTGACGTTGACCTAGACGACGCCGTAGCAGAACAAGGCCAAACAACGCCTTTACACCTACTGCCGCCAGATGAGCTTGTCATTCAGCTGCTACAAATCGCAGTAGAACACGGCCTAATCGATCCTAACGACATCCCGGCAATAGAAGACTAATCACATCACTGAATACTGAATATCCACCAGAACCACTGGCTATTTAACACTCACCTACTTAGAGTCGAAGACACACTCTTTGATTCTAAGTAGGTGCCAACATGAAAGACCTTCTCCCTGACCTTTGCGACTTGTACCCAGAAAAGCTACAAATCGCTGAACCTATTTTTATCTCTTATGGAAAACGCACTCATTTCTATGGTGAAGTCGTGACCGTATCCTGTTTTGAAGACAATAGTCGAGTAAGAGAATTAGTCGCTGAAAATGGCAAAGGAAAAGTCATGGTCATTGATGGCGGTGGAAGTAAACGACGGGCCTTGCTTGGCGATATGCTGGCTGAAAAAGCGGTCAATAATGGCTGGGAAGGATTTGTGATAAACGGAGCAATTCGTGACATAGCAGCTCAATCACAACTAAACATTGGCATTCACGCTTTATGCGCGCACCCAATGCCAACGGAAAAACGCGGCTTGGGCGATCTAGGAAAAACACTGCGCTTTGCGGGCATGACGATCGCCCAAGGGGATTATATTTATTGCGACCTAAATGGTATCGTCGTATCCAAACAACCATTAGCCCTTCCATAGAGGGCTAATGGATCCAACTACAATGAAGCTAACGTGTGCGTGAACAAACTACGCACACCGTTCACGAGCATCTGTACAGACATCATCAGCAGCAACATGCCCATCAAACGTTCTAGTGCAGCCAAACCTTTCTCTCTCAATACTCGGTTCAACAAAGGTGCCATAGCCAAAATGACCACAGAAATCCCCCACGCTGCACCAACGGAAATAAGTAAATCTTGCTGATCGTTTGGGTAGCTCTTAACCATCACCAATAAAGTCGCTAAAGTAGACGGTCCTGCCAGCATAGGAATAGAAATCGGCACTATAAACGGCTCCATCACTGGACCAGCGTCTTTCGTATAAGGCGAAGGAAAAATCATCTTCAATGCAATAACGAACAATACAACACCACCGGCAATCGAAATGGATTCCGTTTCCAAATGCAACAGCGCCAAAAACTCCGCACCGAAAAACAAGAAACACACCAGAATAAGCAAACCAATCAAACCATCTCGCACCACGATTTGATATTGACGTTTCTGCGGAACGCCCTTCATTACAGACAACAAAATAGGAATATTACCGAACGGATCGATAACAAACAAAAACAACAAAGTGGCAGATAAAATAGAAAACTCAGCGCTCATTGGATACTCAGGTTAGTATTACAGGAAATTATGGGCGCGTAGTTTAACGCATTACAACTTGTGGTGATAGCTGATGCTATTTGGCTTTTCGTTCTAATCCCCTTCATTCGTTCACCAGCAAAAAATCAATATTCTCAGAGAAAGATCTTGTAATAGCGAATTAATCAACTCTTTTATGGCGCATTGATATCCGCACTGCAATCTTCAGAGCTTCTAATTCAAATTAATTGATAATTGTCAGTGATCAGTGCGATTCTGATCATTCAATTTGACATCCTTTAGTGTGCTAAGTAGTTTTATCTAGTCATTTTTTTAATCAAACACAAGGAAAGCCAAATGAAAGCTGCTCGTTTTTACGATAGAGGTGATATCCGTATTGAGGATATTCCAGAGCCTAGTGTTGAACCTGGTACGGTAGGCATTGATGTTGCTTGGTGTGGCATCTGCGGTACGGATCTACATGAGTTCATGGAAGGACCAATCTTTATTCCGCCTTGTGGCCATCCGCACCCTATTTCAGGAGAGTCTGCACCAGTGACCATGGGGCATGAGTTTTCAGGTGTTGTTTACGCTGTAGGTGAAGGAGTGGAAGATATTAAAGTCGGCCAACATGTGGTAGTGGAGCCTTATATTATTGCCGATGATGTGCCTACTGGACCGGGTGAAAATTACCATCTTTCTGAGAATATGAACTTTATTGGTCTTGGTGGTTGTGGTGGTGGTTTATCCGAAAAAATTGCCGTGAAACGCCGTTGGGTTCATCCTATTGCCAATTCAATTCCATTGGATCAAGCTGCTTTAATTGAACCGTTGGCCGTTGGCTACCATGCGTTTGTCCGCAGTGGAGCAAAAGCTGGTGATGTTGCGCTAGTTGGCGGCGGTGGCCCTATCGGTTTATTGTTATCAGCAGTTTTAAAAGCAAAAGGCATCACTGTCATCATGACAGAGCTGAGTGCAAAGCGTAAAGAAAAAGCCCTTGATACAGGCGTAGCGGATTACATTTTAGATCCAACTGAAGTGAACGTCACAGACGAAGTAATGAAGATTACGGAAAACCGTGGTGTAGATGTTGCCTTCGAATGCACCAGTAACAACAAGGTTTTGGACACTTTAGTTGAAAGCACCAGATCGACAGGGACAATTGTGATTGTCTCCATTTGGAGCCATCCAGCCACAGTGAATGTTCATAGTGTTGTAATGAAAGAGTTAGATATTCGCGGTACGATTGCTTATGTAAACAACCATGAAGAAACAATTAAATTGGTTGAAGAAGGTAAAGTAAATTTAGAGCCTTTTATTACTCAAAGAATAGAATTAGATGACCTGATTTCTCAAGGGTTCGATACGTTAATTCATAATAATGAATCGGCTGTGAAAATTATTGTTCGTCCTTAATACCACCAAATGGTATCGGCTTATACCCGATACCATTCTCTTTTTTTTCAATAACAAGACGGCAAATAAGCGCTCTAAGTGTTTATTAAAACCTTCTTTCCATCACGAAGTTAGTCAACTCTTGCCCACGTAAAGATATTCTCTGCTCATTCATAACCGAAAAACCAAAGTGCTCAAAGAAAGGTCTAGCAGTAATACTCACATGAGAATAAAGGCGAGAAGCGTCTCGTTCATCTGCTAAGGATAAAATATGATTCATCAACGCCCTTCCAATGCCTTGACCTTGATATTCATGATGGCAAAAAAAATGATCTATCAAACCATCAGGCTGTAAGTCGCAATAGCCAACAACCACACAATCCAACTCAGCGACGAAAGGTTGAATATCATTCATTTTGTTTTGCCAAACAGTCATATCAAAAGACTCTGGCGCCCAAGCTTCGACCTGAGCTTGAGCATAATCCCGAGCATTCACAGCACGAACCGTATTGAAAAATAAATGCCAAAGAGCCTTTGCATCCTTAGCTTGATATTGACGAATTTTGATCATATTTTTTCCTAAAAACTCGAACTTTTTCAGCTATCTAAAAAAGCATAAACTTTTTAATACGCATTAGTCGCAGAAAAATAAAACGTAGATGTGTAAACAACAGCTTCAATAGTATTGCAAAAACGACCATCAAAACATTAATGTCATAATAGTTTTGTAGAATGCCCGTTTAGAATTGAGCCCTAAGGAACTATTTAATGAAATTTAAAGCTCTGTTACCGCTTATTTCCGCTGTATTACTTATTGTTTCTACGTTTGCCAATGCCGAGACGTTATACGTCGGTAAGGTAACTCAAGTAACGCTTCGTGATTTGATCCCTACTCAACCATCGATTGGATATGATCAGGTGTATTACAAATTGGGACGCTATAAGCTGGATAGTAAGAAAAAATTTGATGAAATCTGTGAGGCAAATGGCCAAAAGGGCTTGGCGCATTTCGATACAAACTCAACACCAAACGATGCCACAAGTTATAAATGCGATGAACCAGTAGGTTCGCACCTTAAAGACATGAAAACCATTGTGATTGCCCCTAACGGCCATTACTACTTAACAGATGGCCACCATACTTTTAATGCATTTTGGCATATGCAAGGTGGCGGAGAGCAATTTAAAATAAATGTCGTTATCGCCAAAGATTATCGTAATCTAACCAATATGAGTCAATTCTGGAACGCGATGATAGCGGATGGCAATACTTGGCTACAAAACAGTAAGGGTAACGACATCACTTATAAAACCTTGCCAACATCACTGGGTATGGAGCATTTCGAAAACGATAAATACCGTTCGCTTATGTACTTTTCACGAGATATTGCTTGGGATAAACCTGCAGCGCCAGTGCCTTTTCTGGAGTTCTACTGGTCACGAGAACTACGCAAGGGAATTGATCTCGATAAGTATGACTTAGCCACAACAGATGGCTATCGCCAAGCTGTCTCTGATGTTAGCCATTATTTAGTTACCATGGAAAGCGACAATTTGGGTGGTTCAGGAAAATCGACAAAAGAGATGGGGCAATTCAATAGCTTCAATGAAAAAAATCTAGATAAATTGTTTGATGCAAAAAAAGGCAAAGCAACATTTATGCTGCAATATAAGAGCGATCTATAAGATAAAACTGTCTTTTGTAGAACCCTTGGCGCTTCTTCTCAGTCTTTTTTTGACAGAAGCGCCATAACAATGTTTGATGCATTTCAACATATATATCCAATCGGTCAGAACATTAAACCTTCAACATCCTCAAATGCATCACAGTCCATTATATTTATGAATATAATATGCAAAAAACCTTCTATTTATCGGTAATTTAGCTCTAATTTAACTGTTTTATAACAGCGTCAAAATTAGTGAATTTATTTCATCATTTCAGTGAAAATACGTCGTTTGTTGAGCAGAATTTGTGCCTCTATTATCAGTGCATCAAGCAACCTGAAGAGGAAAATACCATGCAAAAAATTGTAATAAAAGACACGCTACAAAAAGTCAAAAAAGCACTGGCTCGCGCTTATGCGGTATATATGATGAAAGGTAACTTCTACACACTATCAACCTTTAACATTGATGGCGTTAGACGTATTAATTGGAGTGGTTGCGACTTATAGTTTTTATAATTTTAGTGCCGCCTCTTCCTCTTCGATACTTTGGTAAGCCGTCTTCCTACTTACCAAAGCTATCAGCCCACGATAAACCGCTGTTAGTAAAAGCTATTTTTTAGTACTCTGCGCCTCTCTATTTACTATGTTGCTTTTATTCCCTCATGCTGAAAAACACGATCATTTTACTGTCTCTTTTGATTGTTATGCCTTTCCAATTAGCGTTTGCTGCACCCGATTTTGCCCTTATAAAAATTCAAGCCAAATTATCAGATGATACCTATCTAGATGCCAATACGCTCGAAAAACGTCTGCAAGAACAAGACCAAATATTAGTGCATCAGTCTTTAATTCCTTTGTCTCAAGTCAGTTATTTTTTAAGTCGTGCCAATGGCGTTCAGACCATTGCCATTCGAGGCACGGCGAATTTAGAAAATGCCATGTTGGATTTAGATCTTGAGTTAAAGTCAGACACTATTCTTGATATAAAACTGCATCAAGGTTTTGGCTCTGGTGCAAAAGCCGTTTACGAGGACATCAAACCTTTTCTAGTCAAAAACCAGCCAATCCAACTAACTGGACACAGTTTAGGTGGCGCTATTGCTGTCATATTGGCTATGTATTTACAAAAAGATGGCTACCCTGTGAAACAAGTAATTACCTTTGGCCAGCCGAAAGTCACCAATATCACAGGCGCAAACAAATTCGATGACTTACCTCTAATCAGAGTGGTAACGCTTAACGATATCGTTCCTTTGGTTCCGCCTATTAGCCCGATGCAAATTAGAGATTTAGATATTTTTTGGCATATGGGCGAAGAAGTAATTTTATTAGGTAGTAAAGAATTCACCCAAACTAATGGCGTAAAAAGTATGCTAAGAGCCACAAAATTCACCACGTCGATTCCAAGCGATAAGAATCTATTGGCACATCAAATGGCGACGTATCTGAGCTTAATAGAGCAACTACAAGCCTCACCGAAAGAAATCCCTTATAAAACCGATATTAGTCTATTCGGCTATTCATTCGACTAGCCTTTTCTATGCTGGCCTATTTAGCTAACTAGCAAGCAACATCTAATCAACTCTCCAACATCAGAAAAGGCAACGCGATTTATAAAACGTCACGTTGCACATTTCGTCACATCTAATTGAATATAAACAGTTAAAAAGAATAATAAGAAGCGTTATCATTAGCATAGTTTATTAGCCTACCAAGCGCTTCAAGTATTCTTGATTACTTGTTTTTCAACAATGCCCCATTAAAGCTGCTGTAGATATTCAAATCAAAGGAATCCGTTATGTTGCTTAATCGCCTCTCTTTTAAAAAAATCTTGCTATGTGCCTGCATTACAACATCGTTCAGTGTTTTTGCTGGCGAACATAGTGTCATTACAAAATATGGCGAAGTGAAAGTTAACGACGATGTGAAACGCATAGTAACATTATCCGAAGATGCTCTAGACAGCGCAATTGCTCTGGGTGTGAAACCTCTAGGAGCTATTGCGACTCGTGGTGGAGATTCTGTAGCTGAATATATTCAAAAACGCGCGAGTGGCGTTAATATGGTAGGCACTTCTCGTCAAAACAATCTTGAAGCTATTGCTGCACAACGTCCAGATTTGATCCTAGCATCTACGAACTTACCTCAGGATCAATACAATATTCTGTCAAAAATTGCACCAACCATCGTCCCTATTTCACCAGGAATGGTATCTGACAACTGGATTAAAGTTGCTAAAGTGTATGCGCAAGCGTTAAACAAAGACGAACAAATGAATACTATCCTGAGTGACATAAAAGATCGTGAAAACGCTCTGAAAGATGTCATTACTGCAAAGCTACCAAAAAATGAGCGCTCTGCAACATTAGCGCGCTGGATGCCTCAAGGTCCTATCGTTATGTCATCACAAATTTTCTCTACCGATGTTCTCGCAGCGGCTGGGTTCATCATCAACGATGCAGGTGTGATAAAAGAAGGCCGTCCTCATAGCAGCCCTCTTAGCTTAGAAAATTTATCTAAAGTCGACAGTAACTGGTTGTTCTTGGCAACACTCAACACTGAAGGTAAAGATGCACTTGAAGCAGCCAAGACATCGCCCTCTTTCTCACGTCTTAATGTTGTGAAAGAAGATAAAGTTATCGCAGTAAATGGTCAGTTATGGACAAGCGCCGCTGGTCCACTTGCTGCCCACGCCATTCTTGATGACATTCAAAATATTATTAATAACAAGATTAAATAACCTAAATGATTAGTTGGTTCTATATTCCTCCTGCACAACGACCATTGTTTAGTGTTTTTGTGTCAGCACTTTTTGTGCTGGCACTTTGCTGTTTCTGCAGTTTATTGTTTGGTGCTGGAGGGTTAAGCCTCCAAGCCTCCTTTCAAACACTATTAGGTAATGGTTCCGCAGATACTCAATTCACCGTATTTCATTTACGCGCCAACAGAACACTGATCGGTTTATTTGTCGGTTTAACACTTGGTATTGCTGGTGCTTTAATGCAGGCTGTAGCACGCAATCCATTGGCTGAGCCTGGTTTACTTGGCGTTAGTGCTGGAAGCTCCCTTGCCGTTGCAATTACTTTGGTACTAGGTGCCAGCACGGCAACTTTAACTGTTGGTGTTGCCCAGTTTGGCGCTTTGTTAGGCTGTTTGTGTGTGCTTGGTGTCGCTCGAATGCAAGGACAACAAAACGACCCAATTCGCTTAGTGCTGGCTGGAGCCGCGCTTTCAAGTCTGTTACTCGCTGTGACTTCTCTATTGTTACTATTTGACCAAAGAGCCGCCGATGAAATTCGCTTTTGGGTAACAGGCAGCGTCGCTGGTCGAGACACTAATACCCTATTTTCAGTTTTGCCTTCCATGCTGATTGCGATAATTTGCATTTTATATACAGCGAAGCCATTAGCTTCCCTAGCACTTGGGGAACGCGTTGCTATAGGACTTGGCCATAAACCTCAGCGAGTTCGCGCTGTAGTTATCGTCGCTGTTGCTTTGTTAGTAGGTGGCGCAACCGCAATTGCCGGACCTGTCGCCTTTATTGGCCTCGTTGTGCCTTTCGCCGCACGCGCCTTAGTGGGACCTGATATTCGCCGTACTCTATGGTTATGCTTACCTCTAGGGCCAATTATTGTAATTTCTGCAGATGTTGTATCACGCCTTGTTGCTCAACCAGCAGAAATGCCATTAGGAGTGCTGACCGCGATTATTGGGGCCCCGGTACTACTGTTGATTGTGCGATCTAGAAGAATGCCTACCTTATGATAAATCAAAGTCTCTCACTTCCTAATAACGAAGAAATTACTACAGCACCAAATGGTCATCGCTTATTGTCTCTAGGTCGTCACATGACTATATTGATTGAGAAACAAGCGATTATCCGTAATGTTTGGTTATTAATTCTGTTGGCGATAGCTTGTGTAGCAACACTTGGTATTGGCACCATGCCAATATCGCCAAAAGAAGTCATTGCAGTATTATTTGGCCACGGTAATGCAATGAGTCAGTTTATCGTGCAAGACTTACGCTTACCGCGCTTATTAGCCGCTTTATTTACTGGTGCCGCTTTTAGTTTAGCAGGATGTCTAATGCAAACTATGGCGAGAAACCGCTTAGCAACACCAGGCATAATTGGCATAGATAACGCCGCGATGGCATTCGCAGTGTCGTCAGTGGTTGGTATGGGGATTTCACTCGCGCCTTCTGTTATGGCGTTGGCAGGTGCTGCTACGGCGACAGCATTGGCGTTTGGCCTAGCTGGCGGCAGTGGCACACGAGGCTATCGTTTCATTGTCGCCGGTATTGGCATTGGCGCTATTGCTGGCGCTGTAACGCAATTGCTATTAAGCCAAGTCAGTATCGATGTGGCAAACAGCGCCTATCCTTGGACGGTTGGTAGCTTGAGTGCTCGAGACCCAATGATGGTTAGTATACTTGGCATTGGTCTAGTCATCTGTTTAGTGGCTTGCTTACTTTTTGCTTCACAGTTTGCCTTGATGCCCTTTTCTGACCAAGTGATTATGGGTCTTGGCGCAAACATCAAATACATCCGAATCGTCGCTTTAATCTTATGTATCACACTAACGGGGCTTGCGGTTGCGGTAGCTGGACCTGTCGGCTTAATTGCCTTGATTGGCCCTGAGATCGCTCGAGTTCTGGCTCGTTATCGTGGCATTCCGTTGATAAGCTCTGCGCTCGCTGGCGCTTTGGTGATGATTCTCGCCGATCTATTTGGTAGAACTGTGTTATCCCCAATTGAACTACCAGTTGGTATTGTAACTGCCGTTATAGGCGGTCCTTACTTAATTTGGATACTTGTACGACGCACTTCAAGGACTTCGTTATGACAGCCACGTCTCTACAATTTAAACCGATACCTAAACAAACGCCTGAAACAAATACCTTAACTCGCCTTTGTGCTGAAAAGCTGACCTTGAAACATGGTAAAACCAGTATTATTGAAAATCTAGATGTCTCTCTTCCTGAAGGGAAAGTAACGGCCATCGTTGGGCCAAATGGCTGTGGCAAATCCACCTTATTAAATGGCTTATCTCGTATTCATTCGCCAAGTTCTGGGTTTGTCCTGCTTGATGGTAAAGACATTCATTCACTGCCTTCCAAGGAAGTCGCTAGACGGCTCGCACTATTACCACAAGACACGCTAGCGCCAGATGGCATAACCATTGAGGAATTAATCCGTTTTGGTCGTCATCCACACCAAAGCCTGTTAAAACAATGGGCCATGGACGATCAGCAAGCCATCAACTACGCTTTAAACGCTGCCGATTTAGAAGGACTTAAAGATCGATTACTAGACACGCTATCAGGTGGACAACGCCAACGTGCTTGGATCGCCATGTCGATTGCCCAAGAAACGCCTTTGCTATTGTTGGATGAGCCTACCTCTGCACTGGATTTAGGCCATCAGATTGAAGTCTTCGAGCTCATACGTAATTTATCAAGACAAGGCAAAACTCTCGCCATGGTAGTCCATGACTTACCAAGCGCTTGCCGATATTCTGATCATATTATTGCCATGAAAAAAGGCGAGATCATCACCCAAGGCAGCCCAAAAGAAGTGATGACCAAAGAGCTTGTTCGTGAATTATATGGCGTTGAATGCGATCTGATTCCAGATCCGATGACTGGTAGCCCGATTCTTATTAATATGAAGCGAGTTAGAAGCTAAATAAGGAAAGGATACAAACAAGTAATGTGACAAACAGATCTGAAAATCAGATCTGTTTGTCACATAACTACAAGCGTAATCCAATCGGTAAACTCTCCCCGACTAATGCATTCAGTTCGTCACTATTAATCTCAATTTGGCTTTCCAAACGTTCGAGCCATTGGGTTGGGCATTTGTCTTTTTTGAGTTTACTGGCCACTTTTTTGCGCAAAGCGCTGAGTTTTTCGGATTCACCAATGCTGACCTGGCTCATCAAAACAGCTGCCAGCCCTGCTTGCTTACGCTTTTTCCAATCTTCTTTTAGCGTAACTTCTAGGATCGGAAACAGTTTGTCTTCAGCAATTCTTTGCTCTTGCTTGCCAGACAATAGATGACGAGAGGCAATTCGCCCTATCGTCCACCAAGCTGTATCCGGCTCAGAAGTCTTCTGCAAGCGCTTCAGAAACCAATCAATCGTTGTGACTTTATCTTCATTCGACAAACCTTCCAACGCACCAACCAAACGAATCAAATCATCACTAGACTTGGTCGTTAGCGCTTTCATTTTATCTCGTGAACGCTGCCCTGTTGGCGAATAATATTGGCTAAATTGTTTGAACAAGTGTGTTTGCTGTTCCAAGTTTAAACCGCCTGCAATGCGTCGATATAAGGTCCAATATTGCCCCCAAACTGGCGCCGTATCATACTGAGCACCGGCTTTAGTAACATTTACCACTTGCTGCACACGAGCCAAATCATCCGCGGAGCCAAAGCCAGGGCGTAGACAATAGCCCATCAACTGCAACCATTGACGTTCATGTTGAGCACTTTTGGTTCGACCAGATTTAAGACTTAAAAGCTTATCGACCAAACGTCGCGAAGTGGCAAGGTTCCAATCATCACGATTACCCAGTAACTGATCCAAATCCTGCTTAAGAGATTTTACCAAGTCCGGATTTTGCTTTTGACCCGCGCTAGAAAAGCACTTCGCTAAATGTTCTTCTGCTTGTCCCATATTGGCATGCAGTAAACCACTGTCATCGGATTGCTCAGACTCTTGCGAAGAACTGACTTGGGTTGAAAAATCTAAACGCCATTGGTCTTTCTGGTTGTTCGCGTTTAACACCACTTGCAACACACCCACTTCGGTCATTTGTACCGATAGCGTTACCGCTGTTTCTTGGGAATCAATGGAGCCGTCCAGTTCTGTCATCAAGGTAGAAATATAGTGCAATCCATCTTGATTACGGACTTTGCCAACCAAGCAATCAATATGATCGTCAGAGCGATACAAAGGGAACTGCACTTGCTGACCAAGAGTGACAAAGAACTCTTGTTCTAAGCGAATGGGTTCGCCTTTTAAGGTGTCTTTTGGCAAGATACCAACGAATTGATTCTCGCCAACTTTAAGGTACAAACTGTGTGCCACGCCACTTTCGATGCGTGTACTTTCGCCTGCCAAAGCGTTTAAATACATGGCTGCACCTTTGGCAACCGCATCGTTAGGTTCGTCTGCAGAACAGGCTAGAATAGGCTTAGAAGACCAAGTATCCAGCTGTTCTAGTAAACGAGCTTTTAACACAGGACTGTTAAATAAACCGCCGTTAAATAAAACCGCATCTGGCATGGTTGAGCCGGTTGCGGCTTCGATTACTGCTTTATGTTGCTGTAAAAATGCCGCTAAATGTCGTGTAAACGCAGGATCTGACTCATAAGGCAAGCCCAAGGTATGCATCGCGTAATCGCTCTTTTGCACCTTGTCATCGCAATTAACCAAAGGAAAAAATCCACTACGAATTTGTTCCAATAAGGTTTCTCTAGATACATCAAATTTTTGCGAACCACCGATTAAACGACTACCACCACCAAGCACAGTAATGTTTAACGATTCCGGTGCGTCTTTACTTAACAAGCTTTCTTTGGCCTGACGAGTTTGCTGAACCAAAGCCGCTAAGCGTGTAGCAGATAACGCAGATATTTGCTTAGGATCTAACTGAAACGCCAAAGCTTGATCAAGGTTATCGCCACCAAGCAATAGATGCTCACCTACCGCGATACGTTTAAGCGAAATGCTTTTCGCCTTTGCTGATGTAGGCTGAATAGCAACCAGACTAAAGTCACTGGTGCCTCCACCAATATCGACCACCAAGAGCATTTTTTTATCAACTAACGCGGCGAGTTTTTCGTCATCGCTAATGTAGTGATAACAAGCCGCTTGCGGCTCTTCAAGAAGATATAAATCGTTTAGACCAGCCTGTTTAGCAGCCTCCAAGGTTAAGGCTCGTGCTTCCTCATCAAAAGACGCAGGCAAGGTTAACGCGATAGATTGAGATTCTAACGGTGCATCAGTAAAGCGATGATTCCAGCTTTGCTTAATGTGTAATAAGAGAATCTTACTCGCCTCAAGTGGGCTGAGCTTTTTAGGAAATTCGCTCGCCCAAGGCAAGATCGCCGAGCGACGATCTACTTGACGATGGCTCAACCAGCTTTTCGCACTTTGTACCAATTGCCCTGCTCGACGTTGGCCTAAAGCTAACGCACCAACTCCAACGACTCGCTCTTTATCATGATGACGCCAAGGTAAAACTGGATCAATTTTTCCAATTTCATCCGACGCCAAGACATAAATAGCACTCGGCAAATAAGTAAATTCTTGCACCGAACCATCTGCCATCACTTGCGGAATGGGCAGCAAAGTCGGCGTATTTGAATTCGAATGCTCCGATATTGGAATGTAAGAGACGACACAGTTGGTCGTCCCTAAATCAATCCCAACTCGATAAGCAGAATGAAAAGCTGGCTGTGTCATGGTTATGCTTCCCTAACTTGAAACTCAATTGTCCAACTTAGGTCAGATTGGGTATCGTGTGCTTGCAATAGCAACAATCCTAATTCAGTAACACGAGCAGTCAAATATACTCGCACCATGTCGCCTGCTTGATAATGACCCGCATCCAAACGAACCGACAAAGGATTCAATTCATCAAGTTGCGCAACCGAAAAAGACGCAATAACTTTACCGACAGATTGCACTTCGCTGTTTTTTGATTGGAAGAAACGGAAGGTCACGCTTTCACCAACGATAAGCGAAAATTCATTCGGCAGCATTTGCTCTTCAGAGCCTTCTTCCAAACCAAAAGGTGCAACACAGATAGCATCGACAGGTGGTGCCATGCCCGGAATAGCTGGCATTGGGCTAGCCACACCAATGTAATAGTTAGCCGCTAAACCACTTTTTACTTTAACACCGCCTTCCGCTTGCACTTGTGCATAGTAAGTCGCGCCTTTGGCAACCGCGTGATCCAAATGCGATGGTGTCAACATGGTTAATTCTCTGCCGCTCAACGACTCAGACAGCATTGCTGCTAAGCGAGTTTCTAGAGTGCTACGAATCACATTGGCGTTAAACACGCCGCCGTTTAACAAGATCTTCGTTGGCTTCACATCATGTTGAGCTAAAAACTCACTAATATGACGAGTAATCGCAGGATCACCTTCGTAATCCAAATTGATCGCACTAAAACCACTGCGTGCTGTTTTTTGAGCTTGCTCACCTAACTGCACTTGCGGGAAAAAACCATCGATCAAAAGCTGCTGCACATCGTTTTGCGTCAAGGTCGCTTTAATGCTGTTATTGAACAAGCTACGACCGCGACTTGGCACAATAACGCTGACTTCATCTATCTCGGCATTCGATAACAAACGCTCTTTCGCTTCACGGCAAGCTTGCGTTAAACCGCTGATTTGCCAAGGTTCAAGATTAGTTCCATTTTGTGCTAATTGAGCAGCCAAATGGTAGGTCAACGTCAAATCCATATTGTCGCCACCAAGCAAAATATGACGTCCAACCGCCACGCGCTCTAAGCCAAGAGCACCCTCTTGTTCGACCGCTTGGATCAAGGATAAATCTGTCGTGCCACCGCCAACGTCAACTACCAAAATATGCTCATTGACTTCTAGGCTATCTGTCCAGTTTTGCTGATCGCTCAACCATGCGTAAAACGCGGCTAATGGCTCTTCGATTAAACGAGCACGCAAGCCGACCTTTTCCGCTGCTTGCTCGGTAATGGCGCGAGCAGCGGGATCAAATGAGGCTGGCACTGTGATGACTACTGTTTGATCAACAATCGGCTCATTAGGAAATTGGTTTGCCCACGCACTGACTAAATGTGCTAACAGAGTTTCTGTTACTTGTGCTGGGGAGACTTTTTCGACTTCTTCAAGCGCATCAACAGGTAAAACCGCTTCATCAGCACTAACTCGAGAATGGCACAACCAGCTTTTAGCACTCTGTACCAATCGACCAGAAGATTTTGCACCCAGTTCACGAGCCAACTGGCCCACAATGGAAGGCGCTTTGCCCCAAGGCAATTGCAGATCGCTTTCTAAGAATTCAGTTTTATGGGGAAAATATACAAACGAAGGTAATAAAGGACGAGCATCCACTTGGCCAGCCGCGATAAACTGCGGAATGAGCAATTGTTGAATGCGCCCCACTTGATTCGTTTCTGCTTCAGCCTGATTAGACGGAGAATAATAGACAGCCGAATGCGTGGTACCTAGATCGATACCAATGAAATATTGACTCATGAGTTATACCTCGATTTCAGCAGGCGCTAGAATATTCAGGCTTTCAGTATTGGTTACTTTTGGCAGACGCGTTTCGGTTACTTTCCAACCGGGATGAATCAGCGTGCCAGCGTATGGGCCATCGCCTACCACTCGACCTTCTAGTTTGATCTGTTTTGCATCATAACCAGATGGCACTTCTACACGACTATTTTCTGCCGCGGTGTTCACTACATCGATAGACACGACATCAATGGTAAAATGTTGCTTCAATACTTTCGAACAACCTGCGTGAATTTGGCGAGATGCCGCCCCCACATCCGCATCACTGTAATCATCGATGCTTTCTTGAATAAAGTCGATAAAGCGCGCTTCCTGTTGCAATAGTTGCAATAACTGATGCGCACCGTCAGCGTTGACAGTGTCCAACACAGGCGCAGCGACTTCGATTTCACGAATTACTTCAACTTCTTCTGTAATGACTTTTGGTTCAACTTCAAAGGCAAATTGCTCGCCTTGACCAACCGTGTCACAGCGAGCGGCATAGTCGCCGCTCCCCATGTATTTAAAAAACTGACCAAATGCGCCAAAAAAGCGCGGTACAAATGAAACTGGTTTTATTTTATTCGTCATAATTTACCCGTTTTGCATCTCTTCAAGCTCTAACCAACGCTCCATGGTTGTTTCAAGCTCTTCTTCTTTGTGAGCTAGCTTTGCTAAGGTTTTTTGAACTTTATCCGCATCACCAGCATAAAATTCTGCTGCGCTGGTTGTTACATGTAAAGCCGCAATTTCTTCTTCCAACTTCGCAATGGTCGCTGGCATATCATCAAATTCGCGCTGAATTTTGTAACTTAGCTTGGCTTTCGGTTTGGCTTGCACAGTAGATTTCTGGCTAGCATCTTCCGCTTTTTTTGCTTCTGCTTTGGCTTTTTCTTTTTTGCTTGGGGCGTCATCTGTTTGGGAAGTAGATTCTGTTGGGAATTTACCACCTTGACGAATCCAATCTTGATAGCCGCCAACGTATTCTTTCACTCGGCCTTCACCTTCAAAAGCAATCACGCTGGTTACAACGTTATCTAGGAAAGCACGGTCATGACTTACCAATAACAAGGTGCCATCGTAGTTCATCAGTAACTCTTCAAGAAGCTCCAATGTTTCTACATCAAGATCGTTGGTTGGCTCATCCATAATCAAAAGATTAGCTGGGCGAGTAAATAGCTTCGCAAGCAATACACGGTTTCGTTCGCCACCAGACAAGGCTTTTACTGGCGTACGAGCACGCTCAGGTGGAAAAAGGAAATCGCCAAGATAGCCGATAACGTGTTTGTTCTGGCCATTGATTTCGATAACGTCTTTGCCTTCACCAACGTTTTCAGCAACGGTTTGTTCTGGATCAAGTTGCTCACGTAGCTGATCAAAATACGCCACGTTAAGTTTAGTACCTTGACGAACCAAACCTGTCTCAGGCTCAAGATCCCCTAAAAGAATTTTCAGGAAGGTACTTTTACCACAACCATTTGGACCGATCAGACCAATTCGGTCTCCACGATTCACAATAAAATCCATTGGTTGTAGGATCACTTTGTCTGCAAAAGAGTGACCAACTTGAGTGAATTCCGCCACCAGCTTGCCAGACTTATCTTTAGTCTCAATCGCCATTTTTGCATTGCCTTGACGATTAATACGTTCAGAACGTTCTTCACGTAATGCTTTCAAAGCACGAACTCGGCCTTCGTTACGAGTACGACGCGCTTTAATTCCCTGACGAATCCATACTTCTTCTTCGGCCAAACGTTTGTCGAACAAGGCATTTGCGCGCTCTTCTTCTTCAAGCATTTTTTCTTTAAAGGCTAGGAACGCATTAATATTACCGCTGAAGGAAATCAAATTACCGCGATCAAGTTCGATGATACGGTTAGCCAACTTCTCTAGGAAGCGACGGTCATGGGTAATAAACAAGATCAAACCACGAAATTGCTGCAGCTGTTGCTCCATCCATTCGATGGTCGGAACGTCCAAATGGTTAGTTGGCTCGTCTAGTAGCAACACATCCGGATTGGAAATTAACGCTTGCGCTAAAATAACACGACGACGCCAACCACCAGAAAGCTCAGACATCAATTTGTCAGCTGGCAAAGCCAAACGTTGAATCATATGATTCACACGCTGCTCTAAATCCCAACCTTGAATTCGATCTAATTCAGTTTGAATATCACCTAATTCATTTGAATGGTCATTCTCGAAATCTTCTAATAACTTAAAGTAACGAGTCATTAATGAATGTGCTTCACCAGCACCTTCACTGACCACTTCACGTACGGTTTTTTCATTTGCATCAGGCAGTTCTTGCGGTAACTGTCCGATGGTCATGCCACCTTCTAGACGAACCATACCTTCATCGGCAATTTGCTCACCTGAAATGACTTTTAACAGTGTAGATTTACCTGCACCGTTACGACCGATAATTGCAACACGCTCTCCAGCTTCTGCTGAAAAACTGATTTTTGACAGCAGCGGATTATGCCCAAAAGCAACACTGATCTGTTCTAAAGACAATAGACTCATATCTATCCATATAAAGTAAAAATTTTGTGGCAGTATAGTATCATCCTTCTAAGCGAAGGTTCATCAAATTGACGTGACTAGTGATTAAAAAGAAACGCTTTTTTGCGCTCAGAAATTTTTTTTAGCGACTTCACTCAGAAAACAACAATTTAATCTCGCTATTCTCTTTACAAGGTTTAAACAAAACTTCTTCCTTCCTCATTATTTCTGAATATACTTAACCAACATAACGATAAACTTTCTGGTTCATGGAGTAACAAATGGAGTTTAAAAGTAAGGTAGGGCCAATTACTGCTGTGGTCATTGCCATCGCAACCGTGACTTGGATGTTTGCAGGAGGCAATGGTATTACGGTTAGTCAAACTGAAAAAAAGCCCAATGAAGATACCGTTTCATCTCAGGCAAAAGAAAGCAAACTTGCGTATCCAGTTCAAGCCAAAACATTAATTACCAAAACCATTGAAATGCACTTGCCATTAAGCGGAAAGACCTTAGCAGATGAGACTTTACAGCTTATTAACAGTTATCAGGGCCGCATAATAAAATTACCTGTAGAAAAAGGTCGTTTTATTAAAAAAGGCTCATCTATAGTGCAAATAGACACTCGCACGCTAAAGATTCAAATAGAGCAAGCTGGCTTACTCGTCAAACAAAAACAGCTTGAACTAGATGGCATAAGAAAACTGAATGCAGGTAATTTGACTTCAAAGGTCAATCTAGCCCAAGCAGAAACAGACCTAGCGTCAGCCAAAGCAACAGAAAAAGCATTACAAGTTGATTTGGAAAATGCAAACGTAACAGCACCATTCTCTGGCATATTGAACACATTAAACGTGCAAGAAGGACAAGTGTTAGCGGTTGGTGCGACTATTGGCACTCTAGTTTCAGTTAACCCAATCAAAGTTAGTGTCAATATTCCTCAAAATAAGATTCAACTTATAAAGCTTGGCACTCAAGGTAACATTCGTCTCGAATCTGGCTATGAGGCAGAAGGCTTTGTTTCTTATATCAGCACGACCGCTAACGAATCTAGTCGTACTATCAGTGTCGAAATGCAGGTAGATAATCCAGACAATGCGATACCTGCTGGTTTAACTGCTGCCGTTGATTTCATTCTAGATCAACAAAGAGCTCATGCTTTTTCACCAGCACTACTGACCTTAGATGATTCAGGCAGAACGGCTATAAAAACTATCAGTATCGACAATACTGTCGTTGTATTACCTGTAGAAATCATTAAATCAGAACGCGATCAAGTATGGGTACGCGGCCTTCCAGATAATGTGAACATTATTACCGTCGGACAAGGTTTTGTGTCTGCGGGTGATAAAATTGAAGCTCACTACCAAAACTAAGGAGGCCCAATATGCAACTATTAATTGAGGCGGCCTTAGCTCGCTCTCGAACTGTACTGATGTTTTTCGTCCTCATATTAATTATGGGTACGGTTTCTTACATCGAAATCGCCAAAGAAAGTGATCCTGACATTACCATTCCAATGGCTTATGTCTCTGTTTCTTTAGACGGCATTTCACCAGAAGATGCTGACAGCTTGTTGGTTCATCCGTTAGAAAAAGAACTCAAAGGGCTAGAAGGTTTAAAAGAACTAAAATCTACCGCCTCTGAAGGTCACGCCTCTATCACGCTTGAATTCGAATCCGGTGTAAATATTGACCAAGCAATTAGCGATACTAGAGACAAGGTAGATAGAGCTAAAAGCGAATTGCCTGACGATGCCGATGAACCGACCGTAACAGAGGTAAACCTTTCAACATTCCCTGTACTACGAGTCAATTTATCTGGCAATGTAAGCTTCGCAACACTCAGCCGTATTGCAAAAAACCTGCAAGATTCTATTGAAGCGGTTGATGGCGTATTAGAAGCAAAAATTAGTGGTGACCGAGACCAACAAGCACAGATCATCATTCGTCCCGAGCAACTTGAATCATATAACCTTTCTCTGGCTGACGTTGCGAGTTTTGTTTCTGGCAATAACAAATTGGTTGCGGCAGGTAATCTAGATACTGGCGCTGGGCGCTTTTCTTTAAAAGTCCCCGGCCTACTCAAGACAAAAGAAGACATTCTGAATTTGCCAATCAAGGCTGATGGCGATCAAGTCGTCTTACTAGGCGATATTGCAACAGGCGAACTAACTTTTGAAGATCCAACCAGTTACGCTCGAGTAGAAGGCAAACGCAGTATAACACTTGCCGTATCCAAACGAGTCGGCGTAAATATTATAGAGACCATTGAAGCAATTAAAGCCACAGTAAAGAACGAAAGCGAACAATGGCCAGATGGTGTTGAATACGACCTTACTGGTGATAAATCCATCGACATCGAAACCTCTCTAAACGATCTGTTCAATAACGTTTTGGCAGCAACCTTGCTAGTTATGATAGTTATTGTCTGGGCACTTGGCGTACGAAGCGCCATATTGGTTGGCCTCGCTATTCCTGGCGCCTTCCTCTCTGGTATTTTGGTTCTCGATTTACAAGGCTACACCATCAATATGGTGGTGTTGTTTGCCCTAATCCTTAGTGTTGGCATGCTGGTAGACGGCGCTATCGTTGTCACTGAGTATGCAGACCGCAAACTAGCAGAAGGCGCGTCCAAGCGACAAGCTTACAGTGAAGCAGCTAAACGCATGGCATGGCCAATCACGGCCTCTACTGCTACTACTTTAGCAGTTTTCATGCCATTGCTTTTTTGGCCCGACATAGTTGGGGAGTTTATGCGTTTTATGCCGATTACCATCATAGCGACGCTTTCTTCGTCTTTGGTAATGGCGTTAATTGTATTACCCACCATCGGTTCTATTATTGGCAAAAAAGGTGCCTACACCGAAAAAACCATGCATGCCTTACGCATCACGGAAACGGGTGACCTAAGCGAACTTACTGGACCAACAGGTTTCTATGGAAGAACGTTAACTCGCTTAGTCGAATATCCTATTTGGGTTTTACTATTCACCATTGCTCTGCTGCTTAGCATTTTTGCTAGTTATGGTAAGTTTGGTAAAGGCATTGAGTTTTTCCCTAATATCGAACCCGAATCCGCTAATTTGGATATACGAGCCCGGGGTGATCTTTCTTTAGAAGAAAAAGATGCTTTGGTAAGACAAGTCGAGCAACAAATTATCGGCACAAGAGAACTAAAAAGTGTCGTCGCAACATCTTACGCCACCCCTGGAAATGGCGCTGCACCAGATAGTATTGGCTCCATTAGTATGGAGTTTATTGAGTGGTACAAACGAGACTCCGCTGGCGCTATTTTGGATCGTATACGAGAAAGAACTAAGCAAATACCCGGCATTGAAATCAGCGCAGAAAAAGAACAAGGTGGGCCACAATCTGGGGCTGATATCCAGCTACAGCTTAGTTCCAATTACACTGAAGCCCTTAATCTTGCCGCTGATGAGATCAGCAAACAGCTATTGTTGAGAGATGAGATAATAACGGTTAGCGATGACAGATCCCTGGCTGGTATTGAATGGCGTATTGATATCAATCGCGAAGAAGCCAGTCGATACGGAGTCGACGTTAACAGTCTCGGCAATGTCATTAAACTAGTTACAACAGGTATAACTCTGAGCGATTTCTTACCGGAAGGAGCCGATGACAAAATTGATATTGTTTTACGCTATCCCGTTAATCAACGCAGCCTTGATCAATTAGATCAACTGCAGATCCCTACAAACCAAGGAAGTATTCCAGCCAGCAACTTCATTCATCGATATGCAGCACCGAAGCAAGGTGTGATAAACAGGACCGATGGCAAAAAAACCATTAAAATTGATGCCGACGTGAAAGACGGCTTAGTCGTTGATGAAGTAATAAAAGCCATAAAAGTAAAACTAAATGCAGCAGGTATAGATAAATCTGTTAGCTATGAGTTCCGCGGCAACACTGAAGACCAACAAAAATCCATGGTATTTTTGATCAAAGCATTTGGTGTAGCGTTTTTCATCATGGCGATCATTTTGGTGACTCAGTTTAATAATTTCTTCCAATGTTTATTAATTCTGAGTGCGGTAATCTTTTCAACCATGGGTGTATTCATTGGCCTAATGGTAAAAGGGCAGCCATTTGGCATTGTAATGAGCGGGGTTGGTGTTATTGCTTTGGCAGGCATTGTGGTTAACAACAATATCGTTCTAATCGACACTTTCAACGGTTTGCGTAAACAAGGCATGTTGGTGCGTGAAGCAGCAATCAGAACAGGCGTTCAGCGTCTCAGGCCTGTTATGCTAACCACTATCACAACTATCCTTGGCTTGGTGCCTATGGTGTTTCAATTCAATATTGATCTGATTCACCAATCCTTCAGCATAGGTGCACCATCGGCGCAATGGTGGACACAATTATCCACGGCCATTGCTGGTGGCCTCACCTTTGCCACACCATTAACGCTTATTCTGACGCCCTGTTTATTGGTTTTAGGCTATCGACGTAAAGAGCGAAAGCAGCTGCAAGCATTAGAAGAACAGTCATTGGAAAGAGAAACTCCAAAGGGAGAAACACAAGACCAGCCGTTTGGAACGGCTGACAATAAGAACGCACCTGACAAAGACAACTAAAATTTAGCTGTCAAAAATAGAATAACTGAAAACAAAAAAGCGGATTTAGAAAACCTTCTAAGTCCGCTTTTTTATAACCGATTATTTGGTTACAAATGAGGCTTAAACCAATTGGTCTAACGCTTCTTTAACATCCGCAATAATATCGTCGATATCTTCTAAACCAACAGAGACACGAATCAATCCTTCTGTAATACCAGCTTTGGCTTTTTCATCGTCCGTCAATCGCCCATGAGTCGTAGTAGCTGGATGAGTCACCAAAGTTTTGGTATCACCCAAGTTGCCTGTAATCGACATCAATTTCGTGGCATTAATGACCGCCCAAGCAGACTTGCGACCACCTTCCACTTCAAAAGACAACAATCCGCCAAAGTCTTTTTGCTGTTGTTTAGCCAGCTCATGATATTTGTGGCTCGGCAATCCGCCGTAATTTACTTTAAGCACTTTAGGGTGCGCTTCTAAATATGTAGCCAGCTTCATAGCGTTTGCAGAATGTGCTGTCATACGCAAAGACAAGGTCTCTAGACCATTTAACAACACCCAAGCATTAAACGGACTCATACATGGCCCAGCACTACGCATAAAGGCAGTGAAGACATCAACTATTTCTTGGCTGGCAATTAAAGCCCCGCCCAAGCAGCGGCCTTGACCATCAATAAATTTAGTCGCTGATTGCATGACAATATCAGCACCTTGCGTCAAAGGATTCTGCAACGCTGGTGTCGCTAAAACCGTATCAACACAAAGCAACGCACCTTTAGCATGCGCCAAGGCAGCCACACGAGCAACATCAACCACTTCATACAGTGGATTAGAAGGCGTTTCGAAATAACAAAAACGTGTATTTTCGTTAATCGCCTCTTCCCATGCTGCATAATCTGTCGCATCCACATAAAGCACTTCAACACCAAATTTTGTTGTATAGGCATTAAAAAACTTAACTGTTGAGCCAAAGATATTGCGGGAGCAAACAACCCGATCACCTGCACTTAACAAACTGTAGGCCAACGTCATTAATGCCGCCATGCCAGAACTTGTTGCAATAGCAGCTTCGCCTTTTTCTAAGGTCGCTAAGCGCTTTTCAAATAACTCTACTGTTGGATTGGTAAAACGAGAGTAAACATTACCATCCTCTTCACCGGAAAACTTCCCTGCCGCCTCTTCTGCACTACCATAAGCAAAGCTCGAGGTCATAAAAATGGCTTCGCTGTTTTCTTGCTCTTGCGTTTGACGAATACCTGCACGAATCGCATTCGTTGCATCTTTATAATCAGCCATTACTTCACTCCAAGACATGCTTCAAAAAATCTTTTCCCAAAAACAACTAAGCCAGGCGTGACCTGGCTTAGTTTTATCCGTCACGAGATAATGCAAATATTACATAGGGTGCATCATATCGCTAGCTTGGTCTTCAACCGCAGCTTTATTTAAGTCATTACGCGCGCCTTCAATGCCTGCCAAGTAAGCAGCATCAATATTGCCTGTAATATATTTTGCGTCAAACACAGACGTATCGAATTCACGAACATCTGAATGCTTCTCATCTATACATGCATCTATCAAATCTTGCAAATCTTGGAATATCAATTTATCAGCACCAATTAATTTGCAAATTTCATCAACATTACGATCATGTGCAATAAGCTCTTTTGCTGCAGGCATATCGATACCGTAAACATTCGGGTAACGAACTTCTGGCGCAGCTGATGCTATGTATACTTTCTTCGCACCCGCTTCTCTCGCCATCTCTATGATTTCTTTACTCGTCGTACCACGAACAATGGAGTCATCAACTAGTAATACCGTTTTATCTTTGAATTCAAAAGGCACAGGGTTCAGCTTTTGACGTACAGATTTTTTACGAATAGCCTGACCCGGCATGATAAACGTACGACCGATATAGCGGTTTTTAACCAAACCTTCACGGAACGGAATATTTAATGTTTGTGCGATTTGCAAAGCAGCTGTTCGGCTTGTATCAGGAATTGGAATAACCACATCAATATCATGATCTATCCATTCACGCTGAATTTTTGCTGCAAGACGATCCCCCATATTAATACGTGCTTTGTATACTGAGATGCTGTCAATAACGGTATCGGGGCGAGCAAAGTACACATATTCAAACAAACAAGGACGCGCTACTTTTTTTGGTGTGCACTGACGGACATGAACATTGTGGTTTAGATCAAAAAAGATCGCTTCACCTGGCTGAATATCCCGCTCAATTTTGAAGCCTGCCGCATCAAGCGCCACACTCTCAGAAGCGACCATATATTCAACGCCCTCATCTGTTTGACGGGAGCCATAAATCAATGGGCGAATGCCATCTGGATCACGGAAAGCCAAAATACCATAACCTGTGATCAGAGTGACTACCGCATAGCCGCCTTCGATACGCTTGTAAACACGCTCAAGCGCATTAAAGATATCTTCAGGTGTTGGCACCAACTTCCCTTCTTCATGAAGTTCGTGAGCCAAAACGTTTACCAAAACTTCAGAATCAGAAGTTGTATTGATATGACGCAAGTCAGATTCAAACACTTCTTGTTTCAGTTTAGCGGTATTCGTTAAATTACCATTGTGTGCAAGTGAAATGCCGTAGGGAGAGTTAACATAGAAAGGTTGAGCTTCTGCTGAACTAGAAGTCCCTGCCGTTGGATAACGGACATGCCCAATACCTATGTTACCGTGTAGTTTTTTCATATGGCGAGTGCGAAATACTTCACTCACCGGACCATTGTCTTTGCGTAAACATAATCGTCCGTTATGGCTTGTAACCATACCCGCAGCATCTTGCCCACGATGCTGAAGAAGGGTTAACGCATCAAAAATTGCTTGGTTAACCACAGACGTGCCTACGACACCAACGATACCACACATGTTCTAGATCCTCGTGTTGGGGAATTGCGACAAACGCCGCAAAGGTTCTTTATCTATTTGATTGCTACTTCGAGCAACTAATTTCCAAGGGCGCGATCAATGAGAGACGAATCCATAAGATCCGAGCTCTTGCCTAACATATCACGCGTCCAGTCATTCAACTGACCCAGTTGAGGGATCAATTGTGAAGTTTTCCAAAACTCAGTTTTTTCTATCGCTGGACTCAAGCTCAATAAAGAAACGAAAGCCACAACAATCAAACCACCACGAGCAAAGCCAAATAACATGCCTAATACTCTATCAGTGCTCGACAAGCCCGTTACTTGAATCAGAGAACCCAGTAAAAAACTCACCAAGGACCCAACAATTAACGTTGCTATAAATAGGGAAACAAAAGAAACAATATAACGAATCTGGTCATTTTGAACTTGATCAAGAAGCAATGCCTGCATCTGATCTGAGAACTTTACCGACACAACAAAGGCAACAACCCAAGTAAGAAGTGATAAAACCTCTTTAACAAAGCCTCTTTTTAAACTCAAAAGAGTAGAAAGAACCACTACAGCAATAATCAACCAATCAATTGTCGACATTGAACTTATTTGCCCCATGAATACCTCTAAAAATCGCTGCGAAGTTTAACAGATGCCTAGGATTTTCCAAATACCACGACACCAAACCTCGAACTAATTCACTGAATATTTAACAACAATTCCGTTTAAGTTAAATTTTTTCTTAATCTCTTCACGCATTTTTTCGGAGGTTTCTCGCTTGAATTCAGGACCAACATACACTTTATAAAGTGAATTGGTCGTCAAACTGTAGGCATCATAATTTGCCCCTTTAAGCTTTTCGACTAAACGAACAGCATTTTCTTTGCTCTTAAAAGTAGCAATCTGAAGTACCCAACGATCAGCAACCTGCACAGGTGCCGATTTTTCAACAGGCTCTTTCTCTACTGCAGGTTTCGCTTCTGGTTTGGCCTCAGGTTTAGCGGAAACAGTCGACTCCACTCCACTAATACTTGAAACGTCATTCGCAGATTGAGGAACTGGAATCAAACGAATATCCTCTGCCGCCCTATCTTCACCAATTGATTGCTCTATCGGTAAATTATCGACAGACTGAACTGGGGCAATTTCAACAATGGGAAAAGCCGGAGGAGTAGTGACTTGAACCTGAACATCAAGCTCAGCTGGACGCTCACCATCCAAAATCAAAGGTAATATTATGGCCGCTGATAACACCATAATACCGGCGCCAATAAGTCTGTATGTAATGGTTCTATCTATCATAAATCACTCTTTTGATTGATTAAGCGCCAAATAATCCGAGACAGTTACAAAGGAACCAAAAACAATCACTGAACGCTGCTCATCTTGAGCTTTCACTAAAGCTGAACTAAAAGCATCACCAACAGACTGAAAAGCCTTTGCGTTTAAAGCGAGAGAAGGTGAACTATGCACAATATGCTTAACAAGCTCGCTTGCCTTTGCCCCTCTTGGTCCAGCTAAATCACAACAAAACCAATCAGAAAAACAGCCTGCAAGATGCTTCATAACACTAGCAATATCTTTGTCTTTTAACATACCGCAGACAGCAACTGGTTGAATCGGCAAATTGCTTATGCGATGAGCTAATTCAATAGCAGCTTCAGGATTATGGGCCACATCAATGTACACATCAGGAAACGTAGCTACTTTCTGAAAACGCCCCATTAGCTGCGCACGGCTAAATAAAGAAACTAAATCAGCATGCGTAGGAGAAAAGCCCATATAAACCAAAACTGCAATAACTGTAGCTGCGTTTTGCAGAGGAAGTGATGGTATCGGCAATGTTTCAAACTGAAGCCCATCACCAGACCACGACCAGGTATTGCTATCTAACTCAAAGTGGAAGTCGACACCTTTTTGACGCAAATGCGCCCCCACCTCTAACGCTGTGCTAGCAATAGTACTAGGAGGATTAACAACACCACTGATGAGTAGCTTATCTTTTCTCGCAATGCCTGTTTTTTCTCGCGCAATAACATCTAGGTTATCGCCCAACCAATCTATATGATCCAAAGAAATAGAGGTAACAACAGCAACGTCGGTATCTATCATATTGACAGAATCCAAACGCCCACCCAGCCCCACTTCTAGCACCCAATAATCCAAGTTGGATTGATCGAAGATCCATAGCGCAGCAAGTGTACTGAATTCAAAATAGGTCAAAGTGATGCCTTCACGCGCCGCCTCAATTGCCTCGAAAGCACGACAAAGAATCTCATCGTCACAAGGCAAATCGTTCAATGCAATGCGTTCGTTAAAAGCAAGAAAATGGGGAGAAGTATAGGTACCAACAGAATAATTTTGCTCGCACAGATACTGAGTCAACATGGCGCAGGTTGAGCCTTTACCATTTGTTCCAGCTACAGTGATCACTTTATGCTTAGGTCTAGCTAAATTTAATCGAGCTAATACTTTGCTCCCTCTTTCTAGACCTAACTCTATTTCTGAAGGATGCTGGCTCTCAATATATGAGAGCCAGCTAGCTAATGACGTGTGCGTCATCTAATTAAGCAACCTTATTAGTCAGCAAAGACAGGATATTGTATAAGCGATTACGCATTTCATCACGTTTGATGATCATATCTAGCGCACCTTTTTCCAACAAAAACTCACTACGCTGGAAACCTTCAGGTAATTTTTCGCGAACTGTCTGCTCAATAACACGCGGACCAGCAAAACCAATCAAGGCATTTGGCTCAGCAACGTTCAAGTCGCCTAACATAGCCAAAGAAGCAGATACACCACCAAAAACTGGATCTGTCATAACAGAAATATATGGAATGCCTTCTTGCTTCAGGCGCTCCAAACCAGCACTTGTTTTCGCCATCTGCATCAAGGAAATTAGCGCCTCTTGCATACGCGCCCCACCACTGGCAGAAAAACACACAAGTGGAATACGTTTTTCCAAACAAACATTAACTGCTTGAATAAAACGTTCACCGACAATCGCGCCCATAGAACCGCCCAAAAAGCTAAATTCAAACGCAACAGCAACCACTGGCATTCCATTCAAAGCACCTTGCATCGCAACCAAAGCATCTTTTTCGCCCGTTGCTTTTTGAGCATCAGCCAAACGATCTTTATAGCGTTTCGAGTCTTTAAATTTTAATTTGTCCTCAGGCTCAAGATGAGCGCCGATTTCATGACGACCTTCTTTATCCAAAAAAATATCCAAACGACGACGAGCACCAACACGAAGATGATGATTACATTTTGGACAAACATCTAAGTTTTTTTCCAACTCTGGGCGATATAGAACATTTTCACATTTTGGACATTTTTTCCAAAGACCCTCAGGTACAGAACCTGCACTACGCTTTGATTCACTACGTACAATAGAAGGGACAAATTTATCTAACCAGCTACTCATTTACTTCTCCACATTTCTCGTTTGCTATCGCTTAAGCATCCATTTCATTTCGCATAGGCGATAAAATGGCGCTTAAAGCGTCAGCTATATATTCTTTTTGATGATCTTTATTTTCAGCGATAGCATTCACTAATACACTACCAACAATCACGCCATCAGCACATTTACTTACTGCCGCTGCAGTTTTTGCATCGCGTATACCAAAACCAACACCAATAGGTAAGGTGGTAATTTCACGTAATGAATCCACATGCTTCTTAACACTATCAACATCCAGTTCAGCAGAACCAGTTACACCTTTCACAGAAACGTAGTACACATAGCCTGATGCCAAGTCACAGATTTTCTTTGCGCGATCTGGTGTTGTCGTAGGTGACAGCAAATAAATAAGATCTATCTCGTTCTCTCGGAAGCATTCTACTACATCTGTCGCCTCTTCAGGAGTCAGATCTACTAATAAAATACCATCAACACCCGCTTCTTTTGCGGCATCTGAAAAAGCTTGATAGCCAAAAAACTCAATTGGATTTAAATAACCCATCAAAACAATAGGCGTTTGCTTATTACCTTGTCTAAATTCAGTAATAATTTGCAATACTTTTTTAACACTGGTGCCAGCTGCCAAGCTACGTTCACAGGCTAACTGAATTACTGGGCCGTCGGCCATGGGATCCGAAAAAGGCATACCAATTTCAATCACATCAGCCCCAGCATCAACCAAAGCATTCATCAAGGTCACTGTAGAATCAGGACTAGGATCGCCAGCGGTAATATACGGAATGAGCGCCTTTTTACCAGATTTTTCTAAATTTTCAAAACATTGTTTAATGCGACTCATACTTCAATCCCATCCAATTCTGCAACGGTAAGAATATCTTTATCACCACGCCCCGAAAGGTTGATCACAACAATCTTATCTTTATCCATGGTCGCCGCTAACTTCATACCGTAAGCCACAGCATGACTTGACTCAAGTGCAGGCATTATGCCTTCTAAGCGAGTTAAATCTCTAAAGCCATCCATCGCTTCATCATCATTAATCGCCACGTAGTTAGCGCGCCCGATATCCTTTAACCAAGCATGTTCAGGACCAACACCAGGATAATCCAAACCCGCAGAGATAGAATGAGTACCAATAATTTGACCATCATCATCGGCCATGACATAAGTACGGTTGCCATGCAGAACACCAGGGCGCCCAGCACTTAATGGAGCCGCATGGCGACCTGTTTCAATGCCATCACCACCCGCTTCAACTCCGTACATTGCGACACTTTCATCTTTGATGAATGGGTGAAACATACCAATGGCATTTGACCCACCACCAACACAAGCGACTAGAGCATCTGGCAAACGTCCCTCTTGAGCTAAACACTGAGCCTTAGTTTCGCGACCAATTACAGATTGAAAATCTCGAACCAATTTAGGATAAGGGTGAGGACCTGCAGCAGTACCTATAATATAAAAGGTATCATCCACATTCCCTACCCAATAACGCATCGCTTCATTAAGCGCATCTTTTAACGTTTTGGTGCCAGACTCAACGGAAATCACTTCCGCACCTAATAGCTTCATACGATATACGTTAAGTGATTGACGACGAATATCTTCCGCCCCCATAAATACCTTACAATTTAAACCCAATCGAGCAGCAACCGTCGCAGAAGCCACACCATGCTGTCCAGCGCCGGTTTCTGCAATAATGTTTGGCTTGCCCATATGCTTCGCAAGCAGAGCCTGACCGATTGTATTATTTATCTTATGAGCGCCAGTGTGATTTAAATCCTCACGCTTCAGATATATCTTCGCTCCACCTGCTTTTTTCGTTAGTCGCTCAGCAAAATATAGCGGTGAAGGACGACCAACGTAATGCGCTAAGTCATAATCGAAGGCGGCTTGAAAATCGCTGTCCTTAGACAGGCGTTCATACATCTCAGTCAGATCTTCCAACGCTGACATCAGCGTTTCGGAAACAAATATGCCGCCATAGGGACCAAAACGACCATGAGAGTCTGGTAAATCTAGATTAATGTCTTTGCTATCCACATTTCGCTCCACTAATAAATTCTTGAACCTTAAGCTCACTCTTAATGCCTTTAGATAATTCAACACCACCACTTACATCGACGGCATATGGCTTAACTTGTCTTATTGCTTGCTCAATATTACTTGGCGTTAAACCGCCCGCTAACACAATTGGTTTAGACAAGCCGACCGGTATTAAAGACCAATCAAATACTTCACCCGTTCCACCAGGAACGCCAGCTTTATAAGCATCTAGCAAAATAGCACTAGCACTTGGGTATTGATCCACCAAAGCAGCAACATCATCCCCTTGCTGTATTCTCAATGCCTTCATATAAGGGCGTTGATAAGAAATACATTCAGATTCAGGTTCACCACCATGAAATTGAATAGTCCAGCGGGAACTGCCACTTATTACAGATTGAACCAGAGATCTATCCGCATCTACAAATAAAGCAACTGGGGTTACGAATGGTGGTAACTGAGTAACAATAAAATTCGCCACATCAGGAGCAACATATCTGGGGCTTTTTTCGTAAAAAACAAATCCCAAAGCATCTGCACCATAGCGACACGCAACTAATGCGTCGTCTAAATTTGTGATCCCGCAGATTTTAACTCGGCAATTCATAAACTGGCTCGTCTACATAGGGTAAAAAATGAGGACCTAAAGGTCGTTTCGGTACATTAAAGACATCAGGGTATTGAGCGTCAACAAAATACAACCCTGTCGGTGGCGCTGTAATTCCACCCTTGGTGCGATCCTTTGCCTCTAAGGTCTGTTTTGCCCAAGAAACAGGTTTTTCGCCCGCACCAATAGACATCAAGACACCTGCAAAATTTCGAATCATATGATGCAAAAAAGCGTTAGCTCTAACATCTAAGACAATATATTGGCCTAGCTGCTGCACATCAAAGTTTAGGATCGTCCGTATAGGAGTATTGGCTTGGCAGCCAATCGCGCGAAAAGAAGAGAAATCGTGAGTACCCAGAAACACTTTCGCAGCTGCTTCCATAGCCGCAACATCAAGTGTTTTGTACGTCCAAGTTACCCCTTTGGCTAATATTGCCGGACAAAAAGCCGACGAATAAATAACGTATCGGTAACGACGGCTTAATGCACTAAAACGAGCATGAAAGTCATCTGAAACAGAACTTGCAGCCACAACGGTAATATCTGTGGGAAGATAAGTATTAACTCCTATCGTCCATGCACGTTCACTACGCTCAACATCAGTTTCAAAATGAACCACTTGGGCGCTTGCATGGACACCTGAGTCCGTTCGACCGGCACAAACCACCTTAACAGGATGATTTGCAATTATGGCTAACGCTTTTTCTAAATTCTCCTGAACACTTGGAACACCAAATTTCTGTGCTTGCCAACCCTTATACTCAGAGCCATTATATTCAACAACTAGTACTACTTTTTTAGTCACTTGGGAACATTCGCTCCATCATATTCTGTGCTTCAGCAATCTGCTGTTCATTACCTGACTCAATAACATCATCTAGAATAACTCGAGCACCCTCTTCATCACCCATATCCATATAGGCTCTTGCTAAATCAAGCTTGGTTGCAACTTCATCACCACTAGCATCAAAGAAGTCGAACTCTTCCTCTTCATCGCTAACTTCTTCATCTTCAGCCGCTTCAGCCTCGCCAAATGAAGGAACCTCTATTTCATCTTCCTCTTGCTGAGCCTCAGCTAATGTTTCTTCTATTGAATTAGCCAAAGAATCATTTGGAGTACCACTAAAGATAGACGACTCATCAACATCATCTTGATCAACATCATTTAATAGGCTCGAAACAAAAGACTCTTCTTCACTTTCAACCTCATCTTCCACATCATCAGAAACCGACTCAACAGCTTCTGGTGTCATTGTTGGTATATCATCCTCAACAAAGGTTTCCAGTTCATCTAGCTCATCGTCTTCATCAAAGTCTAATGCTGGATCAGACAAATCATCCGGTTCATCAAAAGACGCAAACATGTCATCGTCAATAGCATCGTCTTCTGCTGCACTTTCAAGTTCATCTTCCGGATCTTCAGATAAGTCTATTTTGTCATCGACCATTGGGTCAGTAAATTCTACAGAAGCAATATCGTCCCCAAAAGAACCAAAATCTTCAAGATCATCGTCTTCATCAGGCGTATCAAAATCAAAAGCGAAAGGATCTTCTTCTTTTAGCTCTTCTTTCTCTTCGATCCCATCGTCTAATGCATAATTAGCTGCCGCAGCTACAGCAACAGGCGCGACAACCGCAGCTGAAGAGAGATCAAACTCATCCTTTTTTAATGGGTCTTGCTCCTCTTGCTTCTTACCAGCTCTACGCATAACGAGGCCAATCAAGAAACCAAACAGCAGCAATACCACCGCACCAATTGATACAACGATTGGATTGCCGAATATCTTGTTAACAAGGGAGTTCTCTTCCGCCAGCTCTTTTTCTCGACGAATTTGATCTGCCTCTAGAAGCTGGTCAACAGTATTTTTTTGTTCCTGAAGAGCCTGCTGAGCGCTGGTAAATTGCTGTTGCAAATCTGCCATTTGTTTATCTTTTAAACTAATCAGCTGTTCAAGAGTTTCAAGCTGCTTGTTCAAATCACCCAATTGAGTTGATAATTCACCTTTTTCACGCCGCTCTTTGTCTAGCATTTCTTGTGAAGCAGATAACTCACCTTGCAAAGCATTTAGGGCAGCACTCTTATCATCACCAGCATTTGAGCTCGCAGCATTTTCAGGCAGTAAACTTTGCCCAGAAGCCAAGGTCAACTTATCACCGCCAGCTGCAGGCGCATTAGCTGCAGCTTTAGCTTTCGCTTGAGTATTTAATTGAGCTTGCTCAATAGCTGAGCTATTTTTAGAGCCTTTCAGTGCCATCCAAGCATCATGTTGACGTTGGAATTCTTCCTTTGAAATTGATTTATTAAAAAGTGCGATTTGATCCTGTGTCGGCAAACGCAGAATGGCACCTTCTTTCAAAAGGTTAATATTATCTGAATAAAAGGCATCTTTATTAAGCGCCTGAATCGCCATCATTGTTTGATAGATGGTTAGTTGATTCGTCGGACGATTTTGACCAGCGATAGACCAAAGAGTATTCCCTTTGACTACATTCAACTGACCTTTTGGGGACATTTTTTCCGCAGCAATAGTCGCTTGACGAAAAACTGATTGATTTGATGCCGACGTAACAGATGCAACAGGAGTGGATTGAACGACTTCTTTTTGAGATTTTTTAACCAATGCGGATTGATTTAATGGTGTCTGATATTCTCGAACAACCTGGCCGCTAGGCCAACGAGCAGCCAATATAAAGTGTAACTCATCTACTCGTAATGGTTGGTCAGATGACACAGCCACAACGAGATTACCACCTTCACGAACAACATCAAATTTCAACTGTGATAAAACTCTTGTCTGAGCAAAGCCTGCTTGACGAAATTCACTTTCACTGCCTAGACGAATCAATATGTCGTTGTTTGTTAAAGCCCCCACATCAGAAAGTTCGATTTTTCCGCGATAAGGTTCGCCCAAATTTGATTGAGAGGTCAACTCACCCAGTTCCAGTGCGTAACTGCTGGACACATATAGCGCGCCTGACACAGCAATACTAACGAGGGTTTTTCTGAGCATAAGCTTCCCTTTATTTACAAATTATGGACATAAATATCTAAACAAGTATCTTACACAGGTGATCATTTATCAATAGCTTTAGAATCAATGGTTTGCACTTAATGCAAGAGAGAGATAAAAAACATCAAAGCAATACATTTTTTACACCTAATGACTCAAAAAACCACTTCGAAAATAAAACCCCTGCACATAATCTACACCTATACGTCGAGCAAAAGCTAAGTCTTCCTCTACTTCGACCCCTTCAAGGATAACTTGCTTCCCCGTAGCATGAGCGAAATCAATTATCTTTGATACAAACACCATAAAATTAGCATCTAATCTCTTTTCTAGCACACATTTATCCAATTTAACCCATTCAACTAACTGCAATACAGCAACAGATAACATAGATTTTGGGTTGCATAAATCATCTAATGCAGTCCGAATACCCAATCCATTGAACAACTCAATCATAGATAAACTCATTAACGCATCACTTATTTCAGAATTTTCTATTAATTCAACCACAACACGATCTCGCCCCGCTGCCTGTATAAGTTCAACAAAGGGGTTATCTTCTGCATGCTGTCCGCATGCATAAAACGCATCCTGATCTAAATTAACAAACACTCTCTCCGAATTAGAAAGACTCTCCAGCTGTATCTTTTTTTGAGCAAGCTCCACTTGAAATAATAGCAATGGGTTGTCATGCAGTGCCGCATATACATAATCAGGCCTTATTAACTCACCACTTAGCGACCTAAACCTTGAAAGCGCCTCATAGGCAAAAAAATCACCTGTTTTCAATTCTACAATTGGCTGATACTCAACCCCAAATCGTCTAGATTCGACTAACTCTAACAACATCTTTTGTGATAACGAATCCATTTAAACAATCCTAAAAACAAACATTAATGATGCCCACATCAGCACAACAATTAATTATAAAAAAAAACCCCGCAAAAGAGCGAGGTTTTCTTTTATATCAATGGGTTAGAGAAGGATCACATCATCCCGCCCATACCACCCATTCCGCCCATGCCACCCATATCAGGCATGCCAGCGTCGTCTTTTGGCAAATCAGCAATCATTGCTTCAGTAGTGATCATAAGACCCGCTACAGATGCCGCTGCTTGAAGTGCAGAACGAGTTACTTTAGCTGGATCTAGGATACCCATTTCCAACATATCGCCATACTCGCCAGTTGCAGCGTTGTAACCAAAGTTACCTTCGCCTTTCTTCACTTTATCTACAACAACAGAGGCTTCAGCACCTGCGTTGATTACGATTTGACGCATTGGCGCTTCCATCGCACGTAGAGCAAGAGTGATGCCTACGCTTTGATCTTCGTTCTCACCTTTAAGATCAACAATTTTAGTAAGAGCGCGAACTAGAGCAACACCACCACCAGCAACAACACCTTCTTCAACAGCAGCACGAGTTGCATGAAGAGCGTCATCTACACGCGCTTTCTTCTCTTTCATTGCCAACTCAGTTGCTGCGCCAATTTTGATAACAGCAACGCCGCCAGCCAATTTAGCAACACGCTCTTGAAGTTTTTCTTTGTCATAGTCAGAAGAAGAGTTAGCAATCTCAGCACGAATTTGCTCAACACGACTGGTGATGTTTGCTGCATTACCAGCACCATCTACAATCGTTGTGCTTTCTTTTGTCAAAGTAACACGTTTTGCTGTACCTAGCTGATCAAGGGTCGCTGTTTCTAGACTCAAGCCCACTTCTTCAGAAATAACAGTAGCACCCGAAAGTACGGCGATATCTTCAAGCATTGCTTTACGACGATCACCAAAGCCTGGCGCTTTAGCTGCAGCTACTTTTACGATGCCGCGCATAGTGTTTACAACCAAAGTTGCCAAGGCTTCACCTTCAACGTCTTCAGCAATAATCAATAATGGACGAGAAGCTTTTGCAACGCCTTCCAATACTGGTAGCAAATCACGGATATTAGAGATTTTCTTATCAACAAGAAGGATGAATGGGTTTTCAAGTTCCGCACTCATAGTCTCTTGGTTGTTGATGAAGTAAGGAGATAGGTAGCCACGATCAAACTGCATACCTTCAACCACAGCCAGCTCATCCTCAAAACCTGAACCTTCTTCTACTGTGATAACACCTTCTTTACCAACACGCTCCATAGCTTCTGCAATGATTCTACCAACAGAGGAATCAGAGTTAGCAGAAATAGTACCAACTTGCTCGATAGCACGAGTATCAGTACAAGGTGTAGATTGCGCTGCAATCTCTTTTACAACTGCCGCAGCAGCTTGGTCGATACCGCGCTTAAGATCCATTGGGTTACGACCCGCAGCAACAGCTTTAAGACCTTCTGCAACAATTGCTTGCGCAAGAACGGTTGCTGTTGTTGTACCGTCACCAGCAACATCATTGGCTTGAGAAGCAACTTCTTTCACCATTTGCGCGCCCATGTTTTCAAACTTGTTTTCAAGCTCAATTTCTTTCGCTACAGTCACACCATCTTTAGTAACAAGCGGTGCACCATAAGATTTCTCAATAATAACATTACGACCTTTTGGCCCCAAGGTTACTTTTACTGCATCTGCAAGAACGTTTACACCCTTCAGCATTTGCTGACGAGCGCTATCTCCAAATTTAACTTCTTTAGCTGCCATTTTCTTATACCTTAACTGTTTAAATGCTATGAATCGTAATAGATCTGCAGGGCGACTTAGGCTTCAACAATGCCGTAAATTTCGTCTTCCTTCATGATAAGCAGTTCATCACCTTCGATTTTAACGGTTTGACCGGAGTATTGGCCAAACAACACAGTATCACCAACTTTAACGGCCAAAGCTTGCACATCGCCATTTGATTGAATACGGCCAGTGCCAACAGCCAAAACCTCGCCTTGAGTAGGCTTTTCTTTAGCAGATCCGGGAAGGACGATACCAGATGCAGTTGTTGTTTCTTCTTCTTTACGTCGAACAACGACACGATCGTGCAAAGGACGAATATTCATTGATCAATCTCTCCAATTAAAAACGATACCAGGACTCCCCTGGCTGGATAATCCTACTGATACATAGTAGGAATCTTTAACAAGGTTCTATATACGGCTATACAAGCCAATTTCAACCCTGAAAATAAATTATTTTTTATCTATTAAGTCATTGTCATCTTTAGGTTCTTTTGAGTACTCGCCATCAATCGTTTCACCTTGAGGTTGAGCGTCATAACCACCATAAGGCGCCCATTTAGACCCTTTTTTGACCATAGATGCAACAAAGTTAACCAAAAGACCTGCCGCAAATAATTTACGTAATGGAGGAATCAATAGTAAGCCACCAATAATATCTGTTACAAAACCAGGCATTAACAAGCACAAGCCTGCAAAAATTAGCATGATACCTTCAGCAACTTCAGAGGCAGGCAACTCACCTCGACGCATTTTCTCCTGCGCCTTAAGTGACGTTTCTAGCCCTTGCTTACGTATTAAAGTCACGCCTAAAATAGCCGTTAAGAAAACCAAGCCAACCGTTGCTAGTGCACCAATTTGACTACCAACCTTTATTAATACTGATAGTTCAATAACGGGAATGAGTATGAAAAGCAAAAGTGCAAATCTCATATTTACCTTCTTTGTTTTAAGTGTAGCTATTTATTTAAGGGCTAAATGTGGCGAATCAACCGATAGATAGATTTAAATCTCAGGTGTTTCATATTTTAAGTGAAATACCCAAGGGCGAATGCATTGCTTACGGAGAACTTGCAAAACTAGCAGGGTTTCCAGGCTATGCAAGGCAAGTTGGCAGTTTAATGAAAAACCTACCTAAAGACACTAAGCTGCCGTGGCATAGAGTCATAAATGCCCAGCGTCGCATTAGTTTCGCAGAAAACACAGATGGATATTTAAGACAAAAAGAAAAATTAGAAAAAGAAGGCTGGGTTATTGTGGGTAGTAAGCTGACTTTTAATGAAAACTCAATAAAGAAATAAGAGAGCCACCAACTAACAATGAATGGCGGCTCCGCAAATATATTTAGTCTCTGAAATTGGTAAATTGAACTGGCTGTGCTAAATCAGCACCGCGCAACAATGCCATCACCTCTTGAAGGTCGTCTCGTTTTTTACCTGTTACACGAAGTTGGTCACCCTGAATCTGCGCTTGAACTTTCGCTTTGCTATCTTTGATCATTTTAACGATTTTTTTCGCTTCGTCTGTTTCAAGACCTTCTTTCATTTTAACCGCTTGAGAAGCGCGCATATTTCCTTTAACGACATCTTCTTTTTCCAAACTTTTTAAATCAATGCCACGGCCAACCAATTTTTGATTTAAAATATCAGACATCTGGCGAAGTTGAGGCTCAGCCTCAGCTTCCATAACAACGCTTTTTTTGTCTTTAATTTCGTAGTGCGCTTTTACGCCTTTAAAGTCATAACGCGTTGTAATCTCTCTGTTTGCCTGATCAACTGCGTTAGTGACTTCGTGCCAATCTAACTCAGATACTACGTCAAATGATGGCATTTTCTACTCCTTTGCATTTTCAATAATGTATTTTGGGGTGATAATAACAGGGATTGAAATAAAACACCTAATGGAAACCTATTATGAAGAACACGCCTTGGTTAATCATCGGCGCTGGCGCTATCGGCCTATTTTGGGCTTGTAAGCTAGAAAAACTCGGCAATAAAGTCCATCTAGTGTATCGATCGGAGAACCCCGGTAAAAAGATCACCCTAGAATCTCTTACTGATGAAGAGGGGCAACAGCAAGTCAGTGTCTCTACGCATAAAATAAAAAGTTTCAAAGCGGAAGAGTTAACAGCTCAATACGATAAAGTACTGCTATGCACAAAGTCGTTTGATCTAAAAAATGCTTTCTCACAAATTGCAAACCACGTAACCAGTGATGCAAATATTGCCTGCCTATGCAATGGAATTGGGGCCCAGGAAGATCTTCAAAACATTTTATTAGACACCCAAAACCTGTGGGCAGGAACAACCAGCGAAGGTGTTTTGAAAATAGAAGCGAATCACATTAAACACACAGGCTTAGGCGACTCCTACTTTGGCCAATGGCGTATTACTTCTCCCGCGAAAGAATTCCCTATTGAAAATATGACAGTAACGAATATTCACCAAAGAATGATCGAGAAGCTCGCAGTCAATGCGGTAATTAATCCGATTACTGCTATTTTCAACATACATAATGGCGATATTCTTAATGATGAATTTAAGCCGCTAATCGACGCAACACTGTCTGAATTATCGAGTGTTTTTACTCATCCAAAATTTAGTTATGCGCAAGAGAGCCAACACCTTACCCAAGAAAACCTCAAAAACAGAGTGCACACTATTGCCCAGCTCACTCGTTTAAATAGATCTTCTATGCACGAAGATCTTAGATTACAGCGCCAAACTGAAAACAGCTTTATTTCAGGCTTTTTACTTGATAACAGCCCTATTGAATTGCCTGTACAGCGTTTACTTTTTGATGGCGTTGCCTATGCAGAGCAGAGAGAAGAGGTCAAAAAAAAGCTGCTAAGTCTTCCTTAGCAGCTTTTTCATCGATCAATTAAAGCTAAATTTTAGAGATCTTTTCTTTAGTAAGCAGTATTTTCTTCTCTTTATAAAGCGCACCTAATGCTTTTTTATAGGTTGCCTTACTTACTTTAAACACTGCATAAATAGCTTCTGGTGATGCCTTGTCTGTCAATGGAGATTCACCACCATGAGCATCTAAGTAATCCAGAATATCATCTAATATATTGCGCACTTTTTTGTAACCAACTTCTTGCAAGCTCAAATCAATCTTGCCGTCTTCACGCATCTGCTTGATAAAACCAACAGTTTTTTCACCCTTACGAAGCTGTCTAAAAGCATCTTCGAAAAATAGAACCCCCCAAAAGCGATTATCAATAACACACTTAAAGCCAATATTGGTTTTATCGCCGATAATAATAGAAACCTTATCACCTACACGATAAGGTGCTTCTTCGCGGTTCAACAAAGCATCTACTTTGGTGGTTGCAACAATACGGTTTGTCGCTTGATCTAGGTAGATGAAAAGCAAATGCGTTTCACCTTCCTCTACACGGTTTTTCTGCTGACTAAAAGGCACCAATAAGTCTTTCGGTAACCCCCAATCAAAGAATGCTCCAACTTGGTTTACTGCTATTGCAGTTAACGCAGCAAATTCTCCCACTTGAGCCTTAGGAAATTCAGTGGTTGAAATTAATTTATCATCTGAATCCAAATAAACGAACACTTCTACTTCATCGTCTACCGTCACGCCTTTTGGCACGTAACGCTTAGGGAGCAAAATTTCGCCTAATTGGTCGGCGTCTAAATACACACCAAAATCTTTTTCTTTAACGACTCTTAATGTATTTAAGCGCCCAATTTGTGTAGCCATGAGTTCTCCGGCAAGCAATTTTTTTCGCACTATACGCACTTCATTCATAAGCGCAATACAGATATTTTTAAGTCACAAGTTAACCATTATCTGCTTTCATACAACCAGCAAATATAGTATCTAACTTGGACTTCCCAAGCTCTTCCATTTTTTCAATATTTTGATTCGGTATCTCAGCTGTATCACCATAGAATTCAATCGCCTTATCAACACTAGCCTCTCTTAAAAGGTGCAGCATCGGATAAGGAGAACGGTTGGTGTAATTAGATACATCATCTGGCTCTGTGCCTGAAAAACAATAATCAGGATGAAAAGTTGCCAATTGATAAACTCCTTCACAACCTTGATCAAACATAAGATTTTCAGCGGTTTCTACAAAGTCTAAATAACGATGAAAATCATTAAATAAGGTTGGAAAAATCAGTAACGTCGTTTCTGTTTCTGGATGCTCATCCAGCCACTGAACCTCTGCCATCAACTCTTCTAGCGCCACATCCATCTTTTTGGATCGCAACACCATGCAACGTACGCTGTCTCGTTCCACTTCACGTTTAGCAAAAGGACAAACATTTAACGCCACAATAAACTCTTTTACCCATGTCATTGTTTGGGTGGTGACCAATTCATCTGATAGCAGCATAACGTGTCTTCTTATAAATATTTGTTAGTATTTTAGAGCAAAGCGTACAAAGGGTCTAACTTATCAAGCCATCATCTGAGGTTTAGATTTCGAATCCTCATAAAACAAGGTATCATGCCAGACAATACAGTCCATTATAGTGGCCATACGCCCAAATTCATTATGATTTTCATAGTTAATTTATGACATTCATAGTTGGTCGTACCACTTATCCTGCTACAGAGAGTTTACATGTCATTTGCTGAATTAGATTTGGATTTCACCATAGAACAAGCCATTAGTGATCTTGGCTTTGAAGCCCCAACAGAAATCCAAGAACAAGCTATACCAATCGCCTTAGATGGTTCAGACTTACTTGCAACAGCCCCAACTGGTACAGGGAAAACCATCGCCTTTTGCGCGCCAGCTATTCAGCATATTCTTGACCGTGATGAGCAATCTACCACCGCACCGAAAGTATTGATCTTGGCGCCAAGTCGCGAGCTAGCGCGCCAAATTTTCAATGTTGTAGAACAGCTAACAAAGCATACTCGTATTCAATCTCACCTCATCATTGGTGGCACGCCATATGGGATGCAGCAACAACAATTAAGTGAACCATGTGACATTCTGGTTGCAACACCAGGTAGATTGGTTGAATTAGACGAAAAACAATGGCTTGATCTAACAGATGTGTCTTATTTCGTTATCGACGAAGCCGACCGTATGCTAGACATGGGCTTTGTAAGCGCCATCAACCACATTGCAAAAGAACTGCCTAAAAAGCACCAAACTTTGATGTTCTCTGCAACGCTAGAAGGCGAAAAAATGGGACGTTTTGCTAGCGCCCTATTAAATAGCGAGACGCAGCAAATTCGCCTAGGCGAATCATCCCGCACAGTGCCAAGCCAAATTCGCCAAATAGCTTACCGTGTAGACAGCGAAGAGCACAAAGAAGCCGTACTAAAACATCTATTAACGCAAGAGCGCGTTCAGCAAGCGGTGTTGTTTGTTTCTAACCGCGAGCATGTTGACATATGGGTTCAACGTATCCGTAAAATGGGCTTAATGTGTGATGGCTTGCATGGCGAAATGAAACAAGGCGACCGCAGCGAACACATGAAGCAGATGAAGCGTGGCCGTTTGCAAGTATTGGTGGCAACCGACGTCGCCTCACGTGGCATCGACCTTCCAGAAATAAACACAGTAATCAACCTTCGTCTTCCACGTAAAGCTGACTCTTACATCCACCGCGCTGGACGTGCTTCACGCGAAGGTGAGCCGGGCGATTGCATTTCGTTGATCGACATTAACGACTTACCAATGATTGAAAAGATTCAACGCTTTATGCAAGCCAACATTAAATTTGGCCGCATTGAAGGGCTTGAAGCAAAAACAAAAGCTCGCTCACCAAGCAGTAAGAAGAAAAAGAAGAAACCAGCTCCTAGTAAAAAATAAGGCTGGTTCAGCACTATAGAAATAATAAAGGCGCTTCACTAGCGCCTTTATTATTTCTATCTTTATGCATTTCTATCTAAAGTACAAAACTTGTACGTTACTCTTAGTCGAACTTCAAAGTATGCTGTTTACGCTTAGCCTTCGTTTCTAAATAGGAACGGTTATGCTGATTCACATGCACCTTGGTCGGAACTAATTCCGCAACATCAATACCGTGCTCTATTAGCTGCTGCGCTTTATCAGGATTATTTGTTAACAAACGAACTTTGGAAACCCCAAGCGCTTGCAACATTTCTGCGGCAATACCGAAATCACGACCATCGTCTGGTAGATGCAACATCTCATTGGCTTGGTAAGTGTCATAACCTTGGTCTTGCAAAGCATAGGCTTCTAGTTTTGCGTACAAACCAATACCACGACCCTCTTGACGTAAATAAAGAATGTAACCACCTTCTTCATTAATTCGATCAATCGCTTCATCAAGCTGCTCGCCACAATCACAACGGCCAGAACCAAAGACATCACCGGTCAAACATTCTGAATGCAAACGAACCAGTGGAATGCTGTTGTCAGCTTTTGCTGTTGTACCTTCGAAAAATATCCCTATATGTTCTTTGCCAGAATCATCACCGTTAAAGGAAATAAATTCGGCCATTACGTCGCCCGCCCTCACGGGAATTACCACTCGACGCTTAATTGTCAAATCACTCATACTACTTCTCTACTAGGGACTTTTTTACTGTAACAAGTATAACGCCCATTAATTTGGTCAAAAGCTAAAATATCAATGCTAAATAAGGAAATAAGCCTCTAAATCAAATGATCTAGTGGTAAAGAGGTTCGATTTATAATTCTTCGCAACAAGAAGCTCGAATGCACACCAGTCACACCGGGAATACGCGTTAATCTTCCCAGTAGAAACTCCTGATAGCGATCCATGTCTTCTACCACCACTTCTATCAAATAATCAGCCGATTGCCCCGTCACCAAGTTGCAGGATTTTACCTCAGGAAAAGATTCTAGCGTCTTCTCAAATACCTCAAAGCGATCTGGAGTATGACGATCCATACTAATCTGGATGAACGCAGTTAGTTTCAGGCCTAACTTATTCTGATTCAACAAGGTGACACTACGATCTATTACACCACTTTCTTCTAATGCCTTTACACGTCGCAAACAAGGAGATGCAGAAAGCCCAACACGATCTGCCAACTCTTGATTGGTTAAGCTAGAATCTTGCTGTAATTCTCGCAAAATATTCAAATCAATCTTATCAAACCCCATATCAATAGCTCCACACTGCTAATTATAAGAAACATTACGCAATATAATGCTATTTAGATTGATATTTCCATTAAAAAACGCAATCTTTTACTCAAAAAAATTAGTTATGATAGAAACATAGAAAATCACTTAATCAAGTGAACCAAATAACAATCTGAGCTTACCAGCTCAATTACAAAGAGAAGGGAAAGATTATGACATCTTTTGACCGCACTGCTTTTGACCATAAAAAATATACGCCATTCAAGCCAGTCGCCATCGAAAACCGTACTTGGCCTGACAAATCAATCACTAAAGCGCCTATTTGGTCTAGCGTTGACCTACGCGATGGCAACCAAGCATTGGTAGAGCCAATGACAGTGGAACAAAAGAAACAATTTTTCGCTCTACTAGTTGATGTTGGCTTTAAAGAAATCGAAGTCGGTTTCCCTGCTGCTTCACAGTTGGATTTTGACTTTGTTCGCTGGTTGATTGAAGAAGACCAAGTGCCAGACGATGTTTACGTTCAAGTATTGACTCAAGCGCGCCCAGAATTGATTGAGCGTACTTATGAATCACTAAAAGGTGCCAAAAAAGCTATCGTTCACGTCTACAACTCAACGTCTACAACACAACGTGAGCAAGTATTCCGCATGGACATGGAAGGCATCAAGCAAATCGCTGTCAATGGCGCTAAATGCGTAAAAGAACACGCGGCGAAACACCCAGAAACAGAGTGGGTATTCCAATACTCACCAGAAAGCTTTACTGGTACAGAAATCGACTACGCCATTGAAGTGGTCAATGCCGTTACCGATGTGTGGCAACCAACTCCAGACAACAAAATTATTATCAACTTGCCTGCAACCGTAGAAGTTTCTACTCCTAACCGTTATGCAGACCAAATTGAATACTTCTGCCGCAATGTTAAACAACGCGACAGCATGATTGTAAGCCTACACACTCACAATGACCGTGGTTGTGGTGTAGCTGCAGCAGAATTAGGCGTTATGGCTGGTGCAGACCGTATCGAAGGCACATTGCTTGGTAACGGCGAGCGTACAGGCAATATGGACGTAGTCACTATGGCTATGAACATATACAGCCAAGGTATTGATCCAGAGTTGGCGTTGGGCGATATGGACCGCATCATAAGTGTTGTTCAAGCTTGCACCTTGTTACAAGTTCACCCGCGTCATCCATACGCAGGCGAATTGGTGTTCACCGCCTTCTCTGGCTCTCATCAAGATGCGATTAAGAAATGTTTGGCTAACCAGACAGACGACAAACCTTGGGATGTGGCGTACTTGCCAATAGACCCTCGCGATGTCGGCCGCAGCTATCAAGAAGTCATTCGTGTGAACAGCCAATCAGGTAAAGGCGGCGTCGCTTATACTCTTGAACAAGAATACGGCTTGGCTTTGCCACGCTGGTTACAAGTAGAATTCAGCCCAATCGTTCAACGGTTTGCAGAGAAAGACGGCGGCGTTGTGGATGCTGAATCCATGAAAAACCTATTCGAAAGCAGTTTTATGACGGGCACTACCCCATACAAATTGGGCAAATACGATCTTGCAAAAGACGACGTAGATACAGTTAATGCCGAACTTATCAGCAACAGTTCTAGCATTAAGATTACGGGGAACGGCAACGGTGCGTTGTCTGCTTTCAGCGAAGCTCTAGGCAAACACTTCAATATGCGCGTTGATATTATCCAATATCAAGAACATGCGCTAACGGTTGGCAGCGACTCGCAAGCTATTGCGTATGTTCAAGCTAATATTGACGGTGACCGTTACAACGGTGTCGCCATTGATAACGATATTGTATCTGCTTCCATCCAAGCTTTATTGGCAACGGTGAATCAAAAAATTACCGCAAACCAAAACTCCGCTGTTGCGTAATTAATAATTCTCTGCGAGTAGAAAGAAACAAAAAAGCCGAAAATCACATCGATTTTCGGCTTTTTTATGTGTTGTTTTAGCGTTACTAAGTTTTTAGTTTTGTTCACAGCACTACAGTGGATGGTAAATCACTTTATTTCGGCCTGTATCTTTCGCTTCATATAATGATTGATCTGCTCGTTTCAATAGTGCAACTTTATCTTCTAATTTACCTGCATACATAGTCACACCGATACTGGCTGTAATAGGGATTTCAGCACCTTCATGCACCACCGGATGTTCGGCAACGATCTTACGATAACGATCAAATACCTTGAAAACATCATCTTCTTTAACATTATGCAAAATAATACCGAACTCCTCTCCTCCCAAGCGTCCAATAATATCACTGTCTCTTAGAGCCATTTTGATTCGCTTTGACACTTCAGCCAAAACAGCATCCCCAGCATCATGCCCAAAAGTATCATTGACGACTTTAAATTTATCAAGATCGAACATGGCTAATGCCATAGGTACACCATAACGACGAGTAAAAGACATCTCTCTGTCTAGCATAAGCTCAAAAGAACGACGATTAGCAACACCAGTTAGATGATCGGTTGATGCTAACTGCTCAAGAGCAAGATTTGAATCAACAAGGCGACGCCTCATATCTGCAATGCGTTGCATAGCCAACATTTTTGCCGACAGAACTTTTTGGCTGATTGGCTTCATAAGATAATCATCGCCGCCAGCTAAAATAGCCCCTTCTATATCATCATCTTCTGCGCTAGCGCTTAAAAAGATAACTGGCAACCACTCTTGATTTTGTTGCTCTTGTATTTTACGAATAGATCTAACGGCATCAAAGCCATTGATATAGGGCATTTGGACATCCATTAAAATAAGATCCAAATCCTGAGAATGCTCCAGAAACTGATCTATAGCTTCCTGCCCGTTACTGGCCTCTAAAGTTGTATAACCTAACTTTGACAAGTGAAGCTTCAGCAACAAACGATCCGTGTTGGTATCATCAACCACTAACACTTTCATTGGCATTACAGCATACCCTGAAGTTTATTTTTCACATTCTGATACATTGATAGAATCTCTTGCAGTTTAGCCTTTAGATCCGGCGCATCACCCTGACGGCTTTCTTGCTCAAGTTGCGCAGCCATTGAAGACATGGTCATTGCACCAACATTTTGACTAACAGATTTCAAACTATGGGCAAGACGAGAGATTAATGCGTAGTCGGCTTCATCTTCTTTACTCAACATCTTATCAAATGAAACCATGATGTTCTGTGCATCATCAAAAAATGCATCAATCAATAAAGTAAAATCATTCCCCAACAATACTTTTAATTCATTCAAAACAGATTCATTAATAATAACATCTGATTTAACATCAAAAATAGAATTTGTAGACTGATGCTTATTTAAAGCCTCATCCGGTGATTGATGACCACTTGGTAACCACTCATCTAGCATACTTATAAACTCCTTTTGCTTAAAAGGCTTTGGCACTAAGCCATCACCACCAGCACGAAATACTTCTGATAATGTTTCTGGCATAATATCAGCAGTCAATGCAATCATTGGAACACGTCGATTACCACTGCTTTTTTCAGCCTGCCTAATAGCGCGCATAGCTGACAACCCATCCATTACAGGCATATGCAAGTCCATAAAAATTAGATCAGGCTGATGGGACGTCCACATTTCTATGCCAACTTTACCGTTTTCAGCTGCAATAACATCAAAGCCCATTCTAGTTAGAATACCCTGCGCCACGGCTAAGTTAGCTTTCATATCTTCTACAACCAAAATAAGGCCTTTTTTCTCGCCATTCAGGTTATCTTTCACTTCGTCCTCGTCATTTACCTCTACGTAAGAAAGCTGATGACCTAATAAATTAGAAGACAGTGCAGAAACTAGGCCTTTCTTTAGTGCCAAAGCACTCATTGGTTTAACAATACTCATATTAACGCCAGCGGTAGAAAGCTCACCCTGAGATAAACGCCCTGCTGATGAGGTCATTAAAATGATAGGTTGATATAAAGATCCACTCACTTCTCGAATGAGCTTAGATAGCATCAAACCATCTAACTCAGGCATCAAATAATCTAAAACAATAATCTGATATGGCGAACCGTCATTAATTGACTGCTCGATTCGAGATAAAGCATCGACAGGGCTTATTTCTGCATCCGCATAAATATCACAGGACCTGAGCTGATTTTTAAGGATGGTTAAATTCGTTTCATTATCGTCTATAACTAACGTCTTCTTACCAAGTAATAAATTCTCATCGACTACAGTTTCAATATAAGACATTGCATGACTTTCTGGCAACGCAAATGTCACGGTAAAAGTAGACCCTATGTTCAGCTTACTTGATAAAGAGATATTGCCATTCATCAGGCCTATTAGCTGCTTAGTTATCGCCAACCCCAAGCCTGTACCACCAAACTTACGAGTCGTTGAACTATCAGCTTGCACAAAGGCACTAAACAAATGTGGCTGAACCTTATCTGCGATGCCTACCCCAGTATCCGCAACACTCATAGTGATAGAGACCATTCCTTGCTTGTCGACTATCCCTTTCACTGAGACCAGTACATGACCGATACTGGTGAATTTAATCGCATTACTGATTAGATTGGTTAATATTTGTTTAATACGAAAAACGTCTCCCACCAAGAATCTAGGGCAAACCTCATCATATTCGACCAATAAATCGATGCCTTTTTCGTCCGCTTTCATCATTAGCAAACGAATAACATCATAAATCGCTTTTTCCAGATTAAAATCTACACGCTCAATAGAAATATGACCTGCTTCTATTTTAGAAAAATCCAATAAATCATTAATTAAACCTAAAAGCCCTTCACCAGATTCTTTTAGTACATTTAACTGTGTGGTTTGTTCTGGATTCAGTTTTGTACCTGAAAGCAATTCAGCCATACCTAACACGCCATTCAATGGCGTTCTAATTTCATGACTCATGGTGGCCAAGAAATCACTTTTCGCTTTGCTGGCCGCAACCGCTTGATCACTCGCGTTACGTAACAGCACTTCAGTTTCTTTTCGTGAGGTAATGTCCATATTCACGCCGATAAGATGTGATGCTTTGCCTTTTTTATTAAATACAATGGCACCATTAGATTTCAAATAACGTACCTGCCCGTCTTTACGTTTAATTCTGAAATCAAAATCTAATTCTTTAGAAATATGCGAAGCATCTTCTTTAGTCGTAAAATACGCACCACTCTTTTCTAAACTAGAAAATACTTCTGCCAATCTATTTTTATCTTCTGTATAAACACAATCGTCCCAAACTTGAAGTGGTGAAGTACGCTCATCCTCAGCAAAACCATAGAGACGGTACATCCAATCATCCCACTGTAGAGTGCTGTCTTGTAAATCGAACTCCCAAACACCAATTCCTGCCGCATCAGCAGCGATAGATAATCGCAAATTGGTATCTATCATCTTTTGCTCAACTTCGAGACGTTCAGTCACATCACGAATATGCGCGATATATCCACCCAAACTATCATCGGCATTTCGAATAATGCTGCCTATCGTTTCGGCATGAAAAACCTTACCTTGCTTGCTTTTATAACTAACAAGATAGCGATTTAAAACATCTTGCATATCTACATTATATAATTCGCCCTTCCTTATAAACTCACTTTCCTCAGCGTAGAGCACTTGGGTTGTTTTACCGTATAACTCATCAAGGCTATAGCCAAAAAGCTCAGTAAATGCAGGATTCAGCATCTTAATTTCACGGTTCGCTCCAACATGAACAATCGCTTCTGGTGCATTATCAAAAAGCGATTTGAAAAATATCTTTTGCTCGCGCAATTCATTTTCGTATTGGGTTTGCATGGCTTTATCATGAAAACGAGTCATTTCATTACCAACCCACTGAGCAAGTAGCTTCATCAACTCATAATCTTCTTCGCTAAAAGACTCATTTTTAGGGTTTGGACTGGAAAAATTAAGCGTTCCCCATCGCTTGCCTGCGACATTAATTACAATACCGATATAGGCCTCTAAACCAAAGTTTTGATAGCAGGGATGTTCTTTTATGTCGCTAATGGCGGTATGAAAATACGATGTAGGTAAATCACTGCTAAGGGTGTGCACACAATAGGTATTACCCAACTCAAACTGCGCGCCGGGCAGCACCTCTCCATTTGGCGTGTGACTGTATTCCACTTGATAAAGGTCGCCATTAATTGAGCTGATAAGCCCAATAGGCAAGGAAAACTGATCCACACCAATTTTTAGAATTCTTTGTAGTTTCTGATCTAATGATAAATTGGCATCTGCCGTCACTTCATGCAAACGCTTCATCGTATGCAAGGTCAGTCTTTGACGAGTAATATCCTGCATACAAATATAAAGCCCTGTCACCTCACCTTCTTGAATACGTGGGACATAAGTCGATTCAAAAAAACGTAACTCATCACTGTTATTCTGTAAGACTTCATATTGAAAATTAACTACAGTTCCTTGTAAGGCACGATCTAAATTTTCATGAATTAAATTGAAAACCTCAGGTGGAATCAGCTCATTAATTTTCAATCCAATTATATGCTCCTTGGACATAGAAAATCGGTGTTCAAAAGTATCATTTACAAATTCATAGCGCAGATCGTTATCCACTAAAGCAACGAACATAGGAATACTATTATTTAACTTAAGAAGATCGTCATAGCTCACCTGATGAGTGTTTTTATTGGCAAAAGATCGATCTTTTAAAAATGACTTAGATACGTTTTTTTTAGACTCTAATAACGCAGAAAACACCCTCTTTAGAGAATCAATATGTTCTTCCAGCGACTCAGCATTGAGCAAAAAAGGAGTGTCACTTAAGAAAATCAATCGAGTATCATTAATGCTTAAAGGCTCAATAATACAACTAGCGATGTCTGAAAAATCTGAAAACAAAACATGTGCCGAAGGTGTGTTTTTTATATCGGAGTATCGAGAGGAAGGAAAAGTATTAAAGCGAGATAACTTGACTGAAAAATTTTTCTGATGAAGGCTATCGACTTCACCAGAAAAAACAATTGTGCCATCTTGAAAAAGCAATCCAGCACAAGACATTCCTAAAAGAGATCTGGCCACCTTTAAAGCAGCCTCTAATTGATTCATCCATTTCCCCTAAACTCGCCACATTTTAAAAGGCATTTAACAACACTAATTAATGTATTGCCCTACCTGATAAAACATAACAGAAAATCAGGGATCTGCTAACCAAAACTCCCAAGAAAATTATGGCAGTAACTTATCAATCAATACACAATCCTTAGTATCATTACGACTTGCTTTAACCTTATCTAAAACCTTTTGTGCAACGTCTTTTTGACGCTCTGAAACATATTTAGAATCAACTGTCTTTTGAACGTTGCCCAAGTAAGCTTCTAACTTTGGTGTGCAATAATCGTCAAATGCCAAGGCACCAGTTGAAGTGAAAAGAGCGGTAACACTAACCAAGGCAACAGAGAGTGAAGTTTTGAACAACATAATTTTTCCCAATACGATGTTAAGTTAGAAAAAATTAGACCATAGACTAAGGTAAAGTGAAACCTCAAGGTGGATTCAAATCACTCATTTACATGTTTAAATCATGAACTGATCCAATCTAATAACATTGAGCAAGAGTGCCAAGAATACTCCACTCAATGTCATTAGCACTTTTACTGCATACTATAAGGTTATAATTTGATGGCAAGTTTTCCGAACTAGCGCTGGGTCATGACTAACAAGTAAAACTGCACAACCCGCTTCACTAGCCAATTCTACCAATAAGGCCGTCACCTCTTTGGCAGTGATCGGATCAAGGCGCGATGTCGGCTCATCAGCAAACAGAAATACAGGATCCAACAGCAAAGCTCGCAATATAGCAAAACGTTGTAGTTCCCCCCCAGAAACAGCCATACAATTACGGTCAAGAACTCCGTGCGGCAAACTCAAACGAGCCATTAACGGTGCAATACGAGCTTTATCAATACCGTGCAAAAATATCAAATCATCCAGTAACTGACCGAGCGACACACTAGACGAAAACGCCGACGGCGGATCTTGATACAGTTTTAACCATTGGTGCGGCTTGGCGGCCTGGTTCAAACGAACAATGCTACCAGCAGAAATCGGCAACAGATTCAGCAAGGCATCACCAAGCGACGATTTACCACAGCCACTGTCGCCGACAATACCAACCACCTCGCCTTGCTTGATAGTAAAAGACAGTCCATCAAACAAGACTCGTCCACCTCGTTCTAACGTTAGCTTGTCTGCAACAAGAATACTCTCGGCGCTGTCTTGTCTAGACGTCGGTGCCATGTCAGACCAAGCGCTAGGCTCGGCAGCTATCAACTCGCGCGTATAATCGTCTTTTGGATAATCAAGCACTTGAGTCGCCTCACCTTGTTCAACCAAGCGACCTTCTTTCATCACTAATAGCAAACCACCCAACTGACGAGCAACTGCTACGTCGTGGGTAATCGTCAGTAAACTGCCCAAGTTTGAACGAGCTTGAAGTAACTGCACAATGCCATCACGACGTGATACATCCAGTCCTTTAGTTGGTTCATCCGCCAAGATAACATGCGCACCACCTGCTGTAGCGGCGGTAATCGCAAGGCGTTGTGCCATGCCGCCAGACAGTTCATCTGGTCGTTTATGTCCGCTACCTGCCAAGCCAACATGACGTAAATCATCTTCAGCAATCGTAAGAGACTCTTGGCTACTCTTCTCACGTACAAATTGATACACCTCTTTTACCTGATCAACACCCTTCATTAAAGGATCAAGGGAGTGCCAAGGCTCCTGAGGAAGCATCACTAACTCTTTGCCCCACAACGCCCGACGTTCATCAATCGACATTACTTTGCCAAACACTTCTACGTCACCAGACATACTTAAATCGTCTGATAGTAATCCCATAATGGCTTGTGCCAACAAGCTCTTACCAGAACCAGTCTGACCCAATATAGTTAACGGCTGCCCTTGTTTTAATTCCAAGGAAATAGGCTCTAACAAACAGGTGTCGCCCACATAAACTGCCACATTAGTTAATTTCAGCAATACGCTCATGCTCGTTTCCCTGCCAATAAATGAAATGCAAATACCATTAAGGCAATAACCACCAAAGGTTGAGCCAATAACCAAGGCGCATCACTGTAATACGGGAACAACTCGACCGTCATCAAACCAAGCTCCGCAAGCGGTGGCTGAATTCCTACATAAACAAAACCAAGGGATGCCATGGTTAAAATAGCGTTCGCGCCACCAAATGCTGCCAAGGTAAAAACCGAAGGCGAAATAGCGGGCCAAATATGACGTTTAAATTGATACCAATGACCAAAGCCCATCATCTGAGAAGACTGTCTTGCAGGGCTTTGAATCACGCCTTGCGTTACCGCACGTACAACACGAAAATATTCCACCCACTGCACCAAAGAAATAGCCAAATACAGCACCCAAAAAGACCCAGGTGCAATGGCAGCAAATAACAGCACCACTACCAAACCAGGTAAAGCTAGTAAAATATTCACTACGATACCCAAGACATTATCGACCTTCTTTCCACCCCAAACGGCCCACACGCCAAATGCCGTACCCACCAATGACGATGTCAACATACACAAAAGACTTAGAGCAAATGACAAGCCCACAGCATGTGCCATACGCGTTAACATACTGCGGCCAAAATGATCTGTACCAAGCAAATTGGTCGCAGAAGGCGCTTCCAAAATGGCATCCAAATTTTGCTCTGACATGCTATGAGGCGAAAACAAAATACCCAATAAAGAAAATGTCATAAGACCAAGTAAAATAGTCAAACCTGACCATTGTAAACGTGTCATTTTCATAGTGTTTTCGCTCCTCTTGGATCAATCCAAAGACAAATAATATCCACCAAGGTATTGAGCAAAACGAAGAGTACTCCCATCACCAACGCCGCGCCTTGAATCACTGGAATATCACGAGCAAAAATAGCATGAGCCAAACCATGACCAATTCCAGGCCAGGAAAATAACGACTCGATCATCACAATCCCTTCAATCATACTCACTAACTGAATACCGAAAAATGCCACTACTGGCACCGCAATATTACGCATACCATGTTGCCGAAACGTTTGCCAAGCAGATAACCCCTTCACTCTAGAAAATTGATAAAACGCAGCCTGAAAAGTTCGCTTAGCTGAATCTCTTACCACTCGGTTAGATACCGCCGCTAAGCTCAACGCCAAGGTGATAGCCGGCAAGACCAAATGCGCTGACGTGCCAAATCCAGCAACCGGAAACCAGTTCCAATGCAGAGCAAATAGCAATATAAACAACACGCCCAAGACAAACACCGGCATAGCGCGAATCACACTGGACAGTCCCATCAGCACAGAATCCAAAGGATTACCTCGCCACGCACTCAGCAAACCCAATGGCACCGCGATCAAGACAGACAGCATGAGCCCAGCAACGGCTAGCAACAGCGAATGGCCTAACATATGTTCAAGCGCATCCGTGACAGGCAAACCACTGACTAACGAGTCTCCTAATTTGAATTGCAGAAGATCTGTTAACCAATGCCAATAGGCGGTTAAAGCCCCTTGATCTAACTTCAATTCTTCACGCACCAAAGCAGCGGCATGAGAGTCAACATTGTCCTGACCGTAACGACTAGCAGCAATTCGATACGCCATATCGCCAGGTAGAGAACGCATCAAGATAAAAGTTAAGGTGCCTACACCCCACACCACAGTAATCAATTGAAACGCTCTTTTTAACAGCATTGCCTTCATGGTTTTACGAACTCCATTTCATTTAAATAAAAGCTGCGCTCAAAAGGATCAAAACGAAAACCTTTAATTCGCGTATTAACAGACGTTTGCTGAATATAAGAAGAAACAGGGATCATAGGACGCTCGTCATAAATGATCTGCGCACTGCGCTGGGAAATTTCTTTGTATTTAACCGGATCGGAGGTTTGTTCTAATGCCAACAAATCAGCACTTAAAGCGCTATTATTCCAATTCATCGCACCCCAATCGCCACCGCCATTGGAACCAAAATCAGACAACATCACCCCTAATGGATCCGCGATGAAACCATAATTACGTGCAATCAACGCGACGTCTAACGAACCATCTTGATGCCCCATTGGAATGGCGCTGGAATTCGTCACTTCCACTTTTGTGGTAATACCGATGGCTTCCCACTGAGCCTGAATAGCTGTCGCCACTGTGGTTAACTCTGGTCGATCCGCATAAGTAATAAGTGTCAATTCAAACAACTCGCCGTTTCTCTCTAACATTCCCTGCGAGTTTTTCTTCCACCCCAAAGATGCCAACAGAGACTCTGGCGTACCCGCTTCAACTTCTGTCTCACTAGTTACATTATCCAAGTACCAGTTAGACATAGACGCTGGTAATAATTGCTCAGTTTGTGAACCTGGAATACGCAGAACACCTTTGGCGATACCTTGTCTATCAATGGCTAAGCTCAAGGCCTTACGGGCTCGCACATCGTCTAAAAAACGATGACCGCTGTTTAACTTCAAAACAATAGTTCTAGGAATAGGGTTCGAATATAGATTTAAAGCGTCTACCCGTTGTAGCGAAGGCAAACTGGCAGGATCTAAGCCAAATACAATATCTACTTGGCCACTTCTTGCTTGTAACACACGACTTTCGGCGCGATGCCCCGTTAAGTAACTCGCATAAGGAATACTGGCTTTCTTCCCCCAATACTCATCAAATTTCTCAACAACAAGCTTGTGCGGCGGCGCAAATTGAAAAACCTTATAGGGCCCAGTACCTGATAATGCCAACACTTCTTTATCTTTGTCATAAGCTGCTGGAGATAAAATACCATTGGCATAATTCGCCAACACCGCACCCAACAAGGTATATGGACGAGATAAAGAAATAACGACGGAATGATCTCCAGCCGCTTGGATACTTTCAATTGGCGCATTACGTAATGCGCCATGCTTAGATTGAGCAATCAAAAGGCTATTCACTACCGCATCGGTGTTCATCAAAACGCCATCGTGAAAATAAACACCATCACGTAAGTCAAACGTCCAAGTTTTCGCGTCTTCACTAATGTGCCAATCCTTAGCCAAAGCTGGAATAAGCAATCCCTTTTCATCCACATCCAAAAGGGTTTCTAGAACTTGCATTCGACTAAAGACAAAACCATTTTTTGCAGGATCTAAGCTGGTAAATTCAAAAGCCGCGCTAATAGACACTGTATTAGATGATGTTGGCCCTGAACAAGCCGTTATAACCAACAGACCACTCAATATTGAGACGCAAAAAAATATTCGTTTAAAAAAAGGCATTACTCTCATGTGCACATTATCCATAACAACAAAATAAAAAAGTTATGATATAACATATTAAACGATTCTGACAATCATTTGAGAACAACTTGTATCAAAGTCTAAAATTTGATCAGAACTGATATAAATACCCCATCTAATTGATGTACAGATCAAAAAAAACCAGTTCAACTGATGTTGAACTGGTTTTAATCAACTTATTACCTAAGACTTTCTGACTATTAAGCAGAAGTAGACTTATATCTATTTTTTGAAAACGCGTTTTCTGACACCTTCTAAACGTTTCAAAATCGCATCAAGACGCTCTGGTTTTACCATAAACTCTTGGAAACCCTTCATGCCTTCTTGAGCCATGCTTGGATCAGTATCACGATCATAAAACTGAGCGGTACCAGCGGCATTGTTCAACATTGCTACACCTTTATTCAAGAAAAAGTCATCCGGTGCTTTCGCTTTAATATTAGGTGGAATCTGTAGCAAGACATCATTTAGCATGGTTTGATTATCAGCACGAGCCATGAATTCCAAGAATTTCCGAGCATCAACTTTGTTTTTTGCTTTTGCTGGAATATGAACTGTTTCCATTGGTGCATCTTCGGCAATAGGAATGGCTGGATCAATGATAGGGAATTGGAAGAAGCCCATCTTACCGTCAAGTTCTTTAGGAAAGTTTGGCACAATAAAGTTACCAATCAAGTACATGGCTGCTTGGCCGTTGTACATAAATGGCTGTGCTTCTTGCCATGAATAAGAAGCATGGTTTTCTAGGAAGTAGCCTTTATCAATAAGCTCTTTCCAATGTTCAAAGGTTTTACGAACGCGAGGATCAGTATAAGGAATTTTGCCATCCATCAAATCGATATGAAAATCCAAACCATTGGTACGCAAATTCAAGTAATCAAACCAACCCGCTGCAGTCCATAAATACTTGGTGCCTATTGTAATAGGTGTAACATCATTGGCTTTTAGCTTCGCGTTGACGGCAAGAAATTCGTCCCACGTTTTAGGTTCAGACAAACCTAACTTGTCAAAGATATCTTTACGGTAATAAATACCCCATTGATAATAACTGTAGGGAATGCCCCATTGCTTATTGTTCAATGTAGAAGCCGCTGTCGCTGCAGGCATAATTTCTTTCAAACCGAGTTTTTGCCAAATATCACTAACATCTTCAAACAAATCACGGTCAACAAAGCTTTTCATACGATTGCCTGAATACCAGAAAACAATGTCTGGTGGCGTAGTAGAAAGCCAATTCCGAATAGCCGTTTTATAACCTTCTTTGTCGTAAAGGTTGTATTTTACTGTAATGTCAGGGTTTTCACTTTCGAACTTCTGCACCATTTCAGTGAACGCTTTCTTTGGTGCTGGATCTGCCTGATCAGAATTAATCACCAAGGTACCAGCATTAGCGATAGAGATTGCACCTAATGCCATTGCCCCTACTAATAAGGATTGTATTTTTTTCATGTAAATAAGCCCTCTTTTTGTTTTTATTAATTGGAACCAAGTTTCAGTATTGACCAAACAAAAAAATTAATCAATAAACGAAACAAAGTTCCATTTAAATAGCTACTTTTACTGTTTATTGTTTTTTCCAAATGGCAACATCAGCTGCACCTAAACACTTAGAACCAATGACAAGTTCTGCATTCTGAGGCACAAAAACAACCGTATTTGAGCTGTAATTAAATGCAAAAATCACATTGCCTCGTTCTCTCACTCGAACGCCTTTTGGCAAATAGTAAGTCGATAATCCCGCCACCTCAGACAACTTAGCTAAGCTGGCTTTTAACAGAGTATTATCAATACAAGAGCCAAGATAATAGTGACGGCCTTCTCCCATTAACACTGGATTACCACCATCATCTTTTAACAAACAAGGTAATTCCGTCTTAATTTGTTCATGCCAATGCTTTAATTTACCTGCGCCCCAACGGCCAGAAACAGCTGGCTGAGTATGCTCAGGCAACGCATCTACACGCTCTACTGTTAATGGTAATAAGCTAGCCAACGGACCCGGAGCAAGGTTCTCAGGTATTTGGTAGGTTTCTGTTTTACTACCTGTTCTTGGCCCTGCGAGCAAAACACCTTGATAGGAATTCAATCGATTCTGCAGCTCAGGGGTAATATGCGCTTGAGCAGGTAAAACCAATAATTCATACATATCTAATGGCGCATTACTTGGAACAATGTCCACAGATAAGCCAAGTTCGCGCATGGCTTCATACATGCGGTAACACCAGAAAAAGTAACGATAAGCACGCGACTGAGGCTGAATATCTAAAGACCAACAAGCGTCATAATCAAACATCAATGCGACTTTTCCAGCACTTGGCAGGGACATTAACTCATCTGCATCAAGGCCAATTGATTCAGCCAAGACTTTCACTTCTTGCGCCACTAAGGTCGCTTCTTTTGCCGCTTCAGCTTCTTGCGCATCAGGACGTAACAAGCCAGCATGCATTTGCTCTTGACCAAATGGCGCCTGACGCCAGCGGAAATACGACACCAATTCAGCGCCATGGGAAAAAGCTTCCCACGTCCATAAACGTACCGCACCATCGGCAGGCGTTGGATTGTGTGGCGCCCAATTCACAGGTCCTGGTTGCTGCTCCATAATCCATAAACGACCATTACCGCAGCCGCGATACAAATCATGATGAAATGCGCCTGCATCCGGATGACCGACTCGCAAATAAGTATGTTTTTCATCTTCAGTATAAAGAGGCTCTTTGTCTAAAGACCCCAATGGATAACTGTCCCAGCTCGCCACATCAAGATCTTGACCGACTTTGTGGTGATCAAATGCCGTAAAGAACCCCATATAGTTATGCACTAAATCACGGCCAGCAGAATGCTCACGCAAAATGTCCACTTGTAGTTTGTTGAAAGCAACCACCTGATCTGAACAGCAACGCTGAAAGTCCAAACGGTGAGAAGGATTGGCTTCGGTAACCGTTAAATTCGGCAATTCGATTTCATCGAAAGAGCGATAATCCATACTCCAGAACACGTTGCCCCAGGCTTTATTTAACGCTTCTACCGTGCCGTATTTTTCTGCCAACCAAAGACGAAACGCAGCGAGATCAGCTTCGGCATAACTTAACACCGTATCATGACAACCATATTCATTGTCTGTCTGCCAGGAAGCCACCGCTGGATGGTGACCATAGCGTTCCGCCATCATGGTCACCATGCGACGACATTCTTCTCTATATTCCAAACTCGCGAAAGTATAATGACGACGAGAGCCAAAACCTCGTACTCGCCCCGCTTCATCTTTTGCCAACATAGACGGATGACGATCAACCAACCATTTTGGTGGTGTCGCGGTTGGCGTACCTAAAATGACTTTTAAACCCTCAGAATGCAAAATATCTAGCGACTCATCCAGCCACTCCCAATGCAATTCACCCGGAGTTGGCTCAATCGTACTCCAGCTAAACTCGCCAACTCGAACATACTGAATACCAATGCGTCGCATATGTTGAGCATCTTCAACCCAACGACTTTTTGGCCAATGTTCTGGGTAATAACACACACCTAATTTCATTTTAAGCTCCTGCAAATGGCTGGCTTGGCGCGCCAGTAATATTTATTGTTGTTAAATCAATCGCAACGACGTGACCTGCAAGCGGCTGCTTAGCCAAGTCGTCTTCACTGGTCGCCACGCTGGCGGATGTAATAAATAGCGTGTTGCCATCAGGGCCACCAAACACGCAGCTGGTTGGCTTAGAAAACGGTAATTCAATCGTCTGCAACACTTCGCCTTCTGGGTTGTATCGCACAACACGAGCACCATCCCAATTGGCGTTCCAAATACAGCCTTCCGAATCAATACAAGAGCCATCAGCTCCGATGCCTTCTTTCACCTCAAAAAATGGTTTTTGGCTACGGATGTCATAAAATTCTGGGTACGGAAAAATATGCACTTTTCGTGTCATGGAATCGCCAAAATAAAAGCGGCCACGAGACTCGTCCCATGCCAAAGTATTGGAAATACCAACCCCTTCCAGCATCAATGTCTTTTTGCCTTCCGGTGTAACCTTCCATAACCGACCCGACGCTTTCTCTTCTGCATCATCCATAGTGCCAAGCCACAACACACCGTTTGGATCACATTTAGCATCGTTACTACGATTGCCAGGAATATCGGTGTCCAAATCACATAGGTGCTCTAACTCACCTGTCGTCTTATCTAAATAAGCAACAGAATCCGCCAACGCCACCAACAAACGATCACTTTGCGTCGTAAACACCGCTGATACTTTTTTGGGCAAAGTCCAATGTTGGTATTCATTCGATTCCTGATGCCAACACCATACCTGGCAGGCTGGAATATCTACCCAGTACAAAGCTTGTTCTTGTTGACTCCAAAATGGCCCTTCGGCTAATTGGTGACGTTGCGTACTAATTTGCTTCATTGTTTTTATTCTCCAACTTGTCTTGTCTACTTAAAGAGAGCTATTTTTGATAGGCCTTCCAAGCAGCCATAAAGGCTTCAGCATTAGCTTTCGTCATTTCTACAGATTGGCCTTTTTTATACAAAGCCGAACCTAGACCAAAGCCACGAGCACCAACATTCAAATAATCAGCCACATTCGAAGGACTCACTCCGCCAACAGGGCACAACCAAGTCTCGGCGGGAATCACCGCGCCCAAGGCTTTAACCACATTGATCGTAGGCAAAGCTTCAGCAGGAAACAGTTTCACCGCATCTGCACCAGCGTGTAACGCTGCAAACGCTTCACTCGCGGTAAAAAAACCTGGCATAGCGTATAAACCAGCTACTTTGGCAGCTTTAATCAGCTCGACATCCGTATGTGGGCAAACCATTAATTTTGCGCCAGTGGCAACTAATTCGGTCAATTGTGCCATGGTCAAAACCGTGCCGGCGCCAATCAATACTTGCTCTCCAAAAGTCTCTTGCAAGCTGCGAATACTGGTAAACGCATCGGGCGAATTAAGCGGCACTTCGAGTAAGCGAAAACCAGCATCAATTAGAACTTGAGCGTGCTCAATCACTTCGTCGGGTTTAATACCACGAAGAATGGCGACCATTGGGAATTCTTGCATCAATGCATTAAAAGAATGTTTCATATCATAACGCTCCTGTAGTCGGGTTATTTGCCGACACTGCCTGACGATTCGCCAAGCGCTTTAAACCACGAATACTGGCTTCGTTAGCTGCTAAAAATTCAGAAGTAAGATCTCGCGAAGACAAAGCCAGAGCATAACGTTCGCTAAGCGCTTCGCTACCTATAATCAGTACAGGACTTTTTGGCACTTCTAACGACACCACCTTTAAAGCTTCTAACGTGTCATTCACATCATGACCAATCACCACACCAGACAAGTAATCTCGCACTTCGTCGGCAGCTAATTCACCACACACAAAACGACTACGAGCACTGAATAAATGATGTAAAATTCCGCCTGCTTGTAGACTGGCTTGCACGCCTTTTTTGAACGCGTCTTCGTTGAGCTGATTCGATTTAGGCAAGCCTTTTACCAAGCTGGATTCATCATTCAAACGCGCAAAAAGCTCACCTGTAATTGAAGTAGAAAACTGCGTCACCTTGCCTTCAGTGATTTGCGCCCATTTACAATGGGTTCCCGGCAAGCAAAATATTGGTGACTCATCGGCACGACCTTGCTCTTCTAACCAATCAAGCGCGCCCAGTAATTGCGTTTCTTCGCCACGCATGACATCAAGCAAACCTGCCACCCCCGTACCTCGTAAGCCAGGTACGATCGCTACCTTGTTTGGTAACGACGTGGTCAGCCAAAAAAGGTGCTCGGACAAATCTTCTAACTTGATAGGACATTGTTGGTAAGGCACTTCTTGCCAACCACCTCGACTACCCACCATACCCGCCATGTAAATAGGCAGATCAGGCGTTAGCCAATCCCCCAACAAATCAGATAAGACACTTTCAAATTCAGCAGAGCCGAGCTTTAACATGCCTCGGTCACTGTCGCGCTGGGCTTGAATATGACCATCCTGATTCATCAAAAAGGCACGTAAATTGGTGGTTCCCCAGTCAACGGCAATAAAGCTCGCTTGGCCACCAGCAGATTGTGAAACAGGATTAAATTGGGTCATTACAAACGCCCTCCATCCACAACCAAACTTTGTCCAGAGATCATACGGCTATCATCAGCACCCAAAAACAGCACCAAATCCGCCACATCTTCTGGCTTAATTTTTTCTTTAAGCGCTTGCTGTGTCATTAATTCTTCTTCGGCTTCTGGCGTTAACCACAAACGCTTTTGTTTTTCCGTCATTACCCAGCCGGGTAATACTGTATTGACACGAATTTTCTGACCGCCAAGCTCGCGAGCCAAACCTTTCGTTAAACCTGAAATACCCGCTTTTGCCGTCACATAACCCGGATAACCGGCCAATCCCAACATCCAAGAGTTGGAACTCATATTGATAATGCTACCGCCACCGGCTTCAGCCATGGCTGGAGCTACAGCCTGAGCGGCAAAGAAATGATGTTTTAAATTGACTGACATACATTTATCAAACGCGTCTGATGTCATGTCTTGTAGCGTATGACGATGATCGTTGGCTGCGTTGTTTACCAGAATGCGAATCGCCCCCCAATCAGCTATACGCTCAGTAATCACTTTTTGAAGCGTGTCTATTTCAGTCAAATCAACCATATGAAAATGCGCTTTCAAGCCTTGATCGTTTAGCTCTTTTGCTAGGCTATCGCCTGCTGCTTGATCAATATCGAAAAAGCTCACCAAACAGCCTTGCTGAGCTAACGCTCGAACCAAGGCTTCACCAATACCAGACGCGCCACCACTAACAAGAGCGTGACGTCCAGCCAAACTAGGAAAGACAGTTTTGTTTTTATTATTTGTCATTAATGAGACTCCCTGCTCACTTTCGACCCACTTTTGCCAACAAGGAAATCCAAATCAGCACCTTGATCGGCTTGCATTACATGGTCGATATACAGCTTGGCATAACCCCGATTATAATCACTTTCTTCAGGTTGCCATGCAGCTTTACGAGCTGCCATTTCTTCATCAGAAATATGCAAATGCAAACCACGACCTTCTACATCAAGGGTAATTTCATCACCGTTTTGCACCAAGGCCAACGGCCCGCCGACGGTAGATTCCGGCGCCACGTGCAGCACCACAGTACCAAACGCAGTGCCACTCATACGCGCATCACTGATGCGAACCATGTCCGTAATGCCTTGTTCTAACAACTTACTTGGCAACGCCATGTTGCCGACTTCTGGCATACCCGGATAACCTTTTGGCCCGCAACCTTTCAGTACCAGAATAGAATCTTTGTCTACTTCTAGCTCTGGTGTATCAATGCGAGCTTTGTAGTCTTCGATGTTTTCAAACACCACGGCTTTACCCGTGTGTTGCAACAAAGCGGGTGTGGCTGCGCTGGGTTTAATAATCGCGCCAAGTGGCGACAAGTTACCTCGTAACACCGCTATGCCCGCTTTTGCACGCAAAGGTTTATCGATGGGACGTATAACTTCTTCGTTGAAACACTCTGCACCTTCGGTAATCTCGCCCAAAGTAGCACCACAAACCGTGTTGGCATTCATATCAAACAGGTGACTCAAACGCTGAATTAACGCGGGGAAACCGCCGGCGTAATGGAAATCTTCCATCAGGAATCGGCCAGAAGGCATCAAATCTACCAGACAAGGAATTTCCGCACCGATGCGATCCCAATCTTCTAGGGTTAAATCCACACCGACACGACCTGCAATCGCCAACAAATGCACCACCGCATTGGTTGATCCGCCAATCGCAGCATTAGCACGAATGGCGTTTTCAAAAGCCGTCTTAGTCAAAATATCAGACGGTTTTAAGTCTTCTTTGACCATCTCGACAATGCGAGCGCCAGTCATGTGAGCCAGTGCCTGACGACGCGCGTCCACCGCTGGCAAGGTACCGTTCTCAGGTAACGACATACCCAAGGCTTCAATTAAACAGGACATGGTCGACGCCGTTCCCATGGTCATACAAGTTCCACGAGAACGAGACATGCCCGACTCAGCACGCATGAAAGCATCAAGGCTCATTTTGCCGCCACGTACCGCTTCACTGAATTTCCATACGTCCGTACCAGAGCCTATGTCTTTACCGCGATATTTACCGTTTAGCATTGGGCCAGATGACACCACAATGGTCGGTAAATCCACCGAACACGCGCCCATTAGTTGCGCAGGAGTGGTTTTGTCACAACCGCCCAATAACACAACACCGTCCATGCCGTAGGCGCGCATGGATTCTTCAACGTCCATACTCATCAAATTACGGAACAGCATCGCTGTCGGCTTCATTTGGGTTTCGCCAAGAGACATTACGGGAAACTCCAGTGGTACGCCGCCCGCTTCCCAAACACCACGTTTTACGTATTCTGCCAACTCACGCAGATGCGAATTACAAGGTGTCAATTCACTCCATGAGTTACAAATACCAATGATTGGGCGACCATCAAAACTGTGATCTGGCAAGCCTTGGTTTTTCATCCAGCTACGGTGAATAAAGCCGTCTTTATCCAACTTGCCGTACCACTGCTGACTGCGTAATGGTTTTTTATCTTTGTTATTATTGTCGCTCATTCAATGTTTCTCCATCACAGGTACGGCTTGAATCGCTAGCAATACTAGAGATTCAGGATCAAATATAGGCAATCTCAACCCAACTTGACTCAAACTCGCACCGTTTAAAATAAGATCTTTTTTCCACCACGCAGGCAAGGCTTTCATTAGATGACCTGGCAATGGGCTATGCTCCAGAACGTTCACTCGATAGAGCTGATCTGGTAATAAGTTAGGTAGGCGGACCGGTAGAGTTTGCGCTTGCTTTGGCATGGTTAATTGACTGTAGACAGCCAAACCTTGCGTTCTGTCTTGGCTCAAAGCCCATTGGGTTTGCGCTCGCCCATCGGCACTTGGCAAACGCCAGTTATTGCCTTCATGCAAAACGCTTCGGTACTGTTTGTAATGAGAGAGCCAATTGGCAATCGTTACTTTCTGCTCTGCATTGGCGTCTAACAAGTTCCATTCAATGCCCAAATGTCCCAACATGGCTGTGCCTGCTCGGAATGCTACGTCATGAATACGGCTTGTGGTGTGGCTCTTATCAGGACCAATGTGAGAGCCCATCACTTCAGGCGGTAAGAAATAGCTAAAGCCACGTTGAATAGTTTGACGCTCCAAAGCATCGTTGCAATCAGACGCCCAAAAGCGTTTGGTGAAATTCAAAATGCCAAAATCTACTCGCGCACCGCCAGAAGAACAGCTTTCAATTTCCATTGCAGGAAACGCTTGATTGAGCTCACTCAACAAACGGTACAAAGCTTCAACTTGAGCATGGGCTTGCGGTGCGATATCGCCACTTGGCTGAGTGTAGTCTCGGTTCATATCCCATTTCACATAATCAATCGGATACTCGGTAAACAAAGCAAACAAACGCTCACGGATATATTGGTAAGCTTCTGGTTTGGCAAGATTTAAAACCAATTGATTACGCGCCAACGCTGGTTCGTACTGAGGTAATTGCAATGCCCAATCAGGATGAGCACGGAACAAATCAGAATCTGGGTTGACCATTTCAGGTTCAAACCACAGACCAAATTCCATACCAAGATCGTTTCTCACATAGCTAATCAATGGCAATAATCCATTTGGGTATTTGGTTTCATCAACGAACCAATCACCCAATGCCGCTTTGTCGTGATGACGACCACGGAACCAACCATCATCGAGGATATATCGCTCGACACCGACATCGGCAGCCGCTTTCGCGAGCGCTTTCAGCTTGGCCATATCATGGTCAAAATAAAACGCTTCCCACGTATTAAGGTGCACAGGACGAGGTTTGGTTAATTTCAGGCGATGACGTGCTTCTTGATGAAATTGTTGGCTCATGGCGTTCAAACCAGAAGCACTGTGTGCTGCTAAGAATTCTGGTGTCGAAATAGATTCATTAGCAGCAAGCACGATTTCACCCGGTAAATACAAGACTTCAGCTTGCAAGTAACGATGACCTTCCGCGGTGTAATCGGCTTTTAATCTGTGATTACCGCTCCACGCCAAATGCGCACCGACAAGATCGCCTTGTTGTTCACCAAAGCCTTGTTCACCGACAATCACCGCAGGAAAGTTGGCCTGAGAGTTTCGGCCATTACGGTTTTCTTGCAACCAAGTGGCTTGCCAATCACAGCGCTCTTGTTGAAATTCCTGACACCAGCGACCATAGAATCCCATTCGTTCAGTAAATTGACTGGCAACTGGTAAAGTACAAGCCAAGCGTTGAACTGTAATATTAGCTTGACCTTGGTTGGTCAGCGTCAACTGTTGGCGCAACACACCAGAAGGCAACAAACCAATTGCCAACGTTACTGACAATTGAGCAACCTTGTCCTCCAAACGAATGACAAAGCCGCTTTGCTTTTCATCCACGGCAACCAAAGACCAACACGCAGCCCAGACAGGGCGATCTTCTGCAATAGCTTCAACCGCTGGCGTTTGCAACCAACCGCGACCGGCTTCAGGAATCAGCGACATTGGCGTTGGCTTGTCCATCATGCCTTGCGGTATGGCTGCCTGCTGTGACAAATAGACACTGGCTAAATCTGTCGTTTTGGGCAAAGCATCACCAAAATACAACAACTCAGGTGCGCCTTGCTTTGGGCAAGCAATCACCAAGGTTTTGCCTTGCTGCTCTTTTCCTAGCAAGTCCTTTGTTAGCAAGTCTTGTCGATAAAAAGACACATTCTTCACTTCAGACATGATCAATTATCCTTTTGTAGCGCCTAAGGTTAAGCCTGCAATAAAGTGACGTTGCATGGCAAAGAACAAAATAACTGGTGGCAAAGCCGCTACGATAGAGCCAGCTGCAATAAGCTGCCAAGATGCCATCCACTGACCTTTCAGTGCACTGATACCGGCGGTAATCGGACGTACTTCATCACTTTGTACCAATACCAACGCCCAGAAATAATCGTTCCAAATAAAGGTGAAAATCAATACAGATAAGGCTGCCAAAGCAGGACGAACCAATGGCAACACCACATGCCAAAAAATTTGCCATTCGCTCACGCCTTCCACACGTGCTGCTTCAATCAATTCATCAGGTAAACCAACAATGAAGTTACGCATAAACAAGGTACAAAAACCGGTTTGAAAAGCGATATGGAAAAGAATCAAACCAGACGCCGTGTCATACAGCCCCATACTGATAGTCAAATCACGCACTGGAATCATCAGGATTTGAAAGGGTACAAAATTGCCTGCAATGAAAGCGGCAAAAAGCGCCACATTACCGCGAAACTTATATTTAGCTAGGGCATAACCCGCCAGTGTCGACAAGGCAACGGCGCCAAACACTGCTGGTAAAGTGATAATTAGCGAGTTAAGCAAATAGCGCAGCATTGGCGTTTGTGTAAACACCATGGTGTAGTTTTCAAAGAACATCCACTCAGTCGGAATTCCCCAATAATTACCGCCATTAATATCTGCCATTGAACGAGCAGATGTCACCATGACGGCAATCAAAGGTAACAACCAAAGAAATAAAGCAATCCAAACCGCAACGCGGTAGCTCAAGTTAAAGGGTAATGATCTTTTTTCTATAGGAGTTGGAAACATTAGGCTTTCTCACTCTTCAGCATACGCCACAAAAAGTAGGCGATATAAATATCCATAATCAAGAACAACACAGTCGCAATCGCAGCACCGTATCCAGCACGATAGTTAAAGATTGATTGCTCATACATGAAATAAGCAAGGACGCTGGATGAGCCAAATGGACCACCGCTGGTCATGGTTGCGACAAGGTCGAAACTTCGTAGCGCACCAATCACCGTCACCACGACAGCAATAAAAGTGGCTGGACGTAGCTGAGGTAAAATCACGTGACGCAACATTTTCCAGCCATGAGCGCCGTCTAAACGCGCAGCTTCGATTTGATCTGGGTTGAGATTATTTAAGCCTGTGAGGTACAAGATCATGCAGTAAGCAATTTGCGGCCACAGCCCCGCGACTATGATGCCGAACGTCACCCAATTTTCATCGGACAAGATCGCCACAGGTTCCATTCCAAATAAGCCAATTGCCTTATTAAAAAGTCCAAAAGAAGGATCATAGAACCAAGAAAAAACCAAACCCACGACAACTTGAGAAATAACAAAAGGAAAGAAAAACATAGACTTAACTAAACGTATGCCCATGATTTTTTGATTAAGAAATAACGCAATACCCAACCCAATTGGCGGCGCTAACATGAAGAAGACCATCCAATACAGGTTATTTTTTAACGCCACCCAAAACTGATAGTCATCGAAAAGTTCAATGTAATTACTAAAGCCTACGAAGGTTTTTTCACCAATTCCATCCCATTCATAAAAGCTCAACCAGATACTCTGGAGAATAGGAAAGATAACGTAGACCACAAACAAAATGACTGCTGGTGCTAAGAACAAAACCGGCATCCATTGCTGCTGCTTGCTATGCAACTTCTGCATGGTGCACATACCTCTTATTTTTATTAATTTATAAATTGCTCTACTTGTTATCTGAATTTACCTTCCGACAACTCGTCTAATAAAATAATGGAATAAAGTTCCATTTTTTGCAATACTCAATTTAGAACATTTTTTAAGGCTTTTTTTTAGAGGCTAAATCGACCTTAGAAAATTATAAAAATAGAAATTAAGGAAACCTAACCATGACAGAGCAAGAAACTAAGAGCGGAGGCTCATCGTTAGACAAAGCACTTAGCCTATTGCAAGAAGTTTGCATGACGCCTGTGCCATTACGCTTTGCAGAATTAGTAGATAAAACGGACTTACCGAAAGCCACAGCACATCGCACCTTGATGTCATTAACTGAAAAGAGCTTGGTTCGCTTTGATGAAGTGACTCAGCTCTATCATCCTGGCTATGGATTACTAGAATTAGCACACCAAGCTTGGTCAAAAATTGATGTGCGTGATATAGCAGCTGATCAGATGAAACATTTGTGGGATGAAACCGGTGAAACCATTCACCTTGCTGTTCTTGATCGTGGCGACGTCATTTACATCGACAAATTAGAAAGCCAAAAAAGTTTGCGTTTATTTTCTGCAGTCGGCAAAAAAGGCCCTGCTTATTGTACTGGTGTCGGCAAAGCCATGATGGCGTTTCTCAATGAAGATCAATTAGCCCTAGCCATCAAAGAACAGCACTTTATCAAGCACACAGACACCACGCTGATTAACGAAGAGATGCTAAGAGACGATCTTATCAAGATTCGTGAAAGCAAAATTTCCTTGGATTTAGAAGAACATGAAGAAGGTATTCAATGCGCTGCTTCGGTGATTTTAAACCATAGAAATGAACCCATTGCCGCGCTCAGTATTACCGCTCCAAAATTTCGTGTAGACGATACGCGTTTCCAACACTTTCAAACATTGGTCAAAGACGCTTGTAAGAAAGTATCCACCCGAATGGGGGCTATGGCCTCTAATTAGCATAGGAAAGTCCATTATGGCGACGATAAAACTAACAAACGTCATCAAACGGTTTCATGACATTGAGACAATTCATGGTGTCAATTTAGATCTGAAAGACGGTGAATTTGTGGTCTTTGTGGGCCCGTCTGGTTGTGGTAAATCCACCCTACTGCGCCTAATCGCAGGCCTTGAAGACATTACGGATGGCAAGTTGGAGATCAATGGCACGAATATGAACAACGTGGCACCAGCTGACCGTGGTGTTGCTATGGTATTTCAATCCTATGCCTTGTACCCACACATGACAGTGGAAGAAAACATGAGTTTTGGTTTACGTATGAATGGCGTGGCGCCAGAGAAAATCAAAGCACAAGTCAGCAATGCTGCCAATATTCTACAACTTAATGAACTGCTGGATCGTAAACCCAAACAACTGTCGGGTGGCCAACGTCAGCGCGTTGCCATCGGTCGTGCGATTGTTCGCCAACCAGAAGTCTTCCTGTTTGATGAACCACTTTCCAACCTGGACGCCGAACTTCGTGTCGACATGCGCATTCAGATCGCGCAGCTGCATAACAAACTAAAAGCTACTATGGTCTACGTGACACATGATCAGGTCGAAGCCATGACTTTGGCTGATAAAATTGTCGTATTACGTGCTGGTAATGTGGAACAAGTCGGCTCCCCGCTTGAGCTTTATCACAACCCTGCCAACGAATTTGTCGCAGGCTTTATTGGCTCACCAAGAATGAACTTCCTCGAAGGCAAAGTGGTCAGTATCGACAATAAAGATGTAGCTGTAATTGATATCGCAAATCAGCGTATCGAGATGGAAGTAGATGGAACCAAGATCTCTGTCAACGAAACCGTAAAACTCGGCATCCGTCCTGAACATATCAAAGAAAATATCCAAGACGCCGATCTGACTATTGACCTTGATATTGATGTGGCTGAGCACTTAGGTGGCCTTACCTATCTATATGGCCAATTTGAAGGCAGCAAACTTACCATTGAAGTCAGCGGCTCTAACCTAACTCGCAATGGTGAAAGTGTAAAAGTAGGCATCAAAAAAGCAGATTGCTACTTATTTAACCGTGATGGCGAAGCCTTAGTGAATCGTCCAGTACCAGCTCGTTAAAACGAAAAAGCCTCGCCTAATTTTTTAAGCGAGGCTTTTTTATGTTGTCTTTTGACTTAAATAAATTCTTCTAAAAAGCTTTCTAAATAGCTATAGCCACGTTTTGCCACTAATGGATTATATTGACTACCATGCTCTGGATTATTCGCACTCGGTAACATAAAGGAGTGCATGGTATTACTGAAGTCAACAAACTGGAAATCCATCGCTAAACTTGTCCAATAACGTTTTGCTTCTTGAGCGTCGTCTTCTGTAACCAGCGGGTCTTGGTGACCATTTAAAACCAAAATTTTTGTTTTCGTATTGGCCTTTTCTTCCGACTGAGCACGGAAGAAGCTCATCAACCCATGAAAACTCACCGCTCCAGCACTGTTTTCAAGATGCAGACCTGCTTCCAAAGCCAAGCGACCACCTAGACAAAAACCAATATGGACGATGGTTTTACCATGAATAGCATCACAAGCTGATTGTGTTAGCTCATTTTGTAACTCGTGTAGTGGGTCGGCTTCTGCAACCAAGGCCCCCATTTTGGCACGCTTCTGCTCCATCTCTACTGGATTCTGATCTATACCATACAAATCAAGCGCTGTTGCTGAAAACCCTAGTGACGCAATATGATCCGCAATACCTTTTTCAAAATCTGTCAATCCAGAAAACGTTGGCCAAATAACCACCTGAATATGGCTTTTATCTGAACTCAGTCCATCAACTTGATAATGCATGCGTTTAACATTGTCTTTAAATATCGCTTCAAATGTCTGGTTCACTGGCAACCCCTTAAAGAATTTATAAATAATGTTTATTCAGTGTAACCAGCAAAATAGAATGAAATCAATCTGCTTCCTCTTCAGTTCCTTGTTTAATCTCATTCTATCGTTGAAGAATCTCAGTCAAATTACACGCTTTCTAACGCTAACAAGTCACTTATGTTTTGTCTTTTTCTGATGAGGCGATGATGCCCTCCATCGATCAAAAACTCAGGCGCCAGCGGTCGACTGTTGTAATTTGAAGACATAGAAGCTCCATATGCACCAACATCATTAAACACCAGCAAATCGCCCACCCTAGGATTATTCAGTATTTGATGGCAAATCACGCCACTGGCATCTTGTGTAAACACATCACCGGACTCACACAAAGGTCCAGCCACCGCATACTCAAGCGGATCAAACAATGGGCTTGCTTGCCGCTGATTTGTTGCTTGATGAATCACTTCTATTTTGTGATAGCTGCCATACATACTCGGTCTTAACAGGTCATTAAAACCAGCATCGACTAGAATGAAATTGTGCTGCTGCGTTGATTTCAAACAATGGATTTCCGCCACCAAAACGCCCGCGTTTGCGACTAAAAATCGTCCCGGTTCTACTTCTAGTTTAATAACATGGCCTAAATGATTTTCTATCTCTTTACGCGCCTCATCCCACAATCGGAAAAAACTATTGGTATCTAATTCTACGTCATTTTCTGTATAAGGCGCAGGAAGCCCACCACCAGTAGAAATGGCTCGGATATCCACATTGGCTAACTTCACCACCTCGACCATGGCTTGGCAGGCTTGAGACAAATGTACAAAGTCTGAACCTGAACCAATGTGCATATGAATGCCAATTAAATCCAAACCATATTGTTGAATCAGAGCAACGGTCTGCGGCAAATCTTCTAGCGAAATACCATGTTTGCTATTTGGTCCACCAGTATTGGTTTTTTCACTATGGCCATGGCCAAACCCAGGATTCACACGTATCCAAACTGGATGATGAGGAGCGACTTCTGCAATTCGATGCAACATATCCATAGAGCCAATATTGACAGGAATATCGTGTTGAATAACCAATTCTATTGTTTCGCGATCTATCAGATCTGCGGTAAAAACAATGCTTTCAGAATTGTCGCTGTTGCTGTAGCCCGCCGCTAAACTTCTTTCAATTTCTCCAGCAGACACAGCATCAACCATTACACCTTCTTCTCGCATCAATCGTAAAATATGTGTATTTGAGCAGGCTTTTTGCGCGAAACGGATGACATCAAAATCCCTTAACTGTCTGATCTGATGACGAATGATTGCCGCATCGTACACCCATGCAGGTGTACCAAATTGCTGAGTTATTTCTACTAGTGTATTGGGATTAAAAATAGTCACTTAGCCTTGCTCCTATAGATCGCTCGAATCAATTTTTTAAGTTATTTAATAGAATCAATCATAGCGCCCGTCCAAAAATACAAATAATATCTATTTATTCAAATTCTATTCATTTCTGATATGACCTATGAAACTAACATTCCGACAAATTGAAATATTCAATGCTTTGATGACAGCAGAAAGCGTAACCAGCGCAGCCGATATGTTGCATACCTCACAACCGACCATTAGCCGAGAACTGGCAAGACTTGAACAGGTATTAGGGTTCAGCCTATTTGAACGAGTGCGCGGCCGACTCAAACCCAGTAACGCCGCTTACACGCTTTTTGAAGAAGTAAAACGTTCGTATATTGGCTTAGAACGAATTTGGTCAACCGTTGAAGATTTGCGCACAGATCAGATAGGAAGGCTCTCAGTACTAACATTGCCAGCTTTTTCACAGTCTCTGTTACCTGGCGCATGTCTGAAGTTTTTAGATACAAACCAAAATGTCGGTATCTCCATCTCTGTGCAAGAGCCGCCATATTTAGAACAAAGCTTAACGTACCAACAATACGACCTGGGGTTGACTGAAAACAACTACTCACCGTCAGGCACCATACTTAAACCTTTGTTAAGTATCGATGAAGTCTGTATTTTGCCAAATGATCATCCATTATTAGCAAAAGACATCATTGATATCCGTGATTTCGAAGGCCAGCCTTTTATTAACTTATCGCCTAACGATCCATATCGAATAAAATTGGATGAAGATCTATATCGGCTTGGAATCAATCGTAAAACCGTGATAGAAACACCAGCTGCCGCGTCTGTCTGTCAGTTGGTAAGTAAAGGCGCGGGAATTGCCATCATCAATCCACTAACAGCATTGGACTTTATTGATCATGGTCTGCAAATTCGTCCATTGAATGTGTCTTACCCATTTACCATCAATATACTTTTGCCCTTACACCGCCCCTTTAACCCGTTTTTAGATGACTTCATTGCAGCACTGGAAGATGAATCGAAAGAAATAAAAACTAAAATTAATCAGTACTCAGCTCATTCAATTTAGGCATGCTTATTTATGATCGCTGAACGTATTTTCTGATACACTTTTTTGCATAAGTAACTAATCAATAGCAAGCACATTTTGGCAGGCATTAAGGAAAACACGATGACGCAGTTGGCTTTAAGTGATCTCATTGGTAAACAAGTACTTGGCGTAGCCGGCACTTACGGCTCCCAAGATAACGAAATGGATGTTTATATCTGCGGTGTAAACATTCTGACAGACACGTCATTGGAGCTTTTCTTTCCCAATGGTCATCAACTCAAGTCCAATCAAAAAGTCACCATACATCTAGACAATCGTACCGGCGTATCGGAATACGACGCAGATTTAAAAGTATACCGTTCGTCATTCAAAGGCATAGTTACATCAACAACGGGTAAAAAAGCACAAGTAAATGCCCTTGAGTACGAAGTTTACTATGGCGCTAGCATTGCTAAATCTTTCCAAGCGAATGACTATGAACACCCAAGCGATAGTCGCCCTGCTATCGATCTACCACACAGCCCGCTTACTGTCGCGCCCGAGATTGACGACAGTGAAAACGACAATAAAATTGGCGTTTTGATGACTTATGCCAAACAGCAACCACATTCCACTGTTATGGCGTTCTTATCCTCTGTTGACGATGATATTTTCTTTATTACCTTCCCGAGCACATTTAAGGCTAAGCTGTTAAGTCGCAACAATCAGTGTTACTTTGCTATCGATGGTCGTGCTACCTTTACTTTTGAAGAAGCTATCGAATGGAATTACAGCATCATCAAAAGTGATGTTTATGAAATCCCCAAAAGCAACCCAGTTTTCCAACAAATTCAAGAACTCTTTATCCAGAAAAATCCTTGGGAAATGGGTTTCTTTAGCCACCCAGAAGTAACTATGTATCACCTAAAAGCCACAAAAGTCGTCTGCCCAAAGCAAAGCGTTTAACTGAAAAACTGGTAAGGCCAACCTCAATTAAGGAGAAAAACATGTTATCGGGAAGCTGTTTATGTAATGGCGTGCAATACGAAATAAAAGGTGAATTGGGCGACATCATGCAGTGTCATTGTCAAAAATGTCGTAAAGCCAACGGCTCTGCTTTTGCTACCAATGCAGCTATTCCAACAACCGCCTTCGCCTTGTTAAAAGGCAAAGAACTACTGGCTGAATACGAATCTACACCTGGTGTTTTCCGTGTCTTTTGCAAACAATGCGCATCACCACTTTATAGCCGACGCCCACACATGCCAGAGCTACTTCGTCTTCGCATTGGCACACTCGACACAAAAATAGAAGGCAAACCGTCTTCACATATCTTTGTTGGTTCAAAAGCCGAATGGCATGAAATCTGCGATGATATCCCGCAATACGAAGAACGCCCTGTTGTGTAGCTTCTAGCAGAGAAAAATAAATAAAGATTAGGGGCAATATCCCCTAATCTTATTGCATATTAAATTGCTAAAGATTCTCTTGAGATAAACAATACTAACTAACAAACCAGTCGCTCTTGCAGTAACAGTAAAGACACGAGATCGAGAGTTAAAAACCATGATCTATTGTCAAAGCAGCAAATCGTTAATACCATAAGCTAATACATTGAGTTGACTGATAATTTTATATTATTTATTCATCACAACCATGAACTATGATTTCATCCATCTAATGAGTACTTATAGGTATGTCTAACGACCAGCACGAAGATACCCCCGCCCTTAATTTAGAATACTATGTTCCTGCCCTTGTTACTTTTTTGGCAAATAAACTATCAAGCGGTGCATCTTCTATTTATCGGGAATTTTTTGGTATAGGCATTGTAGAATGGAGATTACTTGCATTACTTGCTGTTGAGAATGGCATATCAGCTAATCGTATGTGCCAAGTTATTGGTTTAGACAAGTCTGGCGTAAGTCGATCTCTAAAACTTCTAGAACAAGAACAATACGTTTACTCTAGCCTTGACCCCGAAGACGCTCGTCGACTTATCATCTGGATGACCAGCAAAGGAAGAGCTCTGCACGATAAAGTTTTCGAAGTTGCCATTGCTCGTGAAAAACTCTTACTACAAGGCTTTACAAAAAAAGAGATTGATACCTTAGTAAAGTTCCTAAACCGCTTAAATGATAGCGTTAATACAGTAAATAATTTCCGCCCTAACATCCCAAAATAATCGCCTCAATACTCCCCTCACTTCACCCAAACTCAACTTATTAAAGACGTTATAGATGAATGATTTAGATAACGTCTGCCGTCTAAAAAAATAAATCTATAACAATCCACTCATTATTTCATGATAAAACCCGGCCAAAAAAGGTTGCTATAGCAACTTTATTTGGTTGACATCACAACTATATTACCGTTATAAACATAGCAAGAGCCAACTAAAAATAACTAAGGCAGCTTGAAATGATTGACGTTCTTATTAAGAAAAAAAATATTGAGGCTAACGGTATCGTTAGTTTTGAACTTACGAATGTAGACGATAAAAAACTTCCTGAAGCCGCTCCTGGCGCTCATATAGACGTGCTAGTTAGTCGCGACATCACTCGACAATACTCCATCTACAATGATTCAAAAAAAACAAATAGCTATAAAATCGCGGTTTTAAAAGATCCAAACTCCCGTGGTGGCTCAAAAGCTTTACACGAAAACATAAAGGAAGGAGATGTGATTAGCATTTCGGAACCTAGAAACCTTTTCGAGCTAAATTACGACGCTCCATCTTATATTTTAGTTGCAGGAGGAATTGGAATCACTCCAATTCTATCCATGGCGGAAGACTTACAGTTTCAAAATCGTTCTTTTTCTTTACATTATTTCACTCGCAGCCGCGATAGAACCGCTTTTTATCAACAAATAATTTCAGGCGACTTTGCAGATAAGAGCACGTTTTATTTCGATGGCGATGAAACGAAATCTTTTCGCCAAGCGCTACTCGATGCCAATAACCAAACTCACCTCTATGTATGTGGACCAAATGGTTTTATGGATTTTGTTTTTTCTGCTGCTAAAGAAACAGGTTGGTTAGAAGCAAGATTACATAAAGAACATTTCACTGCGGTACCAACTGAAAACGCAGCAAATCAAGCGTTTGAAGTTGAGATTGCGAGTTCTGGCGCACGCTTTCACATTCCTGAGAATAGCTCAGTTTTTGAAGTGTTAGACGACGCTGGTATCGAAATTAATGTGTCCTGCGAACAAGGCATATGTGGCTCCTGCCTAACAAGAGTCATATCAGGCACACCGGACCATAGGGATCAATTTTTATCCAGCGAAGAACACGCTAAGAACGATAAATTTACCCCTTGTTGTTCAAGGTCACTAACCAAAACTCTGGTGCTCGATCTTTAGTGCCATATCAAAGCAAGTCAAAACAAATATAAGAAGGAGAGTTTTATGAGTGTTCAACATATGAGCGCAGCTGAACTAATCAATACTGACGTCGAAAAAAAGTCCTTATTTCCACTCAATATGTGGTACGTGGCTGCTTTGAGTTCTGAATTGAAAGATAAGCCCTTAGCTCGCACAATCCTCAATCATCAAATTGTTTTTTTCCGTACTTCAGATGGAGAGGTCTCCGCGCTTGAGGATAGATGCTGTCACCGCGCTTTGCCTTTGTCACTTGGCACGATTGAAAATAACGGCATTCGTTGTGGCTACCACGGGTTGCTATTTAATGGCGACGGTAAGTGCATTGAGGTTCCGGGCCAAGGCAAAGTTCCACGCAAAGCCTTAGTATCGACTTATTCGATTTGCGAACAAAACCATCTTATTTGGATCTGGTTTGGGGATGAAAACACACAAGAACCAACCTGTACACCACCAGAATATCCAGTTCATAACAACCCAGAATATCTATTTGATGGCGATGTCTATCACTACGAAGCACCTTATCAGCTAATACACGACAACCTGTTAGATCTTAGCCATCTGGGATATGTTCACCTCTATACCATCGGCGGTAATGCAAAATTGCACATGACTGCAGAAACCAAAGTTGAAAGTGACGAAAAAATGGTTCGTGTTGTCCGTCATATGCCCGATTCAGTTCCACCTCCAACTTACACCGCAGCCTATCCGTTCAAAGGAAAAATCGATCGCTGGCAAGAAATTCTCTTCAAAATATCTCATTTAGAAATTTGGACGGGGGCAGTAGATGCGGGCTCAGACTCTCTAGATAACCCAAACCGCGATGGCTTCCACATGAAAGGTTTCCATGGGATCACGCCTGAAACAGAGACAACTTGTCACTATCTATGGACTATGTCGACCAACCCAAAACATGATCCAGAAGAGACTGCGAAAAAAGTCATTGAACAAACAAGACTGACTTTTGATGAAGACAAAGTGGTCATTGAAGCGCAATACAAAAATATGCAGAACTTTAAAAATAGGACGATGTTAGACATACATGTTGACGTTGCCCCGAATCGAGCTCGCCGTATTATCGAATCACAACTGACTTAAACCATTTCGCTTTAAGCTAATTCATAGTGGCACTGCTATGAATGCCCAACACATTAAAAAAGACTAAGAGTGCTGCTTAGTCTTTGTAATTAGAAAAAATGTAAGACCACTAAAACAATAATAAAGAGGTAATAAACATGAAAAACAAACTAATAATTTCGACTCTCTGCTTAAGCAGTCTGTGGACAACTTTAGCATTTTCACAAACCTACACATTACGTCTAGCTCACTTCTGGCCAGCTAACTCAAGTGTTGGCAATGTAATACAAGACTGGGCTGACTCAATCGAAAATGACTCAAATAAACAGTTAAAAATTGAAATATACCCAAGTCAAACTCTTGCTAAAGCAGCACAAAGCTATGCATCAACAGTAAATGGTATAGCAGATATCACAGTTACCGCTCAAGGCTACATGGCTGGAAGATTTCCACTTACACAAGTAGTCGAACTGCCAGGCTTGATTACCACTGCTGAAAACTCAAGCTGCGCTATTCAAAAGCTTTATGACAATAAACTTATTTCAAGTGAATACACGGATACCCATCCTTTATTCCTATTTGTTCATGGGCCTGGACATCTTCACACCAGTGAAAAGCAAATTCTCGAACCAAGTGACTTAGAAGGAATGCGCATACGCCGAGCAACAACTGTTGTAGCAGACTTACTCAGTTCAATGAACGCAAATCCAGTTGGTATGCCAGCCCCTGATACCTACCAGTCCGCACAGCGTGGGGTTATCCAAGGCGTCGCCTTTCCATGGCAAGCAATGAAAGATTTCCGTCTAAATGAACTGTTAACACATCATACAGAAATAGGTCTTTACACTCTTTCATTTATAACAACAATGAACAAGCGTGCCTACAATAACCTGCCTGATAATCTTAAGAAAATCATGGATAAACATAGTGGCGAACATTGGTCACGAGTCATGGGGAAAGCACTAGACAATCTAGACGCTGCCGGCCGAAAAGAAGCTCTTGAAGCTGGCCATACTATTGAAATAATTAGCAATGTTAATACCAATCCGGTATGGGGACCAATTACCAAAAAAGTCATAGCATCTTATATTAGTGATATGAAAAATCAGTCTAAAAAGGCAGAAAATATTTATCAAAAAGCCTTAGAATATTCAGCTGAGTGCTCTACTAACATAGAGTCATAAAGCACAGAGTATTAAAAAAGCGACACTAGAATTTGCTAACAAAAATAAAAGGGAAGTCGACGCAAGACTTCCCTTTTTGTAAGGCTGAAAATATAACTACCTGCTCTATTTATTAAAATTACAAATATGAAATATTCAACTTATGTGTTCCACCATCCAGTGGTACGCGCACAATGTTGTTGGTGATTTGAATATCCATGCCATCCACCACAGCTCTGATTCCACTTCGTACTAAAGAGTCCTCTATCGGGTCTTCAGTTTTTGAAGAATGAGCGCGATCAGCCGATTGCTCGATGGTAATAAAGTACTCGGTCTCGTCCACTTTTACGGTGGCCTCAAACCCCGGCCACTCTGAGGGAATACAAGGCTGAATCGTCAGTTCTTTGCCTTCTCGATGAATGCCAAGAATACCTTCCATTCCTGCACGGTACATCCAACCTGCTGAGCCTGTGTACCAAGTCCAACCACCACGGCCTGTGTGAGGCGCAACCGAATACACATCCGCAGCGACCACATAAGGTTCGACTTTATAACGCTCGGTGTCTTTCGCATTCAAGGCATGATTAATCGGATTGAGCAAACTAAACAAGTCACTGGCTTTGTTGCCATCCCCCAATTTGGTGTAGGCCAAAATCGCCCACATAGCCGCATGACTATATTGCCCGCCGTTTTCCCGTAAACCCGGTGGATAGCCTTTGATATAACCCGGATCATGACTGGTTTTATCAAATGGCGGTGTAAACAATAACGCCAGTTTTGACTCGGGTTGAATCAGATATTGCTCGACTGACTCCATGGCTTTCGCGGCGCGTTCTGGTTCGCCCGCTTCAGACAATACCGCCCAAGATTGCACAATAGAATCAATTTGGCATTCGTCGTTGTCCTTAGACCCCAACCAACTGCCGTCGTCGAAGTTTGCCCGACGATACCAGTCACCGTCCCAAGCTTTTTCTTCAATGGCTTCTCTTACTTTACTGGCATGAGTTACCCAGTTTTGTACTCGTTCGTCTTCATCACGAATTTGCGCCATGGGCGAGAATAAATTGATGGTACGAATGAGTAACCAGCCTAACCAAACACTTTCCCCTTGGCCGCCTTCCCCGACACGGTTCATGCCATCGTTCCAGTCGCCCGTGCCCATTAATGGCAGGCCATTTTCGCCCGTCAGTTCAAGACATTGATCCAAACCGCGAGCACAATGCTCAAACAAGGTGGCAGACTCGTCCGATTCCACAGGATGAAAATACGCGTCATGCTGATCCGCCGCCAATGGCGGCCCTTCGATAAAGGCAATTTTCTCGTCCAAAATAGACACATCACCCGAGGTTTCAATGTAGGTCGCCGTGGCATACGCTAGCCAAACTCTATCGTCGGAAATATGCGTACGCACGCCCTGTCCGGTATGTGGTAACCACCAATGCTGCACATCGCCCTCGACAAACTGGCGACTCGCCGCACGCAAAATATGCGCTCTGGTCATATCGGGTCGGCGGAATGTCATCGACATGCCGTCCTGTAATTGATCTCGAAAACCATACGCGCCGCTGGCTTGATAAAACGCTGAGCGCGCCCACATACGACACGCCACTGTCTGATAAATCAGCCAACCATTGAGCATGATATCCATTGCTCGATCTGGCGTTTTCACCTGAACCGCGCCTAATAAGGTATCCCAGTGCTGTGTTACATCACCCAGCACTTGATCCAAATCCGCATGGCGATATTGCTCGATCAAATCACGAGCGTCTTCGACCGAAGCACATTGCCCCAGCAAGATCACCACTTCCACCGATTCATCCGGTTCAAGCTCTACGATAGATTGTTGCGCGGTACAAGGGTCTTGCCCAGCGCCAATGCTGCCAGACAAAGATGAATCCCTGAGCAAGGCCGCTGGTGCATTCATACGACCATTGCGCCCCAGAAACTCTGTTCGATCTGTCGTCCACGTCGATTGCATCCCGCCCATATCAGCAAAAGCAACGCGTCCCGGAAACGATATATTCCAGCGATTACAGACGAACAAGGCGTTTGAACCAGCAGAATCCAAATCCGTGGTAATAAATGGCGCAGACGTCCCACGAGCTGTACCTAACACCCATTCAGCGTAAGACGTAACAGAAAATCGACGACGTCGCCCCGTTTGGTTATGCAAGGTTAAGCGTGAGATTTTGATCGGATCTGCCAAAGGCACGTATTGCAATAGTGTCAGCGCCAAGCCATCCGCTTGATGTTCAAAGCAGCTATAACCACGGCCATGATGAGCAACAAATGCGCTTGGGTTGGCTTTGTTGTTCGCTTGATTAGCAGAACTAAGCGGCTGAGCTGTGGCGCCAAACAATTCCAAAGTGTCTTCATCGCGCACGTAAATCGCTTCGCCAGACGGATTAGAAACCGGATCATTACACCAAGGCGTTAGCTGGTTCTCGCGGCTGTTTTCCGCCCACGTATAACCACTGCCTTCGACCGACACATGAAAGCCAAAACTCGCATTGGCAATGACATTGATCCAAGGCGCAGGCGTCGAGGCGCCGTTTTCAAGAATCACCGTATATTCCCGACCATCTAAACCAAAACCACCCAAGCCATTGAAGAACTCTAGCCCTTGTTTCAGGGCTGCTAACTTGTCCCTGGCTGTTGAATTCTTTGCCTTGAATGGAATGACATTACCACCAGTCGATTCATTCATCGAACGAATCTTCGGCGGCCAAGTCGACGCTGGCGGCAAGCGATGAATATGTTTACCAATAGATCCTCGACGAGCAATAAGCACCACCCGAGCAACCGATTTCAGCAAATCACGAACCTGCACATCCACCAAGTCTGCACGCAAAACATACACAGCGCCTTGCACATGATCACCGTTAGACTTATCGATTAGTCGAGGCCGTGATTGGCTACTTCGTACTGCGGTTTCAATGGCAATTTGCAAGTCTTGTAAATAAGAACACGCGTGCTCATTGATGATCACCAGATCCACTGCCAGACGCTTCATGCGCCAGTATTCATGGGCGCGCAATAATTGCTTCACTTGATCAATGTCTTCGACGTCATCAATGCGCAACAGCACAATAGGCAAATCACCACTAATCGAATGCGGCCAAAGCACAGACTGACCCGCCATGCCGCGATGAATGGCGTCGGCCGAGACGCGAAAACGCGGATCGGCATAAATAATCGGCGCAGCAAGTCGTTGAAAATCGCCCGCCTCGGTTGGGCTAATATCCAAATGACGCAGTTGCACTTGCGCCTGTGTCCACGCCAAGGTTTTCGCTCTGTCGTAGGCACTGCGGTCGTGATGTCGATCAATAAGATCCATTAATTCTTCACGAGAAGACGCCACAACTGTCCAAAACGCCACTTTCACCACACTGTCTGCTGGCACATGAACGGCATAGCGCAACGAGAAAATAGGATCCAGCACGGTCCCGATTGAATTATTCAGATCGACACTTTCAACGGACGAATCGTCACGATCAAACGCCGCTGCTGTAGCGATAGAATTACCTCGCCCAATAAACAAGGCGCGGTTGGTTTCATATTGAGGATCGGCCGTCACTTCGCCTTCTACAATGACAAAATGTGCGGCCCAGACTGAAGGCTCCTGTGTGGTACGTTTGCGTCGAGTAGCGATTAGCGCGTTGTATTCAGGGACATATTCCGTTTGCACAAACATCTTGGCAAAGGCTGGATGAGCATTGTCTGTGGCTGGCGTCGTTAACACCAATTCAAGATAAGACGTTAATTCAATGTCATGCGCTGTGCGACCATTATTACTCAAGGAAATACGACGCACTTCGCCATCGTCTTCACCGGAAACCAATATGTCCATCGTCGTTGTTAAATCTCCATCATGACGCACAAATTCCGCATGATCTTCTTCAAACACACCTGCTGGATAATGACCTTCATCTTGTAAAGGCTGAGCGGAACTCGACCAAAGCTGGCCTGTGTTTTTATCACGTAAGAAAATAAAACTGCCGTAATGATCGCATGTGGTGTCTTCCTGCCAACGGGTCACCGCTATGTCGCGCCAACGGCTGTAGCCCGCGCCAGTGGCGGTCAACATCACCACATAGCGTCCGTTTGATAACAAATGCGTAATGGGCGAGCCTGCGGCTGTTGGACTTAGGCGTCGCACTATTGGCGCAATCACCGTTAAAGAAGACGCGAAGGTTTTCACTTCTTCAGCTCTAGGGTGACTAATGCAAACATCTCTTGGCATACGTTCTTGCAATAATAACTCGCACGCCTGAATCATCGGCTCTTTATGAAAACGCTGTCTAAACACGCCTTCCAGCAAAGTATTGGCAATGGCCACAATGGTCATGCCCTGATGATGTGCCATGAAACTGCGCACAATGGCAACATGGCTTTCAACGGGTAAACGCGTCGGCGTAAAATCCAACGCCTCGTAAAATCCATAACGTCCACAAGTGCCCATGTTGTTTAAGCGCTCATAATTATCAACCGCCGCCTGAGGATCAATCATGGTGGCAAGCCCTGTAGCGTAAGGCGCGATGACTCTATTTTCCGCCAAGCCACGTTTTAGACCGAGTCCCGGTACACCAAAGTTGGAATATTGATAAGTAAACTCGATGTCACGGGCATTATAAGAAGACTCCGACACGCCCCAAGGAATGCCAAGCTGTTTACCGTATTCCTGCTGACGTTCAACGATCAGCCGATTGGTCTGTTCAAGTAAACTGCCCGTTGGCGCTCGCATAATCAGCGACGGCATCAAATATTCGAACATGGAACCTGACCAAGAAATCAGTGCTGAGCCATTGCCCATGGGCGTTGCCGCTCGACCAAGACGGAACCAGTGTTTCGTCGCCACATCGCCTTTGGCAATAGCAAACAAGCTCGCCAATCGGGCTTCCGAAGCCAATAAATCGTAACAACTTGGATCTAGACTGTTTTCGGCAAGAGAATAACCAATCGACAAAAGCTTGCGCTCAGGGTCGATGAGAAACGCAAAATCCATGTCTAACGCCATATTACGCGCCGTGCTCGCCAGCGCATTTAATCTAGCCAGCAAAGAGTCGGCAGAATTACACTGCTCAAGCGTATCTCGCTGTTGTTCAACCATCACCTTATTGGCGGCTTCAATCCAATAAATGAAATCAGCATGACGCCCTTGTGCAATCTCTTCGCCCGAACCTAATGGTCGCTCACGAGCCAATTTCGCGGCTTTATCGGTCAATCGAATTAAAATCGGCGTTAACGCCTCGATAGTCTGTCGGCTGTTTAATCGACTCTCCATATCATCCAAGGTTGCCAACAATGGATGTTCGCTGTCCGTTGCAGTAACACTCAAATCTGGACTAACAGAATGAATTGCTTGTTTTGATTCAGCCACTAAGGATTGTCTAGCCAACGCAATGTTGTCCATAAACCCCGAGCGCACTGTGGAGCTTGGCTTAGCGATTAAAGTTTCTTGAGATAGCTCTTGAGATAGTCCATCAGATACTCCAACCACAGATTCCTCGCGCCATTGCTCGCAACTGTTTGCCAGCGCAATCAAATGCCCCGCTAGATTGCCGCTGTCCACCGAAGAAATGTATTCCGGCAACAAGGTATGCAAGCTTTGCGTGCCGTACCAATTGAACAAATGGCCGTTGTGCTTTGGCAGTTTTTCCAGCGTAACAAAGGTCGTTTCAAGTCGTTCAATCGTTTCAATTAACCCCGCCCAACCAAAATCCCGCGCCGCGACAGAGGACAACAAATACAAACCAATGTTAGTCGGCGAAGTACGATGCGCCACCACAGGCTCTGGGTCTTCTTGGAAATTATCCGGCGGTAAAAAGTTATCTTCTTCTGTCACAAAGGTTTCAAAATAACGCCAGGTTTTGCGTGCAGTGAGACGTAAAGTGACCGCGCCGACATCAAGTTCATCAGGTCGCAAAACTTCCGGTGATCGACTAACAAACACGGCGACTAAAGGCGCAAGACACCAAAGTAAAGCAAACGGCAACACCAGCAGCCATACTGCCGGATTCACCACGATGACAAACAAGCAAACCGCTAAGGCAAGCAAGGTGCCACAGGCCATGTTTTGATAAAAACCCATCACCTTGAGTCGTGGGCTCGCATTACTCTGCGCCGCGGTTGCCCATTCCAAACAACGTCGATGGGTCACACCCAAACGCAACAAGGTGCGTGTGATCGCATCCAATGAGCGCCAGCTTTGATCAGGCAGAAAGGCGACAGACAAAAAAGTCTGACTTAAGGCAAGACGTAAATCCCCTAGCCAAAGTCGAAAATGGTTGCGGGTATCCACGCCAGAACGGCGAGGAATCATTGAAAAAAGACACGGCAACAAAGGCGGAATCGCCATGACGGCCAATAATACAGCGGTAAAAAATAACGCCGACGACGGAAACAACAACCAACTTAACGCCAAGGCTAACAAGGTTGTTGGCGCCACCAGCGAACGCCTTAAATTATCGAGTAGCTTCCAACGCCCCAAACTGGAAACACCCTGCTCTGTTGGCTTGCTCATAATCCACGGCAACAGCTGCCAATCGCCTCGCATCCAACGATGCTGACGTTTCGCAGCGGCATCGTATCGAGCTGGAAACTCTTCCACTACTTCCACGTCCGACACCAAACCGGCGCGCGCAAAAATGCCTTCGAACAAATCGTGGCTCAGCATGGTGTTATTCGGCACACGATCCGCCAGCGCGGCTTCGAACATATCGACATCGTAAATGCCTTTGCCAGTGAAAGAGCCTTCACCGAAAAGATCTTGATAGACATCGGAAATCGCCGCGGCATAAGGATCTATACCACCGGGAGCAGAAAATATACGCTGGAACAAAGAACCTTCCGTGCCCACCGACAAAGACGGTGTGACGCGAGGTTGAAGAATGCCATAACCCGCGACAACCCGCTGTTTGACTTTGTCCAAGCGTGGACGATTCAACGGATGCGCCATTTTACCAATCAATCGCAGCGCCGCTTCTCGTGGCAAACGAGTGTCGGCATCAAGCGTAATTACGTAGCGAACATCACTCGGTACACTGGGCGCTTTGCCCTGAATGGAAATAAACGTGGTGTCCGTCGCGCCGCGTAATAATCGGTTCAGCTCATGCAACTTGCCGCGTTTACGCTCCCAGCCCATCCACACATTTTCGCTTGGATTAAATAATCTACGGCGATGCAACAAGATAAAACGCGGACCTGATGGGCCTTCTTCGTAGCGTTGGTTTAATCGCTCTATTTCCAAGGTCGCCCGTTCTAACAATAAGGCGTCGCTTTCTAATTCTTCCAAATCAGCATCTTTGCCGTCAGTTAATAAGGCAAAGCTTACATCGCCGTCGATACCGCTCAGATAATGCACTTCCAAGCGTTCAATTTGCTCTAGTAAATCCGCTTCTGAGGTAAGCAAAGTCGGCACGGCGATTAAGGTTCGTAACGAGGTCGGCACGCCCGATTTGAGTTCAAGCCCCGGCAACATCACCGCACCAAATCGCCATGTCACTAAACGATTAACGATGGCAAACGCTACTTCTGTGGCAGGAATAAAGGCCACCACCGCCCACAGCAACCAAGATTGTGCAGGAAACGCCATGAATCCCGCGAAAAACAAACTCATGGCTAGAAAAGCCAAGGCAACAATGGCAATCGTGCCGCTGTAACCGGCGACGCCAAGTCGCAAATGTAAACGCCTGACTCTTAACCGCATGGTGGGTCTATAAGCGATGGATTTCTCGAAAGCCAAACGGCCCTGTTCAATCAAATAATAACCTGGGTCACCAAGGCGATTGTTTTCTACCTTGGCTTCTTCCGAAAGCGCCTGTGTCGATTCGGCACTCTTTGATTCGGCACTCTTTGATTCAGCATTCTTAGATTCAAAAGACTTTACGCTGTCTTTCGCCATTTCTACGGCACGCTGGGCAATGTCTATTTCCGAATAATCACTACCTCGTGCAAGTTCTTCCACTGCACTGCGATACAAGTTACGTGTCGGAAAATCCATTTTGGCAAACTGGTCATAACGGTAAAATTCTTGATCGACCAGACTGACTTTCTCAAATAATTCCGACCAATCAATATCGGAAATCAACCGCATACTGGTGATCACATTACGAATGGTGACGTTCGATGCGCCTTGGCGTTGCTGGGCATGTTGCACCACTTCTTCAACCGAAAGACCTTGCAGTTGTAGGCGCTGCTCTAGCCAATCTAATGCTGGTGTAGTTTTCGGATCTTGGTCACGTAATCGCTTCGCCAATTGCGCAGCAAACACTTCTGATAGCGGTTCCGGTGAGCGGGAGGCGATGTCTTCTTGTAACGCTGAATGAGCACAACCTGCCACCAAAAGCCGCTCGGTGAAATGATCGGCGTCGTGGCGAGCGTCGCGTCCGACGGCAATTTGATCAGCCAAACGTCGCAAGTTTTCAATTAATACAATGCGCAGCGTAATCGCCACCGCCCACAATTCGCCAATCGTGAGCGGTTGAACTTTTTGATAAGCATGAATAAATCGCACCAGAACATCAGGATCTATATGGCTATCGGTGTGCGCTACAAACGCCCAGGTTAAACCAAATACCCGCGGATAGCCTGCAAAAGGCCCATCGGCTAGCTTAGGTAATTGTCGATAATAACTGTCCGGCAAATCATCTCTGATCTCGCGAATTTGCTCTTCCACTAAATGATAGTTATCCAGCAGCCATTCCGCGGCGGGAACCACACTTCCACCTCGCTCCAACTCAACAGCACTTTCACGATAAGACGCTAATAAGGCCGTGGCGTTTTCATCAAGTCGCGTCTGCAAAGGCAATACAGAAGGTTCAGAACCAAATGCTTGTTGAGCCTTGGCCAAACTTTCTGCGTGTTCTTCAAGCCGTTCTAAACCAAACAACTCCTCTCGAACAGGAATCGTGCTGTCCCAAAGCGAGTGAGAAAATCGTTGTCCAAGTAGAGAAGAAAAAGTGTTTAACATAATCGCCTTAAAATCATCTGATGAATGGCGCAATCAAGCGTCTTTTCATCTTAATAAAACAAGCGATCTAGCGTCTGTACGCCAGCGAACTGACACCATAAGGCAGGAAGGTTAGTTTAATAGGAAGACAAATCCGTCAGACAAGACAAAAGGACAATCAATTATGTTACGCAGCATGCACGACTTAGAGAGATACACCATTGCCGCCACCGATGGCAATGTGGGCGAAGTGACAGATTTCTTGTTTGATGATGAGGAATGGGTTGTACGTTATTTCGTGGTTGAAACTGGCAGCTGGCTATCGAGTCGCAAGGTATTGATCTCCCCTATCGGCATAGAAAAAGCCAACTGGCGAGAACGAGTTTTCCCCGTATCCATCACCAAAGAACAAGTGAAAAACAGCCCGAAAATTGATACTGACCAACCCGTTTCCCGTCAACACGAGATCGATCATCTAGGCTACTACGGTTATCCCTATTATTGGGGCGGCACTGGCTTCTGGGGCGGCGGCATGTATCCATATTCATTGTATCCAGGCTTTGGCCATTACCCAGACTCTAAAGAAGAATCAGACAATGCAACGCTTGCTCATGAAAAAGCCAAACGCGAATTACATCAAAACGATGATCCAAACCTACGCAGTTGCAAAGCCATCATTGGTTACAAAATCCACGCTATCGACGGTGAAATGGGGCATGTTTCTGGGCTTCTAATTGAAGACAATACCATGGCGGTTCGCTACTTCATGGTCGATACCACTAATTGGTTTGGCGGTCACAAAGTGCTTATCTCGCCAGAGTGGATAGAAGACATGGATTGGACCGATAATTCAGTCACCATCAACTTAACTCGCCATCAAATAAAAGAAGCACCCGAGTACCACACCACCAAAAACCTAAACCGAGAACATGAGCTAGCGGTTTACGATCATTATGGTTTAACTGGCTACTGGGCGAGAGGCGAAAAAGCCAATCTAGTAAAGCAAGATTAACCCTTAAAAAAACCTATTATCTAAGCTCTAAAAAATGGACTGTACAATGCAGTCCATTTCATCATTTCAAGTAATACTAAAGCAATAACGCATCTATAAAATCTAGGTTTTTATCTCGCTCAATCCTTTAACGAAAACACACAAAATTGTTACATTGAGTAGCCATTATTTGCTCGTAGACTGACTTTAACTATGGTTAATTAGTACGCGCAGAAAACACGCAAAAACGATAAAAAAGAGAGGTTTCAACGAAATGTCAATGGAATTACTAAGTGTCGTAATCTACGCTCTGCTCATATTTATAATGGTGCTTTTACAGTCAACTTATATGGCCAAAACAGCTGGTTTAGTGTTTAGCTTTGGCAACAGAGAAAAAGCGCAGCCCAGTAAAAAACCTTTGGGTAATCGTATCGATAGAACGCTAGAAAATTTAAAGGAAGGCGGCATCATGTATGTACCGCTGGCAGTTTTAGCTGTCAGTACCGATGTATCCAATCCTTGGACGTATTATGCAGCGCTGGCCACAATCATCTCACGAGTTCTGTATGTACCAGTCTATATTTTCGGTGTGCGGATTGTCCGTTCTCTCGTCTTTGCACCTAGTTTAATCGCTATTCCGGTTATGGCTTATGGTGTTATGTCAGGCCTTGCTGGTGGCATCTAACCGTCAAAATCATTAACAATATTGATAGTTTAAAAACAATTAAAAATGGACTGCACCTCGCAGTCCATTTTTTTATCGGCTATTTAATTTGTTAAACCGCAACGTCAAAAGCAATACCGACCAGTGCCGTCGTCGCCATGGCTAACGCGCCCCAAAAACCGACCCGTACTATACCAGTGAGCATTTTCGCACCACTCAAATAAGATGAAATCGCCCCTAAAATAGCGAGAAACACCAAAGACAACACAGCGGTAACAACGGACAAATTTGCTTCATCATGATAAAAATACGCCGTCATCAAGGGCAATGCCGCACCCAAAGTAAAACTCAACGCTGAAGAAAAAGCCGCCGTTATAGGTTGCGCTGCTGATAAGTCAGAAATCCCGATTTCATCTCGAGAATGCGCCGCCAGCGCATCGTGCGCCATCAGTTGCCGTGCCACAGTGACGGACAGTTCTGGCTCCACACCTCGCTTTTGATAGATATCAGCTAACTCTATCACCTCTTCCTCGTAATTCTGTTCAAGTGACTTTTTTTCATCCTGCAAATCAGACTTTTCCGTATCAGCCTGAGAGCTCACCGATACATATTCCCCCGCCGCCATAGAAATAGCACCAGCCACTAAACCTGCCGTGCCTGCAACCATGATCGCCGTGTGTCCAGAATTGGCCGACGCCACACCGATAATCAAACTTGCCGTGGAAACAATACCGTCATTCGCACCTAAAACAGCAGCTCTTAACCAACCCACTCGATGTTGGCGATGATGTTCCTGATGAGACCCTGCGGCTTGATTAGATCCAGTAACTTGATTAGACATAGAAACGTTATTCCTCTGACTATGTGTCTGCTATTTATCCCAATGGTAGGCTATTCGACTTAATAAGAAATTTAAGTGAAAACATCCACAACTCATCATAGATCGCGTGTTTTTCAATTCTGGCGCGCACTCAAAGTTCACCCTTTGAAGACTAGATAGACTGGAAATAATGATTAATAGAACAAACAGGCAGGATAAAACGAATGACAAAATGTATCGGTGCGCTGACGCACCCAGTGCTTACTTTTGATATTCAGTTTCATCATCAAGCCACAGTTGGCGACAAGCATGAATACCGATTCACAAAATCATTGAGCATCGTTTCTTTGCATCGCATTTGTTTCAAAATTTCAGGATTGAGTTCGGCCACAACGACACCGGGCTCACTTTCATGAGCTTCTACAATCAGATTACCGTAAGGCCCCCAAATCGCACTAGCACCGCAAGCGGCCCATCCCCCCGTGGTACCTACATGATTCGACATCAGAACATACATCGTATTGTCGAGCGCCCGGGCCGGCATCCAGATCCGAGATTCATGATAACCGTTCCCCTGACTGAACAAGGCACTCACCAGATAAGCATGGCAGCCGTCGACCGCCGCGGATCGCGCATGTTCTGCAAATCCTGAGTCATAACAAATGGCAAGCCCCAGTTTCCACCCGTCAATATGCAGAACGCCAGCTTCACTGCCCGGAGTAAAGAAATCCGCTTCGCTACTGAAAAGCGCACGCTTATGGTAGTCCATGATGCGCTCCCCCTGCTCATTGAAACACACCGAACTAATGTAGAACCGATCCGCTTGCCATGTCGCCGCACCGACGATCGCCGTCACACCGGACTCGCGACAAGCAGCGGCGATGGGGTCAAGCCGTTCATCATGCGGACTGATTGCATATGCTTCAGGATTTGATTTGATCAGATCCGGCTCGTAACCGCTGAGAAATTTTTCCGGCAGCAGGACGACTCTGGCCTCTTGTTCCGCAGCTTGCCGGATCAACGCGACGGACTGACGGACATTGGCACGAATATCCCCGGCGTATGGCTGCGCCTGTGCAACAGCCACACGCAATGTTTTGTCAGGATATGGTCTCAATTGACTTTCCATATTTGCATTCCTTTGAAAAGAGCTGACTCGCAACGTGTCGGCTGATCGTAAATCAAAATGTCACGAACTAAAACATGCACTTGACTAAAACAATGTGTACTTGACTAATTCAGCGACCTTTTCAGGTTGTGTCCGCATGAAATAGTGCTCGCCTTCATTCAGTTCGATCAAATGAATGTCCGTTGTCACACGCGTCCAGTGCTTATACCGTTCAGTATAGCCTTCCGCCGCCGGATCATCCTTCGCAATCACCAAAGATGTCGGAACATTGATCAGTAGTTGCTCATGTTACAGCGGCTCCTAACCAATCCACTCGATGATGTTCCTGATGAGACCCTGTGGCTTGATTAGAGCAAACGCTATTCATCTGTTAAGAGATTGAAATAAAAACGAAATGAAACGCTTAACTATTACCTCCCAACCATCCCTTACGCTTGAAGAAAAGCAGCATGCCAAGCGTCAACAAGATAAAAAACACCCACAGCGCCGGATACGCCCAGTGTTTACCTAACTCTGGCATATACTCAAAGTTCATCCCGTAAATACTAGAAATAAAAGTCAATGGAATAAATACCGAAGACATAATGGTCAGCACCTTCATGATTTCGTTCATGCGATTGGACACCGCTGACATATAAAGATCTGTCAGACCACTAACCATCTCGCGATAAGATTCAATAATCTCAACAATCTGAATAGTGTGTTCGTACACATCTCGTAGATAAGGCTTAGTGGCCTCACCCATACGACCGTCTTCCTCGCGATAAAGATGATCAATCACCTCACGTATTGGCCAGACAATCCGCCGCAACAACGACAACTCGCGTTTTACCGCATGAATACGATGTAATATCGCCGGAGTGGGCTTTTCTAACGTAGTTATTTCAAGTTCTTCGAGGATATCGCCATATTCTTCCAACACCGGAAAGCAATGATCGACCATGGCATCTAACAAAGCATAAAGCAGATAACCAGTGCCATTTTTGCGGATACGCGCATTTTCTTTCAGCAATAGCTCACGAATTGGCTGCCAGACATCGCCTGGCTTTTCTTGAAAAGTAATTAGCACCTTGTCATACAGAAACAAACTCACCTGTTCTGCGTCCAGTACACTGCCAGCGGAAGGATTGTCCGATTCTTGTTTATTAAGTTGCAACATTCGCAACACGACAAACAAATGGTCATCAAAAAATTCAACCCGAGGACGTTGCGGAATGTGCATCACATCTTCCGCCGTTAGGGTATGAAAACCAAAATGCTGACGAAATTGATTGATTACATAAGGATGCGGACGACTGACATTTAGCCAGCGAGTTGTCACCCAATCTGGTATTGGCTTAGCAAAATAGTCGGCAAGATCCGTCACATAACCAGTTTCACATTTAGTCGCCGAATAATCGATGTAACTGATGATAACCGTGCCAGCTTCCGGTGGATCAGACACATCAGCCAGATGCTCAATTCCGGGCATTTCACCGGGCGTTACTTGGCGATAAGGCATATTTTGCCAAGCACCAGAACCCAATAAAGACACATTATCATTGGTTTCATTAATGGCTTGATCCACTGAGACATCGGTATCTTTCGTCATTCTTCACCCTTATCATTTTGACTTTTAATGGCTTACTTCGTAAGAGTTTCGAAGCCTGCAATAAAGAGATCAAAAGAATATACAGGCAGGATAGGACGAATGGCAAAACCTATCGGTGCGCTGACTAACAAACGCCCAAAAGAGAGATTTGCATTCCCGCCGCTACACCCGTAGTGTGGTGATTAGAAACAAACAGCGTGGTGATTAGAAACAAGCCAGACCTTTAATTTAACTAAAGAGGAAGCACGACAAATGGAAACTAACAATACTCACAAGCACAGCCAAAGCATCGCCAACTTTGCAGCGATTAAAACCGCCATCGCTAACAATGAAGAAGCACTACTAAAAGAATTAATCGCAGACCAAGCAATGCAAGAACTCGAAAAAAGCTACCTAATCGATCTAGCCGGGCTCAGCAACGATCCTGCGATCTTGAAAATAATCAAAGACATTCCAGTAGAAAAATAGGTCACAAAAAGTCGATTGAGCCTATTCTGTCATCAGTCGTGGCCCAGTGCCTTTCTCACCTAATTCATCAGATGGGTTAAGAAGCCAACACCTTTCAAGGGACAGACAACCACAGCCAATACAATCGGCCATCATGTTTTTCAATTCCGTTAATTGAGTAATCTTCCTATCAAGCTCGCTTTGCCATCGGGAACCCAACGCTTCCCAATCTTCTAGGGTGACGCGGGTTCGGTTTGGTAATCCTTCAAACTCCAACAAAATGTCTTCCAAAGAAAATCCCGTCCGCTGAGCCACCTGAATCAAAGAGACAATCCGAATGACATGTTTTGGGTATTGCCTATGGTTGGATGTATTTCTTTGGCTTTTTATCAAGCCTTTTCTTTCATAGAAATGCAAAGCTGACACAGATACGCCAGTCCTTTCACTTAGCATACCCACAGAAATCCACTCAGAAATAATTTTTTTTTGCATTTGATGCTTGACCTCAACTTAAGTTAAGGTTGCAGAATAGCTGCAAATCCAAGATTGCTCAAGCTCAGTACTTAATAAAACAGCTAGAAAATACTTGAAAGAATACTATCTATATCTAGGAAGAAAGCCTTAATGAAAACCAATCTATTAGAACCCAGAGCACTTTGCCTGCTGTTAATTTCCACGTTAACGGTTATGTCTAATGTCACCATTGCCCCAGCGCTACCCGGTTTGGCTAACGAGTTTTCGGGAACCCCTTCAGCCGATTTCTTAGTAAAGATGCTGTTACCGATCCCAGCTTTATTTGTGGTGATTTTCGCGCCAGCATTAGGCTGGACAGCCGATAAGTTCGGTCGCAGAAATCAAATCATCATTGCCACCATCGTCTTTTCCATAGCTGGTGCCGCTGGTGCACAACTACAAGGATTAGAAGCCATTATCATTAGTAGAGCGATCTTGGGTATTTGTGTCGCAGGACTGATGACCGCCGTAACGGCGCTAATAACCGATTATTATTCTGGACAGAAAAGAAGCCAATTCATGGGTTTGCAACAAGCTTTTTCTAGTATTGGCGGCATCCTATTCATTGTCACAGCTGGCTATTTAGCCAACACTAGCGCACGGCTTCCCTTCTATATTTATGCTGTTGCCATTCTATTCGTACCGCTAATATTTCTGTCTATTTCTGAAACTAAGCAGGCAGTTCAGCCAAGCGATCACCAGCAAGACTATAAAAATACACGTTGGAAACAACCGCTCATTGGCTGCTCAATTCTTATTTTCTGCCACTTTATGGTCTTTTATATCCTTCCAACACAAGTACCGTTTTTTATGGTGGAGATTGGCATAACCGACCCTAGTAAATCAGGCTTAGCGATCGGAATGGGCACCTTAATGGCGGCGATATCGAGTATATTCTTTGGCAAACTGGTTGCCAAAATCCAAAGTTACGGCGTGGCTCTCATAAGCTTCATCGCCATGAGTCTTGGCATGTTCGTGCTATCACAAGCTACTTCGTTCAGCTCTGTTATTCTCGGTTGCGGCCTAATGGGAGTTTGTATGGGATTCGTGATGCCTAATTTCATGACAAAAGGCATGGAACTTGTGCCAAGCAACAAACGCGGACTCGCGTCTGGCGTGCTCACCAGCAGCATTTTCATCGGACAATTTGTTTCCCCGTTTTTTTCCTCAGCTCTTATCGCCAAGCTTGGATACAGTGATTTTTACTTATTAGCAGGGGCTTTCACTTTAGTCCTAGCCCTTGCAGGCACCACTACCCTAAAAAAGCAATCCGCTCTCATCACAAACTTGAAATAACATTAATCGTTGGATATTAAAATGAAAGTACTGACCTTCGGCACAAGCAACAGCAAAAACTCTATCAACAAGCAATTGGCTTTTTATGCCGCGCAGCAAATCAACAACGCAGACGTCTCGCTAATCGACATTAACGATTTTGAAATGCCGATCTACAGCGAGGACAGAGAAAAAGAATCGGGCATTCCACAATTAGCACACGACTTTTATAACGCCATTGGCTCGGCCGATAGCATCGTTATGTCATTCGCTGAATACAACGGCTCTTATACTTCTGCCTATAAAAATCTATTCGATTGGACATCCCGAATAGACATGAAAGTTTTTCAGAATAAACCCGTTCTTATGCTATCCACATCACCCGGCCCCAGTGGAGCACAAAGTGTTTTAGCCGCCGCACAAGCCTCAGCGCCCTACTTTGCCGCAAACGTCATCGGCGCCATATCGCTACCCAGCTTCTACGATAACTTTGATGCGGAGAAAAATGTCGTGACTGATGAGCCATTCAACCAGAGCCTGCTCGCTGCAATCCACAAGCTCTAACTTTGTATAGTTTAAAAAGAATATACGTTTTTATTAGATAACTATCTGCAAGCAGTCACTCTTTCGTAGAGCGACTGCTCATGCGGATCACCTTACCCATGGTTAACCCTTGCACGACAATCGAAAATATGACGATGCAATAAGTCAGCGTTAGTATCAAACTACGAGACTCACTCACTGGTAACGACAGGGCCATCGCCACCGAAATACCACCGCGTAAGCCGCCCCACGTAAGAATAGTGATCGCCCCTTTTGACTGACTTGTCAGCTTACTAAGCGGGCCAATAATGCTTGCTACACAGAACCAACGAGCCGCCAATACAACCAATATCGACAAAGCGCCCGCAAACAACCACTCACTTTCAATGGGTAAAACAAGTAGTTCCAAACCAATTAGGAAAAAAAGCACCACATTGAGAATCTCATCGATCAGCTCCCAAAAGGTATCCACGTGTTCCCGTGTTTTGTCCTTCATAGCGAACAAACGACCATGATTACCAAGAAACAAACCAGCAACCACCACGGCAATAGGCGCAGACAAATGCAAACTATCCGCCAACGCATATAACCCCATTGCAAGAGCCAACGTCAGCAGCACCTCCACTTGGTAGTTATCCACGCGTTTCAGCATGAGATACGTCGTATAACCTGTTATCGATGCCAGCAACAACGCGCCACCCACTTCTTTCAGTAACAAGACACCGATCGCTGTCATGTCGATGGAAGAGGAAGCAGCACTGCCATCAGCCGCTGGCGTATCCAAACCAGACAATTGCAACAATATTAGAAAAACCACCACTCCCAGTCCATCATTGAAGAGCGATTCTCCCGCCATCTGACTTTCGAGCTGCTCAGAGGCGCCCGCCGATTTCATAATGGAAAGCACAGCAATAGGATCCGTCGGCGAGATCAAAGCGCCGAATAAAAGTGCATGCAAAAATGGAATGGTTAAACCAAGCCAACCCAGAAGCAACCAAGTTACCCAGCCGACAATAAAGGTCGACATCAAGGTGCCAACCACAGCAAGCAAAGCAATGGATAACCATTCACGCCCTAAGCTATCCAGCTTGACATGAATGGCTGCCGCAAAGAGCAAAAAGGCCAACATACCGTGCAATACGACTTTATCGAAATCGATGCGCGACACCAATGACGCCGCCTGCTCACGAACTCCCGATGTGTAAGGACCAATAATAATTAGCGTAAGCGACGCTACCAACGCCACCAGCATGACACCAATGGTCGTCGGCAACTTGATATATCGATAATTGAAATAACTGGATACCGCAGCAAGCGTGATCAAAATACTGACCAAGGAAAAGAAACTCATTGGATCTCCTGATGTTTGTTATTGAGTTGAAAAAGTGTCATACCCTTTTCTGACTAAACACTCATAGAGACCTAGCATTATCGACATCTAGCAGGGCTGTTTATACAGCGTGTGAAGCATATTGATCAGCAACAAATGTAATGAATTCTGGAGGATTTATCTGTGCTCTATCGTACAGAGCATGGGATTAACACAAGAGATTGTCTTATCATTCAGACTCATTTTCCTGTTCTAGATGTACTTATTACTCTCGACAACATTCCGGTCAAAAATAGATATGGCTTTCATCTAACCCTAAACTCCTCGACTTGGTTCATGGGCATCATAACGAGGTAAGTTTGCATCCAGATCATCCCAGTTAGCGCTTGATGACACAAAATTATGTGAGAGTGGTCTTTCTTCAATATCAGAATCTAGAATGCCAAGGCGCAATCTTAGACGATCTGGCGATTGTTCGTTGCTGCTAAAAATGGGTGACGCACACACCTTACAAAAATGACGTTTTTTCCCCGGTGAAGTCTCATAAAATGCCATCAGCTCCTTCCCGGTTTTTATCACTAACTCTTTTGTAGCGATAAACCCATTCGTGGCATAAGCAGTGCCACAGCTTTTTCTGCACTTAGAGCAGTGACAATGAATAATGGAATCTATACCACCATGAATTTCTAATGTCACCGACCCACATAAACAACTCCCCTGATACATAAAATTCCTTTTAATCAATTGGCGTAATTTTCAGCTTGCAGCCAAAAACGCCTAACAACTTAGTGATTGTTTCTAGCTTTGGATTTGCATTACTTGAAAGTGATTTATAAAGGCTCGCGCGAGTGACGCCCGCCTCATTAGCTACTTGCGTCATACCTCTTGCTCTTGCAGCAATACCCAGACAATAGATTAAATGCTCAGAGCTACCATCTTCCGCAGCTGTCGATAAAAACGCCCTAATATCTTCGTCCGTTTCGAGGTAGCTTGCCACGTCAAATGCTGTTGTGTTTGTCATGACCTCTCTCCTTTAAAGTAAATCATTAAGCAATATTTTTGCTTTTTTTATATCACGCTGTTGACTAGATTTATCACCACCAGCTAGAAGGATCACAATTTGACCGTCTTTTTCAGTGAAATAAACTCTGTAACCAGGACCAGCGAAAAAACGTAGTTCGCTAAGCTCTTCTGCTATCTCTTTATAATCACCAAAGTATCCTTCACTTTCTATTCGTGCGATTCGGTTCAATATTTGGATTTTTGCTTGAGTGTCTTTTAATTTCCGTAGCCACTTATCAAAAAAATCCGTTTTTTTGATGCTGTACTGCAAAGCATTTCTCCTCTGTTCCGTTTAATTGTATCCTAAAGGAAACATCTTGCAATATTCAATTGCATAAAAACTATTGGTGTCTAGTAAATTCAGGAAGGTCATTAGCAACTGACAGACCTCACCAAACCTTTGGCAATTCTTCCCAATTGGTCGTATAGGCTGGCGATAGGTGTTCTCGTTTCATGGCCCATTGAGGAGAAACACCTTGCGAGGCGAAGAAGACGTTGCCGAGGCCGCTGTGGTTGATTTGATCCACCACGTTCATTAGGGCTTTTGAGTTTATTTTCGTATTATCAGCTCGGAGTAAATCTTGTTGGAAGTTGCCGTGTTCATAAAAATCAGCCAGCATCACGCCAGCTTTCATATAACGAAAACCTTCACGCCAGAGTCGATTAAACAACACGTCGGCGACTTCTAATAAGTCTCGCGTGTCGTCGGTTGGGTTGGGGAGTTCTGCAGACAGAGTTTTCGAATATTGCGGTTCGTTTGGAATAAAGGGACTGGTACGAATAAACACGCTCACCACGCGGCAAAATCGTTTTTCCCCTCGTAGTTTCTCGGCCGCACGAGTTGTGTATTTGGCGATGGCTTCGCGTAGTTCACGCTTATCTGTGATTTTATGACCAAAGGACCGACTGCAAATGATTTGCTGCTTTGTTGGCCTTACCAATTCCAAATCCAAACACGACACACCATTCAACTCTCTAATCGTTCGCTCCAACACCACAGAAAACTCGCTTCGCATCGATTTAGGATCAGCATTCGCGAGATCCAACGCTGTGTTGATTCCCCTCGCCTTTAACTTCGCCGTTGTTCGACGGCCAACACCCCATACGTCACTCACATCCAACAAAGCCAGCAAACGCTTTTGTCGATCCGGGTCCATCAAATCCACCACCGAACCGGTGGCTGGGTATTTCTTCGCCGCATGGTTGGCTAACTTCGCCAGCGTCTTGGTTGGCGCGATACCCACACCTACCGTAATCCCAGTCCATTTATCGACCTTGGCCTTTACTCGTTTACCAAACACCAGTAAATCCGTCACATGATCAACGCCAGTTAAATCCATAAACGCCTCATCGATGGAATACACTTCCAGCCGTGGCGCTTCCCCTTCCAAGATGGTCATCACCCGATTCGACAGATCCGCATACAGGGCATAGTTCGACGAAAAGCAGACAATGCCGTGCTTTCTGATCTCGTCCTGAACCTGAAACATCGGCACGCCCATCTTAATACTCAACGCCTTTACCTCTTTGGAGCGCGCGACAATACAGCCATCATTATATCTGAATGAGCCTAACTGTTAGTAGATCATAACCTATTGAATTATATAGAAAATAACCCACTAACATTTTTCAGGTTTTTTGGCCATTCCTTGTGGATCACACCAGCAATTTATCGGGGCGAACAATGGCCGTCCGACCCAGGTGGTTTGGCGCTAGTGGCGTCCGCAAGAGGCGCGCGCCCAAAAGCTGCCCGCATTGCCAAAAAATCACTTTTGGGTGTGTCCGCCATTTATTAACTTACAAAGTCGTCGACACAACCTGCGATTTGTCACGCCAGACGAAGGCCGGTATTGCGCGGATGTAGATCAGCTCACCAACCAGCTCGACTAGCGTCTGGGTGATCACCGCAGCGGCAGCAAGCCCTCGAATTTCTTCAGGCAGCGCCAGAGCTAACGGGAGAACTACCAAAGAGTTACGCGTTGACGAGCTGAAGGTAACCGCTCTGGCAGTCGTGGAAGGCAGCTTGAAAGCTTTCGAAGCCAGAGCCCCCATCAACGGTGCCAGCAGCATGAAGCCGATGTACACAGGGATCACCGGTGCAAGCTTGTCGATGTCGCGAACGACCGAGGAGATTTGAGAACCGACCACCGCTATCAGAACCGCTGCCATTGCTGGAACGGGCAGCCAGGCCCAGGCGGCGTTCCAACCACCGACGATTTTCGACTTTTTGGCCAGCGCCGCTGTAACCACGGCCAACAACAACGGCGCGACAATCAGCACGAGAAAGGCTTCAACAAAGGGGCCTATCGAGATCACGACGTCGGACTGTCCACCCAACATGAAGGCCAAATACACGGGTAGCAGAACAAGCTGAAGCAGCAGCAGGATTGGTGTCGCCGCAAGGATCCCACGAGAGTCGCCCTTGCCAATATGAGTAAAGACCACCACGTAGTCGATGCAGGGCGTCAGCAGTACCAGGAGAGCACCGACAAGGATCGCTGGGTGATCCGTGAGTCCTCTGGTGAGCCCCCACACCAACAGCGGAATCAATACGAAGTTGGCGATCAGCAGGGCTGACATGAAGCGTTTGTTGCTCAGCCCTTCGCGCAGATCAAGAAAGGGAATTTGTAGGAACATCGCGTACATCAGCACGGCGATAGTCGGAGTCACCAGAGCATTTAACCCCAGAGCGGCCACAGGTGCCATGAGCCCACCGATTGCTGCGGCAATGACCGCGACGAAGTAGATCGGTATCTGGTTCTGTTCAAGTGCATCTCTATCCATAGCGTTCCCCTTGGGTGTAAAAAAGGCCATCAGCCTAAGCAACGGCAGCTCGTCCGTCGAGTGATGTGTGTATTTCGGGTAAGCGGATTAAATGGTTGATCTTACCTTTGCATGAGAGTGAGACAGACCGGCATCTCATCGGATTATCTGGTTGATGCTTCACCTACTGCTGGTGCATGTTTCCTTCGCTAATTCCAGCAAGAACCCCACACGCCTCAACTTCCCGGTCATCGTTGCAACTCGCTCTCAGTGAAACGAGTTGTTTCTCAAGCGCTTGCAGAGCGGTTATCTGCGACCCCACATGAGAGATGTGATCATCGAGCAAGGTGTTGACGGCGGTACAAGGCTGATGAGGGTCGTCCTGATAGCTCTGTAGTTCGTGAATCTCAGCCAGTGACAGGCCCAGGATTCTGCAGCGACGGATGAAGGCCAGCCCCTCACCATGCTTCTTGGTATAGACACGGTAACCGTTGTCCTGCCGATCAGGCGGCGGCAACAAGCCCTGCTGTTCATAGAAGCGGATCGTCTG
>NZ_FQVF01000009.1 GCF_900129155.1 Marinomonas polaris DSM 16579
CACGAACAAAGGCGTACTTTACTCTGGGTTGTTGGCAAAGTACCTTGCTGCCTTTTTTAAAATGTCACGCTCCTCCGTGATTCGTCGCAGTTCGGACTTTAGTCGTGCGTTCTCAGAGACCAAATCAAGATCTTCTGATGATTGAGGTTGCGGCTCTCCAAACTTCTTGATCCAGGCATATAAACTGTGGGTGGTCGTATCGAGCCGTTGAGCGACTTCAGAGACAGAATAACCCCGCTCTGTCACTTGTTTAACCGCTTCTCTTTTGAACTCTTCAGGGTAACGTTTGGACTTCATAAAAAACACCTCTTGATTAACTAGATTTTAACGTTAATGGGTGTCTAGTAAAGTCTGGGAAGTCCAGACTTATAAAAGATATCGGCCTAACTTCATCTTTAAATGACAAAAACAGTATGGAAGCACTTCAGAACCACTTATTGCTTAACAAAAAATCGTCAGCATATTTTAAGGCGAAGTATTATTTATGATGGCCTTTTGCATTCAGTTTGATAATTATTAATAGACCATGCGCAGTTCTTTTGCTTTGGCGTTATCTCTTTCTGTCCAGTCTGACATAGGGGAAGGTTTGGCAAAGTAATAGCCTTGTAGTGTTTGGCAGCCTAGTGCTGCTAGTAGATTAGCTTGTTCTTTGGTTTCGATACCTTCTGCAATCACTTTCATGCCAAGGGATTCTGCTAGTTGTATGGTGGACTTCACTATATCTACATGGCGTTGATCGCCAGGCAAGGGGGAAACAAAACGACGGTCTATTTTGAGAATGTTAGCTGGAATGTCTACAAGCTGTCCCAGTGACGCCTGACCTGTACCAAAGTCATCAATGGCAATTGAGTAGCCATATTGAGATAAGCTTCTTAAACGCTTGTGTATAAGCGGGTGAGTCATTACAGGGCTGGTTTCTGTAATCTCAAGTTCTAACATATCACTCAACCATGGGTTATCAGCAATCAGTGCCATCAACAGAGCAAAAAATGAATCATTCATAAGTTCTTGCCCAGCCAGATTAAAGGCTATTGGAGTATGAATATGCTCTTTATGCCATTCTGTGAGAGTGCTTACGAGTTCGCGTACTAGGTTTTCGGCAAGTAGCGGAAGTAAGCCTAATTTTTCTGCGATTTTAATGAAAGTGGTAGGTGGAACAAATTGTCCATCACATTGCCATCTAGCGAGAGCCTCAAAGGAGCGGATTTGTCCATTTGGCGATACTTGTGGTTGTAGCCATAATACTATTTTTTTATTTTTAATGGCTGTACTCAACTTTAGGCCAAGCTTGTGTTCTTCAATGAGTTTTTGTTCGAGGCTGTGGTTGTAGTATGAGAATCTATCTGTACTTGTCGAATACTCTAATGCCATTTCACAGTGTTCTAATAGTTCTTCTGCCGTTTTACCGTCGGTATGGTAATAGGCTATACCAACTTGATAGTCCATATTTAATCTATTGCCATCAACTGTTATCTGGCTAGGTAGTACAGAATGTATGAGGGCAGATAGGTTTTTTTGAATTAAATAAGCTTGTCCTAATGGTACAAAACAGGAAAATTTTACGCCTCGTAAGCGACCAATAATGGCTTGTTCGGATAGCTTTTTTTGCAGTGTTTTTGAGAAATTGAGAATAACTTTGTTGGCGTTATCTTTACCGTATTGTTTATTTAGTAATTTAAACTGGCTGATACGGATAATGAACATAGCACCAGTTAAGTGATTGTCTTGCTCATCAATGCGTTGATTTACTTGTCTACAGAAGTGTCTATGGTTAGGTAAAAGTGTGAGTAAATCAAAGTGTGCTAAACGACTGTTAGTTTGTTGTGTGTTTTCAAGTTCTTGCTGTATTGCTTTTAATTGAGTCGTGTTTTGCAAATGAAGAACATAATAACCATGTTGGGTTAACGATGCTCTGCGTATCTCAATGTGTATGTTTGTTTTTTGCTTTAGTGTGCATTCCGCTATGTTTGATTGCCAAAAAAAACGACCAGTTTCGCCAAGAGGAGATAGCCAATCAGTAATGGTTGAATCTGATATGTTTTTTTGTGGGGAATCTGTAAGTAACTCACGAACTAATTGATTAGCTTTGAGGATTTTGCCTCGTTGATCGCAAAGTAAAGTAGGCGTCCCTGTGTTCTCAAAAAATTCCTCATACATTGCGTAATTATCATTAAGTTTTTGATAAAGCAATCGCATGTGAGAGGTGTTGTTTTCGAGAGTTTGAATAATTCTTGAGACAGCAAAAGGTAAGCCAACGTTCAGTGTAACAAACGTGAGTAACTGAAAATAGAAAGAAGATGCGATGTCTATTTGGGTGTTATCACTAGTCACCAAGTAAAAAGGATAGATATTAATAATCATCGCTACTAAGGAGGCTTTAAAGCTGAAAAGCAAGCGAGTAATGAGTGGCAAAGAATATAGAGATACTAAAGCGTATTTTTCAGCATGAAATTCATCGCTGAACGCCAGTAGCAGAAAGCTTGTTGTGATTAGAGTGATAAGAAATAAAACTGCTGTAATCTTTGTGTGTTTTTTACTGAAGTAAAGTAGCCCTCCGAGAAGGCATAAATACACGCTATTGATTCCTAAAAAGGAAAGGTCTCTTGGGATAAATAACGAATGTATTTCTGACACCATAAAGATGCAGGTCGTCAGCGCGAGTAAAATTCGTAAAGCGTTTTGCTGGAGTGCTTTTTCATCGCCTCCTGCAGATTGTGCTGAATCAACCAAAAAATAATTTTTAAGAAAATTGATAAACATTAATAAACTTCATAATGCGAAAAAATAAGCCGCAGTTATTTGCGGCTTTCAATAGACAGTACCTAAAAATCAAGAATTTGACTATGCCAGTTTATAATTTAAATTAAAAAATCATGTGTTTATTTGTCGTAAATGATTGTCCCAATGTAAGGTTGTGTGTTTTTTGAGCTCTTTGCTGACGTTTTGTACAGGATTGCTTTTTAGTTGAGAGCCAATACCGCTTGTTAGTAAAAATTCATGGGCGTTGTCTGTAGCAACCAGACCGCAAACATCTCGGCAGTTTTCCACTCCTAAGAAGGTTTTTGAGCTCACATGCCAGTAGGCAACTAATCCACCTCTAGGTGTGCTTATAGCAAGTATTTCACCTGAGCTATCGAAGCAAACACTGCCACAGTACTGTTTAAATCGAACTCTCACTTCTTCTGGAATAGGCAGATATTCTAGTTCTAACTGATCAAGACGAGATAGGGCAACTAATGGCACTTGGTCCCACATTTCGCCTTGATATTGAAAACCTAATGCAACGATTCCTTGTTGGTTTACATCAAGGTGTCGGATGCTCAATTGGTGTAAATCATCGCTATTGGCAGACTGATTTAAAATGCTACCATCTTTTAGATTTAGATAAGTAACGTTTGGCTTCATGGTATCCAGATTTAAGATTTTTCGGTCTTCGTCTGGATGAGTCATCAATCCACCATTGGCAATCACTAATACTTGGTCATTTAAAAGTACGGACTCATGAGGGCCAATACCATTACTGTTAAAAGATTGAACCACCTGGCCACTTGGCCAATCGCGCACAAATATTTTACCTTGTCCGGATGGGTAGTGGTTTTCTTGAGTGATTAGGTGTTTGCCATCAGTGGTGAAAAGAGCGTGACCATAAAAATGATGTTCTTTAATAGGCTCGATTCTCGTTATTCTTTGATGAGTCGATACATTAAAGAAATCTATAAAAAAACCAGGCCTTCGGGCAACAATACCAACAATGCTTTGGCTAGGGTGGACAACCGGAGCGTGTGCTCTATCTAAAAGTTGAACATTCCATACTATGTCGCCTTTTTCATCGAATAGACCAAAAAAATGTTCTTGTTTATTCAAAGAATATGCGGAGGCGTAAAGTTTCTTACCTGCATCCTGTTGGGTTAATGTTGCCCATGATGGTGCAGTAATGACTGCGCCACTCATCGCAAGGAAAGACCGTCTTGAAAGCATCTATGGTTAGTCTCCGTCTCTGCTATTAAAGCCTATCTGGAAGCCTAGTTGAGTAACCATACTGGCGAGATAAGACTGGCTATTAGATATCGATTTCACTAAAGGTTTCGCTAGAGCAATACGATCTTCTTGTGTATGGTTTGCATGGAAAAAATCACTCGGCAATTGAAGTGCTAATTTAATATTCTGCGTTAGTTGTACTTCAAACTGTTCAGCTAGCTCAGGATTTTTCTGTTTGGCGATTTCATACAAAGACGGTGAGCCTGCATGATAAATCTCACGATATGACTGCAAATTCTTTTGGATGGCTCTTAAGGAAAGATCGCTTCGGTAAAATTCGGCAAGTTTTAGGTTTTCACGGCTGTTATAGCCTATCGGGGTTTCAAGCTTGGCGTCTTTAACCGCCGACATATGCTCGATCCATTGCTGTAAAAACAATTCTAGCGCGACTTTTTCTGGATCAAAGCCAGTACCTTCTTCGTCAAATACCCAATCTTGCGCTGTTCCGTTTTGCCATTGCTTTGCGACAGCGTCAGCACTTTCTAAGTGATGAGCTGTGACTTTTTCAAGCAAACGACAATGCTCGGCGGATTGTATTGGCTCGAAATCAGGGTGGTAAAGCAAACTTTCGATTGCCGTTAAGCCGCGTACCGCAATACTCGCTGATGTCCAGAATTTTGGTGCATCCATAACTGCAGGATCGCCTTGTGCTAGAGCTCTTAGTTGACGTTGAGTTACGCCTTTTTTGTCGGGCCAATACTCAAAAGCGTAGTAACGCATAAAGTAAGTGACGGGGCCAAAGTTTAGCCACTGAACCTGCTGCCAATCCAACGCATTGGTCTGGAACGCGTCTTGCGCGTCATGAAGTGTTTCTTTAGATGGTGAAGCACAGAGTGCATCTGTGCGTTGTTGTAATGTCTTTGATGATTCAGAATAGGATACATAGCCTTGTTTGACCACGTTGGCTACGATGCCGTCGAGTGGACCTTCCCACTGACCAGCTGAGGCAAGCAGAGGTGTGGAAGCGCTAATGGCTAGGGCTATTAGCTTAGGAAAATATTTCATTAAAGCGACTCCAAAAAGTAAATGAGTTTTTTGCGTTGTTCTTTGTTTAGATTCTTATAAAATTCTTGGCTACGTTTAGCTTCTCCGCCATGCCAAAGAATGGCTTCTTCTATTGTTCGAGCACGACCATCATGCAAGAAGCCAACACGGCCTGAGATTTTTTCAGATAATCCAATGCCCCATAATGGCGCTGTTCGCCATTCGCTCGGGGATGCTGAAAAGCTTGGAAATCCACTAGCGAGTTCTGGTCCCATATCGTGTAATAGCATGTCTGTAAAAGGGTAAAAAGTACGATTATTTAATACCGCAAAATCTGAATTATTGCCCGTTTTCATTTTGGGAATGTGACAGCTAGCGCAACCTCCTTCTTCAAAAAAGCGCTTTCCGTCTAAAAAAATGTCGCTGGTTAGATTACGCATTGCTGGAGGTGAAGACAATGATACAAAAAGATCGACCAATCTAGCTTGCTGTTTATCAACTTCTAAATTATCTAAATGTGGACTGTTACCATTTGGGCTTTCCATGCAATCGCGTTGAAAAGCAGTGCAATCGCCCGACGGTGACGGATTAAGCGGCGTCGATAGTCCTAAATCGGTATTAAATGCAGACTGATTTTGCGCGCTAACACTTGCCACAGAGGCTTTATAGCCAAAACGACCAATGACCTTTTTTTCACCATTGAATATCCAGCTGACACGTCCACTAATGCCATCGTTATTTGTATCGTCAGGATCGGCGCCAGATATAATTATTTCGTCAGTAATGTTATCTAATAACCCCATTCCAACCAAAGCTGGTGATACCAGCATGGTAAAGCCAGTGTTGCTCTCGAAGTCGCCATAATTAAGCTTGCTCCAATGAAGTTTGGGTTTTCTTAGTTTGACTTCTGTACCATCGTCTAGTGTTTCAGTGTACGTACTGTAGGTGAGGTAATAATCGCCTTCAGGCGAAATACCTGGAGAGCTTAGGCCTTGTAACTGATGTCCATAACGTTTGTCGCCAATGTGAGGATAGATTTTATTGGTCTTGTTGTCGTAAGCAGGATAAGACTTTCCTAGCTTAATTAAAAAAGAAGGAACGGATGCGCCACTTATATTCGCTTCTGGAGCGTGACCACGACCATTATTGACATGGCAATTATTGCACGAGCGAGTATTAAATAGCGGACCTAAACCATCGCTAGCGGTCGTCGAAGAGGGGGCTGGTACCCAAAACTTTTGAAATACACCTTCGCCAATATGAAAGTCGAGTTTGTCTTCAACCTTAATTCCTACAAGAGGTGTTGAATAATCACTGGCTACAGCTGTGTTCTGAAAACAAAAAAAGCTGGCGTAAACGCCAGCTACTAGAAAAATACCATTTTTTACATTTGCTGTCATAAATAGACAAATACCATTAACTGACTAAATGACACATCTTCCTTGGTATCCCATTCGTTAATTTTATAGGGTGGCAGATTATTCTGCTCTCTATTGAAATACCGCACTTGGGTTGTCTAAGCTGTCTGACCCTTCAAGAGCAATACCTTCAAGGTTCAACTCATGAATGACTTCTTCAGTAGTACGTGTTTCATTAACTAATGAATCAACAAAGTTTTGTACCAGTTGATTGCCTTTAGTGTTATTCATCGCAATTAGAACATCAAAGGTCTGGCCTTTTTTAGCGGCATCTACCATTGCCTGTGCAGCAGCTTCTGTTTCGTTTAGCTTTTGCTTCATTTCTGTGTCTAACTGAGGGTTTTGCTTAGCGACAAGATCAGATAGAGATGCACCTTTAACCCAGCTACCGTCTACACGTTTGTACTCACCTAGATAGGCATTTTTGATGCCTTTAGCGTCATAGTAGTGTGACCAATGTGTATTGTCAGAGAAGCAGTCATGTTCTTCTTCTGGGTCGTGCAACATCAAACCAAGTTTAGTTCTTTCGCCACCTAATTCGCCGTATGCCAAACTTCCCATACCGGTAAGAATAGTAGATAGGCCTTGTTCTGGTGATTGTTCTAATAATGCAACACGTGCAGCGCCACCTTGTTTCCAATTATTCGCCATTTCTTCTAAATCAGAAATAAGCAAATCGGTAGCCGCTACTAAATAGTCACGGCGACGATCGCAGTTGCCATTTGAACAATTATTTAAATCAAAATCCGTAGCAGGACGTTCGCCCGCACCAGGGTTTGTACCGTTTAGATCTTGACCCCATAGTAAAAACTCAATGGCGTGATAACCACTAGCGACATTTGCTTCTACGCCATCAGCTTCTTGAAGGCTGTCGGCAATAAGTTCAGGAGTAATATTAGTTGTATCTATTTTCACACCGCCAATCATCAAGCTTGTAGAAGCGATAACATTTGCAGCATAAAGAGGGTTTAAATCGGATTCAGTGCCGTAGCTGTCTGCTGCAACGTAATCGATCAGGCCTTCGTCTAATGGCCAAGCGTTAACTTTACCTTCCCACTCATCCACAATTGGATTGCCGAATCGATAGACTTCGCTTTGCTGATAAGGAACACGAGCAGCAACCCATGCAGTACGAGCGGCTTTCAAGTTTACTTCTGTAGGATTAGCTAAGAATGTATCAATAGAGGAACGAAGTGTTTTTGCAGTTGTTAAAGAGTCACCATAAACAGCTTCGGCAATATCAGCATAATGAACGACAACTGAATCTGCTGTGATAACGCTAGATTCTTTTTTTACGGTAGCTGGTCCGCAGGCTGTAAGCATCGCACCTGTAACGCAAATTGCGATGGGGGTTAACAATCGTTTCATGTCTGAAGCTCCAATATTATTTTGTTAAAGCATAATATTAGAAATGAAAACGATTATCAATGACTGTTTTTGCACATTTTTTACATTAATAGTGGGGAACTATTAATTCCCACACTGATATTGAAAGGTATTACCTGCCGTATTGTGAAGGTCATATTCACATGCTTTATCTCTTAAAAGATTCTGTCCTTCCCAAGAAACGCTCATGCTGATTGGTGATTTGTTCTTATAGCTAGGAATGAATCGATACGCTGCAACTACATCAATACTGCTGTTAGCCCCTAACTGAATTGACTGCCCAATAAGTCGCTGACGAGTTTCAGTGTTATATAAGGTGTAATCCGTAGTGTATTCCTGATCACCGTTTGCGTGAGAGAAATTCAACCAAATCTTACGGTAATTTTGTGGTTTAGACGTCGGATTAGTAAAGCGTAATTTCGTATAGATAATTTGAGAACTGGATAGGCTCGTTTGTGCATTTTGGCTGACTTTAACATAAGAAGAGCTTGCTTCCTGCCAAGGCATATTAGTACCAAATGATGCATCAACAATCTGAATGCTTTCTTTTGCAAAATGTGTTTCTGCAAATTGAACTAGATCCTTTGCTGGCGCGTACAAAGCTAAGGCGATGATGCCAAAAAGTGCAACTTTATGAATAGTATGAGTAGGGCTTAATAGCTTGATCATATCCACATCCTTAAAATATCTTTACTGTTTATTTATACAGTACTGTATATCTAGACAGTATATTTGTACAGGGTCTTTTTTAAAAATAGTTTGCATTTCTCAAAAAAATTTCTTGGTTTTGGTCTGTTTGATGTTTTTTAAAAAATTAATAAATAATGTTTGATTTTATTTAGTGCATTGAATTTTAAGGGAATATTCATGATTCCCACAGCCTTCTTAACGGTTTCTGTGGACAAGATTTTGTAATTCTTTTTTTGCTTTTATTTGGCGAAAAACACACCCGATTCGATGGTAATAAATGACCCAGACACTATAATGCAGCCACAAATAAGTGATGGGGTAGGTTGTGGATAAAGTTGATGTGATCGTAATTGGTGCCGGAGCGTCTGGTTTAATGTGTGCGGCAACAGCAGGCTACCGAGGTAAAAAAGTGGTGGTGTTGGATCACGCAAATAGAGCAGGTAAAAAAATTCTTATGTCTGGTGGAGGTCGTTGCAACTTTACTAACATGGATGCTGCTCCTAAACATTTTTTATCTGACAACCCACACTTCTGTATTTCTGCGCTACGTCGTTTTTCGTCGCAAGACTTTGTTGATCTAGTGGATCGTCATGGTTTAGATTATGTGGAGAAAACTCCAGGACAATTATTTTGTGAACATTCCGCAAAAGACCTGCTTGATATATTGCTGACAGAGCTTGAATGGTCTGGGGCAGAGTTAAGGTTAAATACAAAAATTCATAATATTGATTTTCAAGACGGACAGACCGTTATTAAAACTAACCAAGGGGACTTTACTTGCGAATCCCTCGTGGTTGCCACTGGTGGTTTGTCGATTCCAACCATGGGTGCAACAGGCTTTGGTTACGACATCGCTAAACAAGTCGGACACAATATTTTACCAACTCGTGCTAGCTTAGTGCCTATTACGGTACAACCAGATCGTAAAGCACAACTAGCTGAATTGTCAGGTATTGCGTGCGAGATCTCCGCAACAGCAAGTGGTGTGACTTTTCAAGAGCCAATGCTGTTTACTCATCGTGGCGTAAGCGGCCCATCTATTTTGCAAATAACCAATTTTTGGCAACCGGGCGAAACACTTAACATTAATATCGCACCGACCTTATCTTTAGACGACTTACTCGACGTTCGCCAAAGCACTCCGAAAAAAAGCTACGAAGGCTTCTTATCAAATTTATTACCAAAGCGATTGGTAGAGCTAATCAAAGCTGAATTCCCTTGGTTAACCGAACGCAGTGCGCAAACGTCTAATGAACAAATCGACAATCTGTTCCATTATCTTGCCAACTTTGACATCGCTCCTAATGGTACCGAAGGCTATCGCACCGCAGAAGTAACTCTAGGTGGCGTAAACACCAACGAAGTATCTTCGAAAACCTTCGAATCACAAAAGCAACCAGGGCTCTACTTTATAGGTGAAGTGCTTGATGTGACTGGCTGGCTCGGTGGTTATAATTTTCAATGGGCTTGGGCGAGCGGGTTTTGTGCAGGACAGTATGTTTGAAAAAAAAAGCCGACATTTCACTGTCGGCCCTTGGATGCTTATTTAATTATATCTATTAAGCTGTCTTGATTTGTGGCTTGCTTTGGCTTTTCACAAACAAGATACAGCCAGCTAATACGAGTAACGGTAGTACAGGATCGTAGATGCTGCCTAGGCTGCCGAATATTAGGTTCAGGATCATGATAAGTGATCCACCAATAGCCCAAGCAATTGTTGTTGGAACAGTCCAGATTACCAATTGCTTTTTCACTTCAGTAACGCCCATTAAACGGTTAACAATGTGGAATAGGCTGTCATTAAAGTAACCAGCGAACAAACTACCCATAGTTGCGGCAGACGCAGCAAACAGCATGTTAACGCCTTGCATTTCTGCTAGTACTGGCGCTGAGATAGAGGCTGCAGTAATCATCGACACCGTGCCGCTTCCTTGGATGATTCTAACTAAGGTCGCAATAATGAACGGGATCATGATTGGCGATATAGAAAGAGCAACAATTTGGTTAGCAATTTCTGCACCTGCGCCAGATTCACGTAATACGCTGCCTAATGCACCACCTGCGCCTGTTACCAAAAGAATGATGCCACAAGTAGATATGCCTTCTTCTAGTTTCCGGGTTGTTGTCTCTTTATCCAAATAAGGCGTTAGCGTATACACAGCAAGTAATGTACTGATTGAAAGCGCAATAATAGGATTACCAAGGAAGTTAAAAGCAACACCAACGACGCTAGTAGATAAGCCTTCCATACCAAATTGTTTCTCGGCAAGACTCATAAGCGACTTAATCAAAATTAGGACGATTGGAACCACAATCGGCATGATTGATTTAATCAGCGAAGGAAGTTCTTTTGACTCCTTAGAAGCCATGTAATCATCATGGATTTTCTTAAGATCGTCATCAGCGGCTAAAGTTGGTGAAACTGAAAATTCAGGGAAGTGCTTTTCCAACCAGCGAGCATACAAAACAATACCGTATACACAAGGAATGGCGATTAAGAGACCAAAACCAAGCATAGAAGCCAAGTCGACATTAAAGATACTTGCTACGCCCAATGGGCCAGGTGTTGGTGGAATACAGTGATGGGCAACAACCAAACCACCAGCAAGCGCTACTGTTAAGGTTAAGATAGAGCGATCGGATTTTTTTGCTAAAGACTTAGCAATCGGGTACAAAATTATCAGTGCGCTGTCCACAAAAACAGGAATACTGACGATGTAGCCTGTAATAGCTAAAGCCATTTCCTCTTTTTTCTTCCCTAGCCACTTGATGAAGTGATAAGCAATTGATTCGCCAGCACCAGAGGTTTCTAAAATTGCCCCCATCATGACGCCTAAACCGATAACAATACCGATACCGCCTAATGTTCCACCAAATCCTTTACTGATGGCTGACATGGTTTCATCAACACTCAACCCACCGATTAAACCGGCAATGCATGCTGCAATTAGCATGGCAATTAACACGTGAACTCTTGTTCTTAATACTAAAAATATTAAAACGAATACAGCTATTATCAAGCCGATTACAGATATAGGTAGCATGTTTTTATTTCCTTTATTTTTATTAGAGATTATTTTTTATTTTACTGATTCTACATATTCACTAAATATCGAATTGAAGTTGCTATCTTTTATAAAGCCTAGTGATAGCTCTTTTTCGTTATTAATGGATTTTGGCCAGCTTGAAACGATTTTTTCGATCTTTGAGTCTTTTTCATAGGAAATAAAACCAAGATAAGACTCATCATATTCGCTGGAAAGGCATTCAATCATTTCTTTTGGAGATGTTTGTAAGCCCGGTAGGTTAATGGTTCTAAATCCCTCTAAACTATCTGTATTGATCTGACTGGCGTGAACAATATTTTTAATGACAGTGTTTGGGCTGGATACCCACAGGGGTAGATTTAGATCGACTGGGCAGTTGGTTTTCTCATGCTTTAAGGGTTCGCGAATGATGCCACTAACAAAAGAAGATGCCGCTTTATTCGGTGTTCCTGGGCGTATGCAAATGGTAGGTAAGCGCACAGATACAGCATCAACAAAGCCTTTTCGCGCATAGTCATTCACTAATAATTCACAGATGGCTTTTTGAGTGCCATAAGATGAACTAGGTTGCATTGCTGTCATGTAATCGATTTTTTCTGGTAGTTGTCCGCCGAATACAGCAAGAGAACTTGAAAAAACAAAGCGAATATTTGTGTTGGCTTCGCGGCAACGATCCAATAAAAGTTGAGTCGCTTTTAAATTAACCAACATACCAAGTTCAAAATCTTCTTCCGCATGGCTTGATACGATTGCCGCAAGATGAAAAACATGAGTTGTTTCTTTATCAATGATCTTTTTAACTTCTTCTGCAACGGTAATATCAGCAATAATAGATTGGATTCTGTTACTTGTTATCAAACCTGGATTTAATGAAACTCTATCAACAATTTTAATACTGTTTATTGTATGGAAGTTTTCCAATAAATTTTTTAATAGTTCAGTACCTAAAAAACCAGCTCCGCCAGTAATGACAATATTCATATTTTTATCCTTATACTTTTTATTTTGACTTTTTTATAAATAAGGTTTGACCCAAGCTAAGCCACTTTCTGTGGTGTTTTTTGGATTGTATTCACAGCCAATCCAGCCCTTATATCCAGACTCGTCCAATATGTTGAATAAATGCGGATAGTTGATTTCGCCTTCAGATGGTTCATGTCTTTTAGGGACAGAAGCAATTTGAATATGACCGGTGACATCAGCAAGATCTTGAATTAGGTGGGTTAGATCACCATCCATAATTTGAGCGTGATAGATGTCGAGCTGTAGTTTGACGTTTGGTCGATCTACTTGTCTTATTAGCTCAGCAGCTTCTCTTTGATGAGCAATAAAATAGTTAGGAACATCACGGTTATTCAGTGGCTCAATCATGAGCTCGATACCGTGCGTAGCAAATTCGTCTGCGGCAAAGCGAATGTTATTTATGAATGTGTTGATATGTTCTTCACGGGTGAAGTTTTGATCAACAATGCCAGACATAGCATGTACTTTTTTGCAGTTAAGCGCTTTTGCGTAGGTTAAAGCGGTTTCTACACTTTGTTGGAATTCTTTTTCACGGCCTGGGATAGCGGCAAAGCCTCGTTCACCTGCATCCCAGTTGCCAGGAGGCATGTTAAACAAAGCCTGTTCAAATCCATATTGCTCTAATTTAGACGCTAAGACATCAGCGTCAAAAGCATAAGGAAATAGATATTCAACTGCTTTAAAGCCCGCATTATGTGCTCGTTCAAAGCGTTCTAAGAACGGCACATCGGTAAATAACATGGTTAGATTTGCTGCAAATTTAGCCATTATTTGCCTCTCCCTTTTAGATCAGTTACTTCGTCATCGGTTAAATAACGAGTAGGTTTGTTTGCTAATAAAAAGAACAATTTAGCGGTTTCTTCTAGCTCTTCTGCATTATCAACAGCGTCTAAAAAATCGCTGCCAGTGATGATTGGCCCATGATTAGCTAGCAAAAATGCTCGATATTTGCCCGCCAGTTTTGCAAGGTCTTCAGCAATATGTGGGGAGCCTGGGCGATAGTAAGGGACGACCGGAAGCTCACCGACTCGCATCACGTAGTAAGGTGTAAATGCTTTGATGGCGTTACTAGGATCCAGATTTTCTAGACAAGAAAGTGCCGTTAAATAAGTAGAGTGCAAATGCACGATAGCGTTGCAGTTTGGATCTTTCTCATAAATGGCTAAATGAAAAGCCACTTCTTTAGAAGGTCGTTTACCAGATAGATGGTTACCGTCTTTATCAACGACAGACAGGTCTTCTGCAACTAAGCGACCAAAAGATGACCCCGTCGGCGTCGCTAAAAAATGACCATTAGGTAATTTCAACGATAAATTACCGGCACCACCTGTTGCGTAGCCACGATCGAACATAGAGCGAGCTAAGTCGACCATCTGTTGTCTCAATTCAGCTTCATTCATTAAAAGTACCCCTGAGCCGTGGTGAAAAAGTTCTCGTCGCCAAAATTGCCAGATTTAAGCGCCAGCGATAAATCTTGATTGATGGCTTTTACCCAAGGCACGCCAGGGGCAATTTGAGGACCGATGTGAAAGCTATCGACTTTTAGGCTTTGAGTTACAACGCCTGACGTCTCGCCACCTGCAACAATAAAATTACGTATGCCGAAATCTTGCAGCTTGATAGCCAACAAACTAAAGAGAGTCTCAACTGCTTGACTGGACGCCTCTGCACCGTATTGCTGCTGAATTGTTTTGAGTTTTTCAGCATCCGCCGTGGCATAAACGATAGGTGCCAATGACTCGTTAGCGTGGCTGACAACCCAGTCAAATAACACGTTGACGTAGTTTTCATTGCTCATGCACTGCTCAATATCAAGGGCAAAGAAAGGCGCTTTGGCTTTATAAAGCTCAACTTGCTTGTTGGTCATGACAGAGCATGAGCCTGAAAATATGATGGTTGGTGCTTTAGCTGGGTGACCTGCTTGTTTTGCTTGGGTTTGGTCTTGTAAGTGTTCTCCCCAGTTTTTTGCAATACCTGCTGCTAACCCTGAACCGCCAGTTACTAATTTCAATGAGCTAACTGCTTTGCCAATCTCATTAAGGTGTTCCGCTGTAAAAGCATCGACAACGGCGTAACGTTTTCCTTGTGCTTTTAGCTCAGCAAATTCACCAATAATGGCGTCTGCGCCTTGCTCAATACTTTGATAATTAATCAGTCCCGTTTTGCCTTTAGATTGCGCGTCCATCAAATCCATAAGATTAGAATTAGTCATTGGAGTGACTGGGTGGTTACGCATACCTGATTCACTGAGCAACTGACCAAGCACAAAAAGATGGCCGTTAAAAACAGTGCGTCCGTTAACTGGCAGGGCAGGGCAGACAATAGTAAAGTCTTCGCCTAAGACATCCAGAAGCGCATCCGTTACTGGACCGATGTTGCCTTTAGCCGTGCTATCAAAGGTTGAGCAGTACTTAAAATAAAATTGTTTGCAGCCCTGAGCTTGAAGCCATTTCAGAGCCGCAACAGATTGTTCAATCGCTTGTTCGGTCGGGCATGAGCGCGACTTTAAACTAACGACGACAGCGTCTGCATTTATCTCCGTATTTGCTGAAGGGATGCCGTTCACTTGAATAGTACGCATGCCATTTTCAACAAGAAAACCTGCAATATCGGTAGCACCAGTAAAGTCGTCGGCAATAACACCTAATAACATATTACTTCTCCACGCCTGGTAAATTGATTCCATCAAAGATCTTGATAACCGCACTGTCATCTTCTTGGCCGAAACCTGCGTTACTAGCAGAAAGGAACATATTTAAAGCAGTGCTAGATAAAGGAAGAGGGAACTTAAGTTCTTTGGCGGTATCTGCAACAAGGTTTAAGTCTTTAACAAAAATATCCACCATAGATTTAGGTGAATAGTCGCCATCGACAACATGTTTCATGCGGTTTTCAAACATCCAAGAGTTGCCAGCAGCATTTGTGACAACGTCATACATAAGATCAAGCGGGATGTTTGCACGAGCAGCAAGCGCCATCGCTTCTGCACCAGCAGCAATATGTACACCAGCGAGCAGTTGATGGATGATTTTAACCGTCGCACCAAGGCCAATCTCTTCGCCAATGTTGTAGACTTTAGCCGCTGTCGCATCTAGGACAGGCTGTAGTTTCTCGAAGGCTTCTAGCGATCCGGATGCCATGACAGTCATGTCACCTGTTGCCGCTTTCGCTGCACCGCCAGACACGGGCGCATCGAGCATCAATAATTGGTATTGAGATAGTTTTTGGTGGATGGCTTTAGCATCTTCTGCGGAAATAGTCGCAGACACCATGACGGCAGTTTGTGGTTTTAGTGCGGCGGCTAAGCCGCTGTCAAAAAGTACAGCGTTTACTTGTTTTGCGTTTACAACAAGCACTAAGACAGCGTCTAATTGCTCGGCAAAATCTAAAGCGCTGCTAGAGACTGCTTTAGCTCCTGCTAGGCTTAGCTCTTCCAAGGCTTTAGGGTTTAAGTCAAAACCATAGACGTCCAATCCTGCGTTAATACAAGACTTGGCCGCGCCCATGCCCATTGAGCCTAGTCCGATCACACCGACGGATTTCGCTTTATTTGTCATACAATACCTACTGAATTATTGTTAGTTTATGTTCAGATTTGTGATTTTATAATTGATGGGAATGATTAAAACGCTTTATTTCACATATTTCAACAATATTTAACACTCAGTCTGAAAGGTTTTTGTGTTTTTTGCCTATGTGCTGTGTTGCTAGTGTGATTGAGGGCGTTAAAAATAGTGCTTTCATGCAATGTATAGATACTTTTTCACATAAATTCACATGGCGGTTTTTTTTTGTTAAGCTGCAGTGGAAGTAATTTTGCGAATTGAACGGCGGAAAGATGATTCCAGTAGAGCGGCAAAGAAAGATCCTGACATTATTAAAGAATCAAGAAGTAGTGAGTATTTCAGAGCTGGTTGATTTATTTAATGTGTCTCATATGACTATTCGCCGAGACATTGAAAAATTTGAGGCTATTGGCAAAGTTAGTTCAGTTTCTGGAGGCGTGCAGCTAGCAAGAAACATTCATATTGAGCTCTCGCATGATATTAAAATTACTCAGTTTGCCACTGAGAAAGAGCAAATTGGCAAGTTGGCATCGAGTATCATTGCTCCAAATATGACGATATACCTTGATGCAGGCACCACAACGTTAGAAATTGCTCACCAAATAACCCAAAGAAATGACCTGCTCATTATCACTAACGACTTTGCTATATCGGCTTTCCTAATGGCGAATTCTGCTAACGATATTTACCATACAGGCGGAAAAATCGACCGACAGAACCAGTCTACCGTTGGATCAAAAGTGGCCGATTTTTTATTAAGCATGAACATCGATATCGCCTTTATCTCGACTTCGTCTTGGAATTTGAAAGGGCTATCTACACCAAATGAAGATAAAGTCATTGTTAAGCATGCTATTGCCAAATCATCGAAAGCTGTCTGTCTGGTTTCCGACACCTCTAAATATGGGAAAATTGCCGCCTTTCATGCATTGGATATGGAGCGAATTGATACCATTATTACCGACTCAGGATTGCCAGAAAGCGCGTTTAATGAATTGAGAGATAAAGGCATTGATATTTTAACTGCTTAATTTTTTGGTTGCCGTTCTCTAATCAGGAAAAGAAAAATAGGAGAGGAAAGAAATACTTACATTCGAATGTCAGTATTACTTACCTCTTATCCTTGAACGCTCATTACTTTATCACTTTATAAACCGCGGCAATGTCTTCATCCGTAATGTCTTCATCCGCAAAGCCTGCTTCTATCGCTTGTTTGAACGCTCCATTGGTAATCGCGGCGGTTGGCAAAGGCTGCTCAAGTTGATCGCCTAGGGCAATTGCAAGGCGCATATCTTTTTGCATGTATTTGAGCGGCAGCCGAGTGAAAGCTGCTGCCCACCGCAAGAAACCAACTCGGCTCATTACATTACGATAGCTGCTTGGTAGACTTCGTTGTCTTTAATTCATCTAGTCCTGCTTGAAATGTCATAATTGGACGATAGCTTAAATCTTGTTTGGCTTTGGTAATGTCTAGGGTAACTTCTACAGCGCTTGTGGCGTATTCTTGAAAAGTAACTGGAAGTGGACTGCTTTTGGGGACTAGACGACGGCGTAAGCTGTCTAACTTTGCAATTACTAGAGGAATGAAACCAGGGATGTTTTTATCTGGAACAGTTAGTCCGTGGGCTTCGATTAGGCCAGAAATGGTCTCTCGGAAGGGTCTATCATCGCCATCGCTAATGAAATAGATTTCCTTAGGGGTGCCGCGATAGAGAGAGGCTTCAACGGCATGGCATAAGTTGGCAATGTGCGTCGTTGACGAGAGATAGTGTCCGCCGCTGATCCAGGAAAATGTTTGATTTTCAATAGCCTTTAGTATTTGTGGCATGGCTGTTGTATCGTCGCGCCCCCAGACAAAGCGAGGTCGCAGCACAATAACAGTGAAAGCGTCACAATTCGCATTTAACGCTATCCTTTCCGCTAGTTGCTTGGTGTGTGAGTAGTCTCCTACACTCTTTTTTGGATATGAGGCGTCTTCCGACACATTTTTCATAGGCTTGCCTGTCAGTAGTACCGAATCAGTGCTGATATGAATGAACCGTTTCACTCCAGCTACCTTAGCGGCTGTGAGCAGTTGGGCTGTACCATCGACATTCGTTTTATATTGGGTTTTGGAAAGATTCTTATGGTCTGTATCCGCTGCTGTATGAATTACGATATCACAGTCTTTTAGCTCATTTCTTAGTGCATGGCGATGTAGATCTCCATATACGAATGTTAACGAGGTGTCTTTAAGGATTTTGGCTTTTTCTTTGTCTCGTGAAAGACCAACGATCTCATGAGACTGAGCTAAGTGTCTAGCGACATTCCGTCCAACATAACCTGTAACGCCAGATATGAAAATTTTCATAGTGCACCTATATAAACTCGTGATTTTACATGTGAACATATTATGTAATTTTGTCCACTTTTGGGTAACTTAACAGGTTAACACTTGATGTCAATATGTTTTTTAGGCATGCTTTCGTATCTACAGACGATGGATAGAATTTAACGTGATTATTCTCAGAGAAGCGCAGAAACTTATTTTGAAGTATGGGTACCCTAAAGTGACCATGACAGACATTGCCAATGCCTGTCAGATTTCTCGAACTACTCTTTATAAGTCATATCCAAATAAAGAGTCGATTGTCGTTGGTCTAATCAATGAATCACTAGAGCATAATATTTGCGAGACAGAAGGATTAGCTTTGTCTGATCTATCGTTTCGCAGAAAACTTGAGCGTTTTTTTGATGTTTGGACGCTTCAACCAGCAGCTTCAGTGATAGTGTTGGATACAGGGCGAGATATTTTACAAAATGTATCTTCTTATGCACCTGATGCAGTTAATAATCACTATGAAATTTTTCAGGCTATGCTTGCTGAGTTAATCAGAGGTGTTTTGCCAACGGATTCTAGTTTGGATGCTCAAGATTTAGCTTACATTTTTTCAGTTACTTCTCGTGGACTTAAGGCTAATGCTCAGACTTTAGAGACATTAACAAATCAAATTGACCTATTAATTGACATTATAATTAAAACTGTCGAACCTGCTTTTTAAATATGACATGAAACGAAGGTAAGTGCTGAGCTGCTTAATTTAATAACTCTCTTAATGGGATGTTGTTTTGTATGGTGTTGCTGATTGCACTTATGTGTTAGATATTCAGAGGCTTATTCTTTTAGTTAGTCTCACTGAGATTCATTGCAGCTGAATTTTAAGATTCCATTTTTCTCAAAAAATGCTCATGTAAGGATGCTGCCTTCAGGATAAAAAAGCTCATACTACAATTCTGTGGACTGTGGACTGTGGACTGTGGACTGTGGACTGTGGACTGTAGATCCATGAATTTAGATAACACACTGAGAAGAGATAAGAGAAAAGAAGTTAGTGGAGTACTCAACTAACTTCTTAAATGTTACTGCAATGACTACTTTATCACTTTATAAACCGCGGCAATGTCTTCCTCCGCAAAGCCTGCTTTTATCGCTTGTTTGAACGCTTCGTTGGCAATTGCTGCAGTTGGCAAAGGTTGCTCAAGTTGATCGCCTAGGGCAACCGCAAGGCGCATATCTTTTTGCATGTGTTTAAGCGGAAAGCTGGTGGTGTAGTTCTCATTCAGCAGCATGGCGCCTTTGCCTTTAAACATCGGATTCGACATGGCGCCAGCATCGACGATGTCTAAAATCTGCCGACCGTCTAAACCAGCTTTTTGTCCCAAAGACATACCTTCGCTGAAAATGCTTAACATGCCGCCCATCATCATATTAACGACTAGCTTCATGTTAGCGCCTTGACCGACATCGCCAAGATACGGTGACATTTTACCCATCACCTCAAACGCGGGTTTAACGTCGTTATAAAGGGATTGATCGCCCGCGGCGAGAATGATCAAAGTACCATCTTCAGCAGGCTTCTTAGTACCAGAAACCGGCGCTTCTAGAAAGCGTCCGCCAGCTTGGCTGATTAAACCAGCAATGGTTTTAGAGGTTGTGTCGTTTACTGTCGACATATCAACATAACCGCGACCAGCGCCAATACCTGCCGCGACGCCATCAGGGCCCTGGCAAAGCGCTAACGCCGCTTCAGGATCAGACACCATTGCAAAGGTAATATCACAGCTAGCCGCGACGTCTTTTGGTGTTGAGCCTTGGCGGGCTCCCAATGCGACTAACTCAGCACATTTTTCTGAATTGCGATTCCATACCGTCACATCGAATCCAGCCTTAACCAAATTCGCTGCCATCGCCTTACCCATGATGCCTAAACCTAAAAACCCAACACTAGCCATAAAACTCTCTCTTATTTGGTGTTATTTCTGACAGTGTAACAAATAGAAAAGGTGGAGTTGCTCAAAAATGGGATAGGAAATGAAAAATGGCTTAGCTTTTAGATGGCTCCTATCTCCAAACCAAAAAAACCAGTCATTTATCATGACTGGCTTTCTGGATGTTCTATTTGCTAAGCGCTTAGTTTCTGTTGTTTAGCGCGGTGCTGCCGTTTTTGTCTACGCTATAGATTGTCCAACGTTCGTTGGCAAACTGTTGTTTGGCAAAGACTTCAGCTACAACTCGACGGTTTAGTTTTCTACCGTCTTCTGTTTCGTTATCTGCGATAGGGCGTGTTGCGCCATAGCCAATACCTTTTACACGGTCTGCTTGGATTCTAAAGCTGTCTACCAGTACATCAGCAATAGATGAGGCGCGTTGTTGAGATAACTCTTGGTTTAGCTCTGCTGAACCTTGGCTGTCTGTGTGGCCTTCAATGACCACTGTGCTTGCTGGGTGTTCTTTTAAAAACTTAGCAAGATCTTTCAGCTCAGAATAAAAGCGCTGTTTAATATCAGCTTTACCCGTATCAAATAGAATGTTTAGTTCTACTGAGAGTAGTTTGGTCGTTTGGTTAGGGCAGCCATAGTTATCTACAGCTGCACCTTCAGTAGTGTCTGGGCAAAGGTCTCGAGCGTCAATAACGCCATCTCGATCTGCATCAGCCAATCGAGACTGTACATTAGAAGCATATAGGCTTTCGGCAGCAGATAAATGCCCGTAAACCAGTAATGTTCCTGTTAGTGCGATGGTTTTAATGAGAGTCTTCATGGCGCTATTGCTACCCTTTAAGTTCTACGATTCTGTTAGCTTAAGAAATACAAGCCAATATGACTATCGTATTTTTGTAGCGTTGTTTAATTAATCCCTTTTTTTGTAAACTTATGTAACTACCAGCTGCCAGTGTTCTCCATGGATACCCATGGTTCAGCGCTTTCAAGAGACCCATCTTTCTGTAATAGTTCGATCGAAATGCCATTTGGGTCTTTAACAAAAGCCATGTGTCCATCGCGAGGTGGTCGTAAAATGGTTACTCCCATAGATTGTAGTTTTTCACATACTTGGTAAATGTTGTCTACTTCAAAGGCTAGGTGGCCGAATTGGTCACCGCCAGTGTAAGTGCGATCACTCCAGTTATGAGTTAGTTCTACTTCTGGCGCACCTTGCTCAGTAGCGTAGTAGATAAGCGAAAATTGGCCTTTTTCACTGTCCATACGTCTTGTTTGAATGAGACCTAGGCCTTCAGTATAGAAGGCATGACTTTCTTCTGGTTTATCTGTTCTTATCATGGCATGTAGGTATCGAATAGACATGATCACTCCCTATTTTGGTGAAGATATGCGGGAGTATTATTGCAGTATCAGCTTGGCATTTCAAAACAATAGACAGAAGGCTCTTTTTTAATTTGAGTGGTAAGTCTTGTTATTCTTCCCAGACCCAACGAAGAGGGTCGCCGAAGTCATCATAGATGATTTTTTTCTTAGGGCGCTTTTTGGTTGGTGCTGGTGGAGGGGATTTACTGTGTTTTCGTTGTTGAATAGCGGCAACAACGTGATTTAATGGCGTGCGATCTTGTTTTGGCTCGTTAAAGCCCATATGGCTCGTGTTATACTTGCCATCAACTAAACCGGATTCACCCATGTCGACTTGCTGGATCGTTCCGTTTTTCTTGATAAATTGATCTACCAGAGACTCAAGTTCTTTTCGTGTGTCTCTTTTAGTGGTTTTTGGTTTTATCATAGTGTTTTGGTTTGGGGAGATCCTTTAGTAAGTCGATGGGTTAAAAATTGATCGTAATCATCCATATTAAACGTAAGAGGTAGCTGGTGTCTATTAGCAACTTAATTGTGCACGAGATTCAAAAGCATGAAGGCGAGCGTAAAGCGATACTTATTGCGCGTCCAAATGAGAACCCAGTTGATGGGCAAGCCGAAGCCCTGTCTGCTCAGGTGACGAATCTATTTAATCGTTCTGGCATGAATACAGGGCGTTTTGTTAACCCTCAGGGAAGTGAGGAGGGCGCACAATTACCCGCTCTACTTTTTAAGAATTTTAAAAACGATACCTTTGTGGATTTTGCGGGATTTACCAAAGATTGCGCGGCGGAGTTCCTAAAATATTTAGAGCCAGTTGAAGAAGCTGAAGGTGGTTTATTGTGGTTTAACCATTACGAGCTTCACGATACGCATTTCTTGTACATAGTGATGCTGAAACGCAAAAAAGGCATTGGCCTTGGTGCGGATCTTAGTTTGTCTCAAATTGAGCAGATTGAGATGGAAAAACTTCATATGTCGTTGCGTATCAATTTGACAGCATGGCAAGCTGGCGATGAAGGTCGCTATATTTCTTTCCGTTTTGGTCGAGCGCCTAAATTCGAGAGTGAGTATTTTACTCAGTTTATTGGTTGTGATGAACCTAAAGTCGCGGCAAAAGAAACACGCAAACTGGTGGATTTGACGGCGGCGTTTTGTCAGTCAGAAGGGTTTCCATCTAAGCAAGCTAATGAATTTAAAAAAGTAGTTTCTGAACATTGTCAGGCGAAAGCGCAAGACCGTGAACCTTTGGCGATTAAAGAGATTGCTTCTCAGGTTGAGTCTCGATTTTCTATTGAGCAAGCGAATAAGTTTTTAGAAATCGCCGATTCAGATAGCTTTAAGATGGAAAAAGAAATTTTTGTCGAAAAAGCCGCACTGAAAAAATTGACGCGTTTGTCCGGCAGTTCTCGTGCTTTGACGATTAGTTTTGATAGCGAGCTGCTGGCTGAGTCGATTGTGTTTAATGCAGACTCTGGCACGCTTACTATTAAAGACTTGCCGAAGAGTCTGCTGAAACAATTGCAGGCAATGTCTAACTGATTTTTTGTTAGACAAGTCGAACTAATTTGAATGAACGTTAGAAGGTTTGTTAAAGACCTAACAAGCCTTCTAGTTCTTTCATGGTTTTAAAGCATTCAGTCGCACCTGCGGCAGCTTGCATTTTCTCATCAAGGGTTTCGCTAAAGGCGAGTACTCTCATTCCAGCAGCTCGTCCTGCCGTAATTCCAGCAATAGAGTCTTCAATCACTAAGCAATCTTTCGGATCGACATTTAGTGCTTGAGCTGCTTTTAGGTAAAGATCTGGCGCTGGTTTGCCATTTTCCACATCTTCGACACAGAAACGGGTAGAAAATCGCTCAGACAATTGAATTTTGTCTAATTTGAAGTTCATTTCTTGGCGTCGTGCATTGGTCGCCATGGCAATGGGGGTTGTTATTTTACTGAGTAAATCTCGCACACCAGAAATAGGTTCTAGATCAGCTTCGATGATGGCATGAAAACGCTGTCTATAATCTTCATCAAAGTTCGCTGGTAATGGCTTACCAAGTAATTTTTCGGCATTGATGAGGTTTTCTTTGTTGGTGAATCCGGTGAATTTTGCGTGCAAAGTCTCGTCGTCGAGTTCAAGGCCGCACTCACTAAGCATGGATTTTAAAATAGTATTGGATATGTTTTCTGTGTCGACAATGACACCATCGCAATCAAAGATTATTGCTTTGTAAGAGTAAGTCATAAAGAAGATATTTTGTTGTGAATGAGTATTGATGATAACGAATTTGGGGGGCGTTAAGGAAGGGAGGGGGTTTTATTATTTTTCTCCCCTTAAAAAGATCTATTTACGATACACTAACACCCAATTATTATGGGCTTATTCTTGTGGAGCTTAGTTACTTGTTTGACCAAGTTGCTGAGGACGAGCGCTTACTTTTTTGATTGCTTTTACAGTAGCTTTAAAGAAAGTAACAACAGCTTTAACACGGCGAGCACGTCTTTGACGGCGAGCGTGGTCTTCAACTGTAGTATCTGCGTAGCCCCATTTTGCTAAAAGTGCTTCGTATTGTTGTTGAGAGTCCATAGTATTCTCCTGATTTGCTAATTAAGAAATGTTGTTTTATTACAACAATGCTAATACTAGTTAAGCTTGACCGATTGAACAAACGATCCTTTTTCACTTGTTAGGTTAGTTTTTTTCATCATTTTTTATATCTATTAGATAAGAACACATTTAAGGAAACCTCCTTGTACCAATCGTTAGAACAGTTTTCAAAGAGTTGGATTTTTAAACGTAATGATCCAAAAGTTGAGCCAGAAGACTTGCAAGAAATTCGCTTGTTAAGTGAGCAGCGTGCAGGCCAGATTTGGCGCGATTACATTAGTGATGAACAAATACATCCGGATCATTTTTCGGATCGAGATTGGTTAAAGAAAGCCAGCACACAGGCCCCAGATGGTAAGCTTCAGTGGGAAAAAGCGTGGGATAGTGATCAGGCATCATTACCGGAGGGGATCTTGGCGCATTTTTCTGCTTGGGGTGATGATACTACGGTGTTTTTTTGCTGCCATAACGAGTTAGTTTTTGAACTTCCTTGGGGCGTTTTTAAACGCACATGGAAAGCATTTTTGTTCCTCGATAATGGGCCTGTTTTGGTCGGTAAAAAGAAAAAACAAGCAGTACAGTTTCATTCTAATGGTTGGGGAAATTTGCTGTTTAGAGAATCTTAATTAGCAGATTCATGTATTTCGTTGTTTTGGAAGGCTTTCTTTTTTTGTAATAATATTTCACAAGTGCTCGTTGTTGCCACGTTTTCGACTGATCAAGCAATGCTCGTTGAACGCTTGGTAGTAGCTAAGTAGCTGTTGACTGTGTTTGCTATGTCCTAGTGCGTCAAACAACATAGCGGTAACTTCAGCGGTGGCAAATTGCATTTGATGGCTTGAGTGTCTAACAAGAAAAGAGCGCTGCGCTTCGCTGTTTATTTCAAAGTGAGGAATGTCTTTTAACCACTCGCTTTGATGAAACATTTTACTAGCCTGCTTCCATGTCCCATCCAAGATAATAAAAGTATGTTTCTCATCGCCTTTATTACTTGATGGGGCAGCACTTCTTGTTTGTCTTTTCTGTGCCTGAGCGGTTTCTGTGTTTGGGAATAATATCGTGCAATTCCCTTGTTTGTTTTCTATGTGATCTAGCAACGCTTGTTGTGGCTCGGTTCTACTCCACAAATAGGCTTGAGTGTCATCTGGATATAAATCTGCGATAAGTCTGCCACTGTTGGTGGGTTTGTGGATTTCATCACGATGGAAAAGCAGAATAAATTCTATAGGAGAGGTTTGGTTTTCTCTTAAGTGACAAAAGCAGGCAAATTCCGCCATTAGACAATGAGGGCAGCGAATGGCATTGGAACCTCTCGCGGTGAAGGGCCTCATCGAGTCTGTTTTACACTGCTCTCGCAATGTGTCGACACAGTGTTTGTTTGGCGTAACCTTCATGTGATTTATGCTCTGTTTTTAACGGCGCCATTATCAGCTTTTTGTTTGAAATGTCTAGAGTGAGGTAGGCCTCATGTTGATTTTTCATAATTTAGGGGTGTGATTAAAGTAAGGGCTAATATGAGTTAAATGTTTCAAATTGTTAACAAAAACGCCTCTTCTTTAGATGTCTTGCGGAAAACTTTACACAAAATATGCAAATACAAAGGAATGCGTTGAAACAGGCTTGTTGCTCCTGTTCGTTGTCTTCAAGTCGCGATAAGGTGTGAGATATTATTTTTTCGCTATGAGTTGTCTATGAGTCGTTATATCTCTCCGGTTTTATACGTTCTTCTCATGTTAGTAGGGTGTATAGCGTTTATATCTATTGCCGGTGTTCGAGTTGGGATTTTTGAGCCAATAACTGGTTTTTCTATGCTTCGCAAAAGCGTATTTGCCTCTTTAGTTTTATCCTTGCTTGCTGCTGTGTCACTAGGTGTTTGTCGGAAAGAAAAAAATATAGCGTGTCAGAGATTTTTCTTTTTAGTGCTGATCGTGTCGTTGGTGTATAGCATTATGTGGATTGGTTTTTATCTGCAGCGCTCTGGTTTACCTGACATAAATGATATTACGACTGACACAGATGTCCCTCCCGCTTTTCTAAATGTTAACTTCATCCGAAAATCTCAAGAAAATGATCTACGTTACAACAGTGAATGGGCACCTATTCAGCATAAGTATTATCCTGATGTTCAGCCTCTATTTTCTACAAAAAGCAAAACAGCAGTGTATTCAGCTATAACAGCGTTGGTTGAGGAACGTGGCTGGGATGTGGTGGCAACGTATTCCGGAGCCGGTATTATCGAAGCAACGGCTCGTACGCCTATTTTCGGCTTTCGAGATGATGTGGTGATTCGTATTACTCAGATAGAGCCTAAGAAAATTCGGGTTGATATGCGTTCCTGTTCAAGAGTGGGAAGTGGCGATTTTGGTGTGAATGCCGAGCGAATTGTGTCCTTTATGGCAGACCTTTCTGAGTCTTTAAGTCGATCATCTATGCCTAATCTAAGTTCTATGCGTTAATGTTTCATGTATTAAATTACACTCGTCTTTGAAAATTAGACACGCTAAACTCTCTTGGTATCTTACTTAGGGGAATGTTCAGGTGGGTCTTCGTCAGCAACAAAAAGCCAATACGCGATCTAAAATTAAAGTCATTGCCAAGCAAGCTTTTCTGGCTCAGGGCATTGAAGCAACCAGTACTCGTTATCTAAGTGATAAAGCTGGCATTGCAGTCGGAACCTTATTTGTTCATTTTCCCGATAAACTTTCCCTAGTAAAAGATATCTTTTTTGATGAAATGGATGTGGCGCTTCGTGCTGCAGTTGCTTCTCAAAAAGCCAGCTCCTCTCCCATTGATTATCTTCTGCAAATGGCACAAGTATTGTTTGAATTTTATGATGCGTACGCAGAGTTTACTCGCCAAGTGTTGTTGGATAGCTTGGCAAAAGGTGGCTTTCACACCAATCAAATGACCGTAATTTCAGAAGGTATTATCAAGCGTTTTAAGCAAGTGGGCGTAGACGATAAAACGGCCAGTATTTTTGCGGAAAATATGATTTCTAACTATTGGTTCGTTTTGCTCACTGGGGTGCCAAAAGGTGTTCTTGGGCAAGCTGCGATCGATCATCTGAAGCGTATGAATCTTCCGTTTGAAGTTTCTTATCGTAATGCGTTAAAAAACAAAGGTTGATGAGATTAACTAAGTTCGTTAGCTTTTCTATACGGGCCTTGGTAGTCGAACAATCGCTCTGTGACTTGCCAGTGTTGTTTTTGCTTCTTAGCAATGACGAAATCTGGCGTCGGAAGATAAGGTAAAAAGCGCTCAACTTCCTCAATTTTATCAAACTGAATTGATTGGCTGCCATTGGCTATTCTGCGCGCAAACAGATCATTAAACGTCTGTCGTGATTTCTTGAAATTAAAGCGGAATGTCTCTGATAGTGTCAATCCGTCCTCATCGTGATAAATAATCTTGATACTTTTTTCTTTTATATTTAGTTCTGGTGTAATGCCTGAGCAGCGTAGCACTTTGTTGTTTTTTAGGTTGAGTGCGCTTCTGAGTAAGTCGTCTGGATCGATAAGCTTCACTGTACAATGCTGGCATTGTCGCGCGGCGATATCATTTTCTTCATTACAATAAGGGCAGCGTTTAAAGCGAAAGCGATAGCTGCATTGTTGCTCTTCACCTTGTGCGTTTTTCAGTAGGCCATGACAACGGCGCCCAAAATGCTCAAGAATGTTACCTTCGGCATCTTTTCTTCCCCAAAACGTATTGGCGAAGTCACAGGCTGGGCAATGAACTTGTACGGCGACAGAATCTTGGGTTGGGCGTTTCTCACCAATTTCTGGCTGAAAGATATTGTAGCCGTTATTCGTATAATCCAAGACTAAGCAGTCTTTTTTACCAGGACTTAAACGCAAACCACGGCCAACGATTTGCTGAAATAAACTGATCGATTGGGTTGGGCGCAATATAGCAATCACGTCCACATGCGGTGCGTCAAATCCTGTGGTTAGTACCGAAACATTAACGAGGTATTTAATATCTTTGGCTTTAAACGCTGCGATCAATGAATCTCGTTGTTTGAGTTTTGTTTTGCCGGTTATTAGTGCGGTTTTATCGGCGGGCAAGTAACTGGCGATTTCTTTTGCATGATCGATGGTCGCAGCAAAAATCATTACGCCTTGGCGATCTTGGCTAAGCTGCAATATTTGTTCGGTGACGGCTTTAGTAACCCGAGGGTGTTTATGGATGAGCTCGTTCAGCGCGATGTCATCGGTGTTTTGCTCGCCATCTAAACTTTCGGCCAGTAGGCTGAAATCATAATGGGCAATGGCCGCATCGTAATGGATTGGCGAGGTTAAATAGCCTTTTTTAACCATGTGTTGCAGCGGTAGTTCAAATATACATTTCTTGAAGAGCGAGTTTGTGCAGGTTCGTGTGTAGCCATGGTAATGATTTTGGTAGATCCAGCCGCTGCCTAAACGATAGGGCGTGGCGGTTAAGCCGAGAATTTTTACTTTTGGGTTTAGGGCTCGAAAATGCTCGATGGTTTTGTTGTACTGACCGCTTTCTTCCATGCCAACTCGATGGCATTCATCGATGATTATTAAACTGACTGGCTCGATGAAATCAGCAAGGTTTGCGGAAAGTGATTGAATGCTGGCAAAGGTGGTTTTCTCTGTGCTGGTTTTTTGGCTTAAGCCAGCAGAAAAAATCCCTGCTGAGGATCCTGTTGCTAGAAACTTAGCGTGGTTTTGTTCAACTAATTCTTTCACATGCGCCAGACAAATAACTCGACCTTTGGCGAGTCGACTAAGTTCTGCAATTACCAAGCTTTTGCCAGCGCCTGTGGGAAGCACAATAACGGCTGGGTCATCGCTATTACGAAAGTGTACCAAAGAGGCCTCAACGGCTTGAATTTGATAGTCTCGTAATTGAAAGGTTTGGGTCATGGTCTTTTAAATCTATCTGGCGAAATCTTGATGTCTTGTTTGTTGGGCTACAGTATCATAGCTGCTGTAGTTATTTGCCTTTTTACAAGTGATTTTTTATAAGTGACGAACCTATCTATGTTTACTGAAGTCCTGCCTGCTAAGCGTTTATATGTTGAAAACTCTATCCCAGCTTTTAGTCGAGAAGAGCCATTTGCTAATTTGCTAATGGATCTACAGACAAAAGGTTGGAGCGTTCAGGATGACTTTTTTTCAACAGATTTTACTCAAGCCTTGATGGATGAAGCAGAAAGTATTCAAAACGTCTTTATGTTGCAGGCTGGCGTTGGGCGAAAACAGGATCATCAAATCGTATTAGATTCTCGTCGTGATTATATTCAGTGGATAGATCCGGATAAGCCCGTTCGTGTAGATTTCTTAAAAATGATGGCTGACTTACGCGTTGCGCTGAACCGTCGTTTGTTTCTTGGTTTGTTTGATTACGAGGCACACTTTGCTCGTTACGAGGAAGGCGCATTTTATGAAAAACACATAGATGCTTTCAAAGGTGAAAGTAATCGTATTTTGTCTACCGTTTTGTATTTAAACGAAGGCTGGCAAGATGGCGATGGCGGCGAATTGGTTATTTATGATGAAAATGATCCTTCTATCGAAGTCGGGCGTTTTTTCCCTAAAAAAGGTCGTTTGGCTGTGTTTCTGAGTGAATGCTTTTATCATGAAGTGATGGTGGCTAAACGAACACGGCACAGTATCGCTGGCTGGTTCCGTGTTAATAACACCACAGGCTCTACACTTGATCCAGACCAATAAATTTACTCCCTCTTGTTTGTGTGGTTTTTTTGGATTTAGCCTCGAAAAATGGTTTATAACTCTCTATAATGCGCGCCTTGTTTAATTGCTCTGGTTTTACGTTCCAGATCGCATAGGAGAGAGTTATGTCTAAAGTCGTTGTGTGTGCCCTTTATAAATTTGTTGCCTTACCTCATTTTGAGTCCCTTCGTGAACCACTTCAAAAAACATTAGAAGATAATGGTATTCGCGGCACCTTGTTGCTGGCTAGCGAAGGTATTAACGGTACGGTTGCCGGTACTCGTGAAGGTATTGATACCATGTTGGCTTGGTTAGATCAGCAACCAGGTTTGGATAAGATTGTCTCCAAAGAGTCTTATGACGAAGATATGCCTTTCTATCGCACGAAAGTGAAGCTTAAAAAAGAAATCGTTACCATGGGGGTTGAAGGCATCGATCCTAAACGCGTGGTGGGTACTTATGTTAAACCAAGCGAATGGAATGCGTTGATCTCTGATCCTGATGTGGTTTTGGTTGATACGCGTAACGATTACGAAGTGCAAATTGGCACGTTCAAAAACGCAGTAAACCCAAAAACCGATACCTTTCGTGAATTTCCAGCGTACGTAAAAGAAAACATGGATCCAGCGAAACACAAAAAAGTTGCCATGTTCTGTACTGGCGGTATTCGTTGCGAAAAATCCACAGCTTATATGTTAGAACAAGGTTTCGAAGAGGTTTATCACCTTGAAGGCGGGATCTTGAAGTACTTGGAAGAAGTACCAAAAGAAGAAACTCTGTGGGAAGGTGAGTGTTTTGTTTTTGATAATCGTGTTTCTGTAAATCATGATCTACAAAAAGGTGAATACGACCAATGTCATGCTTGTCGTATGCCTATTACTGAAGAAGAGAAACAAAGCGAGCATTATATTCAAGGCGTGAGTTGTGTGCATTGTGTAGATAAATACACTGATGAACAGCGCCAGCGTTTTATCGAACGTGAGCGTCAAGTTCAACTTGCTCGTTCTCGTGGTGAAGAACATATTGGTGCAGAAGTATTAGATGCGGTTGAAAAACATCGTGTTGAAAAGGCAGTAGAAAAAGAACGCCAGCGTAAGGTCCGCGCAGCGAAAGCGAACTAGCAGAAGGATTTTGTTCGATCTATCACTTAGATTTTCAGGTGATAGATCGGGCGAAAATGTGTTCTAAATTTAAGCTATTGATCTTTATAGCGAAGTTTTTTGTTATTTCTCCTAATTACCTGCTGTCCTGTGCACTAAGAGTGGTTTCGAAATTGCTCGTACTGCCGTACAATAAAAAATCGCTTTTTATCAGCCAGTATCCATCATGAGTTATCAAGTTTTAGCACGTAAATGGCGCCCACAGACTTTCCTTGAAATGGCTGGGCAAGACCATGTACTTCAAGCGTTGGTGAATGCTTTACGCCAACAGCGTTTGCATCACGCCTATTTGTTTACCGGGACACGCGGTGTTGGTAAAACCACTATCGCGCGTATTTTCGCTAAATGCTTGAACTGTGAAACCAATGGCATTTCGCCTGAGCCTTGTGGAACTTGTGATAGTTGCCGAGAAATCGCTGAAGGTCGTTTTGTCGACCTCATCGAAGTGGATGCGGCATCTCGTACCAAAGTAGAAGATACCCGCGAATTATTAGAAAACGTGCAATACGCGCCAACTCGTGGCCGTTTTAAAGTCTACCTGATAGACGAAGTGCACATGTTGTCGACTCATTCCTTTAATGCCTTGTTAAAAACTCTTGAAGAGCCGCCAGCACACGTCAAATTTTTACTAGCAACGACCGATCCACAGAAACTTCCTGTGACGATTTTGTCACGTTGTTTGCAGTTCAACCTTAAAAATATGACCCCGCAACGCGTGGTGGATTATTTGCAAACCGTGCTTACCACCGAAGAAGTTAACTTTGATCAGCCTGCGCTTTGGCAAATTGGCCAAGCCGCAAATGGCAGTATGCGTGATGCGTTGAGCTTGACGGATCAAGCGATTGCCTTTGGTAATGGCACGATTTCGGAATCTGGCGTGACGGCAATGTTGGGCTTGGTGAATCAAGCGCAAGTACTAGATTTATTAGAAAGTGTTGCGTCTAAAAACGCGGCGCAAGTCTTAACTCGTATTGAGCAACTTGCTGACTATCAGCCAGATTTTACGGCTATATGCGGCAGCTTATTAGATGTGTTGCATCGTGTGGCGATAGAGCAACAAGTCCCGGGCGCATTAATGGATCAGCTGGGTGACTTGGCGCGTATTCAAGCTATTGCTGCTAGTGTTAGTTCTGAAGAAATACAAATCATGTATCAGAGCCTATTGATTGGCCGTCGTGATTTGCATTTAGCACATTCTACACGTGCGGGTTTTGAAATGCTGATGCTAAGGCTGATAGCCTTCCGTCCAGTACCGCCAATGGCGGTTAGTCATAATGCGCCGCCTGTAATGAATGCTCAAACAGACACTGTGCCAGTAGCATCATCTGAAACATTGCCTGAAACAATGTACCAAACGGCAGAACCTGACTATCCGTCTTCGCCGATTACAGAAAAAAAAACATTAGCAGCTGAATCAGAAGAGCCGTTAGTCACTAAGCCTGCTGAGCAAATGATCGAGCCAGAACCTGTGCAAGAGTCAGTTCGGTCTACAGCACCTGCTGAACATCCGCCTTGGGAAGATGCACCGGAACCTGTCGTCGCTGAAGAATATTTTGTTGAACATGTCTCTGTTGACAGCGAAAGCGCTCAGAGTGAGGCTGTTCAGGACCATATTGAAGAAGATGTTGAATCCATCACTTTAGATGATGTTGAAATCGCAGCAGTAGAAAGCAGTGAGCTAGAAAAGTCTATTGATGTAGAGTTGCAGACCGTCAGCATTGCGTTAGAGCCTACTGCTCAGCAAGAGCCAGACATACAGGTAGAGACTGCTAGCAAGCCTGAACTTGAGCCTAAATCTTTTGTTATTGCTGAAGATAGATTCACAAAAGAATTGTTAGATGAAAGTGATGAGGATGAGGACGAAGAAGAAGCTGAAGAACGTGCCATTGCTGATATTGTCGATCCATTTAATCCCGCGGCAGACTTGGTTGATGCCTTAGGTGCGGAACCTATAGAGTCGCCAATCGTCGAAGAAAGCAAAGAACCTGATACGCGTCTAGCAAAAGTACCAGATACCATTGCTCAACCTGCATTAGGTATGCCATTGCCAGAAATGAGCCATTATAATGAGCTAACCATGAAGCTTTGGTGGCTGGTGGCACCGCGTTTGCCTTTGACAGGTTTGGTGCAAAATATTTTAATGAATTCCAGCTTGGTGGATGCAAGTGATCAAGGTATTCGACTTGAAGTGCCTTTAGAATACGGGCACATGTTGAACCAAGTGCGTTACGAACAAATACAAAGTGCACTGAGCGATTTCTTCGCAATGACGGTGCCTTTGATTATAGATACAGTGGAAGACACCACAGGTGTGACCGCAGAAGAATTTGCCGCTAGTAAGCGAGCAGAAGCCTTGCAAGTGGCAATTACACATTTGAATTCACATCCAGTTGTGCAGGCTTTGTCGGCAACGATGGGCGCGCAGTTGGTTTACGATACGGTTAAAGTTAAAGCTTAAATTGGAGAGCAAAAGTTATGTTTAAAGGTGGTATGGGTAACATGATGCGCCAGGCGCAGCAGATGCAAGAAAATATGCAGAAAGCGCAGGAAGAAATTGCCAATATGGAAGTAGAAGGTCAAGCGGGTGCTGGTCTTGTAAAAATTCTGATGACAGGTCGTCATGATGTGAAACGAGTTTCTATTGATGACTCTTTGTTTGGTGATGACAAAGAAATGCTAGAAGACTTGATCGCTGCAGCAGTGAATGATGCTGTTCGTAATATCGAAGTGACTCAAAAAGAGAAAATGGCTGCTGCTACAGCGGGTATGTCTTTGCCACCTGGCTTCAAGATGCCTTTCTAGGAGCGAGCCTTGTTTAGTCCCTTAATTAAAGAACTGATTGAATCATTACGCTGTTTACCGGGCGTTGGACCAAGGTCGGCGCAAAAGATGGCATTGTATTTATTGGAACGTGATCATCAAGGGGCAGATAGACTAGCAAATGCATTGCGCGAGGCGCTCGACAAAGTCGGGCGTTGTTCAAGTTGCCGTACTTTGACGGAAGAGTCAGAGTGCGGGATTTGCACAGATCCCGAGCGTGATGCAAAGCATTTATGTATTGTAGAAACACCAGCAGACGTCGTTGCAATCGAATCTGCAGGTAGCTTTTCTGGGCGTTATTTTGTTTTGCTAGGGCATTTGTCACCTATTGATGGCATTGGTCCGGAAGAATTAGGCTTAGATCGTTTAGAAGCTTTGGTTCAGCATAATGAAGTGGAAGAAGCGATTATTGCCACTAACTCAACAGTAGAAGGCGAGGCGACTTGTCACTATATTGCTGAAAAATTAAAAACATTGAACATTAATGTCAGTCGTATTGCCCATGGTGTTCCTATGGGTGGCGAACTGGAATACGTTGATGGAAACACTCTGGCTTTAGCGCTAGAGGGACGGAAGAAACTCTAGTATGAATGATCAAGATGATGCTCTTAATATTGTGTGGGTTGCGGATAATGAGTCGCTGGCGAGCTGGTGTGATTATTGGGCAGATTTGCCTGTAATTGCGGTCGATACAGAATTCATTCGTCGCACAACCTATTTTCCAATTACGGGGCTCATTCAAATTAGTGAAGGCGAGAAAGCCGTACTGATTGATCCATTGAGCATCGACGAATGGGAACCTCTTCGTAACCTGATGGTGGACCCTTCGGTGATGAAAGTGTTTCATGCTTGTTCCGAAGATTTGGATGTTTTTGATCGTTTGTTAGGTGTGTTACCTACGCCTTTTTACGATACTCAAATTGGTGAAGCCTATGCTAGCGCGCAATGGTCGCTAAGCTATGTGAAGCTGATTCATGAATATTTGCAAATTGAAGTAGCGAAAGATGAAACTCGTTCGGACTGGGTTCAACGTCCTTTAACGGATGCACAAAAGCGTTATGCAGCGCTTGATGTGGTTTATCTGGCAAAAGTCTATCCAATGCAAATTGCCCGTTTAGAAGCGAAAAACATGCTCGAATGGGCAATGGAAGATTGCGATTCATTGAAATGGCAATACCAGATGAACTCTGATCCAGAGCAAAACTGGGATGGCATTAAAACCGCGTGGCGTTTGACGCCAGCTGGTTTAACCTTATTGCGTTTGCTGTTTATTTGGCGTGATGAGCAAGCTCGTAAAGAAGACGTGCCTAAAGGGCAGATATTAAAAGATCGTACTCTTTGGTCGTTGGCGAAAACCTTGCCGACACATCATAAAGCAGTTTCTGAGGCGGAAGAGCTAACTGGCCGTCAGCACCGTTTGTATGGTGAGGTTATTTTGCAAAATGTCGCTTTGGTGAATGAATTGTCACCTGATGAATATCAATTGCCGTTGGAAATCCCTTTACCATCTCAGGCCGGTGATTTAACGAAAGCAATTAAAGCGTTTATTCGTGATAAAGCTGAGATGTTAAATATTGCGCCGGAAGCTATGATGAAGCGTAAGTTGTTGGATCCATTAGTGCGTCATTTGTACGAAGGTACTGAGATTGACTTGCAAAATCCTGCAATGACTGGCTGGCGTCGTGATGTGATTGTTGATCCTATATTGAATAGGTTTAAAAAATAGAAAGATTTAAAAGTCCTAAAATGGCCTTATAGCGCCAAGGGTAAAATATGAAACAGCATTTAATCGTAGAAGTATTTCGTTCCAGCAAACATGATGGAATGTACTTGTATGTGGAAAAAAGCAAGGGATTGAAAGAAATCCCTGAAGAGTTAATGACTCGGTTTGGCAAAGGCATCAGTGCGATGACCATGTTGTTGACCAATGAAAGTAAGTTAGCTCGCGCGACACCAGAAAGTGTCACTAAAGGCATTCGTGAAAAAGGTTTTTATTTGCAATTACCGCCAGTGAAGGAAGAGTATTTGTTGGATTTATATAAAACACCGACGCAAGCGGTTTATTAATTACTTGGATTTAGAGAATGATTGCAAAGCGTTACGAGCCTTTTTGGAAAACCACTCCACTGGAGAAAATGTCTCCAGTCGAATGGGAATCTATTTGTGATGGATGCGGTAAATGTTGCCTGCAAAAATTACAAGACGATGAAACCGAAGAGGTGTTTTATACCAATTTATCTTGTCATCAACTGAATATTGGTTCTTGCCAGTGTAAGGTCTATGAAACTCGACAAGATAAAGTATCGACATGTATTACGCTAACACCTGATCAGGTTGACGAATTTCATTGGTTACCTGATACCTGTAGTTATCGTGTATTGTACGAAACCAAAGACTTGCCGAATTGGCACCCTTTGGTGGTTGGTAGTGATAAAGAAATGCTTCGCCAAGGGCTAACTGTTCGCCATTATGCGGTGAATGAAAATACCGTTGATGAAGAAGAGTGGGAAACCCATGTTATTAAATGGGTACATGGTATGCCGGAACCGTATGATATAATTTGAGATCTCGGCTTAGTTACGGCAAATGGTCGCTAAATTCAGCAAAGTAAAGTAGTTCAAGGAGTTCGCAAACGTGAAGTGGTTGAAAATAAATACTGTGTTGTTAGTGGCTGTTTTATCCTTGTGGATGCCGTTGAGTAAAGCGGACACTCAGTTCCGTGTCATTGTTGATGCCTCTGGCAGTATGTTGATCAGTGATCCTGATAAGCTTACATCTGAGGCGTTGCGTCTTATTTCTAATCTTGCGCCTGAAGAAAAAGCCACACTAGGGATTTGGTTGTTTGGCGAGGAGCCTAGAGTGCTCTTACCTGAAGCAATCGTTAATAAAGCCAATAAAACTAAACTGGCGAGCTATGTAGATAGTTATGTGACGCAAGATGTCAAAACCGATTTAGAAGCCATTATCAAGCTTTTGTTGGAAACACCCGACTCGGGAAACCTAAAGCCTGGCTTTAATCGTCATTGGATTTTAGTTACTGATGGCATGGTAGACATCAGTTTGGAAGAGGCGGTGAACAAAGCTTCTCGTGATCGTATTCTTAATCAATTAACGTCCAAGTTAGAAGAGCGTGGTATTCATCTTCATACTATTTCTATGACGGGTTACACCGACAAAGCGTTACTTGAATCCTTGTCATTGCGCACTGACGCAACACACACTGAAGTCGCTATTCCTGAAGACTTATTAGACACGTTTGACCGTATTTTCTCCCAAGCTTCACCCTCAGATGAATTACCATTCGATGGTAATCGTTTTACAGTGGACGATGCGATCCAAGAGCTTACACTTGTTGTTTTCCACGAAAACGGTATACAGCCTCATATTGTCAAACCTGATGGTAAGTTATTGTCACTGGTTAGCAATGCCGAAGTGTCTGTCTCTAGTTCGGATCATTACACCCTAATAACAGTTCGCGGTCCTGCGTCTGGTACATGGCAAGTCAATAATGTTGATCTTGATCGAAGCAGCATTCGCGTGATTACAGATTTAAGCGCGCAAGCAACACCTGTCGCACCCGTGATATTTCAGAATGAACCTATTTATTCAACTGTCGGCTTGTTTCAAAAAAATGAGCTAATCAAAGACGACAAAGTGCTGAATCTACTGGACGTAAAACAAACGTTAGTACGTTTAAGTGGCGAACAAAAAGAGACTATTTTCTCTCAGGATACGGTGAGAACGAATGAGCAATTTAAACAGCGTTTAGACGGCATTAACGAACCGGGCAATTATGAGCTTGTCAGCTTATTAGATGGCAAAACCTTCTCTCGCCAGCTTAGCCAGTTTTTTACCGTTCATCCTGCTATTGAATTCGAAGGTACGAGTCCTGGCGGTAATTTAGTCGCGTTTTCTGCGAAGCCTGTGAACTTAAAACTGAACATGCTGCGTTCTAATGTGAAGCTTGAGTTTACCTACAATAATGGCACCACCGAGACGGAAGAAATGCCCCTTGTTGGGCAAGGTTATTGGGAAAAAATCATTCCAGTTTCTCCGGGCGATAATGTTAATGTCCGAGCTAAGTTGATTGGTATGACTCAAACTGGACAGCGTTTTGATTATTGGACGCCGATGTGGCACTTTGATCGACAAGGAAATGGCGCGCCAATCGTTACTTTGGTGAATGGCGATATGAATAGTTCGCTCAATATGTCAGAACCTTCGTCTAACAATGATGTGGCTCCTGTGTTCGTTCCACCATCTGTGTCTATTGTCGACGATGTTGCAGAAACTTCTGATCCATTACCAAAAGAGAGTTCAGCAACGGAAGAGTCTGTAGCTGATCAAGTTTTAGATAAAGCAAACAATCTATCAACATCAGAATGGGTTTTGTATGCCGCACTAAATCTAGGAGGCATTGTGGTGATAGCTGGCGGTATATTTTTGTATCGTCGTATAAAGAAAAATCAATCCCTTAGAAGAGATGATCTAGACGATGTGTGAGTTATTGGGCATGAGCGCCAATGTGCCGACCGATATATGTTTTAGTTTTTCTGGTTTACGTGCTCGTGGCGGGCGTACTGGTCCTCATAAAGATGGCTGGGGAATGGCTATGTATCGTGATGGCTATGTTTGGGCGATCCACGACCCAAGACCGAGTGCTGATTCGGATATGGCGGAAGTCATCAGCAACACATCATTAAAATGCGATATCGTGATCAGTCATATCCGCCAAGCCAACGTAGGTGAGGTGTGTTTATTAAATACACATCCGTTTAGTCGTTTGTTATGGGGTAAAACTTGGACTTATGCTCATAACGGGCAATTAGAAGCAGCGGATTCCTTACCGATTACTTTTCATCACCCATTGGGTAGCACAGACTCCGAGCGCGCTTTTTGTTGGATCGTTGAGCAACTACAAACACGCTTTGGTGATAAGGAACCAAGCTTAACAGAAGTGTCTGAAGCGCTATCGGCATTAGCTTTGCAGCTAAAAAAACGTGGTGTGTTCAACATGATGTTGTCTGATGGTGTGCGCTTATATTGCTTTTGTACCACCAAGTTGCATTGGATTACCCGTCGAGCGCCATTTAAGAAAGCCACCTTGTCAGATGAAGATGTCATTATTGATTTCAAAGAAGTCACCACAGACAAAGACGTCGTCACCGTCATCGCCACACAACCATTAACCCACGACGAAACGTGGCAACAAATGGAAGAAGGTGAGCTATGTGTGTTTGAAGGTGGCGAAGTGGTTTGTCAGATCAAAGCGAACTAAAGTCTATTACCCTTGAAGAAAGGGGAAGACGGAAGATGGGGTTGTTTTCTAATCAGCAAAAGCCAAAGCAATCCCCGTCGCTCGAGACTATCGTTTGACCTCGCTTATGGGATTTGCTTTGGCTTTCATGGTTTTATTAGTGAAAGCAGGTTGTGGTAATTTTTGATTTTCAAGCAGGTGCCGACAACCTCTCTGGAAATCTACTTTAACTCGCGTTACATTTGCTACGTAAAGGAATCAAAAGCAAAGAAATTAATGGACGATTGACCCTTCAAATAACTTCTTTTTATTCTTTTTAAAAGAACACAATACGCACGCTCATTTTTCCGGTTTTATGCTCTGTTGATGTTCCCTGTTGCCATTACACCTAGGTGATTTGGTTTTATCGACACCTAGGCTGGCGTTCCACTGGTTTATTTAATTATGCTGATGATGAGATACTTGAACACTTCCTTGACAAATTGTGAAGTTATAGTGAGCAATGTCTAATAAGTGGATCAAACTATTTGTTGCGCTTATTGAGGCGGGCTGAAGTCCGCCTTTTAACTCTTATGTTATGTAAATGGAGGAAAGTATGTCCTCAGTTCCACAATCAAAAGATGAGCTGCTCTTTGCCATAAACTCGATATTTCCCAAACTTATGGACGATTACCGGATTGTTCCAGAGTCACTTTCACGTAAGTGCGAGCTTGAGGGTAATATAAAAGGAACACAAATTAGTGTTTGTGACACTGTTACCTACCTTGTAGGCTGGGGGAAGTTGGTCTTGAAGTGGCATAGTTTGAAGTCTCAAGGTCTTCCGGTGGATTTCCCAGATACTGGCTATAAATGGAATCAGCTTGGTTTATTGGCTGTCAGTTTTCATGATGAGTACAGTGACTGGAAATATGAAGACTTACTCAAGGAGTTGGACTCAACTATTAACGAGCTTATCTCTTTAGTTTCAAGTTTAAGCAATGAAGAATTGTATGAAACGACATGGTATGAAAAATGGACGTTAGGTCGAATGATTCAGTTCAATACATCATCACCAATGAAAAATATGCGTACCAAAGTTAGGCGATTTAACAAAAGTAACGGCTTAAGCTGATAGCCAGTACATGGTATTTCTAACTTCAGTGAAGCATCGATGCAATCAGCGTGTTGTTCACTGCTTAACGGAGCGTTAATGATTGTCATATTTTTTAAATGACCTAAGAAACCTGTTAGCGATGTATGAAGCGACGACGTTGAAAGAGCTTGAAGCCGAGTTTCGTTGTTCGGTAGATGAATATCTTTTATCTTGTGAAGAGTTTGGGCGTGACGTTCAACAGCCATGTATAGGCTCATTTAATATTAGAACTGGTGAGGTGTTGCATCGATAAGCTAATGTGCATGCCCAGAAAACTACCGACATTGTGTAACCAAGATTGAGGCATATGATAGGCATATGAAAACAGGATTTGTGATGTACGCTTCTTCAGTTAGCCGATTGTCTGATTTTTATTCTCACGTCTTCGCGCTTAATAAAGTTGAAGGGGATAATTCATATGCTTTATTGGCGGATGGCGATTTTGAGTTGGTGTTGCTTGAGACAGAGGCTTCTAAAACGGTTTCCGACTTGCACTCTCCAAGAGCGAGTACTCCGATCAAACCAACATTTTTTATTAATACTCCATTAGAGATAATTAGTGAGATGATTAAAAACAAAGGTGGTTCTGTCTTTCCTCCAAAAAATTGGGAATTTGGTGGCCGAAAAGTATGTGATGCTCATGACTGTGAGGGCAATATATTTCAGTTGAGAATAGATCAAGATGCATAACAAAGACTAGTTGCTTGGGGCTTCGTGCGCTGGAGTGTTCTGAGTTTGGTCGCAGTTAGCAATGTTAGGCTTTATAAGGGAGATAAAGGGTGAAGCCAGAAGATATCGGGAAAGCATATAATCAAATCACTCATATTTGGAATAGTGAAGAATTTGATATAAATAATGGGATTTCTCAGCACAAGAAAGCAATTAGTTTTGTTAAGAGTCGAGGCAACGCTTTGGACGTTGGCTGCGGTTGCACTGGACGCTTTATAGATTTACTCCAAGGTGAAGGTTTTACTCCATCAGGTTTAGATATTTCCGATGAGATGCTAAATATTGCGCGTAAAAAGCATCCGGATATTCGCTTTGTGCAAGGTGACATTTGTGAATGCGAACTATCTGAGAAGTACGATTTCATAACAGCATGGGACAGTATTTGGCATATTCCTTTGTCAGAGCAAAGAAATGTTCTTACTAAACTAGTAGAAAGTCTGAATGTCGGTGGTGTGTTGATTTTTTCATTTGGTGGTACAGATGAAGAGGGTTTTCATACTAACAATTTTATGGGGCCAGAAGTTTACTATTCGTCACTTGGTTTAAATGGTTTCCTAAAGTTATTCATTGAGCTTGGTTGTATTATCAGGCACTTAGAGTTTGACCAATATCCTGAACTTCATACTTACCTAGTGGTAGAAAAAGCCTAACAAAGAGTTATGAGAGATTACTAACGCTCAGCACTTTTGTTGGGCTTCCCATTTTTCTCTCGCTGTGATTACTGTTATTCTAGCGCCATTATTGGTGTAACAGAGTAGAACGAATGATTAATGATAATGATGTAATTGAAACCTTGGACGAACTTGAGACGTTTCTACGTTTGGTTGAGGTGGGTGGTTTAGGTCTGAACAGTGTATCTGGCGTGGCGTTGGCGACGAATAATGCCAATGGTCGTCCATTTGTGGCAGTGCTGGATGATAATCAGCAGTTGGTGTTAGGGCGTTATGTGACCACCGAAGTATTTGAAAATGGTAAAGACATGGTTCGTTACGGTACGAAAAAACCGCATTAATTGTGCTTTGCGTTAATAAAATAATCCCTCCTCTTGCAAGACATTAGGAGGAGGGATTCGAGTTTTTTATCGACATTTATGTCGACCTACATTTCGTTTATTACTGAACCAATTCGTTGTCGGTAAATTCACCTTCAAACAAAGCGGTAGACAAGTAGCGCTCGCCCGAATCTGGTAATACTACGACGATTTTCTTGTCTTTAAATTCTGCTAGTTTGCTTAAGCGTTCCGCAGCAACGACAGCAGCACCACAAGAAATACCACACAAGATGCCTTCTTCACGCATTAGGCGTTTTGCCATGGCAATGGCGTCTTCGTTAGATACTTGCTCAACTCGGTCTACGATAGAAAGATCTAAGTTTTTCGGTACGAAGCCTGCGCCAATGCCTTGGATTTTATGTGGAGATGGTGTTGGTGTTTCACCGTTAATTGTTTGTGTGATAACAGGTGAGCTGGTTGGCTCAACCGCGACACTGATAATGGCTTTGCCTTGGGTGTTTTTAATGTAGCGACTCACGCCAGTGATAGTGCCGCCAGTACCAACACCAGCGACGAAAACATCGATTTCACCATTGGTGTCTTGCCAAATTTCTGGGCCAGTGGTTTTTTCATGAATTTCAGGGTTGGCTGGGTTTTCGAATTGTTGCAGCAAAACGAAGTTTTCGTCTTGGGCAATTTCTTCGGCTTTGGCAATGGCGCCTTTCATGCCTTTCGCTGGCTCAGTTAGAACGATAGTCGCCCCAAGGGCTTTCATGACTTGGCGACGTTCCACACTCATGCTGGATGGCATAGTGATGGTAATCGGATAACCACGAGATGCAGCAACGAAACACAAGGCGATACCTGTGTTACCGCTTGAGGCTTCAACGATGGATTTACCTTTGCTCAGAATGCCTTTCTTTTCTGCATCCCACACCATGTTGGCGCCGATGCGGCATTTTACTGAGAAAGCAGGATTACGAGATTCGAGCTTTGCCCAAATATTTCCATTCCCGATACGGTTTAAACGTACAAGTGGCGTGTTGCCAATGGTAAGAGAGTTATCTTCAAATACTTGATGAGACATACCATTTCCTTTTTGTTGTTGATCTGTAGTTAGTTGGTCTTTAGAGAGTAATGGCAACATCGTATTAGATGTGCCGCGAATGTTGTTCACTATAACCCTTAGGTTGGGATTGATGTTAGAATTTGCAACTATATAGATAGAGGTTTTTGTACAACAACTTAGCTTCACTTGAAGCGCTGTGCCACAACCTCGAATAGAAACGGCGCTTTATTTATTGCAACTATTTTCTCTGCGCCAAGTAAAAAGGATACAAGTTTACCTATCATGCCGACAAATGCCGTAATGACGCGCGATCGTCATCTAATTGATCAAAAACAAGCGCAGCTTAGTAAGCGTCAAAAGGATGGTTTGCCTTTTGATCGTATGCAATCTGAAGTGAATGCTCTTATCGAAAAATCTGAGACTCTGTACCAAGCTCGTTTGTCACGTATGCCAAAGATTACCTACGATGAAAGCTTGCCGGTTGCGGCTCGTGCTGACGAAATCATCAAAGCGATCCAAGAAAATCAAGTCATCATTATTGCTGGTGAAACAGGCTCGGGTAAAACCACGCAATTGCCTAAAATGTGCTTGCAAGCAGGTCGAGGTATTGCGGGTCTAATTGGTCATACACAACCAAGACGAATTGCCGCTCGTAGCGTGGCTGAGCGTATCAGTGATGAGTTGCAAGTTAATCTTGGCGAGCAAGTGGGTTTTCAGGTTCGTTTTAGTGACGAAAGTAATGAAGAAACACTGATTAAGCTGATGACAGACGGTATTTTGTTGGCCGAAATCCAACAAGATAAACGCCTTTATAAATACGATACCATCATCATTGATGAAGCCCATGAACGCAGTCTGAACATCGATTTCTTGCTTGGGTATTTAAAGCAAGTCTTGGCGGCTCGACCAGATCTAAAAGTCATTGTCACCTCGGCTACTATCGACGTTGAGCGTTTTTCTGAGCATTTTGAAAACGCACCTATCATCGAAGTATCAGGTCGAACTTATCCTGTTGAAGTGCGTTATCAGCCATTGCTCAGTAAGTCTGACTCAGAAGAGCTAGACGAATACCAAAGTATGGAGCAAGGCGTTTTAGACGCAGTAGAACTGCTGATCGCCGAAGAGCGACAATCCGGCTATCGCGGTGCGGGTGACATTCTAGTGTTCTTGCCGGGTGAGCGAGAAATTCGTGAAACCGCAGAAATTCTTCGTCGTGCCGAATTACGCAGCACGGAAGTCTTGCCCTTATATGCTCGATTGAGCGCTAGCGAGCAACAACGTATTTTTAAATCCCATTCTGGTCGTCGTATTGTGTTGTCGACCAACGTTGCTGAAACCTCGTTGACGGTACCGGGTATTCGTTACGTGATTGATCCGGGCTTGGCGAGAATTAGTCGCTACAGCGTGCGTTCCAAAGTCCAACAGTTGCCGATTGAAAAAATCAGCCAAGCCAGTGCGAACCAAAGAGCAGGGCGATGTGGTCGTGTGGCGGATGGTATTTGTATTCGTTTGTATGACGAGGAAGATTTTAACAATCGTGCAGAGTTTACCGATCCTGAAATTTTCCGTACCAACTTGGCATCGGTTATTTTGCAGATGGCCAATTTAAAACTTGGTGCGGTGGAGAAATTTCCTTTCGTTGAAATGCCTGAAAAACGAATGATCAACGATGGCTATCGAGCGTTAACCGAGCTTGGTGCCTTGGACAAAGAGCGACTGACGCCGATTGGACGTCAGCTTGCTAAGTTGCCAATCGATCCTAAATTAGGGCGAATTCTAATCGCAGCCGAGCAGCACAGTGTTCTCAAAGAAGTGGCCATTATTGTTAGTGCCTTGTCTATTCCCGATCCTCGTGAGCGTCCGCAAGACAAGAAGACTCAGTCAGACCAGGCTCATGCGGTAGATAAAGACGAAGATTCTGATTTCGCTGTGTTCTTGAATTTGTGGGAACGTTTTGAAGAGCAGCGTCAAGCTTTGTCGCAGAATCAATTACGCCAGTATTGCCGTAAGCAATTTTTGAACTTCATGCGCATGCGCGAATGGCGTGATATTCATCGTCAAATCATGATTGCTTGTAAGCAGCTCGGCTTTAAAGAGGTGCAGCATGAAGAACGTCATTACGAAGCGATTCATCGCGCTTTGTTGGCGGGTATGTTTACGCAAGTTGCTAATAAAATGGAAGACAGCAAAGAAATGCTTGGCTGTCGTTCGCGTAAATTGGCGATTTTCCCTGGGTCCATGTTATTCAAAAAACCACCGCAATGGATTATGGCGGCTGAGTTAATTGAGACCAGTAAATTGTATGCGCGAGTCACGGCGCGAATTGATCCTGTTTGGATTGAAGAGTACGCAGCGCCCTTTGTGAAGCGTCAATACTTTGATCCACACTTTGAGCGTAACCAAGGCCGCATCATGGCCCATGAGCAAGTATCGCTTTATGGTTTGGTGATTGTGGCGAAACGCAGCATTGATTATGGTCATGTGAACCCTGAAGAAGCGCGTGAGATCTTTATTCGTTCAGGGCTGGTGGAAGGAGAACTTCGTACTAAACAGGCGTTCTATCGTAAGAACAAAGCTCTGATGGAATCGTTAGCAACTCAAGAAGCTAAACTGCGCAAACGTGACATTCTGGTTGACGATGAAACGGTGTTTGCCTTCTACAATTCTCGATTACCCGATCATGTTCGCAATCTAAAAAGCTTAGAGCATTTCGTTAAAACTTCGCCAGATGCTTTGTTAATGACTCGTGAGGATTTGATCAACCAAGACGTTAGCGTCGATGATTTTGCCTTCCCGGATTCCTTTGGTTTGAACGGCGTCGCGTTACCGATTGATTATAAATTCGATCCAGGTCAAGCAGCCGATGGTGCGACCTTAAAAGTGCCAGTTGGTTTGTTACGTCAGCTGAGCTTAGAGGATTTAGGTTGGGCTGTGCCCGGTTTTATCAAAGAGCGCTGCGAAGCCTTGCTGCGTGCTTTGCCTAAGGCTTTGCGTCGTCGCTTTGTGCCGATTCCGCAGTTTGTTGATCGTGTTTATCCCAACTTGTCGAAAGACAAAGGCGATTTGCTTGAGCAGCTTAGTTTGCAGATTAAGCGCGAAACGCTGATTGATATCCCGCTAAATGAGTGGAATGCTGAAAAACTTGATTCACACTTAACGCTGAACTTAGAAGTAGTGGACGAGCGCGGTAAGATACTAGGTGTAGGTAAAAACCTAGCGCAGCTGCAAACTCAGTTTAGTGACCTAGTTGAAGAAAGTTTTGCAAAATTTGGTACCAAGCAGCATGAGCAAGAAGGTTTAACCTCTTGGCCTGAGCAGGGCATTCCTGAGCGTCAGGAGATTAAACAAGCTGGTATCAAGGTCACGGCTTTTCCCGCTTTGGTAGCGCAAGGCGATCATGTTTCATTGAAGATGTTCGATGATCAAAACACCGCGTTGGAAACCCATCGAAAAGGGGTGGTCACTTTGCTTAAACTTACATTGAGCAAAGAAATGCGTTATTTGCAAAAGAACCTACCGCACTTAAAAGAATCCATGCTAATTTTTTCTCCATTAGGTCAAAAAGAAACCTTGTTGGACGATTTACTTAATGCGGTTTTAGATAAGGTTTTTTTGGATGGGCGTGCTTTGCCACGAACGAAAGCTGAGTTTGAAAGCTGTGTTTTGAATCATAAACCACAATTAGTGAGTGTGGCGAACGACATGGCGGGACAGCTTTATCGTGTGTTGTCATCTTATCAAGGTGTGGCAAAGAGGATGAAAGGCAGTATTCCATTGCCTTGGACACGAATTTACGGTGATATTAAAGTCCAATTAGAGCAGCTTATTTACCCTGGCTTTATCGGTAATACACCCTTGTTTTGGTTAGGGCAATTACCGCGTTATTTCAAAGGTATTGAAGTGCGCTTGGAGCGTTTTCAAAATCATTTGAACAAAGAAAATCAATATGTGTCTGAATTAGAAATTCTTTGGCAAACTTATTCTAGACAAAAAAAAGCCCATGACGAGAAAGCATTATATGATCCAGAGTTGATCAAATATCGCTGGATGTTAGAGGAATATCGTATTTCTTTGTTTGCACAGTCGGTTGGCACGTTAGAGCCTATTTCAGAGAAGCGCTTGTCAAAACAGTGGCAGGAAGTTAAAAAATTGGTTTGATTTTATAGATAAGATCTTGTTTTTTAGTCATACGCTGTGTGTGCAGTCTTACAAGTTAAGGATAGTGAAAATGTTTAAAGTAATAGGCGCTTTACTTTTTGGCTCTATGTTATTGCTTGTGCAGTCTTGCGCACAGGTGCCAGTAGAAACCAAAGAAGATCCATGGGAAGGTTTTAACCGTTCTATGTTTACTTTCAATGATGCAATTGATGGTGCTGTTTTAAAGCCTGTTGCTGAGGGATATAAGGCTATTACGCCTAACCCCGTACAGAGAGGTGTGAGCAATTTTTTCTCTAACCTTGGGGAAATCGGCAATATAACCAACAATTTACTACAGGGTAAATGGGATGCAACGGCGTCGTCTACTTTTCGTTTTCTGATAAACAGTACAGCTGGCTGGTTGGGTCTTTTTGATGTGGCTAGCGAAATGGGGCTAAAAAAATACGATGAAGACTTTGGCCAAACGCTTGGGTATTGGGGTGTGTCATCTGGCCCTTATTTGGTATTACCATTCTTTGGCCCTTCTACTGTGCGTGATGGTTCAGGTTTAGCCATTAAATATACGTACCTTGATGAAACAAGTATTCTCGACTTAAATGGTGATGAGGAGCTTGGTTTATTAGCCTTAGACGTTGTGGAAACAAGAGCACGTTACCTCAATGCAGAAGGCATGATTGTTGGGGACAGGTATAGCTTTATCCGAGATGTGTATTTACAGAATAGAGCTTATGAAGTTTACGATGGAAATCCACCAAAGAAACAAGCTATCAAAAATACTGATTCAGCAGACGATAGTTGGGGTGATGATGCAGCGAATGATAGTTGGGGTGATGAAACTGAAGTCGATAGTTGGGGGGATGACTCTACCGCAGCTAAGGATGAAAATATTTCGTCAGAGGGCGATGTCACCGCGGACAGTAGTTGGTCCGAATAACAGAATCTATTTTAATGAATAAGCGACTGTCGACACATCATTGGTTTAATGAAAGCCTTTTTAATGAAGCTTTAATAAAAGGTTTTTTGCTTGTTATCGGCAGTTCCTGTCTTATGCTGATAACGCTTAATGTGGTGTCGGCAAAGTATCAACTTGCATTAATAGAAAGCATTTTACTGATATTAACCATTTGCGTATGGTTTTGTCCTAAACAATGGCGTCACTATAAATGGGTTGTGTCTATTTATGTAGCGTTTATCTTTGCCTGTATTTTAATCGGAATCAGCTTTTCTCCTTTGCATTCTGGTCGACAAGTTTGGGTGCTTATTTTCCCTATGACCTCCTATCTTATGTTGGGTAAACGCACAGGCTTTTGGTTGAGCGCTGTTTGCCTTTGTTTGGTTAGTACTATTCTATTTCTGCGCTTTTATGATGATTTTAAAGACGGTCTAATTAGTATTGTCGTGAACTTGTTTCTAGCCTATGTCTTCTTATGGGGGCTAACTCACGGTGCCGAGCGAGTTCACAAGAAAATGTTATATGCTTTAAAGAAAATAGCATCTACCGACCCTCTTACAGGTCTTGCCAATCGCCGTAATGTTAATCAAAACTCGCTATATCAGCTTCAACAAGTTACTGGGATGGGCGATGAATTAGCACTTGTTTTGATAGATCTAGATAATTTCAAAAAGATAAATGATACCCATGGACATGAAGTGGGTGACGCGGTGCTGGTGGACTTTGCTGAGCGATTAAGGGCGCATGTTGATGATAACGAGCAGCTATTTCGCTTAGGTGGAGAAGAGTTTTGTGTTTTTATGCCAGCTGCGCAAAGCAAGAACTGGTCAGTCGCATTTTGCCAGTATGTAGATGACTCTCTATTTTATTTTGATGAGCTGGAAATTCATTATACTGTGAGTATTGGCGTGTCTTGTAGTCAGAAAGGGCGTGGTGATTTTAAGCATTTATACAGAATTGCCGATCAGCGGTTATACAAAGCAAAAAGCCTTGGTCGGAATTGTGTTGTTTTAATGGATTAAGAGTTTAGGTGTTTTTGATGAGTTCATTTAATGAATCATTAGACGCTAGTAATAGATTGAGCCCAAAATGAAGGAGCATTGTTAATGCTCCTTAGCTTGCTTTCTTGAGACCACTATCTATTGCAAGTGTAATCTTTAATACCTTTCCAGAGTCTGTACCAATGTACAGCACACCAGCTGAATCCTGAGCAATTGAACGAAGACGTTCATCCAAATGTTCTAGGTAACGAGTTTCTGTTGTCTTGCCATTCTTATCAATTTTGATCTTGTTTAAATGTCTCAAAGCGAGCGCGGTAGATAGAAAATCACCGTTCCAGTTCGAAAACAACATACCTTTGTAACGTATCAAGCTGCTTGGTGCGATAGAAGGAATAAACACCTTAGCAGGGTTGTCTATGCCATCTTTTGTGTTCCCTTCACCGACGCTGATTGGTCCCCAGTATTCTTTGCCATAAGACACAATTGGCCAGCCGTAATTCGCACCTGGGCGTATTAGATTTATTTCATCTCCGCCTCTTGGACCATGTTCATTTGACCATAGCGTATGGGTATCTGTGTCGTAAAAAAGGCCTTGAGGATTGCGATGTCCGTAACTCCATATCTCATTACGAATGTTGGCATGAGTCACAAAAGGGTTGTCCCTTGGTACACTTCCATCTAAATTTAAACGAATAACGCTGCCCGCATGGTTTGTTAAATCTTGAGCATTCTCACGAACACCACGATCACCAACCGAGAAAAAGACATGCTCTTGGTCATCAAAGGCAATACGTCCACCATAGTGCTTGGTTTCGCTGGTCGCTGAGTCTGTGACCAATAAATCATGCCATTCAGTTAGTTTGTTGCCTGCTAATTTAGCTCTGGCTAACGTAGTTTTTGAGCCATCATCGGTTGGTTTTGAATAGGTGAAATATAACCAACCTTGTTCTTTAAACTGCGGGGATTTTGCCACGTCTAGCAGGCCGCCTTGGCCTCGGTTATCCACTTCTGGAAGTCCTGTAAGGGCCTGTTTTTTACCCGTAGTTAAATCGACTTTATAGGCAGAACCTTTTTTGATTGTGACAATAGCTTCTTGATCATTGATTATGGCAATACCCCAAGGTATGCCATCAAATTGAGTGATCTGATCAATGTTTAGTGAATCGTCAACGATAGCATCAGAGGCGCTAACATTTAGCGCCATCAGGCCTGCTAAAAATAGAATCCAAGTTTTCATAAAGGCGACCTCTTACCGCGAATTTCAGTGAAGTATATAGAAAATAGTCGCAAGATGAGGGTTTTGGAAGGCATTTCCTTAACAATTGCCGATTGCTTGCCTAGTTGGATAAAGTATTCAGCGAAGCGTTAATTAAGGTCTTAAAGCATGTTTTTTGATGGGATCATGCAAATAGTATCTACTTAAAGTAACTATCTAAATTGAAGATCTAAAGTGACGATCCGAAGTAGCGTTCGTTTTCAGCTACATTTCTAGTCACCACTGTATTAGCGGCAATAATGGCATTATTGCCAATTTTAATACCGGGTAGGATTTTGGCACCGCCGCCAATCCAGACTTTGTTACCAATGGTAATAGGCCGCGCAAAGCATTCGCCAGAGGCCCGTAAGTCAGCATCCCTAGGATGATCAACCGTATAAAAGTGAACGCCGGGACCGATTAATACATCGTCACCGATATGAATTTTAGCGCTGTCTAAGAAAATACATTGGAAATTAATGAATACTCGTTCACCAAGATGAATTTGCGAACCATAATCGCATTGAAAGCCCGGTTCAATCACCACACTACCAAATTCTGCAAACAAACGCGTAACATGACGAAGATTACCCTTACTTGGATGCGCATTGAATTTAGCACAGGCAAGACGAACCGCTTCTCTTCGTAGACGAAGATCTAGGTCGATAGCATTAAACGCTTCGCCATTAGCCATTTTTTCAAATTCTGTTGTTTCGGTCATCTTTCGTTCTTCTTGTGAAAAATAAAAAACGCGACCTAGGCCGCGTTTTTAACTTACGTGCTTCTATTTTATAGCATAGACGCTAGAGTAATTTCTAATTTACGTTGATCTGCAGCGAAGTTACGAATGCCTTCAGCTAATTTTTCTGTAGCCATTGCGTCTTCGTTCATCGCCCAACGGAATGCTGCTTCTGTGATAGATGCTGGAGCAGGTTTCACGTCAGTTGTTGGAACCAATTTACGCTCAAGTTTGCCTTCGTCTTTTTTCAATTCTTCCAGCAGGTTAGGGCTGATAGTCAAACGGTCACAACCAGCAAGTTGCTCGATTTCACCGATGTTGCGGAAGCTCGCGCCCATGACAACCGTTTTGTAACCGTGCTGTTTGTAGTAGTTGTAGATTTCAGTCACAGAAACAACGCCTGGATCAGTCTCAGCTGTGTACTCTTGACCAGTAGATTTTTTGTACCAATCAAGGATACGACCCACGAATGGAGAAATCAGGTAAACGCCAGCTTCAGCACAAGCTTGTGCTTGAGCAAAAGAGAAAAGCAAAGTCAGGTTACAGTTGATGCCTTCTTTTTCTAGCTCTTCTGCGGCTTTGATGCCTTCCCAAGTAGACGCCGCTTTAATCAGGACGCGGTCACGAGACACGCCAGCTTCTTCATATAGTGCAATCAGTTTACGTGCTTTCGCTAGTGTCGCTTCTTTGTCAAAAGACAAACGTGCATCTACTTCGGTAGAGATACGGCCTGGAACATATTTTAGAATTTCAGTACCAACAATAACTGCAAGCTTGTCGCCAGCGTCTAGAATTTGCTGATCTTTATCCTTGCTTTGTGTTTTTGCCCAAGCAATTGCTTGGTCAAGGAAAGGTGCGTATTCTGGAATTTGCGCGGCTTTAAGCATCAAAGACGGATTTGTTGTCGCATCTTGTGGTAAAAAATCTTTGATTGCCGTGATATCACCGGTGTCGGCCACAATGGTCGTGAACTCTTTTAACTGAGATAACTTATTGCTCATTGCTCTTATCCTTTGCGTTGATGATTTTTGACCAATTCAATGGCCTCTAATAATACATTTACCTGTGCGTCAGCTTTGTGACCATTTTCAGACAAGTAGCGACGGAACTGTTTGCCGCCGGCTTCACCCTGAAAAATACCCAAAATGTGTCGGGTTAGGTGCATCAAGCGTTCGCCTTCTTTTAGCTTACGTTCAACATAAGGAACGAAAGCTTCTAGTGCCTCGTAGCGATCACGAACCAACGCCTGACCGCCAAATAATGCGTCGTCGACTTGGCTTAATATCCAAGGATTATGATAAGCCTCGCGGCCAACCATTACGCCATCTACGTGTGCTAACTGTTCTTTGCATTCCTCTAGTGTTTTTATGCCACCGTTTAGTATGATTTCAAGGTCAGGGAAATCTTTCTTTAACTGATGCACATAATGATATTTGAGCGGCGGTACTTCGCGGTTTTCTTTCGGGCTCAAACCTTCCAAAATCGCATTGCGGGCATGGACAATAAAAGTCGTCACGCCAGTGGTGGCCACATCGCCAACAAAATCTCGTACTACGCCGTAATCTTCTTGGTCATCTAAACCAATGCGGTGTTTGATCGTCACCGGAATATCGCAGTTATCCTGCATCGCACGCATGGCATCTTTCACCTTATCAGGGTAAGCCATTAAACACGCACCGATTAAACTGTTTTGTACTCTATCACTTGGGCAACCGACATTAAGGTTAACTTCATCAAAGCCAGCTTGCTGCGCCATTTTTGCGCATTTACCCAGCGCAACCGCGTCAGATCCACCTAACTGCAACGCAATAGGGTGTTCGCAACCATCATAACGTAAGAATCTTTCAGGATGATTGCCTTGTAGCAATGCGCCAGTGGTCACCATCTCGGTATAAAGCAACGTATTCTTCGTCAATTTTCTAGCGAATACTCGGTAATCGCTGGTCGTCCAATCCATCATTGGAGCGATGGAAAATCGACGATCAAGCTTATTGCTTGGGTTTACTGGGGTTACCCCGTTATCTAGTGACATGCTTCTACTATCGAATTAATTCAAAAAAGCGTCGCGACATAGGGGAATGCCTCCCAGCGACTGATGGGTCATATTATGTCATAAAATTACAAGATATCTAAGAGTCTGATGGAAACATTGAAATTAATAAGGCAAAAGTGAAATTAAACTCGTCGCAGAAGGCATCTTCACCTTTCCCACCCGAAATCCTAAACTGGCTCATCGACGAAGCCATACGTCGCTACCACCTAGCCGCCCTCAAAAACGCAGAACAAGCCAGCAACAAACTCACCACCGCCTACGGCCACCAAGCCAAAGAACTAGGCGGATTGCGTCGAGACATGAGCGCCGCAGGCTTAAAAGTCAACTCCCTTGGCGCCCAAGAACTCAAACTCGCGCGCCAAACCGATCAAGCCAGCCAAGCCCTAGACCGCCAGCAAGCCAAGCTAAAAAAGATCCAAACCCTAAAAGGGCGCATTGCCGATCGTAACGCCCAAAAAGGCGAACTCGTCGGGCAAGCGGTCGGCCTAGCAGTGAAAACAGCGCCACTCATCATGGCGGGCAAACGCGCGGTCGAATACGAAAACACCTTTGCCGACGTCAAAAAGGTTGTCGACTTCTCCGACAAAAAAGAAGAAGCCCAATACCGCACCGAAATGATGAAACTCGCTGGCCGCCTTGGCGTACAGCAAGAAGGCATCGCCGACATCGTCACCGCCGCAGGGCAATCGGGCATCGAAAAAGACCAGCTATTACAATTCGCCCAATCCGCCACCAAAATGAGCGTCGCGTGGGACGTATCGGCAGAAGAAGCCGGTTCCACCTTAGCGACATTCCGCGCGGCCATGGGCTTAACCCAAAAGAACGCCCTAGACCTCGCCGACGCCACCAACTACCTAAGCAACAACATGAACGCCAAGGCAAAGGACATTGCCGCCGTCATGGTGCGTCAAGGCTCCACCGCCATGGGCGCAGGCCTCAGCTACAACCAAACCGCCGCCCTGTCTGCCAGCCTCATTGCAGGCGGCGCAACGGACGAAGTCGCCTCGACCGCGCTGAAAAACATCACTGGACGACTCACCGCAGGCTACGCCGCCACAAGCGCACAAAAAGACGCCATGGGGCGCATTGGCTTCAACGCGGAAGAACTCGCGGAAATGATGCAGCAAGACGCCCAAGGCACCCTTGTGGAAGTCATGCGCGGCCTACAAAACGTCAACGCCACAGACCGAGGCGCGGTCATCTCGCAACTCTTTGGCGAAGAAGTAAAAGGCGCCGTCGCCAAACTCGTCACCACACTGGACGACGACAAAAACGGCCTCGTCGCCGCCTTTGGCAAAGTCGCCAACCAAGCCGACCGAGCCAACAGCGTCAACAACGAATACGCCAATCGCGCCGCCACACGAAGCCACAGCCTCGCCATGCTCGGTGCCAAATTCGACCGCATGACCATCATCCTTGGCGATAGGCTCTTGCCCGTGCTCGATACCGTCTTGCCGCCGCTCATGTCCGTGGTCGATGGCATCGCCAACTTTGCCGAAGCCAACCCAGAACTGGCCACAGGTTTAATGGGCGTTGCCGCCGCCATTGCTGTCGTAAAAGCCGGCGCCATCGCCTTCAAACTCGCCAAACTCACCCTTGGCAACGGACGCGATCGCTTCAACCTTGGCAAAACCAAACTCACCAGCTCCACCGACCAAACCACCCAAAGCGCCAACCGAGCATCACGCTCCCTCGACCGACTCAACCGCAAACTAAACGGACTCGGCGCAGGCGCACGACAAAGCCCCACCTCCTACGGTGGCGAACGACTCAGCAAAGAGGAACGCAAACGACGTAAAAAAGACTACCTGCAAGGCCGAACCCAAACACAACGCGCCAGACCATCCCGTCTAAGCGGACGTTCTCGCTTTGGCAAATACGGTCGACTCGCTGGCTTACTCGGCAGCGGCGCGGCTTTGTCCATGTTCTCAGGATCAGCGAGTGCGGGTGGTTTAGGCGACCTTGCCATGACAGGGGCAGACCTAGCGGGAGCCGCTGGCGGATTATCTTCCATGTTGCCAATGGGTGGCATGGCTGGCGGCGTACTAAAAGGCGCGGGGAAACTCTTTCGTCCATTAGACATCGCCCTACAAGGCGCAGGCCTTGCTTCCGCCATATCCCAAGGCAACAGCACCCAAATCGGCGCGACCGCAGGCGACATGGCAGGGGGCTTGGGTGGCGCGGCCGCTGGCGGGTTAGCTGGTGCCGCCATTGGTTCCGTCGTGCCCATTATCGGCACCGCCATTGGCGGAATCGTCGGCTCTATTGCAGGGGGCATGGGCGGTGGTTCTTTGGGCGAATGGATCGGCGGCAAAATCGGCGGATGGTTTGAAGACGACAAAACCGACCAACCCGCACCAGACGCCATCGCAAAGCAAAGCCAACAGCTACAAAACAACAACAAAAGCATGACCTTCGCGCCAACCATCCACCTAACGCCAACAGGCAATCCAAGTTACGACCAACAACTCAGCGACCAAGTGATAGAACGCCTTAAAGCCGAATTTGCACAAGGCATGATGGGCAACATGGATGTGGCCACAAGAGCCGATGGGAGCTTGACGGATAAGCGGGGGAGTTAGACTTGAGAATTGTCATTGGTTTGTAGGGTTTTTCTGGTGTTGAAAGATTAAGGGCATTAGTATTAATAAATAAGAGTTTTGAATAAAAATAGATAGTTTTATAGGTAAGTGTTTATGGGTTCAATTAAAGTTGATAAAAAAAATCTTCTTTTGAAGGGGATTGAAAATGGAAGCTTTCCTGAGGTTTTGTATAAATATAGGACTGTTGATCAAGCTAGGAAAGCTTTAGAGAATTTTTCATTTTGGTTCGCAAGTCCTAGTTCGTTTAATGATCCATTTGATTGTTCTCTTTCAGAAAAAAAGAGCCCAGATTTAAATGATGTGAAAAAACACCTTGAGAATTTAGGACAGCAAAAAGGAGTTATTGATATTGCAATCGAGCTTTTTAAAAAAGATCCTAGTACAGTTGATGGTATTTTATGCAGAATTAAAAAAGTAATTGATTCTTATGGTGTATTCGCTCTTTCTGAAAGGTTTGATAATATATTGATGTGGTCACATTATTCAGACAGTCATAAAGGAATTGTTTTCGGTTTTGAATTGAAGTCTGATTTGGGTTTTTTTGTCACACCCATAAAAGTTGATTATAGAGATCAATATGATGAGCTTAATTATTTTAAAAACCCAAATAAGTCAGCTATTGATACAATAAAAATAAAATCTTCGCAGTGGGAATATGAAAAAGAGATAAGAATATATAAAAGTAAGTTTGGTTTATATGAAATAAATAAAGAGGCTATTAAAGAAGTTTACTTTGGAATAAATAGTAGTCAAGAAGATATATATGAAATTATCGGTATTTTTGAAAGTAAAGGCTTGCACAATGTTTCTTTTTATAAGGGAGAGAAAAAACATGGATCTTTTGGAATTGATTTTCATATAATCAAAATAAATAATTGAAGTTTGAAGTCAGATTGAAAATAGATTGTTTTTTTATCTGACCCAAAATTAGGGGTGGCTTTGTGTTAGAAGTACTATTTCGGAGTGTATGATTGGAATATTATAGTGAAGCGATTAAACTGCTTGGTGGCACAACCATTGTCCTTGCTGCGTTTTTTGGTTTTGTTGGGAAGATATGGTTAAGCCGAATAGTTGAGAAAAATAAGAGTGAGTTAACTTTAGAGTTAAAAAGGCTTGAGCAAGAACTCGTTGCTTCAAATAAACGTTTAGATGCAGATTTGCAACATTCAATATTTGTATCTCAGGTTCAATTTGATAAAGAATATAAAATTTATGGTGAAGTATGGGAGTATTTAGTCGAACTGAATGTTTCAACAAGCCAGCTTCGACCTGTATTCGATACTATTAATGAAAATCAGTTGGAAGATGATCGCAAGAGAGAGCGTTATAACAATTTTGCTACTCCATTTAATAAATTTGCATCAACAATTGAAAAGAACAAACCTTTCTTTTCTTTAGCTGTTTATCAAACACTTAGTGATGTGAGAAAAGCTTGTTATAACGAAAGCGTTGACTATAAGCACGGTAAATCTAGTGATCAAAATTACTATAAAAATTCTGTAGAAAATAACAGAGAGATTAGTGCTCTCATTGATCTCGCATGTGAGTCAATCAGATTTAGATTGAGTGAGGTTATAGTAAAATAAACTACTAACAAGAAATTTAAGACGGAACAAAAACAGTTTCTTAGGTTTGAGAGTTTGGGATAGATGAAAAATAGGTTGGTTTTTCATCTTTCCCCAATTGTCCGTTGAGAATGATTTTTATCTATTCTAAATGTTATTTGTTTTTTTTTTGAGGCTATAAATGCAGCATGGTCGTCATGTCTTCTCTTATAATGTCTTTCTAATGCTAAACATGATTCTATGAAATTTTCATTGTGTTTTTTTTCTTTTAATAAAATATTTTTTGCTTTTTCTACATTATCACTTGATGTGTATTTCTGAAAAATTTCACTATATTCTTCATTATCAAATATATCCTCATAACAATATCTAAATCCAATGGTGTCATTGTTATTTTTTAACATCTCATTGAGTGTGTTTTTTGCTTCGTTAGTTTTTTTAAGACTGATTAGGCTCCTTAGTTTGTAAATATTTAACCTATCTTTAAAATGTTTTTGTTTTTTTATGAAATTTAGGCATTCTTCATAAGTTCCTTTTTTACAAAGGTAAGAGGCTTTATAGGCAATATCATTCCAATTTCCGGCATTATTTTTTAGGGATATCTTTTGTATTTCTAAGAAAAGTTTATACAAATCATAAAAATTTGATTTCATAAATGATAGATCTTGAGTGACGGCTGATGTTAATATTTGATCAAGAGTTTTTAAGTCATAGGTTTGAATTTTTTCTCTTATATCCTCTAATAAATCTATTTCTTTAGATGTAAGTTCCTGATAGTAAGTCATGCAAAGAATTATTTTGTTGTCAATATTTTCAAAGCGTTGAATTAATCTTCCTAGTATTGGTTGCAGTAAATGAATTATTGATTTATCTGTGATGTTTCCTAAAGAAAAGCACTTGTTTAAGAGGCCGATTTTTATGTCTTCAATAGTAAATTCTTCATGCTTTATTTTGTTTTGATAAGGTGAAGGAGGATTATAATTAAATGATGAAATCATAATAGTATCAAACGTATGGAAAAGCTCTTGTCTAATTGAGCTGAAGTGTCTATTTATGTTTTTCCTTATGTTGTTTTTTCTCTTTCTTTCAAAATAGTATAGTGCTAGCCAAAAGAATAGGGCTGATATTATCGAAAGAGAAAAAGGTATTGCCAAATCAAATAAATAATTTAAATCTCTTTTTTCGATTTTTTTACTCAGTATATCTATATTATCTTTTATAGATGATATTTCCTGGTCGTTATGTTTTGAACCCTCTATCAATATTTGTAATTTTTGTGTATGCTCTTCATTGGACTCAGACTGTATTTTATCAGTTCTAATTTTAAGTTTTTCGATGTTTTTTTCTAATGAAAGTTCATTTTCTGAAGCGGATGTTATTATTGATTGTGAAATTAAGAGTAAATAAATTAAATATTTCAATTTCTTAAAACCTTATTTTAATTTTGAACATACTTACCAGATATGACTGATTTAACTACATTATAATGGAAGATGATAGCTTAAGCGGTTGAAGGGTGTTGACCATTTATAGGTCTTGATCTAACATTCTCCTTGCACTGGCAAAATCCAGTGCCGGGATTCGAACCCCGTTTTACACAGCGGCCTAAAACACGCAGAGCGTGTTTTTTTGTGGCCAAGATTTGCCTGTTATGGTGGGTCTTTGTTGGGCAACCTTCGGGTTGGCCGTTCCTGTGGCGGTAGTTCGAACCCGATTTAGATCCACCACCTTACTGAGATTCGAACCTCACGAGGTGGTCAACTTCATACACAGGAGGCCAAACATGGCTACGGACATTATCTCAAGCATTGACGCACCGGTTGTACAAATCACCAACGATCAAATCACCACCACTTCGACTGATATTGCCAAGCATTTTGGCAAGCGTCATGCGGACGTATTACGTCGTGTAGAAAAGCTTGGTTGCAGCGCAGAATTTAGCGAACGCAATTTTGCGTTGGCTGAATACAAAGATGAACAAGACAAGACTCGCCCTATGTATCGCATCACCCGCGACGGCTTCGTCTTCTTGGCCATGGGCTTCACCGGCACCAAAGCCGCCCAATTCAAAGAAGCCTACATCAACGCCTTCAACCAAATGGAAAAGCAGCACCACGAGCAAAAACAACTTCCCGCCACCTCGGCCGACACCGCCATACTGGAAACAGAGAAGTACAAGTTGATCAACAACATCGTCACCTCCATGAAACTCTCCAGCAACCCCGTCGTCCTCCCAGCCAGCGACCTAAACGACATGGTACAAGCCATCCGAATGTACCAACAGCAAATCGCCCAACTACGTACACCAGACTGGGTAAACGACAACGTCGACCACATCAAGGAATACGCCAACCGCACCTTCCTAGACGAATAACCGGCCAACACAAAAAGATACATAAAAGCCCACAGAGCGTGGGCTTATTTGTTGTTTGGACTGGTAGGCAACGAGAAAGTCTTTTAGTATCAGTGAATGTGTAAGCGCGCTTACGCACTATTAAACTGTTACCTACACGAGGAGGCAATGTGCCTAGAAAGAAGCAATTGAAAGTAAGTGGAAACTCTATTACAAGTTTCAGTGTTCAGGTTAAACAAGTAAAAAGTGACCATGGCGATGTTCTAATCGACATTGTTGATTTGCAAATATCTACAATTGATGGAGTTTATAAATACGATATTAGAAAAGATGTTAGAGCGCCGGATATATATGCAACTAGGGATTATATTGAAAATTCATTGGAAAAAGCTAAAAAAGAATTTCTAAAAGTAGAAATCTCTGAGTATACAGAGCGAATGTATTTATTCTTCGACGTTAAAAGTATTGGGCGAGTGCAATACACTGGCTACAGAGTTTAGTGAAGCTAACGCTCCGCGGTCTGTCGGAGCGCCTTTTCGCTCCTTCGTCGTTACAAGGCGCCTACAGCTGCGGGCGTTAACTACCTCTGGAGGCTGGTTTTGTTTTCAAAATATAGAGTTAACATTGTATTTTTTTTGGTTACCTTGATTGGCGGAATAATTGGCTACGTGTATGGTCAGAATGTGCAAATGAAATTTTATAAACTTCTAAATTTTTTTGAATTTGGGGTCAGATGAAAAATAGCACCTAGTCTTCATCTGCTCCAAACAGCTCAACGAGCAAAAACAACTTCCCGCCACCACAGACAACCTAGCACTAGCGGAAAAAGACAGCTATTCCCTCCAAGTAAGGCAACTGCTCAACAACATCGTCAAATCCATGCAGATACAAAGCGACCCCGTCGTCGTTCCATCAAAAGAACTCATCGACCTAATCCAAGCCGTCCGCATGTACCAACAGCAAATAGCACGACTACAAACGCCCGACTGGGTAAACGACAACATCACCCGCGTCAAAGACTTCGCCCAACGCAACTTCGTCGACTTCTAAGCGGTAAGCAACTAAAGCCTGCTTAAGTGGGCTTTAGTTGTTGTTTTTATTGGGGTAACGGGATAGGTTGAATTTAGGGGAGATAGGAACTCTCATTTTTTAAATTAACTCTTACTATTAACGCTTTCAAAAAGGTTTTATGGAAACTACAAAAAGACAAGTACAAGCATTCAATAGGTTTTTAGAGCTTCTCCCACATGGCAAGGATAAAGAACTTGTAATTTTAAAGGGGCATTTGTTAATTGAAGAACAAGTATGGCTTATTTTACGTCAAAAACTTGTGAATTTTTCAGCTCTTAAAGATGCAGGATTAAATTGTCATGGATCAATATGCTTAGCTCAATCTTTATTCCCATCTAACCACAACCCCAAAATATGGAAATCAATAAAAAAACTTAATAAATTAAGGAACTCAATTGCACACAATATTGACCTTAAAGGGCTAAATGACAAGATCGATGATTTTGTTCAGTCGGCATCTTCGGGCTGGGATATAGAAGAAGATAAAGACCAGAATTTTGAACTTACTTTATGGTCGATATTTGTTCAAATCTCAAGTTTTGTTGATGATGGTTTAGATGAAGATATAAAGCTGTTATTTCCTGAGTAAATTTTGCAGGTTTGGGGGCAGATAAAAAATAGCACCTAGTTTTCTTCTAATCCAAAACAGCTCAACGAGCAAAAACAACTTCCCGCCAACACAGACAACCTAGCACTAGCGGAAAAAGACAGCTATTCCCTCCAAGGAAGGCAACTGCTCAACAACATCGTCAAATCCATGCAGATACAAAGCGACCCCGTCGTTGTTCCATCAAAAGAACTCATCGACCTAATCCAAGCCGTCCGCATGTACCAACAGCAAATCGCACAGCTACGCACACCCGACTGGGTAAACGACAACGTCGACCACATCAAGGAATACGCCAACCGCACCTTCCTAGACGACTGGCCAATGCCCAAGCATAAGTAACAAACACAAAAAGCCCACGAGAGTGGGCTTTAGTTGCTTTTTAGACTGGTAGGAAACGAGAAAATCTTTTAGTATCGATGAATGTGTAAACTCGCACGCTCGTTTTTCCAGTTTCACTGTTGTGAATAGTTTTATAAAACTTTTATTATTTAATTGGTTATAAGGTTTTTTTGGACAGTTTTGAAATTGTCTAACCGAGCATGCGCACTATTAAAATTTTAGGGTGTTAAGGAGTCACCATTATATGAAAGAATTAGAAATTCACACTAGTGCGATATTATTTTTAATATTATTTTTAATATTGTTATTTATACCTATCCTCATACAATTGCATGTTCTTAAAAAGAGAAAAATCAAAGAAAAAGAGAATACTGAAGAGTTTTTCAAAAAAGTTTCAGCTTCCATTTCCGCTAAAAGTATAAATACATTGAATGATGTCTTGGATATTCACGAGTCAATATTTGAAGACGGTTTAATAGGATTAAAAGCTCTCAATAGAATCCAGTTACAGCTTAAAAAATTCAAAACAAAACTGTTATCAAGTAATGTTGGGAGGTTATACCAAGAAGATAACAAAGGCGCAGTAGCTAAAGTCAATTCTTTACTTAAAGATTGTCAGTCTCAAATAGATAAAGAGCTGGCTAAAAAACCATTTGAAGAAGTTCCTGAGCCAGAAAGACATCATTTAGAAGCTCTTGATGAATTAACTAAAACTTATTCTGTTTCTTTAATTCATAAATACCTTATTGATTTAGCCGAATCAATCAAACTTCGTGATGCTGAATCAAAGAAATATATTGATGAACAAAAAGAATCCTTATCATTAGCTCGAAAGGGGCTATTCTCCACTGTTGGTTTTTCGGTTATTTCGATTGCTCTAGCAATATATTTTTATGTTAACACTCCCTAAATTCAGATAATAAGTGCGACTGCTAACAGTTTGCTCGGTTCCGCTCCGCTTCACATTTAAGCAAGCTATTAATCAGCCTCTTATTTGGGCGTTAAGTTTGGAGTTTGGGGTCAGACAAAAAACACTCCTTAATCTCTAAAACCAAACCAAACCAAACCAAACCCCAAGCCCATCCCTCGATGGGCTTTTTCGTTTCTGTTCTTCCATTTTTATCTAAGGAGTAATCATGCGTCAGATGATGTCGCTCGATGGTTTTGTGTTTTCGCTGAGCGAAGGCACGCCATACGAGGGTTTGCAGCGCACTAGCGACGGCGGTTGGGTCGCGGTGGCGCGTTACGGTCAAAAGCCCATGAGCCAAAACACGGGCCAACAGTTGGAGAACATCACCGTCACAGGGACGTGGTTTCAAGGCGATGGCATGGCGAATCTCAACGCCTTACGCACTTTACAAAACCAGCGAGCGCCCTTGGTGCTGGCCGATGGCTACGGCAATAACTTAGGCCAATGGACGATCAAACGTTTGCAAGAGAAGCAAGACAAGATCATCGACGACGGCACCGCCTTCGTCCTCGCCTTCACCCTAGAGCTAGAAGAGTACGCCAATGACAACCATCCGTAGCCGCGACGGCGACACCATTTCCAACATTCTGTGGATCGCCCTAAAACGCAACGACGACCAAGCGGAAGAAGCCTTGTTCGAACACAACCCCGGCTTAGAAGCCTACGGGCCAGTGCTTCCCGCTGGCGTCATCATTGAAATCCCCACCTTGCCAGACAAAGCAGCCGAGACGGTAACCAACATATGGGACTAAACAACCAATCCAACTATCTCCCAAGCGTCCGCGTGAGCGGAGCAGGTGAACGCATCATCAATAGCCGCCTGACCTCGTGGGAGCGCATCGACGCCGCCGGCACACAAAGCGACCAACTCACCTTGCACATCGACACCACAGGGCAAACAGGCTTGCCGAAAGAGGGCGCGGTGCTCACGTGGCAAGAAGGCTACGGCGACAACCTCATCGACAAAGGCCAGTTCAAAATCACCCGCATCGTCCCGAAGCTGTTTCCGCCCAGCGTCACCATCGTGGCCACCGCCGCACCGTTTCAGGTAGACGACAAGACCGGCTTTAAAGAGCGCCGCACACGCACCTTCGAAAACGTCAGCCTTGCTGATCTGTTCCGCCAAGTCGTCACGCCCCACGGATTCAGCCCACGGGTGGCCAAAGAATTTGAAAGCGTCGTCCTCGAGCACATGGACCAAACCGACGAAACCGACAGCGCCTTCTTAACCCGCATCGCACGGGAACGGGACGCCATCGCCAAACCCGTCAACGACCTGTACGTGCTCGCCAAACGTGGCCAAGTGAAGACCATCACAGGGCAAGCCATCCCGCCCGTCGTCGTCGGCGTACCCAGCCAGAACAAACCGAGCGAAGGCCAATTCATCAACTGCCAACTCGACCGACCCAGCCGCAGCGCCATCACCGGCGTCAAAGCCAACTGGACAAACAACAACACAGGGGAAGAACACACCGTACACGTCGGCACCGCACCGTACAAAAAACTACGCCAAAGCTACGACAACCCAACCACCGCCCAACAAGCCTGCCAAGACGACCTCATCAAAAGCCAACGCCAAGGCTCCAGCGTCACCCTCGACTTACCAGGCAACCCAAAACTCGTCGCAGAAGGCATCCTCACCCTAAACGACACCTTTCCATCCGAAATGAAAGGCAACTGGTCCATCGACAAAGTCACCGCACGAGGCGACAGCAAAGCTGGGTATCGGTGTACGGTTGTCGCGAGTGAAGTGGTTTGATTTTGAAGGATTAGAAAATGTGTGCGCTTTGTTTAAAAAAATAGCGTCAATGCTCTTTTTTCTGGTTAAAAATAAAAAATGCTTTTAGTATCAAAAGATAAGAAATTAAACGTATAAAAGGAGGTTGACATGAGATTTGACGAGAGCACTTTTCAGAAATTGCAATACTATGTTTATGCATTAATTGACCCACGAGATAAAAAACCATTTTATGTTGGTAAGGGTAAGGGAAATAGAGTATTCGATCACCTTGAATGTGCATTGAAAAACCCAACAACCTCAGATAAATATGAAAAAATCAGAGAAATTATTAATTATGGTTTTATAGTAAATCATGTAATTATTAAGCATGGACTTACTGAGAAAGAAGCCTTTCAAGTTGAGTCTTCATTAATCGATTATTCCATATTCTTTGATCATAAACTTTCTAATGAGGTGCTTGGACATAACTCAATTGACAATGGCCTTATGAGTAGTGATGAAGTAATAAGAAAATATAATGCTCCTAAATTAGAAATGATTGATAGTAATTGTGTTTTAATTAATATAAATAGAACATATAAGCGTGGTTCTGGTGTAGATGGTATTTATCAAGCAACAAAGGAATCGTGGGTTATTAATAAGAACAGACAATCTACTATAAAATATGCCCTAGCAGAGTACAGAGGGTTAATTGTTGAAGTCTTTGACATATCCGAGTGGTACCCAGTTGATACCATTGATGAAAATGGGAAGCTGAAGGTGCGTTGGGGGTTTAACGGCGTAGTAGCGCCGCTTCAAATAAGGCAAAAGTATATAAATACGTCGGTAGAACATGTGAAAGTACGAGGCTCATCTAACCCTATTAGATACACTCTCGAAATACGTAGTAAGACAAAGCACTCGGACATAGAAAACCTCACAAGTGTTTGAAGAGTTGGCTTATTTACACACCATTATTGTATACAGTCGTTAAATTTTGGGGCAGATGAAAAATAGCCCTGAATTTTCATCGACCCCAAATAACTACGCCAAAGCTACGACAACCCAACCACCGCCCAACAAGCCTGCCAAGACGACCTCATCAAAAGCCAACGCCAAGGCTCCAGCGTTACACTCGACGCTCTTATTGACTAGATACGGGCAACCCAACTCGTCGCAGAAGGCATCCTCACCCTAAACGACACCTTCCCACCCGAAATGAAAGGCAACTGGTCCATCGACAAAGTCACCGCACTAGGCGACAGCAAAGCAGGGTATCGGTGTAGTGTTGTTGCAAGTGAAGTGGTTTGAGGGATTTTTGTTGGCAGAAGGTGTGAAAGTGCTTAGTATCAAAGAATAAGGGTTTATTGTAGGTAAACGTGCATGCTTGTTTTTGGAGTTTCAGTTTCTGTGAATAGCCTTATATAATTTTTATTATTCAATGATTTATAAGGTTTATTGGAAGGTCTTGGAATTGTCTAAAAGCGCATGTTCACTATTAAAATGTTACGTGTCTTCAAGGATCTCAACTTCAGTATGAAAACTAAACTTAGGAAATTCATTCAACACTTATCTCATGAAGTTGAAGATGAAGAAAAAGCAGAGAAATATTTGGATAACGTATTACCTTACATTGGCTTAATCGTAATGTACTTTAATTCGCTAGAAAGTGCTTTAGATTCTGTTTTGTGTGAGAATTTTACTGACAGGACAGATGCAACAGGTTTAATTGTTTTAAATAAAATGGGTTATACGGCTAAAGTAGATTTGTTTAAACGCTTTTGCGATGACTTCCAAATTGGCTTGGATAAACAACTAAACGGTTATGACCAACTAATTACAGATCTAAGAGAGTCAGCACGACTTAGGAATCTTGTTGCACACGCAAACTGGGAAAGTACAGATGATGAAGGCTTTACCTATGTTCGCTTAAAAATGTATAAAAAGGGAATGCTTCAAGAATATGTTCAGTTTACGGAAGACTCTTTAGAAAAAGTAATTGATTTAATTATCAAAACTCGTTTTAAATTAGATGAATTTTGGGAGCATCGTAATGATGTCTTGTACGGTCGTGAATAGCCACGTAAAAAAGCGTTTAAATCGGACATTAAAACCGTGCGCCATTTTTACAAAAACAGAAAGACCGCAAAAATGTCGCCCTATTTTACCGCCACTTAACGCGGCGTTAGGCTAAAAAATGGAATACATCGTGCCACCAGATAGTTATATAAACCTCATTGGTACTGTTGCACTTTTAGTGTCAATTCTGTGTCTATTTATTACTTTTTGGGAAAAGCAAAGAAGCCAAGCGACTAAATTGTTCTCAATTATGCTTGTGGCATCACTATCTTTCTTCTCTTCTCATTGGGCTACGTATTTTGCCGCTATTTTTATAGTTGCAACCGCCGTTACTGAGTTGGAATTTTTACAGAACTTGGCGGCAATAATCAGAAAAGATGAAAATTACTTCAAATATAAGAAAGAGGCACTCAGCAAGGCTGAGAATATTCGCCGAAAAGCCGAAGAAACAATAGAAGAAGAATACACATCAAAACAACCAGTAGAAACGGAAGAATCTACGGTTGAAAAAATTGACCTTTCAAAATTACGAGAGCTTTCTAATATATCAAGAATGAAGTTGTCGTTTGAAATTGAGGAAAAAGCCCTTATTTATTTGTCAAAGGAATACGGGAACATTGAAAGGGGAGTGCGTTTTAAAAAGGGGAATGAGTCAGTCGAATTCGATGGTGTCAGTACAAATGGACGAGATAAAGAGGATATAATTTTTGAGGTTAAGTGGGCACGATATCCTGATCATGCCCATGTGTTTATTATTAACTCCCTTCGAAGATCTAGTGAGCAAGTGAGTTCTTACTCATCAATAACTGGTAAAAAACCAATATTCAACTTGGTTGTTGTTACAAATACGAAGACCAGTATCGGCATAGATCGATGGGACAATTTAAGGGAAAGGGCAAAAAGGGTTGGCATAAATTTAATAAATTTAAGCCTTAAAGAGATAGGATTCGAGGTTACAAATGAAATTGCCTAACAAGGCCATTAAATTCGCTCCCTACGGTCGCTGGGCGCTCGCAAGCTCGCGCTTTTTATGGCAGCGTTATTCACCTAATGTAGGCCGCAAGTAGGAGTATCATGTCTATTAAGACTATAAATATAGAAGTCCTTATCCCAGAGTCGATTCAGAATAAAATAGATGATGGTGACTACAAAATCATAGGGACACAAGTTAGAGATAGAAAAGGGCGAATTGTATGTAATCTAGATTCTTCAGAGTTTGGGGTCAGATGAAAAATAACGCTTAATCATCATCGATCCCAAATCACTTCTCCAAAGCTACGACAACCCAACCACCGCCCAACAAGCCTGCCAAGACGACCTCATCAAAAGCCAACGCCAAGGCTCCAGCGTCACCCTCGACTTACCAGGCAACCCCAAACTCGTCGCAGAAGGCATCCTCACCCTAAACGACACCTTCCCACTCGAAATGAAAGGCAACTGGTCCATCGACAAAGTCACCGCACGAGGCGACAGCAAAGCAGGGTATAGGTGTAACGTGGTGGCGAGTGAAGTGGTTTGATTATGAGGGATTGGGAAATGTGTGCGCTTTGTACTGGCAGTAAATAAGAAAGTCTTTTATTATCAAGGGATAAATGAAATAACGAACATGCTCTTTTTTCCAGCTTCAATTTCTGTGAATAGCTTTATATGATTTTTAGTATTCAATGATTTATAAGGTTTTTGGGAAGGTCTTGGAATTGTCTAAAAGCGCAGGTGCACTATTAAAATGTTACATGTCTTAAGGAGCACCGTGCTAAATCAAAAGGAAGTCTGCGAAAAGTTTGAAGCTGAATTTATTCCTTGCTTAGAACCTGAGAAGCTTGGTCTGGCTATAAAAACAATTGGTCAGCTTCCAGTAAATGGCCTTCGTCATAAAGCAGAGAATGGTACATGTGGCTGGTATATTTGGTGTGGTGAAGAAATGAGCCAATATGCAGATTTTTTTAAACCATTACACGTAAACCATATAAATGAATACTTGCCAGAAGTAGAGCAATACTTAGTATTGCCACCAGAGTATAGGTTTTTAATCACTGACGGTTGCGAAGATGTATGGCATGACTTATCAATCATCAACATGTAACAAGTGCCACCAAGCGGAATTGGGCAAGCCGTCATATTTTTTGAAAAACACTCAAAAAAGTCGCCACCTCACCCAATTCGTTGTGGCAGGCGTTAGCACAAAAAAGAGAATGCAATGATTTGGCTTATTGCACCAGTTGCAACTTTTGCGATAAAAAAATATATATCTAGCAAAATTTCAGATGCTCTATATAACGGTATCGAGGAGGGAGTTAGAACAGCCAAAACAGAAGTCCTGGATGCGATATATAAGGGGTTGTATGCGGCATTTTCAAACATTTCTATAAATATTATATTATTGCTTATGGCAGTATATTTAGTGCCAATATTTGCAGAGCGGGATATTTCTATATTTATTATTGCCAATGTTTATTTAGCATCAATTATTCATGGAACGTATAATGTTTACGCTAAGTTGCCAATTGCATACAGAATAACATCTGAGTATCGCCTGGATTTTAAGTCATATTTAAAGGATGAGATATATGCTAAAGCATACTCAGAGGCAGAATATAGGGCAAGAAGAGAGATAGAAGATACTTTTATACTATTTAAGCCATTCGTTTTTATGTTTGGTGATTCTCCTAGTGAAATTGCTCATATGGTAGCTCATTCCACATCAATCAGAGCATCCGAAATAATTTTTCATGAAGTAATAAAAAAAGTTTCTGTTATAGCGGCGTTTGTTGCTATTTATTATATGTTGTTTCGTTATGTTGTTGCTCCTTTTCTTTTGCATGATGTTACTGGTATGGGGGTAATTGATACTTTAATATATCCATTTATATTTTCTATAAAGTATTTTGCAAGTATTTAACACGATGCTAACAAGGCAAATGCACTCGGACTGTCCAAAGCTGCATAGCTAAGCGACGCAGCTTTGGACAGTCAGTGTTTTGCGACGTTAAGTGTTAGGTGAAAGATGAGTAAGCCTCCAAAAGAAATAGACGGAGTTAAAGTTTTGGAGGGAATTTGGGGGCAGATGAAAAATAGTACTGAATCTTCATCGCCCCCAAAAAACTCCGCCAAAGCTACGACAACCCAACCACCGCCCAACAAGCCTGTCAAGACGACCTCATCAAAAGGCAACGCCAAGGCTCCAGCGTCACACTCGACGCTCTTCTTGACTAGATACGGGCAACCCAACTCGTCGCAGAAGGCATCCTCACCCTAAACGACACCTTCCCACCCGAAATGAAAGGCAACTGGTCCACCGCAAGAGGAGACAGCAAAGCAGGGTATCGGTGTAACGTGGTGGCTAGTGAGGTGGTGTAGGTGTTTTTGCAGGTTGCAGACTTAGAAAATTGTATTAGATGGGCGTCGTTAGAAAGGGATTTACAATTGTTTTATTGAATAAACAACTAGTAACTTGATGCTGTTGATGATTTTAATATCAAATGGGATTAAATAATTTAGGTGAAAGGTTTTATAGTATCTAAATAGTTGTAACATTAATCTCACGATCCGGGTAATTCCACTTGGATCTACTTCATACAATGAATCCAAAATTAACTCAATTAAATTACTTTTCATAAATTACTCCTATTTTTTGGAGGTCATTCTCCTATAGGGTAACTTAGCTATTAGATACGGATAATTTTGAGTGGTAAATGCAGCCAGTAGCCTGACAACATACAGTTTTAAAAATTGTTAAGTAGGCATGTTGGCAATCGCTAAGTAAGGTTGGAAGTGAAAGCCAACGACAAGGCTCCAGCGTCACCCTCGACACACTTATTTACTAGGTATGGGCAACCTAAGCTCGTCGCAGAAGGCATCCTCACCCTAAACGACACCTTCCCACCGAAAATGAAAGGCAACTGGTCCATCGACAAAGTCACCGCACGAGACGACAGCAAAGCAGGGTGTCGGTGTTCCGTGGTGGCTAGTGAGGTTGTTTGAGTTTAATTTAACTCTGACCCTAATTATTCACAACGACTTCCGTAAAATGCTCACCAAAGTCACGATCGAAACCGCCCTCAATGTCGAGATGGATGATCATCTTGGTTACGATCGACATGAAAAAAACCATGCACCCAACAGTCGTAATGGGTTTACCTCCAAAACACTCAAGACCGAAGATGGCAGCTTTGTCGTCGACACGCCCCGCGACCGTAGTTTTGAACCCAAGTTAGTCCGCAAGCACCAAACGCGCTTTGCGTCCATGGACGATAAAATCCTGAGGTTGTTGAGTGTTTTTTGGCAGCCTAAAACACAACTGGATATTTAAAGTACATCAGTCCACACGTCAGCATATGAGAAAAGATGCCGCAGTTTACATGAGGTATTACAACCTCGAAAGACTGCATTCGGCGAACAACGATATGTCACTGGTTGACTATGAAAATTCTCTAATAAAAGTGTCCAGTTTAGGTTGACCAGAACAGGTTTATTACAATGCTATTTTCCGAGTGCACACGTTAGCATCGAAACGGCATACCAGGTTCTACGAAGATTTATATTTAAAGACAGGCATTGAAGTCTTCTATGGAATCTGTCAAGTTGGTACGATAAGTCTTAAAGCCTTGGCTTGATTTAATAGGGTGAATCTGTGAGCTAGTTAAGTATGCATAGTATGGAACCGTTACCGTATCTAAAAGAGATAAAACTTAAAAAAAATCTGATTGAATCATTCGATCACTATCCTTTTTCAATAGCTGCTATTAAAGGGCTCCGTAGTATTGAATTTGGTAAAGATGTAACCATTTTCGTTGGTGAAAATGGTAGTGGTAAATCTACTCTTCTTGAAGCGATCGCTGTCGGCTTAGGGTTCAATGCTGAAGGTGGCTCCAAAAACTTTAGTTTTGGTACTAGGAAAACACATTCTGAATTACATAGTTATCTACAATTTTCAAGATCATTTAAGCGATACAATGATGGCTTTTTCCTGCGGGCAGAGAGTTTTTACAACGTAGCAACGCATATGGATGAACTTGATGAAGAAGTATATGATTTTGGGTACTTGCCACCGCCTCCCGAGATTAAAAACCGCTATGGTGGAAATTCTTTGCATAACCAGTCTCATGGGGAATCGTTTATTTCGTTATTATTTGAACGTTTTAGTGGGAATGGGCTATATCTACTCGACGAACCTGAGTCAGCGCTTTCTCCTGCAAAACAATTAAGTGTATTGAGTCGAATGCGTCAGTTAGTTAATAACCAATCTCAATTTATTATGGCTACCCATTCCCCGATTCTCATGGCATATCCTGATGCTAAAATTTACCAAATAGATCAGTCAGGTATATATCCAATTCAATTTGAGGATACCGATCATTACCAAATTACGAAGGCATTTCTGAACAATCCTGAGCCTATGTTAAAAGAGCTATTTTTTAATGAATAGATTCACTGCTACTCCATAGATCGAAAGTTGAAAGGGTCGATAAATCGAATAGTTGGTAAAATTCAATCACGATAAAAGAGTCTTTAATCAGAAAAAATCCTGTAATTAATTCTGTGTAACTGAAAGGGTTTACAAATAGCCCACCAAGCGCTCTTCAAATTTGAGTTTGGGGTAAGATGAAAAACTATACTGTTTTTCATCTGACCCAAACCTCGATACCGATAATTTCAGTTTCTGTGGCCTACGAACCAAACATTAGTCCGTTTATTTTGAATGGTCGATTACACTGCGTTACACGAAGCGTTAAAAAAACGAGGGAGGGCAGGTAGGGAATAGATTATTGGATGTATCTCCATTGACCCCTGCCCAATCTTGATCTAGTATTTATCTTGCACTGGCAAAATCCAGTGCCGGGAATCTCACCCCGATTTACCAAAGCGGCCTAAAACACGCACCGCGTGTTTTTTTGTGGCCGGAGTCCGCCTGTTATGGTGGGTCTTTGTTGGGCCAGCTTCGGCTGGGCCGTACCTTTGGGCGGTTGTGAGATCCTGATTTAGACCCACCACCTTACTGAGCATCTCACCTCGTTTGGTGGTTAATAACCTAACCAAAGGAGGCCAAACATGGCTGTGCAACTCATTCCGCTTCACACTCGCTCTATCAACGAGCAAACCCTCGATACCGTAAACGCCCGTGATCTTCACACCTTTCTTGAACTAGGCCGCGATTTCAATACTTGGATTAACGCTCGTATCAAACGTTATGGTTTTATTGAAGGAGAAGACTTTAAGTGTGTTGAAAATTTGAGCTCCCCAAAATGGGGGAGCACAAAATCAAGAGTGCAGAAAGTGAAGGATTACTTCCTAACGTTAGACATGGCAAAAGAACTGGCCATGGTCGAACGCAACGACAAGGGTAAACAAGCCCGCCGCTACTTCATCGACTGCGAAAAACAACTCCACGAGCAAAAACAACTTCCCGCCACCACGCCCAACAAGGCACTCCTCGAAACTAGCTTCCAAGAAACTAGCTTCCAAGAAACAGAAAAATACCAACTCCTCAACGACATGGTCAAAGCCATGAAACTAGAAAGCAGCCCCGTCGTCATCCCCTCTAAAGAACTCGTCGACCTAATCCAAGCCGTCCGCATGTACCAAACCCAAATCGCCCAACTACACACACCAGACTGGGTAAACGACAACATTACCCGCGTCAAAGACCTCGCCCAACGCAACTTCACAGACTTTTAAACGACAGGCACAAAAAAGCCCACCGAGGTGGGCTTTCGTCTTTTTTAAGCGTCATGACAACCCCTTACGCAAGATCGAAAACCTAGATTGTAGCGCTGAATTTAACGCCCTCAATTTTGAGGCGGCTGCGCAGCAACCCAATCAAGACGACCTCATCAAAAGTCAACGTCAAGGCACCGGCGTCGCAGAAGGCATCCTCACCATAAACGACACCTTCCCACCCGAAATGAAAGGCTACTGGTCCATCGACAAAGTCACCGCACGAGGAGACAGCAAAGCAGGGTACAGGTGTTCTGTGGTGGCTAGTGAAGTGGTTTGAGTTTATGTGGTGCCATTTTGGCAGCATGTTGACTATTTTTTTTGGTGATGCCATAATGGCGCCACTTAGAGGCTGAGGCCCAAAACGGTAGATAAAAGACTGTAAATAAAACAGTCTTGGAGAAAACTATGACTATATCTCATGTCCAAGAAAATGTGCGGCTCGTCGCTAGAGCGCCAAAAGAGGTTCAAGAGATCATTACTAATGCGGCGGAGTTATCCGGTGCTTCAATGTCTCAGTTTATGATTGATGCAGCCTTAGAGAGGGCAAAAGAAGTGGTAGAGCGAAACAGGCTACTGACGTTATCTATGGAAGGGGCTAACCGATTTTTTGAAGCATTAGACAATCCGCCAGAGATTCAACATCTTGATGATGCTTACAAAGCGCTAAAGGATTATGAAAATGGCACTGTCACCTTTGAAAGAAAGCCACAATCGAAAACGCTTTGATTGTGGCAATGAGCGAATTAACAAATTTCTAAAGGAGTCTGCGAACAGTGCAGCAAAGCGAAACCTATCTAGGACGTTTGTTCTGGAAGGGAGCGATGAAACAGACATTGCGGGCTTCTACTCGCTCAGTAATATTGAGGTCAAAGTTCCTGTTCCTCATAAACTGTACAAGAAATACCCTAACCCATTGCCCGGCGTGACATTAGCCAGAATGGGCGTGGATGAAGGTTACCAAGGGCAGGGCATCGCCAAAATCATGGTAATCGATGCAATGCGGCGAACCTTGCTGATAAACGAGAACATGGGTGTTGTTGGATTATTTGTAGACGCCAAAGATGATGATCTAGTTACATTTTATCAGAATCGCGGCTTCATCTTCCTTCAGAAGGAAGAACATACCTTCAAACTTTGGATGCCGATCGACTCCATTGTGACATTCTTCAAAGATCGAAAATAACCGAATTTTGGGAAGGCAGTCGAGATGGGATTTGGTCTATTACTGTGAACGGGAATTGGCGTATTACTTTCGAGTTTGTTGATGGTAATGCTTACATTCTCAACTATGAGGATTATCACTAATGAATATGCACAACCCTCCGCACCCAGGCGAATTTATTTACAATGTTTATCTTGAGCCCGCGGGTTTTAGCTGCCGCTTTTTAGCCAAGCAATTGGATGTCGCATCGTCCACGTTAAGTCGTGTCCTGAAAGGACAGAGCGCGGTGTCACCTGAAATGGCATTGCGTCTATCTAAAGCACTTGGCAGAACGCCTGAGAGTTGGTTGGCCATGCAAGATGCCTATGATCTTTGGCAGGCTAAGCAACATCTAAATTTAGCGAATGTTCATCCTGTTAATTTTGCATCGGCCTAGACCAAGCCGTCCGCATGTACCAAACCGCCCAACGTAGCTTCACAGACTTCTAATTGATAGATCGTGTTTACTGGTTAAATTAACATCTTCTCATTTTTGAGGAGATGTTAATTGCCACCCTTTATTTGATTACTTAACGCCCTCAATTTTGAGGTGGTTGAATATGAGGATGGAAAAGTGGAGTTACGCCCTATGTATCGAATTATTGATGGCGTGTACTAGGATTAGATTTCTCTTCTAAAGGCTTCGGCTTCTCGGCCAATCTGTTCCATCAAAGGCATGTCTTCTTGTTTCTCGTGGGCTGGCGGATCAAGAATAGCAATCAGTAGATAGTGATTTTCATCGAAATAGCCAGGGCAATAGATAAGACACTTGTCGCTTGTACGTGCTTGCTGATTACGGATTTTTGGCCATTTGGTGAAGTGAATAGGTAGGTGGGCTAGGTGTATGTGCCAGACATTCTCTTCTCTGCAAATCGTGGGGCGGTTATTGTCACCGTCTCTGCCAAAATGAAGGGGCGGAATGCCTGTTTCTTTATACAGAGCAAAGTCTTTGGCTAAGTCGCTTATATCTGGGTGATCAGTAAGGAAAGAGCTAACACTGACTTGTATTTGAGAGGACATTTATTAGATAACGCGAACCCAGCCAGACGTTGTTTTGTCTTTTATGGCGGCTTCAAGACCTTCGCGTGATGTTTTTTCAAGCCCAGCAATATCATAATGCTTCATTTCTTTAGCATCTTTGCTAGCTTGCTTAGTCTTGTTGTGACGAGATAAAGACATCGGAGTGGATGGCTTATACTCTGATACGGTATTCATGGTTTCACCTAAAAATGTAAAATTATATTACAGCCGTATTTATAGCTAAGTTTGACGAGATCGTCAAACTTATAACGTGATCAAATGTTAACCAAACAATGATTTTCTGAGTGAATGCGTGATCACTGACTTGTCTGTAAGGCTCTTCTTAACTCATCCTGGAGCGCTTCTAAACGCTCTGCTACGACATGCTGATTGGCTTCTGGTATCGCTGAGATATTAGCATTCTAGGTCGGTGAGAAGTGGCTGTCAGTGTTCTCAGGTGGTTTTGGAATGTAATATCTTGTTGCAAGCCAATTTTCAGTTTAAGAAATAAGTATGCATTTGTGTCAGTGTTTCTCTTCCCAATTTCATTTTTCCTAAAACAAACACCTAATATCCAGTAAATATGCAAACTAGCCGTTTGGGGTTTTATCCTAGGGTTACGTCCTTATAGTAATTAGTAACATTTTATGAGGTTATGGCTGTTTAGAGTTTGGGTCATTTTCCTTGAGGTTTAAAAAGGAGGCAAGTTATGAGTAAGACGCTAATTATTGGTGCCAGTGGTCAAGTTGGCCAATTGATAACCAAGACACTTGTTGAGACGGAAGAGGATGTCCGTGCTTTGGTACGAGACAAATCTAAGTTGGATGATTTAAAAGACAGTGATCTAGAAATTGTCGAAGCGGATTTAGAAGGTGACTTTAGTCAGGCTTTTGATGGTATTGATAATGTGATTTTTGCTGCTGGTTCTGGTGGTTCAACAGGTGCTGATAAGACCTTGTTGATTGATTTATGGGCGGCTAAAAAAGCTGTGGATTATGCAAAAGAAGCCAATGTTAAGCGGTTTATTATGGTCAGCAGTATTGGTGCTGATGATCCTGAGGCAATAGAGTCAGATATCAAGCCTTATTTGGTTGCTAAACATATGGCAGATCAATATTTGATGGCGTCAGGTGTGCCTTTTACTATTGTTCGTCCTGGCCCTTTAACGAATGATGAAGGCCAAGGAAAAATCACTATAAAAAGACCAAATAGCAGAGAGGAAATGGCGATTCCGCGTGCGGATGTTGCTAAATCGGTTTTATTTATCCTAAGCAAGGATGACTTGAATGGTAAGATATTCGAGCTGTTTGGTGGTACTTATGATGTTGATAATGTTCTTGTCTAACAGCGTAGGCTTATTAGAATAGCCAAAAGAGCCCTAATGTGAAGTGACTCCGAATAGTTGGAAGACGACATTGGGGCTCTTTTGTATTTGTTGCTTTTATTTGGATCTTTATTGAGCATTTAAGCTTCTCAGTAAATAAAATTGCTAAGCAGGTTGGTTTTCTTTGACCTGTTCGCTGTAAGTTTCCAGTAGTTTTTCTGCTTGAATACGTTTGTAAATTTCTTCACGATGAACGCTTATTTTTTGCGGGGCTTTGATGCCGATGCGAACTTGAGTGCCTTGTACTCCTAATACAGTGACTTCCGTATCATCGCCGATATTAATGGTTTCACCGGGGTGTCGAGTAATGACTAGCATAATTCCTATCCTTTGGTTGTTGTCGACACTTTTAAAATACAGTTTATGTTGTCAGTGTGTCAACAGCTTAAAGCGTTTTCCTTGTTTAATAGGCCAAACGTTACGTTAGTATGAAGAAGGGAGGTTGTAAATAGTCTAAAACAAGATTCGGGCTTGGGTGACAACACCTATGACTGTTAGGTCATTGGGGACTTCAATTGGTCTATAGTTCGGGTTGAGTGGTGTTAGATAAGTTCGGCCAGCGTCGATGACTAATTTTTTAAATGTCACGTCTTTGCTGCCTGCTACTTTTGCGATGATCAAATCACCATTCTTGGCTGTTAAGCTAGGTTCAACCAGAATTAGGTAACCTTCGGGAACGCTTGCGCCAGAAGGTGACATCATACTGTCTCCTATAACATTTAGCCAAAATGCTGATTTCGATGTGGATTCTGGTGTTTCTATCCAGTCAAATTTTCTTTCGTCTAATTCAGCAATATTCGGCCATTGAGCTGCTTGTTGCGTTGTAATTATAGGTCTTAAATTAGTTTCTAAGGATTGTGAAGAGCTGTTGTTATTGGTGTAGCTAGAAGCGCTTTCTCTTACTTCACTGGCTGTTCCCAGTAATAACCATTCTGCATCGCAATGTAATGCCTTGGCTAAATTGAGTAGCTTACGTGGATTTTGTGTTCTGCCGTCTTCAATTTTTTGCAGCGACTGTTGGGAGATGCCAACGTGCTTTGCTAACTCGGCTTGAGTCAGTCTTAAGTCAGTTCTTTTTTGTTTAACGCGTTCTGCAATAGTCATAAGCGAATAATTACAACTTTATCTGTATTTGACAAACAATAAAAACTGTCATCAAATACAGTAAAGGTTGTTAAGGAGGTTATATGTCAGCCATTGCAAAAGCAGTCGAAATTGTAGGAAGCCAAACTGCACTCGCGCAAATTTTAGGAGTTAAACAAGCGCATGTCTGGAATTGGTTACATATCCATAAGCGTTCACCTGCGAAATACATACGGCGTATCTCGTTGGCGACGGAAGGGGAGGTCAGTGAAAGTGATTTGCTTAGGGATCATGAGCTCTAGTTTGATGTTTGTTATAGGAGATTAATCTCTCGTCTTTACAAAAATTTGCTAGTTTATTCGCGTGCTTTAAAACATACTGTACGAATATACAGTTTGGGTGTTTTTACTATGCGCGTTTCTTATCTTGGTACTTCTGAGTCGGCTGCTTTCATTGCGGCAAACAGTGTTCGAATTCCACTTTATTCTGAGCCAGTGAAACCTTCTGATCTCAGTAAGCAGCCTGAAGACAAGTCTGTGGATCTGAATGCTTTGTGTATTCCTAATCCTACAGCAACTTTTTTTGTGCGTGCTCAAGGTGAGCCGATGGAAAGAGAAGATATTCAAACAGGTGATGTACTGGTTGTGGACCGATCATTAACTGCGCGTCATGGAGACATTGTGATTGCATTTGAACATGGAAAGATGGCGGTAATGACGTTGGAACTAAAACCAGACGTGCTGCTTCGTCCTAAGAACAAAGCTTACGCTGCAAAAAAAGTTACGCCAGTTGTTGAAAATGAAGTATCTAGTTTAGAAGTATTTGGTGTTGTAACGAGTGTGGTGCGTCAATTAGAGCGTGGTGAATAACTTCGTTTTTGATAGCTCTATCTATTAGTTCTACTTCTAATAGTTCTATGTCTAGTAGTTCTATGCCTAATAGATAATGTTAGTTAATAAAAAACGCCTTTCACTACCTAATAATGAAAGGCGTCGTGGCCATCCGGCCTAGTGCTTTACCGTCACCTTAGAGCCATCTAAGGTGACGGTCTGGTCATCCGTCGCTCGGTTGTTCTCCTGGTGGTATTTGAGCTTTTCCTTTCAGATCACTTTCTAAGTCTTTGTTACCAGCTAATGGACGAATTTGTCCGTTATCGCGGTAGAAACCAATATCTTTTAAGCAATGGTCATCAAGCTGACGAAACAATTGATTGGTGCGACGAGCTTCAAAATATTCTTTAGCGGCGTTGAATAGGGCGATGATACTCATAAGTTTTCTCCAAAATAATAGTTTTGGCGGAACTTACGGGGTGATTTCTTACAGAGGTGACCGCGTAAATTCCGCGGTCAATGGTGTATTACACAGGCATTGAACGCGTGGACAAAGTTTTGCGTACTCGATTATTAATGCGAGTAGCCATAGGGGAAGTAGAATGATTTAGCGTATATGTAGTCATCTTGCTTCTCCTTAACTTTGTGTTCTATTGGTTGCGTTATGCATTGTGTAAATTTTGCTCTTTTTCGGGCTTTTTTATTGAGCCTTTTTTTGTGACTTATGTCAATCATTTATATTGATATATCTTTTATTTTTTTACATTACCAATGCCTTCATGATGTGAAAAAAACAGTTTGTTTGTAGCGGTATTGTCGGTGTTTTTTGCTGTACAATTCGTCGCGATTTTCTTGTCCTTTTTTGTAGTTAATAATGTAGTAAGTGACCCCATGGCGACGAAAGCAACAATTTATAAAGCATCGGTTCAAGTGTCCGATATGGATAGAAACCATTACCAAAGTTATGAATTGACCTTGGCATTACATCCTTCTGAAACTGAAGAACGCATGATGGTGCGTTTAGCGGCGTTTGCTTTATTGGCTGACGAGAAAGAAGGCGGCGAGCAATTAAGTTTCAGCAAAGGCATTAGTACCGAAGACGAACCAGATCTTTGGCAGAAAAATTACTCAGACGAAATTTTGCTTTGGGTAGAATTGGGTCAGCCTGACGAGAAGCGTTTACGTAAAGCTTGTGGTCGAGCTCAGAAAGTGATCGTCGTTAATTATAACGATAAGTCAGATATTTGGTGGGAACAAAACAAAGGCAAAAATAGTCGTTTTGATAACATGCGAGTATTGCAGTTCCGCGAATCTCAAGTTGAGGCGTTGGCGAAGATTTGTACTCGATCTATGCAATTGAACGTCACGATTCAAGATGGCGAAATGTGGATCTCTGGTGAGCTAGGCGAATGCGCAATGACGCCAATGTGGCGAGGCGAGCAATAAGCTCACCTCGTTTCGGTCGATTGATTTGCTTTTTTAGCTAGGCTTTATGCAAGGTACGTTGAAACAAAGCCACCGCTTTGTTGTAGCATTCTAAGGCGAGAGCAGGGTCGTAACGATCGCCTCCGTCGCGCATGAAAGCGTGCTGGCCGTTGAATTCATGCCAAGTGAATAGGCGGTCAGTATCGATCAATTGCTGATAAATCTTCTGACGTCCTTCTGTTGATACATGAGGATCTTGTTTGCCCCATACCATCGTCAATTCCCCTTGAATTTCTTTCGTGCGAGTAAAAGAATCATTACCTTCGTCGCAAGGAATGGTATTCGAATGAATGTCTGTAGCGTATAAGCAGAAAGATGCTTGAATACGAGGGTTTAACGCCGCACGATAAGCCAAATGACCGCCCAAGCAAACGCCCATGGAACCAAATTGACCAGTGCAATAATCTTGCTGTTCGAAATATTCGAGCATAGCTACAGTATCGCTGTCATGAGCTTCTAGTGTTTTAGTGAATTTGTCTGCGTTGCCTTTGTCTTTGCCTTCATCGTCATAGCCTAATACTGTGCCGATTGAGTTAAGTTCATGAAACACTTCTGGCACAATAACCACAAAACCATGACCAGCCATTATGGCGGCAGAGCGTGCAATCGGTGCGGTTTGTTGGAAAATTTCAGAATAAAAGAATATACAAGGAAAGCGACCTTCGGCCTGAGGACGATAAACGGTGCAGCGCATGGTGCCTGTTGGCGTGTTAATATCTTGATCGTGACGTTGAATGATCATGGTTTTCCTTAAGGCGATTCGTAATTTTCCTACATGATATTCGACTCAACCGCGATGAGCCAGCCACAAAGCTCTCAAATATACACAAAAGTTCTCAATTAGACACAAAAGCCAAATTTAACTAACGAGTAGAAAGAACCCGTGCGAATTTTATTGATCAGTGCCTACGAAGCCAGCAGCCATAAAGCTTGGGCAAATACCTTGATGAATGGCTTAAGTCAGCATGACTGGAGTTATTTGTCTTTGCCTGCTCGGCATTTTGCATGGCGTATTCGTGGTAATGCCATGAGTTTTGCTTTTGACCCGAAATTTAAGCCGATACTGGAAAAGCCTTATGACTTGGTTATTGCCACGTCAATGACGGATTGTGTTGGTCTGAAAGCCTTTTGTCCTGATCTGCAAAACCTACCTTGGTTGCTATATTTCCATGAAAACCAATTTGCCTATCCTGCGAGTGACAAACAGCAAGGCCTTATCGAAATGCAGATGGTTACTTTGTACAGTGCCTTGGCGGCTGATTTGTGTGTATTTAACAGTCAATTTAACAAAGCCTCGTTCTTTGCTGGTGCTCGAGCCTTGTTAAAAAAACTGCCTGATTACGTCTCACCAGATTGGCTAAATGATACTGAAGCAAAAGCTCAAGTTCTTCCAGTGCCTTTGGATATGCCTGTTTCTGTGGAGGCTTTGGTTTCGGCAGAAGAAAGCACGAACTCGAAATCACAACCAGAGCGAATAAAGTTAGTTTGGTCGGCACGTTGGGAATTCGACAAAGGGCCAGATCGACTGCTGGCTATTTTAGAAGAATTAGAACATCGCAAACTAGATTACGAAATTGCCATTTTAGGCGAGCAATTTCGTTCCACGCCAAAAGAATTTAATCAGATTCAAGCCCAATTTTCCCATCGTATTAGCCAGTTCGGTTTCGCACCAAGTCGAGCGGATTATCTGCGCTTTCTTTCATCATCAGACATTGTGCTCTCTACCGCTTTACATGAATTCCAAGGTCTTGCGGTACTAGAGGCGGTTACTCTTGGTTGTGTGCCAGTGTTACCAAATCGGCAGGTTTACCCAGAGCTGTTCGGCAAATACCAGAACGAAAAACAATACCTTTATCAAAGTGATCTAAGCAACATACAGCAAGAAGCAAAAAACGCAGTGGATTTGATTCAATATATTGTTGCAAATGATGTAAAAGCCCCAAATGTGAGCCAGTATCAAGCTAAAAATTTACTGGTGAAGTATGACGAACTGGTTGAAAAGAAGGGTAGTTCTACTCGTCTATAAGAGTTCTGATATGGCGTTAGGATAAAACTTTATTGGTTGCGCAATTTTCATGCTATGTATAGACAACCTTTCTTTTGTTACTTTTATTCAAATTTCTTTTTCCTATAAGTACGCCTATCTATTTTGGATTGATATGATTCAAAATAGCGCATAAGTCTTTATGTTGCGCTTATTCTGTGCGATATTTGCTCTGTTAGCGTTGAAAAATAAAAACAAACTTATCTTAATCTCAAGTGAATAGGCTTTATTGCGATATTTTAATATGTATATACATGTTGGTATGTATGTTGCTATTTATCTTGTGATTAATAACGTTCTCATAGGAAGTCCTCATATGAATGCTACAGATTCAAAGTCCGGAGTTGTGTCTCCGTTGTCTCTTCTTAAACTCATTGCTTATAGTTGTATTGGTATTTTTGTCTTTTTCATTCCGATCAGTATTGGTGGAAAAGAAACGATCCCGCTTGATCATATTGTGTCGTGGCTTAGAAATGATTACGGTCAAATGGCCGAGGTTTACGCTATTTTGGTAGTCTTAGCCGGTGGTGCTTATCCTTTTATTTCGGGTAACTGGCGTACAAGTAAAACTCAAACCGTGTTGTCTATTTTTAAAGTGTTGGGTGTTGTTACTGCTGTAATGGCATTTTTCTCGGTTGGTCCGGCTTTCTTATTCGAGAAAGATATGTTGCCTTTCTTGTTCAGTAAGTTGGTTGTACCTGTTGGTTTGATCGTGCCTATTGGTGCGGTATTCCTCGCATTTTTGATTGGTTACGGGCTGCTTGAATTTGCAGGTGTGCTTTTACAGCCGATTATGAAGCCGTTGTTTAAGACGCCGGGTAAGTCTGCGATTGATGCGGTTGCATCGTTTGTAGGCAGTTATTCTATTGGTTTATTGATTACCAACCGAGTTTATAAGTCTGGTCAATATTCCGCGAAAGAAGCGGCGATTATTGCTACTGGCTTTTCCACTGTGTCTGCGACTTTCATGGTGATTGTGGCGAAAACATTGGGTTTGATGGATGTTTGGAACGTATTTTTCTGGGCAACCTTGTTGATTACCTTTGTGGTAACGGCAATCACTGTACGACTTTTCCCGCTTAGCAAAATGGATGACACAGCAGAAAGTCGTGAAGTGGAAAAGTTCCAGCATTCTCGTTTCAAACAGGCTGCCTTAGAAGGGCTTGAAGTTGCGAGCAATGCAAATCCACTTGCTCGTAATATTCTGCAAAACATCAAAGAAGGCATGTTAATGGCAATGAGTATTTTGCCTTCTATCATGTCTGTCGGTTTGTGTGGTTTGTTATTGGCGAAATACACACCAGTGTTTGAATGGATTGGTTACCTGTTTTACCCATTCGCGTGGATCGCACAATTGCCTGATCCAATGATGGTTGCTACCGCGTCGGCTACTGGTTTAGCGGAAATGTTCTTGCCAGCTTTGATCGCAGCGAAAAGCGTATTTGTTGTTAAGTTTGTGGTTGGTGTAGTGTCTATCTCATCGATACTTTTCTTCTCCGCATCGATCCCTTGTATTTTGTCGACCGAGATTCCGTTGAATATTAAGCAAATGTTGATCGTGTGGTATCAACGTGTGGCCTTGACGATTCTGATTGCCTCACCAGTGGCGTTTTGGGCGGAGCAATTTATTAAGTAAAGACTTAACCGAAAAAAGCGAAATAAAACACACTGATTTGACTCCATTTCATCAATTTGGTGTGTTTTATTCTTTCTTGCAAAATGTCGAATTTCTTCAATTAATACAGGTCCGCAGTCGTTAGGATTGAGCTTCAAATTTATTCTTTGGAGGTCTCAATATGCTAAAACGCATCAACTATTATGCCGCTGCACCACAAGCGTTCGAGCTTTTATTTAAGCAGGAAGAAATCTTAGGTAAGCAATTCACAGAAATACCAAGCCTAGGTAAGGCTATCTTGGAGCTAGTGAAGCTTCGTGTATCACAGATAAACCAATGTGCCTTTTGTTTGGATATGCATAGCACGCAAGCATTCGAAATGGGTGAAACGCACGAGCGAATGATTGCCTTGAGTGCGTGGCAAGATTCTCTACTATTTTCAGAGCAAGAACGTCAGGCTTTAGCTTGGGCGGAGCATCTTGTTTTTGGTCATTCAGTTGATGATGCTCATTACGAAGAAATGCTAGCCAATTTTGGGAAATCTGGATTAACCTATTTAACCATTGCTATAAATGCTATTTCTAGTTGGAATCGAATTGTAAAAGTCTTTAAACCTGAGGTTGGCAGTTTTCGCTAGATAAGCCGTTTCCGCTCACCAGTAAGTTAGAGGATTAACATGTCATCGCCCTTGTTGTTTGATATCCATTTTCCTCAAGGGCATCTTGCTTTGTGGTTGCAAGCTATCTGGTCGGCACAGGTTCCAATGGATCAGCAAGGCGTGACTCGTCGTTTGGTTGCGGACGCGGGTAGTGGCGTATTGTTTAATATTGGAGAGCCAATACTCGTTGATCAACAAGCATTGCATGATCCAGTGATGTTTGAATCAACCAATAAGCAGGCTCATTTTATTCATTTACCATCTGGAACAGATCTAATTGGAGTGCGTTTTCAGCCTGGAATGGGGCGCTTATTTCAGACAAAGTTGGCAAAACAAGAAAGCACGACTGGCCCACTGCAAACGTCTGAATTTATTCAATCTTTATTTGTTCGATTAAAAGACTGTTTGATTACTCAAGAGCGAATAGATTTATTGGATAAGGCTTTTTACCAAAGGGTTTCTAGCATGACCGATATCCATGATCCTGTGTTGAAAGCGGTAGAGTTGCTACAACAATCTTCTCGAGTTGATTTGTTAGATGCGCTTCCACTTAGTCAGCGCCAAATAGAGCGCCAGTTTCAGCACCGCTTGAGTATGTCGCCAAAATACTTCCAACGATTGCGAAGAGTTCGGGCAGTTTTGCTGGCTTTAAAAGAAGGACGAAATCACACCCGACTAGCGGAGCTTGCTATCGAATACGGTTTTTCTGATCAAGCTCATATGACGCGTGAATGCCAGTTAATCGCAGGTATTACGCCAAAGCGTTATATTAATCGTAAGCTATTACCGTAAGTAGTTTGTTTTTGATGGTGTCAGTCGTTAAGTTTATTTATCATTTGCAAATGATTTCAAAACTCCAATATAAATCCATCTATATCCCTGTGCTCTTGATGCTCTGGCTTGGTTTGTTCATTGACAGCCAGTCATTGGCTGAGCAGGTTCATTACAGTCAATGGATCACCAATGGTTTAGTACTGTTGTGCTTTGCTTGGGTGTATTTACGCGTGACCAGTAAAATCAAAAAGTTGATGCTGTATGGCATTTTTTTGGCGTTAATTGGTGAGGTGGTATTTTCCCTTCTTTTGGGAATGTACGAATATCGTTTAGAAAACGTGCCGCTTTATGTACCTCTTGGTCACAGTCTTATTTATGCCGCCGTGTTTTATATTCAAAAAGAAAAAATCATCCAACACAACAAAGTGCGGGTTGTTTCGATTTTGTATTGGGGAATGATCGTCTATTCAAGCCTTTGGTTGCTACTTGACCAAGATAGATTGGGCTTTCTTTGTATGCTTGGCGTTGTGCTGTTTTTGAAAAAAAAGCCGGGCAACGAGTTGTTCTTTCTCATTATGTTTTTCATGGTGGTGTATTTAGAGTTGCTGGGAACCTATTACCAATGCTGGGCGTGGCCTGATACATGGTTTTCAACGGTTTCTTTCATCACCAGCAGTAATCCACCAAGTGGCATCAGTGTTTTCTACTTTGGTTTTGATATTGGTTGTTTGTGGATTTATAAAAAGCTGAATAGGCAAAATTGGAGCCGGATGAAATTGCTTAGGCTGCTTAGAAACTCTTAGATAAAAGCTTATAAAAAAACAAAACGAGCCACCATTTTCATAGTGGCTCGTTTTATTTATAGATCTGTTTAGTCTGAAAGCTTATAGATCAGCTTCAATGACAGCAACAAGCGCGTCATCTTTAGGCGTTACATCTGGCGAGAAACGAACCACTTTTCCATCTTTGGTGATAAGGAATTTCTCAAAGTTCCACACCACTTCTGGTGCTTTGGTCGCTTCGATTTTATGACCAGCCAACATGGTAACCATGGCGTCACGATTCGGCGTAACAGGCGCTGCTTCAATCAAGCTTTTATATAGAGGATGCTTGTCTTCACCAGTAACAACAATCTTGCTGAACATTGGGAAAGTCACATCGTAAGTTAGGCTGCAGAACTGTTGAATCTCTTCATCGCTACCGGGTTCTTGTCCCGCGAAATCGTTTGCAGGGAAACCAAGGATTTCTAAACCTTGCTCGTTGTATTTCTTGTACAAGGCTTCAAGGCCTTCGTACTGAGGCGTTAAACCACATTTAGACGCAACGTTAACAATCAAAACCGTTTTGCCTTGGTAAGTAGATAGGTCAACGCTTTCGCCTTGGATGTTTTTAACGCTGAGATTTAGTGGATGACTCATAAAAACTCCTTATCAATTTATATTCGATGCAAGAATCTTAGCGGTTTGTTGCTTAAACAATGCGGAAAAATTGCATAACCATAGAGTAGATTTATTTTGAGCTTTTTAAAGGGCCGCCTTGATCTAACAGCAATTCGCGTAGTTTGCAGAACACCTCTGTAGATTGACGAACGCCGTCGTGTTCGTAGCTATTAGTCAGCCAAACTTGCGTGTTGGCAACCTGCTTCGCCGTTTTTAGTGACAGCTCACGAGGCACGTACATATCATTGTGATACACCGCCGCGACCACAGGCACCTTGTTCTCGGCAAGCTTGGCAAGATCGTAAAGCGGCTTATAGTCTTGGTAATCCGCTAGGGAATTTGCAGCATCAGCAAAAGGACGTAACGAAGTAATTTGTTCAAACATCCATGGATAGATCATTTCGCCCGTTAAAATCAAAGGCGAGTGTGACACGTCAAATTCACTAAACTGATCTCGCAGCTGTTGTGCGGCCCAGCTAGTGCTTTCATTAGGTCGGCCATAAATGCTTTCATGGATGGCCGCAAAAAGAGGACCTTCGTGATAGCTGGTTATGTTCATGACTTGCTCTAAAAATACATCGCTAAGTCGAGTTTTGTCACTGCCAGCAAAGGCTTCGTCTACTAACCAATGTACCTGATCAATACCTGGCCCCATTCCCAAAAGAATGCCGATGCTTTGGAATCGTTCTAGAGTAAGTTGGTCGCCATCAGGCAAAAGCACTTTCTCGTTTGTTAGGCATTGTGCGATCTTCGCCATGACCTTGGCGTCTTCTGGATAACGAGCATAATAGTCTTGGTTCTTCTCGATCACGCGCTGATAAGTTAGCTGGTACACCTCTTGCGCCGATTCCTCTAAACCTGCCAATCCGCCCGTTATATAACATGCCGCTAGACCTTCAGGTGCTTGGGATAAATAAGCCAGAGTGATAAAGCCACCGTAGCTTTGTCCTAAAGTTTCAAATAAACGGCCGCCATAAATCGTCTTACGCAAGTGCTCGCAGTCGGCCACAATGCTGTCGGCGCGGAATTTAAGCAGGTAATCTCGGCCTTCTTCGGCAGACAATTTACTGATCAGATTGGTGTCGATTCGACTGCTGCGACCAGTGCCACGTTGATCGATTAAAATAACGCGGTGCGTTTTTAAGGCTTCCACCATCCAAGATGGCGAACCTGGCATTGGACGAGGGGATTTGCCGCCAGGGCCACCTTGTAAAAAGAGTAACAAAGGCAGCTCATCATCAGCGCGGTTTACGTCAACCACTTCACGAGCAAATAGTGTAATCGTAGAGTTGTTGTCAGGGTTCTTATTAAGGCTCTTGTTAAAGCTCTTATTAAAGGAACGCCAATCCAACGGAACCTTTAGTTCGTGATTGGTGATGAGCATTCCTTTCATTTTGTACTGTTGGCTGACTGTGTTCATATTTCCCCGTCATCTTGGCATAGAGATTTAAATTATTTGCCACTTTAGCACTGTCAGACATTGTAGTTCGAATGCTTTTATCCATCAGGATTGATTATTAAGATGTTTTTGCGTCAGCTAAAAAATAACGCAGAACGCTTTTACAGCGTTGTTCCCCAGATTTGAAATTGTTATTTTTAGTAGCAATCTATTACTCTAAGCAAAATGATTAGATATGCTTATGGATAGACACGGTCCATATTAGATTTACGATAAGATAGCGCTACGGAGTGCCTTTATATGAAAACACTAGATTTTTACTCAACAACAGAAATTGATGAATTGGCTTGGCCTGAAGAAAACTACGACTTAACAATTGATTCTTCTGCATTGCTATTTTTCACAGATTTTAAAAACAACAAACCTTTGGTCGTTGAATCCACAATACCTGTTCTCACTGCCAAAGAGCTAATGCAGAAAGAACACGTACGTTTGAAATTTGTTATCGATGAAAAGAAGCATTTTATTGGTGTGGTTAGCTCTGACGATATCATTGAGCGCAAAATCGTACAAAAAGTGTCTGAAGGCTTGGAGCGAGCTGAAATTGTTGTAGCTGATTTGATGACGGCTAAAAAGAACCTAAAAGCATTGGATTGGCAGGATATTTCTAAAGCCACCATTTCAGATGTAATTACTGCGCTTAAAAACAACGGTGAACGTCACTGTCTTGTTCTTGATCGTGAAAATCATGAGATTCGTGGTATTTTCTCTGCCAGTGATATTTCTCGAAGACTTCGTCTTAATATCGATATCCAAGAAAAAACCAGCTTCTCTAAAGTATTTACAGCCACACTTTAAAGTTCAAATAAGACTTTTTTGTCTGACACTTCCATAGCCCCTTATTGCTCGTTGTTCATAGGCAATAAGGGGCTATTTGGTTTAATGCAGTTCACTTAATCAACTTTTCGATAACATGGTCAAATACATTTACATGCAAAGCCATGCTGTCTCCTTCCTATGAAAACAGTTCTCTCAACATTGGCCCAGGGTTATTTAAGAAGGCTTTGGTAACTCCGTAATGTTCGGTGTCTTCGTATTTTACTGGGTAAATGCCTGTTTTATCGATTTGGTAAATTTTCGCTCCAGGATACGCCATAAGAATCGGTGAATGTGTTGCTATGATGAATTGAGACTGATTTTTTATCAGTTGATGCATTCGACTTAATACCGCTAGTTGTCTTGTTGGTGAAAGCGCGGCTTCCGGCTCGTCAAGGAGATAAAGCCCGTTTCCGCCAAAGCGTTTCAACATAAGTGCTAGAAAAGATTCGCCATGGGATTGCTGATGCAGCGACTTTCCACCGTAGCTATCTTTGATAAACGGCGCTGGTGCAGGGTCTTCATCTAATTCATCAATATTAGTGGCAACGTTATAGAAACTTTCTGCTCGAAGAAAAAAGCCGTCTCGGTAGCGTTTAAAGGATTTTGAAAGGCGAAGGTAGCTATGTAGATCCGAATGAGTACTGCGTGTACCGAAGTTGAAGTTTTTTGTGCCGCCTTCTGCGTTGAAGCCCAGACTTACCGCGATGGCTTCGAGTAAGGTGGATTTGCCACTGCCGTTTTCCCCAACAAAAATAGTCACGGCTTTATCAAATTCAATAAAATCCAGTTCCTTTACCGCTGGGATAGAGAAAGGATAAACCTCAAAAGAGTCGATTAAATCTCGTTTAAGTTCGATGGTTTTCAAATATGGCAGCGGTTCCATGCTCATTACTCTTGTTACTTTTTTAAGGGTTATTCACTTACAAAAAGAGCCTCAAGGGAGGCTCTTTTGATGAGTTTTAACATAATAGCAATATAGCGCTAAGCAATCCAAATCTGTTGCACGTTAACAAATTCGCGGATGCCTTGCGGTCCAAGTTCACGACCATAGCCGGATTTACCAATACCGCCAGAGGGCAATCTTGGGTCGCTTTTTACGATGCCGTTTACGGCAATCTGTCCTGATTGCAGTGTCTCAATGGCTCGATCTATAGCCACTTGGCTGCTGGTCCAAATGCTGGCGCCTAAGCCATATTCGGTATCGTTTGCCAGTTCCAGTGCTTGATCAATAGTATCAATTGGCGTCACGCTCAGCACTGGGCCAAAGGTTTCTTCTTCAAACACTGTCATGCCAGGTTTTACATCAACCAATAAAGTCGGTGGATAAAAGAATCCCGAACGAGAGGGTAAATCGCCACCTATTAAACATCGAGCACCAGCTTCGATGCTTTCTGATACTTGGCGATGCAGTTGATCTCGTAAGTCTTCTCTTGCCAATGGACCGAGATTATTACTTTCGTCCCTTGGATCGCCACATTTGAGTTTTCTAAAGCGTTCTCCCAGCGCCTCACAGACTTCGTTATAAATTGATTTCTCTACAAACAAACGCTTCACTGAGATGCATGATTGCCCCGCATTGACCATGCGCGACAGGGTAATTATATCGAGGGCTTTTTCCAAATCCGCATCGGCCATCAGAATACAAGGATCAGAACCACCCAGTTCTAATACGGCAGGTTTTAATCCTGCTGCGGCTTGCGAGGCAATGAATTGTCCCGCCTTACTTGAGCCAGTAAAAGACACGGCTTTGACTTTTGGGTGATCGATCATTTTACTCGCTACCGAGTTTGCTACGGCTAAATTAGCAACCACGTTTTCTGGTACGCCAGCTTGATAAAAGCATTCGACTAACTTGTTTGCCGTGGCAGGCACATTAGGATCGGCTTTTAGAACACAAGTATTGCCCGCCATTAAGGCTGGCGCCAGAAAACGCAGTGCCAACCAAACAGGCGCGTTCCAAGGCAGGATGCCCAGAACCGTGCCGAGAGGAGGGTATTGCACATAGCTATGGCTCGCGTCTGATTCTAACGTTTCAGGTGTCAGGAATGCTTCGCCATTGTCAGCGTAATATTCTGCGCACCATGCGCTTTTCTCAACCTCGGCAACGCCTTCTTTAATTGGCTTGCCCATCTCCAGTGCCATCAAATCGGCCAGCTCGTGTTTGTTTTCACGCATCGAAGCGGCAACGGCTTTTAATATAGCTGCACGTTTTGGGTAGCTTGTGGCTTTCCACCCAGCAAAGCCAGCTGCCACTTTATCGATGGCAGAACGTGCTTCGTCTAGCGTCAAGGCTTCACAAGAAGGTAAAGCTTGTCCCGTCGTCGGGTTAATGCTTTCAAGCGTTGCGGTTTCTAATTTCGCTGCTGTTAACATGGTCACCTCCTATTAGCTGGCCGCTTTTTCGGCTTGCTTGGTGTTCGATTTGGTTTTCTTGGCTTCCTCTTTAACTGGCATGGTGCTGGACTCTTTAAAAGGTACGCTGCTGGGCAGCTCGATGGTTTTTTTTTCCTGAGGCACCGCTACACCGGATTTCACTGTGAAGTCACGATCCATGCTAAAGAAAGAGCGGCAACCGTCTTCGGTGATCTCGATGGTGTCCGAAATACCGCAGGTTTTATCGCCTTCAATGCCCCACATCCATGGAATCATGTGAAAGGTCATACCCGGTTTTAGTACCGCAGAATTACCTTGTTTCAAGCTGATGATATAGCCTTCATCCCAGCTTGGCGGGAAGGCGATACCGATAGAGTAGCCAGAGCGAGTAATCAAACTAGCACCCACTTGGTTGTCCATAATGATATTGCGCACCATGTTATCTACGTCTGACACTGTCATTCCAGGCTGTACCACTCGATGAATTTCATTGAGTGCGCGTTTCATGATTTCTTGGGATTGATACATAGCGTCTGACAGTTCGCCAAGAATCACAGTGCGCATCATGGCCGTATGATAACGACGATAACAACCACCCACTTCGAGAAAGACATGCTCGCCGGGTAGAACGGTACGACCTTCGAATGTCGCGTGACCAATCATGGTTCTTGGGCCAGAGGTGACGTAAGGCATCACGGCTGGCGTTTCACCACCAGCTCGGAACATAGCCGCGGCGATTTCCGCACCAATTTCATTTTCCGTAATACCGGGACGACAAATCTCGATGCCTGCTTTCATGCCTGCTTCTGTGGCGAGCGCCGCACGACGCATTACCATTATTTCTTCTTGAGACTTGCAGATCCGACCTTCTTCGACGATGCCGAAGCAATCCATCAATTTTGCATCTCGCAAGGTGGTGTGAATGCAATCCTGCTGATAAGCGGGGAAGAAGTAACTATTGCGTTCATAACCAATACGTTTGTTGCCTAAACCAAATTCACGCAACGCATCCACCAGCATCTGGATGGCATCGCCCGTATCAGGGTAAGGTCGTGTGACCTCGACCCAAGTACGCGCAATCACGTTGGATTCCTCCAACGCGCGGGTGATCATAAACGGCTCTTTTTCGAGCGGAATGACCAGCGCCTGAAAGAAGGAATAACCTGTCGTTTGGTAATCAGTTAAATAAGTAATGTTTTCTGGATCGGTGATCACAATCGCATCCAAGCGACGCTCGGCAATGCGAGCGCGCAATTCACCCAACCGACGCTGATACTCAGCGAAAGTAAATGTCATATCATCGCGTTCAATCATGCGGCTTCCTCCATTACAAAACGTACAGCGTCTTTCAGAATATCCAAGCCTTCCGCGAGGTCTGCTTCAGGGATAGTCAATGGTGGAATAACCTTCAACACTCGACCGCCACTGCCGCAAGCGCCAAGCATCAAGCCGTTATGGAAACAACGTTGTACGACTTTCGCTGCTACTTCGCCGCTGCCCATGTCCAAACCAAGGATCAGACCTTTGCCGCGCAGTTCTTTCGCGCAGTTTTCGCTAACTAGCGGCTCTAATGCATCGCGTACCGTTTTTACTTTTTCCATGACTTCGTTCATCAATTTGTCATCGTCAAAGTAGCTCAAGGCGACTTCGCCAGCGACAAACGACAAGTTTTGTCCACGGAAGGTGCCTGTGTGTTCACCTGGTGACCAATGCTTATCCAAATCTGGATGTACCAAGTTCATTGCCATTGGCGTACCTGCGCCACCAATGCCTTTGGCCAAGGTGATGATGTCTGGATTGATACCCATGTCATCAAAACTGAAATAAGAACCTGTGCGGCCGCAACCCACTTGAATGTCATCGACGATCAACACAGAGCCAAATTCTTTGGCGAGTTTTTCTAATTTCTGCATCCATTCTTTGCTGGCGACGTTAACGCCGCCTTCCGCTTGGATAGTTTCTACCATAAAAGCTGCTGGTGGCTTAATGCCGCTAGAAGCATCGCGGTATTGACTTGCCAATGCATCTAATGCCGCAAGGGAGGATTCTTGATCGTGTTCCTGATCGAACAACTCATGGCTGACATGCAGCAAAGGCACGCCAGAAGCTTGACGGAAATACTCGTTGGCCGTTGCTGCCAAAGCGCCTAACGTCATGCCGTGAAAGCCTTGGCTAAAGGCGACAATGTTGTGACGGCCTGTGGCGTTACGCGCCAACTTCATCGCCGCCTCTACCGCGTTGGTGCCAGTGGGTCCCATGAATTGCATACGGTGTGGCATGTTTCTAGGAACAAGAATGACATCGGTAAACTTCTGCATAAACTTGGCTTTGGCTTGGGTTTGCATATCCAAACTGTGAAGCACACCATCTTTTTGCATGTAATCGATCATTGCTTCTTTCATGTGTGGGTTATTGTGACCAAAGTTAAGCACCCCAGCGCCAGCGAAGAAATCAATGTATTCCTTACCATTTTCATCAATCTGACGTGAGTTTTTTGCCGTAACAAAAACCGTTGGGTACGTACGAGCGTAAGCTCGAATGTTGGATTCTCGTTGTTCGAAAATAGTCATGTCGTCTCCTTATGAAACTTCTGTTCACTTGCTGTTTTGTGGTTATGCTTTTGGTTTTATCGCTTTGGTAGTGATTGATCGGTAAGGCCTGCGAGTTGGCAAAACCAACGGCAGACATCGGCAATCAATCGATCATTGAAATCGTAATGTGGACTGTGACAAGCCACGTTGTGGCCTTCGCCATCGTCACTGCCAATCAATGCAAATGCACCGGGAATCGCTTGCAAATAGTAGCTAAAATCTTCCGACGCCATGATCGGCAAGGCTTGTCCGTGATTAAGTGTTTGTTCGCCATAAAGCGATTGCCAAACCTCGCGAGCATGAGTGGCTTGGTTCTTATGATTAATGGTTGCTTGATAGCGCATGTCGTGTTGTACAACGCATTCCACGCCATAAGCTGCCGCTGTTTGTGTGGCAACATCGGTAATATGTTGATTGATTAGTTGGCGAGTCGCTTCGTCAGGCACACGAATGCTACCGCTTAACGTCGCTGTTTCTGGAATCACCGTTGGCGCTGTTCCGCCATGTATTTGCGTTACGCTGATCACTGCTGTGGCTTGAGGTGCAATGCGTCTGCTAACGATCTGCTGTAACGCCACATTCACCGCGCTTGCTGCTAACAACGGATCGGCACACAATTCTGGTTGGCTAGCGTGACCGCCGCGACCTTTAAATGCCATGCTGAAGGTGCCATTGCCGCACATCACAATATCGTCTGGGCAAGCAATCGTGCCATATGGAAGAGCTGGCCAGTTGTGCCAACCGTAAATTGCGCCGACGTTTTCCAAAGCTCCGTCTTTGATCATTTCGCGAGCGCCGTGAAAGCCTTCTTCAGCAGGCTGAAAAATCAACACCACAGGCTGAGGGAGTTCTGCTTCAAACTGTTTCAACCAACGCACCGTTGCCAACAAAGTCGCAGTGTGACCATCGTGACCGCAAGCGTGCATGCAGCCTTGATTCACTGATTGCCATTCTTTGCCTGTCTGCTCGTCTATCGGTAGGGCATCCATATCACCTCGTAAGGCAATCGCAGAGCCATTCGCGTCTTTGTTCAGCCACGCGATGGTTCCTGTATCAGCACAGGCGCGCCATGGAATATCCAATGCATCGAGCTGGCTTCGCACCAATGACGCGGTGTTTTTTTCTTGCCAACTAAGCTCGGGATGAGCGTGTAACTGCTTGCGCAAGTTTTCAGCGAAGATAATATTTTCTTGCCATAAATTCTGCATAACGCCTCCCTTAAAATATTATTAAAACCCTATGAAATTTGAAAAACTTCATACAGTAGTAATTAAATATTTACGGGGTTGCAAGGGTGAAAAATAAAAAGAACGTCAATTAAAAGTATAAAAGGTAGTGAATTAAACATAAAAACATCAAAAAAAACGCTCAAAACAAACACATAGAGAAATATGTAAAAAATTCAAAAAAAACCTGAAATTCACATTTCAATCAATAAAATAGGCGTTTTAGTGTGCTCCAAAAATGCGCGCTAACGCCCTAAAAATAAGCGATCAGCTCAAAATTAATGCCTTAAAATAAATATCATGTCTAATGATTAGTTATGTAAGTTTATTACGGATTGAATGTTACATATCTAACGATTAGTGCTGTAGTTTTATTTATCTATTGTTTGGCTGCTTTATAAAAGAAAAAATTAAGGTAATAGAGAAAATAAGAGAGAGAAGAGTTGGTGGGAATAGTATTTTAAAATGAGGAAGTCTTGACGTTGAATAAATATGAATATTGTTTTTAATCTAAAAAATGCACGCTTTATTCGTTTCCTAATCTGGGGATTAAATTATTTTGCTCCCATTTCAAATTGAATTTAGGCTAAGGTAGATCCGTCTTTTTATCTTTTCTCAGGTGACTTATGCATAAACTCCCGCCTCGTGCGTTGGAATACCTTAATGCTATTGCTCGGTATAAAACTCTGCGAAAGGCTGCCGCTAGGCTAAATGTTGATCCTTCTGCCGTAAGTCGTTTGTTGTCACAGTTAGAAGAAAGTTTGCTATTACCTATCTGGGACAGAACGAATAATCGTAACCCAATTACTCCAGCAGGAGAGGAACTACTTCAGTATTATCGAAAAATGTCTGCAAGCGAGCAGGCAACTTTATCGAGAATCGATGACTTACTGAACCTACGAACTGGCGAAGTTCGCATTGCGGTAGGTGAGGGGATTTTAGGTGATCTTATTTCATCTTCATTGCAGTCATTTTTGGAAAAGCATAAAGGGATTCAACTTTCGGTAGAAATGGCAGGAGCACAAGATGCAGTACAGTTACTGCAGGAGGAGCATATTGATTTTGCGTTAACCTATGCGTCGGTGAATAATCCTAAACTATATTGTCATTTAGAAACCAGCCATCCTCTTGAATTAATAGTACCGCCGGGACATGCTCTAACCAAGCAAGAAACCCCTGTTACTTTCCATTCTGTTGCCGAGTATCCTTTTGCGTTGCTTGATAAATCTACTGGCATGGGGCGTTTAGTTGCACTTGCAGAAGAACTAAATCATTTAAAATTAACACCGCGTCTGCGAACCAACTCAGTTGCAGCATTAAAGAATTTTGTGATGTCGGGCCTTGGCATTACTTTCATGCCATTACTAACAGTGCGTGAAGAAATTGAGCAAGGAAAAATCGTTGTTATTCCTATGGAGAGTAATATTTTTTCCCAAGCAAAAGTTCAAGTTTTAAGCATAGAGAGTAGAGAGCTAACTTTGGCTGCTCAAGCTTTATTGAATCATCTTAGCGAAACAATGGAATTCTTAGCCCATAAATAGAGCGATAGGTATTGTTTTATTTTATGTGTTGACTTAATTGCAACGCTTTGATGCTTGTGATGTCAACAGCTCAAGTTTAAGTTGGTTGTGTGGATAATAAAATGATAGAAAAATCACATGACTCTAAAATCATAAAGGAACTCAAAAATGACAGTTATCAATCAAGTATTAGGCAAAACTCGTTTGTTTAAAGCAATGGCATTGGGAGCGGCGATTTCATCCATGTCGTTTGCCATCCAAGCTCAAACAATCAACCTAAGTTATAACGGTGCGGCTGATGTAGATAAGAATGCCGTACATTTATTTGCGACGAATCTGCAAAAATTAGTCGATCAGAAAACCAATGGTGAGCTGACCTTAAAGCTTTATCCAAATAGCATGTTGGGTGAAGAGGAAGAGCGCATGGAGCAGGTATTAAATACGCCAAGTCTAAACGTTGCTTCTTTTGGTGGTGTTTCTCCTTTATTTCCTGAAATTTTTGTCAGTGCAATTCCTTTCCTATTCAGTGATTTTGATCAAGCCCGTCAGTTTTTTGATGAAGGTAGTTACTGGAAAGCAGTTCAGAGCGAGTTTTATAAGCGTACTGGTGGACACCTAATGGCCGTAGTGGAAGAGGGCGGTTTTCTTGCCTTTACCAATAACAAGCACCCAATTAAATCTCCGAAAGATTTTGAAGGTCTTCGTTATCGTGCCATGGATAAAAGTCAGGTTGCTCTTTACAACGCATTTGGTGCGTCTGGTACACCAATCCCTTGGACAGAAGTTTATCTTGCACTAAAAACAGGTGTTGCTGATGGTCAGATGAATCCGCCTATGTACATTATTTTAGGCAGTTTATTTGAGGTGCAAAAATACGCAACTTTGGCAAATATCCAATATTCAGACCAGTTCTTAGTAGGTAATGATGAATTGCTAAAAAGCTTATCAGCTAAAGACAAAGCGGCTTTGTTAGAGGCTGTGAAAGAGGCTAATGATATCAACAGAAAAGCGGTGCAAAGTCAGGTTGAGTCTCGTATTGCTTTCTTGGAAGAAAAGGGGATGGAAGTATATCGCCCTACGGCTGCAGAGTTAGAAGAGTTTCGTACAGTAGGTCAACCTTCTTACTTTAAGTGGTTAGAAGAGGAAGGTATTGATCAAAAATGGGTCGATTTAGCATTAAAAGATGTAGGTTTTAAAAAGTAAATCCCATTTAGTTCGGCGCCTTCGGGCGCCGTTACGAGGCAATTATGACTCTGAATTCTATACGTGCATCAGCGTATCGCTTGTTGTTGTTTATATCTGCATCCATTCTCGCTATGAATGTATTGCTTATTTTGTATAGCGTATTTACTCGCTATATTTTAAATCATTCGCCTATTTGGTCGGATGAACTTTCTCGGTATGGAATCATTGCCAGTGTCATGTTGGCGATGTCTTGTGCTTATGTAGACTCCCGGCACATGAGAGTCTCTTTTGTCGAACAAAATGTCGGTCATACTGCTCGTCAGTTGATTCGTATGTATCAATGGTTGGCCGTGCTGTGCGTCTCGTTATTTTTTACTTACGTAAGTGCACGTTACTCAATATCCATGGGTAAGTTTGCCAGCATGAGTCTTGGCGTGAGTAAATCGATTCCTTTGTTATCTGTGCCTATTGGCTTTGGCGCATTATTTCTGATGGTATTTATACAAGGGCCATTCCCGCAGAATCAAGAGAGGAATGAAGCATGTTGATTGCTATTGTTGTTACCTTTTTAGTGAACATATTATTAGGCGTGCCATTATTCATTTGTCTTTTATTGGCATCATTAATCGGCTTTTATTTTGTCGATTTTTCGTTAGCTTATCGCATGGTTCCACAACAGTTTTTTGGCGGTATTAATTCCTTTGCTTTAATGGCCATTCCGCTCTTTATCTTTGCCGGTAACTTGATGAATTCCTCAGGATTGACGTCACAATTGATTCGTTTAGCGAACTCATTGGTCGGACATCTACGTGGTGGCTTGGGTTACGTTAATGTGGTCTCTAGCGTGTTTTTTGCCGGTGTGAATGGTTCAGCCGTGGCAGATACCTCTGCTCTTGGGTCGCTGCTGGTTCCCGCGATGAAAAAAGAAGGCTATTCGACTAGCTACGCAGCAGGTTTAACCGCAGCCAGTTCTTTGATTGGACCTATTATTCCACCCAGTATTTTCATGATTCTTTATGCGTCTTTGACTAATACATCAGTGGGTGATTTGTTTCTTGCAGGCGTCATTCCTGGCTTACTGCTTGGCGGTGCATTTATCGTTATGAATTATCTGTATGCCAGAAAAGCTGGTTTACAAAGTCAAACAGAAAGATCCAGCTTTAAAGGCGTTTTACAGGCTTTTTGGTATTCGGCCCCAGCCTTGATTGCGCCTTTTATCATTGTCTCTAGTATCGTTTTTGGTTTTGTTACACCTACTGAATCGGGTGCTTTAATTGTTGCTTACGCTTTGTTGCTGGGTTTGTTGAATCGTAGCTTATCCTTTACCAAGCTTCGTGAAGCTCTGGTTGATACTGCTATTCTGACTGGCACCATCTTTGTCATTATCGCAGCGTCGTCTGTGGTTAGTTGGTTATTGGCTTATGCTCAATTACCTTCACAGCTCGTTGTATATCTGGAGCCTTTTAAAAATAATCCGACGGTTGTGCTTTTGATTCTTAGCCTGATTACTTTTTTTATCGGTATGTTGATGGAGGAAGTATCTGCGCTGATGTTACTTACGCCGGTATTTTTTCCAGTGGCGATTGCCTCAGGTGTTGATCCTGTGCATCTTGGTGTGGTTATCACCATAAATATCACTATTGCATTGATAACACCGCCAATGGGAGCATGTGTCTTTGTGGCTGCTGCGGTGAGTAAAATTGAGATTACTGAGATGTTTAAAAGTATTTGGCCGTTTGTGATGGTGGCCGTTTTTGCTCAGATCTTTGTTATTTGCTTTCCAAGCTTAACCTTACTACTACCGAGTATTTTTAATTGATATGAGCAGTTACAGACCACCAAATCAGATTCCTCCGTCAAATGATTTTTCTTGGGATAATTACAGGCAAATTACCATTGAGGATAACGGGGAAGTATTAATTCCCCTGAGTACATCGAACCGGTTGGTGACGTATCCTTTCTACGCAAAAATGGGTATTGCCAATGCTATTCCAGAGTGTTTTGTGCGGGAAAGTGTGTTTGATAAATTACACCAAGTAACTAAGCTTATGCCGTCTGGTGTAAGGTTAGTTGTGCTAGATGGTTGGCGTCCTTTTTCGGTACAACAATATTTGTTTGATACTTTAATTAACATCTTGAAAAAGTCGTTTCCGAATCATGCTGAAAGTTATTTGCATGAAAAGGCAAAAAGTCTGGTTTCACCACCAAGTACCGATGTTAAAGCTCCCAGTCCGCACCTTACTGGCGGATCGGTCGACGTGACCTTGTGTGATGAAATGGGGCGCTTTTTAGATATGGGGACTCACTTCGACGAAGCTAGTCAGTATTCATGGACTGATGCGCTTGAAACTCCCAGTTGGAACAATAAAGGGCCGCAGGAGAATCGTCGGATTCTTTATAACGCAATGATCGAAGTAGGTTTTACTAACTTGCCTAGCGAGTGGTGGCACTATGATTTTGGAAATCAGCTGTGGGCGTATCGCACTGGAAGTAAGAAGGCGATCTATGGTGTTACTCGACCAAGAGACATCCTTAAACAATGGGAAAGTGAAATAATAGATAACGGTTTTATATAGTTTTCTGTTGGATATTTGGGGGTAGATCAAAAACTAAGTTGCCCTAGATAATATTTGTTATCTAGGGCAATCATTTCAAATAAACTGCTACAGTTTAGTTATTCAAATACTTGTACATTAACATTGTCTTTTTTAATTAAACGAATGACTCTATTCATTTTTGTATTGCATCATTTGGGTTTATCGAACCGCTGATTCATTGATATACCAAGTGTCATTTTTTCGGTGGATACCAATGACGATCAGCGCTTCGCGTTTCTCGTAAATGCCTTTCCACACAAAACGAAAGCAACCGTCATGATCGTCATCCCGATAGCCTTGTAAAGCCCCAAAATACTCGTAACCCACGTTTCGACCATTTCTGGCTTGCATGTGTTTGATGTCATGCTCAAAACGCTCTGGAGAGAAATCGACAAGATCCTTTTCTTCGTAATGCTTAACAAACAACTCATAGTTGCACGTGTCATCTGCTTTCAGCATTTCCTTAAGGAATTGTTCCGCGATGGCTCTTTCATTTTTGAGTTCAGGCATAGTGGTTTCCTTATGAATTTGTCGTGAAGTTTTAACGAGTCTAACTGTTGTCGGGTCTATTTACGAAACTTGGCCAAATGACAGCTTGCTATACTTGTCTCCGAGTTGGCTAGATATTACATCTAGTGCTTTAAATAACTTATTTTTAAACTTTGTTAAACTGCATATTTTTTAAAAATACATCAATGAATTTTTGCACCGCGGGTAGTTTTTCCCGGTTTTTACAGCTGTATAGATAAAAATTTCGGTAAATAATAGGATCGCAAATAGGTATTATAACTAGTCCATTTTGTTTCACTGATTCGATTGCATAAGGCAGACAGATCGTAACTCCTAAACCATTTGCAACCATGCTCAAGGCCGTTGACATGAAGTTAACCAGGTATTTCGGACTAATTATATACTCAGAAGACTCACGTAATAAATTGTCAATGATAAGCTCTGTAAAGGATCCTCGTAGAGTTATTAGCTCTAGGTTGGCAAGGTCTTTCCATCTGATATTGGCCTCTTTCGCAATCGGATGATTTGGGGGGAGTGCCAAATGAAAAGGGTGTGAGAATATTAGCTGTTTGTTAAGGCTAGATAGTAATTTTCTTTCTGGTCCAATACCAATATCCGCCTCACCTAGGTTGACAATTTCTTGTACGTTTTCTACCCCACAATCAATTAGACTGACTTCAACCTGAGGAAACATTTTACTATATAGAGCGATTATCCTAGGTAGTTCAGCCGATGCTAGTTGCTGAACAACAGCGATTCTTACTTTGCCATAGTCAAGTTTTTTTAGGCCCATCACTTCATTTGTCAAAGCGTCCATTTCATCTAGCATACGGATAACTGCAGGAAGAATGTTTCTACCGGCTTCGGACGTTTCTAATTTTCTGGTTGATCGATCAAACAAGCCTAATTCTAAGTTGAGCTCTAATTCCTTGATAATACTACTAAGTGCTGATTGGGTGATGTGCAGGTTTTCTGCTGCTTTAGTGAAGCTTCCCTCTTGGTGAACCGCCAGAAATGCTCGTAATTGTCTTAGCGTTACATTCATTAGATTATCCTATATATTTATCAATATAATCTGATTGTCTAATAAATATATACCTTATAGTATTTTTTACATAAAGATAAATATCTTCAAAATAAAAATAGAAGGGCTTATGGACATCAAAAAGACATTTTTACCTGTTGACGAGCGCAGCGATTTTTCAATTCACAACCTACCTTACGGAGTTTTCAGTAGCGATACATTAAGCCCTAGGGTAGGGGTTGCTATAGGTCATCAGATTATAGATTTGAGTCAACTTGAAGAGGCAGGCCTTCTTCCTACTTCAGACAACACTGTTTTTAATAGTGACACACTTAACCCTTTTATTTCTCTTGGAAAAGAGATCTGGCATGAAACACGGGCTCGCCTTCAAGACCTTTTGGATTTCAATAATCCAGAATTACGTGACAATAACGAACTGTGTGACAAAGCAATCGTTAACCAAGCTGATGTTCAAATGCATTTGCCTATTCATGTTTCTTCTTATACTGACTTTTATTCATCTCGTGAGCATGCCTTTAACGTTGGCTGTATGTTTAGAGACCCTGATAATGCCTTAATGCCTAATTGGAGTGAGCTGCCTGTTGGTTATAACGGTCGTGCTAGTTCTGTCGTAGTTAGCGGTACAGATATAGTTCGTCCAAGCGGGCAGATCAAAGTTCCTGATTCAGAACGACCAATTTTTTCTAGCTCTCGAAAATTAGATTTTGAGTTAGAAACTGCTTTTATAATTGGGCGTCCAAACGCTATGGGTAAGCCTGTTTCTATTGAAAACGCTCATGAGCATATATTTGGTATGGTACTTCTCAATGATTGGTCAGCACGTGATATCCAGCAATGGGAATGCGTTCCACTCGGCCCGTTTAATTCTAAAACATTTGCTTCTTCTATTTCGCCTTGGGTAGTGACTCTTGAGGCTTTAGAGCCATTTCGTTGTTCTGCACCTAAGCAAGAACCTTTACCGTTACCTTATTTACGCGAGAAGCGTGATAACAATTTTGATATTAACCTTGAAGTATCTTTCGATGTTTCAGGTCACGAAACGGTTATTAGTAAAACAAACTTCAAGTACATGTATTGGACAATGCCTCAGCAACTGGCACACCACACTATAAGTGGCTGCAATATGCAAGTTGGTGATTTGTTAGGCTCGGGAACTATTTCGGGGAAAGATAAGGGGAGTCGTGGCAGTTTGCTTGAGCTGACTTGGAATATGACAGAAGCCCTTACCTTAAATAATGGTGAATCACGATACTTTATTGAAGATGGAGATGGCATCGTCATACGAGGATATGCTCAAAAAGATGAGGTGCGTGTAGGGTTTGGTGAAGTACGTGGAAAAATTCTTCCTGCTAACGAGTTTAATTATTAAGGCGAATATCATGATTAAACTTTATAGCTATTTTAGAAGTTCAGCTGCATATAGGGTGCGTATCGCTTTAAACCTTAAAGCGCTGTCATATGAGTACATCCCCGTTCATCTGTTAAATAATGGAGGGGAGCAACATACCGCTGATTATGAATCTATAAACCCAATAAAGCTGGTACCTGCTCTAGTTGATGGAGAACAAACTATTACTCAATCACTGGCCATAATTGAGTATCTTGAAGAAGCCTACCCTAATACAACATCGCTTATGCCTGACGATGTCAATTTGCGAGCTAATATTCGTGCTTTTAGCCAAATCATTGCATGTGATATTCATCCTGTAAATAATTTAAGAGTTATTCAATACTTAAATAATAAATTAGATGTCGATGAGACACATCGTAATGATTGGTATAAGCATTGGATTACAGTTGGTTTTGATGCATTGGAAAAGGTTTTAGCCAAACAACCTGGAAAATTCTGTTTTGGTGAAGCTCCAACCATGGCGGATTGTTGTCTAGTTCCTCAAATTTATAATGCCAGACGTTTTGAGATTAGCCTTGATAATTACCCAAATATTCTTTCGGTTTATTCATCTTGTAAAGAGCACCCAGCATTTATTCAGGCCGAACCAGAAAAACAACCCGATATGGCTTAATATTAGAGGAAACTGTTATGACATTTAAAATAGAGCAAATTCACCATGTTGCATATCGTTGCAATGATGCAAAAGAAACGGTGGAGTGGTACACGAAAAATCTTAATATGGATTTCATTTTAGCCTTTGCTGAGAACCAAGTGCCTTCAACCAAAGAGCCAGACCCTTATATGCATATTTTTCTGGATGCTGGTAACGACAATGTATTAGCATTTTTTGAACTTCCCACCCAGCCTAAAATGGGGCGCGATGAAAATACTCCAACATGGGTTCAGCATATCGCTCTTCGCGTCCAAGATCGCGACACGCTTTTAGCTGCAAAAAAACAACTTGAAGAAAATGATGTTGATGTACTAGGTATTACAAATCATGGTGTATTTCATTCGATTTATTTCTTTGATCCAAATGGACATCGAATTGAACTGACATACGACGATATAACAGCTAAAGCTAAAATAGCTCAAATTACAGAAGAAATAAAATACGAAATGCTTGATGAGTGGACGAAAGCCAAACGTGCTCCCAAGCATACGGCTTTTCTTCATGCAGAAGAGTTCGAGGCTAAAAAAGACAATTAAATTATTCTCATTAATTTTTCAATTAGTACGAAAAGTTAAACGTTATAAAAAGAGGTATTAAGGAACATTAGCGGCATTATCCAAGTATAAATTAGAAAAAATATTTCCTGCTATTGCTTAGTAGTAGAAATAATAAAAACAAAAATTAAAATTTAATTGAGGAAATAGATATGTTTAAAACTATGCGCTCTATATTATTAGCCGGTACTGTGGTAGCAGGAATTAATACACCTGTTTCAGCACAGACAGTACTAAATGTAAGCACTTGGTTACCCCCTACGCATGTACAAAATTCTGTAGTGTGGCCAACTTGGGGGAAGTGGGTTGAAGAAGCCACAGAAGGGCGAGTTACAGTTAATATTGAGAACAGCTCTAATAACCCAGCCCAACTATTTGAAGTTGTTGAAGACAGTGTTGCTGATGCGTCTTTTAGTTTTAATGGTTTTGTTCCTGGTCGCTTTGAGTTAGAGCAAATTGTCGAGCTTCCTGGGCTTGGAGCTAATGCAGAAGCGGCTTCTTTGGCTTACTGGCGAACTTATAAAAAATACCTACAAGCGGCAAATGAATTTGATGGACTTGAGGTTATTGGCTTATTTACTCATGGACCTGGCGTTATGCATACTCGCTTTCCTGTAAATAGCTTAGATGACCTAAAAGGCAAAAAAATCCGTATTGGAGGAGGAGTTCAAGCAGAAATTGGTAAACGACTTGGTGTAATTCCTGTCGCGGCGCCTGGAAATAAAGTCTATGAGCTTTTGCAAACAGGGGTAGTTGATGGTGCATTTATGCCTATGGTTGAACAACAAGGTATGCGTTTAGTTGAAGTTGCTCCTTATGTAACTGTGCTACCTACAGGCATGTACATGGGAGCGTTTTCTATGTTTATTAGTCCTGATTTTATGGACTCCATAGGTAAAAAGGATGCCGAAGCAATTCGCAGTGTATCAGGTGAACGCTTATCTTTAATGGCAGGAGCTGCTTGGGATAAAGCTGATATTGATGCGAAAAAGTTTTCTGAGGAAAATGGAGGTCAAGTTAATTTACTAAGTTATGGCAATCAAATGTCATTAGATTATCTAAAAATTACGGATGGTATTGATCAAAGCTGGTTAGATGCTGTAAAAGGCAAGAAAGTTGATGCGCAAGCTGCATTAGATTTCCTACGAATAGAAGCTCAAATGTACACAGCTAAACAAAAAGATACTGGAGCTAATTAATGTCTTTTATCTCATGGTTGAATGCAAACTATGAGGAGAGAGGGCCAATGAAATGGTTGGCCTTCTTCTTTGAGCTAATAGCGGCAGCCACTCTATTTGCTCTTATGATCCTCACATGTGTTGATGTTGTTGGTCGTTATTTTCTTAATCATCCTTTAATCGGAGCTACAGAATTAACTGAGATTGGCTTAGCTATTGTTATTTTCTCAGTGATGCCTGTTGTGACATGGCGTGGTTCGCATATTGTGGTCGATTTAATTGATGCATTTATAAAAAATACTTATTTACGGGTGTTGGCATTAGTTTCATCTGTCGTTATTTCATCTTCATTGTACTTTATATCTTTTAGAATATGGGATGTTGGATCTCGTATGTTAAGACGTAATATTACTACTGAGTTTTTACATATTGAAACTGGACTTATTGTTCAATATATTGCGGTATTAAGTTTTGTTACCGGAATAAGTGCTCTCCTTTATTTTTTATTATCAGTCTTTACACAACCAAATTCAGGAGAAGAGAAATGACTTTGATCCTAACAAGTTTTGCAGTTCTTTTAATAATGATAATGTTATTAAGGATTCCAATTGCATTTGCAATGGGCGTAGTTGGTTTCTTTGGCTTTGCAATTTTGAGCGGTCTAACTTGGGGGGATATAGGGAATTTTAGGTGGAGTATCCCACTTTCAATGGCTTCCAATCGTATTGTTGATACAGCGCAAGATTATGGTCTTTCAATAATTCCCCTATTTATTCTAATGGGGAATTTGATAACAAGGTCTGGCCTTTCAAAACAACTATACGCTGCTTCATATGCATTTCTTTGTCATAAAAAAGGTGGTTTAGCGATGGCGACTATCGCAGCCTGTGGTGGTTTTTCTGCTGTTAGCGGTTCTAGTCTTGCTACTGCGGCAACCATGGCAAAAGTAGCGATGCCACCAATGCGAAAATATGGCTATAGTGATGCTTTAGCAACAGCTTCTATTGCCTCTGGTGGCACATTAGGTATTTTAATACCGCCAAGTGTAATGTTGATTGTGTATGGGTTATTAACTCAAACGAGTATTCGAGAACTATTTGCAGCTGGGCTTATACCAGGCATATTAGGAATCTTTCTATATCTTGGGGCCGTTAAATATGTTGTTTGGCGTGATCCAAGTGCAGGCCCTTCTGCTGAAGCAATGAGCTGGGCTGAAAGGCTGCATGCCCTAAAGGGAGTGCGGGATATCTTGGGGCTATTTATTCTGGTGATGGGCGGTATCTATTTAGGTATATTTACACCGACAGAAGCCGCAGGTATTGGTGCTGGAGGAGCATTGGTTATTGCATTATTACGTCGAAGCTTGAGTTTATCATCCCTGTTCAAAACACTAGCGGATAGCGCTCGAACATCAGCGACATTATTCGTGATTATTATCGGTGCATTGATATTTTCTGATTTTATTAACCGTGCTGGGTTGCCTGGAATGATGGTGGATTTTGTTGTGTCACTAGATGTTGCTCCCATTTTGGTGATCTTCGTTATTTTAATGATTTACATTATTTTAGGTATGGTCTTAGAGAGTTTTTCCATGCTCCTCCTTACCATTCCTGTATTTTTTCCTATAGTTTCCGAGCTAGGTTATAGTTTAGTTTGGTTTGGTATTGTTGCTGTTATTGTCGTTGAGATTAGCTTAATAACGCCGCCTGTCGGAATGAATGTCTTTGTGTTAAGTAGTATTATTAAGGATGTCAAAACAGGGACTATTTTTAGAGGTGTATTACCTTTTTGGACTGCGGATATAATTCGCTTACTTCTCGTTGTTTTTATCGTTCAAATTTCAACGTGGTTGCCAGATATGATTTACAAATAATATGCATCTTTATCTTTTTAAAAATGTGTTTGGGTTTTCATATAAAGCCAGTAAGTAAGAATTTATACTGGCTTTATATGGTGTGGATTGATTTTAATCAGATGTCTGTGGGTTAGGCTCTAGATTAAATAATTTAAGAAAAAAGTAGATCTTTGAATGTATTCCAAAGTGTCAGACGCGATTGAAATATGAATAGGAAGAGTTATTTTGAGGTAAACTTTACCTCCAATATTATGGGAATGTGCACATGTCGCTAAAAATACTCAGCCACTTATGGAAGTCACCGATACTTTAAAACTTAAATGTTTATCGCCTAATCTAAGTTACTTTCAGATTCAACAAAAACTAACTTTGTCTGCCACTTATAGGCTACCGCTTAACTAGCCAAAATTCTTACGATTTCTGGCTTGCATGTGTTTGATGTCATGCTCAAAACGCTCTGGAGAGAAATCGACAAGATCCTTTTCTTCGTAATGCTTAACAAACAACTCATAGTTGCACGTGTCATCTGCTTTCAGCATTTCCTTGAGGAATTTTTCCGCGATGGCTCTTTCATTTTTGAGTTCAGGCATAGTGATTTCCTTACATTTTGGAGTATGGCTAAGGTCAAATATTGTTACTATGAATAACTTACCGAATATTTTATTTGAATGAAGTCATTTGGAAAGGTAATTGCTTCTGATTTTTCCAGTTTAATTTTGGCATTGATTTTACCGAAAAGAGGAAGGCCATCACCTAAAATAATGGGTGCTTTGGTAATGGTTATTTCATTTATGAGTTGATGGTTTAGGAAGGATGTAATTGTAGTGCCGCCATCGATATAAGCATGCTTGTAACCATCGCTTTCTAGTTGGTTCATAAGGTCGCGAATATCTCCTGAGTATATTTTAACTTTATCGCTTACATTCTCAGGTGCTACTTTTACAGAGTTACTAAGTACATAGATCTTAATATCACCATAAGGCCATTGCTCGGGTTCTAGGTTAAAGCCAGATATTGTTTCCATGCACTTTCGCCCCATGATCATGCAATCGACTGATCCGATAAAATCATTAAATCCCATATCAGGATTTTGACTCATATCCGCATCTTGGTCACCAGCTTCGCTTAACCAATCAACACTTCCGTTAGGAGTAGCTATGTAGCCATCAGCACTGGTAGCGATATATACCGAACATTTCATTTAATTCAAACCTCGATCTTTCGAGTCCTTTTTATCTTTAGCGCAATGCTAATAAATAGATACGAATGTGTATTCGTATCTGACTCTCTAAAGTTGTAAGTTGTAAGTTGTAAGTTGTAAGTTGTAAGTTGTAAGTTGGATGTCACCTTTAATCACAAAATATGACGGCAATCCACTTGTCTGTATGCAAAAGATTTTCTAAGCGTTTTAACCTATGATTCCTGCTAAATGGCTTCACTTCTGGCTTCAGGTGTCGAGCGATTAGGCAAAAATACTCCGATGAGCGCGGCTGCAGCGAGAGCGATAATGAATGAGACAAACATCGCATCGCTGGTGCCGCTCATGAAAGCCGCACGCGCTTGCTCGGTGAACACTACACTTTGTATACCTAACTCTTGTGCGACCGACAGGGCAGCGGCTAAAGACGATTCCGCAGTGGTGCGTAAGGCTTCGGGCAGCACAGCGGGAGCTTTAGCAATATGGGTTGAGAAACCAGAAGATATCATCGAGCCCAGTACCGCGATGCCAAGTGCGCCGCCCAACTCCCTCGTGGTGTCATTGATAGCTGACCCCATGCCTGAGCGATTTTTAGGGACGGCTGCCATCATCATATTTGTTGCTGGTGTCATCACAAAAGTCATCCCAATGGTGACCGTGCCCATCCCTACCAAGAATTGCCAATACTGCACTTCAACTGGCCATTGGGACATAAATAGGAAGCCCGCAGCAATAAGCATGAGCCCCGGCGCTACTGTCCACTTGGTGCCAATACGATCGACTATCTTGGGAACCATTGGACTGAGAACCATCATTGGTAGCATAACGGGAAAAAAGGCGATGGAGGACATGAAAGTGCCGTAACCCATGACCAATTGGAAAATCTGGCTCATCCCATAGAACGCACCCATCATCGCGAAGAAAGTCAGCGTCACTGCAAGTGCCGATAGACCGAATTCAGGACGCAGGAACAAACGCACATCAAGCAGTGGGCTGGACGAGCGTAACTGCTGCCAAACAAACCCGATTAATGAAATAGTGCCTAGCACCAAACCAGTTGTGACCCAAATGTTGCTAACGCCCATTGAAGGCGCTTCAATGATTGCGTAGACAATGCCGACGAGAGCCACAGTGATCAATGTGTCGCCAACCCAATCCACAGGATTTTTGAGCTCATCCCGAGTTTCAGGGACAAGTATATAGTTGAACACAAGAGAAAAGGCCGCGAGGATCGCGCCAAAGATAAATGTCGAGTGCCAGCTGAAGAACTCGAGAAGCGTTCCCGTAATGATGGATCCGAACATCATGCCGACACCTGAAACAGCCGACCAAATGGCAATGGCTCGTGCGCGCTCCACGGATGGAAAGACAAGGTTGACGATTGACAGCGTCGTTGGCATAACGAAGGCGCCACCGATCCCCATGACTAGCCGAGCCGCAATGAGCTCACTTCCGTTACGGGCGATAAAAGCAGCGTACAGAGATGCGAGAGCGAAGACGGCTAAACCAATCTGCATGGCCAACTTGCGACCATAGCGATCTGCAATGGCGCTCGCCACGAACAACAGAGCCGCGAAAATCAGCGTATAAGCTTCGATTGACCAAGTCATTTGCAACTGAGTCATATTAAGCGCGAGGGCGAGCTCTGGTAATGCGAGGTTGAGGCTCATGTTAGCGATCATTACCGTCATCAGAGACAGACACAACACAGCGAGAATGCGCCAGCGTCGGGTGAAAGTGTGCTCGGAAATTCCTTCAGAAAGGGCGTCTGCTAGCGTTGCTTGTAATGTTGCAGTATTGGTCACGGTAATCCTTATCCTGATCTTTGATGGGCAAAATTCAAAATACTACATGGAACGCAAACTAACAACAGGATTACCTAGAGCTCTATTTTTGGAGGAAATCTGTGTTTTTGAGTAATGTAGAAGAACTGACTATTTTATTTTACTATGCGATCAAAGAGGGTATCTCCCCGCTCTGACGATAGATGCATATTATCCCAAATTTTGCTTCTTTAATCCTTATCAATATTCTTAATACCGAGAATGATAGCCGCAGCAATCAAAAGAGAGCCTGATATTTTATTAAAATATTGTCCAATATTTGATTGGAACTTCTTAGCAAAAAACGCAGCAGATTTGCCGTAAAAGCACAAGAACAAGCCATCTATAGCAAGATAGGTGGTGCTCAATGCGATAAACTGTGGCAGCAAAGGCTCTGACGCTGAGATAAATTGAGGGAACAGCGCAGCAAAGAAAATAATTGCCTTAGGATTGGATGCTGACGTGATAAATCCTTGCCAATAGAGAGATCTCATAGAGCGAGGAGGAGATGTCTTTAAGTTAGATTGATTCAAAAAAATCAACCTTAAACCTGAGTAGACAAGGTAGGCAACGCCAGCCCATTTAATTATTTCGAAAATCTGTCCTGAAGATTGAAGGCTCGCGGCTAAACCAATAGAGGCCGCGGTCATTTGCAAAAAGTTAGCGGAAAGGTCACCACATGCGGTTGCGATTGATTTTTCAAACCCGCTGCCAATGCTGTTAGATAGCATAAGAATATGACTTGCTCCTGGTGGAAACATGAACGCCAATACTGTTCCAAAATACACTAGCCATACTTCAATGCTCATAAACCTTACCTGCTGATAACTTACTGGGTGAAGGTATATGCTATTTTAAATTTCAATGGCTTAATTTATCCTATATGACATAAAACATTGATAAGTTGCCAATCATGAATGCAAACGAGCTCATTCAACATTTTTCTGATCATCAAGTCACTTCCAAAATAATTAATATGCCAGCGAATACAGTAGAGGAATGGCACGCGCACCCATGGCATCAAGTGTTGTTTCCTATTTCTGGTTTGCTGCAATCTACTATTGAGGGTAAGAGTATTATCGTTCCGCATAATGGCATGCTCTTCATACCGGCTAACACAATTCACAAGTCAGTATCGGTAACGAAAACGCAGTTTTTAGCAGTGTATTTAAACCCAAAGAGCAGAGTTAATTATGGGGACGAACCAAAGTCTTGTTTATTAACGCCATTCTTGAAAGAGCTCATTGTGTTGTTGGTTGAGCAAGGTTTGGACAATCATACAGAGCAAATGACGACGAACTTGTTGAAGGTGTTGCGAGACCAAATCGCCATAGCAAAGAATTATGAAATTCCCTTGCTCATTCCAAATGACAGAAGGTTGATGGCGATCTTCGTAGAATTGAACCAGCAACCAAATTTGGCGTTAACTCTTGCAGAGTGGGCAGTGAAAGTCGGCGCATCACCACGAACGCTGACTAGGCTTTGCGCAAAAGAATTTAACCAGTCATTTGCAATGTGGCGGCAAAACATCAGACTGGTTTTATCGCTACAGTTACTTGAAAAAAGCATGTCCATTCAAAACATCGCCTTGGATTTAGGCTATCAATCTGATTCTGCCTACATCTATGCCTTTAAAGGATTGTTTGCCCAAACGCCCAGCCAATATCGTAAGCGGTAATTATTGGTTTAGACTATTTTATTTTTTGAGAGGGTTGCTAATTTCCCAACTCCAAACATTCCCCTTCCATTGCCTTAGCATCCTCAGAATCGTGTGTAACTAGCAGCGCAGGTATGTTCGCTTGGCGTATTTCTTATACTTCTTAATAAATAAAGAGGCTAGTGAGAAAACAACTGTTCAATAGTTTTCATCGGCAAAAATAGACGAACTCGACCATTGTGCTCACATAGAAATGTAAAACCATATTTTTTATAAAAATGTTGAGCTGATTCTGTTAGGCAGTCAACAATCACGGCGTAGGCTTTCATGTGTTGGTTGACTCGCCATAAATATTCTAGCGCTTTTATCAGGCTTATTTTACCAAGCCCATTGCCGTGGAATTCTTTGTGAACCGCTAACTGAGCCAGTAAAAATACTGGAATAGGGTAATGAGGCAGCTTTTTAGCGAGGTTTTCGGGTAAGGTTTCCCTGCTTATAGCGCTGGCAGCAACGCTGTAAAATGAACAAATAGGGTATTTATGATTAAGCAGAGGCTGTGTTGCAGGTAAAACCATCGTTCGGCTAATACCTGCTTGCATGTGCTTTGCTGCTTGAGTTTTGATAAATGTATTTAGTTCATCTTCACCGCAATCAAAAGAGTCGCGATCATGAAGAGATTTTTTTAGTTCTTCAAATTCCTTTTTCCAGCTCATTGTTTTCAACCTATTATTGCTAGTTAATTGCCTCCGACCTAACGAAAGCCTTTACCTTTAGTAAATGCAGCTGCTTCCTTGAGTGCATTATTGGGTTTTTCTGCCTTTTCACAGGCCAACAAAAATTGATCAAAAACGTCGTCTTTCACCGTGAGACTTTCATGTTCAGCAATAACATGAGAAGCATCTTCATCCATTAATCGTACAACATACTCTGTTAGGCTTTTCAGCCCTAAAAGAGCAGATGCTTTTTCAGCTTTGGCTTTAATCTCTTCATCAAGCCGAATATCTAAACGTGCAGTCGCCATATAAACCTCCAACTGTACGGATCTATTCCGTATTGTTTGGTAGTATAAAACTTGATCAATAAAGATGCAATTTGTACGGAAGGGTGACGTAATGGTTTGTGCCTTAAAGTTTCTTAAACCACTATCTTTTCACTAAAGCTCCACGCCATCGCCATTCTAAATAGGCAAGTGTACCGACAAATATCGCTTCACCAAGTAAGTGTAACAATCCAAATAGGCTCGCAATATCTGCGTAGTTATAAGCTAATCTCAGGCAGTTAATGGACCAGATAGAGTTCGCTATGACTAATGCAATGATCAATATCGTTGGTCGATTTTTAAGTATTGAAAGGCTGAGAGAATAGGCCGCGTAGAGTAAATTGATTAAGGCGATCGATACGAGCAACTCTTTGGGTAACTTATGCAAATCTTGTAGCCAGCTTAATGTACGATAGGGTGATGACTCCAATACAAGATGCAGCTATGCCATCAAGGAATATAATATTACGACGACAGTCCATATCTTTAAACGCTGCGATTTTAGTCACTTAAATGGTTTTTAGCTCACTATGATTCTAGAGTTAGCTTAGGCCAATGATGTAGCCACTTTTTTGATGAAAGACGATGTTCAAATATGGCTTTCTTACGTTTTGGATTGTGACTTAGCTTTAAGTCAAATAGTGAATCAAAGCCGAAGGCTGATACGCATTCATAGTCTTTATTTTCGAGTTGGCGAATCGCGGCAGCTGTTTCTTTTTCAGGCCAATAACTCATTGCATCGATCAAGTTTAGATAGGGTTTATCGCCATTTCTTAAATGCATTTTGGCTTGGTTGCGAACTTGCCAATTTAGCCCTGGCATCAAGGCTGACAAGCGAGATTCATATTCTAGATGCGCGGTCTCGTTGATTTCGTTGGTGTCATAATAAATAACGTCAACATCATTTAACGAAGTTGGGATTTGTTTGTTATGTAACGAATCCCAGACTAAATTTCTTACGAATCCTGCAGCAATATAGCACTGAGGTAAATCCAGAGAAGCGACACACTCAAGTGCTCTTATTCGAACCTGGTCTTTTTCAATTAACTGAATGATTTTATTTATCATATAGTATTTTATCGAACGGTTGACTCATTGATATACCAAGTATCATCTTTATGGTGAATACCAATAGTGATAAGCGCTTCACGTTTTTCATAAATGCCTTTCCACACAAACCGATAGCAGGCGCAACGTTTACCGTCGTGATAGCCTTTTAATGCTCCAAAATATTCGTAACTCATGTTCTTGCCATTTCTGGCTTGCATTTGTTTGATGTCATGCTCAAAACGCTCTGGAGAGAAATCGACAAGATCCTTTTCTTCGTAATGTTTAACAAACAACTCATAGTTGCCTGTGTCATCTGCTTTCAGCATTTCCTTAAGGAATTGTTCCGCGATGGCTCTTTCATTTTTGAGTTCAGGCATAGTTATTTCCTTGTTTGCTTGGTTATTAGTGGTCTGAACGAATGGAAATTCTAACTGCCTTAAAGTCTGCAATATTGTTGGTCAATTTAAAACAACAAAGCCACTTTACATTGCATAAAGTGGTTTTGAATGAGAATCTGCGAAATCTAAAGGCTAAGGTTGAGTTAGTGGCTAATACCACTACCGCCAGCAACGGCAATATTATAAGGGATACCTTCAATGTTAATGGTCTTCGACTCAGAGAAGTCCTTTGCATTAATGAGGCGTATCAGGCCAGCATTTGGGTCAGTGATAACAATATTATCACCAGCCATGGCTAAGCGAGGTCTTGGATCATTCCAGTGCCCGTCCATACTGTATGGCGCTGTTACACGAGTGCTTTTTTCGATTTCACCACTTAATAAGTTAATACGGTGGATTTGACCATTTTCGGTTAGAACATAGGCATTCTGAAGCTTAACTGGATCTAAAATGAAGTCCACACGGCGGAATGGCAACTCTACAAGCTGCATGTAAGGTGCTTCTGTTGGATCTATGATGGCTAAGCTTTTTTTGCCATAGTTGCCAAGGAATATCTGAAAGGATTTAGAGCCTAATAAGGTGCCTGTTGTTTCCCCTTTTGGAAAATCTGCAGGGTAAGGAAGCATTTTGTATTCTGTACCGTTTTTACCAGCTTTTGCGGCTAAGACTCCTTCTTTGCAACCGACAGTCAGATAAGCACCAGAAAAAGCTTCTCCATGTAATCCTGTGCAAGTTTGCAAATCACCTGCTGGTGTTCCGTCTGTCTTAATTGCTTTTAAACCAATTCGTGGCGGAGCATGACCTTCTTCAGCTTCGTTCGATGCGATACTAGAAAGCCAGTTATCTCCCCAAGGTGTCACAAAGCCATGATGTGCATGATTTTGTTGTACTCGTGTTACTTCAATATGTCCCTCCGTTAGTTCATGGCCATCTAAAACATCAGCGTACCCACCTTTATCAAAGTTGATGGACACTAGATCATCGTGCTCAACTAGATGGAATGGACGAGGGCCCTGAAGCACTTTTTTTAGAGCGACAGGATCATTGATTTCTATATCAGTATGGGCACCGTGATCATGGAAGTGGAAGCCGGATTGAATAAAGTTCACCTGATCATTATCAGACTGAACTGCAACGATTAGGCCATTGTTGGAAACAGAGTAAAGTTTGCTTTGTCCTGCAGTATTAAAGGTCCAACGCTTATCTGGATTATCTAAGTCCAAAGCAGTGACTTGTGGTGTAGCGTGATCACCAATAAATACACGATAACGAGTCATGCTGTCATCGTGGTTTTCACTTGCAATCGCAATAGTACTAATGCTCAGTGCGAGAAGGCTAACACTGCTAAGGCGTTTGATCATTCAGTTCTCTCCTTTGAAATTATAATTTTTACTTAATGCAGGGTTCGTTGTTTGCACAGGTAATGTCAATCTAGGTTAACGACAAAAGAAATGTTATATCATAACATTGATGTGCGCAATAAGTGCTTATGCCGAGTTTATAAACTTTAACAGGGGGAACTTTGTAAAATTACGTGTTGTTAGACAGACTTAACGCCTGAACGCGAGCCAACGCATTACGAACCTTTTATATGAAATTAAAAGGTTATTTACTCACGTCCCAATTCCAAACATTCCCCTTCCATGGCTTTTGCATCCTCTGGATCGTGTGTGACGAGCAGTGCAGGTATGTTCGCTTGGCGTATTTCGTTCAGTACAAAGGCTCTTACGTCGCGTCTTAGGGCTGGGTCGAGTTTGCTAAAGGGTTCGTCAAGCAGTAGGTAGTCTGGTTGGGAAAGTAGGGTGCGGAGCAGGGCGACGCGGGCTTGTTGGCCGCCCGAGAGTTCTTTCGGTAAAGCGCTGGCTTTATCGGGAATGCCGAGTTTTTCCAAGGCATTTTGTGCCATGGTGATGCGTTCTGCTTTGTTGATGTCGGCAGGAATGGCAAACAATAGGTTTTCGATGATGCTCATGTGTGGGAACAACAAGGGCATTTGTTGTAATAAGCCGACTTTTCGATCTTGTGTAGATTTTGTCTGCAAAGCTTCGTCGTTTAAAAAAGCTTCGCCAGTGGTGGTTAAGTTAGATGATAAAGAGCCGCTCAAAAAATGCAGTAGGCTGGATTTACCAATGCCACTCGGCCCCATGATAGACAAGACTTGTCCGTCAGCGATCTTAAAGCTTAATTCTTTGATAAGTGTCTTATCGCCCAAAGACAAAGAAAACGCATTTACAGTCAGCACATTTTATCCTTTTCTATTAATCCAGTGTTAAAGGCTTTCTTGAATTTAAGTCGCCATTTTGTCCAACGTGGTGGAATGAATTGCGCGAGCCAAAATACCATGATGGGAAAGAAGGCTTGCAACATTGCCATGCTGCCCACTTGCTTTCTATCACCCGATGCGGCTTGGGCAACGGCTTCGGTTGTTAAAGTGCTGTAACGGCCTTCACCCGCGATAAGAGTTGGTAAATATTGGGCGATGCTGACGGAAAAACCAATGGCAAAAGCGGTGAATATCGCTGGTTTTAGCATGGCGATTTTGACTAAGACATAATTGCGCCAAGGGCGATGATTGAGTCGATTGGCTTGCAGTAAGTATTCCTCTTCGTATGCCAAATAGGGGCCTTTTAGTGTTAAGTAAACATAAGGCAAAACATACATCAAATGCAGGGCAATAATGGCGCATAGATCGCCATTCAGGTTCAGATAAATCAGCAGCACATGCAAACCAAACAAAAAACCAATTTGCGGTAATAGAATCGGCACGTAAATCAGCCAATCGAATACGTGCTGTTTGCCATGGTCGGTTGAGTAAGAACGTCGCTTGGTTTCCAACATAACAAGACTGATGACGCAGGCTAACAGTGTGGCAATTAATGCAATGGTCAGTGTGTTCGAAGTGAGCTCAATCAACAGCGGTGTGGCGCGGTCGATATTGTCCCAGGTCCATTGGCTTGGTAACGCATCAGGGAAACGCCAGCGTCTGGCAAGCGACCAAATCGGTAGCAAAGCCAGAGCCAAAAAGGCATTCAGTAAGGCGAGCAAACCTAAAACAACACCCAATCGGAGCAAGCTGTCGGTTAATCCAAAACGCTTGCCATTGCTGCGCTCTGCTCGGGTTAGCTTGCTAAACAACAAATGCGCCAGTTCCCAGCCTGCTAAGACAACAACAATTACCAACATAAGGGAAATTGCGCCAGCGCTTGCCATTAAGCGCATGGATAAATCGGGATCATTAAACCAGCGTAATAAAGTCACCGCCAGTGTTGACGGTGTGTTGGGGCCGATCACCAAAGCCAAATCCACTACAGTCAAACTAAAGGCGACAACGATAAAAATAGGCAAACGAATAATTGGATACAGCTGAGGGATTAACACCTTGCGCCACAAGGTAAAACGGCTGTAACCGAGGGCTTGGCCGACTTGTAAGCTTTCTCGAGCCTTGATGCTTCTCATCGTGGCGAGCATGACAAACAATAGATAAGGCATTTCTTTTATCACAAGGGCGAGAATCAGTGAAACGCCATAAGGATCTTGTACGGTAATCCAGTTAGGCGGTCGATCAAATCCTGTTAGCCATGGGCTGAACAAGCGAACTAACCAACCGGACGGACTTAATAAAAACAACAAGCCGATAGCAATCGCCGCATGGGGAATCGCTAGAATCGGCGATAACGCCGCTTCAACTTTAGTGAAAAACGGACGTTGATAACCCCAAGCCAATAGCGACAGAGCGAACCAAAGAGCGAGTAATGGTGCGGCTATGCCGGTTATTAGAGTCAGTTTTAAACTGGCGTAAAATTCTCCTTGGGCAAATAAATTGCGCCAAGGCACTAAGGAAATACTGTATTCGCCAAGGGGCGGGAAATACGCAAACGCAGGAAGCAAGGTGCCGACCAAGCCAATGACAATAGGAAAGATCAGTAATAGGGTGATAATCCCCGTGATCCATTTAGCGTGTTTTAACGGCATCTTGCTTCTTATTCAGCTCATTATAGAAATTTTCACGACGTCAATGCGGAACTTAGCACTACGTCACGAGCGATGCCAAGACGAGGCAAAAATAGACGAAAAGGCGGAGTTTATAAGTTATAAATGAGCACTTTGAGTCTATTTTTAACAAAGTATTGGCGAGCGCAGTAGTCGTGCTATTAATTATTGTGCGTAACGCTTACGCCACTCCGATTCCAACGCTCCCACCCAACTACTGTGTGGTTCTGGCAAGGTTTGACCCAGTTCTTCAATGCTCAGTGTGGCGATACCACGTGGTAAGGCGTCGAACTTGGCTTGCTCAGCAGCGGGGAGTTTTGCGTAAGATAAAACACTTAAATCGCCCCAAACAGTTGGCGTTTGCTTTTTGATTTGAGCTTCTGGCGACAACATAAAGTTCGCGATGACTTGTGCACCCGCTTTCGCGCCACTGTTATATGGAATTGCTAGAAAGTGTGTATTGCCAATGGTGCCGCCGGTAAACACGTAAGAGCGCACTGTATCCGGCAAATTGCCTTTATCGATTTGTACCGAAGCGGAGGAAATATCAAAGCTCAAGGCTATGTCGATCTCTTGGTCATCAAGCAAACGTACCATTTCTTCTGAACTGGATGGGAAAGTTTGGCCGTTGCGCCATGCCACTTGGTGCAGTTGATCGAGATACGCCCACAATGGTGCAGTGATCTTGTCGAAATCTACAGTGTCGGCCGGTTGCGACAGCGCTTTGCGGTAAGGCGTTAATTCGTACAAGGCTTGTTTCAAAAAGGTCGAGCCTAGGAACTGTGGTGGCTCAGGATAGGTGATTCGTCCAGGATGCGCTTTGGCGTAGGTGAGTAAATCGGCAATGGATTTTGGCGGATTACTCAAAGTCGCTGTGTCGTGCATGAAGATGACTTGCGCCATGCCCCAAGGAGACTCCATACCATCGACTGGTGTGCCGAAATCTTGGGTTAAGCTTTGACGGGCATTTTCATCTACATAAGTGATGTAGTTAGGTAGAGACTTGCTGAAAGGGCCGAACAGCAGATTGTTGTCTTTCATAGCGCGGAAATTTTCGCCATTCAACCAGATAAGATCGATGGAGCCATTGCTGTTTTTGCCAGCGGCTTTTTCGGCCAATACTCTGTTTACGGCGTCGGACGTGTCGGTTAGTTTCACTTGTTTAAGCGTCACATCGTATTCTGCTTTAATGCGATCTGCCGCCCATTGAATATAATCGTTAATGTTGTCGGCTCCGCCCCAAGCGTTGAAATACACGGTTTGGCCTTTGGCTTGTTGAAGAGTGTTTTGCCAGCTTTGTTGACTTGCGTTGGTTTGAGTTGAAGTGGCTAGTGTAGGCAAGCTTGATAAGGCTAGGGTGGCAGCGATGGAAGCCGCGACAAACGATTTTCTCATTCCTTTCTCCTGATGTTCTTTAGTTGTTTTAATCTTTACGAGTTCTTAGACGTAAATAGATCGTTGTTTCTTACAGCTTTTATTTAAGGAATTGGTTTTTATTAAAAATGGGTTTTAGCGTACCATGTTGCAGGCTCAATTTGGGCGAATGTTTCACGGCTTTTTTGCGAGGTGTTATGTCTTATCAAATCTACTCTCATGTATTACCGAGCGCGACACCGGGCACCCAGCGTATTTTAAAAGCGCATCATTTCGGCGAAGCGGGTGCGCGTCCTAAAGTCTATTTTCAGGCGGGATTGCATGCCGATGAATGGCCAGGTTTTTTGGTGCTTAACACCTTGCTAAGACAGCTAAAAAAAGCCGACGATGCAGGTTTGATTCAAGGTGAAATTGTCATCGTTCCTGTGGCGAACCCGATTGGTTTGGCGCAGAACTTTCATGGTTATATTCCGGGGCGTTTTGCGTTCTCTGATGGCGGCGGTAATTTTAATCGCAACTGGCCACAGTTGGGCGCGAAAGTTGAAAAACGTATCAAGGGTGATGTGACCGGCGACATTGAAAGTAATATTGATTTAGTTCGCCAAGCCATTCACGAAGAATTGGCCTTGTTACCTGAAACCACGGAACTGCAAGGTATGAAGAAAACCTTGTTGGCTTTGTCTATGGATGCGGATGAACTTATCGATCTGCATTGTTCTGGCGAAGCTAGTATGCACGCCTACGTGGCGCAAGAATTTGAAGGCCACTTTAAGCCATTATTGGCGCTATTGGGCGCGAAAGTTGGCTTGTCTGAATTAGAAACTGGCGCTGCTTCGTTTGATGAAACCAATGTCAGCGTGTGGCGCGATTTAAAAGCCCATTATGCCCATTTGATTCCTTGGGGAAGCCGCTCTTTAACGGTAGAATTACGCGGCGAAAATGACATCTCCAATGAGTTTGCCGAGCAAGATGCACAAGCTTTATTTGATTATCTTGTGCTGCGAGAAGTGATTGCTGGTAAGTCACCAGCGATTGATGACAGCGACGTTGAATATTATCCACTGGATGCCATGGATTTAGTAAAAGCGCCGTGTGCTGGCATTGTTTGTTACCACAAAGCCATTGGTGAAGAAGTGGAAGCGGGCGAGGTGATTGGCGAAGTGGTAAACCTGATGGACGATGATGTGGAAACCTCTAGTTATCCTCTGGTGGCGCGAACCAATGGCGTATTTTTCGCCCGCGTACAGCGTCGTTTGGTGGTATGTGGTGAATCCATTGCCAAGATAGCTGGCAGAGAGCATCTCGCATTTCGTGAGATCGGCAAGCTGTTTGAAGACTAGAAAAATTGGCGATTTAAAAGTCGATAATTAGTAATTGAAGATCCAATCGTATAAATACTAGGCAAAATTATTTTGACACAAGTACAGCCCAATACTGAGATGACCACCTCGTTAACCGATGAGCAAACGCTTGTTGTACATCACGATCTCACGTCGCCTGCGAAAGTTATCGCCGTGGCGGGTGCAGGTAAAACCACCACCTTAATTTCTCGCATCGAGCATTTATTGGTTCAGGGTGTTGATCCGTCTCACATTGGCGTATTTATGTTCAACAAAAGCGCGCAGGAAGAATTTTCCGAGCGTTTGAGCAAGCGACTCATGAGTGCTGGGCATTTCCGTTCTCCCAGTGTGATGACTTTTCATGCCTTTGGGATGAAGTTTTGTCGCCGTTTAGAGCAGCAAGGTTGGTTGTCTGCTGCTAAGTTAATTACCGATGATTTTAGCTTGGTGAAGATGTTACGCGAGGCCTTACAGCGTCTGGTTCGTAATGGTGAGAAAATTGCTATTTTGGATGAGAAGGATTGGCTGGAAGACGTGCTGTTATTTGTCGATCAGGTCAAAGCGTCTGACCAACCAGCACAGATCGTTTTTGAAGCCTTGGGTTGGTCTAACGAACGCAAATTTTTCCCAGCGCTATACGATGAATTAGAAAAGCTGCGCAAACGCAATAACATTCGTTTTTTTGCTGATTTACTCAGCGATCCTTATGAATTAATCAGTCAATTAGACGAAGCTGAACGCGTGAGAGTACGTGGCTTGGTGCCGGATTTCCGCTACTTATTAATTGACGAGTTTCAAGACATCAACCCTTGCCAATACGAGCTATTAAAATTGCTTTATCCTGCGCCTTGCCAATGGATGATTGTGGGCGACGTGCAGCAATGTATTTACGAATGGCGCGGAGCCAGTCCAGACATCATGGCGACGCAATTTGACCAAGACTTTGCTAATGTGGCGACTTACCCATTGAGCACCAGTTTTCGCTTCGGCCACGCGGTCGGTTTAATGGCGTCGAGCGTGATCAGCGAAAACGACCCTGATGCCTTGGTGATTGGCGCTGGCGAACGCACCAGAGTGTCTTTTGCACGAGCACCGAAGACAGGCAAAGCCTTGCTGGGCGAATTGAAAGCTTGGGTGGAAGAGGGTCGTGCGCTAAGCGATACCGCAGTGTTGGTGCGTTTGTACAGCGACATGGTGCCAGTGCAATTAGCCTTGATGCACAAAGGTGTGCCGTATCAATTACACGGTGATTCGCCGTTATTGGAAAATCGTCAGATTCGCATGCTAATGGCGTATCTTGCGGTGATTGCTGGTGGCTTAGAAAATACCAGCACGTTTTTTCACCCCGACGATATCGAATACTTGCTGATGATTCCGAGCCTTGGTGCTTCGATGGCTCAGCGTAAAACCTTAATCCAACAAGCCAAACAATCGCCGCATTTGTTGCCTCAGATTATTGAGTCTGTTGCGGATGCGACGGATGGTTGGCGCGCCAAAAAGCTTTACGAACGTGCAGACTGGTTGCGCAGCTTAAGTATTTATCGCACCGATCCGGCGCAAGGCTTGGCGCACACTTTAGAAAAGTTAGGCATTTATCGCTACTTTGAAAGCACCAGTAGTAAAGATATTCAGACCCAAGAGAAAATAGCTACTTGCGATGCTTTTATGGCCTATGTGCGAGGTGTTGGCGGTGATGCTAAATCGATTTTAGAACAACTCGCCACCTTGAATGAAAAACAAACGGACGATGTTCATGGCGTACATTTGATGACGATTCACAAGTCGAAAGGCTTAGAGTTCGATCAGGTGTTATTGTCTGGCTTACAAGAAGGGCGCTTTCCTTATTATGATGAGGATCTAAGCGCCATTGATAAGCAAGCCGCCAGTGATTTGGCATCCGAACGCCGTTTGTTTTATGTGGCGATTACCCGCGCGAAACAGAAACTCGTGCTGTTAGAAACGCCGAGTGCAGATGAGCATAAACGCATGAAGCAGGGTGATATTCCCCGCGCGGCACTGAAAAGCTTGTCTTTGTCGCGTTTTGTCTTTGAAGCGCAGCCTTATGCGGTGAGTCGTATTTGCGAAGCCTGGTATGTCGAGAATGTTGGCACGCCAATTGATACGGAAAAAGGTTCGGTCTTTCAACGTTATTTGAACGCGGTCGATCCATCTCCGTCGCTGACCTTTCGTCATCGGGTTGAAGGTAAAAGTCTCTTGCAGCCCGGCGATAAAGTGCGCCACGATCAGTTCGGTCAGGGCGTTGTCGTGCGACAAGAGCGAGACGAAAAACAAATGATTTTTGTGGATTTTGGCGAAGTGGGTCTAAAACGCTTTAATCCTAAGCACACACAACTTATTAAACTGTCTTCCAGAGCCTAAGGAACGCGTAATGTCCATTCCATTGATTGATTTATCTAAACTGACTCACGAGAGCGAGTTAGTCCGCCAAACTGAAATAAACGCCCTAGACAAGGCGTGCCGAGAGATTGGATTTTTCTACCTAACTAATACAGGTATTCCGAAAGAATTGATGGCCGCGTTGATGCGTGAAGCTAAACGATTCTTTAATCAGCCGCAAGATGTGAAAAACGCTATTGATATTAAAGACAGTATTAATCACCGCGGTTATGGCAATATTGGTGAAGAGCAGCTGGATGAAATTGGTCACGCGGATTGGAAAGAAACCTTTGATATGGCGTTGGATTTTCCAAAGGATCATCCTTTGGTCGCGAAATACCCAACCATGTACGGGCCAAACCAAAATCCAAGTGATCCAGCAACCGTAGAAGTACTGCAAGAATACTATGTACAAGCCTTTCAGGTAGCACAAAAATTGCTGACGGCTATGGCGCAAGCACTGTCTTTGGACAATGATTTCTTTGTACGTTGCTTTAAAGATCACGTTACCGTGTTACGTATGATTCACTATCCGCCGCGTCCAGCTAACGACCATGACAACGGCGCGGGTGCGCACACGGATTACGGCTGTGTCACCTTGTTGTTGCAAGATCAGATTGGTGGTTTGCAAGTGAAAAATCGCAAAGGCGAATGGGTCGATGCAACGCCAATCGATGACGCGTTAGTGGTAAATATTGGTGACTTGATGCAGCGTTGGACCAACGACGAATATGTTTCTACTGCACACCGTGTGCGTGCTTCATTGCCAGACGTGCATCGCTATTCTTTCCCATTCTTTGTGGAGCCAGATTACGAAACCAATGTTGAGTGCGTGCCGAGTTGTGCTACAGCTGACAAACCTGCGAAATACGATGCTATTTTAAGCGGCGACTGGATTCAGTCGCGCTTTGATGCGACTTACGCGTATCGAGAAAAAGAGAGCGCATAAAAGAAGGGTGCATAAATAGTATCGCAATAAAAAACCTCATCTTGATCCAAGGTGAGGTTTTTTATTGCTAAGTAAAAAGCTTTATCGCTAAGTAAAAAGCTTTATCGCTAAGTAAAAATCTATCTAGGTCGATTTACTGAGCGAGGTAACCACCGTCTACAGGATAATACGATGCAGTAACAAAAGACGCCGCATCACTGGCTAACCAAGCCACAAGGTGAGCGACTTCTTCTGGTTTGCCAAGGCGCTTCAGTGCATGTTTTTGAGCAAGCATATCTAGTGTCTCGGCATCTAAATGTTCATCGACCAAAGGCGTATGAATAAAGCCAGGGCCTACGGCATTTACACGAATATTGTCCTCTGCATGCTCGACTGCAGCGGCTTTGGACATACCAACAACGCCATGTTTTGCACTGACGTAAGCGGGTGAGCTCGGGAACGCAACTTGGCCAAGAATGGACGCCATGTTGATAATGCTACCAGAACCATTTTTACGCATGGCAGCAATGGCTTCGCGTTGGCAATAAAAAACACCGTTGAAGTTTACATCAATCACTTTTAACCAATCTTCTGTGGTGTAATCGCCAGATTTGCATGCTGGGCCGCCGATGCCTGCGTTGTTGACCGCTATGTCTAGACTGCCAAGTTGCTTCAACGTTTCAGCCATAGCGGCTTTGACCGATTCTTGATCGCTTACATCGACTTTAATGGTGATGCATTTCACATTGTATTTGCTGATAGATTGTTTAGCTTTTTCTAATGCCTCTTCATGAAGATCCCAAATGGCGACATCGGCACCTGAATAGGCCAGTAGCTCTACACAGGCTAAACCAATCCCTGATGCGCCGCCTGTTACCATGGCCTTTTTGTTGTCTAATTGGTAGTTGATCATGTTAGCTCCTTTTAATTGAATCAATGCAATTGAATAACTCACCCCTGAAGGGTAACAGTCAAACGGTTAAGTTGCATGATGTAGGTCAAAGGAAGTGGGAAGATAAAGTAGCAATAATATAAAAGATAAATTATTTATCAAAAAAGAAGGGCGAAAATGACCGCTAGGCGGTCATTTTTAATAATTCAGACAAAGGTTGGATTTGGTAATTTTGACCTTTGATTCTGGCAATGTGTCCTGCTGGCACTTGAGTCCAGCTGTCGCTGCAATGGTCGAGAGGTTCTGAGCCAATCACAATGTGCTTGGCGAATTGCTTGCAGTATAGGCTTGGTGCCAGTTCATCACTGGAAAAGCGAATCGCGGTGATTTCTTCTCCGTCTGAAAAAACCGCCGTGAAGCGCAATGGATCTTTGATGTTCTTCTGTTTCATCATGTCGAGAATTTGCGATAAAGTTATCTCAATCGCGTATTCTGGATTCGTTTCTAAACCATTGGCGATCATCAATAGGAAAATAACTTCTGAATCAGTTGCGCCATGACGGTGGCTATAAAGATGCTCTGGAATCAAGCGATCCAACTGCCAGCGTAAAGACTCATAACCGCCAATTTGTCCGTTGTGCATGAATAACCAATTCTTGTAACTGAATGGGTGGCAGTTCGAACGGTTGGTTTCTGTGCCCGTAGAGGAGCGAACATGGGCGAAGAATAGCCCACTTTTAATGTGTCTCGCTAAACTCTTTAAATTGCTGTCACTCCAAGCTGGCAAGACTTCATGATAAAGCCCTGGTTCTTCGCGTTCATCGTACCAGCCAAGACCAAAACCATCGGCATTCACGGTGACTTCGGATTTTCTGGCGCTTAAGCTTTGATGAATTAAAGAATGCTCTTGTTTAAAAAGCAATGACTCAAGGTAAACAGGATCGCCTTGGTACGCCATCCAACGACACATGATTTTCTCCTAGGAATGAAAATAAAGAGAAGTAACTTCGTTACTTCCCTAGAGATCTTAATTTGCTGTAGTTCTATACTTTGAAGTAGCTGATTTTTGCCGACAATTGTGTGGCTAATGAAGCCAGCTGTCCAGCTGAGTTACTAATAGAATGTATAGATTTAGTGGTGCGTGATGCAATCTCGGTAATATTTTCGACATTGCGGCTTACTTCGGCCGTTACTGATGCTTGCTCTTCTGCTGTCGCTGAAATTCTATCGTTCATATCGCGAATTTTAGACACGGATTGATTGATATGTCGAAGCGAATCTTCCTCGTGTTTAACTTGATTTACGGCATCAGTGGAGCGCTGATGGCTCGATGTCATGGCTTTTACTGCAGAGCTTGTACCACTTTGTAATAGAGCAATCATTTTCTCAATTTCTTGCGTAGCATTTTGCGTGTTCTGCGCAAGATGACGCACTTCATCAGCTACCACTGCAAAGCCTCGACCTTGTTCACCAGCTCGCGCAGCTTCAATCGCAGCGTTTAGAGCGAGTAGGTTGGTTTGTTCAGCAATACCTAGAATGACGTTAAGGATATTACTGATTTCTTTAGTATTGGATTGTAATTCATTGATGGTATATGCAGAACTGGCGATTTCAGTCGCTAATTCTTGAATGCTATCAATTGTTCTAGTGACAATTGCGGTGCCTTCATTGGCTGCTGTTTCGGCATCATGCGCTGCTTGGCTTGCGTCTGTTGTGGATTCAGAAACATGCACTGCCGTGGCTTGAATTTCTTGTATCGCTTGAGATATGAAGTTGGTTTCTTGTTGTTGGCGATCGACCATTTCAGAGGATTCGTCGGTAATACGGTTAAGGTCATTAGCAGCATTGGTCAACATGGAGCTGGACTCAGCCACATCATGCAAAATGCTACTAAGCTGAATGACTAGTTTGTCCATTGCTGTTTCCAGCATGCCGATTTCGTCTTTGCGTGTGCTGGCAATTTTAGATTGAACCAAATCACCTGAGGCAATTTCTTCTGCGCGACGAACAGCTTTAATAAGCGGTCTACAAATGCCGTTAACAATGATGATACTGACAGTGATACCAATCACAATGAGTACTGCGGCAAATAAACCACTAGCATAAATGGTTTGATCAAGTTTGCTGTTTTGGTTGTCTGCAACGGCACTACTGTATTCATTAATGGAGGTTATAATTTCCTCCATTTGCTTGTTCACCGTAATCAAGCTTTCGTCAGCAGCACGTCGAGATTTATTCGCTTTCATGGTATTTAGCTTGACCCACCAGCTGTAAGTTTCTGTGCTGGCTTCTAAGAAGATAGCTTGTTGCTCTTCTAGGGCTTTAATCTGTTCTAGCAATCCGTCTAATCCATCGTGTACTGGCATGGTTGCAAGAATGCTTTTTACATTTTCGATACTGGTTACCAACTCACCAGTGTAAGTTTTGAATTTTTCGGCTGATTCTGCAATTTGCTCAGTGCCATATCCACCAATTGTTTTAGCAATAGATACTTGGAAGTAACCGCGTTCAAATTCAACAGATTGTTGTAGTAAAAGCTGACGACTTTTTTCTAAGTTCTTAACTAGTTGGAGGCTTTGTGAGGAAAGACTTTGTAATTCTGAAGACACGGATTTACTGGTAAGTGCAGAACTAACGCTCATACCAACAATAACCAGCGAAAAGAGTGCAATAAGTGAAAGTATTTTAGTGCGTACGGACAGATTTAACATAGTTAACCCAATGAATTAAGAGTGTTGGTCGATATCTCTTATCCAGCAATACTTATGCCAATCAAGTTTCATTCCCTCGCACGAAGGGCGTTGACTTGTTATCCTTCCTGAACTTGTACTTTATTTGATCTAAAGTTTGGCAAAATATTTGCTAGCTTCGAGAGTGAATAAAAAATTTGCTTTTTTACCGTTCAGATTGAATTGCATAATTCTTGTGGAATGTGCAAAAAAAACTGACAAGACCTAAGGTAACTCGAAAGGGAGAGAGAAGCATAGTGGTTTTTTGCCAAAATGCTCCATTTTTGTGCGTTTTTTGTAACTTACTTGGTTGTAGATGGTGCGGAGCTGATAACGACGTCGTTTCCGTCAACAGTAAAAAAGAAGCAGTCGCGTCGATTGGTGTGGCAAGCAGGGCCTTGTTGATTCACTTTGACCAGAATCGCGTCGCCATCACAGTCAAATGACATGGATACTAACGTTTGACGATGACCAGAACTTTCGCCTTTGCGCCAGTAAGTTTGGCGTGAACGAGACCAATAACATACTTGGCCTGTTTCTAGGGTTTCACGAATGGATTTCTCATTCATATACGCCAACATTAATACTTCACCAGTATCGTGCTGTTGCGCGATGGCCGCGATCAAGCCGTGTTCGTCTGTTTTCAGATTCGCTAATACTGTGTCTAGCGATAGCTTTTCGCCTTTGGCGAGGTTTTCGTATTCTTTTAAGCTCATATTCTTGCCTTTATTTTTTCTGAGATCGCGCCTTTACCAATGCCTTCAAAGCCGTGTGCTTCAATATGCGTTCCTGGGTTTTCTTCCGCCAGTACCTCTGCAATATGCGCTGAAAGGGACTCAACCGTGGTGTCACAATCCAGCATGTAGACTTGATTGCTGTCGATTTTTAGTTCAAACAAACCTTGCTGGCTGGTGTAGCTAAAGCAGTGATAGTGAACGCCATTTTCAGTCACTTGGCTTATCAAGTCTTCTTGGGTGCCTAAATAGATGTCTTCCCAACGCTTTGCCCAATCGTGTTCCATTGCTGCATTACGTGCGCCATCGGTGTAAATCTCAACCGTAGAGCGATGACCATGAGCAATTCGTTGGCAATTACCTGCATGCTTCTTTAAACCATGGCTGTATTGGTATTGTGCGCCAGTAATTTGTTCTGGTGAAAAACGCACGCTGACCGCTTCTAATTCCGCTGGAAGTAGATTAAGAATTTGTGACTCAACCCATTTAGCGACCGCTTCGGGTGTCACTTCTGTCATTGGCAACACGCAAATAGCTTGAGTCGGTGCGTCGCATTGAAATACGCGTTTGTCGTCAGCTGTGGTTTTACTGTGATCAAAGTGAAAAGACACGCGATCATCAGCTAATGGAGTCATAGTTGATCCGCTGTGCTCAGCAGGAATCGCCAGCATGTGATCAATGTTGTCATCCAGCCATTTCTTGATTTGTTTTTTAACGATACTGAAATCACAAATCATGCTTTCATCGTTTAACTTGCCTGTCAGCACAATGTCTGTCTGCCAGCTTTCACCCAACAAACCACGTGTGGCATCAAAGTAGGAAAAATCCACGTGGGTCAGGTTTTTTACAAATAGCTTCAACTCGCTACTCCTATGATTCTTAATGGCGCGTATCTTACCGTAAATAGAAGCAGCGTTATAGCTTGATACTAAGAAGCAATAGAGTAGAGATGGAGTAGAAAAGGGTGATGATTAGCGGCAATTTATAAGTATTTGAAAATACATAAGAAAGGCGGTTGATATTTCGATTTTGCTGCGTATAATTGCGCCCCAAGGTCAACAAGCCTCCTTTATGGTGTCTCTGCTGGTCCCCTCGCAACGATAAACCGTTAATCTGGTCAGGTCCGGAAGGAAGCAGCCACAGCGGTGGACTTGTGTGCCGAGGTGCGGCTGGTAGAGATGCCACCTTAATCTCCCGAATATTAATTGAAGCATAAGCTGACAAATTGGAAGCATAAGCTGTCAAATTTGCACTATATGATGTCATAGTCTATTTTTAAGTTGTTATTTAGTTACAACTTACAGGTATGGGTTATGTACAATCGCAACCTCCGCAAGCCAAGTCCAAATAAAAACATTTACAAATTCGTTAGTAGAAAAAATCGTTCAACTATTATGTGTGAGAGCGGTTTAGAGTTTGATGCCTGTTTTCATCTTGAATTTTCTCCATTCATCGCTTCATTTGAATCTCAGCCCACCGGCATAGAGTATCAAGCGGACAATAAAGTTCGACGTTATACACCGGACTTCAAGATCGTGAAGGATACAGGTGAGATTGAATACATTGAGATAAAACCTGAACAGATTCACTCTACTCAGAAGTTTCGCGAAGAGTTTGAGTGCAAAAGGGCTGCTTACAACACTCTGGGATACAAATTAATTCTGGTGTCTGAAAAGCAAATACGTAACGACAACCTACTTGCTAATCTTAAAGTGCTTCATCGATACGCAAGCTCTAGCTTGTCTGAGCTTCACAAGCTTGTATTACATCATATTAAAAGTGCGAAAAGCCTTTCTATTCGCCAACTAGCCAATAAGCTTGACCTTCTTATTGGAGACTGTATCGCAGCTTGCGCAATGCTTATCGGAATAGGCATGATAAAAGTGGACCTAGAGGTCGAACTTCTCTGTGAGCATTCTTTGTTAAATGAGGCTTAAGGAATGTTTGATGATGAGTTTGAAGATCAAATTATCTCTGAAGACACCTCAGATCAGCATCTTCAAACCAATGATCCTATTTTCTTCAGCTCTGACTTAGGTTCATACTCAGAAGATATTAGCCAAGAAGCCACTGCAAAATATGAATTAGTAATATTTCTACGCAGTCGACTGACCGGTGGGTGGACTCAGAAAAATATTGATCCTTTATTTGATGAGTATTTTTCACAAAATAGGCTCATCACAATGCCAAGCTGGCGTACTGCGGTTAGGTGGCATAAAAAATTATTAGAGCAATGTGATGCCCTAGTTGCTCTAATCGATAGACATGATTGCAAGGGGAATCGAAACAAGAAACTACACCTAGATCATGATAACATTATAGAGGTACCAAATGATCTTTTTTTAAAAGCGAAGCGCCCTAGTATAGCTGGTGCCTATCGTTATTATAAAGATAAGTGTCTTCTAAGGGATCAAAGTAAAGGTGGAGGTATTCGTCCGATGTCGCAGAGGGCGTTCTACGACAGGATCTATAAACAAAACTCCTATGAAATGACTGCAAAACGCAGGGGTAAATACAAAGCCGATATGAAGTTTGGCTACAAAGGCGGGATAATAAAACCAGAACGAGTCATGCAACGAGTTGAAATAGACCATACACCCCTAGATATAATTTTATTAGATGATGGAACAGGCAAGCCTATTGGTAAGCCGTTTCTAACACTCCTTAAAGATGTCTATAGTGGTTGTTTAGTCGGCTACCATTTAACATTCAAGGCGCCAAGTTATGCTTCTGTAGCAAAGGCCATATGCCATACTTTATTGCCTAAAAGCCAATCTCAAGAATTATGGGGTATTGAATGGCCTTGTAATGGAAAAATTGAAGTGCTGGTTGTCGATAATGGCGCTGAATTTTGGTCTAAATCATTAGAGCAAATGTGCTTAGAGTTAGGTATAAATATCCAGTATAACCCAGTACGTCAACCATGGCTTAAACCCTTTATTGAGCGTAACTTTAGGTCGATTAATGATCTGCTACTGGACGAGCAAGATGGAAAAACCTTTCGTAGTTTGGATGTCCGTGATGAATATGATTCTGTTAAAGAGGCAACAATTAAATTTAGTAATTTTGTTCACGGTTTTGAGAAGTGGATGGCTGAGGTCTACAATTGCTCTTCAGATAGCCGAGGGTTGAGGGTGCCATCTCTTCTTTGGCAAGAAGGTTTTGATAAGTTACCTCCTGCTAAGTTAAATGAACAAGATGCTATAGACTTGCCAAAGATTGCAGGACTTAAAAAAACTAGGACATTACAGCCTTCCGGAATTACCCATGAGCTCCTGCGTTATGATTCTGAAGCGTTATCCGATTATCGTAAAAGTTGCTGGTCACCTGACCAACGGAAAAAAGTTATAATTAAAGTTGATATAGATGATGTTAGCAAAATTTATGTATATCTATCCGAGTTAAATACGTATCTAACCGTACCTTGCGTAGATAAAGTTTACACTTACAATCTAAGTCTAGATCAGCACTTGATAAATAAGTCGTTAACAAGAGCGAAAAACCTCTTACATGGAAAATCTGATAAGGATTTAGCAGCTTCGAGAGAGGAGATACGAGAAGTCCTTGCTGGGCATGATGCTAACGTTAAAACTTCAACAAAAGTAACAACCAATAAAAAAGCAGCTCAGTATAAAGGATACAGTAGCGAGACAGTCAGAAATGCGGGTAATGCAGATAAAGGATTATCTACTCATGAGGGCAAAACGTCAGACTCCAGTGAGAATATTTCTGATTTAGAGGCATTATGGCAGTCGTTTAATAAGGATTGACCCCTTGAGCCTTACTGATGCAAATAAGTCCAAGATACGAACATTTAAAGACTCATTTTGTCTTTATACCCCAGTTCGTGAAGTGTTAGCAGATCTTGAGTCACTTTATCAAAGTGCCGAAATTGGTGGGGATCAGCTTTCAATGCTTCTATGCGGTGATACTGGAACTGGTAAATCCGCTCTCATTCGTTACTTCAGCGAAACAAAAAATCAAAATCAATCTGAAAGCCTTCCCATTTTGCTATCGCGTGTACCAAGTAAACTGACTGTCGAAGATACAACGAGACAGCTTTTATGTGACCTAGGAGTATTTGGCTCAAGCTCACACAGATACAAAAATACTCAAAGTGATGCGCATCTTACGAGCAGACTGCTTGACGCTTTAAGAGTTAAGAATACAAAGTTGATTATAATTAATGAGTTCCAAGAGCTGATTGAGTTTAAAGGCGCTCGTGATCGTCAGGCCATAGGGAATCGTTTAAAGCTTATAAGTGAAGAGGCTGGTGTACCGATAGTTCTTGCAGGTATGCCTTGGATTGATGAGATACTTAATGACTCTCAGTGGGCCTCCCGACTTGCAACCAGAAGGCACACGTTGAACTATTTGAGCCTGTCAAAGCGGCCAAAAGAATACAATGAGCTTCTAAAGCTGTTAGAGCAATCAATTCCATGTGAAGTTGAAAATAGCCTAACAGAGTTTGAGATTAGCCTTTCTCTTTTTGCAGCTTCATGTGGCGAGATCCGTCAGCTTAAAGCGCTCCTGACAGAGGCAATTAAACTATGTCTTATCAGTAGTAAGCCTCTTTCCAAGCAATCTCTGAGTGATTCATTTAAAAACCTTTATCCTGGTAATGAAAATCCTTTTGATCTGCCAAAAGAAAAAATCAAAATCCGTGAAGTTGAAATGCATTCCCAGTACATTCGTGGAGATAGCTCTCATCGCGCTTCAATAGAGCCTCGAAGGCTTTCCGAAGTAATGACATTGACCCAGATTTTATCCAAGAAATAGCTGCGTTGATTAAAAAACAGTCTAAATTGGCTTCAACGCTTCATTTTCTAAGGATTCCTTAATATACTTTTGGTCTCTATGCTAAGAAAATCTTAGATTACGTTTTTTAAGTAGCTAGGATTATGCAAAGCCCATTACCTCAAAGACTAAAGAGTGCTCGCAAGTTGGCCAAGCTCACACAGGAAAAACTCAGTAATAAACTAGGGTTTGATGATCGATCCCATGGGACAGCCCGAATTAGTCAATATGAGACCGGAAAGCATGCCCCAGATTTTGCAATGGCGAAGAAAATGGCAGATGCATTAGGAGTGCCTGTGGCATATCTCTATTGTGATGAAGAGAAATTGGCTGACTTGATTCTTGCCGCCTCCAAATTAGATGAAAATCAACTAACTATGATAATTGAATCTATTTCAGATCTTTAAATGGTAAAGCAAATTATTTTTAAACTATTGGAGTAAATTGGCGTGCTCGAACGGATTCAAATGATAGATAATGTAGGTAATTATTCTGGTGCTAACGCGGGCAGTATAACATTTACAGATGTTAATATAATTTATGGTGAAAATAGAAATGGTAAAAGCACACTGTGTGACATTTTCTATTCTCTTTCTTTAAACGATCCACAATTTATTCTTGATAGAAAATCAATCTTACCAAATCGAAATGCTGCTCAAATCCAACAGCGAGTAGAGTTAAAGTTTGAAGGTCAAAGACAAGCTGTGAGGTTTATTAATGCAGTATGGGACTCTCAACCACCAGAAAATTCAAAACTCTACATTTTTGATCATAGCTTCATTCATCGTAACGTGATGACTGGTGCCATATACAGCCGCGATAATTCAACAAATATGTCTGGCTTCATCCTAGGAGAGAATGCTGCACAATTTGAAGCTTTAGAAGCTCGAAACCAGCAACTAAGAGTAGACAGACGAACGCTCGCTAGCTATAAAGCACAACTAATAGCCCACGAGTTAGGTGACTTCAATACATTCATAGCTTCACCGAAACCAATTAAGACTCTGCAAGAGCTTGACACAGAAATTCACACATCAAAATTTACCCAACAAACGCTAGCAACTCAGATTGCAAATATTAATCAAGTTACTCGAAGACCTAATCTTGAGAATATCTTAAGTTTCCATTCTATCGATGATAAAGTCCAAAGAATTAACGATTTTTTGGCTTTGTCGATGGAGAATGTTCACGAAGCCTCTAAATCGGTAGTGACAGCTCACAAAAGTCATGTCGCAAATAATAGCTCTTTCGATGGATGGACAGCAAAAGGGTTAACACATCTTATTGAAGACTGCCCGTTCTGTGGTCAAACTCTTGGTAATGAAGCTCATAGCCTTATAGAAAGCTATAGAACTGCTTTTGACGATACATTTCAACGTTTCATTGCAACAACAAAAACATCTGCTACTCAGCTACAGCGAGAAACTCTTTTAGAGATCTCCTTAAATGCCTTGACTCAACAGCATGAACGTAACCTTGCAGCACTTGATAGCTATCCAGAAGAAGCTATAAAAGCACAACTCGATGAAAGAAATTTTGCGACACAGTTAAATGATAAGTTCGAGGATATTAATGTCACTCTTCAAGAGTTGAATGCATCTCTAGCGGAAACAATCCAAATAGTTAGAGCTTCATTGACTGAGAAATATGACACTCCCTACAACCTTATAAACCCTATTAATTTCAGTGCGCTCCAATTCAGGCTACAAACTTTCAATGACACTGTTACTGAATACGCAGCAATCACTATTGCGACCAATGAGATTCTTATCAATTTTAAAGGCGCTCAAGATGCAACCGCTCTTTTGAATATTATGCGACAAGAAGAACAAAATGAAGTAGCAATCACAAATGAACGTAAGAGGCTTCACTTAGACACAGAATGTACTGAGTACATTGACTTAAAAAACCAGATTGACGTTCTTCAAGCGCAATATGACATGGATAAAACCTCTCTAGAGCAAGCTCAAGAGGTATTTTTGGACACTTACTTTACCGAAATAAATACGTTATTTAGAGCAATTGGTTCATCTGATTTTAATATATCCCGAAAAATTAACAGAGGTGGAGCAAGAACCGTTTATGATCTGAAAGTTACATTCAAAGGACAAGTAATTAATAACTCAAAGTTACATTGTCTCTTTAGTGAGTCGGATAGAAGAGCGCTAGCTCTGTGTATCTTCCTAGCAAAAATCCATCGACTTTCAGATGAAGATAAACGCAAGGCTATTTTAGTCATGGATGATCCTGTTACCAGCTTTGATAATGAGCGCATTTCAAGCATTCTGCGCATTCTTTTTGCGCTTAAACCATCAATTAAACAGATGATTATCACGACCCACTACAAAGGTATGGCATCAGCGGTAATGAAAAAGTTTAATGAAGCTCAAGCATTGAAAATCATTCAAACAGCTCAAGGGTCTAGTTTTATTCAATCAACAAAAGTAGAAATGACTGCAACAGCTCATGATGAAAGATACATGGAAATTATGGATTTTGTTAACCTAAGGACACAGGACAACAAAATCACAAAACTCAGGCCATTCATTGAAGATGAAATGAGACAGCGTTATAGGTTGCCATTATCAGGCATGAATCTAACAGAAAGAGATAGTTTTAACGATTGTATTGAAGCACTAAAAAACAATAGTCAAATTGACGATGCTGTAGCGGTTCTTCTTCATGACTATAGAACAACACTTAACCTCCCTGCACATGAGTTAACCTCATGGAGTTTAGAAGACTCAAGATCGTATGCTAAAGGTATGATGGACTTTATCTATAACCGTTTATAGTCTCATGATTTGATTTAAATAGTGGTAAAGCTAGTTACTTCTGCTACATTTCTAAGTATATCTTAGAAAATAGGTGTGCTGATGAGCTTCTTACCTAACTCCATCGATCTATATGAAGATGAAGCGCTTGAAAGTGCTTTGCTTCGCCTGTGCAGAGTCAATCACTTTGAGCATTACAGTGACCTTTCAATTGAGGTGAAGTCTTGGTTGGAAGAGCGCCATCCCACTATTGCTGGGGCATTTCCACTTTCTCTAGATGCAGTAAACATCTATCACGCAAAGCAAAGCAGCGCCCAGCGTGTACAGGCGATTCAATTACTTGAGCAGTTGGTCGGCCTGTCACGTTTTTCATTACTGGATATCTGCTTCAAGCATACCACCGCTGTAGACCTTGGACAGTATGCCGAAGTTCGTTATAAACAAATCAATATTCCCAGAGAATTTCTTCGTTCGACGATTATCCCTATCTGCCCAGAATGCCTGAATGAATCAAATTATGTTCGATTTGATTGGCATATCAACAAGGTTGAGTGCTGCGAGAAGCATGGTATTAAACTGCTAAGAAATTGCCCTTCATGTCATATCCCTTTGAACTACATGAACTCTGAAGACCCTGGACGATGCATCTGTGGTCTGAATTTGTTACAAAACTCACATAGAGAGTTTGGCTTTGATAGCTGGCGTGATCATTCGCTATATGAGGCAATTGGTTCTTGCTCACTTTCCGAAAAATTAGCAGTGCTCGTATTTTCAGATAAGTTTTTTCCTTTGTTAGCTTATGAAGACTTCATTGTTGATCCACGTCGTCATATTGATGAGTACCTAAATGGTTTAATCGAGCAAAATTTACTGCTGGCAACGGAGAAGCCAAATAGATTGTCGTTTGCTCAAATATCCAATGATTTTCTAGATGATATCTCTGCAATTAGCTGCTTACCATTAAAAATCAAAGAGTTCATTGCCGGTGTTGTTATCACTTTAGCGATCAACGAAGAACGTTCAACGATTGCCAATATTGGCGATACCCTTGTGTCCGCTAGAGAGGCTGCCGTTATAATCGGTTCAGAACTTGATGATATATATCGACTTTATGAGTCAGGGATTTTAGTTGTCGGGAGGCGGCTACGAAATGAAGGTAAACTGGAGTCTCACAACCCAGTATTTCGGCTAAGAGATGTTGCTTCTTTAGCATTGTCCTATTCTAAATATCAGTTTAGCCAATCAGCGTGGTAGTGGTTTTTATGGATTCACTTCAAGCACTGCTTTCATCAGAAAACTCACTTAGCCTTAAAGACTTTAACGATATCGCTAAAAAGCTATTTGAGTTGAATTCGGTCTTAGTTGATGTGACTGATCAAGAACTGCTGTGTCTAGCTATCTTGGTCAACTTAACCAGTAAAGCCGAATGTCGGTTGGATAATATTCAAAATGCTAAAACGACTTTAAATAGCGATCTTTTTTGGACTAAGTTTCGCAAAGTCGCCTCGCAACTGCATACGCACAACCTTAAATGGCCAGACTCGCGTGTTAGCCTAAAACACCAAATACGAGTTATTCCTCAAAACGGAGAGTTACCCGAGTTTGGTTGGGCGGGGAATAGCAGTGACTATCGAATTGGTCGAATGCTCACAAGTACTTTTCTGTGGCGAGGCCGTAAGCATTCTCTTGTTTCTGTATGGCTTGATGATGACGTAATTTGGCGTAAAGCTGCGTATAAGCTAGGGATAAACAAGACGTTTTGGTATTCAATAAAGCAAGAGTTCCAGGAGCTATTCTCAGGTAGCCATTTTCCTGAGGAGATTGATCAGTACAGCCATGAATTGTTGTTTCCATATAAAGATAATCATTACTTAACTGTTACTCCTGTGGCGTCTCATGTTGATCAGTTGCTCATTCAAAGTATTTCAGGTGTTCCTATTCAGACATTAAGCTTTCCTCACCCTAGCGCGCTAGGTGTTCTGTGTGGTTGTATGGGCGGCCATATGCGCTTTATTAAACAGTCCCCATTGCTGCGCAGGCCTGAGACGAAATGGTCTTATGCTGAGCAGCAAGAGGTTTTTAATGGCTATCCAGTTACTTGCAAGCAAGCTGTCAGTATTTATCGTGAGATCATAGATGTTAATACTTATTCTTCTCTAAGACTTAAAAGACGGGCTCGTCTTTTGGTATTGAAGCAACTAGATGATGTTTTAAGTCAATGGATTGCACCTTTTGTACGCCTAAAGCTCATTGGTAAAGTGGCTGCTGAAACAAACAAACTAAGCGATGAAGAACATTACTTTCTTCAGTCAAAAGAAACAGACTTACAGGACTTCTCACGCTATTTGAATCGAAAGCTTCATGGTGTACTTGAGCACAATAAATATACTCGAAGCTATAGCTACCATCAGCGCTTGTTAGGGGTAACTCAGAAGCGTTTAGCAAGTATGCTTAAAAGGGCGTTTTCTATAAACGCTAAAGTGACATCTGACCATGAAGAAGAATTGTATCTTGTTTTAAAGAATCTCCGACTCACTGAGGCTAACGGTTTAAACAATCCATTCGTGGCTGGGATGCCATCCATGATTGGGTTATATGGTTTCTTACACCGTTTTGAGAGGCAGTTAATAGATTGCTATCCAGAAGTAATTGTTGAAAGCTTCGCGCTGCAATGTAACCAATATCAAGTAATTAATAAAAATAAATTACCCGCCTACAGTATTCCTGAAAAGGATATGGGGATTAGGCGCAGCGGCATAGTTCCAGAGTGCAGTTTTGATGGTAAGTTTTCTATAGTGGTTAAGCTTCATAAACACTCTGGTTTTACAGATAAGCTTGATGTAGAGCTACTTAAGCAAGTTCTACCAGAGCGATTGTGGGGTGGCTCTCTTCATCCGCCATTTTTATACGAAGAAACTGAATGGGCTCAGTTGTTTTATGGTTCAAATAACTTGAAGCAATTCATAGCGATCAATCTCTTTGATGGAAACTGGCTGACACCCGTTAGAGACAGCGGTTTTGACTTATCCTCGAATTTGCAGCTTTTAAAGCAGAAAGCTAAATTGTCGCTTTGCTTAGTGGGTTATAGGCTTTTAGAGCCTATCAAATCTCGTGAGGTAGATTCTGGTATTCATGCATTCTGTGAGCCGCTTATAGGCCTTTGTACGCGTGAGCGCAGCATAGACGTGATAAGAGCTGCAAGTAATATTGAAAAGCAAATTTTTTGGCAATTTATGCCTATCTCTCAAAGCTGTACTACATTACAAGTAGGCCCAGTTTGTGGAGAATCCAATGCAACTTCCGAATCAACTTAGCTACAAGCGATCAATTAACCCTAGTAAGGCGATTTTTTACTATCGCCGAGATGGGCAGCTTTTTCCGCTTCCAATTGAACGTATTAAAATTCGTGGTAGTAAGAGTGGTTTTAGCGAAGCTCATACATCAAAAGGTATTAAAGAATCTGCCACATTACATAACCTTTCTATGGGTAACCCGCATACTGTCGATACCTGCTATTTGCCGCCAGTAGCAGAATGTCTCGTTTGCCGTTTTTCTATTCGAGTTTGTGCAAATTCATTAACGCCAGACCGTTGTTCAGATCAGTCAGTTAAGAGCAATATATCTGATTTTGTTAGAGCCTATGCTGACAAAGGAGGCTATATCGAATTAGCTAGGCGTTACGCGAAAAATATAGCCATGGGAACCTGGTTGTGGCGTAACAAGGAAGGTAATGCTTTTGACGTGTTTGTAAAAACAAGTGAAGGAAGTGATTTTAGCTTTGTTAATGCTCACCGCTTGTATTGGGATTCTGAATGGCCAGATAATCAAAGTCACGAACTAGACAAGCTTGCTTCAGAGTTAGCATTAGCACTGACCAATACTCGTTACGTTTGGCATTGTGATGTTTGGGCTGAGGTTAAGCTGCCTTTTTGCGCAGAAGTCTTTCCAAGCCAGTGTTTCGTAGATAACGACGATAAAAGTGCCGCGAGTAAAGTTCTTTTAACAACGGACATAGACGGTGTTATGGCCGCTTGTTTTAATGCCGATAAGGTAGGAGCGGGAATTCAAATTATCGACGACTGGTGGGATGAGCATTGCGATTTCCCCTTAAGAGTAAGTGAGTTTGCTGCTGATCAGGCAAATTTAATTGCCCGGCGTCACCCTCAGACAAAGCGCGATTTTTACCAATTGCTACAAAAACTACCGTCCTATTTAAAAGAATTGGCTGCTTCAAGTTCTACCGCGAGTATAAATCCTGATATCCACTTCATTGCATCAGTACTCGTGAAAGGGGGAATGTTTCAAGGAGCTAAAAGTTGATGTTGTATGGTGTTGTGGTTACCTATCTACCAAAGAGCTGTGATCATGCTTTATTGGCAGGGCGCTGTATTAAGGTGTTGCATGGTTTTATGAGCAGGCATAGCCTTTCAAATATTGCTGTATCTTTCCCTAAATGGTCTCAAATTAGTGTTGGTAACCAGCTGATGTTTGTCTCGCCTATAGTGGATCAACTTAATACACTGATTCAGCAGCCGTATTATCAAGTGATGACAGAGAATGGGCTTTTTGAAATAAGCGATCCTATTATTCTTGAGCAGTCAAACACATGCGTTAAATACGTTCGAAATCAGTCAATAGACAAACTAACACCAGCAGCCAAGGCTAGAAGGCTGCGTAGAGCAAAGAAAAGAGCGTTAGAGAGAGGCGAAGAGTTTAATCCTATTGACGCTCAACCAAAGGAAATTGATTTTTACCATTCAATTCCAATGGATAGCTCACAATCAGGTAGAGCTTACATGTTAAAAGTGCAGCGGTATGATGTAGTTCAATCACAGGCCAACGATAGCTGCTTTGAAGTGTGTTCATATGGCCTTTCAACTAACTCGCAGCATCAAGCACTGTTACCAATTTAATTTGGTAGGGGTAAACAATAATCTAGAAATAACCTGAGAAATTAGGTATTTTTTATAAAATTGGTCTACATTATTGTAAGTTAAGACGATTTTTTAACTTTGTTGTAGTGTCCTGCCGCATAGGCAGCTGGTAAAATAACGTTAGGGCGTAAACATTATCATCGACTGTGTCCTGCCGCATAGGCAGCTGGTAAACATTTTGGCGCTTTTGAGGTGTAACCAATTTCGTGTCCTGCCGCATAGGCAGCTGAGATTAGGACTGGAAGTAAGATTCCGCAACGATGAACATAAACCTACCGAAAAGGTAGATAAAGCCCACGGATGGGCAATTTCTATTGTTTATAATTTATTCAAGGATTGAAAAAATGACTACTTATAACGACTTTCTTTTGAAACTGCTTCTTGCTGTTAAATCGATCACCTTTGAAGATATTTCTAAAATTCCCCTAGAAGAGCAGCACATAATAGCTTCAAAAATTGAAGAGCTGCAAGACTATTTGGAGTCTAAATTTTATTAAAGTCAGTGGTCTAGTGTATTCAATATGATCAAAACAATAGCTAATGGATAGCCTCTGAAACCGCTTGGAACTATAAAAGATTTTTCACTTGATTCCATCAATGATCTGTTTCCTGATGTTGATATCATGTCGGCAGTAGGTTATTTGTCGATTGTTCGATCAGGGGCAAATGGCAAACAATTGAAAGCGATTACGGATTTGATAGGGGAAAAAGAGTTGATTGCTCGGTCAATCGGTACCACTTCAAATTTAAGTAAGAGTTATCAAACTAAACGCTTATCTTCTACTGCAACGGATAATCTGATTGACCTTCTACGAGTTTATATTCAAGCTGCAAAAATTTATGAATCATTCGATTTGGCAAAAGAATGGATGCGTTCGTCTATTCCAGCACTTGGAGGAGAAATTCCAGTGAACATGATCGATTCACATGCTGGCCGTGAAGTTGTGCGGCAAGCGCTTCGACGAATGGAATTTGGAGAGTATGTGTGACGAAGAGGTTGACTCGTCAATAATACTTACTTCTCCCAAGTTAAATCTGCAATTGATAAGTTCCTTTGCCCAAGGTCACCCAAGAAACCTATCCAAGACGACGAAAAGCTCAAACTCATTAACGATGTCGCCAAATCCTTAGGCATAACAGAAAGCATCGCCGTCGCATCCGCCACCGACATCATTGCCAAGATTCAAACCATTCGAAATTATCAACTACAACTCGCCAGAACCCGAACTAACCCCGTATGGGCCGACCAAACCATCGAACGCGTCAAAAACGCCACAGGCCGACACTTCGGTGAAGGTTAGGTTTTTGTTGTAACTTTGGTTGCTTCCAGTAATATTGATTTATTGGCTTTATAGCCTAAAGTCTTGGGACTAAGCCTGTCTATGACGGTAGATTGTGATGTGTCGCTTGGGGTGGACCTAACCAATGAATGTAATGCGAGTTTTAATGCATCTATTAATTTGGAGACGTCTATGTCGAGAAATAAAGTAATTAATACTAAAAAGCGTGAGATGGTGATGCCTGCGTTCCTGAGAGAGCCTGTGGTATGGCTTCACCCCGAGCGAGACATATATAATGTTATTTAAATATTCAGGTGCCAAGAGTAACGCGGGGGGTTCAATTCCCCCCTCTCTCACCATCGAGATATTGAGCTCAGATGAAAAGTTCACACTTGCTCCTCTTTGATCTCGCCTCACTTCCGGTAGAAAAATCGGAAATTCTATTAATCCGTATAGTTCAAAACCGTGCGAGCATCTATCGCCAACCTGCACGATCAGGTGGGATGAATTGCCAAAGGTTTGGTTATAATTGTCAGTTTTTTTGTTGTATAGCATTGATTTAAAATAAATGAAGTAATTTGATAAGAAACTGCAGAAGCTAGAAGGATTTTGATGATGAAAAAAAGCAGAGGGATTTCTAGAAGAATTGATAGTTGCAGAATTGATGAAGGCTATTGCCTCATATGTGGTGAATTTTCTCGTTTAACAGAAGATCATGTTCCTCCAAAAGGAGCCATTGTACTAACCGCGGTTGAACAGAAGTTGGTAACAGAAATATATGGAAGTAATCTAGATCCAAGTTTAAAGGGAGTTAAAGGTAAGAGGGGAAGTACTTTTAAAACAATTTGCAGTAACTGTAACAATTACCACTTGGGGAAAAATGATAATGAAGTTGCGCGCTTATTTAAAGATTTGAACCATAAACTACTTCATCACATTAAATCAGCAAATTCTTATAGTAATATCTTATCCATCGAAGTAGATGCTTTAAAATTTTGCAGAGCTATGGTTGGTCATGTTCTTGCTGCTACGTCATCCAAAGAGTGTCTAAAAAAGCCATTGCCATCACCACATTTCGATAGTCTTCGAAGATTTGTATTAGGTGACGATAACGCTATCTCAGAAACACATGATTTATATTATTGGTATTATCCGTTTCGGCGCCATTTTAGTGCCCGCTTAGTTGGTTTTCATAACAAAGGACATAATGCATCTTTGAGTTGTTTGAACTTTTTTCCGTTAGCATTTTTGATTACGCCTAAAAATGAAGGGATCTTTCCTGTTCAGGCAAAACGATTAGAGTTGCATGACAAACGTATGTACATTGAAGTCAGTGCAAGAAATATAGGTTTTGCTCAATTTCCATTTTGTGCATTAGATGGAAATGTATTTATGGTTTTGAATGATGATCAATGCATTACTAGTTATCCATCAGCTAAGGTGAATTTGTAAGTTTTTAAGGATCAATATAACCACCTTCGGGTGGTTTTTTGTACCTGATCAAAACACCTGTGAGTTGCCGCGACACGCCGCTATTGAGTTGTTAAGGCGCTTTGCTCTAGCCCAATATCAGATATTTGGAGTCAAGGTGAAAAACTCTCTTTGGCCCCTCATTTTTGGTCGCAAAATCGGAAATTCTACCTGTTACAAAAATTCACTTGGTCATTCCCACTGCTTAAAACTATACTGTATATCTATACAGTTTTTGGTGTTGATCATGCGTGTGACTTATCTTGGTGTGTCTGAGTCGGCGGCGTCTATCGCTGCCAATAGTGTGCGAATCCCACTTTATGTGGATTCGGTGTCGGCGGGGTTTCCTTCGCCTGCTCAGGACTTTGTTGAAAAATCTTTAGACTTAAATGAGTTCTGTGTGGCTCATCCGAACGCGACGTTTTATGTGCGTGCTCAGGGTGATTCGATGATTGAGGCGGGCATTCATTCCGGTGATGTGTTGGTGGTGGATCGTTCGTTAACCGCACGGCATGGGGATATTGTGATTGCTTGTATTCATGGGGAAATGACGGTGAAGACGTTGGAGCTGAAGCCCAATGTGTTGCTTCGCCCGAAGAACAAAGCCTATAAAGCCATTCATATTACCGAAGAGTCGGAGCTTGAAATCTTCGGCGTGGTGACGGGTGTGGTTCGTAAGTACGAGCGCGGTTGATGAAAACGGTCTTTGCCTTGGTCGATTGCAATAACTTTTACGCCAGTTGCGAGAAGCTATTTAGACCAGATTTAAAACACACGCCTGTAGCGGTGTTGTCGAATAACGATGGTTGTATTGTCGCGCGTTCCAAAGAAGTCAAGGCGCTGGGCATCAAGATGGGCGTGCCGATGTTTCAGGTTCAGGACGAGATAAGAAAGCACGGTATTGTTTGCTTTTCCTCGAATTATGCTTTGTATGCGGATATGTCGAATCGGGTTATGACCATCTTAGAAGAGGAAGCGCCACGGCTGGAAGTGTATTCCATTGATGAAGCTTTCATGGATTTAACCGGTGTAGATCATGTGACGGATTTGCTGGCATTTGGTAAACGAGTAAAAGCCAAGGTCGATCAATGGACGGGCATTACGGTAGGCGTGGGCATCGCTCCAACCAAGACGTTGGCGAAGTTGGCCAATCATGCCGCGAAGAAATACCCAGCCACCGGTTTGGTGGTAGATTTGATGGACCCAGACAGACAAAAGCGTTTATTGGCAATTGTTGATGTCAGTGATGTATGGGGTGTTGGCCGTCGCACCACTGCCAAGCTAAAGGCTAGGGGAATTCAAACCGCGTTGGATCTGGCGAATGCTGACCCTAAATCGATTCGCAGTGAGTTTTCTGTGGTGCTGGAGCGAACCATTCGAGAGTTGAATGGTGTGTCGTGTTTGGATTTGGAATTGCTTAGGCCAACAAAGCAGCAGATCATTTGTAGTCGGTCATTTGGTCACAAGGTGACAGACAAGCGCGAACTACGGGAAGCCATCGCCAAATACACAACCAGAGCCGCCGAAAAACTACGCGGTGAAAAACGTCTTTGTCGTGTGGTGAGTGTGTTTATTCGTACCAGTCCATTTATTCCAAACGAACCGCAGTACTCGAAAACCCTGTCTGTAGAGCTGCCTAATCCCACGGACGATACGCGAGACTTGTTAGAAGTGGCGGATGTGTTGTTTCGTCGCATCTATCGTGCAGGTTATCGTTACGCCAAAGGCGGCGTGATGCTGGCGGACTTCTACGAACACGGCGCCTTTCAACAAGATTTATTCCGAGCCGACAACACAAAAATCAACTCAAAAGCCCTAATGAACGTCGTGGACAAAATCAACCACAGCGGCTTCGGCAATGTCTTCTTCGCCTCGCAAGGTGTGTCACCTCAGTGGTCTATGAAAAGAGAGCACCTATCGCCAGGCTACACGACAAGGTGGGATGAGTTACCAAAGGTTTATTGAACCAAAATGTAGAAAAGAGAAACGGGCTATTAGTTAAAAAATTCAAACTATAATAATTGATTGGGAGGTGTTCCATGAACGAGAAAAGTACTAAAGAAAACGCCAGTAATCTGCCAGCAGACAAGATAATTGCAACGGTTGTATTATGGCTAGATGAACAATGTTCACAGGAGCGTTGGGACTTATCTGATGAACAGATGTGTGTTCTTCTAGGTGGTATTACGATTTCAACTTGGAATCAATGGAAAGAGACAGCACACACTAGTGGGAGTCTTCAAGTAGACCAAGAAACCATTGATACATTGGCGATGCTGGTAAGTATATACAAGATGATTCACCTAAGTGCACCAACTGGATTTAAGTATGATTTTTTCAAAAGGCCTATAAATGACCCGATATTTAATGGTAAGTCAGCTAGAGAATTTATGCTGGAGAATAATTCATTTGATGATTTCCTCAAGGTAAGAAATTTTTTTCGGAGTAAGGTACTCATCTAAAAATTATTTATCCTTAATTAAGCTTTTCATGTTAGTCATTATTGTACTTAACAGATATGTTGGAGGAGAGATATGAGTACTAAACGAAAAAATCATGCTGAAAAATGCATTGATATTCATGATATTGAGAGCAGTCTTGATCGTGTTATGAATGATTCAAAAGGCAGTCCAGTTGCTGTTATGAAGGACGGTAACCCCGTATTTTACTGTGTTCCCGCTGACACATATGTGGCAATTTTAGAATTAGTTGATGCATCTGAAATGAGAGAGTTGAATGAAAGAGTTCATCAATTGGGTCTAGAGCTGTTTGGTGACGAAGACAAATGGAAATCATGGATTAAAGCACCTGCACTAGCGTTAGGTGGTAAGTCACCAGAGTCGATTATGGCTACTAAAGAAGGAATTCAGCGGGTAAGTGATCTTTTGGGCCAAATTGGCCACGGGGTAGTGGTTTAAATGAACAGTGTAGCTATTTGATATCAAGGGTTGAGATGATGACGGCACATCGGATTTCTTTCTTGTAACGTACTTAGGTCTGGTCTGTATTCGCTAGGTCCTGATCTATCAAGAGCTTTAGCATTGCTGTTTCTGGGTTTATAGCTATTTGTCGTTTATTGAAAGTATCAAACTCTGCTGCCCCATCCTCATACCGTGCAATGACATTGCTCAAAGCCTCAATAATGATCAAGTTTTCGTCATAGCGCTCTAACAATTCTTCTAAAAGTATCAGGGCTTGTTGGTGCTCATCAGAGTTCGATATACCATTCAGAATTGGTAACTGAGCTACTATCGCGTTAGCCATTTGTGTTATTTCGTTTGTCACTAACATTTCATTTGCCTATGGTTGTTAGGGTTGATTGAAGGGGGTTGAGCTTTAGTTCTTAGACGGTAACTGGATAAAAGCTCTATTAATCTGGATCAAATCGCAAAGTATCTTCAATAATTGGCGCTCTAAAATGCTCTCTATCTTTATCTTACTAATTGGGATATTTCAAATAAACTCATTCTGCTTCGATCATTCACGATCCCCTCAAGGCGTTCGAAGATTTTTCTTTTTTGGTCGCTTTGATAATAAGTAGCTGCCCAATGGCAATCGCTTCTAACAGTCCTGTTGATACATTCAAAATAAGGCAAATCAATTTCACCCAAAGAATGTCCAAGAATTATCACTCTATCAATATCAGATAAAGACTCAAAAAACTCGCTAGAAGCATTGATACAACCAACTGTATCCTTGTAGTTCTTTTTAAAGTATCCATGAGCCTCCTTAACTGCATATTCATAGTCAGGAGAGTAAGAGTCCTCATATGCTGCTAGTGCTTCTTCAGTTAGCGCTGAAATGTCAATTTCATCCTGGGGTGTATATCCAGAATCTTCCATACCGTGTCCAATAACAATGGGTGCATTTGGTGTATTCAGCTTTCCATGGATATAACAAATCCTATTTGAAGGTATTTTATAAATACGATCGAGAGTGTTTGTGTAGTTGAAGCAAAGAAAACGAGCATTAGTGTCGATCTTCAATAATTTGTCTATGCCAACATCCTGAGATTCTGCCAATGACAAATACTTGCTTAACCCCCGCTTAAGACCCGTTGTAAGCACATCAATAGCAGACTCAACTTCATAAACAAACTGATTTTCATGAGGGTCATCATCATAGTATTCTGCTGCATGCTCAATGAGTGCGTCAACATCAAAATTAGATAGATTCTCCTCCAGACTTTCCCAATGCTTATCCAGTGTCTGGTTAGCACAAATCATAAAAGCGCCATCTTCATACAAGCGAGAGAAAGCACTGTATTCGGCATACTTCCTAAAATCAGTTAGTGATGTTGGCAAGCCATGATGTAAATCAAATCCATTACCAATGATATAAAGTGTACTCATGCCTGTTCCATCCTGTATATTTCTAAGAAAGCTCTTCACTAGTAAGATAAAATTTCGTCATGGTTTTGCTTCATTAGTACAATATCAACTGCCCATATGTCTGGTTTAGAACTCTGCTGATAACCTGTCAGATAATATGCGCTTATTAAGTTTCATGTCCCGCACTTAAAGATGCATTTATTATTTCAAGAAATTGATAAATTTAGGCTAAAGATGGGCTTCCCTCTCTATCGGCATTGATGAGATGTTACATCAAAATTCGGAACAAAAACGTACACTAAGCCGATCATAGCGATTGTAATGGCCTGAATTAAACCACACCAAGTCTTGCAACGAAGTCTTATGAGGTGGGTCCGATTAGCTTAGTGTACGTTTTGTTCCATTGTTTTTCAGATCCCCTTAATAGTCTTGATCGTTACCAAGTAGGTAAGAGAGTCTTTCGATATCATTTACTGTGCTTTTGCCTTCAGCAATTCGATTACGAATGACATGAATTTCATCTAGTCTCGTCTTGAGCTGCTCAGTGCTTTCACCAATTTGAAAGCCGCCTGTCATCTCAAGCCACTGATCTTTGGGACGGATATTCGGTATCTCGTAATGCATGCTTTCATCTGTCTCATCTGGAAAAGGGCTGTCAAAAGCGTTTGCAGAAACACGGATGGTCAAATTATCCGATAATCCTTCAATCTTCTCTAAAATCTCAGGTGGACAATTTTCGTTAAAGGTCAGCACATGGTCATAGAGCATACCGTCATTACTGCGGTTTTCTTGGGTGTCCCACTCCAGCGAATCGAGATCTTCGTTGGTTAGGCCAAGTTCCATTGCTAATCTGCTCTGAGAGCGTATGCCATATCGTAGTTCTGGGTCAGCCCAGTCGTCATTGACGCTGCCCCCAACTTCAAGCTCGAATTCGTGAAACCCGCGCTTGCCTGCCATGCGAGGAAATGTCACCTGAACTACCATATCAAGAGTGTCGCCACAGAATGGTTTATCTTCCAATGGCTCGCCCTTGTATTTGGTTTTGGCAATAACAACCAGCTCGTCACCTCGATCTTCGATTTGTACATTTTCATAATAAGGTGAATCGAAAAATTCCGCATTGGTTTCAGCCATTGCACCAGAAAGCTGATCATCTATTAGAGTTTGGCAATCGGGTAGGAAAACTTCGGCCATATAGCTTTCGAGTGTGTCATAGATCCAAACATTTGCAGCGCATAGCCCTTCATCGGCAAGCTTTTCAGCTAGAAATTTAACAAGGTCGATTGATTGGGTAAGGTCATTTGGCAAACCGTTAAATTTTGAGCGTCTGTCGTCCATCAACGGTACATCAGGAATGAAGATATCAACCTCTTCGAGCTGATCCAGTGGGTAGGTCTTTTCAGCCATAAGCGCAGCATGGCTCTTATACCCAAAAAACGCTGCAACAAGTTCTCTGGCATGTGAGGCTTTTAGCTTTTCAGTGGATTGGGAAGCATGATTGTTACGCAGGAAATCAGCGCAAAGTTTTGATAAGTCAGTACTCATGAGAGTGATCCTTTACAAACAACGCTGGACTTTTTTATAGGTAGTGGTAAGTGTTTAAGTCACTACGCTTGCCAGCATGGTTAATTAAGATCAACTGAAATTGGCAGGTAGTTCGGTATGCTGTCTTTTAGGTCACTTACAGCCTTGGCAATCAGCTCCAATATCTAAGATAGCAGACTAGCCGAATTTGGCAAGATGAATTAACGAGATTTGATCGAGCATATGAAGAGGTGACCGTGGCAACCATTTCTATGAGCAGGGAAGTGGATGGTCGCTTGAGGCGATTTCGCTCGAGTCGTCTAGAGCGGATATTGTCTGGTGAAAACTTGATCGATGCGGCGGCATGGTCAACCGGCCATTTCAAACCTGCCTATTTATTATCCGGCTATATGGCCATGGTCACCCTATAGTTTGTATAGGAGTCAACCTCTTAGATACCCTAATCAACAAATCCTTTTCTTCTTATTCTCTTACTCGCTTGGCTTGTCCTCTTTTTCCCCGGGGTGTTCTTTTTTAATTTTTTCTTAAAGAGCGTTAATAGGATGGGATTTCAAGGTGCGTGCCAATTCTTCGTTGGTTGTGTCCTTTCTTTGAGGGTAATCCGGTATGGTTGGGCTGTGAGTGTTCTAGCTAGTGGTTTGACCGGATCTAACGCGAATCCTTATTTTTGGATGGCCGTTCCGGCGAGTTTGGTGTTACCCGAAATAAATCGACCTCCGTGGTGGGGGCGCGGAGCCGCAGAGCTATTAGGCGAAGAAAAAAAGCAGGAATGAAAGGTTGGTTTTTTTATTAATGCAGCTTGCCATGTCAAAAACACCGAAAGAATACATGCTAGAAGTGATTTTCAAAAAGCAAAGTGGTGTGGTTTTTTCGACCCATCTAACGGGAAACTGCCAATTATATGAAAAAATATAATTGCATATAATTGGCATCTTAGAAGAGTAATTTATTACTTTTTTCTTCAGGGGGATGTCGTTAGCAATTCTCCATATCAGATAGCCTCTAGCAAACTCTGGGACGTCCTGTAGTGCGTAGCCAGATTGTTGATGGTATGTAACAATGTCGAAAGAACTACAGCTAGTTATAAAGTGAACGTGGAACTTTATGTATGAAAGCACAACAGGTTGAAAAATTGCTTCTCGATGACATTAGTGGAGTAGCAATTGTAGTCATCAATGGATGAAGTCGGCAAGATTGTCTCATGTTGCCGACTTAATCGTATGTTCCCTAGTTTCTAAGGTAGAGTCCCTAATTGACCTCGTCCAAATCAAATTCAACTTTGTAAGCAATTGGGTTAAGCTCACATTCTCCATAAAAATCCTTGGCAAGCTTAGCGTGGACATCTTTTGGCTCGTTATGTTTATCATACTCAACTAAATAGAAATAATAATTGTCTCGAAGCTCCTCTGACTCGGATCTAAAGCGCTCATTATCCGAAAGAAAAAAATGATATCCACCTTTCCATCTGCTAATGGTTTTAACTTCGATATAGCGCTTTACTTTTTTAGCTGAGTAAGACTGAAAATCATATCCGAAACTAGGCTTATTAGTTAGATCTTTTACTTTTTCTTGTAAATCACCCAAGTTAGCTCCAATTAGTCTCGTTTTCTCCCACTCAAGGGCAAATGCTTCACTTTTCTTGCCTTTCTCTGCTCTGATTTGATTCAACTTTTCGAAATCTACACTTTGATCAGACGGCTTTCGCTTTTTTTTATCAGGCTTTGAACTGGGAGAACCTACAAGCGTTTTTTTAATGTATTTGGCATATAGGAATTGCATAAACCTAGGATTGCTCCAATCTTTGGTGATTTCGTTATTATTCTTCTCGCGTACAAGAATATTTTGAATCTCGCTAATGTAGCAGTCATCAGCATAGCCTAGTTCTTTGGCAACTAATTGAAGGTGTTCAGCGCTGCACATATTGATGAAACTTTCAGGAAAATAAAGACTCAATATTTTTGCTTTAAACATCTGGGAGGTCTTGTTAGCATCAATTTCATGGAAGTCTTTTTTCTTTCCTGCTTCAATAAGTCTTAAAAGTTCGTTTTTTACATTTCGATAAGCTTCTTCAGAGTTTCCAGTGTTATTAAACTTTTTTGAAAAACGATAGACTTTCTTTGGATCATACTTAGTTCGACCAAAGTAAATGCCAAACTTAAACGAGGTGGAACCTTGGATATTCGCCCAAGTTATGGTTTTTGCTTCTACTTGAGCGCAGAATGAATTGGTCCCATGACCAATGACATAATCGTCAATTTCCATACTCTCAAGGTTATCTAATGGGAAGTCTTTTAAAAAAGCCCCTCTAAATTTGTGTGCTTTGTCCTCTTGTTCGCTGCTATACATAGGTTCGAACTTCATTAAATCGCTAGTTTTAATAGACATACTACTTCCTTATAAAAGTTTAACGGGCGAGACATGTTAGGTGCTAAAGTGTTTAAAAAAGGGGGTGATTCATAACTTATTAGTGCTTTCTACTTTTACCTTGTCCGTAGGCCATGAGTGGACTTCCCAAAGTTTGCTAGACAGTAGTCATTTCCAAAAAATCATACAATCCCAACTAACTTTTCCAAAACTTTATCAATGGCACTGGCTGCTTTTGCTACTGATTTCAGCTTGTTAATATCATTTTTAATGGTAGCTCTAGCTAAACTGACTTCCTCAAGTAAACTTCTTAACGCCTCATTATTTGACTGACTTAATCTAGAGTTATTTGTAATTATTGATATATTGTATTCAACTATTTTGTCACCTAGTTTATCGCATTTCAGACAAATATGTTCTTGTTCAGGTGTCATTATTATCGAATCTAAGTATGTTTGAAGTTCATCGTAAAGAGACTTGATTTCAGCATAAATTTTTTCGTGCGTTTCTATCATTTTGTTGCCTATAAGGTGCTTTGGAAGTTTTTTAACTTCTTCAATTGTATTTGTGTTGATTCGATTGCACTCGTTACTGAATCCTTCGAAAAAGTATCGGTTTGATTAAGAGAGTCGACAAGAGCAATATTTAGATCTTGTACCGCTTGTAATGCACTTTCTAAATTCTTAAATTTAGTATTTAAAGCGTTTATATTCGACTTTAATATGTAAGCTTTTCTGTATGCCTCAATGCGTTCTTCTAATGAGTGGAAGAGGGCCGCACATCTTGCATTTTCTGTCTCACATCGATTGGGATTGTTCAGCATATAGAGTCTAGCTCTTAGCTCTTTCTCCATTGAAATTTTTGTGATCATTTCCCATGCTTGGAGTTCTTTGCTTAGAGTTTGAAATGATCGTTGTACGATGCTTTGGGAGCTAATTAGTACTTGTTTAAGGCTCTTGTATCTAGCTCTTTCTGAATATGCTCTGGTGATAGTATTTACGCTAATCGATACTAGTTCTATCTGAGGTTTGTCTATCACTTGAGTGGAAGAAAGTTCGGACAATGAGGATAGTGAAGAATTGAGCTGTCTAGAATAGGAGTCTAAATCTTCATCGTAGTTGTCTGAAGAGAGAAGATATATACTTTGTGAGAATGAAAGAAGGTTTTGTAGCATTGTTACTTGACCTCGATTGTCTATTTTCTTAATGAGTAGGTCATTACTCGAAATTCCATCTCTTGAAGCTTGAGCTAATACCGCATCTACTTGTGCATTATGTGTTTGCTGATAGACCTCCAAAAGAGCTTCTTCAACTTCGTGTGTTTGCTTAGCATAGTTATTAACTAAACCTAATGATTTGTTAGAGGCGCAGCCCATTAGGCCAAACGATAAAAATATAACGAAAAAAACTCTTTGATATACTATTTTCATAAATAGGATTTTATTTGACCAATTTAGTTGCTTTAGTTTTGGGTTAGGCGACGCAAATGCCGTAGCTTGGGAGTACATCTCGAATAATCTCCAGTCGATAGGTTTTTAGTGCATCATGAAAGTATTTCCAATCAGAGGTTAGAAAAGCTTCGGAGTAGGGATATTTGAAAACACCGTCTATTTTTATTCCTTCGCCTCTTGCTTTAAATTTCCAGCTATCTTGACCTTCAATATCAAAACTTAAATCGACAGCTCCCAGCTCGAATTTGTCTTCTTGAAGCCATTTTAACCATTCTTTATGACGAGCGTCTCCACTGTCATCATTAATAGTAAGTAGTGCGTGTTTAATAAGTGCTAGTTGATCTTTTGTTAAGCCTGGTTGATTATCAATATCTATCGAAGTGTCTCTAGACTTCCAGCATTGCATCGCTTTACACATAGCATCTGCGGCATCTAAAAAAATCTTTGTATTATCTCGTTCAACTTTTTTTCCTAGCCCATTTTGATATTCCCAAGAGGTATAGGGACGATCAGGAAAAGATAGGGCTGCGCCATGGCCTAGGGGCGACGACTCTGATATAGCATAGCTAAATAAATTGTCTTTGACTTTTTGTAAGAGACTGGTCGATGTGGATTCTAATTCATCAACCCGATTAACATCATGTATAACGCCGGCGAAGCCTTGATGGGCAAATGTGTCAGCGTAAACATGCATAGCTACCCCCATCATTTGGGCTGCATACGGTCGCTCCCAATGTTGTGCAACCATTTTCAACATGTCTCTAGCTACCTGACTGTCTGGCATGCATATTAATCGATTTATGAAGCTTCCTTCTGGAGTTTCACTTGATGGAAAACCTTCGTTACCAGGTAAAAAATGAAAAGGTATCCACACTAAGTTATTCGCTAACTCTTGCGTGTTTCGGTAATCAAGCATTTTATGTGCAGAAACAATTCGATCATACATTGCACCATTTTCAAAATGGATTTGAGAATCATTTGTTGCTTCATCTACATATTGTGCCGAATAGGCAACCTTCTCGGCTGTATAATGATCGATACCGGCGTAACGGGCTACGACATAAGTTAGGGTATGATGTCCGTCTATCTGCATTTGACTTTCCTTATATAAATGGGCGTAAGATAATCGAGTAAATATTTATATAGCATAGTATTTAGTTAATTGGCTAAGCTTTGTGTTAATAACTGACGATTTATTGTTCATAATCATTCACTCTTTCGGTAATTAATACATCGAATTGGTGTACTGAAATTACTCTAATCCTGTTCACCATTCGACTGGGGTATTTGTCTAGTAAAGTCTGGATAGTCCATACTTCCCATTGAGTAATGAGTCGGTAGAACTGTTACTGTTGCCAACGAGTGAGTTTTAGAGGAAGTGAAGGGTCTCCAGATGGCAATAAAGCAAGCTGATTAATCACTTGTCATAGCTTAAAAGGTGTTCTGACTTCGTAAGCAATTAAATAGGGAAAGCTATGTACATAAGTAATTTAAAAGCGGAAGGTTTTCGATGCTTTGGCAAAGACTTCAATGTTCAATTATCAGATGGTCTAAATGTAATAGTTGGCGAAAATGGTGCAGGTAAAACAGCTATCATAAGTGCGATTCGTCAATTATTTGAAGATTCAGAAACGGGTAGATATAGCCTAACTAGCGATGATTTTTTTCGCCCATTCGTAGTTGAAGGAAAAACGGCCGAATCTTTCTCAATTTGTGCTGAATTTGATGGGTTGAATACAAAAGATAAAGTAGCCTTTCTTCCTTGGGTAGGAGCTTCCAATACAGCATTATTAAATCTACAAGCTGAAAATAAAGAAATACGTGGAAGGTTCAAAAAAGTTATATGGGGAGGGAAGTCAAAAAGTTCTCAATTTGATCCTGAGTTGTTAGATCTAGTTCAATGTATCTATTTACCGCCGCTAAGAGACGCAGAAGCAAAATTGTCGAACGGTCGTCAGTCTAGGCTTTCAAAACTTCTTAAGGCGCTAAATCGCAAGCAGCTAAAACAATGTAGAAAAGACGACGCATTACACCCTCTTGAAGCTAGTTTGAAGAACTTCAACGAATCCTTGGCAAATGATGAGACATTGAGCATTAAAGGTGCTAACGCACTGATATCAAGTAACTTAACTAAAGCAATTGGACATCATTTTGCACAAAATACTAGTATTCAATTTGCCGAAAGTGATTTCACTAAGATCGCAGAGAACCTTACCTTAATGTTCTTTCCGGACTTGTCGGCTGAGGAGCAGACGTTGTTCCGTGACCTTAGCCAAAACAGCTTAGGATATAACAACTTACTGTATATAGCTTCAATTCTTGCTGAACTTACTCTAGATGATGAGGATGAAGAACAACCTCTTTTTAAGTTGCTACTGATCGAAGAACCGGAAGCTCATTTACATCCACAGTTACAAATTAGACTGCTAAACCATCTCAAATCAGTAGCACAACAGAATAAAAATGTTCAGGTTATTGTCACTACGCATTCAACAGTTTTAGCCTCTTCGGTTGACCTTGAGTCGATAATTCATATATCTAAATTACCAACTCCTGTAGCGACACCTTTACGAAATTGTGGATTACCGACACCCAGTAGCCAATTCATTAATCGTTGGCTAGATGTAACAAAGTCAAATTTACTATTTGCTAGCGGTGTAATTCTTGTCGAAGGGATTGCAGAGCAAATGCTAATTCCAGCTTTGGCAAAAATAGTTCTAAAGGAACAGAAAGAAGGGTGCAAAAGTCTCGAAGACCTTGGGGTATCAACAATCAACCTAAATGGGATCTACTTTAATCACTTCATGCAACTATATTGCAACGTTTCAAAGTCAGATGATATTGCAGAAGAAGCACAATGGGAGAGCATTCCGGTAAGATGTGTTGGAATAACCGATTTGGACCCTCCAAAAACCGTAAAGAAAAAAGTACCTGATCCGGAAATGAAGGGTGTTGAAAAAGAAATAAGTGAAGACTTTCTTCCTTGCGAAGGTAATATTCTTGATGGGACCAACCATGCAATTAAACTAGTTGACCATGTCAATAACTCAGCTAATGCACGACTTTATGTAAGTAAGTATAAGACATTAGAGTATGACTTAGCCATGGAGGGTAATAATGCAGCATTAATGTCCAGGGTAATTGCTGATTTGTGGCCGGAACCAACTGAAAAGAAGGGCACAGTAATTCCAAAGTTTATTGCAATGTCAGAGGAAGACTGGAGTAAAAAATCAACTCATGAGGTTGCTACTACTGCTCACGAAATACTTAAAAAAATTGATAACGACAGTATTGGTAAGGGGCTGTTTGCTCAAGTTTTGAGCGATAGAATCCAGTCTAGTGGGTTTGATTTTACTGTTCCTGAGTATATCAAAAATGCCATTCTGTGGGCTTCATCGTTAGATGTCACGGAGGATAAATGATGGCGGTAGAGTTTACGGAGGAGCAACTGAGCTATGTTAACTCAGGCATCGAGAAGCACATATTCTTAGAAGCCTGCCCTGGAAGTGGCAAAACTGAGGTAGTTGCAGTGAAAGTAGCTAAGGAAATAGATTCTTGGAATAAGAATCCAGGAGGTCTGGCTGCACTTTCTTTTGCCAACAGTGCAACTGATGAGTTAACGAGCAGAGTATCTAAGTATCTACCACACGGCCGAGGCATATTTCCACATTTCTTAGGTACATTTGATAGCTTCATCTACAAGAATGTCGTATCTCCTCTATCCACAGAGCTAACAAATTATATTGGGGAAGGAGGTGATTCATCGATCCGTATAATAGAGTCTACAACGCATATTGGCTATCGTACTAAATACCAATATGCTATGAGAGGAAATGTAGCTGCGAACCATTACTCAATCGACCAAGAAAGCGGCAAGCTGATATTTGATTCAGGGGATTCTGTACTAGATAACACGTTAGGCGCTCTAAAATTAGACGATTGGCAAATCAAAGACTTTATTCAAGCTAAACTTAGAATGCTTCAGGGAGGATTCGCTACCTACAAAGACATTGAGTGCTTAGCTTTAGAAGCATTAATAAATAAAAAATATCAGGATTTCGTCAAATTATTAGTAAAGCGGTACCCTTTGATATTAATTGATGAATGCCAAGATCTATCAGAAGAGCAACTTTCCATTCTTCAAGTACTTGCTGATAATGGCGCAAAACTACACTTTGTTGGAGATCTTCATCAAGCAATCTATGGTTTTCGTGATGTTGAGCCCATTAAAGTTAATAAATTCGTAAAGGATAATAACTTTACAAGTTTGCAATTGACTCGAAATTTTAGAAGCTGCCAAAATATAGTCGATCTCTGTATGAAACTTACTGGTCGTAGCAATATAGTTGGTAGTATGTCTTGGCTTGAACCAAGGTGTTTTGTTGTTCAGTATGATATCTGCCCTACAGAACTGATAGAAATTTTTGAGGAAAAATGTATTGGTTTTAACAACAATGTTGTTGTATCAAGAGGTCATTCCATACTTAATAAATTCCAGACTTCTGTTACTGAGCCAAACAACATACAGAAGCTAGCACTCGCGATTAAGCTGTATAATCCTCAGAATATGGAAGCTTTAAACCAGTCTTTACAGTACTTCTCTGAGTTTCTTCGTTATCACCTAAAGGAAAGTTGTAAACCGAATAGTTTCAATTGTCCTCAATCTATTGTCTCAAACCTTTCATGGCGAAAGTTTTTATATGAGTCTTTACATTATTTGATTGGCAATGATCTACAGAAGATTGATGTTAATTGGTCAAGTTGGACTAAGACCGCAAAAGCACTGATTCGAGCTATTCCAAAGCAGAATTTTTGTTCTGAAAGTATAGCAAGCGTATTGGCTTCATTAGAAAATGTAAATTTATCTGCGCCATCTGGTTCTTCCAAACTTGAAGTCGCTTCGTCATTAGGGGTGACAACAACGCCTTCGCTTAAGTACAAAAAATCAACAATTCATGGGGCGAAAGGGGAAACTCATGATGTCACCATTGTTATATCGTCCGCTATATCAGGGAAGGACTCTCATTGGAAAGATTGGCTTAAAGATCCTGATAGCGAAGCTGCTAGGTTCGCTTATGTTGCTTCTTCACGACCAAAAGAATTCCTTATATGGGCTGTGAAGTCTCTTAAACAACCCGAAAAGAAGCAACTAGAAGCTGTTGGTTTTACAATTATTTGATGACGCGACATATTCAAACATTGTGCAAAGCTAGAATTAGAAGGCATTTGGTTGTGAGTTTATTTGTTCTTTAATAGTCTAGCAAATAGATGAGATAATTAGATTTTCTTGTAAAATTACAACAAACTCTTGGCGTGCTTTGAGTAAATACTTGAGTGTAACCAAAAAATTGTCAGCTTATGCTTCATTTGTTTGTCAACTTATGCTTCAAAAAAGTGCGTAACTCATTGATTCTTAATTGGGTGGCTTGTCATTTTATGGTTCAAACAATACCGAAAGTTCTAAACTCTCCCTTTTTTTACATCATTTTTATTTCATTTTTTTAATGCCTTTATAAATCTCTTCACGATGTACCGTCACGCCTTTTGGTGCTGTTACACCGACTCGAACTTGTCCGTCTTTACGACTGATATTTAATTTCACCACGGCAAAATCGACCAACCCGCACCCGCTTGTATTGCAGCGCAAAGCCAACAGCTACAAAACAACAACCTTTGCGCCCGTCATCCACCTAACACCAACATGCAATCCAACGTATGATCAAGACATAGTTCACCAAGTAATAGAAAGACTCAGAGCCGAATTTGCACAAGGAATGATGGGGAATATGGACGTGGCGACAAGGGCCTATGGGAGTTTGACAGATAAGCTGGGAAGTTAGCTGTTGAGTTTGCAGTATATTTTATTAATACTTAATGAAAGATATATAAAATAACTATTAAACCAAATTTTTACAGATTTTAAGGAAGGGAAATGGAAGAGCTTATTACGAAATCGCAGCCTGTATTTATTTCCGCGATAGTGACACTTATTGTTCTTGCTATTAATTGGGTTATTAAGCCTTTATGGGAAAGTTACTTTCATAATTATAAGCTTAGGTCAAATCATACATATGAGCAAAAGAAAAAAGTAAAAGAAGTAATATCTAAAAATAAGATTTCCTTGATTGAAAATGCAGAGACATTAAATCATCGATTATGGAATTTTTCCAAAAAAATTGGAGAAGGGTGGCATTGCTATGATGAAACTGAAGGAGGGAAAGCTTATTATCTAAATTCATTTGCATATAATTTTTTAGCTTTTTTTGCATGGGCAAGAAAGTCTGAAAAAGAAATGATTTATATAGATAGTACCGTTTCTGAAAAAGAAGACCTTGAGTTAATTAAGTATTTAAAATTAATGCCTCAGTTTTTTTGTAATGTTGAAATATTCAAAGGTAAAGGGTATGACGACTCTATTGATTCAGATCATTTTTTCAGGCATGAATTTAATAGAGTTTTGGATTTGATGGTTGTTGATGGTGAAATTATAAGTTTTAATGTTTTTTTGGAAAATAAAAATAAAAATGATTTTCATGATTATAATAAGGTTTACGATTATATATCAAGCATTGAAAAAAACAAACAATGCCTTAAATGGCAGTCAATTCAGTCTTTTCATTTTATTTTAATGTCTTTCTTAACAAAATTTGGATATGATTTTCAAAAGACTAGTGTTTTTGATTTAAATAAACATTCTAGTGAGTCGCCAGAAAATAGTGTTACTGAGGGGGTTAATTATTTGATTGAAAAAATGTGTTTAGATGGTAGTGAAGAAATAAAAAATGCTGTATATGCGTTGAGTAAAAAACATTAATATTAAAAGTCTATTAAGATACGCACCTTAAGACGTCAATTTTTTCAAGGATCTTAACAATTTTTTTTTTGATAAAAACTTGACCCTACATATTTTAATCGAGTTGATCATAAACATGAAAAAAACTATTCAGTTAGATGAAAGACCAGCAGGTTATAGCTTAGGGGCTGCGCAAGCTGGAGAATCATTACAAGTCCAATTTCGTGGGATTTCTTTGTCCTCTTATGGCAAAGATTTTATTCGTAAGGTTGAAGGGTATCCTCAACAAATACTTTATAAAGCATTCGGTGACTTCCATCCTTCGCAAGTTAAAACTCTAATTGCAATAATTAAGAGTAATCTTGAAGTTGATGTTTATTTAAATGAGGTTGAAATCTCTGCTCATGTTGTGGTTGCTAAGGGAATCAAGATTGGAGATCCTGTTTATAAAAGTGATATATATCATATTGATAAAGTTGATTTTAAAGATGTTTCATTTCCAAGTGATTGCTCATATTTTGTTCTTATGAACAATGGCTGGGATAGGGTTATGTGCTATGACTTTGGGCCATCACTACAGGATGATGATAATCACCCTATAGATTATGACGTCGGTCAATTAGTCGGTGCGGCACTTTCAGAATCAATATTTTATGACATCTTTGACCTGAATGAAGAAGAGTGGAAAGTAATTCTAGAGTCTAGCTGGTTTCCATTTTCATTCATTGACTACAAAGAACAGAAAAATCTATTGAACCATATAAAAACTGGGGTGGGGGACAACTTCCATAGAAGAAAGGTTAAACTTGAAGTTTATTGATGAAAAAGAGTCATGGTTAAATGAAATACAAACGAATGAGAAAATTTCTAAGCATTTTTCATTTATAGAGAAAGCATTAAATTACCATACAGGTGGCGACTATGATGCTTCAATTCACATACTATATCCAAGAATAGAAGCTATTCTTCGTGACGATTTTATTCGTGCTAACCCAGAAAAAGAAGGGCGCCGTCAAGATGCTTTATCTGAACACTTACAAACGAACATAACTAATCATACACATAATATATCAAGGCTTTTTCCTGAGAAATTTAGTCAGTATATTCTTACCAATTTTTTCAAAGATTTTGATGTGCGCGGTGAAAATAGCTTTATTAGTCGTAATACAATTAGTCATGGTTTTGTAGATTCAACAGCATTCACTAGGAAATCATCTCTGATTGGCTTTCTCATCTTAGATCAAATTCAAAAATATACAAAAATTTCTACAAATTTTGAAATGAAAGATGTACAAAAATTCTTATAACTTAAAGGTTCAAGTAACGCCTACGGTTTACCTGATTTAGGCTTTAGCTGTCTAGGAGGAGCATATGTTACCAGGAGATATATTGCTAGTAAGTGGTGAAGGTAAATTGTCTTCATCACTTGTGACTGTTCAGAAAGTTATTTACCCCCACGCAAGTTCAAGTCATGTTGAATTAAGTTTAGGTGATGGTGTTTTTATACATTCGACAGGAAATAAAGGTGTTCATTTAACTTTGTTAATCGATGAAGACATTGCCTGTAAAAGCAGATGGAGAGTGATTAGGCATAGATCTATTACAGATATGTGTTTGGCTACTGAGAACCTTCAGAAAGCAGCTATGTTTTTTTATGCTCAAGATTACAATAAAGCTTTCATGGGCTCTGGGAATGAGTCATCTTCATTTTGCTCTGAACTCGTTGCGAAAGCCTACGCTAGAGCTGAAATAGAAATTATTGGAGGAAAAGCTCCAAGTAAAGTCACACCAGCTCATTTTGACAAAGAAGCTGATAATTTGGAAGATTGGGTAGATGTCACCGAAGAATATCAAGCTATTCTTGCTGACATGAAAAAAAATCTTTTTCCATATAGATTGGCTGCTAATACATTAAGTGCTGTCATGACAAGGCGTAAAGCACATGAACCATATAGGCAACAAATTATTGAGCGCCTTGAAGGCGGTTCAGTAGAGAGTCAAGAACTAGCTCGAACAATGAGAGAAATGTTATCTGGAAGAGAGTTAAAGTACTGGCATGAGAAAGACAGATAATAAATGTCACATCAGCCTTAGCTTGTGTCAGTTAGGTGGGTAGAGTACATGAGAGCTTGGGAACAGACGAAAGCCAGCAATAATTTCATTTGCCTAACTCCTTAATGGATTTGGTTTGTTGCTAACATTGTCCCCACCCCAATCTTGATCTAGCACTCTCTTTGCACTGCCAAAATCCAGTGCTTGGATTAGAACCCCTTTTTACACAGCGGCCTAAAACACGCACCGCGTGTTTTTTTGTGGCCGGAGTCCGCCAGTTATGGTGGGTCTTTGTTGGGCAACCTTCGGGTTGGCCGTATCCTGAGTTTGTGGTCAGATGAAAACCTTCATTTACTCCAAACAGCTCCACGAGCAAAACCAACCACATACAACCTATCCCTAGCGAAAACAGATAGCTATTCCCACCAAGGAAAGCAACTGCTCAACAACATCGTCAAATCCATGCAGATACACAGCGACCACGTCGTCGTTCCATCAAAAGAACTCATCGACCTAATCCAAGCCGTCCGCACTTTCCCTGAAAATAAGAACCCTCAATCGCCTAACTCGCTTTTTAATCCAGCTAAGCAAGTACCGGCTTTAGGTGATTTTTTGTGTTTCAGACGCCACCAATAAAACAGTTGTAGAAACAATAAAACCGCCAGTTGGGCGGTTTTATTGTTTTAGCGCTTGGGCTAAGTGATCAGCCTTGGCTTACGAACTTCATTGAGATGGAGTTAACGCAATGGCGGATGTTGTTTTCTGTGAGTCTTTCTCCTTCAAATACGTGGCCTAGGTGGCCTTCGCAGTTTGCGCAGACGATTTCTATGCGTCGGCCGTCGGCGTCAGGGACACGCTTAACTGCATTGGGAATTTCGTCGTCAAAGCTTGGCCAGCCACAGTGAGAGATGAATTTGTGTTCTGATGTATAAAGTGGTGCTTCGCATTGGCGACAAACATACAGGCCGCCTTCCATGGTGTCCGTGTATTCGCCAGTAAATGGACGTTCGGTGCCTTTATCGAGGATTACACTGGCTTCTACAGGTGTAAGCTTGTTGTATGGTTTACTCATAAGACTTGTTCTCCTGTCACTATGATGGACGTTAATAGCATAAATTATGTCATGCCTTATCGCTGTAGACTAAGACAATAAATTGCACGGCGAGTTCGAGTTTTTGTGGGCGTTAGTTTTTAGTAGGGAGTGGGCATAAAAAAGCCCATCTTAAAGACGGGCAATTTTGTGTACGGATACGCCATTATCAATATATAGCGTCGATCTTTGGACTTGAGTTTAAGGTTATTCCATTAAACCAAGGCGCTTTTCTTCGGCTTCACGTAAGAAACGGAAAAGTTTTTTACGGTTTGTGGTATTTCCTTCTTGTGACACTTCTTTCTGAGATTGGCGAATAAGCTGTCTAAGCAGTTGAATGTCTTCAATCTGTGGGTTTTCTGCTAAGTATTCAGACAGCACTTCTTTGCTGTTCTCGCCAATTAGCATGTCGCGTTTAATCTCAAGCTGATGAAATAGCTTGTTGTAAGCGGCAGAAGTGGAATCGAAAAGCGCTACACGGTGCGCTATGGCTTCGTGATCTTCTGTGCGCATCACCTTGCCGATGTATTGCAAGTGTCTTCTCATGGCTTCATGTTGCTTTATGCGGCCAGCTTCAACGAATGCTTCGCGTAGAGTGTCAGACATTTCCACTTTTTTAAGCTGATTTTTGCTTAGGCCTAGTAGTTTTTTTCCAAGATCTTGCAGGGCTTCCATTTCACGCTTGATCTGGGTTTTGCTCTTAGGGATTTCTTCGTCGTTGTTTTCAAATTGATCAAAATCTGTCATGGGAACCTATATTAGAAAAATAGTAGCGAGACCAAGGAAGGATAGAAATCCAACCACGTCGGTCACGGTAGTCAAAATTACGCTGCCGGCTAGGGCGGGGTCGATGCCAATTTTTTTTAGTAGAATTGGCAGAAGTGTACCAGTGGCCGCTGCAAAAAGCAGATTTATTATGATAGCGCCTGCAATGATATAGGCAATCTTGATGTTGTCAAACCAAAGTGCGGTAAGTGCGGCTATTACTGTTGCCCAAAGAAGGCCATTTATGAGTCCAACAATGAGCTCTCTATTGAGTAGCCAGCGAGTATTGGTAGAGCCTATCTGATTGAGTGCAATACCACGAATGACCAGTGTCAGTACTTGAGAGCCAGCTATACCGCCCATGCTAGCAACGATTGGCATGAGTATAGCTAATGCGACAACTTGGTCTAGTGTCTCTTGGAATAAGCCGATAACGTAAGACGCTGTAAATGCGGTTATTAGGTTTATGCCAAGCCACACTGCGCGTCGCTTGGTGGTTTTCATGATGGGTGCGAAGGTATCTTCGTCATCATCAAGACCCGCCATGCTTAACATGGAGTGTTCGGCTTCGTCACGGATAACGTCTACAACGTCATCGATGGTGATGCGGCCAAGTAGTTTTTTAGTTTTGCTGTCAATAACGGGAGCGGATACTAGGTCCATTTTTTCAAAAAGCTGCGCTACTTCGCTGGCAGGCGTTTCTGCGTCAATGACGGTGAATTCTGTTTCCATGATATCGCGCACTGTAGCGCTAATATCTGATACCAGTAGTTTGGTAAGTGGAAGTATTCCTAAAAGGCGATCTGAACGGCTGACAACAAGTAAGTTGTCTGTCATGTCTGGTAGTGTTGAGTGTCTGCGTAAATAGCGAAACACTAGATCGACGGTAATATTTGGACGTATGGTGATGGTGTCCGTATTCATCAAGCCGCCGGCAGAATCTTCCGAGTAGCTTAATAGTGCTTCAACTCTTGTTCTGTCTTGCGTGGACATTGACGCAAGAACTTCTTTTACGACCTTTTCTGGTAGGTGTTGTAGTAAGTCGGCTAGGTCATCGCTTTCAAAATGTTCGGATACGGCGATAAGTCGCTCTGTATCCATGTTTTTCATGAATTGTACGCCAATATCTTCGCTTAGATATTGAAGTACTTCGCCTTCATTCTTGGCTTCTATTAACTCCCAAAGAAGCTTACGCTCTTTGGGAGGAGAAGACTCTAATAGACGAGCAACATCCTGTGCGGGCAAAGCGCCGTTAAGTAAATAACGGATTTGCATGGTGGTACCGGATTCGAGCGATTCGGTGACCGTTTGGAGGTGATTTAGAGTGTTTTGCTCTGACATATAAGTCTTACTCGTCTTCACCAAAACGATTATTTATTAATTCTATTACCGCTTTTATTGCATCTAACTCGTCTTCACCATTGGTTTTGATGCGAATTTCTGTGCCTTTGCCGGCAGCAAGCATCATCATTGCCATGATGCTTTTTCCGTCAACATTTCGGCTATCTTTTTCTATGGTGATATCGCAAGAAAAGCGAGTGGTTGTTTCAACCAATTTGCCAGCAGCGCGAGCATGCAAGCCAAGTTTATTTATGATCGTGACGGACTCTTCCTGCATGCTTTTTTCCTATATTAGTGATTCAAATATATTGAATAGTTCTTCATTGGTCTGTGCTGTGCGCAATTTATCCAGTGCTTCTGGGGATTGGGCAAGTTCTGCTATTTGAGCTAGCGTTGCAAGGTGTTGGTCACACTCATGAGGTGGAACAATTAATGCAAATATTAAGTCTACCGCTCTTTTATCGATGGAATCGAAATCAATCGGAGTTTGCAATGACATAACGACAATAGCGGTATGGTTTGCAGATTCTAGGCGACAGTGTGGAATAGCTATGCCGTTGCCTATGCCTGTACTACCTAGCTTTTCACGACCTAGTAGTGCGTCATAGACAGCTTCGTTGTCACAATGTAGTCGATTGGAAGCAACTTCAGCAATGCTTTCAAGTACTCGTTTTTTACTAACAATATCTTGTTTTGCGAGAACGAGTTCCGCTTTTAATAATGATTTCAAGGACATGATAAAATGGTTTCCGTTTAGATCAGTCGTTTTCGTTCATTGGAAGGAGGGATGTTCATCGCCTCTCGATATTTGGCTACAGTGCGTCGAGCAACCTGTATGCCTTGGTCTGCTAAAATAGCAGCTAGCTTGTTATCACTTAACGGTTTTTTCGCCGGTTCATCCGATACAAGCTTTTTAATCATAGCTCGTATTGCGGTAGAAGAACATTCTCCGCCAGAGGCGGTGTTTACATGGCTGGAGAAAAAGTATTTCAGCTCAAAGATGCCCTTCGGTGTGTGCATGTATTTCTGAGTTGTTACCCTGGAAATAGTTGACTCATGCATACCTACTTCTTCTGCAACGTCGTGAAGAACCATGGGTTTCATGGCTTCTTCGCCTAGTTCGAAGAAATCAATTTGTCGACTTACAATGCAGCTTGCCACTTTTAATAAAGTTTCGTTGCGGCTCTGTAGGCTCTTCATGAACCATTTTGCTTCTTGAAGAGATGTTTTTATGTAAGTCACATCTTCTGCTGTTGCTGCTGCAGTGCTAGCCATCGCTGAGTAAGTCTCATTGATTTTGATGGGTGGCAAAGCGTCATTATTTAGTTCCACTTGCCATACGTCATGGCGTTTTTTCACTGTGACATCAGGAATAACGTAGTCCGTGTCGTCAGCGTCAATAACTGAGCCTGGGCGTGGGTTGAGCTGTTGAATCAAATTGACGACTTCTTTTAGCGCTTCGTCTTTGAGTTTTGTCTTACGGCTCAACTGAGCAAAATCTCGATTACCTAGTAATGGTAGGTAATGATCAATAAGATTGTATGTGCTCTTATACAGCGGGTGGCTTTGGAATGCTTCTAGTTGCACAAGAAGGCAGTCGCGTAGGTCAATTGAGCATACGCCTACAGGGTCAAAGCGCTGCAATCTATGCTGCACTGCAATGACTTCTTCAATATCTAGATCTTCTAATTCAGTGCCGAGAGATTCCCAGATGTCATCGGGAGAAATGCTTAGGTAGCCATCAGGTTGAACGCATTCAATGATGGCGTAAGCGATTTCAATGTCGCGATCTGACATGTGGGTTAAATTTAATTGCCATATAAGATGGTCTTGGATGCTTTCTGCTGGTGCGTTACGGCTTTCGAAGTCGCTATCGCCTTCGTAGCTGTTGTGATCGCTGACAGCTGCAGAACTTTGATAGGTATCATCCCAGTTACTATCTATGGATAGTTCTTCAGGGATGCTTTCTGTCCACTCAGATTCTACGCGTGGTTCTTCGCTATTATTGTCGACTGTTGTATCGGCAGCGCTTTTTGATTCTATGCTTGCAGGGATGTCGTGATGAATTTGTTCGTCGTCGTCGAGCTCAAGCAATGGGTTCGATTCAAGAAACTCATGAATTTCTTGTTTTAAATCCAACGTAGAAAGCTGCAGCAAGCGAATAGCCTGTTGCAGTTGTGGCGTCATAGTCAGCTGTTGACCAAGCTTTAATTGTAAAGACTGCTTCATAGAGCAACTCTTTCTTCTATTTGAATGAATTGGAACGAGTTATGCATACTACTCCCTTTCTACAGCAATGATAAGGGGTTACAGACGGAAGTCGTCGCCTAAATAGACCTTTTTTACTTGTTCATTGTTGATGACGGTACTGGCATCGCCAGATGCAATGATGTAGCCATTGCCAACAATGTAAGCTTTATCACAAATGTCTAGTGTTTCTCTGACATTGTGATCGGTAATTAAGACACCGATTCCACTTTCTTGGAGATGTTTGATTATGTGTTTTATGTCACCAACTGAGATAGGGTCTACGCCAGCAAAGGGTTCATCAAGTAGGATGAATTTTGGGTTCATGGCAACCGCTCTCGCTATTTCAACCCGGCGCCTTTCTCCTCCTGATAGTGCCATTCCTAGGTTGGTGCGAATATGGGTGATATGAAACTCTTCTAAGAGTTCTTCTAGTCTTTCTTGTTGTTGTGCTTTTGTTAGCTTTTTGCGGGTTTCTAAAATGGCTAGGATATTATCTTCTACAGACATTTTCCTAAAAATAGATGCCTCTTGAGGGAGGTAGCCAATGCCTTTTTGAGCACGAGTATGCATGGCGTCATGAGTGATGTCTTGGCCATCAATAAATATGCCTCCAGCGTCGTTTGCTACCATGCCAACTATCATATAAAAACAGGTGGTCTTACCCGCGCCATTAGGGCCAAGCAGGCCAACGGCTTGGCCAGACTCAACGGAAATAGATACATCCTTTACGACTTGGCGTTTTTTGTAGCTCTTCGCAAGGTGTTTTGCTTCTAGTAGTGCCATCTATTTTTTATTCTCAGGTGCTTGTTTATCTTTTGGCGCTTGTGGTTGTAAGGTCATTGATACGCGCCCTGAATCTTTTTTCTCAGCACTGAATGTGCCGTCATCAATCATATAGAGGATGTAGTCTGCGGTGATGGAGTTCTGCATTCTGCTTAGGTAGCCATCACCAATAATTTCTAATTTTGATTCGCTGGTTAAATAATGTATTTCATTGCCTTTACTGATAACAATGTTGCCGCTCCAGTCTATCTGCTGACTGAATTTCGCAGGTTTTCCTGTGGCTTCTAGGCTGCTAAATTTTCGGGTCTTAGCGTCTGTTGTTACTTTAAGGTATTGGGCCTGAATTTCAATGGTACCTTGCTTAACAAATACATTACCTTTGTATATTGCTTCGCCTGAATTTTGGTCGAATGATGCCTCATCAGCTTGTATTTCTAATGGCTTGGTTGTGTCTTCAGGTAGTGCGTATGCGTATTGGCCAATTAGGGCTGAAGTAAGCAACACGCTGACGTTAATGAATCGTTTCATATTTTCCTCGTACAGATCCTGTCATCACGACTTCTTCTGAGTTTATATATGTTGTAATTGTGCCAGCAGAAGTCTCTCCTTGAGTGGAGATAAGTGTTGCATTTCCATAGCTGGTTAGTGATTGATCTTTATCTAAATAATGTATGTTATCTGCACTTAGCTTTATATCTTCAGATTGAAGGTATTTTTTAGTCGCTCTGGCATTTTCGGTTAATAGAATATCATTACTTCCGTCTTCAATAACCCCTTTATCTGCTTTTGCGCTCCAATGGCCTGATTTTGAGTAGCGCTCGACGTTAGGCGTTTGTAAGAGTGTTGTGGATTTTGCTATGTAGTGCAGCGTTTGTTCAGCATCAAGTGTTTCGATCAGAAGTCCGTCAGCATCAAACTCTTTAACTTTGACATTAGTTATAAAGTAGTCTGGAGAGCTGCTCAATGAGTCTGTTTGAACGAGGTTTTGTATAGGTGCTGCCCCATACCAACCTAAAGAGGCTACTACTATTAAAGTAGCCCCAATGATTAAAAGGCTTTTGGGTTTTGTTAGTGTTTTTAACGAAAGCATTACACCGAACCGTTTGAGCTAATAATAAATAAATAAACACCATAAGAAGCAATAAGCGGTAAGCCTACCCATCTAGGGATGCTGTTGTTTTTCGTTTTCTTGAAAATGAAAATAGCAAGAGCGAGAGCAACTGTTAGGCCTAAAACCCAAGGAAAATCTCTGCTTATCACGCTTTGATCTACTAGTCCTGGAGCAATAAGGGCCGGTAGTGGTAATACGGTGGCCAAGTTGAAGATGTTTGATCCCAATATATTGCCAATTGCTATATCGTGATGGCCTTTTCTGACGCTGCTAATTGAAGCCGCTAGTTCAGGTAGGCTGGTTCCAACTGCAACGATAGTAAGGCCTATAACTAATTCGCTTACGCCTAAAGCGGTTGCTATGCCTATTGCACCCCAGACAAGTAATTTAGAACTTCCTATCAATACAGCTAATCCGATTAGTGCAATGATGAGGGATTTGCTGACAGAGGTACCATCGTCTTCTGGTAAGCCTTCTTTTAAATCTTTTTCTAAATCTTTACTGCCTCTTAGCAATATTGTCAGGATAATAATAAAAGCAGCAATTAGAATCACGCCATCCCATACGCCAAGGGTCTGATCGTATAGTAAAAAACCTGCTAGCAGGGTGATAGCTAATACGAGAGGGACTTCTTTGGTGGACAGTCCGGAGGCGATTGGAATTGCTGAGAATAATAATGTGATGCCGAAGACAAGTGCGATGTTGGCAATGTTCGAGCCAAGCACATTGCCAACTGCTATTTCTGGTGCGTTATCAAGTGCCGCAATGGCCGAAACGACCATTTCTGGTGCGGATGTGCCGAACGCGACTAACGTAATCCCTATTATCATTGGATTTACATTCAGTTTCTCTGCTACAAGCGCAGAGTGTTCTATAAATTTGTCGGAACTCATTACGAGCAAAACTAACCCTACAATTAGGGCGATAGAAAACAACAGCATGGTATTGATATTACTCAAAGATACAGGGAGTACCATTTAATGAGGTTTGGCGTTGAAATTCAAGGCTTGATCTTATAAACAAAGTGGATTTGGCTGTGTCATGATTTTATTTGTTGGGGGGCGATGTTAGTATCGGGCCATATTTGATAGGGATTAAAAAGGTGTGTCAGTGGTAGATGCTTATATAAAGGTCCAAAATGTTAGTTTTTCAAGGGGAGAGCGTTCTATTTATGAGAACGTATCACTTACTATTCCAAGAGGTAAGATTACTGCGGTGATGGGTCCTAGTGGGACGGGGAAGACGACATTGCTACGTTTAATTGCGGCGCAGCTCGCACCAAACTCAGGCACTATTTTAGTAGACGGTCAAAATGTTCACGCTTTGTCCCGCTCTGAACTTTATAAGGTGCGCAAAAAAATGGGCATGCTTTTTCAAAGTGGTGCTTTGTTTAGTGATATGACTGTTGCTGAGAATATTGCTTTTCCAATGGAAGAACACACCAAGCTGGATGCAAAAACAATAGCGGGTATTGTCTCTGATAAGCTTTATAGCGTTGGTTTACGCGGTGCCGCTAATCTAATGCCGTCGGAATTATCTGGAGGGATGGCTAGACGTGTTGCGTTAGCCCGTGCTATCTCTTTGGATCCAGAGTTAGTAATGTACGATGAGCCTTTTACTGGGCAAGATCCTATTTCTAAAGGGGTTCTTGTTAAGTTGATACGCCAGCTTAATGATTCAGCAAATATGACGTCTGTTCTTGTATCTCATGATGTTGAAGAGTCTCTTTCTATTGCTGATCATGTGTGTATTTTAGCTGGCGGGCGAGTGATTGCTGAGGGTTCTGCCGACGAAATTCGTGCTTCTGATGACCCTGAGGTAAAGCAGTTTTTGAATGGTGAACCTGATGGTCCTGTTCCCTTCCATTATCCAGAAGAAAGTATTTCTAGTAGGGCTGCATTATGAAAAGCATTGAGTTGTTGGGGGCGTCGCTACTGGATTGGCTTGAAGCCGTTGGTCGAGCCGGAATATTTTTGGTACAAAGTATTTTTAGGTTGCCTGTTCGGTTTAAAGAGTCTGTAAATTTGCTAGTGAAGCAGCTTTACTCTGTTGGGGTGTTATCTCTCGTTATTATTATTGTTTCAGGTGCTTTTATTGGCATGGTGCTGTCGCTTCAGGGTTACAGTATTTTGGCTAAGTTTGGCTCAGAAGAAGCGGTTGGACAGCTGCTGGCGCTTTCTTTGTTGAGAGAGTTATCTCCAGTGGTGACGGCGCTTTTGTTTGCTGGACGTGCTGGCTCATCTTTGACGGCTGAAATTGGTTTGATGAAAGCAACGGAGCAATTATCCAGTTTTGAAATGATGGGTGTTGATCCTCTAAGACGGGTGATTGCGCCTCGCTTTATTGCTGGTGTTATTTGCTTGCCTATCTTGAGTTTGATTTTTTCTGCGTCGGGTATTCTTGGCGGGCATCTTGTCTCTGTTGAATGGTTAGGTGTTTATGATGGCGCTTTTTGGTCATCAATGCAGCAGTCTGTGTATTTTGATACTGATATTATGAATGGCCTTATTAAGGCGTTATGTTTTTCAGTTGTTGTTACATGGATTGCTGTTTATCAAGGTTATGAGTGTGTCCCCACTTCTGAAGGGATTGGTAAAGCAACCACTCGTACAGTGGTTTTAGGTTCATTGGCTATTTTGGCTTTAGATTTTATATTAACCGCCGCTATGTTTGGGGATTTTTAGCATGAGAAGTAAGCGTTCAGAATTGTTGGTAGGGTGTTTTATTGTATTGGGCGTTGTTGCTCTTGTTTATTTGGCCGTTCAAGTGAGTGGGCTTGCCTTCTCTAGCAAGAAAGACACGTATCAGGTCGTTGCTAGGTTTGATGATATTGCAGGGCTCACAAATCGAGCTAAAGTCTCTATTGCTGGCGTGGCGGTTGGTAATGTTGAGTCAATTACGTTTGATAAGAAGTTGTATATGGCTTTGGTAACAATGAATATTGATTCGGACGTTAATAATATTCCTACCGATAGTTCTATTGCAGTGTTGACGAGTGGTTTGCTGGGTGAGAAGTATTTAGGTATTTCTATTGGGGCTGAGGATGAAATGCTTAAAAATGGCAGTGAAATTTTTGATACCCAATCCGCCCTGGTTTTAGAAACTTTGATCAGTCAGTTCTTGTTCAAAGGCGGCGATTCGGAGAAGTAATATATGTCTAAGATTTTATCTGGTGTTGTTTTTGTTTTTTCCTTGCTTGGGTCAAGTGTAACTTGGTCTGACGTTGATGGTGCAAGGGATACGGTTATTAAAGTGGTTGACGCTTTTCGAACAGATATCGTTGCTGATAAAGCGGTGTTGTCTAAAGATCCGGTTTTATTAGAGAAGCGAGTTGATAATATCTTGGCGAATGTGGTCGATTTTGATGATTTTTCCAAAAAAGTGATGGGGAAATATTATCGAAGAGCATCGCCTGAGCAGCGTATTCGCTTTGCCAGTGTTACTAAAGATACCTTGTTGAAAACATACGGCACTTCCTTGCTTGAGCTGGATGCAGATCGAATTAATGTTTTACCTCTAGGGCCTCAAGGTAGGGGGAAAGAAACCAAAGTTGACGTTGACTTCCAGATGGAATCTGGCGGGATGTTAAATATCAGCTTTTTCATGGAAGAGTCTAAAAAAGGTGTATGGATGTTGAGTAATGTTGTGATTAACAACATTAACTTTGGCTTAACCTTTCGTAAGCAGTTTGGTGTCATGATGGAGCAGAATAAGAATGACATTGAGTTGGCTATTTCTGCATGGCGAGAGTCTCTAGCGAAGAAGTCTTAATTCAATAAATCTGGCTTTATTGTGAGCAATAAAATCCGAATCCATTAAATGGGTTCGGATTTTTTGTTTTTTGGGAGGGAGCATTGTCAGTCTTGATTAAAATCTTAGAAAACAAGTGGTTTTTTATTCAGAGTTAGGCTTAGAGGTGTTAAGTAGTTGGCTGTACTCATGTAGAATAGGGGAATCGAGCATATTTTATATATTGGAGCGACTGTGAACGCAGGTGAAGTTAAAGCACTTTTGGAATCCTCTATCCGCAACTGTGAAGTGGTTGCAGAGGGAGAAGGTTGTAATTTTCAAGTAGTTGTAGTGACAAGTGAGTTTGAGGGGCTGTCAACGGTTAAGAGGCAGCAGCTTGTGTATTCACATCTTCAAGAAGCTATTTCCAGTGGCGCCATTCACGCCGTTACAATGAAAACCTATACGCCAGAACAAATAAGCAAGCTATAAAAGCTATTATAAGAGATTAAAAATATGGATAAGCTTCTGATTACCGGTGGTACTCGGCTTAATGGTGTTGTTCGTGCTTCTGGTGCGAAAAATGCTGCGTTGCCAATTTTAGCGGCAACCTTGTTAACTAAAGAATTGATCACAATTAAAAACCTTCCTCATTTACACGATATTACCACCATGCTTGAGCTGCTTGGCTCTATGGGATGTGGCGTTGTTGTTGACGAAAAAATGAGTGTTCAGCTGGATGTTTCGACTCTTAATAATTGCGAAGCGCCTTATGATCTTGTTAAAACCATGCGCGCTTCTATTTTGGTTCTTGGTCCTTTAGTCAGTCATTTTGGTAAAGCGGTTGTATCACTTCCTGGTGGTTGTGCTATTGGTAGTCGACCAGTGGATTTGCATTTGCGTGGTTTAGAGGCCATGGGTGCAACAATCGCTGTAGAAGGCGGCGATATTATTGCAAGCGTTGATGGTCGTCTTAAAGGTGCTCGTATCTTTTTTGATAAAGTGACAGTAACGGGAACTGAAAACCTGTTGATGGCAGCGACTTTGGCTGATGGACAAACTATTTTAGAAAACGCGGCGCGTGAACCTGAAGTGGTTGATTTGGCTGAATGTCTAATTTCAATGGGCGCTAAAATTAAGGGGCATGGTACAGATACCATTATTATTGATGGCGTAGAAGCTTTGCATGGTACCAGTTATCCAGTGATGCCAGACCGTATTGAAACAGGTACTTTCTTGGTTGCTGCTGCTATTACTGGTGGCAAAGTACGTGTTATTGATACCAATGTTAAGTCGCTTGAGGCTGTTCTTTCTAAATTGGAAGAGGCTGGCGCGAAAGTGACTTGTGGTGATGATTGGATTGAAGTGGATATGGAAGGGCGTCGTCCAAATGCTGTAAACATCAGTACTGCGCCGTACCCTGCGTTTCCAACAGATATGCAAGCACAGTTTGTTGCCTTGAACTCAATTGCAAACGGCGTTGGTCGAGTTATCGAAAATATCTTTGAAAATCGTTTCATGCATGTAGATGAAATGCTTCGCATGGGAGCCGATATTGAAGTAAATGGTAACACTGCAATCGTTCGTGGTTGTGAGCGTTTGAAAGGCGCGCCAGTAATGGCGACGGATTTACGTGCTTCTGCAAGTTTGGTGCTTTCTGCTTTAGTAGCGGAGGGTGATACAAAGATTGATCGTATCTATCATATTGACCGTGGCTATGAGTGTATTGAAGAAAAATTCGGTTCATTGGGTGCGAAAATTTCACGGGTCTTAAATTAATATGAGTAAAACATTAACGATTGCGCTGTCGAAAGGGCGCATTCTTGGTGAAACTTTACCGCTTTTAGAAAAAGCGAATATTGTTCCAGTTGAAGATATTAGTAAAAGCCGAAAATTAATATTCGATACCAATCATGAGCATATCAAGCTAGTTATTTTGCGTGCGACTGATGTACCGACTTATGTTGATCATGGTGTGGCAGACTTTGGTGTTGCTGGTAAAGATGTGTTGATGGAAGCATCCACAAAAAATCTTTACGAGCTGCTGGATCTTAAAATAGCGAAATGCCGTTTGATGACGGCAGGCGTTGTTGGTCAGCCATTGCCTAATAGACGTTTGAAAGTTGCTTCGAAGTTTATCAAAACAGCGAAGGCGTATTTTGCTGAGCAAGGTATTCAGGCTGATGTCATTAAGCTATATGGTGCGATGGAATTGGCGCCTATTATGGGTTTGGCTGATCTTATTGTGGACATCGTTGATACAGGCAATACGCTAAAAGCAAATGGTCTTGAGGCTCGTGAGTTGATCGCGCCAATCAGTACACGTTTGGTGGTCAATAAAGCGGCTTATAAAACGAAGTATTCTGAAATCGAGCCTATCCTAGAAATGATAAGACGTGCGGTTGAAGATAACGAGGGTAAATAATTGAACCTGAATATTCGAGAATTCTCTTCTAGCTCTGCTGGTTTTCGTTCTGAGTTGGAGTCGTTGCTTGCTTGGGACTCCGTGTCTGATGCAGGCGTACAAAAGGCAGTGGCCGATATTGTTGAGCAAGTTTGCCTAAAAGGTGATGAGGCGGTTATTGAATTCACCAATCGCTTCGATCGTCGTCATGTTGTTTCTTCTGCTGAGCTTGAAATTTCACGTGAAGAGTTGGCTCTTGCAAAAGGTCGAGTCAGTGCTGAGTTAGTGGCTAGCTTGGAAGCGGCAGCAAAGCGCGTTCATGATTATCATGAACGTCAAAAGCAGCCATCTTGGCAGTATCAAGAAGATAACGGTACCGTGCTTGGTCAAAAAGTAACGCCTTTAGATCGTGTTGGTGTTTATGTGCCAGGTGGTAAAGCGGCTTATCCTTCTTCTGTGTTGATGAATGTTATGCCTGCTAAAGTAGCTGGAGTTGGCGAAATTATCATGGTTGTTCCAACACCAGATGGTTTGGTTAATGATATCGTTTTGGCGGCGGCCTATATTGCTGGTGTGGATCGTGTATTCACTATTGGTGGTGCGCAGGCTGTTGCGGCTTTGGCGTATGGTACTGAAACTATTCCAAAAGTTGATAAGATTGTTGGCCCAGGTAATATCTATGTGGCCACAGCTAAGAAGATGGTGTTTGGTGTTGTCGGTATCGACATGATTGCCGGACCTTCTGAAATACTCGTTGTGTGCGATGGTAAGACAGATCCTGATTGGATTGCCATGGATCTATTCTCTCAAGCGGAACATGATGAAGATGCCCAGTCTATCTTGATTTCTCCTGACTTAGCTTTTATCAAAGATGTAAAAGCTTCTATGGAGCGTTTGATTGAAACTCAAAGTCGCAAAGATATTATTAAGGCTTCTTTAGAAGGTCGTGGAGCCTTCATTCATGTTGAAAATATGGATGAGGCTATGGATATTGCGAACGTAGTCGCTGCTGAGCACCTTGAGTTATCTATTGATGAACCTGAGAAATGGGCGAAAAAAATCCGTCATGCTGGTGCGATCTTTATGGGTCGTCATACGCCAGAAGCATTGGGTGATTATTGTGCAGGACCAAATCATGTTTTACCAACGTCTGGTACGGCAAGATTTTCATCACCTTTGGGTGTCTATGATTTCCAAAAGCGTAGTTCTTTGATTTATTGTTCGCCTGAAGGGGCGAGTGAGTTGGCAAAAATTGCTTCTCCTTTGGCTCGTGGAGAGTCTTTAGAGGCGCATGCTATGTCGGCGGAATATCGTATTCTGAAGGATTTTTAATGGCGGGTAATTTATCGCATCCAGCTGCTCTTTATAGGCTGAGAAAGGTGACGCGTATTTCAGCGTTAGTTATCTTGTTTTTAGTGGTAGTTGGTTTTTTTATGCCGGCAGATTATCGGGTGGAGCGTAGTGTGATTATTAATGCTCCTCGTGATGTGGTTTACCAAGATATGCTTCAAGGGGATCGTTTGCCAGATTGGATGTTTGTTCAGGATGGTAAAGTGGCTTCATTTGAAGGTGTTTTGGGTAAAGGTGATTCTGTTGCCTTGTTTTATGATAAAACAACCGAGCAGGGTGTTTTATCGGTGACTGAATCATCTGAGGATGTCGTGCGTTTTGATGTGCGTCCTAAACCGAAGGTAAACTTAGTGCATAATCAAATAGACTTGCAGGAAAGCAAAGGCGGTACTTTGGTTAAGTGGACGATCGAAGGTAGCCTTAGTGCTGGCTTGTTGAGTCCATATCTTGCGATGTTTGCAAATGATATTGCGGGTAGTAATTTTGAGCGCAGCTTGCAGAAGTTGAAAGAGCAGGTTGAGTTTCAGCATTAGCGCATATCCTAATATGTAATACGTTGCATCGTGGGTTGTTTTTCTAGCATGATATTTGTCTGATAGGATTGCTGCCCGCGAATGCCAACCAGCGAAATGCGTGTTCCAGGTTTTAGTGATGCTATTAGGTGTCTTATCTGAAATGGGTCTTCGCTCGGCGTGTTGTTAATTTCAAGTATTATATCCCCAACTTCTATTCCGGCTTTTTCAGCAGGACTTTCTTTAGTTATATCGCTTACTAATAGTCCGTGATTTGATGGTAAGAGTAAGTTATCTGCCAGAGACTGAGTTATTTTTTGAGCGTCCATTCCTAAGTATCCTCTTACTACTTCCCCTTGTTTTATAATATCGGTCATGACATCGAGAGCGTCGTCAATCGGTGTGGCAAAGCCAATTCCTTGTGAGCCGCCAGTGCTTGAATAAATGGCAGAGCTAATGCCAATGAGTTCGCCTCGTAGATTGACTAACGCGCCGCCTGAATTGCCTGGGTTTATTGCTGCGTCCGTCTGTAGGAAATTTTCATAGGTGTTAAGGCCTATGCTGTTTCGGCCTTTGGCGCTAATAATGCCTGCTGTTACCGTCTGTCCAATTCCAAATGGGTTGCCTATTGCGAGGATCTTGTCTCCAACTGACACCTTGTCACTGTTGCCCATTTTAATGTTGGGAAGATTAGGTAAGTCTATTTTTAAAACCGCTAGGTCGGTGGATGGATCTGAGCCAATGAGTTTTGCTTCAACACGTCTATCATCATGAAGAGCAATGACAATACTTTGTGCATTTTGAATGACGTGATGGTTTGTTAGTATGAAGCCATCTTTCGTTGCTATGACGCCAGAGCCTAGGTTAACGCTGTGTTTTGCTTTGTTTGAATCGCTAAGGCCTTTTTGTTGTATGACTTGGGTGTAAATGTTAACAACAGAAGGTGTGGCGATTTTGACCGGCGTTGAATAGCTAGAGTCGGAGATTTTTTGTTTCTCCTGTATAAGTAGTACAGCTAGACCTATACAAGTGCCAGAGAGAATAGAGATAATGATGGGCGTCCAGTAGGTTTTTTGATTCATAAAGTATAAGGAGTTGTTTTGCTACGCAGTGAATTTGAGTTATTGCTTAATAAGACATTAAGTCCAAGTCGCTTCAAAGATTATGCGCCCAATGGGTTGCAGGTGGAAGGAAAAAAAGAGATTAACCGCGTGGTTACTGGTGTAACTGCTAGTCAGGCGTTAATTGATGCTGCTATTGACTATAAAGCAGACGCTATCTTCGTTCACCATGGTTATTTTTGGAAGAATGAAGATCCCAGAATTGTTGGTATGAAATATCGTAGAATTGCGTCTTTGATTAAAAATGATATCAATTTATATGGCTATCACTTGCCATTAGATGCACATCCTACGCTAGGTAATAATGCTGGCTTAGCTGATGCTATTGGACTTTTAAATCGGTCTGGCTTGCAGGTAGGTGTGCCCATCGAAGAGTCTATCGGCGTTGTTGGTGAATTAAATGAGCCTGTCTCGTCCGATGTATTCCGACGAATCGTCGAATCTGCGGTTGGTCGAAGCGTATTGTTTGAGTGCGTTAATGATCGCCCAATTCGTCGGGTAGCATTGTGTACCGGTGGTGCGCAAGGTTATATAGAACAGGCTGTCGCTGTTGGTGCGGATGTGTTTATCACTGGTGAGGTTTCTGAGCAGACAATTCATATTGCGCGTGAAATGGATATTCATTTTATTGCGGCAGGACATCATGCAACAGAACGTTTTGGAGCGCAGTCTATGGCTGCGTATTTATCTAGTGAGTGTGGTTTGGAAGCGGTCTTTATTGATGTGGATAATCCAGCTTAGTGAGATGTTAAGCAGATGAAAAAAAACGGGCTTTTGAAAGCCCGTTTTTTGTTGGTATGTTTTCTTGTTAAAAAGTTCGTTTTGGTTCGAGGTCTATATTTCTATCATCAAGGCCGAATGATTCGCTCAGTGTGCCAGGCTCTTTATCTTTTTTCAGAGCGTAGTCTCTTGGTGGTTCGAAAGATGCAGGCTCAATAGTATCGGTATTGTTTGAAGCGGCTGTGCTTCTTTCAATTTTTATGTTGCTTAATTGAGTTGCATTATCTGCAAGAGTGTTTCTGAGGTCTGCTAAGCGTTTTTCTGCAGACATTAAGTGTTCATTACTGTCAGTGAAGAAGTTGTCGATAATAACTTGCTTGCTGTCTAGCTCTTGTTGTAGTGACTTCATCGTGATGATGTTTGAGCTTGAGTCAGCTTTCTTGCTGTTATTTTTTGCACTGTAGCTTTTAAGAGCAAGTGTAGCAACACAGCCAATAATGATGCCGGTAATAAAGATAATAATGTTGAATTCTTCTAAGTTCATGACTTTCTCCAAAAAACAGATAATCCATTATAGCGAAACCACCCCTACGATAACAGCTTGATAGGTGTTGTTTAAGATGCAATTTGTTAGAATAAGCATAATTTACTAATCGAACGAAAGAGCTGCGATGACACCCATTACACGTTACAAGCAAGATTTGACAAGAACAGACTTTAATTACGATCCAGCTCAAGAAGAAGCAGTGGAAGCTCTTCAGGATTTATTTGACCGTTTGGTTGCGAACCAAGCAGATAAATCCTCCAGTGGCTTCTTGGGGCGCTTTTTGAAAAAGAAAGCGCCGACTGTTGAACAAGGATTGTATTTTTGGGGTGGAGTAGGTCGAGGTAAGACCTATTTAATGGATACTTTTTTTGACTGTTTGCCAACAGAAAAGAAAATGCGTCTCCATTTTCATCGCTTTATGCAGATGGTTCACCAAGAGCTTCGTAAGTTGCATGATGTTAAAAATCCATTAGAGATTGTTGGTAAGGAAATTTCGTCTAAAGCGCAGGTGTTGTGTTTTGATGAGTTTTTTGTGACAGACATAACTGATGCTATGATTTTGGCTGGCTTACTTGAGGTGCTGTTTGAAAATGGCACGACTTTAGTGGCAACTTCGAACATAGAGCCAGATGGCTTGTATAAAAATGGTTTGCAGCGGGCACGTTTTTTACCGGCTATCGACCTTGTGAAAAAATACACTAAAGTCATGAATGTTGATGGTGGTGTGGATTACCGATTGCGTACCTTGAAACAAGCTAAACTTTATCACTTTCCTTTAAGTGAGGAAGCGGATGAGGCTTTAAATGAGCGTTTCATGAGTTTAATCTCTGATGCCTCGCATGTTGTTGAGGGGGGGGCTGCAGAAATTGAAGGCCGAAGCATTCCTTTGTTGCGAAGCTGTGAAGGGCTCGCTTGGTTTGATATCAAAGCGTTGTGTGATGGGCCAAGAAGTCAGGTTGACTACATTGAATTAGCGCGTCTTTATACTACGGTAATTGTTTCTAATTTACCGCAAATGGATGCGTCACGAGATGATTTGGCGAGACGCTTTATTAACTTGGTAGATGAGTTCTATGATCGCCATGTTAAGATGATTTTTTCTGCAGAAGTTGCTATTCCAGATATTTATACGGGTACGCGATTGGCTTTCGAATACGACCGTACAGTGAGTCGATTATTGGAGATGCAATCAGAAGAATATTTGTCTTTAGAGCACCGTCCTTAAGTGTATTTCGACTTTCATATTTCATTGTGTTGGTATATACTTCGCTCGCCTTTTTAAAGGTAAGTGTACGTTGATCAAGTAGTTTACTACTTGGCCAACCAATAATAATAGGTATAGCGTGTCATTGAACACGCGTATTGAAAGGGTTTTTTGATGAAAACTTTTACAGCTAAACCTGCTGAAGTTCGCCGCGACTGGTTCGTGGTTGATGCTGAAGGCAAAACTCTAGGCCGCTTGGCTACTGAAATTGCTCGTCGTCTACGTGGCAAGCATAAAGCTGAATATACTCCACACGTTGATACTGGCGATTATATCGTTGTTGTTAACGCTGAGAAAATTCACGTTACAGGTAACAAAGCAGCTGCTAAACAATACTACCGCCATACTGGTTACCCAGGCGGCTTGCGTTCTATGAATTTCGAGAAGTTGATTGATCACGCTCCTGAGCGCGTTCTTGAAATCGCCGTAAAAGGTATGTTGCCAAAAGGTCCTTTGGGCCGTGCAATGCACAAGAAAATGAAAGTGTACGCTGGTACTGAGCATCCACATGCTGCTCAACAGCCTCAAGCCCTTAACATTTAATACGGAAGATCATTATGTCAGCTACTCAATACTACGGTACAGGTCGTCGTAAAACGTCTACCGCTCGTGTGTTCCTTAAAGCGGGTTCTGGTAACCTAGTTATCAATAACCGTACTCTTTCTCAGTACTTCGGTCGTGAAACAGCTCAAATGGTTGTTCGTCAACCTCTTGAACTTGTTGGCGCTACTGAAAAATTTGACGTTTATATCACTGTTAAAGGTGGTGGTATCTCTGGTCAAGCTGGTGCGATCCGTCACGGTATCACACGCGCTTTGATGCAATATGATGAGACTCTACGTCGTACTCTACGTTCTGCAGGATTCGTTACACGCGACTCTCGTGAAGTTGAACGTAAGAAAGTTGGTCTACGCAAAGCACGTCGTCGTCCTCAGTTCTCTAAGCGTTAATTTTCGCTTTGGAATTATTATCAAAACGCTTGGTGTTTTCGCCAAGCGTTTTTTTTGCTTGAAATAAAGTTGGCTATAGAATTCTTGCAACAAAATGGTTTTTCTAAGAAAAATTGTTTGAAAATAATGTTAGAATAGTCGGGCTTTGAAATTCATGGTTTCATAAGTGTATTTTAGTTTGCTACGTGTTGCTTGAAGTCTAGGTTTGAGATATTTCTCTTTATAGACTCAAGTACTAAGTTAAAGCCTTGTTTTATAAGAGGTGCGCGAGTAAATATTCCATGAAAAATTTTCTGTGTTGACGATATCATGTAATATTTTTGTTACTTCGTCACCATATTATAGTTTGTCCCCTCCTTTGAAGGGGATGTAGATGTTTTCAATATAGGGGTTAGACATGGGTGTTATTGCAAAGCGCTCCTCAATGACGTTCTTCTCTGATGGAGAAGATCATTACAGCCATAGAGTTCGTATTGTATTGGCTGAGAAAGCCGTCACAGTGGACATCATAGATGTAGACCCGTTTAACAAGCCAGACGAGTTGGCGGATGTTAATCCATACAATGAGCTACCAGCTTTAGTTGATCGTGATTTGGTTCTTTATGAGCCAAATGTCATGATGGAATACTTGGATGAGCGTTTTCCACATCCACCATTGCTGCCTGTATATCCTGTTGCTCGTGCTGAAAGTCGTTTGTTTATGTATCGTATTCAGCGTGATTGGGCAAAGCTAGTTGATTTGATTCTTACTAGTAAGGACAAAGAAGCTGTTGCTAAAGCACAAAAAGAATTGCGTGAAGGTTTGTTGAACGTTACTCCAATTTTTGAAGAAAAACCTTATTTCATGAGCGATGAGTTTACTATCGTGGATTGTTGTTTGGCTCCAATCTTGTGGCGTTTGCCTATACTTGGCGTAGAGATTCCTAAGGATCAAGCAAGAGCGCTGTACAAATATATGGATCTTGTCTTTGCTCGTGAGTCTTTCCAAGAAAGCCTTTCTGAAGCAGAACAAGAAATGCGTTTAGACTAAGCTGAGGCTTTATCTCGGTTTTGTTAAGTAGCAAAAGAGGAGCTTATAGCTCCTTTTTTTTACTAAATATTTATTAGGTAGGAGACAAAATGTTACCGAAAAGATCTTATTTATTAAATGCGGCTTATTCTTGGGTTGCTGATAATGATATGACGCCTTATCTGCTGGTAGATGCTCAGCAGAAAGATGTTGTGGTGCCTACCGAATTCGTTAAAGATGGTCAGATAGTGTTAAATATTGGTATGTCTGCTGTGCGTCATTTGATCATGGATAAAGACGCTGTCTCGTTTGAGGCGCGCTTTAGCGGTAAACCTATGCAGGTTTATGTGCCGATACGAGCGGCACTGGCTTTATATGCAAAAGAAAATGGCGATGGTTTTGTTTTTCCGGATGAAGAATTTTTTGATGAGCCGACTCCAACACCACCAGAACCTAAAAAAGGTTTTCAGTTGAAAGTTGTGAAATAAAGAATAGCGCAACATCTCGCTATACTTTTCTAACAGACAAAAAAAGAGCCGCTTTAAAGTGGCTCTTTTTTTGTCTCAAATATTTTTGATTGAATCTACTTAGTCTTCGTAGCCAAATAGTTGGCGCTCAAGTAGGTCAATCAATATGTGAATGACGCTAAGTTGGCATTCGTGCACTCTGGCTGTGCCAAGAAGATTGATCTTTATCTCTGTATCATCCTGAGAGGTGAGTGACGAGACATTCTTTGCTTCTGGGCTAGTTAGCGCGACTATACTCATTTTGCGTTCATGGGCCGCTTGAATGGCTTGTATTATTGGTGAGGTGTTGCCTCTGTTAGCAATGACAAACAGTATGTCGCCTTGATTGCCTAGTGCAGTGATTTGCTTTGAGAAAACATCGTGATAGCTATCGTTATGAGTAATTGCTAATAGAGCGGAGCCTTCGCCGCTTAGGTTGATTGCTGGCAGTCCAGGGCGCTCTCTGTCCATTCGGTCTAACATTAAAGTACTAAAGTACTGAGACAGGTGAGATCCTGTGCTGTTGCCGATGCAAATAACTTTACCACCAGAAGCAATGCTTGAAAAAATCACTTTTGCAGCATGTTCAATATAAGGAGGTAAACTTTCCAGGGCTTGTTGTTGTGCTTCAAAACTCTGGGCAAATTGTGTGTAGATTGCTTCTTGAAAATCCATAGTGATTAAAATACTGCTTTAAGCCAGGTTAAATGTTGAGAGTCTATTTTTTCGTCAAATAGTATCGCATCGAAGCGACTTGCGTTATTTACTTTATTATTCTTTTGTAGCCATAAAGCCGCACTGTTGCGTACTTTCTTAAGCTTTGATTGTCCAAGGCTTTCAGCGGCATTGCCATGAGTGTTATTCGCACGAAAGTGCACCTCTACAAAAACATAGGTATTTTGATCTAAAAAAATTAAATCAATTTCTCCGATACGGCAGAAGAAGTTTCGTTCTACAAACCGAAGCCCTTGCTTTAGTAAAAAGGCTTCGGCTGCTTGCTCGGCTTTCTCACCGTTATTTTTCGGTGCCTTCCTTCTGTTTAAAAAACTGGTGACTGGTGGCATATACCAAATTTCCTTTTCGGTAAGTCATGATCTCAGGTCGTTTATGAAATATGCCATTCTCATCCATGGTGATAATGCCAGTATTTGCAGAAATTTTAGTGCTCGGAAGCAGGGTGAATAGCTGATATTTGCTGGCTAGTAAATACGAGTCGGCACCTAGAGCTTGTAATCTGCGCAAAATATTTGAATTTTGATTTTTAGGCAAAGCATCTAACGAAGTGTTGTTTGGCGTAAGAGCTGGAGCTTCTGTAAACAGTATGCGCTCAATATCTTCAGGTTTTGTTGATCTTTCTGGGGCGCTGTCATTTAGAGTGCTGCTGGCTAGCATTGGTATCTTGTCAGCGAAGTAGAAATCTAAAAGAGGTCTGATTTGTTTAGCGTCATTGAGTTTGCCAATGTAATAGACGTAATCCAAATCTTCGCGAGATCTTGCGATGCTGTCTACACTTGTGCCGATCCATTTTTCTACGGATCTTTTACGGGCATAACTCTCATTAATCAAAAGCAGTTTCTGAATCGCATCTTGTCTGCCTTTTGGTGTGTTGGCATAAGACTGATTAGAAGTGATGGTGACGTTTTCTTTTGCTGCTGCGGCACGAAATTCATCACTTTGTTTTAGTGCCCATGTATCCTGAGTGCTCAGGATCGCCGCTTTCGTTGCGCCTTCTTGCTTAGCGAAGGTGATCAGCTCGTGTATTTCATCTTCTGCACTCAAGGAGAAGTGATAAAGATTTTTTGGGTGTTGATTTATGTCCAGCTGATTTAGTGCTATCACCGGGTAAGGTAGGTCTAAACGACTTACTTGAGCAACATTGTTTTTTTGCAATGGTCCAATGATGACATCGGGTTGTTGTGCATTTGCGGCGGCAAGTGCTTCATTAATGTTTGAGTAGTCATCAATATTAACAATGTTAACTTGTGGTCTTGCTTCTTTTTGGTTGTAAAAAGAGGCAAAAAAGCCATCTACAATGGCTTGAGATGCGCGTTCTAATTTACCGCTCATTGGTAACATCAAGACGATTTTTTTCGGTGCCATCTGTTCAACGGATGACATGATTTCGAAATCTTCCGGTGGCGAAAGTGCTGCGGGGTGGCTTGGGTTTTCAATCTGCCAATTTTTGAATATCTTGAGTTGTTGCTCGATTGACAGTGATTGATCTCTTAATATGCTGCTGATGGTCAGCCAGCCATTAAGTAAGGGTTTTTGCAGCTGGTATAATTCATCAATTTCATTTTGCGTTAAATTTTGGATAGCCATCCATAATTTTGCTTGATTCTCTTCACCTTCATTTAGCGGAAGGTTATAAGTTAAATCCATTCGTAGATTTACGACTTCAAGCCAATTGCCAAAGTATTCAAGAATCAATGCTTTTGTTTCTTTCAATCGATTCTGATTGTCAGGGTGGCTTGCTGCAGGCAGTTTGTCGGCTTTTTCTAGGTAAGCTAAAGCGTCGGTGGAATTGTCTAAATTTGAAGAGGCTAAAGCAGCAAGTAAATAGGCTTCAAATTGAATCGACGATGTTGTAATTAACACCTTACTTTCTAATGCATCAATGGTTTGTTGATACTCGCCTTGTGCATAGAAGTTTTTTGCTGCGTTGTAGGCATCCGCTAGCTCCTTAGAAACATCCGAAGTTTTAATTGGATAGTAGATGCTAGGCGGCAAGGTTCTTTCTTGCGAGCTGCTACTGGCGTTTTGTACCCTGTTTTGAGACTGATCCATATTTAAATTCATGGAATTACAGGCGCTTAGCAGAAAAGAGCAAAGAGTTAATGATATGATGCGGTAATTAATTAGGCTCATAAGCTTATAAAATGACAAATAAAAGAGGCCACATGGTACCACATAGTTCTGATGATGCGAGAGGGTCGCTATACATAGTTGCCACCCCAATTGGTAATCTAGACGATTTCAGCAAAAGAGCCGAGCAAACATTACGTGATGTAGATTATATCGCAGCTGAAGACACTCGACACACCCGACGTTTACTCAATCATTTTGCCATTGAAGCAAAACTTTTTTCCATTCACGATCACAATGAAAAAGACAAAGCCGACTACGTTGCTAGTTTATTAGACGAAGGTAAGAGTGTCGCTCTGGTGTCTGATGCAGGAACGCCGCTTATATCTGACCCTGGCTATCACGTTGTGCATGCATTACGAGAAAAAGGCCATAAAGTTTTGCCGATCCCAGGTGCTTGTGCATTGGTCGCAGCTTTGTGCGCCTCAGGCTTACCTACGGATCAATTCTTTTTTGCGGGTTTTGTACCAGCCAAATCCAAAGGGCGCTGTGATTTATTTGAATCTTGGAAGAAGCAAACTGGCACAGTGGTATTTTATGAATCCACTCACCGAATTTATGATTCAATTGCGGATGTGCAAAAAGTCTATGGTGAAGACGCGCAATTAGTATTGGCTCGCGAAGTAACGAAAACGTTTGAGACTTTCTTGTCTGGTACCGCATCTGAAATTCTTGCCAAGTTCGATGCAGATGCTAACCAATTACGTGGTGAATTCGTCGTTATGCTGAGTTTTACGCAAGAAAGCGGTAACGAAGCAGAATTAGAAGCGAAGCGTATTCTGACAATATTGTTAGAAGACTTACCAGTTAAACAAGCGGCAGCTATGGCGGCTAAATTAACCGGTGAAAAGAAAAATTACCTTTATAAAATGGCGCTGGAAATGCAAGGCGATAATTAAATTAAACTATGAGTGCTACGTATATGATGTTTGAGAAAAATAAAAAAAATAGCGTGAAGTTTTTATCTTTTGCCGCGTTAGTCCTATTAAGTTCACAAGCTGCTCAAGCCCGTACTTGGGATGAAATAAAGCAGAGTGGGGAGTTAAAGGTTGGAGTAACGGGGGATTATTCTCCTTTGTCGTTTTATAACAAAGCCGGAAATTTAGAGGGCTTTGATGTTGATATGATGACGAACCTAGCAAAGTCATTGGACTTAAAAGTGAATTTCGTTAAAACAACTTGGCCTGCACTTTCTCAAGATCTTGCTAATGATAAGTTTGATATTGCAGCTGGCGGTGTGACGAAAACGCAAAAGCGTGCAGAACAGTTTTCTTTATCCGATTCTGTAGCGGCAAATGGCAAGATCATTCTAAGCAATTGCAGTAATGCTAAACCACTGAATACACTAGAGGATATTAATCAGCCTACCGTGAAAGTCATAGTGAATCCAGGTGGCACCAACCAAACTTATGTGGATGAGCACATTACATCTGCTGACATCATTCGGACTAAAGATAATTTTGCTAACTTGCAAGGAATTCGTGATAACACGGCGGACGCCATGATTACAGATTTAATAGAAGGCAACTATTATCAACTGCATGAAAAGGGTGTGTTTTGTGTTTCTTCAAAGCAAATATTAGCTGGTACGTCGAGTGTTAAAGTTTATATGATGAAAAAAGATAATAGCCATTTGCTTGGAAAGGTTAATACGTGGCTTCATGATTCTGATAAATCAGATTTGATGATGCATTGGGGTATTACTCAGTAAACTATTCATTTTATCATCAGTGGCTCTGATAAGCTGTATTTTGCTCTTGAAGGAAAGCTCTTGATCAATCGGGCAAAAAATCCGTGTTTACAAGATCTATTGCCTGAGAGTATGCTTGCACAACTTGTCGGAGTGCCATTTGGCTGAGATCGCATAATTAAGTGCGGGATCCGCAGAACCTGATCGGGCTAATACCCGCGTAGGAAACAAGAAAGTCTCCATTTTTCTTTTCTGCATCGAATGAACTCCTGATTTTTTATGGAATCGATGCAGTCATATCCTCTAAAGCATCCTTTTTGAATAAAATTCAGGGTTCACGTTTTGCAATTAACGCCAGTAGTGCGTTTGCCTGTGAAACAGCACCCCAGACAAGCAATTCTCCATTTTAAAAATAAGGGAAGTGCTCATGTCGACTATTAATGAATTAAACAGCGAATTGAACAGCGAAGCCAATCAACATAAAAAACCAACCAACTTATCTAAAAAGCAGTCTCGTGAAGAATCACGCCAAGCCGCGAAATCTTTTATCGAATCATTACAAGCAAGACCTTTTCCCGCGTCTGAACGTATATATCTAACTGGCTCAGACGACTCGATTCGCGTTCCTATGCGCAAGATCAATCTGACAGACACACCGATTGGTTCTGATCCAGACAATCTTACTTTCGAACCAAACGAAGCTATTTATGTTTACGATTGCTCTGGTCCTTATGCTGATCCGCAAGAAAATATCGATGTTTACCGTGGTTTGGCGCCAATGCGTGCGCCATGGATTGATAAGCGTAATGACACCGAAGTATTAACGAGTGTGTCATCTGAGTTTGCCCAGTCACGCTTAGAAAATTCTGCACTGGACGAATTACGCTTTAAAGAATTGCCTAAAGTGCGCAAAGCTCGCCAAGGTAAATGTGTGACGCAAATGCATTACGCTCGCCAAGGCATCGTCACGCCGGAAATGGAATACATCGCACTGCGTGAAAATCAGAATATCGATGCGATCAAGAGCGAGTTGTTATTGAAGCAGCATCCTGGAAAAAGCTTTGGTGCTAATCTGCAAACTCGTATTACTCCAGAGTTTGTGCGCGACGAAGTCGCAAGAGGTCGTGCCATTATTCCTAACAATATTAATCACCCTGAATCTGAGCCAATGATTATTGGTCGAAACTTCTTGGTGAAAGTAAACGCTAATATCGGTAACTCTGCCGTGACGTCTTCTATTGAAGAAGAAGTAGAAAAACTGGTTTGGTCTACTCGTTGGGGCGCGGATACCGTGATGGATTTGTCTACTGGTAAAAATATCCACGAAACACGTGAATGGATTTTACGTAACTCTCCCGTGCCAATCGGTACTGTACCAATTTATCAAGCCTTAGAAAAAGTCGATGGTGTGGCTGAAAATCTTAATTGGGAAGTATTCCGCGATACCTTAATCGAGCAAGCGGAGCAAGGCGTGGATTATTTCACTATTCATGCGGGTGTATTGCTGCGTTATGTGCCAATGACGGCTAAGCGTCTTACAGGAATTGTGTCTCGTGGTGGTTCCATCATGGCTAAATGGTGTTTGGCACATCACAAAGAAAGTTTTTTGTACGAACGTTTTCGTGAAATTTGTGAGATTTGTGCGGAATACGATGTGGCTTTGTCGCTTGGTGATGGTTTGCGTCCGGGTTCGATTATGGATGCCAATGACGAAGCGCAAATGTCGGAACTTCGCACCTTGGGCGAGCTGACGAAAGTTGCTTGGGAATACGATGTGCAAGTGATGATTGAAGGTCCTGGGCATGTGCCGATGCAATTGATCGAAGAGAATATGACAGAACAACTTAAGCATTGTCACGAAGCGCCGTTTTATACGTTGGGGCCATTAACTCAAGACATTGCACCGGGTTACGATCACATTACCTCTGGTATTGGTGCCGCTCAAATTGGTTGGTACGGCTGTGCCATGTTGTGTTACGTGACGCCAAAAGAACATCTCGGTTTGCCTAACAAGGAAGACGTTAAACAAGGTTTGATCACTTATAAAATCGCTGCCCATGCGGCGGATTTAGCCAAAGGCCATCCTGGGGCGCAAATTCGAGATAATGCCTTGTCGAAAGCACGCTTTGAGTTTCGTTGGGAAGATCAGTTTAACCTATCGTTAGACCCTGAAACGGCTCGCTCTTACCATGATGAAACATTGCCGCAGGCCTCTGGCAAAGTAGCGCATTTTTGTTCCATGTGTGGGCCAAAATTCTGCTCGATGAAAATCACCCAAGAAGTGCGTGACTATGCGAAAGGTCTAGAGGACGCTCAAAAAATCGATACGAGTGCTTTAGAAGCGAACGCAGTTGATGTCAGTGAAGCCGAAACGGGCATGCAAAAAATGTCCGAGCAATTCCGTGAGCTAGGCAGTGATGTCTACTTAACCACAGATAAGCTTACAACCGATAAATCAAAAGAAAAATCGTTGTAAGTAAAAGGAGGATTTATGTCTATAAAACCTCCTGTTGTCTGGTGTGTGGGCGGGTCGGATTCGTCCGCCCACGCAGGACTTCAAGCGGATTTGCGTACGGGGCAAGATTTAAACTGCCATGTACAAACGATTATCACCTGCATCACAGCGCAAAACTCCAAAGAGGTGCGCTCTGTTGAACCGGTTTCTTTGACTATGTTTGATGAGCAATGGCAAACCTTGCTCGATGATGTGCCGCCAAATGCTATTAAAGTGAGTTTGCTTCCTTCAATCGAGATAGTTAAAGCGTGCTCGAATTGGTTGAAACTTATAAAAATATATTTCCCGAAAGTGCAGGTGGTATTTGACCCAGTTATGGCGGCGAGTAGTGAATCGGGCAATCAATTGCAGCAAACCGACGCAGGTGCGAGTTTGCTGGATCATATTTTGCCGTATGTAGATGTGATCACACCAAATTTGATGGAGTTTAGTGCGCTTACGGGCTTATCTGGTGAACTGGCTATTGAGGATTTGCAAGCTGAAATGACACCGTATTTCGCAGCGTCTGAAAGCCGTTGGTTGCTTAAAGGAGGCCATTGCAGTCACTTAGATGGCTCAACTGACTGGTTAGTAGATCGCAACTCTATCATTGGTTTCGCAAGTGAAAGGCTTTCTGTACACAATACACGAGGCACGGGTTGTACCTTGTCGACAGCGCTGGCTAGCTTTATCGCCCATGGTTACGATTTTCTAGATGCTATGACCATGGCCAAAGCCTATATCACGGGTGCATTAAAAACCGGTGTGCAAATTGGTGAAGGGGCAGGGCCGCTTGGTCGTCCTGGTTGGCCGTTGCAAATTGAAAATCTGCCAACAATTGTCACCCCAAATAATCCTACGACGTCGATAAGTTTGCCTTTTGCCAAGATGGATCTCGATAAAATGGGCTTGTATCCAGTAGTGGATTCCATTGCTTGGTTAGAGTTAGTGCTCAAGCAAGGAGTGAAACTCGCCCAGTTGCGTATCAAAGACCCTGACGATGAATATCTGGAAAATAAAATCCAGCAGGCGATCGCCTTGGGCAAAGAGTACGACGCCCAAGTCTTTATCAACGACTATTGGCAGCAGGCCATCGCCTTTGGCGCTTATGGGGTTCATCTTGGCCAAGAAGATTTAGATTTGGCAGATTTAGCACAAATCCAAGCGGCTGGCATGCGGCTTGGCATCAGTACTCATGGTTACTATGAAATTGCCCGCGCTCAATCCATTCAGCCAAGTTACATCGCGTTAGGTCATATCTTCCCTACACAAACCAAAGACATGCCATCTCAGCCGCAGGGACTAACTCGACTTGCCCATTACGCGACTTTATTAAAAGGCGTGTTTCCAACCGTTGCGATTGGTGGCATCAATGCAGAGCGCTTGTCTGCTGTAGCTCAAACAGGTGTTGATAGTGTTGCATTAGTAACGGCTATTACCAAAGCGGTTGAGCCAGAAGCCGCGACTCGATCACTTATTTGCTTGTTTGAAATGCACTTGAACACTCAAAGAAATAAGGGAGGCAAGTAATGAAAATCATGCTGAACGATGCGCCTCATGAATTCTCAGGGGAAACTTTGCAGGACTTGCTTACTCATTTAGACAAGAGCGAGCAAGGCATCGCTATTGCGATAAATCAGCAAGTGGTGCCAAAGAGTTTGTGGCGCAGTACTGAGTTGAATGAGCAGAGTCAGGTGTTTATTTTTGAATCCATTGCTGGGGGCTAATATGTCGTCTTTATTTATTGCAGGACACGAATTTCATTCTCGACTTTTTACTGGCACAGGGAAATACGCCAGTGCCGACGCCATGATGGATTCTTTAACCGCCAGTGAAAGTGAGCTGGTGACTTTGTCATTACGTCGCATGGATTTAAAAAACCAGACGGATAATATTCTTAAGCCTTTGCAGCAGCAGGGCATAAAACTGCTGCCCAATACTTCCGGTGCTCGCACCGCGAAAGAAGCGGTATTTGCTGCCGAGCTTGCCAGAGAAGCATTGCAAACCAACTGGGTGAAGTTAGAGATTCATCCTGATCCGCGTTACTTGATGCCAGATGGCATGGAAACCTTGTTGGCTGCCGAAGAGTTGATCAAAAAAGGCTTTGTGGTAATGCCTTATGTCCATGCTGACCCTGTGCTGTGTAAACGATTAGAAGAAGTGGGTTGTCAGTGCGTGATGCCGCTTGGATCGCCGATTGGATCGAATATGGGGTTGGCAAGTCGCCCATTTTTGGAAATCATTATCGAGCAAAGTACTGTGCCTGTGATTGTGGATGCTGGTATTGGTGCACCGTCTGATGCGGCATTGGCGCTAGAAATTGGTGCTGATGCGGTATTGGTGAATACCGCTATGGCCGTTGCTAGACAGCCAGCACAAATGGGTAAAGCTTTTAGACTTGCGGTGGAAGCGGGGCGAATGGCGTATGAGTCCGGTTTGGGGGAAAGGCGAGTGCAGGCTCAAGCAACGAGTCCATTGACTGATTTTCTCGGGGCATTGTCATGATAGACGGAACCAGTAATAAAATTCGTTTGTTAGAACAAAGCCCAGCGTTAGAAGGGCAATTTAGTCATTTTGTGGAGAGTACAGATTGGCAAGCAGTGACCCAATCTCATCAAGAGAAAACCGAACAAGATGTGTTGCGAGCCTTGAGTAAGGACAAGCTCGATGTCGATGATTTCGCTGCCTTGATCTCGCCAGCAGCAGAGCCTTATTTGTTGGAAATGGTCGCGAAAAGCGAACGACTTACCTTGCAGCGTTTTGGCAACACTTTGAGCTTATTTGCACCCTTGTACTTATCTAACACTTGTGCGAACGAATGCACTTATTGTGGCTTTTCTATGAGTAATGCGATTAAGCGTCTTACGTTGAATGAAACTCAGGTGGGAAAAGAAGTCGCAGCGATTAAGAGTAAAGGTTTTGATCATATCCTTTTGGTGACTGGGGAAACTAATAAGGTTTCCATGCCGTACTTTGAGCGCATGATTCCCTTGATTAAGCCGCATTTTAGCCAGCTTTCCATGGAAGTTCAGCCATTAGATGCTAGCGAATACAAACAGCTACAAGGTATCGGTCTGGATGGGGTGTTGGTTTATCAAGAAACCTATCGTCGCAAAACCTATCTTGAGCATCATCTGCGGGGTAACAAATCAAACTTTAATTATCGCCTCGACGCACCTGATCGTATTGGGCAGGCTGGTATTCATAAGATTGGTTTGGGTGTGTTACTTGGCTTGGAAGACTGGCGCACGGATTCGGTGATGATGGCGCATCATCTACGGCACCTGCAAAAGCGCTATTGGCGAAGCCGCTTTAGTGTGGCGTTTCCGCGTATTCGTCCTTGTGAAGGTGGCATAGTGCCAAAGTCGATAATTTCTGATCGACAATTGGTTCAGCTTATTGCGGCGTGGCGTTTGTTTGATAGAGATTTAGAAATGAGTCTGTCTACTCGTGAATCACCTGAATTCCGTCATCATGCGGTGCGAATGGGTTTTACCACTATGAGTGCAGAATCCAAAACCCAGCCGGGTGGATACGCGGATGACTCTCAAGAGGCTCTTGAACAGTTTGAGATCAGCGACGAGCGACCAGTCGCTGAAATTATGGCGATGATTCGTGAGCAGGGACGTGAAGTTGTCTGGAAAGACTGGGATCCTGCGCTTTCACATGTTTAAAAAGAGGATGAGCGTAAAGCCATTCATCGCCATTCCTAAGAATATGTTCGGTCTTACTCGGTTAATGGGGAAAATCTGCGAATGCGCATTTTCCCTTACGCTCTCATGACAAGTTGTGCATCTCGATTCACTCTCTTTGACACTGTTTGACAAATAAATGGACATAATAGACTTCATCCAAACAGGAAACAGAGCTTAAGGAGCCAACTATGTTTAATCATAAAAAAGCAGGAATGATGGGTGTTATCGGTTTGAGTGCCGCGATTATAACCGGTGTAGCAGTGAGTGCTTATGCAGAAACAAAATCACCTCAAAGTGATGTCGTCAAAGGCCAAGCCACTCAGGAAGCTCCAATGAATGCAGTACCAAGTCATGAGCAGCTTGCAAGCCGTATGGCTCAACAACTTGGTTTAGATGAAAAAACGCAGTTGAAAGTATCTGATCTTTTTGAAAAAGATGGCAAGGCGATTCGTAAAATTCAAGAGCAGCTACAAACAACTCAAATGGAGCTAAGTAGCCTGTCACCGAGTTCAAAAGATTATATGGACAAAGTTGATGATCTTGCAGAAAAAAGCGGTGAGTTAACCGAAGATCTTACCATTGCCTATGCAAAAAATAGAGCAGGCTTGTATGCCTTGTTAACTCCGCAACAGATTAAAAAGCTGGAAACGCCAGCACAACCACAATCTTAATTTTTCAGTAAATCATTTCCCTTTTTACTGAAATCTATTACTGATAATCCCCTTTATTAGTAATCCTGTACTGAGAGCCTTGCCCCAGCCGTCAAAAAGCTGGGGCTTTTTTGTTTTTTGATGCTCCGTGTCTGATGTTTGTAACAGTCGTTTATTAGGCTATTTTTGCCTCGCTTATAATCCATTTTGCAAACTTTTGTACTGGAAGCTCATTTAACATAATGGACTCCGGCAAGACTAAGCAGAATGTCTTGGAGACAATTGCGCTCTCCGGCCAAGGAGCGATTAAGTTACCAAGTTCCAGTTCCTTTTTTACATATATGCGTGGCACTAAGGCAACGCCTAGGCCTGAAATAGCCGCTTCAATCAACATAGTATGCAGATCATAACGAGCACCAATGGCGGGATTCGTTAATGTTATGTTAGTTTCTCTCGCATAATCTTGCCATGCCTCTGGATTTTGACGTCGATGCAAGCGAGGTAAATTATCCAATAGTGCCTTTGGTTCATTGTCTCCGAGAAGAGATGGATGGCATACAGGAATCAAAGTCTCCTGAAATAATCGATAAGTTCGTTCTCCAGCCCATGCTAGATGTTCAAAATGCACGGCGGCATCAAAACTGTAGTGGTCAAGTAAAACTGGCCACGGTTTTAGAGTTTTCCCAATATAATCGTTCTGATTCATTGGGTGATAACCCACCATTATACTGATGGG
>NZ_FQVF01000023.1 GCF_900129155.1 Marinomonas polaris DSM 16579
ATCGTCTATCGTCTATCGTCTATCGTCTATCGTCTATCGTCTATCGTCTATCGTCTATCGTCTATCGTCTATCGTCTATCGTCTATCGTCTATCGCGGTCTGCTCTAAATGTGCGCCGTGGGCTTTCTGAGAGTGTTTAGTCGTGGGTTGAGTTATCACTTGTTGCCTTGAATCGGCTTGGTAGTGGGTGTCATGCTTGCTTTTGTAATGTGGGGTGAGGATTGTGTGGATGGGCTCTTAAGCCTATGTTGCTAAGTGTGTCTTGTGGTGTGATGATTTTTGGTTGTGATGGTGGTTTTTTTTGGGCTGGTTCTTCGGTATGTCTGGTGAGGTGTGGATTTTTCTTGTGGATAAGTCTGTTATTAAGGTGTTGTTTTGTTGATAAATGTAGATGGGTATTAAAATTACTTGTGGATTGTTTTGTTAATCTAGATGGTAAGATATTGAATCTTAATTAGAAACTGCTAATGGTGGAGGGAGGTGGATTCGAACCACCGAAACTTTCGTGGCAGATTTACAATCTGCTCCCTTTGGCCACTCGGGAACCCCTCCACAGCAGCGCGACGTATAATATACATCGCGCCTTACTATGTAAATAGTTTTTTAAGATTTATTTAATAGTTTTGCTAATTTCGCTTTCATGCGCTCTTCAGGAGATAAGTTGTCATAAATATCTTCTTGTTTAGGTGCGCTTTGAGCTGTTTTAGGCTTTGAATGTGCTTTGTTTTTAGCTTGAGCTTGAGCTTGAGCTTTTGGCTTGTTGCGAGCTGGTTGGGCAGGTCTTTCTTTTGCGGGTCTGCTCGTTGTCGCTGTTTTAGCTTTTGCTGGAATCATAGAGTCAGGTAGGGCAGGCTCGTTGTTGACTGCAATACCTTCTAGGTCGATTCGTGGTTGGCCAGACAATAAGCATTTCTTATATCTGTCTGAGCGTGTGTAAGCTGCTAGGGCGCGTTTTTGCTTGCTGGCATTGAAGTCATCATCCAGCACCATATCTTTGTCTATACCGACCTTTAGAGGTTTAGGTTGATTCCAGTCAAACGCTTTGGGGTAACGGTCTTCAAGCATTTTAATTAGACGGCGATTATTTTTTTGATTCTTTTGACGCTTTTTTTGTTCAGGCGTCAGAGTCGCTGCCTCTGTAGTGCTGTCACTTGCTTCCTGTACGCTAATGTCGGTATCGACTAGTTTGTCGTCTTCTTGCAAGCCGTTAAGCTCAGGTTGTTGTGTGGTCATGTAATCAATCTGTTCTGTTGTCGTGGTTGTGGTGCTGCTATCAGCATGCTCGTGCAATAAATCAAAGCGAAGTTGATATTCGACTTCGCTTATTTTTATTGCTTGCTCCGGGGCTGATGTGTCACTTAAAAGGTCAAGAGAGTCTTCGATATAGAGCTGCAATTGATCTTCAGTTGAACGATCGGCCATGTGTTGCAATAGGTCCATTGAAGCGCTGTACTCAATGGAGGGGTCGTTCTTTTCCTTTAATTTTTGTATTTCCTCGTTCGCGTTTTCTAACTGCTTAGTTAGCCAGTTAATCCTTGCTTCGAGTTTAGCGATAAGTTGTTCCATAAAGACACAAGGCTCAATATTTTATTGGAGACAGCGGAATACTTGGTGTATTGCTTGTGCCAATCATTTCTTTTCGCTGATTCTCGTTTGGTAGGGTAATGGATATATAGCTACCTTTTTGCCACCAAACGTAAGTCGTTATTATTAAAAAACTAGCGATGAAAACAGTTAATAATTTCATCTTACTCAGAAAGTAAGTCCTGCGCCAACCATGACGTGCTTGTCGTAGGTGTCGCCACTGCTGTTTAATATTTTTACGAATATATCTAGTCGTGATACATCTGATATCCCTATGCGAAAGCCAGCTTCTGGATAGTAGACAGTATCGTCAAGAAACGAGATGCCACCACCGATAAACGACCACATTGGAATGCCCGGTAAAATTTGAAGCGCTGGTGTTGAGCTATAATAACGTGACCCTAAAGAGATAGCATTCTCGAAAGTCTCTCCAATAACAAATGATAATCCGCCATAAAAAGAAATGTTCTCTGGCAGAGTATACTCCATTGATGCATCTATAATGGAGGTGACATTTGTTTCTCCTTCGGGAGTTGTTGGTCGCACGGCTGTTGATGAAAAATTTACCAAACTCGCAATCTGACCTTCAGCTGATGCGTTTGCACTCACTAGAACTAAAGCTGCAAGTAGAAGTGATTTCATTGTTTATCGTCCATTTGATTTAAGCGGTTTAGCATTTGGGAAAGAGATGACTCCCAATTTGACTGCTGCTCTTTGGTTTGAGTAAGTGTGCTCTGGATTTCACTTTTCTCTTCGCTAAGCTCGTAGTTTTGCATTTCTAATTCAGAGATGCGTTTGCGTAGTGAGCCAATTTCTTCTACTGCTTCGTTGATGCGTTGTTCTAGGTGGTGTAGTAGTTCGTTATTCATTGTGTCTGTCCTAAAAAAATAAAAATCGCCGTTTGTGTATGGGCGTAGTTGTATGAAATTACCAGGCAATAACAACATCTTGTTGTTGCACGTTTAATATGTGTGAGTCAACAACGAGTTCTCCAACTGAAAAGTTGGGCTGTACCTGTTTTATTGTAACACTGATGTTTGCATTATTCAGCTGAGTTTGAGCAGATTGCAATTGATTAAAAACCTCGTAACGTCGATAAACGTTGAATTTATCTCCCTGTTTTATCCCTGCTAATGATCCTGCTGAAATATGTATTCTGTTGCCTTCTGTGCGAAAAATATTAGCTATAAATGGTTGGCAACGTAGCTTCTCGCTGGTGTCTAAGGCGCTTTCTCTGAGTGCCTGCTGAACAACTTTACCATAATGTACTGTCCAGAACTTTGCACTGCCAAAACCTATTTTTGCGTGATCTGATACATCCCAGTTACCTATTTCATTGTATCTATGTTCGAACAAAAGGGCGCCACTGAAACCATCATAAATATAGATATCGACAACAAAGTTTCTTTCTTTATCAATATTTTCATCTAATAGGTCTTTTGTGTTCTTATCATCTGGATGTCTTAGGTATAGTTCTCCGATATCTCTAATTACGCCGCTAACTATGTATTGTACACCCAACTGTTCACTGATTCTTGTGACGTTTGTTAGGGATCCATCATAGTTTGTGGAAGATGGTGCGTTTATTAGGTCTGGATAAATAGCAATATTTGTTGCGGTTAAGGCTCTTAAGTAGCCTTGTTTATTTATTTCATCGGCTAGATCTTTTGGTAATTCTCTGGATATATTACTGAGCTCTCCCAATCTTGCTTGTTGGGGGACTTGTAGTTCAAACCCTGTTACGCCAACCGTTTTTTTGTAGTAACTAGTGGGCCCAGAGCTACACTGTGAGTCAGGTGTGACGTCTACGCGAGCCACAATGGTGAGGAAGTCACCATTTTGCTCTTCAGAAAGTATTTTGGCTTTTTGAACATAGCCAGAACTGCGTATCTCTAAATTAGACTCTAGTTCACCATTATAGAGTTCATCTTTAATGTTAACTCTGGACCCAGACTCTAAAACGGCCTGTTTTATGGCTTGTTGTGTCGCTCTATAGCGAGCATCAGCAATATCATTATTATAAATAACCGCTTCACCGACAGCTGTGATGCTTTTGGCAAAACTGGCTGTTGGCAATAAAAATGCAGCAGCTATGATCAGTAAACGCTTTAAAAGTAACATTTGTTATTCAATGCTATAAAAGTTGGTTGTTGGTGTTGCGTTTTCCACATTAACAGCACGGTAGCCAGGTTGAATCTTACAATTTGGATCTGTTTGAATGTTTGAGGAACTTAAACATTGACGAAAGTTTTCTTGCAGCGCCATTTCAACAACCGTTTCGAATATTCCGTCTTCATGTTCGCGTTGAGAAACGACTTTTGCACCAACTAGGTATGCATCGACATAGGTTCTTAACTCATCGTTTTGCATGACCATGTTGCTCAATGAGCTGGAGCCGTCAATTTTCAAGCCATAAACTCGTTCTGATAGATTTCTATAGGCATCTAGCATAGAACTGCGCATTGTCATAATTCGGGCTTGGGATTTTGTCAGACGTTTGTTTGTCATCATTGCCGCATAACCTGTGGCAGTAACTATGATAGGTTCTTGTTTAATAACTGCAATAGTGTTGTTCGCATTTAAGGCACCATTTTGTGGATAGCCATAAGATGAACTGTTTCCGACAGTATTGCCGTTACAAGGCGCGACAGTAGTACAAGGTGTTCCATCTGCACTTTGCTGGTAAAGGCTTTGGCACCCGGAAAGAATTATCGCCCCTATGGCTATAAAAAAAATACGAAGTGATAATGTCATGGTGGTGCCCTTTGTGTGGAAGTCTTTACCTTAATATCCTGTGTTGAAATGACACACTTTATACGATGTGATTTCAACTGAGCGATTTTGCGCTACAGGTTTTATTGTGAATAGTTTGTTCAAAAATCCTTTTATTTTTCAACATGCCTAATCTAGTGGACAAAATGTAAACCATTTTGCTCTCTAGCGTCCATGTTTGACCACTTAAAAAAGCGCTTTTTCTTTGTTTTTGATAGTAAATCTGTTCTATCAGTGCATTTTTTTGAGTTTTCTCGATTATTTTACGTTCAGAGAGAGTTATCTAGAAGAAAATTTACATTTTTTATTGGGGTGGTGAAGGTGTTTTTTAGATAGTGTAAACTGTGTTTTTATACAGTATTTTTTGGGTGTTATATTGCAGAATCGAAAGATTATTCATATAGATGCTGATTGTTTTTATGCTGCGATAGAGATGCGGGACGATCCTAATTTGCGCGATATTCCAATGGCTATTGGGGGGCCCGCAAGTGGACGGAGTGTATTGTCGACGGCTAACTATGCCGCTCGAGTTTATGGTGTTCGTTCTGCTATGCCGACATCTGTGGCGAAACGGCTATGTCCTGCCTTGCTTGTTATACCTGGAAATATGAATAAATACCGACTTGCTTCTGAGCAAATGCATGCTATTTTTCGAGAATTCACCGATATCATTGAGCCCTTATCATTGGATGAAGCGTATCTTGATGTTACTAACTCATCAAGTTTTCAAGGAAGTGCTACACGGATTGCGGAAGAGATACGTTCAAGAATACTGAAAGAAGTTGGTATTACGGTTTCTGCAGGAGTAGCGACTAATAAATTCATCGCAAAAGTAGCAAGCGATTGGGATAAACCAGATGGATTAACGGTTGTTACGCCAGAAAAGCAGTTTGAGTTTGTTTCTAATGTTCCCGTTAAATTTATTTCAGGAATAGGCCGTGTTGCGCAAGAAAAGCTGGCTTCACTAGGCGTATTTAAGTGCTCAGATTTACAAGCATTAGATTTTTCTGTTCTGCAAAAAAGTTTTGGCAGTATGTCATTTCGTTTGTCCCAATTTGCCCTAGGTATTGATGATCGTCCAGTGACTGTTTCTCGGGAAAGAAAGAGTATTTCGGTGGAGCATACCTTTTCTAAAGATTTGCTTGATCTCAAAGAGTGTCAGTCAGTCCTACCTATCTTGCTGACCGATCTAAAAAAGCGTATGTCGGGAAGAGATTTCGAATCTCAACTAAGTAAATATTATCTAAAAGTAAAATTTGACGACTTTAAGCAAACAACGATAGAGCAACCAATTAAAGCCAAATTGTCTGATGATGTGTTTTCGCAACTGTTGCAGCAGGCTTATTCCCGGTCTCGTCGTCCAGTTCGTTTAATTGGTGTGGGCTATCGTTTGTCTCCACCAGAGCCTCATCAATTGAACCTCCCTTTCATTTGAGTGTGTAAATTTTGATCAATTTCGTGGCGGCTTACTATACTTAAGGGCGAACAATACGGAGGTGATCATTATGTTGAAACAGCAAAGTAAGTTTGATTATACAAATCTAAGCATGCCAGACCCCTTGTCACACCGGTTGCGATTCGAAGTGGAGCAAACATTAAGCTGTTTGTATGCGGATGCTTCTTTGGTTGATCAAATGGATGGATTGTATTTGCCTTTTTCTAGCTGGTTGAGTCAAAAGGCTCATGTAGGGAAAGGGCCTTTAGTTGTAGGTGTTGGTGGTGCGCAAGGGTGTGGGAAAACGACGTTTTGTAGTGTTATTAGTCGAATATTAAGTAAGGGCTTTGACCTGAATTGTATCGTGATCAGTTTGGATGATTTGTACAGCACTCGGCAAGATCGCATGAAATTTGCCAAACAAACAACATCAATGTTTTCTGTGCGAGGTGTACCTGGAACTCATGATGTTAGTTTTGCGCTCTCGCTTTTTGAGCGATTGAAGAATCTTAAAGAAGGTGAAGTGATGAAGTTTCCTCGCTTCGATAAGTCTATTGATGATCGAAAAGCGGTACATTTATGGCAAGAGGTTCAGGGACCTGTTGATGTTGTTCTATTTGAAGGTTGGTGTGTTGGTGCACCACCAATGGGTGGGGACATGGATCAACCGTTGAACCAGCTTGAAGCAGAAATGGATGCTGATGGATTGTGGCGTAATAAAGTGAATCAACTCTTAAAAGACGACTATAAAGCGTTATTTTCGCAAATTGATTTAATGGCTTGGATGCAGGCACCAAACTACGATGTTATTTATCATTGGCGTGATAAGCAAGAGCGGGTACTGGAAAGTCATCTTCATGATATTCACGGTATTTTGCTGGATACTATTGATTTAAAAGTGATGTCCTCGAAAGAGCTGCAGCAATTTATGCAGTATTACGAAAGACTGACTCGACACATGTTAGCGGTGATGCCAGGTAAAGCGGATGTGTTATTTCAGTTGAATGAAAAACAAGAGGTTATGGAGATGCGCTTTCCAGTTGAGCACTAAACTTTTAACTTTAAAAACTATTTTAAAAGAGACTGCAGTAGGAGCAAGGTGTCGAGTGAGAAACGTCAATATGATAGGCTATGGCTAATTGCGATAGCCTATTTTTTTGGAGTGTTAAAGAATGACTGAATTATTGCCCTCTGTATTAGTGGAAACGAACGAGCAGCCCGATGCTGCTATTATTTGGTTGCATGGTTTAGGTTCAGACGGCCATGATTTTGAGTCTTTGGTTCCTGCTTTATCTTTGTTACCAACGTTAAAAGTGCGCTTTGTTTTTCCTCATGCCCCACGTCGTCCTGTTACTGTCAATGGTGGTATGGAGATGCGTGCTTGGTATGACATCTACGAGATGACTCTAGAGCGAAAAGTAGACATGGAAAATATCGATGAATCCTGTCTACAAGTCGAGCAGTTGATACAAGATCAAATTAATAAAGGCATCGCCCCAAATCGAATTATCTTGGCTGGTTTTTCTCAAGGTGGCGTTATTGCTTATCAAACAGCATTGCACACTAAGCATGTGTTAGCTGGCGTGCTCGCGTTATCAACCTATTTGGTTAATGGCGATAAAGTGCCAGAAGCAGATGCTTGTCCTAATGGTCAAACTCCAATTCTTATTCATCACGGCTTGCAAGATCCAGTGGTTGCGCCAGTGTTGGCTACTCAAGCAAGGGATATTTTAGTTTCTAAAGGCTATTCTGTTGCTTATCAATCTTATGATATGCCTCATTCTGTTTGTCCTGAGCAAGTACTAGATATCTCTCATTGGTTAAATGCTCGATTAGCATAGTTGGTTAAGTATACTTTTAAGGGGCTTTTGTGTCTGAAAACTATGAGGAATGGCTGGATTTTGCGAAAGCTCTAGCAATGAAGGCTGGCGAAATGATCGTAACGGCGCGAGAGAATTCAACCTTTGTACGTGATTATAAAATGGATCATGAACTGGTTACTTCGACTGATATTGCGGTCGACCAGTACATTTGTAGTCGCATTGTTGAAAACTACCCTTCTCACTGTATTTTGTCTGAAGAGTCTTCACCGCATATGGATCTTGGTAGTATTGGTGATGACGTGCCAGTTTGGGTGATTGATCCTATTGATGGTACGGTGAATTTTGCACATGGTCATCATCATGTTGCTGTTTCTATTGGTCTTTATATTGGCGATCAGCGAATTTTGGGCGTGGTAAATGCGCCGTTTTTAGGGGAGTGTTTTTGGGCGTTGAAAGGTTCGGGAGCCTTCTGCAATGGTAAGCCTTTAGCTGTTTCTAGCGCTCAAGAGTTAAGGAATGCCTTGGTCGCCACGGGGTTCCCTTATCAAAAAACGGCACTAACGCCTATTGTTGAAAGAGTTTCGCGTATTTTGCATCACTGCCAAGATGTCCGTCGTAATGGTTCTGCTGCTTTGGATTTGTGTTGGGTGGCTGCTGGTCGTTTAGATGCGTATTTTGAAAGCGTGAAACCTTGGGATATGGCTGCAGGAGCTTTAATAGCGGAAGAGGCTGGTGCCAAAGTTGGGTATTATTTATCTAACGCATCGGCTTGGCCTGATGTGGTTAATGGGGAAGGGCTTTTGGTATCGACACCTCAATTATATGCTGACTTTTTAGCTCTTATTGATGTTGATTTATAGCGTGTTTATTTCTGTTTGATTGGAATTTTTTATGTCTTTTACTGCATTTATGATTGTTTTGCTCTGTTGTGTTGGTGTTATTGCCGTTTCTCTTTGGTTTATTCGTCATCAACTAAAGTTGAACCAAACCCGAGAAGAAAAGATTCGTGCTGGAGAAAATCGTTTTCTTGAAGAGCGTCAAAAAAGAATTGATAGTATTCGAGTTCTTTTGAAAACAGTGGGGACAGAAGAGCTAAATTGGATAGAAGCCAGTATTCGAATAAAACATTTGTTGGATCAGTTGAGCGAGGATTTGTCTGAGCACGAAGATATTTCGGCTTTTTATATTATTACTGAGAAAACCCAGCATATTCCAACTCACGATCAGTGGGGGGATTTACCTAAGCCTGCAAAAATGAAGTTTCGACTCGAAATGGACAGTTACGAAGTGGAGCATGCTGAGCATTTACAGCGCGCTAGATCCTCTTTAATGGCTTATGACTTTAAATAATGTTGGTTCAGCTGCTAGTTTCTATCAGTTTTTTGTTTCTACTGTTAGTTTTTTTGGTGTTGTTTTTTATTCGTCATCAATCAAAAGTACCTTATTATAGGTTGACCCAAGATCAATGTATAACCTTGCTTAAAAAAGCAATTCAAGGTGTTTTGCCTGAATATGAGTGGCATGCTTTCATCGGTATGACTGTTAGAGATGACGATGTGCTTGATGAGTTAAGAGAGCAGTGTTTATTGATTGATGAACTAGGAGTGAAGGGAACGCAATTAATTAATGGGCGGATTTGTATTAATTTTAATAAAAAAGGTATTTCTCAGCTGGAATTATTATTGGATGAGTGGCAGCATAAATCAAAGTATTTGGTCTGATTTTATTTTAAAACGGAAGAGCATAGGGTTTAAGTATGAATGAAATAGAGGCGTTGTTTGATCAAGGTTCTGAGTTGATGCCTTGGTTGGCAGATAGTGTTATCAATTTAGTAATTGGTCTTGTTGTTTTCTTTGTAGGTAAGTTCATTGCTTCCAAAGTTTCGCATTGGTGTGAGAAACGAATGCTTAAGGCTTCTGTTGATCAGGCTGTTGCAGGTTTTGCGTCAAGTATCTTGTATGCTTTGATGTTTGCTGGTGTTGCCTTGATGGCATTGGGGCAAATAGGGGTAGAGACGACATCCTTTATTGCTATTCTCGGTGCTGCTGGTTTAGCTGTTGGTCTTGCCTTGCAAGGTTCTTTGTCTAACTTTGCGTCAGGTGTACTGATTATAATATTGCGCCCATTCCGTTCAGGTGACTTTATTGATGCTGGCGGTCAAATGGGTACAGTTAATCGTATAGAGTTATTTCATACGTATCTTAAGACGCCAGATAATCGTGTCATCATCGTGCCAAACTCTTCTGTGATGAACGGCTCTATTGTAAACTTTTCTCGTGAATCAACTCGCCGCTTAGACCTTGTTATTGGTATTAGTTACGATGCAGATATCCGTTTGGCAAAACAAATCATGGAAGAAATTGTTAATGCTGATGAACGTATTTTAAAAGACCCTAAATGCTTAATTGCGGTTTCTGAATTGGCTGATAGTTCAGTGAATTTCTTCCTGCGTCCTTGGGTTGCTTCTGGCGATTATTGGACAGTGCGAGCGGATCTTTTAGAAAAAATCAAATACACTTTTGATGAGCGTGGCGTTGGTATTCCATACCCTCAAATGGATGTGCATGTGCATAAGCAAGAATCGTAAGCTTACATAGCTTTAACTTCTTTTCGCTGTAATATATGAAATGCCGTCAACTAATAGCTGGCGGCATTTTTGTTTTTACTATCTTTCGTTTTTTAATAATTAAAAAAGGCTGCTAATAATGAGTCGATACCGTCCTCCCTCGCCACCCAAGTCTGCATATATTACTCAAGAGGGCGCTCATGCTTTATTGGTTGAGCTTAAGTATTTGTGGAAAGAGAAGCGTCCTGCTGTGACCGAAACGGTTCGAGAAGCTGCGGCCCAAGGAGATCGCTCGGAGAATGCGGAATACATATATGGGAAAAGGCAGCTTCGAGAAATAGATCGTCGAGTGCGTTATCTGGAAAAACGTTTGGATGTTTGTACTGTTGTTGATCGTTTTCCTAGTGACCAAGAGCGAGTTTTTTTTGGGGCTTGGGTGACGCTAGAAGATGAAGTAGGAAATGCCAAAGAGTACCGCATCGTTGGTCCAGATGAGCTAGATCATAACCCGAATTATATTAGTATTGATTCTCCTGTCGCTCGGGCTTTGCTCAAGAAGCAAGAAGGTGATGAGGTGGTTATTCGCCTTGCTGGCGGAGAGAAAACCTACATTATTGACGCTGTTGAATACCGTCAAGTAGTTACATGACTATCCATTACGGCATGGCGCAATGGCAGCATCCAGCTTGGGTTAATTGGCTTTATCCTACTTCGCTTCCTACTGCAGAGCGAATTGGCCGATATTCACAAGTGTTCTCAACGGTTGAAGTTGGTAGTACTTTTTACACCAAAGTGGATGATGCTCAGTTATTACGTTGGTATGAGTCTGTTGCTGGCGACTTCAGGTTTAGTTTTAAGGCACCACAAACAGTCACTCACCGATTGATAGAGCGTCCTTGGTGTGACGTTCAGCAAGATTGGTTTGCCTTCATGCTTTCGTTGCAACCGTTACAGGCTAAGCTTGGACCAACCATGTTGCAGTTCCCTGCTATATGCGACGAGCGTGCTCTAGATACGATTCTAGCTCTATGTGATATGTGGACGCTATCCACGCCTTTGTCTGTTGAAGTGCGTAATCTTGCCTATTTTGATAAGTCTCAAACCGAGCGACGTTTTTTAACCGGATTGTCTGAGCGTAATGTGAATCGTGTGGTGATGGATTCTAGACCAGTTTTTTCTACGGAAGCGTATTGCGAAAGCTTGGTTGATGCACAGAAGAAAAAGCCGAGAGTGCCTTGTCATCCCGTAGCAACTGCGAATCATCCAGTCGTGCGTTTTATTGGTCATCCTGATTTACCGCGTAATGAGTTTTGGCTAGGCCAGTGGGCGGCTAAATTATCACAGTGGCTATCTGAAGGGCTCACGCCAAGTGTATTTGTGCATTCTTCAGATAATATCGCAGCGCCAACTCTGGCTGCGCAATTGGATGAAAAAGTACGTTCGCTAACCCCTAGTTATCAAAAATCTTTGGCTTTGCCGCAGAGTCAGGAGCAAGTTAGTCTTTGGTAAGTTGGATAAATTGATTGTTTGTCTAAATGAAATGGTTGGAAGGTGTTATGTATTCGCTAGTATTTTATGTGCCTGAATCTCATTTAGAATCTGTTAAACAGGCTGTTTTTTCGGCTGGCGCAGGTTCAATGGGAAACTATGACTCTTGTTGTTGGCAAGTGAAAGGGCAAGGGCAGTTCAAGCCGGTAAAAGGAGCGACGCCTTTTCTTGGTAAGGTCGATGAATTAGAGTTTGTTGATGAATATCGGGTGGAAATGGTGCTGAGCGAGGAGGTAAAAGCGGTTGTTTTAGCTGCTTTATTGTTGGCGCACCCCTATGAAGAGGTGGCCTATCATTTTATTCAGATACAGTGTTGAAGTGGATGGTGTCTTCGTGAAAACCATACTGGCCTTTTTTATGATCTTCGATGAAAAACTCAATAGTCTTAGTGACGCTGCTAAAAGCCAGCTCCCCCCAAGGGATTTCATCAAAATCAAATAGGGCAACTTCTGAGCTTTCTTCGGTGGCATGAAAGTCATCTTTCTCTAATTCTGCGATATAAAAAAGATGCACTTGATTGATGCGAGGGATGCTGATCATGCTAAAAGCTTGTTTGCATATCGCTGTTGATCCGCTTTCCTCTAATGTTTCTCTTAATGCGCCTTCGCTCGTGGTTTCTTGGTTTTCCATGAAACCGGCAGGCAAAGTCCAGTAGCCTAAGCGTGGCTCAATATTTCTTCGGCATAATAAGATCTTACCGTCATAAAGCGGAATGGTGCCGGTAATCAATCTAGGGTTATCATAATCAATAAACTCGCAACTTGGGCAAACCGCACGTAGCCTATTATCCCCGGCAGGGATGGTCATATTAACGGCGTGACCGCATTGCGGGCAATATCTCATGATGTTTCCTTAACGTTTCAGCTGAAGCTTGGCGTATTTGACGACTTTATCTTCGATTTCTTGGATTTCGATCATGTAATGTCCAACCCATAAGCTAATTGGGTGCTCAGGGATGAATTCCAGTGTTTCGATAATAAGGCCGTTGAGTGTCTTTGGTCCGTCTGTTGGTAGATGCCAATCAAGCGTTTTATTTATCTCTCGAATGTGTGTCGAACCTTCGATTCTAAAAGAGCCGTCATCAAGAGTTTGAATTTCTTCTTCTTCGTCTTGGGTTGGTGGAGTGAACTCACCCACGATTTCTTCAAGTACGTCTTCTAAAGCGGCAATACCTTGGACATCACCATATTCATCTACCACGATACCCATTTGCTGATGATCTTTTTGGAAGTTCAGCAGTACTGTGTTTAGAGATGTGCTTTCAGGGATGAAGTAAGGTTCAACGGTTGCTTTCAAAAGGGCAGCCTTTGATGGTGTCGGATCGCGAAGAAATACCGCAGCATGACGTGCGTGAAGTATACCGATGACTTTGTTGATCTCACCATTATAGACAGGCATACGCGTGTGTCTGCTTTGGCAGATTTGTTCGATAATCTCTTCGATCGAGTCTTCAATGTCGATGCCAATGACTTCATTGCGAGGAATCATGATGTCTTCGACAGAGACTTTTTCTAAATCCAGAATTGAAATAAGCATTTCTTGGTGAGCAGCAGGGATCAATCCACTCGCTTCATTTACCACGGTTCTTAGCTCTTCCGAGTCAAGCGTGTCGTGGCTTTTTTGTGAGGCATGCACACCGATTAAACGCAAAAGACCATTAGATAAGCCATTTACCAACCAAACTAGCGGATAAAGAACCTTTAACAAAATTGCAAGGATCCAAGAAGCTGGAAAAGCAATTTTCTCAGGATGTATCGCGGCCAATGTTTTTGGTGTGACTTCTGCGAAAATCAGTACAACCATAGTGAGCGCAGCTGTAGCGATAGCGACACCAGCATCGCCCCATAAGCGCACGGCAATGATAGTTGCTATAGCAGAAGCAAGGATATTAACAAAGTTGTTTCCGATTAAGATAACGCCGATAAGTCTATCAGGACGTTCTAAAAGAGAGTTTACTTTTATTGCAGATCGATTCTTGTTCTTAACAAGGTGTTTGAGTCGATATTTATTTATCGACAACATTCCTGTTTCGGAACTCGAAAAGAAAGCAGAAAGTAAAATAAGACAAAAAAGTATTCCACTAAGAACACCTAAGGGTACTTCGTTCAAAAAGGGATCGCCTCAATTATGTAGATAACTGGATTATTGGTTCTTAAGATCAGACTGTCAAACATACTTTACGTCATTAATAGCTAATGACGTAATATTTGTAGTGCTATTTGGCTGCCAAAGTAGCCGAGCATTAGCAAGAAAAAACCACTCAACGTCAGTTTTACCGCCAGTTGTCCACGCCAGCCTGCTATATGTCTGCCAAGTAGTAATCCTGCAAACACAAACCAAGAAGCAATTGTGAAAAATGTTTTGTGAACTAGGTGTTGGGCAAACATGTCTTCAATAAAATAAAAGCCAGTTGCTATTGTGATGGTTAACAAAATGAAAGCCGCCCAGATAAACTCAAACATCAAGCGTTCTAGGACTTGTAGTGGCGGTACTCTAAGTAGTTGCTTTAACTTGTGATTTTTGAGTTGGTACTCTTGCATAGCAAGCAGAATACCAACGCCACAAGCAGCAGTGAATAAACTGTAAGCAGCAGAGGCAATAAGAATATGAGCACTAGTGCCCCAAGAGTTGCTGTGCAGTTGGGTTAAGTTCCACGGCTCGATCGCGTTTAATGCAATAATAATCGCGCCAAGTGGGAATGCGGTGCCGAGCAATAGCGACAAATCTTTGTCGCGGTTACTGAACCAAAGTAGGCTGTTGCCAATTAAAGCAATAAGTAGCCCAATTGTTAAAAAGTTAAAGCCATCTCTATTCAGTAATACTTGTGTGAGAGAAAATGTGTGTATGGCAATCGTAATTGCCCCAATGTACTGGGTTGAGCGATTTTCTGGACGCAGGTAATACGCTGTGCCAGCAATCAAACAAGCGATACAAGCAAGCCAAAGCGATAATTGAGTCATGAAACTAAAGGTTCCGCAGGGTAAAGGTATAGGGTGATAATCATTTATCCGTTATAATAGAGACAATTTCACCTTGGATAAACTGAAACCGTAGGTTTTTTCCATTTAGAGCCAAAATTTGAGGGCAATATGTTCGACAATTTATCGAATCGCTTAACTTCCTCGCTTGATCGTATTCGAGGTCGAGCTAAATTAACTGAAGACAACATACAAGAAGTGTTGCGTGAAGTGCGTATGGCGCTTCTTGAAGCCGACGTTGCTTTGCCAGTTGTTAAAGATTTCATTGCTGCTGTTAAAGAGCGTGCGATAGGGACCGAAGTTTCGAAAAGTTTGAGTCCTGGCCAAGTCTTCCTGAAAATTGTTAAGCAGGAACTTGAAAATGTTATGGGGCAGGCTAACGATGGCCTTAATCTTCGTGCAGCCCGCCCAGCAGTAATCTTATTGGCTGGTTTGCAAGGTGCTGGTAAAACCACATCTGCGGCTAAACTAGCAAAATACTTAAAAGAGCGTGAGAAAAAATCGGTGTCGGTTGTTAGTGCTGACGTATATCGTCCAGCGGCTATTAAACAGCTTGAAACATTGGCGGGTGAAGTGGGAGTAGATTTCATCCCAAGTGACTTGTCACAAAAGCCGATTGATATTGTTAATAACGCTATCGATTACGCTAAAAAAGCCCATAAAGATGTGTTGATTGTCGATACGGCAGGTCGTTTGTCGATTGATGAAGACATGATGGCAGAGATTAAAGCTCTGCATGCCGCTGTCAATCCTATTGAAACTTTATTCGTTGTGGATGCCATGACGGGCCAAGATGCGGCGAATACGGCAAAAGCCTTTGGTGATGTGTTGCCGCTCACCGGTGTTATCTTAACCAAGACTGATGGTGATGCCCGTGGTGGTGCTGCTTTATCTGTTCGACACATTACAGGTAAGCCGATTAAGTTCTTAGGTGTTGGCGAGAAAACCGATGCATTAGAACCTTTCCATCCTGATCGTTTAGCGTCTCGTATTCTTGGTATGGGCGATATGCTTTCCTTAATAGAGGAAGCAGAGCAAAAGATCGACAAAGAAAAAGCTGAGAAACTTGCAGGTAAGCTGAAAAAAGGCAAAGGCTTTGATTTAGAAGATTTCAAAGAGCAGCTTCAGCAAATGAAAAACATGGGCGGTATGAGTTCCATGTTGGATAAGCTTCCTGGAATGGGGCAGCTAGGTAATATCCAAGATAAAGTGAATGATAAAATGTTCGTTCAAATGGAAGCCTTGATAAATTCCATGACACCAGCTGAACGTCATAATCCAGATGTTATTAATGGTTCTCGTAAAAAACGTATCTCAACGGGAGCGGGTTTACAAATTCAAGATTTGAATCGTCTTTTAAAGCAGCATAAACAAATGCAGAAGATGATGAAGAAGATGACCGCCAAAGGCGGAATGAAGAAAATGATGCGTGGTTTGGGGGGGATGATGCCGGGCGGTGGTATGCCTGGCGGCGGAAATTTCCCTAAATTTTAAGCATATCTTCTTGTTTTTACTAACGGCAGTTAAAAAACTGCCGTTTTTAATGTCTGGGTGAGTAATTCACCCTTTTGTTTTTCTAGTTAATCGACTAGAATATGCCGCCTTCTTGTTGTATGAGTCAAAAATTCGACTCGGCAAGGGGTGTTTCGTTAAGCAATAAGGAACCAATCATATGGTAACTATTCGTCTTTCTCGTGGTGGCTCTAAAAAGCGCCCATTCTATCATTTGAACGTGGCTGATAGCCGTCGTGCACGTGATGGTCGTTATATCGAGCGTTTGGGTTTCTTTAACCCTGTTGCTCGTGGTCAAGAAGAACGTCTACGCATCGATCTAGATCGCGTAAATCATTGGGTTAGCCAAGGCGCTCAACTTTCTGACCGTGCTGCGCAGCTTGTAAAAGATGCTAGCAAAAACGCTTAATACTGAGGTAATGCTATGTCTGAATTAAAACAAGCGGCCGCTCCTGAGCAAGCCCTTGTGGTTGGACGCATTACATCGGTATATGGTGTTAAAGGGTGGGTGAAGTTATATTCGCACACCGATCCAATGCAAGGGATCTTTGATTACAAGCATTGGTGGTTGAAAACTCCTAGTGGGTGGAAGATCGTTGAATTAAGCCAAGGCCGTCTGCAAGGGCGAGGTTTGGTAGCATCGGTAAAAGGTTATACCGACAGAGATCAAGTAAAAGATATCTGTGGTATGGACGTTTATATAGATGCAGCAGAACTACCAGATTTGGAAGAAGGTGATTATTACTGGAGCCAACTGGAAGGACTGAGGGTTATTACCAAAGAGGGTGTCCTCTTAGGGAAGGTTTCTCAACTTATGGAAACTGGTGCGAATGATGTAGTTGTTGTCCGCGCGTGTGAAGGTAGCTTTGATCGTGAAGAGCGATTGATTCCTTATGCTCCAGGAACTTATGTTTTAAATATAGATTTAGAACAGCAGGAAATGGTAGTTGACTGGGATCCAGAATTTTAAACAGATAAGCTGAGGTCACAACGTGAAGGTTAGCGTTATATCGCTCTTTCCGGAGATGTTTCAGGCCATTACCCAATATGGAGTAACAGGCAGAGCCATTAAGTCTGGGTTGGTTGAGGTGGATTTTTTTAATCCCCGCGATTTTACTCATGACAGACATAAGACTGTAGATGATCGACCTTATGGTGGTGGTCCAGGGATGCTGATGAAAGTTCAGCCTCTCAAAGATGCTATTGCGAGTGCCAAGTTATTGGTACCCAATGCAAAAGTTATTTATCTATCCCCTCAAGGGCGTACGCTAACGCAAGAAGGCGTGCAACAGCTTGCTAAACAAGCAGAATTTATTCTGGTAGCAGGTCGTTATGAAGGAGTTGATGAGCGTTTGATTCAATCTGAGATTGATGAAGAATGGTCAATTGGCGACTTTGTCCTAAGCGGTGGCGAGTTGCCGGCAATGGTGCTCATGGATGCTGTATTTCGTATGGTTCCAGGAGTGTTAGGAAAGCAAGCATCTGCGGATGAAGATTCATTCTCTGATGGGTTGTTGGACTGTCCGCATTATACTCGCCCAGAAGTACTAAATGGTGAACCTGTGCCATCGGTGCTGCTTAGTGGCAACCACGAGGAGATTAGACGCTGGCGTTTAAAGCAAAAGCTCGCAAGAACTTTTCAGCGCCGGCCAGACCTTCTGCAGAACCTTGAGTTGGACAAGGAACAGCAGTTGCTGTTAGAAGAGTTTATTCGCGAAACTGAAGATTCAACCTCGGCAGAGTAGGAATTGCGAGCTTATCAGAAAGAAGAGCCTTCATGCTGATAAGAAACCATATCATTAGGAGTCACATCCATGAGTAATAAAACTAAACTGATTCAGCAGATAGAAGCTGAACAAATGACAAAAGAAATCCCAGCCTTCGGTCCTGGTGATACTATTGTTGTTCAAGTTAAAGTTAAAGAAGGTTCACGCGAGCGTCTACAGGCCTATGAAGGCATTGTAATCTCTAAGCGTAACCGTGGTCTTAACTCAGCATTTACCGTTCGTAAAATTTCTAGCGGTATCGGTGTTGAGCGTGCTTTCCAAACGTACAGCCCTTTGGTTGAAAGCATCGAAGTTAAACGCCGCGGTGACGTGCGTCAAGCTAAGATCTACTACCTACGCGAGCGTTCTGGTAAATCTGCACGTATCAAAGAAAAATTGGCTAAACGTTAATTTTTTCTTATTAAAAAAAGGCGACGCGAGTCGCCTTTTTTTATGGAACTAACCCCCTTTCGTATGGCCTAATAGAGACTATTTACATGTCTTTGAGGTTTTCATGAAGCGTTTTTTCTGTTCCCTGTCTCGCTCTACTGCAATAACTATGTTGCTTTCTCTTTCCTGTGCAGTATTTGCTGATCAATCAGCTGTCTTATCTGCGGTTCAAAAGGCGTTGCCTCAATATGAAGTCGAAAGTGCGAAATTGCATGAAGGCGCAGGCTTGTATGTTGTTGTTTTAAAAAACGGTCCAACATTACATGTAACGCAAGATGGCAAATATTTTGTCGCGGGTGATCTTTACCGAATAGACAATACAACGCTTGAGAACGAAACAGAAAAAGCAAAACTTGCCAAAATTGAAACACTTCCTGAATCGCAAATGATTGTCTACAAAGCAAAGGACGAGAAAGCGCACATCACCGTATTTACAGATGTTGATTGTGGTTACTGCCGAATGCTTCATAAAGAAGTCCCAAAACTTAATGAGGCGGGTGTTACTGTGCGCTACTTGGCTTACCCAAGAGCCGGTATAGGTTCAGAAGCCTATACTAAAATGGTCAGTATTTGGTGTTCAGCTGATCCTAAAGAGTGGCTTACGCAAGCAAAATTAGGCGCTGAAATTCCTGAAAACAAATGTGTTAACCCAGTTGCAGATCAGTATAAACTAGGCAATGAAGTGGGTGTGCGCGGTACGCCAAGTATTGTGCTAGGCAACGGTGAGTTTTTACCAGGATATTTACCAGCAGCTGAGTTGGTTAAACACCTTGGGTTATAGTCTTATCGCGAAATATTCCACTAAACATGAGTCTTCTTCAGCCTTTTCTACGTTGGGTTTGAATAATACTGGCGTTATAATGAGTCAACTTGTCACTTAACTAAGTGTCTTATAAAAATTAAATTATCTCTGTGGGGTATTGTTTTGAAACCGGTAAAAGTCGGAATTTGTGGACTGGGGACAGTGGGGTCCGGTAGTTTTAACATTCTTCGTAATAATGCGGAAGAGATTACACGACGTGTGGGTCGCAGTATTGTTATTGAGCAAGTAGGTGCCCGTCGTGATAACGACGCTTGTGATACCTCCGGTATCAATGTTACCCGTGATATTTTTGATGTGGTCAATAATCCAGAGATCGACATTGTTCTTGAGCTGATTGGCGGAACTTCTGTCGCGAAAGAATTGGTTCTTACGGCCATTGAAAATGGCAAGCATGTTGTGACCGCAAACAAGGCGCTTATTGCTGAGCATGGCAACGAAATTTTTGCCAAAGCTCAAGAGAAAGGCGTCATTGTTGCTTTTGAAGCAGCGGTTGCTGGCGGAATTCCTATTATTAAACAGCTTCGTGAAGGCTTGTCTGCTAACCGAATTGAGTGGTTAGCTGGCATTATCAACGGCACAGGCAATTTTATTTTGACGGAAATGAGTCAAAAAGGCCGTGAATTCGAAGATGTATTGGCAGAGGCTCAAGCTCTTGGCTACGCCGAAGCTGATCCAACCTTTGATATTGAAGGTATTGATGCTGCTCATAAACTGACTATTCTTGCATCTATTGCGTTCGGTATTCCGCTGCAATTTGAAAAAACTTATACCGAAGGTATTAGCCGTATCACATCTGAAGACGTGGCGTTTGCAGATGACCTTGGTTATGCCATCAAACACTTGGGCATTGCTCGTCGTTCTAAAGCCGGTATTGAGCTGAGAGTTCATCCGACCTTGATTTCCCATAAGCAGCTTTTGGCTAATGTAAATGGTGTAATGAACGCTATTATGGTGCAAGGTGACGTTGTTGGGCCGACTTTGACTTACGGTGCAGGTGCGGGTGCATTGCCAACAGGCTCTTCTGTTATCGCAGATGTTATTGATGTTGCTCGTACTTTGACGGCAGATCCAACAAACAGAGTGCCACATTTGGCATTCCAAGCCGATTCTTTATCTCATGTGCAAATTTTACCCGTTGAAGAAATTGAATGTGGTTTCTTCCTTAATATGACGATTAAAGATCGCGCTGGTGTGCTTGCTAATATTACGCAGATCCTTTCTGTGAATAACATCAGTATCGAGTCTCTTATTCAGCGTGAGCGCGAAGGTAGCGAATTGGTGCCATTGGTTGTGATGACTCATGATGTAAAAGAACGCAATATGAATGCTGCTATTGCGGCGATTGAAGCCTTGCCGGATGTTGCTGGAACAGTGCAGCGAATCCGTGTTGAAAACTTGGCGTAAGAGAGAGCAAATATGAAATACATTTCTACTCGTGGTAAAGCGCCTGCGCTTTCTTTTGGTGATGTGTTATTGGCTGGTTTGGCAAATGATGGTGGCTTATATGTACCTGAAACCTTGCCTCATTACAGCAAAGAAGAAATCGCTTCTTGGGCGAGTCTAAGTTACCAAGAACTTGCTTTTAAAGTGATGTGGCCTTTTGTGGAAGGTGATATTCCTGCTGATGCTTTTAAGACTATGATTAAGGACGCTTACGCTGGTTTTAATCATACTGCTATTGCGCCCATGGTTCAGATTGGTAATAACGAATGGATACTAGAGTTATTTCGTGGTCCAACCTTGGCATTTAAAGATTTTGCATTACAGTTGCTTGGTCGTTTGATGGATTATGTTCTGTCTGAACGTAAGGAAAAATTGGTTATCCTAGGTGCGACATCTGGTGACACGGGTTCTGCAGCGATTGAAGGGTGTCGTCATTCAGAGCATCTGAATATTTTTATTTTACATCCATACCAACGTGTATCTGAAGTACAGCGTCGTCAAATGACTACGGTTATCGACGACAATGTATTTAACATCGCGGTGAAAGGTAATTTTGATGATTGCCAAGGCATGGTGAAATCCAGCTTTGCTGATCAGTCTTTCTTGAAAGGCGCTAAGTTAGGTGCGGTTAACTCGATTAACTGGGCCCGTATCATGGCTCAGATCGTTTACTATTTTTCTTCAGCTTTGTCTGTTGGCGCGCCGCATCGTAAGGTGTCGTTCTCTGTGCCAACGGGTAACTTTGGTGATATCTTTGCGGGTTATTTGGCGAAGAAAATGGGCTTGCCAATTGATCAGCTTGTGGTTGCTACCAACCAGAATGATATTTTGCATCGCGTGATCGCAGAAAACGACATGAGTCGTCAGTCTTTGAACGTGACCCTATCGCCAAGTATGGATATCATGGTTTCTAGTAACTTTGAGCGTTTATTGTTTGATGCTCATGGTCGCGATGGTGCGGCAATTGATGATTTGATGGCGCGCTTTAATAAAGGCGATGTATCGTTAAATGATCAAGCTTGGTCTTTTGTAAAAGATAACTTTGACAGCTATAAAGTCGATGACAAGAAAACTTGTGAAGTGATTGCAGATGTGTTTGCTAAAACACAATACTTGCTTGATCCGCACACGGCGATTGGTCTTGAAGCGGCTCGTCATTGCTGGAAAGATCAGTCTGTACCAATGATTACCCTGGCAACAGCCCACCCAGTGAAGTTCCCTGAAGCTGTCGAAAAAGCTGGTTGCGAAACACCAATGTTGCCTGAGCACATGAAAGATCTTTTCGAGCGTGAAGAATCTTATACTGTACTAGATAATAGCCTGAGCGATGTTCAGGCTTTTGTTGCTGAAAAAATTTAGTTTAATTAGAGATAGCTCTAGATAAATTAGCAATGCTAATAACGGCCAATCAAAGATTGGCCGTTTCTTTTTTCCTTTTATTTTTGCGCCCTTCATATGAATATCATATTACTTGATTCTAAAAACACCCTTGGTGATGGCCTTTATGGGTTAACTCTGCGCCAACAAACTCATATTTCAAAAGTCATTAAAGCGCAGCAGGGTGATGTTCTGCGAGTGGGTATTTTGAATGGAAAAATAGGCGAAGGGGTTTATGAGTCGCCAAGCGAGGATAGAGCCGGTTATATTCATTCGTTAAATCTCTCTTCTCTGCCGCCAGAGCCTTTGCCTATGGTATTGGTTATGGCTTTGCCAAGACCAAATATGCTGAAGCGAACCTTGCAAAATATCACTGCAATGGGGGTGAAAGATTTATATCTTATTCATTCCGCCAAAGTTGAAAAAAGCTATTGGCAGAGTCCCGTTTTGCAGACCGAATCTATTCAGCAATGTTTGTTAGAGGGATTGGAACAAGCCAAAGACACAGTAATGCCAAACTGGTCTTTAATTCCTAGGTTTCGTCCTTTTGTAGAAGATCAATTGCCAGATATTTTAAAAGATAAAGTGGGATTGCTTGCACACCCTTATTTGTCTAAACGTTGTCCTATCGATATTCAGCAACCTTGTGTTCTAGCACTTGGGCCTGAAGGTGGGTGGAATGAATTTGAAGTGAGTAAATGGCATGAAGCGGGCATGGAATCAGTGCATTTGGGGGATAGAATTTTAAAAGTTGAAACAGTGGTGCCTGTTTTGTTATCGCGTTTGTATCCAGCCTAAAGTGCTAAGTATATGAATTGTTGTAATTTGTAACTAAAGGGGGTTATGAGAGGAGCTATTTTAGGCTTTGGTGTAGGATTGTGTGTATTGGGGAGGCTTATTTGAAGTTTCCCTATCATATACGGCTTGGAAGTGCTAAGTCGGAGAATATGCATGACAAAATACGCACATAAATCAAAATTTGATAATAAAAAAAATAAAGCTTCTTGGCTGACCTTTTTCTATGTAGGTAATACTGATGATGTATTTTCTGAAAATATTCGTCGGGTTTTCATTATTAATCTGTTTGCCTCTGTCGGTATACTTTTTACTTTACCACTAGGTATTGTGTCGCTCATCGAAGAGAAAACTGTCCTTGGTTCTGCGTTGATATTGATTGCATTTTTATATGCAATGAACCATATCTATTTGCGCCGTACCCATAACCATGGTTTATCTGGTAATTTCGTAATCTACCCCCTGTATGCTTTGATGATTTACCTTGTTTATACTGGTGGTGTAAAGGGAACGGGGCATGTTTGGATATATTGTATTCCAGCTGTGTCTTTATTTTTGAATGGCATGAAGAGAGGGTTGATTGAGCTTAGCTTTTTTACACTCGCTTTAATTATTACGATGTTTTTTACGGATAGCCATTTTGCCGAATTTGGTTATGACCCAGAGTTAAAGACGAGGATTCTATTTTCCTTTATCGTGGTGGTTTTTCTTTCTGGTATTTATGAATATTCAATGTCTCGGTTTAACCAAGAATTAAAAGAAACTTCAGCCAAGCTAAAGCTAGTCGCTTATATTGACGCATTGACTGAACTATTAAATCGTAGAGGAATGTTGCAACGGCTTGAGGCAAGCTCCTATACGAGTTTTCATCTATTGTTGGCTGACGTTGATTTTTTTAAAAGTATTAATGATGAATATGGTCATGACGCTGGAGATTATGCTCTTTCTCAATTGGCTAAAATTATCCAAGTGTCTCTTCCTGAGGGCGGCTTAGCTTCTCGATGGGGGGGAGAAGAGTTTTTGATAGCGGTTTGTGATTGTAGTGAGTCGGAGGCTTTTTCATTGGCTGAATCTATTCGGCAAGATGTAGAGGATTACGAGTTTGAGTATCTCGATCAGAAGTTTCGTATGACTCTAAGTTTTGGTGTGGCGACAATGAATGAATCTACTTCATTACGAGAAGCGATAACTCTTGCTGATAGTCGTTTATATAGTGCAAAGCGAGCAGGTCGAAACCGAACTCGAAAAAGCTAAATGCGCTGCCTTCTGTTGATGATTGATTAATAAAAAATGGCCTGCTTAATGGCTTAAGCAGGCCATTTTTCTATAAAGCGTTACACTATATTATTTTTTCTGTTGTGCTTTTATCAAGAAACGGGTTTAGAGCCAAAGACTCCAAAGTAAGCAATATATAGGTAACAAATTATTGGCATAACGAATGAAATTTGAAGGCCAATTGAGTCAGCAATAAAGCCCTGCAATACCGGTAATATAGCGCCGCCTACAATAGCTAAGCAAAGCAAGCCAGAACCACGACTAGTTTGTGGACCAAGATCTTTCAAGGCGAGGCTGAATATAGTTGGGAACATAATAGAGTTGAATAAGCCAACTAATAATATAGACCACATAGCAACATGACCATCATTCAGTATAGCGCTAGTAATCAATGCAATTACTGCGAAGGCATTAAATGTGAGTAAGCTACCGGCAGAGATACGCTGCATTAACGCGGCACCAATAAAGCGTCCTACCATAGCTCCGCCCCAATAATAGGCGACATAATGAGCGGCATCTGCCTCAGCTAGGCCAGCAATATTTTCAAGGCCAAAGAAGTTAACCAATAAACTGCCGATGGCCACTTCTGCACCCACATACATAAATATCGCGACAGTTCCCAACACCAAATGGCGGTGTTTTAAGATGCTAACGCTTGGCGTATCCGTGGTGTCTTCTTCAATATTTGAAGGTGTTGGAAGGCTAATGCGAGTGAAAATAGCAGCTAAAAGAACAAGTAAAATCGCCAAACCGATGTAAGGGATAATAACGCTCTCAGCTTCTTGTGCTTTGGTGGCATATTGTCCGGCAACCGTAAACAATAGTGCACCACCAACAAGAGGTGCAACGGTTGTGCCTAACGCATTAAAGGCTTGAGAAAGCGTTAAACGGCTTGATGCTGTTTCTGTTGGCCCCATTGCTGTAACAAGAGGATTTGCTGCGACTTGAAGAATGGTAATACCTGCCGCTAAAACAAAAAGCGCACTTAAAAATATACTGTATTGCTGTGCTTTTGCGGCAGCAATAAACAAAAGGCAGCCAGCTGCGGCGATCATTAGGCCGATACCTATACCACGCTGAAAGCCTACTTTTTTGACTAGGTTTCCTGCAGGTACTGAAACGATAAAGTAAGCGCCGAAGAAGCACATTTGAATCATCATGGCTTGCGTATAGTTAAGGTCAAAAACGCCTTTCAAGTGCGGTATTAGGATGTCATTCAATGAGGTGATAAAGCCCCACATAAAGAACAATGATGTTAAGGCAACCAACGCAAATCGTTGGTTTGATTGTGGTTTATGAGTCGTAGGTGAGTGATTTTTCATATTTTTTCCGATAGGTTAAAACGAGTACTGCTCAGTTTTTATCTTTAGAATACTTATCCAAATCAAAAAAGTGCGGCATCATATCACCGAATATCTTAACTTTCTGGTCAGGAGGTGGTTCTGTAGGTGATAGCCTAGAAAATTCCTTTTTTGCGTCAGTTTTGTAAGAAAACCTCTCCTATTTACCGCTTATGTAACAAAACCTAATGATATTATGTGTCTGATTTTTAATCATTTTATGGTGGTTCTTGATCCAGTGTGGTTTTGTATTTGCTGAAAATTTTTTCTTGGAATTGGCTGCAGCGCGAGTGCGGTCATTTTCATGTTATTCTTTGTCTATCTGCTTATCCTGACTTTGAGATTTATATGCGTATTGAGCGTCGAGCTGTGCCGGCTGAAAAAAATGACTTTCCCTCGACTATGTCTGCGACTTTACAGCGCGTTTTTTTGTCTCGTGATGTGGTGTCCGTTGCTCAGCTTGATTACCGCTTACCGCATTTATTAAGACCTGATTCTTTATTTGACCTAACCACCGCGGCGAAGATATTGGCGGATGCCATTGTTGCTGGTCAGAAGATTCTTATCGTTGGTGACTTCGATGCCGATGGCGCGACAAGTACCAGTCTTGGCATTTTAGCTTTAGAGGCGATGGGAGCGATTGCTCCAGAATACTTGGTACCAAACCGATTTGAATTTGGTTATGGACTAACGCCTGAAATTGTCGAGGTCGCGCAAGAGCGATCACCAGATGTCTTGGTGACGGTGGATAATGGCATTGCTAGTATTGATGGCGTGTTGGCAGCAAAGTCCTATGGTATGAAAGTAGTTGTTACAGATCACCATTTACCCGGTGATACGCTTCCGAACGCCGATGCTATTGTGAATCCAAACCATCCAAATTGTGGTTTTCCAAGCAAGAACTTAGCGGGTGTTGGCGTTATTTTTTACGTAATGTCGGCTTTAAGAGCCGAGTTGAATAGTCGTAATTGGTTTACTGATCAGCACATTCCAGAGCCCAAAATGGCAGATTATTTGGATTTAGTGGCACTCGGAACTGTAGCGGATGTTGTGCCTTTGGATGCCAATAATCGCATTCTCGTCCAGCAAGGTATCAAGCGTATTCAAGCCGGCTTGGCGCGCCCGGGGATTCTCGCTTTATTAGAAGTCGGGCGTCGCGATTATACTCAATTGAAAGCATCCGATTTGGGTTTTGTGGTCGGGCCAAGGTTGAACGCTGCAGGTCGTTTAGATGATATGTCGATCGGTATTGAGTGTTTGCTCGCAGTTCATCCTCATCAAGCACGCGATTATGCTCAGCAGTTAGATCAGTTCAATCGTGAACGCAAAGCTATCGAATCTGATATGAAAGAACAGGCTGAATTAGCACTTGTGTCTTTGTTAGACGAAGAACAAGACATGCCGAACGGTATGTGTTTTTACGATGCGGATTGGCATCAAGGTGTGATTGGGATTTTGGCTTCGCGGATGAAAGATAAATGCCATCGTCCAGTGATTGCTTTTGCTCGTGTGGGTGAAGATGAGTTGAAAGGCTCAGCTCGTTCCATTGCGGGTGTTCATATTCGTGATGCTTTGGATTTATTGGCCAAACGTTATCCGCAGTTGCTTAGCAAGTTTGGTGGTCACGCCATGGCGGCAGGTATGTCGATCAAAGAATCTCACTATGACGCTTTCCGTTTGGCATTTGATGCCATCATTACCGAATGGGTAACCCCCGAACAATTACAAGCGACATTGTTGACTGACGGGCCGTTGGCGCCAGAAGACTTTAGTTTGAGTTTTGCCGAGCAAGTTCGCTTATCTGGCCCGTGGGGACAGATGTTCCCAGAGCCTTGTTTTGATGGCGTGTTTGATATCTTGCAGCAGCGTATCGTTGGTGAAAAACACCTTAAACTTATGGTGCGTGAGCCGAGTAGTGGGCTTTTATTAGATGCAATTAGCTTCTTTGTCGATCTAGATCAATGGCCGAATGATAAAGCGACACAAGCTCGCTTGGTTTATAAACTTGATGTGAATGAGTTTCGTGGTCAGCGTAACCTTCAGTTGTTGGTGGACTATTTAGAGCCAGCGTAGAGTAAAAGTGAAGATTCGCTCTTTTGCCGAACAAATTGGTTTTGGCACTGCGTATCAAAGCAAAAGTTGAGGTATAATGCGCCTCCCTCATACATCACTCTAATTTTACTGGAGCTCATTCATGACTGCACTGGTTCTTGACGGCAAACTTTGCGCCAAAGAAACTGAAAACCGCCTACAGGCTCAAGTTACCGAGCTTAAAGAGCGTACCGGTTGCACCCCAATTTTAGCGACAATTCTAGTGGGTGCTGATCCAGCATCAGCCACTTATGTGAAGATGAAAGGCAATGCTTGTCGTCGTGTTGGTATGGATTCTATGGCAATTGAATTGTCTGAAACCACGACCACTGAGCAGCTACTAGCAAAGATCAACGAGCTAAACAATAACCCTGACGTGCACGGTATTTTGTTGCAACACCCAGTGCCAGAGCAAATTGATGAACGTTTGTGTTTCGACGCGATTGCGGCTCACAAAGACGTAGATGGTGTAACTTGTCTTGGTTTTGGTCGTATGGCTATGCAAGAGCCTGCTTACGGCGCGGCAACACCTGCTGGTATCATGCGTTTGCTTGAAGCGTACGATGTGAACCTAGAAGGTAAGCACGTTGTTGTGGTTGGTCGTAGTCCAATTCTTGGCAAACCAATGGCGATGATGATGTTGAATGCCAATGCAACAGTGACGATTTGTCATTCTCGTACACAGAATCTGTCTGAATTTGTGAAACAAGCCGACGTAATCGTTGGTGCTGTAGGCAAACCAGAATTTATCAAAGCAGAGTGGATCAAAGACGGCGCAGTTGTGGTTGATGCTGGTTATCATCCAGGTGGTGTTGGTGATATTGAGCTTGGTCCTTTGACTGATCGCGTTGCGGCTTATACTCCAGTTCCTGGTGGTGTTGGCCCAATGACAATCAATACTTTGATTCTGCAAACGGTAGAGTCTGGCCTTAAACAACTAGGCTAATAGACTTGAAAGGCCTGTATCACTGCCCCATATTGTTGGTATGAGATCGCAATATGTGACAGAAAGCCGCGCCACTAGGTGCGGCTTCTTTTTTATAAATTGAACAGAAATAGGTAGACAGTTTATGTCCACAGAAATGTTAAAAGACGCATTGGACTTCGATTTGATCGCCGATGTTTTTGTCACCGAATCCATTACCGCATCACCATCAGAATTGCATGGCCAACTTTGTGGTTATCTTGCTTCTGGCGTGACTTTGCCATTGGAAGATTGGTTGTCCATGGTTGTAGAGTTTTGTGATATCGAAGGCTGGAAAGAAGAAGCTAGTCGAGCAGTAATCGTTGAACTTTATACCGCCACGCTGACTTTGTTCCAAAATGGTGAGTTTGCGCTTGTGCCAAGTATTTCCGATGACGATGCTGAATTATGCGAAAGAGGTGTGACTTTGGCGCAATGGGCCCATGGTTTTTTGGCTGGTTATGGTTTGTCTGGGCAAAAAAAGGATTTATCAGATGAAACCAAGCAAATTCTGCGTGATTTTGCCAATATCTCCGGCATGCAAGCGGAAATGCGCGCATTAGAAGACAACAATGATAACGAAGCTGATTTAACAGAATTGGTTGAGTACGTCAGACTGTCGGCAATGATGTTGTACACTGAACATCATGATATCAATCCTGATGTAGATCATACTAAACAAAATTCTCTACACTAGATTTTTATGTTAAATCAAAATGTTATCGCTAGTGTTTAATGGAATGAAAAATTAATAAGTGAGACCTTCTATGAAAATCGACACTCAAACTTATCAGGCTCGTCGTGAGCGCCTGATGCAATCGTTACCTGAAAACAGTGTGGTTGTTCTGCGAACGGGTGAGTTAGCAACTCGCAATAATGATTGTGAGTATGAGTTTCGTCCGCATAGTAGTTTTTTCTATTTAACTGGATTTCCTGAGCCAAGTGCCTACGCCATTATTCGTGGCCGTGGTGAAATGACCTTAGTGACTTTGCCAAAAGATCCTGAACGTGAGCAATGGGATGGTTTTCGTTTTGGTAGTGAAGGCGCGATAGCAAATTTTGGTGCAAATGATGCTGCTCCGTTAGAAGAATTAGACAAGATGGCGTTTGCTGCTTTAGATGGCGCTGAACAAGTTGTGTATTTGTTTAACGACGATGTTCTTCGTGAAAAAATTGCTTGCTGGCGTGATGCTATTGCTGCAAAAGTCAGAATGGGCGCGGCGGCGCCGACAAGTTTCATTGACTTATTTCCATTTGTGTCTGAAATGCGTTTGCGCAAAGACGCGGAAGAAATCGGTATCATGGAAACCGCAGCGCAAATTAGTGTTGAAGCTCATAAACAGGCTATGCGATCTGTTCGTCCAGGTATGAATGAATACCAGCTAGAAGCAGAATTAAATTATGTGTTTATGAAATCCGGTGCGCGCCAACCTGCGTATAACAATATTGTTGCCTCAGGTAGTAACGCCTGCGTCTTACATTACATCAAAAATGACGAAGTGATCGAAGATGGCGATCTGATCTTAATTGATGCGGGTGCCGAGTTGGGTTGTTACGCAGCGGATATTACTCGAACTTTTCCAGCGAACGGTAAATTTAGTGAACCACAGGCGGCTTTATACCAAGTGGTATTAGATGCTTATCATGCAGGGATGAAAGAGCTGACGGTAGGAACGCCTTATGAAGCTTGCCATAACGCAGCGGTTCGAACATTAACAGAAGGTCTGGTTGCTCACGGATTATTAACTGGCGATGTAGAACAGCTGATCGAGAGCAAAGCTTATCGAGACTTTTACATGCACAATACTGGGCATTGGTTAGGTCTGGATGTTCATGATTGTGGCGCTTATAAAATCGCCGGTGAATCACGTTTGCTAGAAGAAGGCATGGTGTTAACCATTGAGCCTGGGTTATATGTTTCGGCTGATAATGAATCGGTGGACGAAAAATGGCGAGGTATTGGTATCCGCATTGAAGACGATGTGCTTATCCGCGCCGATGGCCCTTATGTTTTGACCCATGGCCTGCCAAAAGAAATTACAGAGATTGAGGCCTTAATGGCTGAAAGTCGATAAACATTATAAAGACGAGACGGAGTAAAGAAGATGGCTAAGTCGTACGATTTGATAATAGTGGGCGCTGGTATGGTTGGTGCTTTGTCTGCGATATTATTGGCTAAATCTTCTTTGAGAATTGCTCTTGTTGATAAACATGATGGTGAATATCGATTGTCTACTCCTCCGGCTTACGATGCTCGAGTGAGTGCCATTTCCAGCCAATCAAAAGCCTTGCTCGAGAAAGCTAGTGTTTGGCAAGGCATTGCGAAAGATCGTATTGCTTCTTATGACAATATGGTGGTTTGGGATGGCCTTGGCGAGGGCTATATCGATTTTAATGCTCAAGCGACGGCAATGCCCGAGCTTGGTCATTTAGTTGAAAATGCTGTACTAAATCAGCAATTAATGGTGCAAGTTAGACGTTCGAAAAACATCGATCTGTATTTAGGCGATTCTTTAGAGTCACATGAGTTAAGTGAATCTGGTGTAAGAGTAGAACTGATGTCTGGTCATGTGCTGGAAGCTCAGACCATTATTGCGGCAGATGGCGCTATGTCCAAACTGCGCAGCGAAAATGCCTTCGATACCGTTGAGTGGGACTATGGTCATCATGCTATTGTCACAACGATCGAAATTGCTCAATCCCATGAAAATACCGCGTGGCAGAGTTTCGGCGAAGAAGGTATTTTGGCATTTCTTCCACTTCCTTCTGTCGATCAAAAACATTTTGTGTCCATTGTTTGGTCTGTACCGCCTAAAGAAGCCGAGTCTTTAATGGTTCTCGACGAGAAAGCTTTTTGTCGTCGTTTGCATTACGCGATGAATAAGCGCTTCGATGTCTTGGGTATCACTCAGGTTCGTCAAGCGATTCCTCTAAGACAACGTCATGCAAAGCAATATGTGAAAGCCGGACTAGCGTTGATTGGCGATGCCGCACATACTATTCATCCTTTAGCAGGGCAAGGTGCGAACCTAGGTTTTGGTGATGTGAAGGCGTTAGTGGAAGTGCTAGAAAAAGCCCATAGACGTGGCGAGTATCTAGGGACGAGTAAAGTTCTACGCCGTTACCAGCGTGCACGCATGTTGGATAACATTGCCATGGCTGCAGGTATGGAATCATTTAAGCGTCTATTTTCCACTCAGCAACCGTTTATTGTTCAGCTCAGAAATATCGGTATGAAGCAATTTAACAAAGGCGAATCTTTGAAGAAAAAATTGGTTGCCCGTGCTGCAGGTTTGTCTTCTTTCTCTTAAATTAAGCATTTTTTTGTTTTTTGCAATTAGGAGGTAAATAGCGTGTTTTCAAAACGCTACGTATTTCCGGTTGCAAAAAGCATTTGCTGTCTTATTCTGCATGTATAGATATATCACCAATCAGAGAAAAGGCGGAATTGTATGCAAGCAACGGATCTTCTGAAGAAAACGGATAAACTTCCCAATGTCCCCGATGTCGTTCGTGAACTGATTCAGCTCCTAAGTGATCCTAATGTTAAATATTCCGATCTTACTGAACGCGTTTCTCATGATCAGACGATCTCCTTGAAAGTATTACGAGTGGTTAACTCTGCTTATTTTGGCTTATCGAGAAAAATTTCTTCTATTGATGAAGCAACTGTTTTGCTTGGAACAGATAAACTGAAAACCTTGGTTATTGCTTCTGGTTTTTCTAACTCGGTAGCCAAAGTTGAAGGTTTAAACCTTAATGAGTTTTGGGCGGATTCTTTCAGAGTGGCAGAATTAGCACAATGGTTTGCAAAGCGGACACCTTTGGTGGAGGCCGATGAAGCTTTTACGGCAGGAATTGTTCATAATATCGGGCGATTATTATTGCATCTTACTGAGCCAGCTATTGCGCAAGAGATTCAATCTTTGGTTACTAACCGTAAAGCGGGGCGTGTTAAAGCTGAACAAGATTTACTTGGCTTTACTTCCCAAGATGCTGGTAAAGCGCTAATGGATTTGTGGAAGTTTCCGGCAGGACTTGGATATGCAGTACAACATCATAAACGTCCTTTTTCGGATGATGAGCCAAATCCGCTTGCTTGTGTGTTGAATTTGGCTTGTTACATTAATGCTTGTATCCACCACGAACGAGAATACGATCTAGTTCGAGAAGGTTTTCCTTCGGCGGTAGCGAAAGCGGCTGGTTTGCCTGAGGGCGTCATTTATGAATTAGATGATGCTTTAGCGATTGGCGATGGACTTAATCAATTACTTCACTAGGTTTTAATATCGTATTTTAACTGCTTTTAAATACGTTTAAATGCATATATTCAATAGATTGGCGTATTCAAAAAATTGATATGCCAGTCTTTAATTTATCCTTTGTTTATCTCTGTTTAACCCCTTATGTTACCTCTATAAATAAATGATAATCGCTAGTGTTTAGCATTGTGTTGTGCTAATTTCTTGTCTCTTTTTTTTATGGCCTTTTCTCTTATTTTCATCTGCTATGTGGTGTTTTTGGGAAGAGGGGATCTGTTGAATTGGTAGAAGGTGAGTATGTTTATGAAATTGCGCAAAACGATCAAAACGCAAGGACAAAAATCAATATTGAGTTATGTCGGATTTGTTGCGTTAGCTTCGTCATTGCTTCTTTCTACCGGTTTACAAGCCAAAGGCGAAGTGAACATCTATTCTGCTCGCAAAGAATCTCTTATTAAGCCTGCGTTGGATAAGTTTTCAGAACAAAATGATGTGGTTGTTAACCTTATTACCGGTTCTGCCGATGCCTTGTTGAGCCGTTTAAAAGCAGAAGGTGATGCGAGTCCAGCAGATATTTTTATTACTGTTGATGCTGGCCGTTTGCACCGAGCAAAAGCTGCAGGCGTATTGCAGCCTATTCACAGCGACGTATTAAGCGCAAATATTCCGAGTCATTTACGAGATAGTGATGGTTATTGGTTTGGATTATCTCAGCGTGCTCGAGTGATTTTTTACAACCCTAAAAAAGTCTCAGTAAAAGATTTATCTACTTACGAAAACCTTGCTGATCCAAAATGGAAAGGACGTATTTGTGTGCGTTCTTCAGCCAATATTTATAACCAATCTCTGGTTGCTTCCATGTTAGAGGCAGATGGTCGTGAGAAAACGCAATCCTGGATCAAAGGACTTGTTTCTAACCTTGCACGTCCGCCTTTTGGTGGCGATGTGGATCTATTAAAAGCCGTTTCTGCGGGTGTATGTGATCTAACGCTGGCGAATACTTATTACTATGGTCGTCTTGGGCAAAGTGATAGTGCAGACGAAAGAGCGGTTTATAACGACGTAAAATTGTTTTGGCCTAATCAAGCGCAAGGCGAACGCGGCGCTCATGTTAACGTTAGTGGCGCTGGTATCACTGCCGCGGCGACTAATATTGAAAATGCTACCTTGTTGCTTGAGTTTCTCACTAACCAAGCTTCCCAAGAATGGTATGCTCACGTGAATAACGAGTATCCTGTGGTAAAAGGCATTGGCGCTCCAGAAATGTTGGCGCCATTTGGTACATTCCGTGCGGATACGATTTCGTTAAGCCAATTAGGTGAAAACAATCGTGAAGCAGTCGAGCTTATGGATATTTCTGGTTGGAAGTGATTTTTCTGATATTTGCTCCATATAACGAGCTTTCTGATATGGTTTTTGATAATCGATGGCTAATTTAGCTCCCCCGAGTTTAGCAAGTAAGTCTAAGTGGAATTGGTTAAAAATGGCGGCAATGCTTATTGCTGCCATTTTGGCATTACCTATCTTGGTTGTTTTGGTTAATGTTTTGATCGGTGATGGTGAAGTGTGGCGACACCTTTATCAGACAGTCTTAGCTGAATACATTTCTAACTCCTTGTTACTGATGTTGGGTGTTGGCATTGGCGTGCTGGTTATCGGTGTGCCTTGCGCTTGGTTGACTAGCATGTGTGATTTCCCCGGTCGCACCTTACTATCTTGGGCCTTGCTTTTGCCAATGGCCGTGCCTGCTTACATTATTGCTTATACCTACACGGGGGTATTGGATTTTGCAGGTCCTGTACAAACGTTTATTCGCGAACTTACTGGTTGGCGTTACGGTGAGTATTGGTTCTTTGAAATACGTTCCCTTGGTGGCGCCATAGCTATGCTGACCTTGGTTCTTTACCCTTATGTGTATCTCATGAGCCGAGCGGCTTTTTTAGAGCAGTCTGAGAACACCTTAGAAGTTAGTCGCACACTTGGCTATTCTGGTCGCGCTGTATTTTTCAAATTGGCACTCCCCCTTGCTCGTCCGGCGATAGTAACAGGCCTTACCTTAGCGCTTATGGAGACATTGGCGGATTATGGTACGGTGCAATATTTCAGTGTAAATACTTTCACAACGGGCATTTTACGAACCTTTTATGGATTTGGTGATATCGCAGCTGCTTCTCAGCTGGCAGGTATTTTACTGATGTTCGTGGCGGTGTTGATTTTGCTAGAACGATATTCTCGGCATCGCATTCGTTATCATGCATCAGGTCTAAAAAAGGCCAGTAATCGGCGTATGATTTTGAAAGGTAGTCGTGGCTTTATAGCGTGCATTTTTTGCTTGCTGCCTATTCTTGTTGGCTTTCTTATTCCCGTAGGTGTTTTGTCCTATTGGGCGGTATTTAAAGCAGAAATGCCCGGCGCGAACTTTATTCAACTGGCGTGGAACTCGTTTTATCTAGCGGCTATGGCTTCGCTTATTGTGGTGAGTTTAGCCTTGATATTGAGTTACGCCATTCGTTTAAATAATGGTAAAGCGGTGAGGACATCTGTAGGCATTGCGGGATTAGGTTATGCCTTACCGGGGACTATTATCGCGATTGGCACTATTGTTCCTCTAGCTTGGTTGGACCATCGAATCATTGATTTGGTTAAACATTACAGTGGGGAAAGAGTCGGTTTGATTTTTTCTGGCACATTAGTGGCGTTGCTGTTTGCTTACACGGTTCGTTTTATGGCTGTGTCTTTAGGTGCGGTACAAAACGGCCTTGGAAAGATTAAGCCGAGTATGGACATGGCAGGTCGTTCGCTAGGGATGTCGCCTTTTAAAGTTTTAACGCGCATTCATATTCCGCTATTAAAAGGTTCGGTCTTAACGGCCATGTTAATTGTTTTTGTCGATGTGTTGAAAGAATTACCAGCGACCTTGGTGTTACGGCCATTTAATTTTAATACCTTAGCGGTGCGAGCTTTTGAATTGGCGTCAGATGAGCGACTGATCGATGCTGCTCCAGCTTCGTTAATGATAGTGCTGGTGGGACTGGTGCCAGTGATTTTGTTGAGCCGTTCCATTTCTTCTCACCTGAATAAATCAAAATAGCCGAAGCGCCCAATAGCGTTTATTAAAAATAGGATCGCATATGACATCTTTACCTCCTCATAAACTATTGAAAGAAATGACACTGACCGATGTTTCGGTTGGTTATGATGGTGATGCGGTTGTTAAAAATGCTTCATTCAAACTGCTAGAAGGGCAGATCGGTTGTTTACTCGGGCCAAGTGGCTGCGGTAAATCGACCTTGTTGCGTGCAATTGCAGGCTTTGAGTCTTTAATGGTAGGAGAAATTCGCATTGATGACGAGGTGATTGCCAGTCAATCACACAGTGTGAATCCTGAGCACCGTTTTATCGGTATGGTGTTTCAAGACATTGCCTTGTTTCCACACCTTACCATTGCACAGAATATCGCTTTTGGCTTATCTGCTTGGCCTAAAGAGGCAGCACAGGAACGAGTGACTTATTTGTTAAATTTGGTTGGTTTGTCGGGTTTCGAATCACGCTATCCGCATTCTCTTTCTGGTGGCCAACAGCAACGTGTCGCTTTGGCTCGCGCCATTGCACCTAAGCCTAAATTACTGCTGATGGATGAACCTTTCTCTGGGCTTGATGCTAAGTTAAGAGAAGAGTTGGTACCTGATATTCGTGCCATATTGCAGCATGAAAAAATGAGCGCGTTATTAGTGACCCATGATCAGATGGAAGCCTTTGCGATGGCGGATCAAGTATCGGTTATGAGTGAAGGCGTAATTCATCAAACAGGTTCGCCGTATCAGATTTATCATCGACCAGAAACACGCTTTGTGGCGAGTTTTATTGGTCATGGGGATTTCCTAACGGCTACCGTCTGTGGTCCAGATTGCGTTCATTCAGATTTGGGTAATATTCGCGGTGATTTAGACCATGGTTTTGCTGACAATACTCAAGTGGACTTATTGGTTCGTCCTGATGACATTTTACATGACGACGACAGTGAATTTGTTGGTGTGATTGTAAGTAAATGGTTTCGTGGGTCACACTTCTTATATCGCGTGAAATTGTCTTCTGGCAAAGTGATATATTGTTTTGCTTCTTCTCACCACAATCATTCCGTGGGGCAAGAGATCGGCTTGAGTGTTCATTTAGATCACCTTGTGATGTTCCCACGCTAGTAAATAAAACGCCCAAGTGACTTGCTTATAAATCACTTGGGCGTTTTTATGTATTGTTGGGGGCAGACAATAGAGCTAGATAGTTCCGATTCCTTGTTCATGGCACACTTCAATTATTCCTTCAAAATCGTATTCACTCAGTTCTAAATGATCTAGGACGTAATGGCCAATTTTTTGCCATTCGTAGTCTTCGCTTGCACCGCCTATATGTCTATAGGTCGAGGCAATATGCTCAGCCATTTTTAAAATAGAAGCAAAGGTTAAATTAATAGAGTCGCCAGGCACTCTGTGGTGGAATAAGTAATCGACACGGTGGTGTTTGGCTATAACCGCACAGCAACTTTTAGGTAGCCCCCATGATTTTGCTAAATAATAACCGACAACTGAATGGTTGGTTTTGAAAGCTTGGTTTTCAACGTCGGTTAGGTTGAATTCTGGATCTTGATAACCTTGTTTCAATACATCTTTGTAGCCATCGAAACGCTTAAGCATCAAAGGAATACCTGCATTATGAAAAAGCCCAAGCGCATAGCATTCATCTTGGTATTTAAAATTAAGCTGGTTGGCTAGACTTGAGCAAATCACAGCAACTTCGCTGGCTGTGTCCCAGAAACTGTGTAAAGATTTTATTGCGTCATCTGAAAGTTCGCTTTTGACTGCGAGTCCGTTAACGATATTGGTGACGCTTGTTGGGCCAAGCAACATGACGGCTTGCTGAATGGATGCTATTTTTTTAGCTAAATTAAAAGACGCGGAGTTTACGAGTTTTAATACGGCGGCTGAAAGGCTTACATCCTGTGAAATGATTTCTGATATACGTTCCATGTCAGGATCTGGCATGGCTTGTTCCATGTGTAAATCCACCATAATTTGTGGTTGTGGTGGAATGCTGATGCCTTGCAAGATGAGTTTTAGCTGATTTTCATTTAATGTAGATGACATGGACACACTTCTTTAAGACAAGTAACTTTACAGCTACGTAATTCGTAGCAATTGAATCTAGAGTCTTTATAATAGCGTTTTTTAAATATACTGGGTGAAAATTTTGAGTGTTATTCGACTAAAAGGTCAAGCTGATCGCCGTTTAAGGGCTGGACATCAATGGATTTACAGCAATGAGGTAGATACCTCAGCTACGCCATTAAAGCAATTTACCCCAGGGGATCAGGTTGTTGTCGAAACAGCTCAAGGTAAACCTCTTGGTATTGCGACAATAAACCCTAATACATTGATCTGCGGTCGTTTAATGAGCCGTAGTACCGATACATTTTTAAACAAGTCGACTTTGGTTCATCGTCTAAAGATTGCTTTATCTTTGCGTGAGCTGACTTATCCAGCGCCGTATTACCGTCTTGTTTTTGGTGATTCTGATGGTTTGTCAGGCTTGGTTGTCGATCGTTTTGCCGATATTTTGGTTGTACAAATATCGACCGCTGGCATGGAGCGAGTAAAAAACGAGATCGTTGAAGCCTTGCAAGATGTAGTGAAGCCATCAGCGATTCTGATGAAAAATGATGGCAAGATGCGTCAGATCGAAGGCCTTGAAACCTATGTTGAAGAAGCTTTTGGTACGGTTCCAGAGTTGGTTTTCCTACAAGAAAACGGTGTGTTGTTTCAAGCGCCAGTGTGGGATGGACAAAAAACTGGTTGGTTCTATGATCACCGTGAAAACCGCAAAACCATGCAAGGCTTTTGTGATGGCAAACGTGTACTTGATGTTTTCTCTTACATTGGTGGTTGGGGTGTTCAAGCAGCCTCTGCGGGTGCGACAGATGTTACCTTTATTGATGCGTCTGAAAGCGCATTGAGCCATGTTGGTGAAAACCTTAAGTTGAACCAATACGAAGGTGGTTTTAACTTGATGCACGGTGATGCATTTGAAGCGATGCAGTCTTTGATTGAAGAGAAAGAGCGTTTCGATGTGGTTGTTATGGATCCGCCAGCGTTTATAGCTCGTCGTAAAGACATTAAAGCGGGCGAGGGTGCTTACCATCGTGCAAATCAGCTAGCGATGCGCTTGGTTGCGAAGGGCGGAATTTTGGTTTCCGGTTCTTGTTCTATGCATCTGGAAACGGCACGGTTACACGATATTATTCGTAGCAACAGTCGTCAATTAGAGCGTTTTTCGCAGTTGATTTATCGCGGAACGCAAGCACCAGATCATCCGGTCCACCCTGCGATAGAAGAAACGGAATACCTAAAAGCTCTATTTTATCGAATCCATAACAACATGGGTTTATAAGCTTATTTGGTTTATGTTGTTAGTAACCAAAAAATAAAAGCTAAAGAATAAGAACGAAAAAAGCGCTGTCAGATATGATCTGGCAGCGCTTTTTTATTTGGCAATCTTATTGTTTCGTTCACTAATCTCTTAAAGAAATATGCTGCCAGCCACGATCTTGCGCAATTTTTGTTAGTGTCTCATCGGCATCAACGGCAATAGGGTGAGTAACCAATTCTAATAAAGGTAAATCATTACGAGAGTCGCTATAAAAAAAGCTACCTTCCATTGTGTGTCCGGTCTCATCCAGCCAATCATTTAAGCGTGTAACCTTGCCAGCTTGGAAGCTTGGAACACCAACAATTTTACCTGTGTAGTGATCGTTAATGATCTCTGGCACAGGTGCAATAATATGATCCATGCCTAAAGCATCGCCAATTGGCCCAGTAACGAACTGGTTAGTCGCGGTGATCATCAGCAAGAAATGACCTTGGTCTTTATGATGCTGTAATAGTGCATTAGCTTTCTCTTGCATCATTGGCTGGATTTTTTCTTGCATGAAAATGTCGTGCAGCTTGGCCAACTCTTCTCTAGAGAACTTAGTTAATGGTTCTAGGCTAAACGCCAAGTATTCATGAATATCTAAAGTACCAGTTTGATACTCTTCGAAGAACTTATCGTTGGCTAATTTGTAATCGTGGCTGTCTACTAAACCTTTCTCAACGAGAAATTGTCCCCAAGTGTAATCGCTGTCGCCATTTAATAATGTGCCGTCTAAGTCAAATATTGCGAGTGTCACAAGCTGTCCTCAATTCTTCTAAAGTGCGTGAATTATAGCTCTGGAGACAATAAATAACAGCAGTCTTAATTGTGCAGATGGGGGAATTATGGAACAATGAAACTAATTTATTTTTATATTAAAAGGTGATAGCTCGTGATTGATGCAGACGGATACAGACCGAATGTGGGCATCATACTGATGAACGAGCGTGGCCAACTTCTTTGGGCGAGACGCGTAGGGCAAAATGCTTGGCAGTTTCCTCAAGGAGGAATCAAATCCGACGAGACACCTGAAGAAGCTTTATTTCGAGAGCTCAAAGAAGAAGTAGGTTTAGATCCTCATCAGGTGGAAGTAATAGGTAAAACTCGGGGTTGGCTGCGTTATCGTCTTCCTAAACGCATGTTAAGACACAATAGCAAACCTCTATGTATTGGACAAAAACAGAAATGGTTTCTTCTGTCTATTCGTTGTCCTGATGCTTCTGTGTGCGTAGATGGAACGGAAACCCCTGAGTTTGATGGCTGGCGCTGGGTTAGTTATTGGTACCCACTTGGCCAAGTTGTGGCGTTTAAAAAAGATGTTTACCGTCGAGCTCTAAAAGAGCTTATCCCCAGTGCACATCGTCGACTAGAAAAGTGATAAACTTACTGGCTTGATGCTGGAGGTTATATAGATTGATGGGAGAGCTATGCTAAGTTTGCTAAGACGTATTACCCAGGAGGTGACTGCCGCGCAGTCTTTATCTGCGGCACTTGACATTATTGTCCGACGTGTCCGCAGAGCAATGCGAGCAGAGGTGTGTTCTATTTATTTAGTAGACACCAATACTAAAGAATATATCTTGATGGCAACGCGCGGTTTGAATGCGGACGTTGCAGGTAATGTTAGTCTAAAAGCAGATGAAGGTTTGGTTAGTTTAGTAGGTCGTAGGGCTGAACCTGTAAACCTTGAAGATGCTCATATTCACCCATCTTTCCACTATTTAAAAGGTTCCGGCGAAGAACGATACCGCTCTTTTCTAGGTGTTCCTATTATTCATCATCGACAAGTTTTAGGCGTGCTGGTGGTTCAGCATGAAGACAAGCGTCGATTTGATGAAGGCGAAGAAGCCTTTCTTATTACTTTATCGGCCCAATTGGCGGGTGTTATTGCTCACGCTGAAGCGACAGGGGCGATTACTAGTATTAATCCTAACGCTATTCCTAGTGGATCGGATTTTCGCTATAAGGGTGTTCCTGGTAGCTCAGGTGTGGCGATTGGTCGCGGTGTTGTGGTGTTTCCGCCTGCTGATTTAGATGTTATCCCTGATCGTCGTACAACAGATTTTGATGAAGAGATTCAGGACTTTTATCAAGCACTTGATGCCGTTCGACAAGACATTCGCCGTGCCAGCAATCGTATTAGCCAACACCTTTCAGAAGATGAAAAAGCATTATTCGATGTTTATCTAAAAATTCTAGATGACAACTCAATCGCTGGTGAAATTGTTCGAAAAATCAAAGAAGGTAATTGGGCTCAAGGTGCATTAAGACAGGTTATTCAGGCGCATATTCAGCAATTTAACCGCATGGATGACCCTTATTTACGTGAGCGGGCCTCGGATCTTCGTGACCTTGGTCGTCGTATCTTATCTCATCTTCAAGAGAAGGCTCCAAATGTAGCAGAGCGCTTCAGTGAGCCGTCTATTATTATCGGTGAAGAGCTCACCGCGTCCATGTTAGGCGAAATTCCAATTGATAAGATCAAAGGCCTAGTCTCGGTAATGGGATCGGGTAACTCTCATGTGGCAATTTTAGCCCGTGCTATGGGTATTCCAACTGTCATGGGCGCATTAGATTTGCCTTACGCTCAGTTAGATAAAGTAGATCTTATTGTCGATGGTTATTTGGGCAAGATTTTTACCTATCCGTCTGAAGCGCTTATTGAAAATTATCAGCAAATTGTTGATGAAGAGCGTCTTTTAGAAGAAGAATACGAAACACTCAAAGACTTACCTTGTGAAACTCTTGATGGCCACCGTTTATCTTTATTTGTTAATACTGGTTTGTCTGCTGATATCGCCCGTTCTTTGGATCGTGGTGCGGAAGGTATAGGTCTTTACCGTACAGAAGTGCCTTTCATGGTGCGAGATCGTTTTCCGACCGAAGCGGAACAGGTCGTTATTTATCGTCAGCAGTTAGAAGGTTTTGCACCTTCGCCAGTAACGGTTCGTACTTTGGATATTGGTGGTGATAAAGCGCTGCCTTATTTTCCTATAAACGAAGCGAACCCTTTCTTAGGTTGGCGCGGCATTCGAGTTACTCTGGATCATTTGGAAATCTTTATGGCGCAAATTCGCGCCATGATAAAAGCCAGTGCCGGTCTGTATAATCTAAAAATCATGCTACCTATGATTTCAAATGTGGCGGAAGTAGAAGAAGCCTTAGCGCTTATTCGCCGTGGTTATGCAGAGGTTAAAGAGGAAGGTTACGACGTCAAAATGCCTCAAGTTGGCGTAATGATAGAAATTCCTGCGGCGGTTTATCAAGTTAAAGAATTAGCTGAATTGGTGGATTTCTTATCGGTAGGAAGTAACGATTTAACGCAATATTTGCTTGCTGTAGATCGAAATAATCCGCGTGTAGCGGACTTATATAATTCTTTCCATCCTTCTGTATTGCGTGCATTGCTTAGCATCGTCGATCAAGTCAGAGATGAAGGTGTCGGTTTAAGCGTATGTGGTGAAATGGCTGGTGATCCGATGGGTGCTATTTTATTAATGGCCATGGGGTACGACGTATTATCGATGAGTTCGACCTCACTTCCTAAAGTGAAAGCGGTGATTCGTAATATCTCGATGGAACAAGCGCAAGCCATGCTTAGCGAAGTGATGAAACTATCTCATGCTGAAGCGGTCACACAGACTATGACACGACTCATGCGCGAAGCCAATATTGAGCGTTTGATTCGACCATCTAAAACCACTAACGTGGAATAATACCTATCAGAGGCTTGCTTCAATATTATGATTTCATATCCAAACATTGACCCTATTGCCATATCAATAGGGCCAATTTCCGTTCATTGGTACGGCATTATGTATCTTATTGGCTTTGCCGGGGCCTACTTATGCGGCATGTATCGCGCTAAACGTTCCAATGGGCTTTGGACACCAGAGATGGTCAGCGATGCTATATTTTATGGCGCACTTGGCGTTATATTGGGTGGCCGAGTCGGTTATATTTTGTTTTATCAGTTTTCTGCGTTTGTTGATAATCCACTTATTCTTGTTCGTATTTGGGAAGGCGGCATGTCTTTCCATGGAGGGTTATTAGGCGTTATTACTGCTATGTACTTCTTCGCTCGTCGTTACAACAAGCACCTGGTTGATGTGACCGACTTTCTGGCGCCGTTCGTACCAATTGGTTTAGGTGCTGGGCGTTTAGGCAACTTTATTGGCGGTGAGTTATGGGGCAAACCGACAGATGTTTCTTGGGCGATGATTTTTCCTAATGATCCGCTGCAACTTGCTCGTCACCCTTCGCAGTTATATCAATTTGCACTAGAAGGTGTAGCACTGTTTTGTATCTTGTGGTTCTTCTCACAAAGAACAAAACCGCGGTATTGTGTCTCTGGTATGTTCTTACTTTTCTACGGTATTTTCCGAATTTTAGTAGAATTTGTCCGCGAGCCAGATATACAAATTGGCTACCTTGCTTTTGGTTGGCTGACAGAAGGGCAGCTTTTATCTTTGCCAATGGTAGTAATTGGTGTTGGCTTAATTATTGCGGGCTTCAAGCTAAACACATTTCCAAAAGCGAATACTATTCAAAATAGCTAAAAAGATTTAGAGTGACGCTTAAAACCAGCCGTACGGCTGGTTTTTTTGTTTTGGTGCTTTTAATCTTATATCTAGCCATTATTTATTGATAAGGAAGCTTTATGAACAATACGGGAACACTGTCTTTCTTTTGTGGAAAAATGGGCGCAGGTAAATCGACTAAATCTAAAGCCTTGTCTGTTGAGAAAAATGCTGTGCTATTATCAGAAGATGATTGGCTTGCTGCACATTATCCCAATCAAATTCACTCTTTCGATGATTACTTAACTTTCTCTGCGTTGATAAAACCTTTTGTGAAAGCACATGTGCAGAATATTTTGCAGGCGGGAACCAATGTTGTGATGGATTTCCCAGCGAATACTGTTAACCAGCGGACATGGTTTAAGCAATTATGTTCTGACATTCAGTGTCAGCATGAGCTTATCTTTCTCGATTTAAGTGATGAACAATGCCTGGCTCAACTTGTAAAACGTCGAGTCGAGCAACCTGAACGAGCTCAGTTTGATAATGAAACGGTTTTCTATCATGTTACCCAATATTTTCAGACTCCATCCGAAGATGAAGGTCTTAACATAATCAGAAATTAGCTTGCATAAAGGACTTAAGGCGAATGGAACTGCGTTTATTGTCTCGATCTGATTCTCGAGCTTTGCTGCTATTTGAAACAGAAAACCGAACTTGGTTTGAAGCGCATATCAATCCGCGGGAAGTTAGTTTTTACAGTGATGAAGGCGTAAAAAAGCACATCGAAGAATTTCTTTCGCAACATCAAAGAAAAGCCATGTTGCCGATGCTTATTATTGACGACACCGGTGAGATTGCTGGACGTATTAATTTAACCGATATTAATTTAGTGTCGCACGAGGCTTATTTAGGCTATCGAATGGGCGAAAAATTTGCCGGACGTGGCATTGCCAAGCGTGCAGCTGAACAAATAACTCAACTGGCTAACGAGCTTAATCTGCAAAAAATAATCGCCTTCGCTTCTGTGGACAACATTGCTTCGCAGAGAGTGCTGACACACAACGGATTTGTTGAAATGAAGACCCATGAAAACTTCGCTGAAGTGCAGGGTAACAGTATTGATTGTATTGAATACCATAAAATTGTTAAGGAAAAGCATGACACTCTTGGTTAGAGAAGCGCAAACCAAAGATGCACAAGACATAGTTAATATTTTGAATCCCATTATCGAGGAAGGTCTTTTTACCATACTCGATATTACTTTTTCGGTAGAAGATGAGGAGCAATTTATTCAAGACTTCCCTGAGAGGGGGGTGTTTCATGTGGCCTTAAACGAAGAGGGTTCAAGCGTCGTTGGCTTTCAAAATGTAGAGCCGTTTGCTGCCTATACTCATGCTTTTGATCATGTCGGTATTATTGGAACATTTGTTGATGCCAGTTGCAGAAGGCAAGGGGTTGCATCGATTTTATTTAAAGCGACCTTCAACTTAGCAAGATCAAAAGGCTATGAAAAGTTATTCGCCTACGTCAGAGAGGATAACCCAAACGCTTTAGCGACGTATTTAAGACAGGGCTTTGAAGTGGTAGGAACTGCGAAAAAACACGCTAAAGTTCGTGGCAAATATATCGATGAAATTTTGATAGAAAAGTTCTTATAGGATTAATTTATCCACAAAGATGACTTCAATATAAAACAGCGAACCATTATTGGTTCGCTGTTTTGCTTTTAGGTCTCTTGAACCGAGAGTTGCTTAAACTGAGAAAGGGTAGGAGATAGGCTCGTGGAATTGGTAGCCTTCGATTTCAAAGTCATCCATGGTGACCCAAGTTTCTATGTCTTTTAAAGATTTGATCTCTGGGTTGATTTTTAAAGTTGGCAGCGGGTAAGGCTCGCGCTTTAGTTGTACGTCACGCATTAGTTCTAGCTGATCTTCATAGATGTGAGCGTTCACTATCTTATGAAAAGCTTTGCCCGGTTTTTTACCAGTGATTTGCGCAACGATGGCAAGCAATACGTACACCTGAACCATATTGAAGTTTAATCCAAGTGGTACATCACAGCTGCGCTGTGTGCTGTTTAGATAAAGCGTATCACCAAGCAATGAAAAGTGATGGCTGTACATACAAGGACGAAGACAAGCCATGTGAAACGCGCCAGGGTGATAAAAAGTGAGGATTTCCCCACGGTTATCCACCCCACGACTTAGATCATCAATAATCTGTTGTAATAGGTCGATATGACCACCGTCTGGTTTTGGGAAGTTACGGCCAATGGCGCCATAGCAAAGTCCCATGTCATCTTCGCCTTTACGATAAGGGTTGTTTAGCCAAACTTCGTTTTCGTTGGCATTGGCATCCCATGTTTTGGTGCCCAGCGCACGAAAGTCTGCCGCGTTATCGTAGCCTCTTAAATAGCCGATGATTTCGGCAATAGCAGACTTCCAATAGCTTTTACGTGTGGTAACTAGGGGAAATTCGCCTTTACTTACATCATAGGTGAGGTCGGCATTAATAACGGTTAGGCAGCGCTTGCCAGTACGTTCGTTGTTGACCCATTCACCTTCGTTAACGATGCGGTTGCAAAGATCTAAATACTGTTTCATAAAAAATGCCTTGTCTGTTTTTGCCTAATGACGCTTGCTAGTGCAGGTTAAGAAATGCAATCTGGTCCGTCATGGGTATAATAAATGCTATTGATTATATCAGAAGCCTTTGCTCTTGGATTGTCGGAGTAAAGAAGAGCCAAGATTTTTACGCAGGTTGTTTTATGTTGTCACTAATTGTCGCTATGTCTACGAACAGAACCATCGGTATTAATAACTCGTTACCTTGGCATTTGCCAAACGACCTTAAATATTTCAAGCAAGCGACTATGGGCAAACCCATTGTCATGGGGCGTAAAACCTTTGAATCTATTGGCAAGCCATTGCCAGGTCGTCGCAATATTATTATCAGTCGTGATCCAGCTTATCAAGCAGAGGGAATTGATGTGGTGACGACATTGGAGGATGCCATTTCCCTTGGTGAAGACATCTGCTTGGTCAATGGCCAAGAGGAAGTTATGGTTATAGGCGGTGCCCAAATTTACCAACTTGCTCTTGAGCGCGCGGATCGTTTGTACATCACTCATGTGGATGCTGAAGTAAAAGGCGATGCGTTTTTCCCAGAGGTAGATTGGCCATCGTTTACCCTGATAGGTGAGGAAGCTTTCGCCGCTGAAGGGCCGAATCCATACGACTATCGTTTTTCTGTTTACCAAAGAACCAGCGCAGAGTAATTTTTATGTGGCAGCAAATTGAGTTTCAATTGCCAGCGATGCGTCGAGGCTTTCATTTGATCACTGATCAGGTGGAGGCTGCTTTATCAAAAATGACACCAGTATCGATAGGGTTATTGCATATTCAACTGCTGCATACTTCGGCTTCTTTGACGATCAATGAAAACGCCGATCCTTCTGTTCGTAGGGATATGGAAAAGCATTTTTCTCACATGGTGCCTGAAGATCAGCCCTATTATGAGCATATTTACGAAGGTAGCGACGACATGCCGGCACACATAAAAGCCAGCATGTTGGGTTCATCTTTGACGATTCCTATTCGCGACAAGAGGTTGTGCTTAGGGGTTTGGCAGGGTGTTTATTTAGGCGAGCATCGAGATCATGGCGGTACGAGACGGATCATTTTAACGCTGCAAGGTGATCCGACTAAATAGTCATATTTGCTAGAACAAAAACGCCGCATTAAAAATGCGGCGTTTTTGTTTTTAAGAACTTAAATCTAGTTAACGACGATTTGTTTGCAAGAAGCTTGGCCATCTTCAACGGCTTGATTCGCGCTAAGTGCCAGTTCTTCTATTGTTTCACCATCTTCTGGAAACGCTGCTATACCAATGCAGAAATCCATAGGATCTGAATTACCTTCAAACAAAGCTGAGCTTTCACTTTCTGTCGGGTTAATGATGTGTTTTAGCAAAGTCTTCGCATCTTTTACGCTGGTGTTAGGAAGTAATAACAGCAGTTTGTCAGGCTCTACTCGTGCTAGTACATCCGCTTCTCTAATCTTTTTATAGATATAACGAGCGGAGGTTTGAATGGCAATATTGCGCGCTTCCATTGGAAGTTTGCTTAGGCGTTCGTTAGCATCAAGGTTTATTTTTGCCATGGTTAATGGCGTATATTGGCGTTTTGCCAAGCCTAGTTGCTTTTTAAAATGCGTCAGCGCTGCGCCACGAGTCAATAGCCCTGTTAGTTCATCAAATGTCGCTTGGTTGCGTAGATGTTCTTCCAGTGCTTTTTGGTGGCTAATATCCACCATGAATCCTATGATTTTCTTGATGCTGCCATCTGGGCCTTTGGTGTAACTTCTGCCGCGTTCTTTTACCCATAGGTAACGTTGGTCACCAGTCAGAATACGATATTCCACTTCATAATAATCTTGATTGAGTGCTACATGCTCATTGACTACAGTAGCCAATTTTTTCACATCATCGGGATGAACAAGGGCGTGCCATTCAGTAGTAGAGCGTGGTGTTTTATCAAGTGGATAATTCAGTAGTGTCGCAATGGATTTTGAACAAGATACTAAATCTGACTCTGTTTCCCAGATCCACAATCCCGCAGAAGATTCTGTCAGTGCGAATTTTAGTAGGGTGTTTTCGGCAGCAGAAAGATCCATGTGGTCAGTATTGTAAACACAAGCCAACACCGTTTCGCCAAGGTGGCGCATTTCAAGCTGCATATTGATTAGCTTATCACCAACACGAATTAAGCTTTCACAACGCTCAATGCTGCCGCTTTTGATTTTTTTATTAAGCTTTTGCCAGTCGTCAGGAGAAACGGCGTCTTCACAAAGTGATTCCCAGGTACCGGAAGGCGTCGAATTAAAATTTTCAAACAAAATTTCAAAGTTGCGATTGTATGATATTAGTTTGCCAGTGCTGCTTTCTATTATAAAAGCAGGCGTTGGCATGTACTTAAACGCGAGTTCAAAAGGCGTGTTCATGACGCGCTCCTTTATAATATGGTTATTCTGGGGTGATCCAAGTAACTTGGTAATCCGCATCATTATCTTCTGCTAGTAACTTGCTGAGCACTGGCAAAAATTCCTTGGCTTCTTTTTCTAGAGTCCAAGGTGGATTGACGATAATCATACCGCTTCCTGCCATGCCGCGCTCTTGTTCTGTGTTTCTAATGCAAAGCTCTAGTAAAAGCACATTACGAATATTGGTTGCTTTGACGGACTTTAATAACTCGTTAGCTTGCTGACGATTTAATACAGGATACCAAATGGCATAAGTGCCTTGAGGGAAGCGTTTGTAACCATCATCTAGAGCTTGAACAACGTATTGGTAATCTTTTTTCACCTCATAAGGTGGATCCATCAGCACGAATCCACGCTTCTGTGGTGGTGGCAGCATGGCTTTAACCGCGGCAAAGCCATTGTCTTTTACAACATTGGCTTTACGTTTATTCGGGAAAAGTGCCGCTAAAATAGGGTAATCGTTTGGATGCAGCTCACATAAGTGTAGCTTGTCTTTTTGGCGAACGTAATAATCGACAATTTTGGGGCTGCCAGGATAAAACTCTAACGTATCTGTTGGGTTCATCTCGCGGACGATGTCTAACAGATTTTCCAATGGCTCAGGAAGGTTGTCTTCGGTTAACAGTCGTGCAATACCTGAATGGAATTCTTTGTTCTTTTGCGCCTGCTCAGAGTTTAGTGAATATTGACCAATGCCAGCGTGTGTATCCAAATAGAAAAAAGGCGCGTCTTTTTTTATAAAATGGCGACATATTTGACTGACCGTCAAATGTTTTAAAATATCAGCGTGGTTGCCTGCATGATAAATATGGCGATAGCTGAGCATTGTTTTTCCTGTGATGAATAATTAGATTTTGAATGAAAAAGGCCGCAACGCCTGTATTTGGCAAAGCGGCCTTTTGCGTATTACTTTTTTAACAATTAGTCGATTTGACTAATATCACGTACTGCCCCTTTGTCCGCACTGGTCGCAAAGTGCGCGTACACTTTTAGTGCTGGAGAGACTTTACGTGGACGTTCTTCAACTGGCTTCCAAGCGTTTGCGCCTTTTGCGTTCATAGCGTCGCGACGAGTTTGTAGCTCTTCATCGCTAAGCAAAACATTGATCGTACGATTTGGAATGTCGATCAAAATACGGTCGCCATTTTCAACCAAACCGATTGCGCCGCCGGCAGCAGCTTCAGGTGAAGCGTGACCGATAGACAGGCCAGATGTACCACCAGAGAAACGACCGTCAGTTAATAGTGCGCAGGCTTTTCCTAATCCTTTGGACTTAATGTAAGACGTTGGATAAAGCATTTCTTGCATGCCTGGTCCGCCTTTAGGGCCTTCGTAGCGAACGATGACAATGTCACCTGCTTCCACTTTATCATCAAGAATGTTCTTAACCGCTTCGTCTTGAGACTCCGTTACGTGAGCACGGCCTTCAAACACCAGAATCGATTCGTCTACACCTGCACTTTTTACAACACAGCCATCAACAGCGATGTTGCCATAAAGTACTGCTAAGCCACCTTCGAGGGAAAAAGCATTTTCGATAGAGCGAATGCAACCCTCAGCACGGTCTCCATCTAAAGAAGGCCAGCGAGTAGATTGGCTGAACGCTGTTTGCGTTGGAATGCCGGCAGGTCCTGCTTTGTAAAATTCTATGATCTCAGGAGTTGGTGAGCGCATAATATCCCATGTCTCTAACGCTTCTAGCATGGTTTTTGAATGCACAGTGTGACACTGATTGTGCAAAATTCCTGCGCGATCAAGCTCACCCAGCAAGGCAAAAATACCACCGGCACGGTGTACATCTTCAACGTGGTATTTCGGTGAGTTTGGCGCTACTTTGCATAGTTGAGGCACTTTACGAGACAAGCGATCAATATCTTGCATGGTGAAATCAACACCTGCTTCATTGGCAATTGCCAATAAATGCAAGATAGTGTTGGTTGAGCCACCCATGGCGATGTCTAAAGTCATGGCATTTTCAAAGGCTTCGAAGCTTGCGATAGAACGTGGTGCCCAGTTCGCTTCATCGTTTTCGTAGAAACGTTTAGTGATGTCTACGATGCGACGACCAGCATCTAAAAACAAACGGCGACGATCTGAGTGAGTGGCTAATGTCGTGCCGTTGCCCGGTAAACTTAGACCAAGCGCTTCGGTTAGGCAGTTCATTGAGTTCGCGGTAAACATGCCAGAGCAAGAGCCACAGGTTGGGCACGCTGAGCGTTCGTATTCGGCTACTTTTTCATCTGTTGCCGTTGGGTCTGCTGCGATAACCATGGCATCGACTAGGTCAAGTTTGTTTTCGGACAGTTTGGTTTTTCCCGCTTCCATTGGACCGCCAGACACAAAAATAACCGGAATGTTTATGCGCATAGCAGCCATTAGCATCCCCGGTGTAATTTTGTCACAGTTTGAAATACAAACCATGGCATCGGCGCAATGAGCATTAACCATGTATTCAACAGAATCTGCGATCAAATCACGAGATGGAAGACTATAAAGCATGCCGTCATGACCCATGGCGATACCGTCGTCGACAGCAATAGTGTTAAATTCTTTCGCTACACCACCTGCGGCTTCAATTTCACGAGCAACCAGTTGGCCCATGTCTTTGAGATGAACATGACCTGGTACAAATTGAGTGAAAGAGTTGACCACGGCTATGATTGGCTTTTGAAAATCATCGTCTGTCATTCCGGTTGCACGCCATAGCGCGCGAGCTCCGGCCATATTACGGCCCGATGTAGTTGTTTTGGAGCGATATACTGGCATTGTTTTCCCCACAGATTATTGCTTTATTTTGTTTTATATAGCTGGCTACATTTTATGTAGTCCATGTTACCAAGATTATTGTCTATGCCCAATGGCAATTTTTAGACAATATTGAGACACTGTATAAATTAATACTGATACTTTTATTGAAACGGAAACGATATGGTCGAAAATGTATTATCAGCCCACTCTAATGTTGCATTGGCAAGACAGCCAATTGTAGACAGTCGCCTTGCTGTAATGGGGTATGAACTTCTTTATCGCAAAAATTCTGTTGCAGCGCAGGCTGATATTATAGATGACGTTGGAGCAACAGCTCAGGTTATAGCTGCTAGTCTTTTTGAGCTGGGTATGGAAAACCTTGTGGGGACAAGTAAGGCATTTATTAACTTTCCTCGCGCTTATTTGTTAAGTCCCAGTGGCATGCCGATCAATAAAGAAAATATCGTGGTTGAAGTACTGGAAGGTTCGGGTTTCGATGCGATTTTGTTGTCATCTTTACGTCGCTGGGTGAAAGCTGGCTGCTCCATAGCATTAGACGATTTTGTTTTTGATAGTAAGTTAACGCCTTTTATTGAGCTCGCAGACTACATCAAACTAGATGTTCAGACTTTAGGTCGAGATAATTTCCACAAGCAAGTTGAAGCGCTAAGGGGCTTTAGCATTAAAATTATTGCTGAGAAAGTGGAAACGTGGGAAGACTATCAGTTTTGTCGTTTGCTAGGCGTTGAATATTTTCAGGGTTACTTTTTTGAAAAACCTGAGCTGGTGTCTAGTAAAGCGTCTAAAGTGAACAGCATGACACTATTGCAGTTGATGTCATCGCTTTTAAATACGTCTACTTTGAGTGTCGACGAGCTTGAGCGAATAGTCAGTCAAGATGCAGGATTAGTTCATAAACTATTGCGTTATTTAAACTCCCCAGTAACTGGCTTAGTCGCTTCTGTTGATTCTGTTCGTTTGGCTATTATGTTAATCGGCGTAGAAAAACTAAAATCTCTAACAAATTTGTTATTAATGTCAGAGATGGTAGGTGATAGGCACGTTTTGCTTGAGCAAATTATGGTTCGTGCAAAACATGCTGAGTTATTTGCTCATAGCCGGGGTTACAATAATCAGGATAAATATTTTTTAGCCGGAATGTTGTCAATGATTGATGTTTGCACAGGAATGAAGTTAGACGAAGTGCTCGGGGAGTTGCCTTTACCAAGTGAATTTATTAACGCGATAGTACATCGATCTGGAAGAGTGGGTAATACGCTTGATCTAGTTGAGCATTATGGCAGTGGGCATACGATAAAAAGCCCCCAAGATTTGGACGACTTGAAAACCACATACCTTGATGCAATCAAATGGGCTGACGAGTTCCTCATCGCGGTATGACGCTGTATGTTTGAATGAACAATCAAGGTTTGTAGTCCTTTCCTTACATGTCTGTAGTCATTTCCCGTATGTTGCGTGGCTATATGTCATGTATTTTTGTGTTTTATGTTTATGTTATTGATTTTAAAGTAAATAATTAAGTTTTAGTTGTTTTTGATAAAGTTGATATATATTTTTTAGCTGGTAAATTGTGTCTTATCCAAACGGAGTTCATGGATGAAAAGCGCATGAAGTGCTTAATGATATGCCATTGATGGTGTTGAGGATTGAACCGGATGTTCAAGAGCAATGGATTGTTCAAAGGAATAACGTGGTTTGATGGAATGCACCATGCGATAAGGATAGTTTGGATGCTTCATGATGAAGCGAACAGTGATGTTTTACTCATCGGAAGAGTTGCTTGACAGGATGTTAGCAAAAAGCAGGGTTGCCAATAGGCGCCCTTTTTTTTGTCTAAAATTTGTCTGTTTTTATCTGTATAAAGTTAAGCATAAAAAAAAGCGACCTTGGAGTCGCTTTTTTACATTCTTGGTTTTTAAATTTGGTATAGCGTTAAATTAGCGCTCTAAATGCTCTAATTTATCTTCAACACCATCCCACTGCGCAGCATCAGGAAGTGCGTCTTTTTTCTCTGCAATATTTGGCCAGATCAAAGACAAGTCCCTGTTCAATTCTACGAACACTTCTTGGTCTTCAGGCAATTCGTCTTCAGAGAAGATAGCATTGGCTGGACATTCAGGTTCACATAATGCGCAGTCGATACACTCGTCAGGATTGATGGCTAAAAAGTTAGGGCCTTCGTAGAAGCAGTCCACAGGACAAACTTCAACACAGTCAGTGTATTTGCAGCGAATGCAGTTATCGGTAACGATGAAAGCCATTCGACTTCTCCTTACAAGGTATAAAAATGATTGCGCACTATTTTAGAGGTATTGGCCATTTGGCGGCAAGCAACAATCGTAAATAGTCTACATTTATCTGCTATTAGCTTATATCGACTGCTGCTTATATTGAGACCTTTCAGCTGCAGTGCCCAAGGTCTCGATAACTTATTACAGCTGAGATTTCAGCTTATAAAGGGCGCTAATGGCTTCTAACGGTGTCATGTTATCTAAATCTAGTTCTTCAAGCGCATTTTTCAATGCATTTTGTTCAGCCTGAGCAAACATATCCACTTGCTGAGGTTGATAGCCATTCTTGTTTTCTTTGACCAAGTGTTCCTTGGTTTTAGCTTTGGTGGAGTTTGAATCTATCTTGGTTTCTACGGCCTTTGTATCAATATCAATATCAATGCCAGTAACCACTTCCAGTTCTTTAAGCTTTTGCTTAGCGTGCCCAATAACATCGCGGGGAACCCCCGCTAGTTGTGCAACTTGTAGCCCGTATGATTGGCTAGCTGGGCCTTCATGGACCTTGTGTAAGAAGACGATTTCATCTTCGTACTCTGTCGCTGTTAAGTGAACGTTAGCCGCGTTTTCTAATTGGTCAGCAAGCGTAGTGAGCTCAAAGTAATGCGTTGCGAACAAAACATAACATTTTAACTTATTAGCTAAATAGTCGACTGCTGCCCAAGCTAATGACAGGCCATCAAATGTACTGGTGCCGCGTCCAACTTCATCCATTAGTACCAGGCTATTTTTGCTGGCGTTATTTAGGATATTTGCGGTTTCCGTCATTTCCACCATAAAGGTTGAGCGACCGCCGGCAAGATCATCTGATGAACCCATTCGTGTAAAGATTCGATCCACTACAGAGATAGAAGCCGATTCTGCTGGTACAAAACAGCCGGTATGCGCCAATAAAGTGATTAAAGCTATTTGGCGCATGTAGGTAGATTTACCGCCCATATTCGGGCCGGTGATCATCAATAAGGAGCGTTTGTCATTTAGATCAAGATCGTTTGGTACGAAAGGTTCTGAAATAACCGATTCCACCACAGGGTGACGGCCGCCGACAATTTGAATACCACCACGATTATGTAATTCAGGGCAGGTAAAACTAAGCGCGTTAGCGCGTTCCGCAAAGTTGTTCAGTACATCAAGTTGCGCTAAAGCTTGGCTGGTGGTTTGTAGTTCGCCTAGAATCTCATTAAGTTGTTCTAGAAGCGCTTCGTAAAGCTCTTTTTCTCTGGCAAGGGATTTGGATTTTGCACTCAGGGCTTTGTCTTCAAAGGCTTTTAGTTCTGGTGTGATAAAACGTTCGGCATTTTTTAGCGTCTGACGACGAATGTATTCCACCGGTGCCTGATCGGAATGTAGACGACTAATCTCAATGTAATAACCATGAACTCGATTAAAACCGACTTTTAATGAGCTGATGCCAGTACGGGCTTTTTCGCTGCGTTCCATTTCGGCAAGAAAGTCTGTGGCATTAGTGGATAAGGCCAATAGTTCGTCTAACTCTTCATCGTAGCCTTTGGCAAAAATACCACCATCACGAACAACTGACGGTGGATTTTCGACAAGGGCTTTTGCCAACGTCTCTGTGATATCTGGTTGCGCGATAATACGCTGATTGAGTTCTTGCAGTCGCTCAGATGTAGCACTTGCTAACAAATCGTTGATTTCTGGGGCGGCTTCAAGCGCAAATCGCAGGCGCAATAAGTCTCTTGGGCGAGCAGAGCGTAAGGCGACGCGTGACAATATGCGTTCTAAATCGCCCACTTTTTTAAGAGGCGCTTCAAAGACATCATAGGTTTGGTTTTTCTGTAATTCTGCGACGACTTGTTGGCGAGCCTGAATTTCGTTTAAATCACGAATTGGCGTGTGCAGCCAACGTTTTAGTAAGCGGCTGCCCATTGGTGTGGAGCATTTATCGAGAACTTCTACAACTGTGTTGCTGGTACCGCCAGTAAGATTGATATCGATTTCTAAGTTACGTCGAGTCGCGCCATCAATCAGAACCGAATCGTCTTTATGTTCAACCATGATGGATTGAATGTGCGGTAACGCAGAGCGTTGAGTATCTTTAGCGTATTGAAGTAAAGCACCTGCAGACGCAATAGCGGCTGTCATGGCCTCACAACCAAAACCAGAAAGGTCTTTGGTGTTGAATTGCTGAATTAATTGGCGATAACTGGATTCATAATCGAAATGCCAAGGGCCAAGTTCAGAGATGCCTTTTTCCAGCTTCAGTGTCTTTCGTGCAGGGAAATCTTCAGAGATCAAAATTTCTCTCGGCGATAAACGCTGTAATTCACTAGAAAGCGCTTCGTGACCATCTACTTCAAATAAGCAAAAACGGCCACTGGCCATATCTAAATAAGAGAAACCAAAAATATCGAGGCCTTTGCGGGATTGATGAGCAAGGGAAAGTAGAAGGTTTTCGCGTTTCTCTTCCAGGAATGCTTCATCACTAATGGTGCCTGGCGTTACAATGCGAGCGATTTGGCGTTCAACAGGACCTTTGCTGGTGGCTGGATCGCCAGTTTGCTCAGCCACAACAACGGACTCGCCCATACGAACTAAGCGCGCAATGTAGTTTTCCGCAGCGTGATAGGGAATACCAGCCATCGGAATTGGCATGCCACCAGAATGACCGCGAGCGGTAAGTGTAATATCAAGCAGCTGAGACGCGCGTTTAGCGTCATCGTAGAAAAGCTCGTAAAAATCTCCCATGCGATAAAATAGCAGCTGGTTTGGGTGCTGTGATTTAAGGCCGAAGTATTGGCGCATCATCGGTGTATGATTATCTGCTGGTGTTTTACTCATTCGGGAAGCTCGATTGTGATCCAAAAAATAGAGGGGTATTCTACGGGATATTTTCCTAGGATTTAAGGGATAACGATAATGAATCAAATGCAAAAAATGACACGAGCGGCACAACAAGCCAGCGAACTCTTACAAGCAAGAGCGTTGTTGTTGGTTACGGCTGAGTCTTGCACTGGCGGGTTGATTAGTGCGGTATGCACGGAAATAGCTGGTAGCTCATCATGGTTTTTTGGTGGTGTGATTAGCTATGCTAATGAAGCTAAGATGCGTGGTTTGTCGGTAAAAGAAGAAACGCTATCATCCTTTGGTGCCGTGTCTGAGCAAACAGTGAAAGAGATGTGTGCTGGTGCCTTACAATTAGGCGGTGACATTTCTGTGGCTGTGAGTGGCGTGGCTGGTCCTGGGGGCGGCTCGCCAGAAAAGCCTGTAGGTTGTGTTTATATCGGGTGGAAAATGCTTGGACAAGAAGCCAAAGTTGAGCGTTTTCAGTTTTCTGGGGATCGTCAAGCGGTAAGAGAAGCGACTGTTTTAGCTGCTCTTCATGGTGTGAAAGAGATGCTTGAAAGCAGTGAAAAATAATACTGTTTTTATATACAGTATTTCTTGAGATTCCCCAAAAAAAACGATAGAGTTACCCACAACGACAATTAATCACAACGAAAAGTAGCCACAAGGATTTCATAATGTCATCTATTGCAGACAACAAGAAAAAGGCGCTGGATGCAGCGCTGTCTCAAATCGAGCGTCAATTTGGTAAAGGCGCCATCATGAAGATGGGCGAAGGTGCCAAGCTTGATATTGATACGGTTTCTACTGGATCGTTAGGTCTGGATATTGCACTAGGTGCTGGTGGTCTTCCTTATGGTCGTATCTGTGAAATCTATTAAGGTTATATAGCTAAAGTGGTACACGTATATTTAGCCCTTTTTAAAACTGGCTCTAAGTGCTTTTTGTCTAGATGTACTGGTACACATAAAGAATATTGAAAAAATATAGGTGAATATAATGGAATCTAAAGTGGTTGACGCTAATAAGAAAAAAGCACTTGATGCAGCTTTATCTCAGATTGAACGTCAGTTTGGTAAAGGCGCGATAATGAAAATGGGGGATACTCCACGAGAAGCGATTCCTAGTGTATCCACAGGCTCTTTAGGATTAGATATAGCCCTTGGTATAGGCGGACTTCCTCTGGGTCGATGTATCGAGCTGTATGGACCTGAAAGTTCGGGGAAGACAACTCTAACGCTTAGTACAATCGCCGAAGCGCAAAAAAAAGGCTATACCTGTGCATTCATCGATGCAGAGCATGCTCTTGATCCTTCTTATGCCGAAAAGCTTGGTGTAAATGTTGATGAACTGCTTTTGTCTCAACCTGATACTGGTGAACAAGCACTTGAAATTGTTGATATGTTGGTTCGCTCAAATGCTGTAAATTTAATTGTTGTAGACTCAGTGGCAGCCTTAACGCCTAAAGCAGAAATAGAAGGCGAAATGGGGGATTCTCATATGGGGTTACAGGCTCGTTTAATGTCTCAAGCACTTCGAAAACTTACTGGTGGTGCTAAAAACGCCAATTGTATGATCATATTCATAAACCAGATTCGAATGAAAATCGGAGTTATGTTTGGCTCACCAGAGACGACAACAGGTGGTAATGCCCTTAAGTTCTATTCTTCTGTACGTCTTGATATTCGTCGTATAGGATCAGTGAAACAAGGTGACGAAGTTGTTGGTAATGAAACTCGTGTCAAAGTCGTTAAAAACAAAGTTGCTCCTCCTTTCAGACAGGCTGAATTCCAAATCATGTACGGTGAAGGTATTTATCACATGGGGGAGATCATTGATCTAGGTGTGAAACAAGGCCTAGTTGATAAAGCTGGAGCTTGGTATGCCTATAAAGATACTAAAATTGGACAAGGTAAAGCGAATGCAGCAAAATATCTTGAAGAAAACCCTGATATTGCGAATGAAATTGAAACAGAAATTCGTAACCAACTTATCCAAACCCCTACAAAGAAAGAATCCATCGTGATTGAAGATATGGATATTCAAGAATAAGCTTAATGGTTCTTTCTTTGTAATTTGATTAGGTGGGGGCTAGTAATAGTCCCCATTTTTTATGGAAGTAAAAGTTAACTCTACCACGATTAGATCATTCTCTATTTACTCGAACACTTTACCGAATGATTTTTTGCTTGATGTCACAAAGGCTTGGCGATTACTTAACGAAACATTTAGGGCTGAATTAACAGAAATAACCTATTTTCAGCATATATCTAGGTGGTTAAGGTTTTTAGCAGATAGGCCAAATCATGAAATCTGGAGCTATATTGAAAAAGGTAGCGACTCATTACAGGAAGAGTATCTTGCTTGGCAAAACCTTATAACCGAATATAGAAATGATATATTTGATTCCTTTCCTACAGCAGACCAGCTAACGACTCGTAACAATAAACTTATTGGGGTCCGAAAGCTCTTAGAGTATTTGGCTTATACTAAAACTATTCCGCATGGTCTTGTTCTTCGTGGATGGAAAGACAAACCGCGACTTGGCCAGAGTTCTACTTTTTTATCAAATGACTTTTATCGACTTATAAATAGAAGTAAAAATGATCTGCAAAAACTTGTATTTTCCTTTGATGATAATGATGTTTCGCTTGATGAGGATGTAATATCCCTGATTAAAAATGCACTTGAGAATACTGAAGAAGATTTTGATTTTAACCCAATATCCTTAGTGATTTCCTCGTTACAAGGTAGAAAAAATCAGCTTAAGAATCAGGCTGCTAACGATTATATCGCATATATAGAGTCCACAAATCAAGCTGAAAAATGGGCTAAAGACTTAGAAATAAGTGCTTGTGCGGATAAACTCCATAAAGTTATGTTATCAAACGTCGATGCTCATACCAAGATGAACTTGTATGATGAAGCACTAGGCGGATGTGCAACTTCAGTTTTAGTTAATTATTTGATTCGTTATAACGAAGGAAGGTTACTTTTAAATAAGGACTCACGTTACGGCTTATTTTGGCATCCAGATAGAATGAGTAGATATAACTACAATCGGGATCATATACGGAGGTACCTTGGTTGCTCAAATTATGAAATGGTTTGTGCATTCGCATTTATCATGCTTGAAACCAATGCTAATACAACTAGTATATGGGGTTTAGAGGAAGGAGATTTAATTGAGTTGAATGATAATTTTTTTCAACTCAATTGGACTAAACAAAGGCAGCGTGGACATGAGTCCAAATATCGAATATTCCCAATTAGAAAAGAATCGCTTACAACTCAAAATCTTACTGTAAGAGATGTATTTATACATCAGCTTGAATGTCGTAAGAAGTTTCTCAATGCTGTAATTCAGAAAGATCAAAAATATCTATTTCTTCAATGGTATAAAAATAATGTAAAAATAAGTGAAAGTGAGCGAGTTTATGCACCGACTAGGCCATCTTTAGCATCATTTAATCGTTATTTTAAGATGCTGTGTGAAAAAGCATCTAACGGCGCTTGGGTTACAACACCTAAAGCTATAAGAGGCAGTGCCCTTCTTCTTACAGGCCTTGTTACTAGGGACGCAACAGCTGTAATGATCGAAGGTCAACATACCTCATTAGAAATGGGTAAGCGCTATACATATCATTATCCCGAAGTATGGTTACAAGATAAAGAAATACGATTATTTCTTAACTGGTACCAAGCATTATTTACAGTTGATATTGAAGGTTTTGCTGAGAAAATTGGTATTGACTCTATTTTGTATAATGAAAATAAAGAATTTGCTTTAGAACAGCGCCAAAAAGAAGCTCAAAATGCGATTAACCAACAATTTGGTGGTATTCATTGCATTGATCCAACCGCCGGTGCTCAACCTGGAACAAAAGCTGGTAGAGTATGTAACAAGGTAGATAAATGTCCAACATGCAAGCAGCGAAGGGGCGTATTCGTAACTTCAATAAATAATTTAGCTAATGTTATTCAGTGGCATGAAATTCTTGTTCAATTAAAACAGACTCTAAGCGACAATGAATTTTATAAATGGCGAGTATGGCATGTTTTCACAACCCTCATTGTTGATACCTTTTCAAAAGACCCAACGCATGCCAGATTAATGAGAGAGGCACAAGAAAAAGCAGCACTCACTCAAAACTCATACGCAAGCCTCATTCCTGTTGCTGAGGTAAATATCTAATGGCATTGCCAATCATTAATTACGTCAGTTATTTTTCAGATTTTGATAATCGAAGCGATATTGAATCCCTAAAAATAAGATGGTTCAAAGATTGCTCTTATGATTCTGATATTTGGGTATTACAAGACACTAAAAACATGAAAAGGACTTATGATATTGATTGGGAAAACATACCTGTTGGTCCGAATGGTGAGAAACTAAATAATTATTATGGTGCAGTACAATTGATAAAAATGAGTCTCTTGATAAGGGCTTCTACAACAGACAAAAAGCTAGGTATGACAGATTCAGCGGAATCATTATGTAAAGCAGCAAATATTTTGTTTAATTTTTATCGATATTTACTTTTAATCCCTAAAATTTCAAATTTATCAAGTATTAATAGCTCTGTTATTGATCAACTTATTACTGATTATTCTACAAAAGGTCTGATAGCTCGTTTGGACTTAGATTCACGTGCAGTAAATCGATTTGACGAAATAATTTCGAATGGAAATATTGGAACCTATACGAAAATTGGGAAGTCAACAAGGTATTTAAAGACAAATTATGAAAGAATAGAGTTTGATAACGATATGTTTTCTTTTGAACTTGGAATCAGTGCTCGAGCCCTTCAAAATGCTCCTAAATATCAGTTGTTAAAGTATAAAACATTAAAGCCACTAGGTTATGTCTTGAAAGGAAGTGGTGTGGTAAAAAATGATATTGAGGCTCAATCAGAAAGTACTATTAGAAAATCGTTATCAGTTATTTCAAGTCTAATGCGACAAGTTTATCTAATGTCTGATCTCTTCACTGAAAATCACCGAGTAGAACGTATGTGGATGGGTGATATTAAATTATCAAAATTATCCAAGAAAAAGGCTACAGTTTCCAATGCAAAAACCCGAAATATACCCCGAAACGTTATGTACGCTGTTATGGATGAATCTATCCGTTGGGTAATTGATTATTCTACTCCTTTACAAAATAATTTTAAGTATGCTAAGCAGGTGTACAAAGAAAAGTTGGAGGCTATAAAAGACTATGGGCTTGGGGGGAATGATGAATCAAAAACTAATTACGCTAGAAAACTTACCGCAGTGTGGATTAGAGAAAACAAATTAACCAACTTTCCGCACCCAATAACAACATATCGACATCAAATAACCTCACTTGAACAAATAGTAAATAAACACCTAGTATCTGCGTGTTTACTTGTCATATTCGCATTTACAGCACGCCGTAGAGATGAAGTATATGGACTTAAATCTGGCTGCACTTATCAAGAAGGAGGACTTTGGTATTTGATTGTAGACCAAGAGAAATTTAACCAAGGTGAACGAGCTTTGCCAACCTTAGAAGTTGTTGCTAAGGCAATATCTATCCTTGAAGATCTATCAGCGGAAGGAAGAGACGCTAGTCAGTTTAATAACCTTATGCAAGTCACTGATGCAAATTCTAAACATGGAAGAGCTTGGCCGGATTTCAATGGTTTTTGTGACTATGTGGGAATAGAATCAAAAGATGAAGAAGGTAATCCATTTATATTTTCTGACCACCAATTTAGGCGATTTTTGGCCATGGCTTATTATTATCAATACCGGGACCCTAACTTATTTACTCTTAATTGGTTTTTAGGTCATGAGTCTATTGAGATGACAATGGATTATATCACTGATAGCGATGGCCAGTGGGAGATGCAGCAAGTTAAAAATGAACGGATTATTGATCTAATTGAAAGTGATTTCAGGTCAGATAAATCGTTGATTGGTAATGAAATAGCAGAATTATTTGGAGTCATTGAAGGACAGAGCGAAAAGCGTATTTCAAGAATGGAAGATAAAGGTAAATTAGTTGATAAGTATGTTCTAAATTTTGTCAAAGATGGAGCATGCTTTGGCCTAACTCCTGATATCAAGAAGAGAAGTAAATGTTTAGAGAACGGAGCCATACAATGTTCTAGCGCAACCAAAGGAAGTTGTGAAGGCTGTCCTAATTTGCTTCCAGTAGACCAACCAATTAATCACATTAATGTTACAGATTTGGTTTGTTCATCCTCACCCATGCTTGAGGCGTTACAAAATGGATAATGGTCTAAAAGCTTTATTAATGCAGAAGATAGAGAGCAAAATAACTGCTCTTGAAAGCTACATAAATGGCTCTAGTATCGATTTTTCTATTCCAACTAAGTTTTCCCTTAACTGGTTTGTAACTCTATCAGAGGGGCGTTATGAGAGGTTTTCTAAGTCTTCTAGAGCAATCAAAGGTGGTACAGCGTTAAACAAACGGATTCTAGGGCTTTTAAATGAGTGTGAAGCACGCCGAAAAAAAGGCGACCCAAAAGTACAATCTAATGATAAAGAGCTTCAAGGCGTAATCAAAAAACTTAAGGTTGAATTGGAGAATACAAAGAAAGAAAGGGACGCGCAGGCTGAAGAAAACATTGAGCTTCGCAGGCAATTAATTGATTCTAAAAAGAAAAATCAAATTTTTCAGGCGCAGATACGAGATCAAAACACTAATAGAAAAATCATTAGTCTGGAGGGTAAATGAGCCACAAGGTATTAGCTCCTTGTAATTGCCCGAAGGTTATATTCACATCTGGTAGAACTGTTGTTCCTGTGACGGAATGGTTAATTGAACGTAAGTTTAATATTGGTTTGGCTGATAAAACAGTGAGAGCTGATGCGGACCATTTAGCTCATTGGTTAGATTTTTGTGAATCAGAAAAAATAGATTACCTCTCTGAACCAACAAATTTTACTATGGAGCGTTATCGTGATGAGGCTCTTCCCCAGCTATCTAATGAAAGTTGTGATCTTTATTTATCATCGATATGTAGGTTTTATTGGTGGTGTCAAAATAACACTTCTTACTGTTCAAGTATGATTGGGTGGCCAAACAAAGCAGATAACACTGACTTCAACATTATAGTTAAAAAGCCTTCTAAGGGAGTAAGCGATTTCATTATACCATTTCTAAAAGGCGGTATACAAAAACCATTGAAATATATCCCTAACGTTCATGAGATAAGAGAGTTGAATGACTACCTTGCTAAAGAAGTCAAAAATCAAAAGGACTCTGTAGGGGAATTCTTAGCTGTCCGAAATCAGCTGATGGTCAGATGGGCGACTGAGGCCGCATTGCGGTCACAAGAACTTATTTGTTTACAAATTTCTGATTTACCTCGAGTTGATAATTTTAATTCTTCTATGTCAGAAGTATACATTCATCGAGGCACTAAATATGGAAAGCATAGAAAGGTTATAGTGAGTAAAAGTTTAATAAAGGCCACTTGGGATTATATCGAATATGAGAGAGATGACATTATAAGTAATATTTGGACGAAATGTGGTGATGTTGATAATGTTTTCATCAATGCTGGTAATAGATCTCTAAAACCAAGAATGAGCAAAAATACATTTTATACAGTATTAACTTCATTTAACCCAAAGATAACTCCACACGCTTTAAGGCGTTTCGGTTTAACGAGGTTTGCTGCAAGGTTAATTAAAATCGAACGTATTATTAGAAGAGAAAGCAATGATCTAAAGCAAATTGATGTTAGGCATGTTGAGCAAGCATTAAGACTGCAGGCTGGCCATCAGTCTGTAACAACAACTATAAAACGGTATGTAGATTATGCTTTAGCTGTTGATTTGGATGAGGATGAAATGCAGTCTGTGGCTACTAGAATTGAAGAGTTAGAATGGGAGCTTGAAAATCTTAAGTCAAGGAAAAGTGTAAGTAGAGATTTGCGAGAATATATATGACTCCTAGATTGCAACATCAAGAGCCTTCTTATTGACGTCTAGTAAAGCTTAGTAAGTTTAGTTAAAGGGCCTGAAATTGATTTATAGACCTTCGTGATTACTAATACACTGCCAAATAGGCTCTTCGTCCTTCCACCAAACTAAACTAACGAAAAGGTCGTTATGATAATGAAAGGCATGTTCATATACCGTTGAATTGTCTGCCCAATCTTCTCTACACCATACATGCCCATCTACTTCACCAGGGCCTGAATCAATTTCGTTGACAATCAAATCATAAATTTTTGAGCCACTAGGAACTGTACTTTCTGGGTAGAAGCATCCAGGTAAACTACTATTTTTACTAAATAACCAACGACTTCCATCTTTTCGATATATGACAAAATGTCCCATATGATGATTGCTGGCTATAATGCGGCGCATGGTCATCATGAAACTTGTATTAAATGCTGATTTTACTGAATTGATTAAATCAAGGTTCAACTGACTTTCAAGTAGCTGATTTTTTAGCAGATAGGTAGGAATAAGAAGTTCTGAAGCATAGCTGTTTGCAAGGTTTTCGCGATTACGTGAATAGCCTTTTGGGTTTTCCATGTCACTATGAGAACATAAATTACCGACTTTACCACGGTCTTTGAACCAATGCCCCAGCTCATGTCCGACGGAAAATCGCTTCCTAGGGGCGTCGCTTGTTGAATTGACAGTAATTGTTGCCCTGTTGCCAGCGCCAATAATCATAGCTTCACAGCCATTCAAAGGTTTTTCTAAAACAACTGCCTGCTGTTCAAATGCAATAGCTTCAATGTCTATTTCACTCGGTTCAGTTATTGCAAATTCGTCAACATATAGTGATTCGACAAAATCCTTAATCGTCTTTATCGTCAATGTTAATTGCTCCCATTGCAATCAAGTTAGCTAATATTTGCTTTGCGTCTTCGTCCGTAATTTCTTTGCCTTCTCGATGCGCTACTGTAAGATTTTCCGGCAATTTTTGCTGTATAAATAACTCAATAAGAATGTCTCTAGCATCTTTACCTTTCTTTGTTAGGTAGCCTAATACATCTACTTCTTCATGCTTTCTCTTTTCAAATTCAAGTTGTGCCCTAGCATTCTTTAGCTTGGCTTTTTTGAACTGTTGTTTGCATTCAAGAATTTGATCATGAAAGCGTGCTTGAGTTATCTTTATCTCATCAGAAGTTAGGTCGTATTCAGTCATAAGCTCACTAAGGGGAGCCGAAGTAATATGCTCGATCATGATATCATCGAGTAAATTGTCCATTTCTTTGTTCGCCATCATCCTGCCTCCTTTAAGTATTTTTTTCCATTTCTTACTATTCGTCTGCGCGTTGTGTCATAGGCTTTCTCATCGCCGCCAAAAATAGAACTAACTATTGCAGATTTATTTAGACCATTTTTTGTTGCTGCTAAAAAAGCTATCGCATCATCATCTTTATCAAAGATACTCATCAGTATGTCCCATTCTGGGTCTGAATCGCTATCTTCATCTGTGGTTGGTGCAGCAATAGCGTCATCATATCCATCAATTGACTCAGATTGGTTGAAAATTTTTTCCTTGTTAAGTTCTAACATGCCGTGGCAGATGCTCTTAATCATCTGTCCAATTGAATACGATAAAGGGACGTTTTTAGGAACATGTCTCGTATCATCTAAAATTCGCACTACTGCTTCATGGAAGACATCTTCAGCTTCAATAGCAAGTCCATACTTATTGATGAATGACTTTGATATAGCTGTGGCTCTTGTAAGTACTGCATCCGTATTAGACTCCAGTGCCTTAAATATTTCATCGATGGTGTAGTAATCATATTCCTGCATCTGCTATTCCCTAAGACGGACAAAAATAATTTTCTGGACATTGTCCAGTTATTAACTTGAGTTCCGTCCTAATAGGCATAGGACAAAACTACGTAATTAGATTTTAACTAATTTGTAAGGATAAGAATATATGCCAAATGCAAACACGCATATGTTAGTTGGGGGAGCTATTAGCCTCACTACAGTATTACTTGATAAAGACAAACATCCAATAAGTCACCATATTGCTATGGCTCCAATTATTGGAGCTTTTATGGGAAGACTACCAGATATTTTAGAGCCAGCTATTCACCCTAACCACAGGCAGTTTTTTCATGGTGTAACAGTATTGGCACTGCTTTCTGTGGGAATGCTAAAAGTATATCAGTGGTCTCCTGAAGAACTGTCTAATAAATTTGTCAGAGGAGTATTGATTGTTGCTGGGGTAGCTTACCTTAGTCACTTGATTTGCGATGCAGCAACGCCCATGGGGCTTCCTTTACTTGGAAAGATTTGATGGAGACTGAATGACTACTTTATTTACTAATGCTCGTGCTCTAAACGAGAGTAAAAAATCTATGTTGGTAGATATGCTGGACTCTGTGTTTGATAGTCTCGATTTGACTAAAACACAGCGTGAGCGTATTGAATCAGCTTACAATGCCGTTGGTGACTATCTGGCAAGTTGTGATGACCCTTTACTTGATGGAGTGCAGATATATCCACAGGGCTCAATGAGGCTGCGTACTACTAATAAGCCCCTATCTCAGGAAGAGTTTGATGTGGATCTGATTCTCTTTTTGCCGAATGCTGGTTCTGCAACAAGAGATAAAATTGTATCAGTGGTTAAGCAGCACTTGTTAGATAGCAAGGTCTATAAGGAATTAGTGGAAGATCTTCCAAGAGGTTTTCGGATTAATTATAAAGGTGATTATCATTTGGATATTACTCCGGCTAAGTCGTACGACCTTGAATCGTTACCAGGTCATCCGTTATGGGTTGTTGATAAGAGTATGGGCTTTAAGGAGTCTAACCCAGAAGGTATGGCTAAGAACTTTGATGAAGTTTGCTCTATGTTACCGATTATTCGCCGCCCACAGGTATTTTTAGAAGCACTGAATAGCAAATCTGTCACTGCATTACCCGATCAGTCAAAGAAGAAGCCCTTAAATCGGATTATTCAAATTCTTAAACGTCATCGTGATGTTTGGTCTCAATTTAATAGTAACCCCCATGCTGATTTCAAGCCAATTTCTGTTGTAATAACTACGTTGGCTTGTCGAGCTTATTTAGAAGTTATAGAGACTGGAAAACAATATGACAATGAGTTTGACCTCATCTTAGATGTTATTGAACTTATGCCACATCACATTGAGTCAGGTTTTGACGGAATACTAATTGCCAATCCCGCTATGAGGCCAGAAAATTATGCTGAAAAGTGGAATCGGTCGGAAAAACAGGAAGGTCAAAAATACACAAGAGCATTTTATGCTTGGTATCAGGCTGCAATCGATACGTTTGAATATTTGGCAAGTGAAAACATTCGAGGTATGGATAGTGTTTTTGCTGCTTTGTCTGGTGCATTTGGAGAAAAGCCTGTTTTAGCTGCCCAAGACCGCATTGTTGAAGCTGTTAATGTGAGCAGAGATAATAATAAGCTTGGAGTTGGTTTAGGTACAGGAGCTGTCATCGCCTCTATTGCTGGAAAGGCTAATTCAGAGACTACAGGTTTGCATGATGTGGTTCCAGTAAAGAGGAACCAGTTCTATGGCGACTGACTCTTCTTTTTTAAAGCGACTGGAATATCCTGTAATTGGTATTCGTGAACAATACCTCGCATTAAAATATCGAAGTACAGGAAATGTGTCCATTATTGATAATGATAAGACGGTGTTGTGGGAAGGAACTCTTCAACCGACAGCGCTGTCTAGGACGTATACAGTTGTCATAAAGTATACCCTTAGTCATCCTCCGGTCTGCATTATTAAAGCCCCTGATTTATCCACTTTAGCAAAAGATAAGTTAATCCCCCATATATATCGAAATAAGACGGGTATAAAAGGGACGCAATTGTGTTTGTATTTACCAGTAATCAAACAAAAAAACAAAGTCAGCGAATGGGAGCCGACCATGCTTCTGGCTGATACCGTCCTTCCGTGGGCCTCTGTCTGGCTACTTTATTTTGAATTTTGGCTTTCCAGTGGAGTATGGAGTGGTGGTGGTATTGAACACAGCGAGAATGATATATGTCAAAGATGAAACATGCAGTTAGTTACTTTATCAAGAAGGCCGCAGACTGGCTGTTCAGAAAGCGTTCGCCTGCTCTGCTTGTTTTTAGGTCAGGGGTCTGTTTGACATTAGCGACTTTAGTAGGAGGTTGGACTGTGTCAATTGTATACAGTGACACAGGGCAGTTTTTGGAATTAAATTATCAATCTTCAAACACTGCGCAGTTATTTCTCTCAATAGGCTTTTTTCTTGGAGGGGCAGCAACCGTTTTTGGGGCCGTGTGGGAATATCAAACATTTCGGGATGTAAGGAAACGTAACGAAAAGAAAAAAACTATTGTTCTCGAACAGAGGGGGTTAGTTGATACTTCTGATACTCCACTATATGAATTTTTGAAAAATCAGTGCTCATGGCAGGTTGATTCAATAGTTAATGACATCCGAGAGAGAATTATTGACAACGTGATCACTAGGCCAGATCTAGCTTTAGCCAAGTTAAGTCATATTAAAATGAGTATTGCAGAGAAAGTTACTCAGTATGCCGCATCGGATATATCGATAGTCTATGGCGGAGTTTTTCCTACCCCCTTTTCATTTTACACTGGTTATTTACTTGATGATGAAAGTCTGATTACAAGATTCGATTGGGATCGAGATATCTCTATTTGGCGAGAATTGGACGAAGGCGACGATGGTGAGGAGTTTGTTATTGAGCGACCTGAGTGTACTGTTAAGACTGTTGTGTTAGCTGTATCTATTTCTTATCCTGTTGATAGATTAGCAATTTCTACAGTATTTCCTGATCAACCCATTCACTATTTATCACTGCCTTCGCTTGATAGAAATAATCATTGGGCAAAAAATAAACAAGATCGACTTAGTGGAGATTTCTTCGAATATTGTAAAAACTTGTTGGGTTTAGGGGTAGAAAATATTAATTTAATTCTAGCCTCTCAAAACAGTATAGCTTTTAGGTTTGGACAGGCTTATGACAAACGAAACTTGCCTAATATTTCCATTTATCAATATGAACGTCATCAATCTATAAAATACCCATGGTGTTTAAGAATCCCTTATAAAGTTGGAGCGGAACCTATAATTGTTTATACCGAATTCAAGCATATTGCTTGATGTTAAACCGTAAAGCTGGAGTTAATTATGACTAATAAAAAACAAAGCTCATCAAAGATGGCATCACTAGCTTCGTCTGTTTTGACGGATAGTGGTTCCTCTCAGATCCAGAAAACATTGGCAGGTTCTGTGCTAAGTCAATCAAGTTCATCGCATCAGACTGGTTCTAAAATGGAAGAAATCGCATCAGAAGTTTTGAAAAGCGATAAGTATAATGATACTACCAAGTCTTTAGCGGCTTCTGTTTTGTCACAGTCAAATAAAAAACGTTAATAGATCAAGGCTGTATAAGTACCATGTTTTTTTATGGTCCTTAAATCTAGACTTTTTAGTCCTTGAGAAACTTTACAACAAAGTATATCTGGAAAGTCCAGTGGGCTCAGCCTTTTAGATATGACCATTACAAGCTCTACTGTAAATAGAACCGGATAGCATTATTAACTAAACAAACTTTTGCAATTGGTCGATTTAAGGGCACTTACCTTTTTTTTAGGAATCTCTAGGGCTAAGAGTAGGCTTGTTTCTTACCTATGCTGATGAAAGAGAAAGGCTCGCAGGCCATAACAATAGATGGGATGTAGCTCGTACACCGCAAGAAGAATATTTTAATTACGCCGCACCATTTTTAGAAACCGGACGTAGCTAAATATTTATTATTGTTCGAGTCTAGTCATACAAGAGGTACTTCTGAAACTTAGGGAAGTCCACTTACTTATTCTGATCTGTTTTTATAGAGATAGAATTGTTGTCCGATAAGAATCCTTACCAAAAGCCATTTTAACAGAATATGAAGCTTCTGATGCTATGTCATGAAGCCTATCAAACGAATGTGTATGGTTTGATGACGTTGTTTTCAAAGTCATAAAGCCGTTTTTTTCTGGACTTTGAGTGGTGGATGTATTTGAGTCAGCCGTTTTTATTAGAGTCTGCTGTTCAATGACTTTTATTCTCATCGAATCTTCTGGCAGGTCCTGGTTAATTCGTTCTGAATATTCAATTAGCTTTGGTTCAGCAAACGCTATCATGGAGCAGGGCTCGTCTGTCTTTTGGTCTATTCGTAGAATCCTTCCAAGCACTTGGCGAAAGTAAAGCTCAGTCCTAACATTACTCAGATAAGCACAGACTTGTAATCGAGGGATATCTGTACCTTCACTTACCATTCCGATAGATACAATCCAGTCAATCTCTGAACTTTGAAAGTCTCTGATGTTTTCGTGGGCATCAATTTGATCATAACTAACTACAATAGAGCTCTCGTTAAAGTTAGTGATAATAAACTGAGATATCCGCCGCGCTTGATCAATTGATGATGCAACAACTAACCCTGCGGCACGAGGGTGTTTTTCTCTAATTCTGATCAGTTCCTCATGGGCATAGGTCATGAGCTGGCTTAGTGAGTCTTGATGAGTCAGTAGTTCGCTATATTTTAGTTTTTCAGCCTCAATAGCTTGGCGAATACTGCTAAATTTGTGTGTCTCAGAACCCTCCTGAACATCAATCGAGCTATTATCGAGCAATATTAAGCTAGGTCTCCTACAAACCTTGTCTCGAACTGCATGGCCTAATCCATACACAAAGTCTGTATCAAGCTTTTGTGGCTCTCCAGAATAGCTCTGAAGCGCTATTTTTGTACTGTCGGATCGCCAAGGAGTTCCGCTCAAAGTTAGTGTTAATGGATTGCCTTCTGATATTAAAGAAACTAACAGCTGTCCCCATTGATTAGAAGTGCTACTTACCCCAGAAGCGCAGTGATGAATTTCATCAGAGATTATTAGAGCGCGGTAGTTTTTAATAACATGTGCAAGTTCTTGATATGCGTATTGTATTCCTTGATAGGTAATAACCAAGCCTTTTGTGCCTATTCGGCCATCAAAGCGATCATTTAATATATTGCTGAAGGTTTCTTGAATGCTACCCTGGACATTTACAGAGGGCGCAAAGCAAAGAACGAAATCAATGTAGTTAGCATCTAATAAGCTTTTTGCTAACGAAGCAGAAAATCTTGTTTTTCCAGCACCTGGTGCAGCAACACACATAAAGTTTTTCTGACCATTTTGATAGACTTCTAAAGCTTTAGATAAACAGCTCTTTTGCCAAATTCTTAGTGAGAGGTTTTGTATTTTCTTCATGAGAGCGCAAGTAATATGGTTTGAGTGCTAGTTAGTAAGCCGTTTAGTGTTATCGCTCGCTTTTTAGCTTCACTTTTTTTAGATATCAACAAATCAAGCTGAGTGGGTAATAGGGACTTCATCTCCTCATAGCCTTGGGCTTCGGCAATACATAGTTCAAGTTCATACTCAAGTTCAGCTTTACGCTTCAAGAGCATTTCTTTCTCACTCGCTACAACGGCAATTGGTGTATTTTTTTGCGTTTTGGTTTCATCTAAAATTTTCGCTTTGGCATAATGAGTACTCTTACCACTTTTTGAAGCAACGACCAACTCACCTGACTTAACTAAACGATGAATTTTTAGATAAATAGCATGTCGTGCTTTTTTCATTTCAATAGGGTTGTCTTCGCCGTATTTTTCAACATAGTGTTTGAGTACGTCATTTATAGTGGCTTTTTTTAGTGTAGTTGCTTGGAAGAACTCCTCGACAACGTGAGCGATGGGCTTAGATCTCAAAGTAACTATCTCGATTTGTAAAAATACGGATTATAGTCCGTGGAGATATAGTCCGCAATTAGCGATTGTATTTCATTTTTGAGATATAAAAATGAGAAACATAGCAAAAGAGGTTGGAGAGCTAATTCGGAGTCAACGTAAAGCGCGTGGTATCTCTCAAGAAGCTTTAGCGGCAAAATCCAAGATAGACCGCAGTTATATGGGGCGAATAGAGCGAGGTGAGGTAAATGTTACGTTAAAAGCTCTGTGGGATATCGCTGCGTCGTTGGATATCTCGACGAAAATACTGATCCCCGATTGAGAATTCAGCTGCTGCCTATGATGTTCTGTATTAGTCTCTACTTGATCTGGTCTTTTAGTTTCGATGAATAGGTTTGGACTTCATCGGACAGACAGCTATGAGCGAAGAATTGCCGGTTTGAATAACTTGTTTTTGGACATTTCTGAGTTAGCGATTTTACTAAATTTGCTTTTCACGGATTAGTTCAGCGTATAGCGATGTTATCAACTCCCGAATCTATACCTGATACCCAAATGCATAGCGACGTGCTCATTAAAGCATTGAGCCATCTAAAAATGTTCATACAATTTACTCTGATACCTTTAATTGCTCTAATGGGCTAGGGCATTTTGGACAATGGGGAATAAGTTCTTCTTTAATAGAATAGTAATAAGGCAACCAAATACACATGTCATTGGTGATTATGATGTCATAAGCGATTGAAGGTACAATGTACTCACCATATTCATTGTCATGCTTAAGAATATCTGACAGTTTAAAATCTTCTGGGTTATAGATATAAACGAGGCTTGGTTGTCTTGTATAGGCCTCTTCATCTTCTGGTATGCCAAAGGCTAAGTGAGTTGCTTTAACTCCATTTATAGGCTCTTGAGCTTCACACCATTCTGTTATCTTGGTTAAGCTCTCACTTGATATCTTTCTAGGGTAATCACCATGCTCTTCACAAGAACCAAACTCAGCATTGCTTCCTAGTGCAAATCTGTAGGACTGCTCCTCACTGGTAAGAGGAAGGCTAAAGTAGTTTTGCATCTGAGGAAGTGAAGTCTTACTAGCTCTACATAATTCCAGCAACATCAACTGAAATTGATAGAGGTTTTGTTGCTGTCTATCAGGAAATCCATGTATAGCCACATCATCCATTTCAGCAAGCTCATGACTTAGAATCTCTGCTTTACCCTCAGAAGCAAACGCAAAGAAACCCCTGTCCAAAATAAATATAAAATTTGGGTAGTGTTCACTAGGATTTTCATCTGCATAAGCTTTTAGGTGCTTAATAATAAGATCCCAGTTCATATCACTACAGTAAGAGAACAGTATTCCAAAACCTTGAGGGTTCAGTTTCTTATATGACCTAAGATTATCTAATCCTGACTTCAACTCTTTAGTGGTTAGTTTAGACTTAACCTGAATTACACCATATGTATTTTCTACTGGATAAACTTCATACACGTTATTTCTATTCATTAACGTGATTAGCTCATCTTCATCATACAAGACAATATCCATTTCATGACTTAGATGACCAGATGGAGAAGCAACCCTTACACTAGTAGAAGACACAGAGTACTTTTTAGGTAAACACCCACTATTCAAAAACTCTCTGAGGATCGTTTCTCTAGCGTTACCTACATCTCGTGGATGCTTGATATCCTTTGTAGTGTCATATTCTACAATCATCTTTGCTTGGTAGTTGTAGAACTCCCTTTCTAAGCCATGAAACTCTCGGTCTTTAGATCTTAAAACAATAGCCCTTTTAGCCCTGTCTATAATTTGTTCTCGGATACTTTTCTCTTTTTCTTCAAAGTCATTTTTCTTAGACACTTCAAAACCCAACCAAATATTTTAACTAGTTGCATAGTAAATTAGAGCATAATGAATAGCTACCAATCTAATAGGTACTTTGCTTCAAAAAAAGTATTGGATTAACTTATTCAAAAAGGAGTTTATCGAGATATTACGAGAACCAGTTCTAACAAACTTCGGGGCAGAAATGATTCAGCCCGAACAGGCTGGAACGAAGATGGACAAAACTGTGTTAGAAATGACTTTATAGTTTCTTGAAATCCGTGCTAAAACGGGATAACGAAAACTAACTAGAAAAAGCAAGACTTACCCCATTTGTTGCTCTTAATTAAACGTGGAATACGCCTACCCCCTATTTCTGACATGCCGAAATAACCTGCATACAGACTCAACAAGCGATTAATTAGCCGTCATATGAACTAGTTAGATAAGATACACTAGATAAAACTAATTTATTGTGAATAACCATGACAAACAAAGCAACACAACAGATTATTGAGCAACTAAAGGACTCTAGTCACCCTCCAATCATTCTGCTTGATGGGGCTTGGGGGATTGGAAAAACTCACTTAATCTATAATGAACTATGCCCACTAATTGAATCCAATCCTCAAGAATTTGGTGATTATCATTACGTTTCAGCTTTCGGTATCAAAAGCGTCACTGAGTTCCAAGATCAGATAGTCTCACTCTACATATCTAACCAAGAAGAAGGCTCTAAGTATCTCGATGGTTTAACTCGTCTTAGTGGTAAGCTCGCACGAATGTGTGGTGCTGATGCTAGTGAAGCTGGAGTAATTCAAGGTGTCATATCTGGCACTACTGGCTTTCTGCGCCAAAAAGCGATCCAAAACATGAAAGATATCACTCTTGTAGTCGATGACTTGGAGCGATTGACAGATGAAAAGCTAATAGCAGACATCATGGGAACCTGCTTACGCTTTGCCGAGCACAACAAAATCAAGATTATTGCCGTCGCAAACGCAACTGCATTTAAAGATAAAACCAAAGTTGAAAAATCTTTCAGTGACGTAATCAAACTCACTAGAACGACTGTAGAACTGTGTACCATTATTGCTAATATTTACGATGGAAAGCTGGATGTTGTGGTGGAACACACGTTTTTTCAAACTATTAACCATGCACAAATGCATAAATTAGATATCAATAACTTACGAGTACTTCAACGAGCCGTAAACCGAACCATTAAACTAATGAATAGAATTAATCTTATCGAAGGGGTCAATGAAAAACTCTGTGCCGAAACGTTAACTCAACATATTGTTCTTATTACACTCTATAGCTACGTTAACAAACTAGATCTCGACGCCTTTGTATCAATACTTGATAGTGCTCAAAAATGGCAATCACACCGATTGACAGCAGCGGTAGCAAGCCGTAATGGAAGTCAAAATGAGGGGGAAGAACTCACCAAAGATGAGCTGCAACAAAAAGCTTTGTTCGACCAACTGACTTCACTGCTTAACGGATTAGCCTGTAGCGATACTTTAGCTGAATATTGCTTTACTAACCTCATACCAGAACTGAGTGATGAAGAGTTTATTGAGCGATTCCAACTACCAAGACTAGCGAAACCAATAGATATTTTCAAAACACACACCTTTTATAGTTTTACTTCTGAAGAAGAGTTCGAGGAAGGTATTACACAACTGGTAGATCTACTCTTCACTACGCCCAATGTGAATTGGTCAGATTGGATAACATGTTGTGATACATACCTATTTATGCACGAGCGAGGGTATTTTGAAGACGCTAATATCGATGAGCTTTCCAAGAGGCTTGAAGAAAGAGTTTTAGAAGATGGCGTTATTGATCTGGATACGGTAAACCATTCCCGTTTTCCTAACAGAGGCTGCTCATCAAATCAAATCAGCACGACTAATTTTAAGAAGGCCATTGATGAAGTAAACCAGCGTTCTGAAACTAAACAGAGAGAAGCTATTACAGACAGCTTCCTAAAAGATTGGCGATATACCATCTATAAGCCTCAAAGTTACATTGAAAATCAGGCATTTTTCCATAGCATCGATAACGAACGACTTGCTGAAGCTATTGCTCAATGGAGTGCGATGGAAATAGCGGAGTTCATAGGCTTTATGAGACAGAGATACCGTATAGTTAATAACCGAGAAAAAGATCATCTAGAACTACCTGCTTTACTCCAGCTTTCAAAACAATTGAACCTAAAGCGCGAATATATGTCAGGGCGGCTAAAAAAAGGGGTTATCAAAGAGCTAATAGATGAGCTTAATTCCGCTGTCACCACCATTGAGACAAGACAAGAACAAAAATAACTTGTATTAGCCGCTTGACCAGCGGCTACCCTAACCACCAAAAGTAAATAACAAGGTCATACCTTGCCTTTTGCTTTCCTTTGAAATAGTCAAAATAACAGGAACACAGGCTAACAAGGGCTAGTCGTAACACGTTTTGGGGCAAAAGTGAGTTAGAGCCTAACGCCCGCTTTGGCACGTTGCCGACTGTCATATTAGATTGAGTACTGTTAATCGAACCTGACAGATAAAGTTAAGACTTATTCAGCTTATGGGGAGATGATTACGAAGCTAACATCAGTTTCACCTTGGTATGGACCCAGTTTCCTAGACAGTTGGTCGTCATTGTACTTATCAGTCATGTTAGGGAGGAGATATGAGCACTAAACGAAAAAATTATGCCGAAAAATGCATTGATATTCATGATATTGAGAGCAGTCTTGATCTTGTTATGAATGAATCAAATGGCAGCCCAGTTGCTGTCATGAAGGACGGTAATCCCGTATTTTACTGTGTTCCCGCTGACACCTATGCCGCTATGTTAGAAGCAGTTGAAGCATCTGAAATGAGAGCGCGGAATGAAAAGGTTCATCAATTGGGGCTAGAGCTGTTTGGTGACGAAGGCAAATGGAAATCATGGATTAAAACACCTGTACTGGCATTAGGTGGTAAGTCACCAGAGTCGATGATGGTTACTAAAGAAGGAATAAATAGAGTAAGAGATCTTTTAGGGCAGATTAGCCACGGGGTTGTTGTTTAAATCAGCTGTGTAGCGATCAGATAGATTGCATATAATTACACGTTGGATTTTTTTGCTTGTAACGAACTCAGACCTGATTTGTATTGTTTAGGCCCTGATCCATCAAGACTGTTAGTGTTGCCGTCGTTAGCTTGATAGCTGTCTGTCGTTTATTGAAATCAACAAACTCTGCTGCCGTATCCTCATACCGTGCAATGACATTGCTTAAGGCTTCAATAATTACCAGGTTTTCGTCATAGTACTCTAACAAGTCTTCCAAAAAGTATAAGCGCTTGTTGTGCTCACCAGTGCTCGATATGCCATTAAGTATATGCAACTGGGTTAATATGGCTTTGGCCATTTGTGTTATTTCATTTGTCACTAACATTTCATCTACCTATGGTTGCTAGGATTAATTGGTGCTTGGTTGATATTTGGTTCTAGCTATTGACTAGATAACCGCTCAATCAATCTGGATCAAACCGCCCAACGTCCTCAACGATATCTTTTTGGTCTGTCATAAAGCGGGGGCCGCTTTTGCCAGGAACGGTTTACTCCACTTTCTGTGTGTTTCTTAGGCGCCTTTACGAGATCGAGCAATAAAAGGCAGATCTAATTTATTTAGTTGAGCTATTAGAGCTTCAGCGAGTTCGTCATCTACATTGAGGAACAGTTCATCTGCGTGAGCAGTGTGAGAATCTAGCCCTTCAAGTAGTTCTGCTTCACTTAGTCGATTGTCATTTACTTGGCTTTTCGCTTGCTTAATCAAAATTTTGTTTCCCTCGGCACAGACCTCGATATGTGACCAGCCAGTTTTAGTCGCTGTATCGCGGATCACACCAATTATTTCTGCTTGAGCCTTTAGACTCAAAGCTTCCTCCTAGCTCGCAGCCACTACTTCAAAAATGTTTGAAACCTTGATTGAGACCATTGTCTATTACCTTAAAATAACGTCGGTTGCTTGTATGTAGTATAGCTGTGAAATACTTGGGGTGTTGGCTGCAGTTGAAGGTAGATTTTATCAGAGTTTTCTAACTTGCTAAGCCCTGTTGTTTTAGCCTAAATAGTCAAAGTGTTAGCTTGGTATACGAGTGCCAAAATTCAGTTTTTTATAAAAAGTAATAGGAATCAATTATACAGTAATTTTTCAGAAGGCGAAGTTGTGTTGTTGTATGCCATGCCTATAGAGGGAAGTGGCCAATTATAAGAAAAAATATAATTGCATATAATTGACGTTAATTCATCACTTTACTCGATGGCTTTTTTAGCAATAGACCGAGGCAACTAGCGTCTAGCAAACTTTGGGAAGTCCAGTTTTAAGATCTCTGACGCCGCTGAGCGACTTTGTGTTAGCCATAGATTGGATTGCTCTATACAGCAACCCCGAAGCGAGTCAAAAAACGTAAGGTTCTGACTGAGGAGAAAAAGGTACTAAGTTAGTAAACCTGATATCCATTCTTTAGTGGCCTTCGAATCAAACGCTTTTCTTCCGTACCCTGCGTTTAACAAACCTTCAGGCAAATACTCGTCATACTTTTCAATCATCTTTTGTTGTAGTGAAAGTATTTCGGCCAACTCTGTCTCATCAGGCACCCCATCTATTATGATACCCATAAAGTAATCTTTTAGGGCATCGACACTCGCATTTTGAACTTCGATAACACCAGCAAAATTACTGCATACATGTCCACTTTTAATTAGCAAAATAGTAATAGTATTAACTACTTTATCACCCATCCATGAAAAAATATAACAGTGCTTACCACTTTGGTATATGGGCTGATTTTCAAGATTGGCTTCTTTGAAAAAATACGCTCCTTCTTGAAATAACTGACTTCCGATCTTATCCACAAAATCTATCTTCTGATTACCAACTTCAATACGATAGTCACCAGAGCAATAGATTCTTAACATCTCTTGTCGAACTCTGTCATGAATTGACATGCCGCTACCGTTAAATTTCGGAGGTTTACCACCTTTCGTAGAAGTCACATAGATTACTTTCTTTTCATCATCAATATCAGTTACCTTCCACCTACGACCACCAAATATGATGTGCTGGTCTTTTAAAATTAGCGAATCAACTGGTAACGTTCCAAGAGTTTTACTTCCGGCAACGATACGAAATTCCTCTGGTGTTTTAAAAACAGCATAGAAGGTATAGGAATTGGTAAGGCGTTCGCCCTCAATCCCCAAAACCAACTCACCGCTATTAAGTTGCTGTATTAGTTGGACGGTCCCCATATGGGACAAGAGTTGTTTAAAGTGCTGGATTGATATTTCTTTGAATGATCCTTGCTCACACAATAAAGAATAAAGCTGGTCTACTCTGGAGCTTCCCCATTGAGCAATGACAGCTAGAATCTGGTGTAAAAATGTAGAGAAATGCATTTGCTTTGTATCTGCTGGTTCAAACCAGTTATCTATAATGAGCAAGCGTATCATTGCTAGTGATTGAACAAGCTCTAACCTAAGACCATCTACTATATTAGATTTTTCACTCAGTCCATTTTCTGCGATAAACATTCGTAAAATGGAAGGGGAATTTCTTCTACCGGATCGACCTAACCGCTGACGTAAACTTGATACTGAGTGTGGAGCAGTAACCTGAATGACAGAACTCACTTTTCCGATGTCGATACCTAGCTCTAAGGTCATGGTACAAATAGCTGTTGTAGGTAGGGCTTCCTTCTGCAATCTGGCTTCTAAATCTTCTCTGAGTTCTTTAGCTAATGAGCCGTGATGGGGGAAAAACTCATTTGGTACAACTTGTTGTTCACATAAATCACTTAACTTTGCAGCAATGCTTTCTGTCCGTCCGCGACTATTTGCAAATACCAGGTGTGAACCGCCTCTACAGAGCCTAAATATTTCATGACAAATCTGCTGCTCGGCTGAGATACGTGTTTCATCCGTCGTGATGTCTATCGGTTCTAAATATCCTTTGACCTGAACCTTGATAGTGCTTTGGTGCTGACTACTAGTAATGGTTTCACAAGGAAGACTTTTATTCGGCCTAAGAGAGAGAGGTACTTTTTCAAGCTTTCCTAGTGTCGCACTTAGCGCAACCCGTGGAATAGGATTAGAAATTCGACCTATAAGGTGCTCTAGGCGAGTAAGCAGAGAAAGTAATTGCTGACCTCGCTCTGTTCCGATAAACGCATGAAATTCATCAATAACAATATATTTAAGAGAGGTGAAGGATTGTTTTATCCATCCGGGCTCTCTGACTAACAGTGACTCTAAGGATTCAGGGGTGATTAACAGAATACCAGAAGGATTGTTTCTGGCTTTCTTCTTTTTGGATTGAAGACTATCGCCATGCCACGGCGTAACTTGCATATCCAACATTTCGCTTAAACTCTCGAGCCTGCGGTACTGATCGTTAATCAGTGCTTTTAAAGGGCTGATATACAAAATACCAAAGCCGTCTTTCTCTTCAGCAATTGCACTACATGCTGGTAGAAAAAAAGCTTCTGTTTTACCTGCCGCTGTTGATGCGCTAATTAGTACATCTCTATCACAAGCTAGAATCGGTATGATTGCCCGTTTTTGTATTTCTCTTAAATCAGGCCAACCTTGGTTAAACAACCATTTCTGTACACGCTTATCAAGAAGTTGATATTCCTCTGTCATAATTTGAAATCAGCTAGTCCATCAGATTTCGTTGTTTCTCCAGCTCCTTCGTCTACAAAAATTTCATCTGTATTACTTGGATGATCTTCTTCAATAGCAATAGATTGAACTAACTGCGACCATTGCATAGAAGGGTTTTGCTCTAGTACGGCCAACATATCTAAAAACGCTTTGATGGTATTTCTCGGCGTTCGAAAATAAGCATCTCCGATAGTCTGGCTACAATGGTGTAGAAATGACTTGAGAGCATCATCTGGAACAAGGTATTTAGAAGTATCACCTTCAGCAAAAACATGGCGTAAGTTCTTCAGAAGAATATAAAGTTCTTCAGGAGTTAAACTCGATAGGTGAAGTGCTGGGGAGGAGTAATCAATCACACCTGCTCGCTTTGCAAAGCTGTTTTCAGCTAAACGGGATTGCAATGCTTCATAGCTATATAGTCCTCTACGAGGGTCTAATAAGAACTCTGGAGTTCCACCCAATAAAAAACCTAGATATTCAGCGGAGCCTTGAAGGCAGTCATTTAGCATTCGTAGAATCTGCTCATAGTTGGATGTACGCGCTTGTGTACTGCTTAATTTATAAAGGTTAACCATCTCATCTAGATTAACAAGTAAGCCTTCATAGCCAGCCTGACGTACAAATAGGCTCATAAGTTTTAAAGCATCATAAAAAGAATTGTCAGAAATAATTGTTCTGACATCAAGATCCCTTCTTGCATCTGTCTTAGTGGTGTATTCCGCTCGCAACCAACGAATAGCATTTGATTTTAACTCATCATTATCTTGCTCATGACCGTTCCAGTAAGCATCAATGACTTTTGCAAAATCATACCCGCCAACCAGTTCTGACAAAAAGGCTAACTTTTGATGTATTACTGTTGAAACGCTGATATCTTTTTCATCTGCTTCTTTACGAGCCTGTGTTACAAAACGCTCTACAACACTGGCTAATGCATTTCCATCCGGTTTATTACGGGTTGCTAGGTTTTTCATGAGCTCAGAATACAGGTTCCGTGCCTGACCTGAAGAAGCATGTACTCGTCGATCCGGTGAAAGATCTGCATTGACTGTGACTAGCTTCTTTTCAAGAGCAATGGAACGCACCACGCTTAAGAAAAAAGTTTTCCCTGAGCCATAATCACCAATGATAAGTCTGAATGCAGCACCACCCTGAGAGATTCTTTCAATATCCTTATACAACGCTTTGACTTCATTGCTTCTACCTACCTGAATATGCTGAATCCCAATTTTGGGAGTCACCCCTGATTTCAGTGATTGAATTATTGCGTCACGTTCTTTTAACCGGATACGTTTTTCCATAAGTTTAACCTTCTATCTCTGCTACGATTTCCTGATCAACATAAATAGCATCACCATCATCTTCAAGTACAGCTGCATCCACTTTATCAAAAGACCAGTCATTAATAGTTTCCAATGCTCCGCCAACCATAAGACCTAAATCTCCGCATAGCGATTCCATTTCATCACGGGACCATTTATCTTTCCGTATCAGGCTTTCAAACAAGGCATAATGCTGTTTATCAATTCCGGCTTCTTCCTCTATATTAAAGCTATCGTCAGATGAGTCATCGGATTCTCCTGTAGATTCGTCTTCCACAAATATTGCACCTAACATGCTTTGCACATCTTTGGTTTCTGATTCATGAATCGCTAGGATATTTTCATCTAACTGGAACGAAGTAAGAGCTGACGAAGTTGTTTCTGATGGAGAACTTGAAGATTGCATACCACCTTTACTTGATGACATTCCATGAATGTCCCCTGTAACAAGGGCTTTATCAAGACCTAGCAATGTATAAAGCTTTTCAAGCTGTTTGATTTCTTCTGGGTCTATTTTTCCATCGGCCATCGCCACGCCAACAAGTATGCGACTAACTGCTGCTTTTTCTGTTTTACCTAATGTTTCCAGTCTCGCTTTCAAACCTGTGATATTTGAAGGCGTATTGAGCCTCCAAACTAAGTAGGCGTGTAGTGATTGTTTTTCGGTAGGTGATAGATTGGTACTGTGATCAATCAGCTGTGTTAATAAATTTAATTCCGCCTGATCTACATGCGAATCAATAGCGGCAACCATTGCCCCTAAACGAAGTGCCATACCTATTTCACTATAAGCCTTGGATGGTTCAAAGTATTTGCCGTGTCCTTCAGGAAATAGAACCAGCTTTCCATCTGCACTCGTCTTCGCATGATGGTAACGAGTATCAGGAGCGATGCCATAACCGGCTTTTTGAGCAAGGTTCTGAATTAGTTCAGCTTCCTTTTTGTTGATCTTAGAAGGCAAAGGCGATTTGGTATATGTCCAGAATTCCTCAACATCTACCAACCCTTTTTTTGTTGAAATAGCATCATCTGCCCATTTTTTAAATTCTCCCAATCCTAACTCCGCACCTAAATCACTAAGATCATCTGGCAGTAACAATACAGCTTCAATATCAGTGCGAGACGTATTTGGTTTAGCAAGGTAACGACTATACGCTTCTAATTCGGTCGTACATTCATCTGCTAGGGCAATCAGCTTATTTACAGGACCTTTCAAATTACTTGGGTCAGGAAGATCTTGTTGAGGGAATGATACGCCACGTAAGGAAGAACTGGCTGGATAATACTCAATCTTTAATCGTGTCTTATTGGGTTTAACAATAACGCCGTTTCCATATTTTTTTGTATAACGTTGTTCAAATATCCGACTAAATTCATGGTCACAGCGCCGTGCCGGTTTCTTCAGATTATAATCTGGATAAAATCGAATCCATGCCAATGCCAGTTCAGCGGGAACAGGCGTTCCTTTACTTACTGTAGTTGCTAAGCGATGTTTAAATAGAAGAGAATCTCTTTGTGGGCTTTTTTCAAGTTCTGGATGTGATACTACTTTAGGGCGTAGTAGACACATAAGTTCCAATAGACGTGTGGCATAATTTGAAAAAGATCGGCTACTACCGTAAATGCTTTTTAAACGTAGTATTTCGTTAAACAAAGACTTAAATTCTGCGTCATCTACGGTCTGCTTAATAGAATCAACAGTAATTCGTCTTTCGATGCCATAGAAATAAATAAATACATAACCTAAAGGAGTATCTGGATCACCTCTATTGCCGGATAACCAGTTCAGGAAAGCTCCACGCCCTTTAGGAGTAAGTGAGATGAATTTAGGCCAATAGCCTAAGCTTTCATCCTCATAACTTGACAGCTGATGTTCAATTTTTAGCGAATCATCAACTAATGAGGCTTCCGTTCCATGTCCATCTAATGAACTGAGCTTCCCACCAAAATAAAAATTACCCTTAGTGAATAGTTGTCCCTTTATGGTGATAGACTCATCTGGTTTTATCCATTTACCCGAAGCTTTGTTTTTACTTTTTTCTTCTTCATAACCATAAGAAATACTAAAGGTAGCTAGATCGTCATCATCATGATTGCTTTTTGCTACCACTCGGTTTCTAGTTTTTATGGATACGCTAATGTCATTTTCGGGGCTTAGTCTATTATTCTGGCTTTTTTGTTTTGAGGAGGTTCCTTTTTTTATGGCGTAGAAAAACACTACTACGATTCCAATTAATAGCCAAAATTCCATATTAACCTCGATTTTTATATTTTTAGTTTAAATGTGATCTAGTAAAGTCTGGGAAGTCCAGTTCACCTAATTTAAAAGCCATTAAATAGTCACGCTATGTGCGCTTGATATCTGATGTTGACATAAAGAGGCCTTCTTTATGTCAACATATTTTAGGGTGGAATAGAGACTAATATAAAGCCGAGAAGTAAATAAAGTCTAATTTTAAATATATATTGCATTTGGCAATTTATTCTGATAGGGTCTAAAGTATCGATAAAGAGTATGTTCTATGTCATCATTTTTGTTAAATAAGATTAGCGCTTCAGCGAAAAAACACGGTTTCGTGTGCTTTTTGCTGTTTGTACTATCGTTATTTTCGATGGCAATGGCAACGAACAGTATGATGTTATCGAGCTCGAATATGATGTCTATGGAAATGCATGACACGTCAGAATTATCGGATCATGATATGTCTCCTGATAAGGGGATCTCTTGTACGTCTGATTCGATGGACGAATGCTCTAGTTTGACATCAGAGCACAATCACCAAAACTGTATGGACAATCATTGCAGTAGCTTTTCAGGCTTACTGGTCAGCTATCATTCTGATTCTGACAATATTTCTTCTGTTCACACGACTCTGTCGTCTGAATTCTACGTTTCTACCCACCCAAATACGCCTTATTTCCCCCCTATAGTCATTTCTTAAATTCGCAGTTTCACTCATCGCTTTAATGTGCGTTGAGATTTTATGAATTTAAAAATGAGTACTCAAGCCAATGGCCAAAAACAAATTTTTGGCATTCTGTCATGTATTACAGAGTGTCTATTGCCGTCAATTTTTAATCGGTAAAACGAATCGTATTGCCTCCGTTTTCTTATTGTCGTTGCTGCCACTTGTTGCGAGCGCA
>NZ_FQVF01000040.1 GCF_900129155.1 Marinomonas polaris DSM 16579
TTATAAAGTTATAAAGTTATAAAGTTATAAAGTTATAAAGTTATAAAGTTATAAAGTTATAAAGTTATAAAGTTATAAAGTTAAAAGAAAACACTTTAAAAATAACAATTACAAATCAAGGAAAAAGAATTGAAAGTTCTCAATTTTATCTAAAAGAACATAATAATTTTTGTAGCTATTCCATGAGAGTAGAAAAAGATCAACACAGACGTTATCAACTCAATTTCCCAGACGAACTAGGAAAAAGATTCTATCTTTGCTACTTCTTCATTACAGAAATTAATGAAAAAATAATTTATACACTTGATTGTGAAGTAACAGATAAAAAGTCTCTTGGCTGGAACGTTGTTGAAATAGTAAATATAACTAACTCTCTAGAGGTTATTTAAGTGTCTATTAAAAACAGTCGCCTCTGGTTACTAATTCAGCTCTCAAGTCAATAGCCGTAGCAGTCGCTAACATAAACATGTCTTTCCAACTAAGATAGAGCGTTAACAATTCCAGCTTTATACCATTACTCAATTTGAAACCCAAGCGGATCTAAAACCATGGCTAGAGAAGCCACAAAAACATGAGCTGTCTATCTGAACTGCTCAAACTTTAGGGAGAGATGGCTTTTCATTTTTTATAATAATGTCAGCAACATCTTGACCTTACAAAAACTACTCGGCCATAGTGGCATAAAAATGACCATGCGATACTCGCACCTATCGTCCGACTTCCTAGAAGAAGCCACACGACTAAACCTACTTTCAAACATTAAATAGACAAGGACAGTTATGAAACTTTATAAATATTACCCACCAGAAAGTGAGGGTTTTATCCTGTTAAAAAATGGGGACATTAATCTTAGGTTCTCACAACCAAGTACATTAAATGACCCATTCGATCTAAGTCCAACAATCGATATTGATAAAAAAACTTCTCACGATTTAGCAAAAATAATTCAAGAAAAAACAAAAAGTAAATCGACGCATTTTCTAGACACGAACACTGGAGAACCTTATGAACGAGCAACATTAAAGCAGCTTGGGGACTCTCTATATGAGAAAACAGTAAAGCAAAAGATAAAGAAATTAAGAGAACATAATGATCTATCTATCGGAGTATTATCTCTCAGCAAAAATAAAAAGAGCACTTTAATGTGGTCGCATTACTCAAAAAATCACACTGGATTTATGCTAGAGATTGAGAACTCTTTCGAACTAAAGAACAGTAATACTCAATTAAAAGCGCAGGACGTAGACTACAGTAAATACAGGCCTACAACTAAGCAGTCAGAGTCCTATAGTGATAAAAGCTATTTTATATACAAAGACCCTGTTTGGCACTATGAAGAGGAAATGAGATTAGTTGTTGAACTTCATACACTCGAGCCAACAGAAAAAACAAGAAATGATCCATTACCATGCTACTGCTATACATATCCTCGCTCACAACTAGGAAGAATTATTCTTGGGGCTATGTGTCCTGAAGATGTAGAAGAACGTATTCGCAAGTGGGCTGATAAGCACGCCCCAAAGATCGAGGTCAAAAAAGCTTACTTAAACCCGGCAAACTATGAGATTAACTATAAATAACTTCTTAGAGGAGCGGGATAAAGAACACAGCCATCTGAAATGACGGTGTAAGTATTATCCATTAATATCCCATGTCGTTTTCTTGATCGAGTGCGCTTAGCTCTTCTAAGCTTGCTAATCGTTTATTCAATAACGTTTCTTTGTATTTCATCACATCCACATAAGCGACTTTTCGGCGATTTCCTTTACGATTAAAGGGTATCGCACCATCATCTAAAAGTTTGATCAAAGTCGGGCGTGACATATTGAGCATATCGGCAGCTTGTTGAGTGGTAAGCTCGGCGTGGATGGGCGTGATTTGAACAATATTTCCCTCTCCAAGCTGGGTCAGTACCTCAACAAAAAGGTTCAATGCGGATTTGGGTAGCTTTATATCATGCGTATTTCCAGAGTCATCCGTAAAAGAAAAGCGTTGCTCGTCTCCGTTAGTCGCTAACACTCCTGCCAGCTCTTGGCTGCACAGTTTTGCTAGCGCCGCTTCTTCTTGGCTAGGGATACGAATTGCGGTGTTCATACTCTTTGCTCCGAGTTTTTTCTAAAAGTAATATTATTGGCACAACTACCAATAACACACTTGTATTATTCGAAATATTCGAAATATATCAAGCTAAATTTAATCAAATACCAACATTCAAAAGGTGCATGAACTAGAAACACCGCTACCCAAGATCATAAATTTAGCGCTTTGCCCGATAAACTTGTCACGTAAAAACCTCTATCAACGCTTCCTGTTTAAGCGCTACATTAGAGTAAGGTTTTTGAAAAACACGTGGAAGGTGGGACGCTTATCTCGGTTTTGTGTGTTATCTGTGTTTTGATGTTGGTCGGAAAATTGTTTTTGATACGCAATGGAGAACGCGACTATGAGACTTTTCACTTTTTTTGTGCTGTTTTCAGCTCTTCTCTCGGGCTGTTCATCCAATGTGAAGTTGGCAGGACAAAATGTCAGTAATGTTGACTCAAATGTAGATATTGATAAATCCGCTACGATTGCTGTCGTTCCAAGTAAGGAAGGCGATGATCTGACGAATAAGCGATACATCCCCGATATTATCAATGCATTGAAAGAGCGCGGCTTTACTAATGTCTCGGATTCTCAAAACAATCCTGACTATCACCTATCGGTTAACTTTACGTCTGAAGAAACCACAGAAACGAAGAAGGTTCCTGTGTTTAATAACGAGCGAAATATTCCTTATACCGTTTGCCATAGAAACCCAAGCACAGACGCTCGAACCTGTGTCACGCGTTATCGTCAATTTATGGAACCCATCGTTAGCGGTTACGATAAGGTAGAAACACCAACGAAAGTTTATACCTTTCAGTACAAGTTGACAGATAAGAAAAACAATCTGATTTTAGACTCTAGCAATACCGTGTTTCATCCTACTTGTTCAAAATGGAAAATGTTCGAGTTCTTAGCAAAAGAAACCATCGCCAGAGCCAATTTTAATGATCCAGTCGACAAACCTTACAGTGTTGAGATGAAACAAGACTATAACTGTCAATAAAAGTCATTTAAAACCAACAAGATAGATAGAGCACATCTAACTTGTTGGTTTTTTATTTAACTATCATCTCATTGCACTACGCCTTCTCACTCACTCTGCTTGCTCCTAAATAGTCTGAGCAACTGAGTACTTATAAAAAAACGTTATCATCTTTTCGGTCTATTTCTACGTATCCATCTATACTGTTATAAGCCACTTTTGTTTGGGCGTGGCTGTATCAGGACTTTTTCCAAATCCATTATGCTCACTCTGTGAGACAAGGGGGAATCCATGATCAATCATGTTTGGGGTCTTATTCATCATCCAGATAAGGAATGGCGCGAAATAAATAAGGAGCATGAATCGGTAAGTCATCTGTACTTACATCATGTTCTTTGGATGGCGGCTATTCCAGTTGTCAGTACTTTTATTGGCACGACACAGTTTGGTTGGACATTCGGAGGAGATGAAGCAATCAAGGTGTCTTTTATGGATGGCCTTGGTTTAGGTGTGTTGTTTTACGCACTGATTCTTGTTGCCGTGGCAATGGTAGGTAGTTTAATTCACTGGATGGCGCGAAACTTTCCGAATCGCCCTCCTCGTCAAGAGTGTATTGTCTTTGCAGGTTATATTGCTACACCCATGTTTTTAAGCGGTATCTTTGCCATTTATCCGATAATTTGGCTCTGTTTACTCGCTTGCGTAGCAGGCGTCGCTTATACAGGTTATCTATTGTACCGAGGCACGCCTAGTTTCTTGGGCATTAGTCATAAACAAGGCTTTATTCTCTCCAGCACTACTCTTGGTATTGGGGTTTTAGTATTGGAGGCTTTGTTGGCAGCAGTGGTATTACTTTGGAGCCTTGGTTCTGAACATAGTATTGTTTGGAGCTTCTTCCAGTAACAATATCCTATTCATTAGTTTAAGCTAAAAGTGTGCCTCCTCATCGGTCTAGGTGGCACACTTTTTTGAATCTAACCACATACAAAATAACGCAATGTTACAATTTTCCAACAAACTTCCAGCCTTTTATTGATAATTCTCACTAATCACAAATTACTAATTCGATACACTGTCGATTCAATTTTATAGCTTTATACCTAAGTCTGGACCGGACCCCTTTTTATGTTTTTCAATTCTGAATTAAAACAACAAACGAAAGCACTCACACAACAACTCGAAATAGAACGAGCGTCCCACCAGCTCAGCTTAGAAGCGCTAAAAGCTGAGCTTGATTCGGTAAAAGCAGAGTTACAACAATTCAAAAGTCATTCAGGAGATAATGTAGAGTTAATGTAAGCGTGTGGTAAACCACACATAGATCGTGTTGCTTTACTTTAGTAAATGATTGTTATAACTTTATTATCAGACAGAGGGCAATGGATTTGTCCACGCCTCCAGGACGGAGGCTCTGTCACTTTTCAGGAAGATTCAAGGCTGCATGGATGCAGCGGGAAGACTCACCCTTTATTCTCAAACTTAAGTCAGCTTGATATTCCACGGCAATAAATCGTCTACGTCATCGTTTTCCTTTCTTCTCGGCAGCTCTTCAAACAATCTTACTAAGTAATCATACGGGATAAGCCCATTGGCTTTGGCCGTTTCTATGATGCTATAAAGCG
>NZ_FQVF01000042.1 GCF_900129155.1 Marinomonas polaris DSM 16579
GGAACTCAACTACGGAGTCGATCTATCAACCATCTGAGGGTGGTATCAGATTGATGGGGTGAAGGTGCCCCATCAACCATTAAATCCGTATACCCAGAAAAAATACTTCCATGTTGAAGGGGCAAGACACTGGGTGTTTGCGATCTGATGATCGGATTAATGGCATAAGCCAACGGTTGCGGCTGTTTTCAGCATCGACCGTTCTGATCGTAAGGCACATTAAAATACGTAGTGCAGTGAATCCCTACAATCCGACATGGAACGCTTATTTGGAGCGCCGCCATCGATCGATTTCCCCATTGTGAAGCTCGGTCATATCAAGGCTGTTGAGAGGCTTGAGCCGTATGAGGGGTGACTCTCAAGTACGGTTCTTAGGGGAGGATGGTGTGGTAACACACTGTCCTTACCCGACTAAAAGCACATATTGGAGTCGATGCCAAACGTGGCTTGGTGCATAGTTTCACCACCACTTCTGCCAATGAACATGACCTAAACCAAATCACTGAGCTCATGCATGGCGATGAGACGTTTGTCTCTGCTGACTCAGGCTACCGTGGCGTGGAAAAACGTGAGGAAACCAAAGATAAGACGTTGGAGTGGTTGATTGCGGAGATGCCAAGCAAGGTTCGGGAATGGAAAAAGCATCCCCGTATTAATAAAATCCCCATCAATACTGAGTACATAAAAGCGAGCATCAGAGCAAAAGTAGAGCACCCGTTTCGGATACTGAAGTGCCAGTTTGGGTTCCGCAAAGTGGTCTATAAAGGTCTATCAAAAAATGACAATAAGCTCGCGGTGTTGTTTGCACTGGGAAACATACTGCGAGTGGATCAGATGATAAGGTCTGCACGGGGTTAATCCGTCTTGATGATGGTAGTTGGAGCTTTTAAGCCTCCAACTAGGGAATAGACACACTAAAAACCGAGGTTTTAAGTAAATTAAAGAGCGAATCAGGCCAGCTGCGACTTAGTGCTAATAATCTGACTTAATCGCACGTTCCCTAACGTTGGGTTGACATTTCACTACAGACCATGCTAAAAAATTAGAGTCGAAATTCCGAATCAAGGACTGATTTTCATGGAAAATATTCAAGCACTTTACTATTCTCTCGAGCTTATATCCTTTCAAGATCTTTCGAATATTCCTCATGAATCACAGGCAGAGTTAGCTATGAAAATCGAGGATCTTCAAGACCACTTAAAATTAGTCATAGATGAGCATCCACCCTCTTCATCAAAGCAGCAATTAGATTTACTCTAAAAGTAACATTACACCTATTTTTCACAATATATCTCACTGTTCAACTAGAGATTAAAACTAGCGACACTAAAGAATGTGTGACTGTTGTCACACTCAAAAGCAAGCTTGTACCCACTGTTAACCAAAATTCACGCGCCCACGCTGTTCACGATATCAGCATGAATGATTTACTCAATGTGCTATAACGAAGTGATATTTCGGATAAACTAAAGGCGCTACTCACTGGCCGCTCACTCGTCATTTTTAATTCTGTATACGACATTCGCCCGAATGATGATGCAAACCGAGAACGCGTTTTATAAACCCACTGAGTGGACAGCCGACATTAAAAGACATTGCGCCATAGAGATAGCCGCCCAAAAGTACGGTCCCACGAATAAGTGCGGCACGATCTCATTGATCAATGACGCAGCTCATGCTGGCGTGAAATGGAAAGGGTCGGCACACAGTGCGGTTGCAGACACACTGGCTTTGGTGGATTTAGTTAACACAATAGGGTGATTGACTATAAGTGATGTACAAACGGAGTATGAGGCTTATTGGGACTGCCCAAAATGCGCCCAGCACGCATCAGAACACGACAAAGCGGTTGACGATGATAGGGAACTTTTTTACGTTATATACCCATAGGAAGACGATATAGATGACGACGAACTCGAACAGTGCGGTCACGAATATAGAGTAAAAAAATAAGGACGAGCTATGTTTAAACGTATTTCTTTTGCGATCTTTCTCGCTGTTTTTGTTCATAATCTGGCTAATGCGGCCCCAGCCAATTTTGACCAAGCAAAAACCTTGCTACGCCAACACGTCTATTTCGATCAAAACACCCAGGGCGATTTGTATTGCCGCTGCCAATGGGATTGGCGAGGTCGATCAGGCGGGTCTATATCCAGCCAAAACGCGGCCGCGTGCGGACTGGATCAATCCTATCAGCCAACCCGTGCTCAACGCACTGAATGGGAGCATGTCTTTGCGGCAAGCAATGCCGCCAACCATTTTCCTTGTTGGCGCGAAGACGGTCGCGGCAATTGTCAAAAAACAAATCCCACATTCAATGCCATGGAAGCCGACATGCACAACCTCACCCCGGTCGTTGGGTCTTTACCTGTCAAGGCATTTAGTAGACATTATCTCGCAGCCCTTTAACTATCTACTTTTTTCGGGATTCCACTTTAATAATAAGTTGACATAACTTTATAAGAACATTTTGGTGATATTTATGTTTATTTCAGCACGACATTTTAACCAAATAAATATGTTTATTCGACGATTTTCTCAGACGTTATTTTTGTTTGCTACGGCCTTTTCTTTTTGTACTCAACTAGCAATAGCGCATCCTGGAGGCGTTGACAAATACGGAGGACATACGTCGTCTAAAACAGGCAAATATCATTGTCACACAGAAAAATGTAAACGTGCTCAATTACAAGTTGAAAATGCTACCCAAGAAGCTAGGCGTGAAAAGCGCCAGTTTAGTTCAGTATATAATAGGGATGATTGGGATCATTGGTTAGGGAAACTGCGATTAAGTCCCCAATATGAGACAATGCCGATCTGACCATTACCTCAAGACCGAATGACATGAATCAGCTTTCCTTCGCCGATACCG
>NZ_FQVF01000045.1 GCF_900129155.1 Marinomonas polaris DSM 16579
GTAAGCGTCCGGCAAACCACACATTTTAATTATCTTCAAACACCTTAAAGTCTGTTGTCTTTTAAATCAGAGCAACAGACTCATGTTTACCGCGTCTTCCCAGCTTAACGTTACTCTCATTTGTGGACCAACCGATATGCGTAAGGCCATTGATGGGCTTTGCAATATTGTCGCCTACGATCTTGAAAAAGAACCTTGTAGTGAGCACATTTTTGTCTTTTGTGGGCGAGCACGTGACAAGATTAAAATATTGCAATGGTCTAATAATGGTTTTTGGTTGCATTACAAACGATTGGAAAAAGGGCGTTTCCAATGGCCAGGCATTGAGGATGAGCATTTATCGCTGCACATATCTCATCGACAACTGAATTGGTTGTTGGACGGTCTACCCCTTCACTCCCAGGGGGCACATCCGCATTTAACTTACCGATATCATGACGCATAGCCCATTAGGTTGGTATAATCCAACCTATGAACATACTTCCAGAAGACTTACCCAATGACATTGAAGCGCTTAAAGCACTATTGCTTGAGCAAGCTTTACTATTGGGTAAAAAAGACAGCCTTCTGAGTGAAAAAGACTCGCAGCTTGCGCAGTGGCAATCTAAATACACGTTCATTTTAGAGCAGTGGCGTTTGGCGCAGCAAAAGCAGTTTGGCAAAAGCTCGGAAATCTCACCTGGGCAAGGTGAGTTGTTTGATGAAATAGCGGCCGAATCTGATGTCATCGACACAGAGACTGAAACACAGACCGTCTCCTACACTCGTCAGAAACCCAAGCGTCAGCCCCTGCCAAAGGATTTACCACGCGAAACGGTTGTACTGGATATCGCTGAGTCAGACAAAGTCTGCTCATGTTGCCAAGGTGCACTTCATTGCATAGGCGAAGACCGTTCTGAAAAACTCGATTTTATCCCAGCTCAGCTTAAAGTGATCGAAACCGTTCGCCCTAAATACGCGTGCCGTGAGTGTGAAAAAACAGGCACTCAGAATGCGATTAAGCAAGCAGCTATACCACCGAGCATTATCCCCAAAGGCATCGCGACCCCAAGTCTGCTGAGTCAGATTATCACGGGTAAATTCCAATACAGCTTACCACTCTATCGACAAGAAACCTTATTCAAACAATACGGTATTGAGTTGAGCCGACGAACCATGTCAGATTGGATGAAAAAATGTGCTGATGCCTTAGAGCCTCTTTATGAACGGCTACATCAAGTATTACGGAAACAGTCCGTTATCCAAGCCGATGAAACCACCCTGAATGTGATCAAAGAAGCTCGTTCAAAATGTTACATGTGGGTGTATTGCACAGGCAAAGATGCCCCAAGCAAACAGAACCTGATCCCGAATATTGTCTTATACGATTACCAGCCGACTCGAAGTGGGCAATGTGCCATCGATTTTTTACAAGGCTACGACGGTTATCTTAATGTAGATGGTTATCAAGCGTATGAATCCACCCAAGCCACGTTGGCTGGTTGCTGGGCCCATGCACGTCGCAAATTTATTGAGGCGGAAAAAGGCATGCCGAAAGGCAAGTCAGGAAAAGCAACGATGGCGATCAACCACATCAAAAAACTGTACGCCATCGAAACGCTGGCCCAACAGGCCGACAATGTAGAAGGCGCATTTAAAATCCGTCAGGAGCAAGCGCCCGAAGCACTAGCGAACTACAAAGCCTGGCTTGAAAAGTCAGCTCAACAGGTGCCACCGAAATCTTTATTGGGTAAAGCCATCCAATACAATCTCAATCAATGGGACAAACTGACAGTTTACTTGACAGACTATCACGTCAACATCGATAACAACCGAGCGGAACGCGCCATCAAACCCTTCGTGATTGGACGCAAAAACTGGCTGTTCTCAAATACGGGCAATGGAGCACGGTCCAGCGCCACGCTTTATAGCATCATAGAAACGGCCAAAGCCAATGGGCTTATCCCGTATGATTACTTAGTAAGATTGTTTGAAGAGCTGCCGAGAAGAAAGGAAAACGATGACGTAGACGATTTATTGCCGTGGAATATCAAGCTGACTTAAGTTTGAGAATAAAGGGTGAGTCTTCCCGCTGCATCCATGCAGCCTTGAATCTTCCTGAAAAGTGACAGAGCCTCCGTCCTGGAGGCGTGGACAAATCCATTGCCCTCTGTCTGATAATAAAGTTATAACAATCATTTACTAAAGTAAAGCAACACGATCTATGTGTGGTTTACCACACGCTTAC
>NZ_FQVF01000014.1 GCF_900129155.1 Marinomonas polaris DSM 16579
TTTTTTAAAATGTCACGCTCCTCCGTGATTCGTCGCAGTTCGGACTTTAGTCGTGCGTTCTCAGAGACCAAATCAAGATCTTCTGATGATTGAGGTTGCGGCTCTCCAAACTTCTTGATCCAGGCATATAAACTGTGGGTGGTCGTATCGAGCCGTTGAGCGACTTCAGAGACAGAATAACCCCGCTCTGTCACTTGTTTAACCGCTTCTCTTTTGAACTCTTCAGGGTAACGTTTGGACTTCATAAAAAACACCTCTTGATTAACTAGATTTTAACGTTAATGGGTGTCTAGTAAAGTCTGGGAAGTCCAAACACTGTCAAGTTGTTCTTACTACTCATGTGCCTGCATTAGCGGCTCAACTTACATTGGATAGTATAAGACATATTGTTAGGGGAGGTGATGGCTCACTTGTAGTTAGTAAGGGCGTAGATAGTATGTATGAATTAATCGCCAAAGATCTTGGGGTTTTGCCAGATAGCAGAGCTCAAGTTTTTCTATGTCTTGAGGGGCCAAATGATGTTAATTTTTTTAAAGGCATGTCTTCAGTACTTATTAGAGATGGAGTAGATGTTCCAGATCTTAATAATGATCCTAGGATAGTTATACTCCCTCTAGGAGGGTCTACTCTTAAAGACTGGGTTAACTCTCATTACTTAAGAAACTTAGGAAAGCCTGAAATTCATATATATGATAGAGATACACATCAACCACCAACGTATCAAAAGGCATACGACAAGGTGAATTCTAGAGGAGATGGGTCAATTGCATTTCTTACAAGCAAGCGTGAATGTGAAAACTACCTTCATAAGATAGCAATCAAATCAGCTTTTAATATTGACGATGAAATAGAAATTAATGACCAGACAGATATACCAAATTATTTGGTGAATTTTACGCCTTATAATGAAAGCACGGTGAAGAAGAAGCTAAATACTAGAGCAGTTAGTAATATGACTTATGATTATCTAAAAGAAGTTGATTTGGAAGGTGAAGTTGTCAAATGGTTTAATGCAATTAAATCAAGAATTCAATAGTTAGAAAATATTTTTTCATTTTACTTTGAAATATTTTTTTATTAGGAAAGAAATGATGTAAAAGGTATTTTTAGTTAATAAATGTGCCTTTTTACTTTATCAAAGAAAAATTTCTTGACCTGAAATCGGCTAAAAATATTGATAAGGTAAGTTCGACGCAATCCCGATTGCGCGACCTTACGGAGTTTCAGAGTCAGTTAAAAATATCCTTCCTAAAAACAGCAAAAACAATCTATGCCTTCTGTGCAATAGGTCAGATAAAACAACTTCTATACAACGCCGTTCACGAGCCAATCTATCTTAAAGCGAATTTTTGGTTACTTTTTGGGCGCTAGCAAAAAGTTACACGCCCAGCGGGGCGGAATAGACTTGCAGCTCAAAGCTATTGAGAAGAAACAAATATACTTGATTACTCAAAGATTCATCTTTCTCTTGGAAGACAAAAGGGGAGGGAGCCATTGGTTCCGAGGTTGACGAAATTTGGATGAAATCCACAAAAAACTCTGGCACTTCTGCCAAAAATCACTGTCTATTCACTTCCATGCGTATTTTTCCTTTATGATAGTCGCCATTAGAATTTGAATTGAAGTTGGAACCCGAAAATTATGAATAGCTCACCTACACATAAACCACGTCCGATGGTTGATCTTATTGTTAGTGTTATTTTGCCGTCGTTAATTTTAATGAAGTTAAGTGGTGAAGATAAGTTAGGCACTAGCGGCGGTTTAATTGCCGCGCTGGCGTTTCCTCTTGGTTGGGGGCTTTTTGAGTTAGTGAAGTATCGAAAGTTCAACTTCATTGCCTTGTTAGGTTTGGTGAGTGTGTTGCTGACGGGCAGTATTGGCTTGTTTGAGTTGGACAATAAATGGTTAGCGATTAAAGAAGCCTCTATTCCAGCTATCATTGGTATTGCGGTTTTGATATCGACTTTTACGCCTTATCCTTTGGTGCGAGCCATGTTCTTCAATGCGGCGATCATGGACGTTGACACCATCAAGCAAAAGTTAGAAGAGAACAACAGCACGGCAATGTTTGAAAACCGCTTAATGAAAGCCACGTACTTTATTGCTGGCTCCTTTGCCTTCTCAGCGACAATGAATTACGTCTTGGCTAAATGGATCGTCACCAGCCCAGCGGGAACCGAAGCCTTTAATGAAGAACTAGGGCAAATGACGTTATATAGCTACCCAATGATCGCCATTCCATCGATGATCATGCTAATGGCGATATTTTACTACCTATGGCGCAGCATCCAAAAAGCCACCGGATTGAAACTAGAAGACTTAATCGTCAAGAAATAACACCGTCACTAAGGTCGGGGTCAGAGCAAAAATAGGCTAAACATTATCGGCAACTTTCGCTGATCTATAGCTTTGTTTGGTGCCTTTAGCTCATCAAAGAAAACTATTTCTTGATCTGCCCCCAACCATTTTACCTTCTGCGCTTGAAATCCCGATGAAGTTAGTTCGACGCAACAGCGTTGCGCGACGTTATGGAGTTTCAGAGTCAGTTAAAAATACCCTTCCTAAAAACACCAAAAATAATCTATGCCTTACGATATAACGAGCGTAGGTAACAATCATGAACCTATGAAAAAAATCAGGCACTAAAGATCTTAAAGCGAATTTTTGGTTACTTTTTGGGCGCTAGCAAAAAGTTACACGCCCAGCAGGGCGGAATAACACTCGAAGTACTACGGAGCTGAGCTTGTTTTCTTTCTTGACGAAGCAAAAGAGAGAAAGTCGCTTTTAGTCTACCTCTAGTCGTTTCCAGCCACCTCCCACTTGTAGCTAAAAATTACACTGAGTCCATTGATGTTTTACCCAACAGGTAAGGAAAAACAATGAACGCAGCAGAGCTACACGACAAGTCCATTATTATTGACGGTTTGATTTGTGCGAAGTGGAATCGCGAGCTATTCGAAGACATGGCAAAGGGCAAGCTGACTGCAGCGAATTGCACTGTGTCGTTTTGGGAAAACTTCGAAGGCACGGTTCGCAATGTGGTTGAGATGAATCAGCTGATCGAAGCTAACAGTGATTTGCTGACTAAGGTTTACACGACAAAAGACATTCACCGCGCGAAAGCCGAAGGCAAAACCGGCGTCATGATGGGCTTTCAAAATGCCCATGCGTTTGAAGATCAAATTGGATACGTTCAGATTTTTAAAGACCTTGGCGTGGGCATTGTGCAGATGTGCTACAACACGCAAAACTTGGTTGGCACGGGCTGTTATGAACGCGACGGTGGTTTGTCTGGCTATGGTCGTGAGATTGTGGCAGAGATGAACCGTGTTGGTATGTTGTGTGATTTATCTCACGTTGGGCCAAATACCGCGAAAGAAGTCATCATCGAATCGAAAAAGCCTGTGGCGTATTCCCATTGTTTGCCTGCGGGTTTGAAAGAACACCCACGTAACCGCACCGACGAAGAGCTTAAGTTTATTGCCGACAACGGCGGTTTTGTCGGCGTCACCATGTTCGCTCCTTTCTTAAAAGCTGGTATTAACGCGACTATTGACGATTACGTGGAAGCGATTCAATACATCTACAACATTGTTGGTGAAGATGCGATTGGTATCGGCACTGACTTTACTCAAGGTCACGGTTACGACTTCTTCGAATACCTAACCCACGACAAAGGTTATGCCCGCCGTCTAACGCGCTTTGGCGAGATTATTAATCCACTTGGTATGCGCACCGTTGGCGACTTCCCTAATTTGACCGAAGCCTTGTTGAAGCATGGTTTTAGTGAACGTCAGGTGGTGAAGATTATGGGTGAGAATTGGGTGAACCTTTTGCAGGAAGTCTGGGGGGAATAGTCAATCGACTATGCTCGTAACGCTTTGCAGTATTTGATCTTAACGAAAAGAATTAAAGGAATTAGATATGAGTTCTCATGCGCCAGAAATGCCAATTGTTGTTGATGATGAAACGGGTGTTTGGACGACGGATGCGCTGCCAATGCTGTATGTGCCGCGTCACTTCTTTGTTAATAACCACATGGGGATTGAAGACGAGATTGGTGCCGAGCGTTATGCCGAGATCCTTTATAAAGCGGGTTATAAGTCAGCGTATTTTTGGTGTGAACAAGAGTCCGAATGCCATGGTATTTATGGCGAGGAGATTTGGCACCATTATTTGAAACGCCTATCGCAGCGCGGTTGGGGCTTTTTTATTACCGAAGAATTAGACATCGAAAAAGGCACGGCAAAAGTGCGCTTGGAAAACTCGGCCTTTGTTTATCACTACGAAAAAATCCACGGTAAGAAAGTTAACCGCAAGGTGGATTATATGTTTACGGGTTGGTTTGCTGGCGCGTTGGATCAGATCTTAGAAAGCAAAGGTTTGGCGACTCGAACTAAAGCGATTCAAACCCAAAGTGCGGCGGAAGAGGGTGTTGACGTCGGTTATTTTCAAGTCACTCCTTTATAGGGTTACGACTATTGCATTCGTAACGTCGTTATTTGTTTTTCAGTCTGTAGTTTTTTAGGCAGGGTTACTATGTCCCAGTATGATGCGTTGTTCGAGCCACTTAACATTAATAAATTAACCATCCGCAATCGTATTGTCAGTACGGCTCATGCTGAGGTGTATGCTACTGATGGCGGTATGACGACAGACCGCTATGTGAAGTATTACGAAGAAAAAGCCAAAGGCGGTTGTGGCTTGTGTATTTGCGGTGGTTCCAGTGTGGTGTCTATCGACAGTCCACAAAGTTGGTGGAGCTCGGTCAATTTATCGACTGATCGCATTATTCCTCATTTCCAAAATCTTGCCGATGCAGTGCATAAGCACGGCGGTAAGATCATGATTCAAATTACTCACATGGGACGTCGTTCTCGTTGGGATGGTGAAAATTGGCCAAACCTGATGTCGCCTTCTGGTATTCGTGAGCCTGTTCACCGTGCGACTTGCAAAACTATCGAAGTTGAAGAAATGTGGCGCATCATTGGTGATTTCGCCCAAGCAGCGCGTCGTGCCAAAGAAGGTGGTTTGGATGGCGTCGAGTTGTCTGCAGTTCACCAGCATTTGATCGATCAGTTTTGGTCGCCACGAGTTAACAAACGCACCGACGAATGGGGCGGCACCTTTGAGGGTCGCATGAAGTTCGGCATGGAAGTATTAAAAGCCGTGCGCGCTGAAGTTGGGCCTGATTTTGCTGTTGGTATGCGTATCACAGGTGATGAATTTCATCCTGATGGCTTAGGCCACGAAGAAATGAAAAAGATTGCTCAGTATTACGATGCGACAAATATGTTGGATTATTTTGGTGTTGTGGGTTCTGGTTGCGACACGCACAATACTTTGGCAAACGTGATTCCAAACATGAGCTATCCACCAGAGCCTTTCTTATATTTAGCGGCGGGCATCAAAGAAGTGGTGAAAGTGCCTGTTATTCATGCACAAAACATCAAGGATCCGAACCAAGCCAAACGTATTATAGAAGCCGGTTATGTGGACTTTGTTGGTATGACTCGTGCTCACATGGCTGATCCGCATTTTATCGCCAAGATCAAAATGGATCAGGTCGATCAAATCCGTCAGTGTGTTGGCGCGAACTATTGTATCGACCGTCAGTATCAAGGCTTGGATGTCTTGTGCATTCAAAACGTCGCGACATCTCGTGAATACATGGGGTTGCCACATATCATTGAAAAAACCACAGGTGTAATTCGCAATGTTGTTGTGGTTGGCGGTGGCCCAGGAGGATTAGAAGCCGCTCGTGTTGCCGCAGAACGAGGTCATAAAGTGACCTTGATCGACAAAGCAGACGAGCTTGGTGGGCAATTGGTGTTAGCAGCCAAAGCGCCACAGCGTGATCAAATCGCCGGTATCACTCGTTGGTTGGTCATGGAAATTGAGCGTTTGGGTGTGGAGGTGCGTTTAGGCACCGCCGCCAGCGAAGAGATGATTAAAGAACTCAATCCAGATATTTGTATTTTGGCCATGGGTGGTCGTCCTTTCTTGGAGCAAAATCCAGAATGGGGCGCAGCAGAAGGTTTGGTGGTGTCCACTTGGGATATTCTCAGCGGTAAGGTCGAACCGGGTAAAAACGTCTTGGTTTACGACACGATTTGTGAGTTTTCAGGCATGTCGGCGGCGGATTACTTGGCTTCCAAAGGCTCGCTAGTAGAATTGGTAACTGACGATATCAAACCCGGTGTTGGTATTGGTGGTACGACGTTCCCGACCTATTACCGTTCCTTGTACGAGAAAGAAGTCATTATGACCTCGGACATGTTGCTCGACAAAGTCTACCGAGAAGACGGCAAGCTGGTCGCTGTGCTTGAGAATGAATACACAGCACAAAAAGAAGAGCGTGTGGTGGATCAGGTAGTCGTCGAAAACGGCACTCGTCCAAATGAAGACTTGTATTACGCTTTGAAAGCCAGTTCGCGCAATAAAGGGCAGATTGATAACGAAGCGTTGTTCGATGTGAAACCTCAACCAGTTCTGAATGATCAGAATGGTGAAGGCATGATCTTGTGGCGTTTGGGTGATGGTGTGTCGCAGCGTAATGTTCACGCCGCAATGTATGACGCTTTGCGCCTCTGCAAGGATTTGTAGGAGTAATAGATCATGATGCTTGATTGGTTACCTCCAACTTTGATAGGTGTTCTGCTTGTGCTCGCCGGAATTGGTGCAGTTCGCCGTATGAACTTATGGCGTGCAGGGCAGGCTGAAAAAGTCGATATTCTAGCGGGCTTGCTGGCAATGCCGAAACGCTATCTGCATGACCTTCATCACGTGGTTGATCGGGATAAGTATATATCTCGCACCCACGTGGCGACGGGCGGCGGTTTTGTATTGGCGATGGTGCTGGTGGTGTTTGTTCACCTGTTTGGCATCGATAGCAAGATTCTGGCGTGGGCGTTATTAGCGGCTTTGGTTATGATGTTTTGCGGTGCACTTTTCGTTTATAAGCGTCGTTTGAATCCGCCTTCGCGCCTTTCTAAAGGGCCGTGGATGCGCTTGCCTAAAAGCTTGCTGACCTTTTCGATCACCTTTTTTGTGCTGACCTTGCCTGCTGCTGGTGTGCTACCGGAGGGCTTTGGTGGTTGGCTGCTTACTTTAGTCTTGTCAGCTTTGATCTTAATGAGTCTCAGTGAAATGCTGTTTGGCATGACGTGGGGCGGGCCGATGAAGCACGCTTTTGCGGGTGCGTTACACCTTGCCCTTCATCGTCGTCCAGAGCGCTTTGGTGGTGGACGTTCTACTGGTTTAAAACCTGCTGTTTTAGGTGAAACGTCACATGGTGTGGCGAAACCAACGGATTTTAAATGGAATCAGTTATTAGGTTTTGATGCTTGTGTGCAATGTGGTCGTTGCGAAGCGGTTTGTCCTGCGTTTGCTGCGGGTCAGCCATTGAACCCTAAAAAGCTTATTCAAGATATGGTGGTGGGTTTTGCGGGTGGCACAGACGAAAACTATGCTGGCAGCCCTTACCCTAATGTTGAAGTAGGCAATGCGAAAGGCGCGCCGAATCAAATCATTACTGACGGTTTGATCCATCCAGATACGCTTTGGTCTTGTACTACTTGCCGAGCTTGTGTGGAAGAGTGCCCAATGATGATCGAGCACGTGGATGCCATCGTCGATATGCGCCGTTTCTTGACACTGGAAAAAGGCGACACGCCGAACAAAGGCGCGCAAGTACTCGAAAACATAATCGCTACGGATAATCCGAATGGTTACTCGCCAGCGAGCCGAACCCATTGGACTGCGGATCAAAACTTGAATCTGATGAAAGATGTGAAACAAGCGGATGTATTGTTTTGGGTGTCTGACGGTGCTTTTGATATGCGCAGCCAGCGGATTCTTCGAGCATTTGTGAAGTTGATGAAAGCCGCCAATGTTGATGTCGCTATTTTGGGAGATGAAGAATTAGACAGTGGCGACGTTGCCCGTCGTTTGGGCGATGACGCTACTTTCCAAAGCTTAGCAAAACGTAACTTAGCGACCTTGTCGAAATATCAGTTCAACAAGATTGTGACGACTGATCCTCATGCCTTCCATTGTTTGAAAAATGAATACGGTGATTTTGGCTCTGATGCTCTACAGAACGTAGAAGTTTTACACCATACGACTTTCCTAAATCAGTTAGTGAAAGATGGCCGTTTGCAGCTGGATACCTTCAAAGGCGGCAAGGTGACTTATCACGATCCTTGTTATTTGGGACGTTATAACGGCGAGTACGAAGCGCCTCGTGAGCTGTTGGCGAGTTTGGGAATTGAAGTGGCTGAAATGGAACGCTCTGGTTATCGCTCACGGTGTTGTGGCGGCGGCGGTGGCGCGCCAATAACTGACATTCCTAGCGAACGTCGTATTGCTGATATGCGCATGGAAGACGTTATCAGTACAGGTGCAGATATGGTGGCTGTAGGTTGCCAACAATGTACTGCTATGTTGGAAGGCGTGGTAGAACCAAGACCCGTTGTAAAAGATATTGCAGAAATTTTGGCAGGTCAGTTAATTGATAGGCAGTCAATTGAGGAGACCCACTGATGAGTCATTTTTCTTCAAAAGACAGCTCTTTAGATAACCTGCTACGCAGAGATCCAAGAACTGAGTGGATTGCTCGAAATCGTTTGCATCCTTTGCATAGTAGTGTGGTTTCTGCCGGACAAGGTGAAGTGCGTGGCTCGTCGGGTTTGTTGCGTAAGAATCCTCATGTTATTGGCTTTATTGGCCCGAATGGCATTAAGCGTATTGATAGAGCTAACCTATCTTCTGCAGGACTTAATAGTAAAAAACGGACTGGCGAAGCGAAAGAAACACAGCGGCCGTTGCATATCGTCGAAAATCCAGATGCTTACATCATGGTGGTGGCGGATATGATTGGTGGGCGTTTGACCAGTCACGACAAAGATATTCTGGGCTTGGCTCATCAGCTAGTGGCTGAAGGAAATCAGAACACAGCGGTCGTTTTGGTGTGCTTTGGCGAGAGCAAAGAAACTCAGTTTGATTTGGCGGGTGTGGATCGCTTGATTCATTTATCGGCTGACGAGTTTGAAGGTTTCGCGCCAGAAGTGAGAGTGGCTGCCTTGATACAGATCGAAACTCAGTATCGACCAGAGCATTGGTTATTCCCAGATAGCGTTCATGGCGGAAGTGATTTAGCGAGTCGTTTAGCGGCTAAGTTAGGCGAGCGGCCTGCAGCGCAAGCATGGCAAGTGACTGCATCGACGACTACGAGTCGCGGCGCGTCAGGTAGTCAGGATATTCGTCGAGAAACGCCGCGGATTTTGATGCTGATGGAAGAGTGCGCTAACGCTATCGAAGATACTCGCCACCAGGTTTTACCATTGGATTTATCAGAAGAGTTTATTGTTCCATCGGGTTCTTGCTTGCTTGATAAAGGGCAAATCGAGGTGGACTCTAACGCTGTGCCTTTAGCTGAAGCGGAGTTTATTTTGTCAGCGGGTAATGGTATTCATAATTGGGATCAATTCCATTCGGCAGCAGCCGCACTTGGCGCGACCGAGGGAGCCAGCCGTGTTGCGGTGGACGACGGTTTTATGCCTAGGTCTCGTCAAGTGGGCGCGTCGGGGACTTGGGTTACCGCTCGGGTATATTTGGCGGTGGGTATTTCTGGTGCAATTCAACACATGCAGGGTATCGGGCAGTGCGATAAGGTGGTTGCTATTAATACAGATGCTGGTTGTGACATGGTGAAGCGTGCCGATTTGGCGGTGATTGCCGATAGCGAAGCCATATTAGAAGAACTTACTAAGCTTGCTCAGCAATATTCCTTATCTAAAAGCCAAGAGGAGAAAAGCGATGCTGCCTAATATCAATGTGGTTTCTTTGGTTTCGGTAGGGCGTCATCCTCAATCAGGTCGTGCTCGTCGTGCTGAACAAGATGGACGGGCGGTAGAGTTAGGCTTAAATCTTGCTGGTAACACATTAACTGTAGTTCACGCTGGTAATGCACAAGAGCCTGTTCTCCGACAATACGCAGGAATGGGATTACCTTCGTTAACCGTATTGGCACAAGAGAGTGATTGTGATGCTCTGCCCGCGCTTGTCTCATTTTTAAAGGACAAGCATATTGATGTGGTGCTCACTGGCGTTCGCGCAGAAAGCGGCGAGTCGTCTGGAATGTTGCCGTATTTATTGGCCGAGCAATTAGGTTGGCCATTAGTGCCTCGTGTGGCAGAAATATTGAATATAAAAGAGGGGGAAGCTGAAGTGCTTTTAGCCTTGCCCCGTGGTCAACGCCGTGCGGTGATAGTCAAATTACCTTTTATTGCCAGTGTTGACAATGCAGCGCAAGAGGCACGGCAAACGGCATTTGGTCCAGGACTGAGAGCTGATTTTAAAGTGCTGACCTTAGAAAGAGTTGTTGATGAAGCTGCGAGCCAATGGCAAATCAACATAGCCAAACCTCGTCCTAAACGTTTAAAAGTAGTGAAAGCAAAGACTGCTGCAGATCGAATGAAAGCAGCGACAGCGAAACCAGTTGGCGGAGGTGGTAAAATAATGAAGGACGAAACAGCGGCAGAGAAAGCACAAGCTATCTTTGATCTTTTATTAGAAGAGAAAGTGGTTCGCTAAGTGCTCATTTAGGTATAAGCTATATGTCCCATTGGTTATTGATTGAACAAATTGTTTGTTTATAGGTATGCAATATGATGATTGTAGATTTGGTCGACGAAGTCGATTTTAAAGAAAGACTCATCGCGTTAGGAGCGCCCGTTACTCAAGAGCAAAGTTTGGCACAAGTACAGTCCGCTGTGCTGTCTTGGTTGCAGTCATATCCAGAGCAAACTCCGTTCGTAAAAGATCTTTGTACCGAAATGCAAAAAGACAACACGACTGTTTTGCCAGAAGTCTCTACTGTCATGGCTGCATTTGGTTAACATTAGCTTTTTTGAAATATAAGCTTCATGTCTATCAATAAATTTTAGTTATGAAGTAATAAGCTTGTATGAGTTTTATTACTTCATAATAAGATTTTCATCCTCCTCTTTTTCATAAGCTTTATCTCTCTAAAATAGATTTTTTCTATACTCTTTTCATAATCGTTACATTTTGAAATTTTCTATGGTTTATACGCCTATAATGCAGTATTTTATCGATGTATATGGATAATAAAGTAGTGGTAAGGAATAAATGTATCTGGTTGTGGTCTTTTATAAAATATCATCAATAATGATGTTTTTGGGTTATTAATAATCATTTTCAGTCTATGAGTTAATGTTGATTACCAGCTAGTGAATTTATAAAGAAATTCCTTCTTGGATCCATATGGCTATTATAATATTTGGGTAAATTCTATGAAAATCAAAACGAAGTTGTTGATTGCTTTTTCAATTGCCACCGTGTTGCCCGTCTTAGTTGTCAGTTCAATAACTGCCTATCTAGCGTCAGACCAAGCATTGAAGAATTTTTCAAAAAATAGCGGGCAAACGCTTGGTGCCGTTGAAAAATCCTTTGATCAATTTGTAAATGATATCAAATATGTTGTTGGTTTTATTGCTGACAGTGACCCTGTGACGGTCTCTGATGCAAAACCATTAACGACTTATTTTGAATCTAAAGGAAAAGCACCGAGTAAAATTGCTGAACAAAACGGTGGTCGTGAAGCCGATGTATTCAATATGTTTGAGGCGATTGGTAAAAACAATCCCAACTATGTTTATGTTTATATGGGTGATGATAGTGACGGTTATTTAGAATGGCCGGGGACCTATGAATACGCTGAATGGCATCCGAAGCAACGTGGTTGGTATACAAGAGCTATGGAAACACCTGGTAAGGTCGCTTTACGTGATGCCTATTACTGGGAGCCTGATGATGCGGTTTATGTGTCTGCGGTACGGACTTACAAAAAAGGTAATAGTATTGGCGGTGTCGTTGCGGTTGATGTATCGATCAAAACCTTAACTGAAATGGCGAATAAAACTAAGCTGGGTAACTCTGGTAGTATCATGGTTATTGAAAATACCGGTACTATTTTGGTTGATGCACTTCATGCAGATAATAACTTCAAGAAAATCAGTGAGGTAACGGGTGATGCGTATCAAAAAATCGCTCAAACCTCTTCTGGTTTGATTAACTTTAAGCTAGATGGCGAAGATTATTATGCTGATGTATATACTTCTCCTAATTTAAAATGGAAGTTTGTTGGTCTAATGCCAGCAACTGAAATTTACTCTAGTACTGTTGAGTTAATTCAAACAACGGTCGTTGTTTGCATCTTGTTATTACTCGTTTTTGGTTTTATTGCTTATTTGATGGCGAAAAGCTTAATTACTCCGATTGAGTCTGTTTCGGATCATTTGCGTATTCTAGCGGAAGGCGAAGGGGATTTAACTTCGAAAATTGACATTAAAACCAATGATGAAACAGGTACATTGTCTAACTGGTTTAATCAGTTTATTGAATCAACTCGTAAACTCATTCTTGGTATTAAGCACTCAGGTATACAGATCGATAAGATTGCTGCAGAAACATCAGCTAAAGCGAACGAAGTCGCGCAGTCTGCTACAGATCAATTGCAGTCTATTGAGTTAATCGCAGAAGCTGGACAGCAAATGCTGATTGCGTCTAATGAAGCTGCTGAAAGTTGTGCTAATTCTGCTCAGTTTTCTGAGAAAGGTTTAGAAACTACTATCGCGGGTAAAAATCTTCTTAAGAGCAGTGCTGAAGGCGTGAATCGTTTAGGTGCTCGTTTAAAAGATTCGAATCAAATCATTACTGAGTTGCAAAAAGAAACCACTAATATTAATCAGATTCTATCAACCATACAGGCAATTGCTGAGCAAACTAACTTGTTGGCCTTGAACGCGGCTATTGAAGCGGCTCGTGCCGGTGAACAAGGTCGAGGTTTTGCAGTGGTAGCTGACGAAGTGCGAACCCTTGCGGGGCGTACACAAGAATCTACAGAACAAATTAGTAATATTTTGGGGCTGCTTGCTAGTAGAACCAAGCAAGCATCAGAGTCTATGGTGACGAGTTTAGCGGAATCTGAAAATGCCATTAGTCTATCAGATAAGGCGCTTAATTCTTTTGAGCAAATTGAAGAAGTTGTGAAGCAAATGCGTGATATGACGATGCAAACGGCGGCTTCTGCTGAAGAACAGCGTGCGGTAACAGAAGGTGTTAACGAAAACATTGGTGCTATTAGTGATGCGGCGCATCGTGTTTCAAGTATATCTGTGGATGTTGCTGATCTTTGTAAGAAACAGGATCAGTTGAGTAAAGAACTGCATTCGATGGTTGTTCGATTCCGTACAGAATAAACCGAGAGTTATGGATATAGTTAGCGATTAAAGGCCACTTTTTAGTGGTCTTTTTTTCGTCTATCTTTTTGGGCCTTTAGTATGGTTATTTAAGCACTAATTCATAGTCTAATTAATTCACTTAGCACATAAGTAAAAATACTAGAGAATTGATTTTAAAATATAGTGATAACGATTATCATACCGAACAAATTTACTAATGAAGGTGTAAGCATGGTTAAGTCGTTTGTAATGCTTCTGTTCACTCTTTTTATGAGTGCAAGCTGGGCTGGTGAAGTAACGGTGAAGGATGTCCTTGGTCGTGATGTCACATTTAATGCGCCAGCTCAACGTGTCATTGTCGGGTTTTATCCTGAAGATTACATGGCAATTGGCACGGAAGCCGCTTACGACAAGGTTGTTGGTATGTCTAGGTATATTTGGGAAGCTCGTTCGGCTAATTGGGAAATGTATGTTAAGCATCGTCCATCTTTACAAGACATTCCGGCCATTGGTCGTGTAGACACGCAAACTTTTTCGGTAGAAAAAGTGATTGGCTTGAACCCTGATGTGTTGATGTTAGCAGATTGGCAATATAAAGCCTTAGGAACGGATATCGAGCGCCTCGAAAGTGCTGGTATCAAAGTGATTGTTGTGGATTACAATGCGCAAACAGTAGAACGTCATGTTAAAAGCACTGAGATAATTGGTGTGATTACAGGACAAGAAAAACGTGCCGCAACTATCGCAGCCGAGTATAAAAAAACCGTCGAGACCATTAGTAAACGTCTAGCTGATGCGAATTTGCCAGAACCAAAAGTGTATACTGAGTTTGGTGCTTCCGGCGTGCAAGAGCTTGGTTTTACCTTTGGTAAAAACATGTGGGGAGCCATTTCTACTATGGCAGGTGGCGATAATATCTCTGCGCCATTTGTTGAATGGTGGGGTAAGTTAAACCCTGAGCAAGTGATTGCTTCGAATCCTGATGTTATTGTTATCACAGGGTATGAAACAGGCGCAGTCCTTGATTCTATGATCATGGGGCAGGGCATTGATAAAGCAGAGGCTCGTAAACGTTTAGAAGGTTACAAAAAACGCTTGGGTTGGTCTTCAATTTCGGCAGTAAAAAACAATCGTTTGTACGGAGCTTATCATGGCGCATGCCGCACCATTTTAGATGCCGCGATGTTCGAGTTTTACGCAAAAGCTATGTATCCAGATTTATTCTCCGATTTGAATCCTGAGCAAGCCTATTTAGATTTTTATAAGAAATATTTGCCAGTGACGCCTGAAGGCACTTTTATGGTGTCGTTAGAAAATTAATTTTTTGTATTGAAAAATTTTGTATTGAAAAAAGGGCTTTCTACATTTTTTGTAGAAAGCCCTTTTTCGTTTTATGTCGGCTCAACTCAGTAGTTACTTGAATGCATAACGTGTAACTTGTCGGTAAGTATCTTCTGGTGCAAGTAATATTGGTGGAAAGTGAGACTGGTTAATCGCATCCGGCCAATGTTGTGCTTCAAGAGCAAGACCTGCATAGGCAGTTAATGCGCCTTGGTTAATATTCGATTCTGCGTCTAGTCGAATATGACGGCCGTCGTAAACTTGTAGGCCCGGTTCTGTGGTCTGATAATTTAATGTGAGGCCAGTGATTGGGCCTTTCAGAGTCGCTACCGTTTGTAATGGGCGATTACTGGCAAGAGATAGGCAGAAGTTGGAATCCAGTTCAGGATAGCCTTCACGACCGATGGTGCGAAGCTGATGAAAATCAAACGCGCTGCCAGCCGTTGGCGTGACTTCTCCTGTTGGAATGAGCCCTGCATCAACAGGTAAATAATGATCCGCTTTGATACTTAGTTGATGGTCTAAAATAGAGCCTTTGCCGTCAAGATTAACGTAGCTGTGACCGGCAAAATTACAAATTGTCAGCTTGTCTGTAGTGGCGGTAATTTCCATTTCCAATGTGCTATCGAGCAAACGATAAAATACATCCACAACCATGTTACCTGGATAGCCCATTTCGCCGTCAGCAAGTGTAGTTTGTAGCTGAACCATGTTGTCAGTTTGTTCGATGATTGACCAGTTTTTGCTGCCTGTTCCATCAGGACCACCGTGTAAGTGGTGAGCTTCTGGCAGAGTAGGTGGTAATTGGTAGGTTTTACCGCCAATCACGGCATGACCTTTGTTAGTTCGGTTTGCAACTCGTCCGACTACCGCACCAAAGTATTTTGCACCCTGAAGGTAATCGGTCAGCTTTGGCGAGCCTAATACTAAAGAATGCTCATAGCCATTTAGATAAACGGATTGAATGCTAGCGCCCAGTGTCAAAATAGACACTTTGAGTTGAGCGTTTTGTAGCGTGACACATTGAACTTGGTTTAAATCTGGAGCGAGATTCACGGAAGTATCCTTTTCAAATAAACGGGAGCCGAAGCTCCCGAAAGTATAGAAATATAGATAGATTAGATATTTTCTAATAAGTCGTTAACTCGATATTGCGCTGTTTTTAGTGCATCGTCTATCGATTTGTTGCCGCTAATGGCAGAACTCAACTCTTCACCAATGATGTCTTGAATGGCAAATTGACGTAACACTGCCGAAGGTAAGGCTTGTCCTGTTTTGGCGATTTTAGCAATATCACTACGGTGAGGTAAGGATTTGAATTCGTTGCTGGCAATCACTTTTTTCACAGTTGGCAAATGTCCGGTTCGAGACCATTCATAGTTGTTGTCATAGAAAAATTTAAATAACTTGCCAATGGCGGCCATTTTTTCATCGCTACGGTCACCACGCGGAACAACCCAGCCATGCCCATCTGTATAGGTTACGTCTTTTTGTTTAAAAAATTGTGGGACAGGAAAGACGCTATAACCGTTTGATAAAGCGTTATTGGACTCTTTAGACTGAGCGTCATAGGAGCCAATTAACCATGTTCCGTTAACCGCAATACCGCCATCACCATTGGAAAAAGCTGATACAGCTGCTGGGTAGTCCAAGTTTTTGGTGCTAAGCCCTTGATCTACGATATCTTTCATAAAGGTAAGTGCGGCTTTAGCGTCTTGACCGCTTAAATCAATATGGCTTGGATCATCAAAGAATTTACTGTTCTGCTGCATCATTAGGGTATAAAAAATACGCGCATAAGTGGCTGTTTCATTTGCTAGTACTTGCACCAAATAAGGCTTACCTGTGGCGTCTTTAAACTGCTTGCCCTGCGAAAAAAGCTCATCACGGTTGGTTGGTAAAATAGGGTTGCCATCTGCTTTCATTAGGCCGGCTTTTTTCATTAAGTTGTTATTAACGTGGAATAGCATTGTCCAGTTATCGAAGGGTAAAGCGTATATTTTGCCTTCTTTAGTGACACTGGTAATGGCTGCATCGGTAAAATCGGTGGCTTTAATGCTTTGGTCTTTTAGTAGCTTATCAAGTGGAACTAAAAGACCACGGGATTGATAATCTGACATGGCCGAGTAGTGCATAGATACCACATCTGGAGCAGATCGAGATGCCAATTGGGCATTAAGCTGGTCGTATCCAGGCCATTCTACCGTGCTGACTTTTACGTTTATGTCTGGATTTTCAGCTGCGAACTTATTGACGAGAGTGGTGATGATGCCGCATTCGCCAACGGCAGCAGATACATCAGTTGCTTTGCCGTATTCCGCTTCGCAGGCACCAAAAAAACGCTGTAATTCAATTGTTGTGTTGGCATTAGCCAATGGTGATAACGCCAATAATCCAATTGCTGTTGTTCCGAGAAGTAGCTTTTTCATTATTGATTCTCCTAGGTCGTTGTTATTGTTGTAGTCCTATTTCACTTTCAATTTTTCTTAAATCACTTTTCATTTCAATTTCTTAGTCAATATGACGATTGCTATTTCACGGCTCCTCCTGATACCGCGGTAACTATATGGCGTTGAAAAAAGATGTAGACGATCACCACGGGTAACGAGGCAAATACAGCTTGTGCGCCCAAAAAGCCTAGCCCTTCTGATTGCGCAAAGTTCGTTTGTGACGAAGCTATGCCTATGGTGAGTGTGTACATGTCGGATTTGGTCGCGGATATAAGCGGCCACCAATAATCATTCCAAGCTTGCAAGAAAGTGAAGATGCCCAAGGTCGCTTGCGCGGGTAACGTCAGCGGTAGCAATACTTTCCAGAAAATACGAAAGGTCGAGGCGTTATCCAGCATGGCAGCTTCATCAATTTCTTTTGGGATGGCCCGAAAGAATTGTGTCATTAAGAAAACGCCAAACGCTGATGACAAGTTGGGTAATATTAAGCCGATATGGGTGTTATGCAGATCAAACCAATTAAACATCTGGTGACGAGCAATAATTACCGCCTGTTCTGGTACCGCTAAACCAAACAACACAATGATGAATAGCGTCTTACGGAACGGGAACTCCAGCCTTGCAAATGCGTAACCTGCTAACGAAGAAAGCAGTAACACACCGACGGTTTGACCGACTGCCACTATCATAGAATTCATAAACCAGCCGAAAACGCTGGAAGATTCAAGGATGTTGGCGTAATTCAATAAGGTATACGGGAATGAAAAGACAGCTTCCGTACCTCTGAGCAATTCAGCATTGTCTTTTAGAGATAACCCTATTATCCATGCCACTGGCGCCATCATGATGACACCAAGCACTGCAGCTATCCAAAATAGCTGACGGTTAGAGGTCAAATGCTCAGGCGAATAGTTGAATGCTTTCATGCGTCTACCTCCTCTTTACGAGTGCTGACCCAATACTGAAGCATGGCGGCACACAGAATAATTAAGAACAGGATTTGCGACGCAGCCGCGCCCAGACCAATATCCCAACGTAAGAAACCCACTTCATAGATGTACATCACAATAGGGCGAGATGACCCAGCTGGACCACCATTGGTCATCAACTGTGCCTGACCAAACAACTGAAATTGCATCACCACTTGAATAATGGCAACCAACATAATAGTGGACTTAATGGATGGCAGAGTGATACGAGTGAGCACTCGCCAGCGGGAAGCGTTATCTAACGCTGCTGCTTCATAAAGGTCTTTCGGTATCTGTTGTAAGGCAGCCAAGAAAAGCATCATGGGTAAACCAATACACCACCAAACGGTTGCTACCCCCACTGAAAACAACGACCATCCTGTAGTTGAAAGAAAGCCAATTGGTTGCCAGCCGAAAAACTCAAAAATTAACGACATTAAACCGTCATTGGGAATGAAGACGATTCGCCAAATGAGCGTCACTATGGTGACGGACAAAATAGAAGAGGCAAAAAACAAACCTCTCAAGAAAGACGACCCTTTGCTGGTTTTATTCAAGGCTAACGCTAGAAACAACCCAAGAATGACCAAGGTAGGAACAGACACTCCGACGAAAATTAGAGTGTTTTTTACCGCTTGACCAAAAATTGGGTCGCTTAATACTCGTGCATAGTTTTTTAAGCCGATGAAGCGCTCGCCACCAAAAAGATCGACTTTATTGAGCGACAGCCAAATTCCCCAGCCAAGAGGAAATACCAACAAGGTTAAAAAAACACTGAGATACGGGACAACAAATAGACCATTCGTCCAACGGGAACGACGATAACTTTCTGCCATCTTACACCTCCATTTGACTGTGATAAGCAAGGCCATCACCGTCAAAAATATGCGCAGCCTGAGGCGAAATTGACACGCGTACCGTATCGCCAGCTTTTACTTTTGAGCGTCCTGAATCTTCGACGATAAGATCTGTGCCATCGATTAAAATACCGTAAAGAAGCGTACGATCACCGAGACGCTCAATCACTTTTATGGTCAGATCAAGGCCATCTTCTTCAGCGGCAACCACCGCGGTGTCTTCCGCTCGAATACCGATAACCGCATTTGTGGCGTTGAACTCTGGTGGAAGGACAATCGCAGTAACGACTTTGCCAGCACCGCTGACTTCGACCGTCACACCATCAGGCGTATTTTCAATACTATTAATCGGCAACATAGACATTGGCGGAGAGCCAACAAACTCCGCGACAAAACGACTCGCCGGATATTGGTAAATCTCCATGGGTGTGCCGATTTGTTCGATTTTTTGGTTGTGCATGATGACAATGCGATCCGCCAGTGTCATGGCCTCCACTTGGTCGTGAGTCACGAAGATCATGGTTGAGCCAAGGCGCTGGTGGAGTTGCGCCAGTTCCAATCGTGTTCTGCCGCGTAACGCTGCGTCTAAATTGGATAGTGGCTCATCAAATAGGAAGGCTTTAGGTTCTTTGACAATGGCGCGACCTATCGCGACGCGCTGACGCTGGCCACCAGAAAGTCGTCCTGGTTTACGATCCAGCAAGTGATCTATTTCGAGAATTTTCGCCGCATCATTAACACGACGATCAATTTCGTCTTGGGCGACTTTGACGTTCTCTAGGCCAAACGCCATGTTTTGGCGAGTCGTCATGTGAGGGTAGAGCGCATAGGATTGAAATACCATGGCGACGCCACGTTGACCTGGAGGCAAGGTATCAATGCGTTTTTCGCCAATATCGATAGAACCTTCTGTAATGGATTCCAGCCCCGCAATCATGCGCAATAAGGTGGATTTTCCGCAGCCAGAAGGGCCAAGGAATACAACAAATTCACCGTCTTCGATGTGTAAGTTGATGTCGTCTAATACGGTAACGCTGTCATATCGCTTTGTTATATTTTTTATAGAGATAGATGCGGACATGGTTTCCTCTCTCAGCAAGTTTTAAACGGAAAATCTTGGGGTATTACACCCCAAGTCGAATCATGCGATAGCTCATAGGAGCAATGCTTGCCGTTAATTGTTGCTGTTTGACTGCTGCGCCTTGGCCATCTTTTGGTGCTACTTGCTCTGCATCTGGACCATTTTTTGCGTCAAGTGCATGGCCCGCCATGACTTTATCCATAATGACTTTCTGATGTGTAAATCCTTGCAGAGACAGATCCAATTCAATGCTTTCGTCTGGGTGACGGTTAACAATAAAGAAAGTTAGTGCGCCATCTTTATCGGATACCACCGCAGAAATATCCAGATAGGAAACATCACTGGCGAACTCTGTATCGTAGCCTTGGCATTGCACCGCAAGATTGAGTGCTGTGCCACGGCCGTATTGGGACGCATACAAATATGGATAGTAAGTCGACTGACGCCACGCTGGACCGTCTTTGACTGTCATAATCGGCGCGATAACGTTGACCAATTGCGCCAAACAGCCAATTTTGACCACGTCGCTATGGCGAATAAAGGTGTTCAGAATACAGCCAACTTGTAGCGTATCGGCAAAGTCATAAATGTCTTCTAACAAAGCTGGAGCATGTGGCCAACCGTCATTGCCACCGAGAATTTTTTTGTCTTGTTCATTGGAGTGATACCAGACGTTCCATTCATCGAAGGAAATATACACATCGTGTTTGGAGCGTTTTTTAGCTTTAGTGGCTTTAATTACCGCCGCGACGGTGTCGATATAGTTATCAAGTAAGCTGGCTTTGGCTAAATAATTGGCGGTGTTTTTTTCGTGATTATCGAAATACATATGCAGTGAAATGTAGTCGACTGTGTCGTAGGTATAATCTAGTACTGTGCTTTCCCATTCAGGGTAGGTTGGCATTTTAGGGGAAGAAGAGCCACAAACGACTAGCTCGATATTTTTATCGAAAGCGCGCATGGCTTTAGCAGTTTCAAATGCTACTCGACCATATTCAGCGGCAGTTTTTTGTCCGATTTGCCAAGGTCCATCCATTTCATTACCCAGACACCAAAGCTTAACGTCCCAAGGTTCTTCACGGCCGTTTTGCTTGCGAAGGTCAGACCAATAAGAACCGCCTGGGTGATTCACATATTCAAGAAAAGCACGAGCTTCGTCTAAACCTCGTGAGCCAAGATTCACCGCTAGCATCATTTCTGTACCGGCTTGTTCTGCCCATTCAGCGAATTCATGAATACCAATTTCATTACTTTCTGATGTGTGCCAAGCAAGATCTAGGCGAGTTGGGCGATCTTCTTTTGGCCCAATGCCATCTTCCCAGTTATAAGCAGAAACGAAGTTACCACCGGGGTAGCGAGTAACGGGAACATCGATATCTTTGATGAGTTCGATAACATCTTGACGGAAACCATGTTCATCAGCAGTTGCATGACCTGGTTCGTAGATACCGCTGTAAACAGCGCGTCCTAAATGCTCGATGAAAGAGCCATAAAGGCGAGGGTCTATTTTGGCAATCACATAATCTTTATGTGCGGTTACGTTAGCGCGCATGCTTACTCCTTTCTTATTTTTGTAGGATATTAAGATATATTAAGTATCTGAATTTTTGTTTCTTATCTGATAAGTGGATATTAAAAGCATGTTTGACCTAAGGTCAATCAATAAGACGTTTATTTTTTGTGCAACAAAATACCAAAATTGGTATGTATAAGTGTGATTTGCAACGAAAAAAGAAAGTGGTAGGTGCTTGGGAAGTTACTAAGGTATTGAAATTTATAGTTTTTTAATTTTTATTTATTAGAGCAGGCTTACTGACATCTACATCAGAAAATAAGATGCTGTGTGTGAGGTTAAGATTGAAGGCGTAGTACAATATCTTGGTCGTAATTGCCAAATTGTTTGCCAAAAATATTGATGCCGCCAGGGTGTTCAGCATCATCGGGAACAGAGATTCGCACACGAATGGATCTATGGTCTTCCAGTGCAAGATCTTTCAAAGAGATATCAGAAACCCGTACACCATCGATGTAAGTACCATCTTTTGTGACACGAAAGCTTTTTAAATGGCCGTATTGGCTGCCAGCAAGCTTCCACCAATCGGGTGTATGTTTACCACGACGATCGCCGTAATCGCCGGGAGCAGTCCAGATCGCAGCCTTTTTGCCGTTGATAGAGATATGAATATCAGAAGGCCAATTTTCTGACGTGCCAGGCACTTCGGATGACAGCTCCATCACCAGCTCTAGCTCTTTCACTGTCTGACCTGCAATACGAGCATTGTTGGGGAATTGATATTCCACATAGCCTTTGGTAAACCACAACAAACTGGCACGCATACGATCAGGAGAAAGATAAGTATCTGGACTGTCTAAGAAGCCAACAATGCCAGATTCCGAACACAAACCACAAGGCGCCATCACATCAAACTCAGAATATAGGCCCACAGGCATAGCGACTTCGATGACGTTGTTTTGATTTTGTTTGGTGTTACAGAAAGATAAGACGATTTCTTCGTGTGTTGCACGGCAAATTTTCTGGCTGCCTTTACGGCCTTTTTGGCTTTCGGTGGTAATTAAACCGGCACTTTCGAGGGAATTAATATGACTGGAAGTTGATGATTGGGGCAGTTCGAGAAGGTCTGCAATGTCATTGACATTCATCGGCCCTTTTTCATGTAACAAGGACAATATTGCCAATCGTGCAGGCGCTGCTAGGCTTTTTAGAACATCTGCTCCATCTTCGGGGGTTAGCAATAAGAACTTTTTACTCATCGTCATCTCCAGTTGAAGGTGACTTTATATCGAGATTTATGATTCTTATCAAGTTTTAGTTGTTGATTAATTGTTACTAAAAGTAAGTGATGATCGCTTTATTAATACAAGAAAACGATCATCAACCTTTAGTTTTAAATAGCTTTTTTAAATGTTTTTTAGTGATTTCTAAAGAGTTTTTTGAATTAAGCCAACGGTCCACCAATAATAGTAGTACGCAATCCTGCAATAATGTTTTCGCCTGTTTCATGTCTTAGTTCGTCGTACCAAGCTTGGGTTTCTTGCATGTCTTTACCATGGGTAACATCACAACGTTTACGAGCTTTTAGTACAAGATCTTTGACGCGGAAGCGACGAGCTTCTTCGTAGTTTTTCAATGCAGCGATAACACCTGAAACGGTTTTGCCTTTCTCTTTAAATTGATCAGCAAAGCACTGTCCGAGAACAACAGAATCTTCCAGTGCAGAGCATCCGCCTTGGCCTATGTCTGGAGTTGTACTGTGGGCAGCATCGCCGAGTAGGGCAATATTGCCTTTTACCAAGGTATCGAATGGTTCTATGTCATGAATTTCGATGCGGTTGGTGGTTTCAGGATCAATGGCTGCAATCAGTTTTTGAACGGGTTCAGCCCAACCTGCAAAATAACCTGTTAGATTGGCAATCACTGTTGTTCTGTCTTCTGCTAGGCCTTTTGGTAATGGCACATCAAAGAAGAAGTAAAAACGACCACTGGCAATAGGCATGATAGAAACGCGTTTGCCTTCGCCAACAAAGGTTGTCCATTGATTGGCAGGGGCAATACTTTCATCGATTTCTACCAAGCCATTCCAGTTTACATAATTAGCGTAGCGGCGCTCGGTTTGATAACCAATGACATCAGCACGTACGGCAGAATGTGTGCCGTCGGCCGCAATCATAAAATCACCTACAGCACTGGTACCATCGGTAAAATACGCGGTTACACCTGTGTCACTTTGCTCGACTTTCTCAATGCGTTTGCCAAACTGAACTTTATCACGTCCCCACCAATCGATCATTTGGCTTTGTAGGTCTGCTCTAGATACAGGGCAAGGGCGTTCGCCAACAGCGTCAACTAATGGGGCAAGACTGAACTGCGTCATCACGCTTCCGGTTATACCGTCGTGGTACGCCATGTTGTGCATCGGGCCGCCGAGTTCATCCATAATGCTGCCCATACCTAAATGGTTCATGCATTTTACGCCGTTAGACCAAATAGAGAGCGCGGCACCAACAGGTTTGATTTCTTTTACCGCTTCAAAAATATCGCATTCGATGCCTTGTTGTTTTAATGCTGCTGCCGCTGACATGCCACCGATACCAGCGCCTATAATAAGTGCTTTCATATGATTCCCCTTTAATCTATCGCTCGTTTTCGCGTTGTCTTAGCGAACTTTTAATTTCTTGTTAAAGGAGTAAATGGCAATAAATATGCCATGAAACAAATGAACCTATATTTTAGTGTGTGAAACCTTTGTTTTAGGGCGATACGTAATCAGTGGTGATAGGTCAAAGAAGAAAGAGGCTTATTTTCTTCTTTGACCAACAGGGCAGAAAATGATTTATCTTGGTGCGGATTTTGTAATATTTGCTTCATTCTGGCTCATTAAGCCTTGGGCTGAAGCCTAATTACATAAGACTAGCTGCCACGATAAGTGCTGTAAGAATAAGGCGAGACAAGCAGTGGAATGTGATAATGGGCGTTTTCATCATTGATGCCGAAGCGAATGATGACCGTGTTTAAGAAACTAGGAGCGGTAGGTTTGTTATTGTCTGAGTCTTCGAGAGAGTCAGCGAAGTACTCGTCAATGCCAAACTCTAGTTCGTACACACCCACAGAGAAGCTATCAGCTTGCAGCAAGGGTTGATCACAGCGGCCATCGTTATTGGACACAGTGCTATGAATAAGCTGTCGTTGGCCGTCTGCAGAATGCTGGTAAAGATGTATTTTTACGCCAGCCGCAGCAACGCCTTTTGTTGTATCTAAAATGTGAGTGGTTAAGTATCCCATTGTTTTACCTCAATCTAATGTGAAAGCTTGCCTGATTTTTGCAGTAAGCGTCTTTATAAGTGAAATGGATCTGAAAATATTGTTTCATAGAGATCAATATTTGTGCCATGTGTTTCTGTATAGCGTATTTTGTTATTCATACAGATCTTTTTTATAAGAATTTTTTAGAGCCGTCAGAATTTGGAGTCCTATTATGCAAGACCCGTTAGCTGCGATTAGTCAAATGGAAGAAGTGGATTTTATCGCTTTATTTAGCAGTATTTATGAGCATTCCACTTGGGTTGCAGAAGAATTATGGCGACAAAAAGTCGAGCATCCAAGTGAGTATTTCGACAGTATCGACAAAATCAAAGACACCATGGCTGACATCGTAGAGCAAAGTACTGACGAACAAAAACTCATACTGCTTCGCGCTCATCCAGATTTAGCAGGCAAAGCGGCTTTAGCAGGCGAGCTGACTCATGCCTCAACCTCAGAACAAGCAGGAGCAGGGCTGGATCAATGCTCAGAAGAAGAGCTAGCATACTTCCTACAGCTGAACGATACCTATCGAGAGAAGTTTGGTTTTCCCTTCATCATGGCCGTAAAAGGCGCGACTAAGGATCAGATACTTACAGGGTTTGAAGCCAGAACGCCCAATGACTGGCAAACAGAATTTGACCGCGCCATGAGCGAAGTGCATAAAATTGCAAGTTTTAGATTAGCGGACCTCTAAAATCGTTCTGAGTTGTTAAGATAGAAAACGCCATCGGTTTGTATTAATCGATGGCGGTTTGTTGTTTATCTTTCTATTTTTTCTTTGGATAAACAATAAGTTTAAACAACAGAGAAGCTGATTTTTTTTCCTAGTGCCTCTAAGGCAGAGACTAACGTATCGATTTTTGTATTATGGCCAAGGTTGATAATACGTTGCATTTCTTGCTTCTTTTTACCAATACGTTTTGCCAGTTCTGCTTGTGATACATGCTCTTCAAGCATGGTATTCAGCAACAGGACTTTGCTCCAAATACTTAGCGGTACACTGACAGATTCGCCTTTTACTTTAGATGGTAAGGGAACTGAGCGCTCATCTTCAAAATAGAACTCAAAAGCTGTAACCAAGGCGTCTGCAGCTTCGGCTAATGCTTCTTCGTAGGTGTCTGCACAGGTTAGCGCCTCAGGGATATCTGTAAAGCTGACGCTGTAGCCATTTCCGTCTTTTTTAATAATGACTGGGTATTTCATATTCTTCTCCAGCTGTTGGAAAGAGTACCTTTAAGATAGGTTTCAATCGTCTATTCCTAGTTGTTTGAGAATTGCTTTTCTTGTGCCTTCGGCTATTTCTTTGCAGGGATGTCTTGGCATAACAGATCGCTTGTCTTTGTAATAGAGCTTTAAGTGGTTGGTACCTTGTTTGACCTCTACGCCCATTTTTCCAAATATCGTCTGAATTCACTTTGCTTCATCTTGCCTCCGTGCTGATGAACTGAATATAGAGTAATCAAAAATGTTTACTAAGTAAAACGTAAGGTAAGCTTTTTTGTTTACTAATTGATGCCTTAAAGGTTAATTTTATATTGAGTGAGGCATAAAAAACCGCCATCGTTTTGTAATAATCGATGGCGGTTTATGTTGTGTAGTATGAAAGTTTATTTATCGACGAAGTTAGCCTGAATGCGTTGGGTTAAAAAGTCTGCAGCGCTGATAGGTTGATAACGTTTTGCAGGGCCTTGGATGATCTGCGTTTTATTGGCTTGGCAGAAGAAGGCGATGGAATGACGGCTGCCGCAGTATTCGTCGACGCGTGGTTGACGTACTCGGTGCAGGTTGGATTTAAGTTGGTCGTCGCTCCAGCGCATGAGCATATCGCCGATGTTGCAGGTGATCACGCCGCCAAGGGGCGGAATGCTTGTCCAACGTTGAGTTTCAGCTTCCGCACCCGGGCAAACTTGTAAACCGCCGTGGCCTTCGTGTTGAAATAATAAGGTTAAACAATCGAAATCCGTATGCGCGCCAGCACGCCACATATTACCCTGTTCGGTGACACCTTCTGTGGCGTAGTAGTGTAACAAGCGCAAGGTACTTTGGTAGTCCGGCTGGCGAGGTTCGTGTGCCTTGCTAAAGAAGTCTCGATCAAAGCCGAGCTTGTCGGCAAAGCAAGACAATACCTTCATGCCAACTTCCCAACATTGTTTTTCAAAACGCAGTGTATTAGCTTGAAAGTTTGGCAACTCTTCTTCAGTCGGCCACAAATTATCCATGTGGTATTGGGTGATTTGATAGGATTCTTTTTGATCTTTGGTACCAGTAGAAGGGCGAATTTGGCTGCGACTTTCCCAACCCGCATTAACGCTTTTGGGTCTTGGGTATTGGCTTTTAATGCTTTCTGGAAGATTAAAGAAACGTTCGGATTCGCTGAATGCGGCTTTTATTTCCTTTGGATCAATGCCGTGGTTACTTAATTGGAAAAAACCAATCTCGGTCGCAGCGAGCCAAAGTTGCTCGCGTATTTCCTCGCGACGATTTTCAAAATCGCTCATGTCGATGATGCGAATTTCTCGATCGTTGGTGTCTTCGCCTGCACCACCAAAAGTGGTTTCGCGTTGTAGTTCTTCAAGTGAGTATGAATTAGTCATGGTTCTCTCCCATTCTCCTAGGTTTAAAATAACTAGGCGTTTTTGCCTAGTGGAAAATGGAGCAATGACCGAACGCACTCTTACTCTTTTAATAGAGTAAGAGAACGCGTCTGACTGCTTCTACTCCGATTATTTAGTGTTACCAAACACCCTCATGCAATTTCGTTGCCTCTTCTTCAAGGCAAGGCCCGATAACTTCCACTTTTCGTTGTCCCGATTCAAACACGGTGCGACAAGGCAAAGCCAAGGTTGGGTTTTCAGGGTGATTCCCGGTGATCTGTTTCAAGCTGTCTTCGCTTAATCCATACACCAGTCGTCCTAATCCGGCCCAATAGGCAGAACCTGCACACATGGCGCAAGGCTCAGCGGAAACATACATGGTGCATTTTGCCAGAAATTCAGGACGATAGGCTTTGCTAGCGCGAGTCATTAACTTGCGCTCTGCATGGCCTGTCATATCGAAATCTGGCAAATAGCCGTTCACTTGTGTCATTAGGACATTGTCTTCATCGTCGACCAAGATCGCCGCAAACGGGTGGATGCCTTGTTGTTTGGCTTCATCTGCAAGGGCAAAGCTTTGGCGTAAAAAGTTAGAGTCTCTTGTATTTAATGTCATATCTGTCTCTATTATTAATATTTTTTCTTAGGAAGGCTCCACGGAAAAAACCAAGCCTGAATCCACTGGATCGATTTAAACAACAACAAGCTGATAACCGACAAGAAAATCAGCCCCGCAAACGCTTGCGGAATTTTAAAGAACGACGTGGAGAACTGGATGAAATAGCCCAACCCTTCTTCGGCGGCGACAAATTCCGCCACCACGGCACCGATAATCGCCAAAGTAATAGACACTCTAAGGCCACTGAAAATGTGTGGAATCGCATAAGGGATACGAATCTGCCATGTTTCACGATAACGCGGAGCACGCAAAGATTGGCTTAGCTCTATCATTTCTGGAGGAGTTTCCAGCATGCCTGTCGTCGTTGATACAACAAGAGGGAAGAAGGTGATTAAGCAAGTGATCAGCACGCGAGATGGGTCGTCTGTACCAAGCAATACGATGATCAAAGGCGCAACGGCTACCACAGGAGTTGATTGAATAACGATCAAGGCAGGATAAAACACGCGGTTCATCAACTCAGAACGCATCATGCCAATCGACAACGGAATCGCAATGACGATAGACAAGGCAAAACCCATCAAAGCCACACGTAATGTCGCCCAAAGATGCGTTAACCAACGAGAAAACTCCACATCAAAAAAGGCGGTAAAAATCGCTGATGGAGACGGCAGAATGTAGTTTGGCACATTGCCGAAACGACAAACTAATTCCCATAACAGCACAAGGCCGATAAAGAACAAGCCAGGCGCGAAACGGTTTGCCTGCTGTGCAAGCCAAGATTTAGGCTGGTACGTTGGGTTCATAAATATAGCCTCTAATTAAATCGGTTAGCTCAGCAAAGCGTGGGGAGTTAATGGTTTTCGAAGAACGCGGACGAGGTAAATCCACCTCAATCAAATCCAGAACCGTGCCAGGGCGTTTGCTCATCACTAAAATACGATCGGATAACAACACGGCTTCACTAATAGAATGGGTGATAAACAACACAGTTTTTGGATTCTTTTTCCAAATATCGAGTAAATCAAAACCAATTTGCTCACGTGTTAACGCGTCTAGCGCCGAGAAAGGTTCGTCCATCAACAGAATGTCTGGGTTAAGCAACAGTGCGCGAATAATGCCTACGCGTTGTTGCATGCCACCAGACAACTCGTCTGGCATCTTGTCAGCAAATTGGGTTAAGCCCGCCATTTCAAGTAATTCGTTCGCGCGTTTTTCATCGCTGGCGGAGTAGCTGCCGTATTTGTGTTTGAGTGGAAATAGCACGTTTTTGCGCACGGTTAACCAAGGCAGTAAATTGGCCTTTTGAAAAACGATGCCCACGTCATCACGAGGTTCGGTGACTGGTAAATTAAATACTGACACTTCACCATGTGACGGAATAAGCAAGCCCGCCACCATGCGCAACAATGTTGATTTACCACAACCAGAAGGCCCCACCACCGCAACGAACTCGTGACGGTGGATGTCGAGATCAATACCTTGCACGACCATAGGTGTTTCTGGACGTGGATCATATTTATGACCCACGTTTTTCATGCTGACGTAGGCCGCTTTAGCATTATTTTCAATGGAGTTCATATCTTCCATAGCCTTGTTGTTTTCCATGTGGTTACTCCGGTTTAAAGCTGCTGTTTACTGCGGTTTTTGGATCGATAGCATCCATTTTTAAACCATTTGCTTCCGCCACGTATTCCCATGTTTTTTGAATGCGTTCGTCGGTGAAATTACCGAAGCCATCTTTTGTCGTGACATCGTTATACACCAAACTATAAATGCTCTTAATTTGTGCGGAAACAATGCTGGCGTCCACTTCTGGTACCATTTTGTGTAGGTCAATACCGGCCTGATCTGGATTTGCGTAAGTGAATTCAATGGACTTGGCAAAGGCTTTTATGAAGCGTTTCGCCACATCTGGACGTTCTTCTAAAAAGCGTTCAGAGGCTAAAACAGATGAGCTATAAAGGGATAAACCAGAATTTGACCACGGCATTTCGATCAGCTCTTTGCCTGCGCCTTTTGCTTGTGCGTCATAAAGTGCCGTGTTGGTAACCCAAGCAATAATGGTGTCGGTGCTACCAGTGATCATCATCGGCGCTAATGCACCCGGATCAGATTTCACTAATTTAATATCGCTTTCGCTCAAACCGTTTTGTTTCAATACCAAAGGTAAGAAAGCATTTGATGAAGTGAAAGGCGAAGTCGCGACTTTTTTGCCTTTCAAATCTTTAATGGATTTAATACCGCTGCTTTTCAGTACAAAGAACGCATGAGGAGCTTGGGTGAAGTATGGGAAGACAGCGACTACAGGTACATCGGCTTGTGCTTTCGCTGCCATCAAAGCACCAATATCGGAACTACCAATATCAGATTGGCCCGTTGCCATCTTAGTCAACGCATCGGTAGAACCACGACCGCTGGCAATCTTGACTTCCAAGTCTTCATCAGCAAAGAAACCTTGTTGAATACCCACATAAACAGGCGCTTTATCACCGCCTGGTAGCCAATCTAATTGAAACGTCACTTGATCTGCCGCCATGACAGAAGTACTTGAGATGAGACTGGCTAAAAGAGTCAATCGGATTGCTGTTTTTTTTGCCGCTTTCATAAACATGCTCCATACAATTAATAGGGACTAAAGACCCGCTTGTTTCACATGGATATAAGTTAGCAACATTTGTTCCATTTTTTCATGGAGGTGTAGATTTTTATTTAAGTTATTGAATTTATTGTAAAAATAAAAAATATAAGGCCTTGAGTGATAAGGCTTGTAAGGTTCTAAGTAGAGAGGGTGAAACAAAATGGTGCATTAAAAAAGTAATATTGGGTGTAACAGTAGACGGGGAAGTAAATATGATTTGCTTGGAAATGGAGGGTAGATATCAAATCTAGTTCTATGAGGTTTTACTGGGTAGTAGCAATTCTGTGTCTTTTTTTCGTTTACTGTAAAGCACACTCGCCATGTAGCAAACCACTACGACATTCAACAAAAATACGCAGACAGTCAAAATGTGTGTATGAAAAATGATTTCATAGATCTCAAATGGTAAATAGATTGCCCCACTTACCAAGGCAAACCATTCAGTCCAAACAAACGCTTTCCATAAACCATAGGCTTCAACGAATCGAACCAGAGAATAAGCTAGGGCACCCAAAGCAATCAGGCTCATATTGCTGTCTGTTATTGAACTCGCAGCATGGAGGAAAATACTTGGAAAATGGCTCGCAGGATTTAGATGAGCGTGAGAGACGATGGATTCAGCTATTTTTTGTAAATTCTCGCCAGCTAAGACATGGATTCCTAATCCTACGATAAGAGATATTAAGCCTTTTAGCGCCTCTATAAATGCGATGGCTTTCAGCCCATTTTTGGATGGTGTCATCTCGACCTCTTAATAAGCCAAATAGTATGTGTACAACAAGTGCATGCTTAGTTATACCAGTATAAAGCCAATAGATTGTTGAAAAATAAATAATATTTACGGTAACTTGAAAAGTGTTGTCTAGCTTGCTTGTCTAGGCTTTTTTTGCGAAAGAATTAAAATCAATCAATCCGAGAGGCGAGTTTTTTATAAACTGCGTCTTTGTCTCGTTTTCCAATTGCCAGCACATAAACGACGACTTCATCGTCTATGACTTCATAAGCTAGGCGATAGCCTGAGGTTCTTAGTTTTATTTTGTAGACGCAATCATAACCGCGTAGCTTTGAGGTAGTGACATGCGGGTTTTCTAGTCGCTCCGCTAGCTTCTTTTTAAATTGTGTTTGAATTTGTGGTGCTAATTTGCGCCACTCTTTTAGTGCAGCAGGGAGGAATTTTAGTTTATAAGTCATCTAGACTAACTTCGACCGCTTTTGATAAATCAGCACGACGGTTTTCGACAAGTTTTGCCAGTTCAATATCATCTACCATCTCCATCAAAAGCTCATAGGCTTCAGCTGGGACGAGGTAAGCAGCTGGCTTATTATGGTTTAAAATAGCAATAGCAGAGCCACCAGATTCGTTAAGTAAAGCCGTTGGGTTTTTCTTTAGCTCAGAAATGCTGGCGGTGTAATTCGCTAATACTTGTCTCATGGGAACCTCAAATAAGCACTAAATTTAGGTCATATTTTAGATCTTTTTTTTGTGAGGAGCTACATTTTTTTGTGCTTCAATCCTTTCTAGCTTCTTTAGCAGAGAGTGCTTTGAGTGCTAGTCTAGAAAGAAGGTGCATTATTAAAAGAATGCTTATAAAAAGCGTCACGGCGCTTGTTCCGCCTGTATTATTAGTTTTTAATTAAAACTTTGTACGATTGGTCAGCTTTTTGCATTTCAACTACAATCATAACCACCATCATAGACACTATTTTAAATAAGGAGAGCGCTTTGAAATTTATGCTAAACGATGAGCTCATCGAAGATAACACGCTCCCTAGCGACTTTACCGCTTTGCGTTACCTAAGAGAAAAGCGTGGATTAACGGGTACAAAAGAAGGTTGTGCATCTGGCGATTGCGGTGCGTGTACGCTTCTTGTTGGTGCATTGGAAGACGGGGAGCTGACGTATTCGACGCTAAATTCGTGCATCACACCAATGCAATCCTTGACTGGCAAGCATATTGTCTCAGTTGAGTATTTGTCCAAGACGGGTGAATTGCATCCTGCTCAACAAGCCATGGTGGAATCTCATGGTTCTCAATGCGGCTTTTGTACGCCGGGTTTTGTGTTGTCCTTAGCTGGGCTTTATGAAAATAAACAGAGCAGCGAGCAGCCAATCGACCGTGAAGCGGTTTGCGATGCGATCTCTGGTAACTTATGCCGTTGCACTGGCTATCGCCCGATCATCGATGCGGGATTGTCCATGGTTAAAGAGCCTATGGTCGAAGTCTCTAATGAAACGCCTTATGTCGAGCTGATGAGTAAAAACGCTAGCATCAAAACCCAGCTTGAAAGCCTACAAACAGATCCTCATGACAGCAGCAACTATTTACAACCCACAGATTTAGATCAACTCGCTCACGCCTTGAAGTCCAATCCAGAGGCCGTTTTGATCGCCGGTGGAACCGATTTGATGCTAGAGAATACTCAGCGCTATCGTGATTTTGACACCTTGATCGATGTATCTTGCGTGACCGAGCTTAAACATTTACATATCGGAGAAGCGTCGTTGACCATCGGTGCGTCGGTCACTTACAGCGAGTTGGAAGATTTCAGCAAGACGCTTTATCCGCATATGAATGCCTTACTGAGTCGCATCGCGTCTCGACAAATTCGTAACCGTGGCACGATTGGCGGCAACGTTGCGAACGCCTCACCAATTGCCGATTTACCGCCGCTATTATTGGCGTTTGACGCAGACATTCAATTGTTGAAAAACGACGGCAGCACAAGAGCGGTGAATATCGCGGATTTTTACCAAGGCTACAAACAAACGCAATTAGCGAAGGATGAGATGATCGCGTCGTTTGATGTGTCTCTCGATAAGCTCGCTCAGTTTCATCGTTTTTATAAAGTCTCGAAACGCATGGAAGACGATATTTCCAGTGTCATGCTGGCAGTTCGATTCGAAGTCGATAACGGCACGTTAACCGATGTGCGTTTGGCATTTGGTGGCATGGCGGCCACGCCGATTCGCGGACTAAAAGCCGAAGCGACGTTGACGGGTAAACTTATCAATGACAAACAAGCGTTAAACCAAGTCATCGAAGCACTACGCAGCGAATTAACGCCAATGAGCGACATGCGAGCCAGCGCGAAATATCGTTTGGACATGGCGTGTAATTTGATCCGCAAAGCGTGGCTGGAACTGAATGGCACCAACGTGGTGACTTTCTCTGGTCACGCGGTCACTGACTCAATTTTATCGACTGGTTCGGAGGCAAGCACTCATGCGTAAACTTCCACAAGATTTCACTTTAGGCACAAAAAGCGGCGCTAATAATAGACTTTTACCTGTTCATGAATCGGCTATTAAACACGTGACAGGCCAAGCGGTTTACATCGACGATATGCCAGAATGGCCAAATGAACTGCATGTGGCGACCGGTTTATCGACCGAAGCTCACGCGGATATCGTGTCGATCAATTTGGATAAAGTTCGCGCTTATCCTGGTGTGGTCGATGTGATTGTTCAAGCGGATATTCCAGGTGAAGTCGATGTGTCGCCCGTATTGAGCGGTGACTTATTGCTGGCTGGCGATTTTGTGCATTTCATTGGGCAATCGATTTTTGCTGTCGCGGCAACCAGTTTACGCGCTGCGAAACAAGCGGTTGCTTTGGCTGAGATTGAATACAAACCGCGAGAAGCGACCTTGCATCCTCGCCAATCGTTAGAGCGCCAAGAATTTGTTTTACCAACTCATACCATTAGCTGTGGCGATGCCAAAGGCGCACTAGAAACCGCGCCGAACAAGCTTAAATCCGATATGTACATCAAAGGCCAAGAGCATTTTTATTTGGAAGGGCAGATCAGTGTCGCGACTCCCAATGAAGATGGTGGCGTTCAGGTATTTGCTTCCTCTCAGCATCCTGCTGAAGTGCAAAAGCTGGTGGCGCGTGTGCTGGGTTTACCCGTGGCACAAGTGCTCGTTGAAGTGCGACGCATGGGCGGCGGCTTTGGCGGTAAAGAATCTCAGGCAGCGGTTCTTGGTTGTATGGCGGCAGTACTCGCCATACGAAATCGCTGTCCGGTGAAATATCGTATGCCGCGCCAAGATGACATGGTGCAAACCGGCAAACGTCATGATTTCTGGAACAGCTATGAAGTGGGCTTTTCCGATGCAGGGGAGATCCTCGCGGCGGAATACGACATGGTTGGCAAATGTGGTTGTACGGCAGATTTGTCGGACGGCGTTGTCGATCGCGCTATGTTCCACGCGGACAATGCTTATTTCTTGCCGAACGCTCGTATCAGCGGTTATCGCGGTAAAACTCACACGGTTTCTAATACCGCTTTCCGAGGCTTTGGCGGACCCAAAGGTGTTTTGCTGGCAGAAAATGTCATCGAGGAAATCGCCTGCGCGGTAGGCAAAGACTCGTTGGATATTCGCAAACTCAATTGCTATCAAGCGAATAAAGACACCACGCCGTATGGACAAAAAGTAGACGATGATGTGTTACTGACACTTATCGAAGAATTGGAAACAAGCTCAGATTATCGTACTCGCCGTGAGGCGATTAAGGCCTTCAACAAGCAGAACCCTTTCTTGAAAAAAGGTCTAGCACTCACGCCAGTAAAATTCGGCATTTCCTTTACCTCGAAACACTTAAACCAAGGTGGCGCTTTGCTGCATGTTTACACGGACGGCAGCGTTCATGTGAGCCACGGCGGAACGGAAATGGGGCAGGGACTTTATACCAAGGTGGCGCAGATTGTTGCCAAAGCCTTTGGCATTGATTACCAACGCGTCAACGTTGGCTCTACTCGTACCGACAAAGTGCCAAACGCATCGCCAACCGCGGCATCAGCAGGGACGGATTTGAACGGTATGGCGGCACTGGATGCAGCGATGACGATCAAAGGTCGCTTGCAAGAATTCGCCATGGAGCATTTTGGTATCGCAGCGGATGCCTTCGCTATTGAAGACGATCAAGTGATTCTAGGCAGCGAGACAATGAGCTTTCCTGAATTCATCAAACTGGCGTACATGAACCGCGTGTCTTTGTCGTCTACTGGGTTTTATAAAACACCAAAAATCGGTTACGACCGCAAAGCGGCCAAAGGCCGACCATTTTTGTATTTTGCCAATGGCGCTGCTGTGGCAGAAGTGATCGTCGATACTTTTACCGGCGAATACAAAGTAACGCAGGTTGATATCTTGCACGATGTAGGCGATTCGATAAACGCGGATATCGACATTGGGCAAATCGAAGGCGCGTTTGTGCAAGGCATGGGCTGGCTCACCTCAGAAGAATTAAGCTGGGATGACAAAGGCCGCATTACCACCAACAGCCCTGCTAATTACAAGATTCCGACTTCAGCGGATATTCCAGAAAAATTCACTGTCAAACTCTTTGATCGTGCCAACAGTGAAGAATCGGTGTATCGCTCAAAAGCCGTTGGTGAACCGCCATTGATGCTAGGGATTTCCGTTTGGTGTGCGTTAAAAGACGCCTGTGCTTCAGTTGCCGATCACAAGATCTCGCCACCATTGGCCGTGCCAGCCACGCCAGAAGCGGTATTTTACGCCATGCAAGCAGCTAAGGAAGCAAGCCTATGATGTCTTCTATGAGCTGGGTTCATGCTTTACAGGAAGTAGAAAAAGCAGGGCAAGCTTGGGTGATCGCCACCGTGATTGGCACCCAAGGTTCTGCGCCTCGGGAATCATCGAGCAAGATGATTATTACCGAGGAACACAGCTTCGACACCATCGGCGGCGGACAGCTGGAATACGCTGTCTGCCAAAAAGCCCGTGCCATGCTGCAAGATGCGTCTTCGCCTTCTCATGTGTTGGAAAACTTTCCGCTCGCCGCCAAAACCAACCAATGTTGCGGCGGCACGGTCAGCGTGTTGCTAGAGTATTTTCCAGAGCCCGCCACTAAGATCACCATTTTTGGAATGGGTCATGTGGCGACCACCTTGGTCAATGTCTTGGGCAACATGCAAGCGAAAATCTCATGGGTCGACAGCCGCGAAAACCTTGCTCAAGACCACAATATCAAAGGGTTACCGAGTAACGTCACACCGTTTCTGTATGAATCCATGTTGGAACACATCGAACACATGAGTCATAACGAAATCGCCTTGGTCATGACCCACGATCACGCGTTGGATTACCAGTTGGTGGAAGCCTTATTGGATCGAAAAGACTGCCGATTCATCGGCTTAATCGGCTCGAAAACCAAAGCACTACGCTTCAAAAAACGCCTCGTCAGCGCCTCATTTAGCCAAGCGGAAATCGACTCGGTACATTGCCCAGTGGGACTAAACGAAATCGCAGGCAAAAAGCCCTTCGAAATCGCCATCTCCATCGCAGGGCAAATCATCCAAGTCACCCAAACCAAAGCGCCAGCGAAAAAGGGCAGTGGGCTTACTTGGAAAGAAATCAACAACGCCTTAAGTGGCTCAGTCGTAGAAACTTGAAAAAATGACATTCCTTCATCGAAACTACCGCCTACCTCTTAGGAATGTCATTTTTCAATCCTAGCTTGTTTAGCGGCGGTTAAAGCCTTTTGACCTCGCTCTTGGTGTTTGCCTTGTTCCCTTAAAGTCAGCATTACCAACCTGTAGGGCACGATAAGCGAAGCGTAATCTGCCGCGAAAGCGAAGCTTTCTTTGTATTAACTTCCGTTGGAGACGCGAGCAAATCAAACGCCACCGCTCGACGTTACTGTTATAGATTGCTGTTTGACCTCGCTCTTAGCGTTCGCTTTGCTCCCATAATCTGTCCAGTATAAAACGAGGTTGCTGAACGTTATTGAGTTTTGATGTTTTAACGTTATAACGCTACAATGTTAAAACCCAAAAGAATCGTCGAGGTGTAACATGAGTAATTTATCAAAACGTTCAACTGTTTATTTTGAACCCGCTATCCATCAAGCGTTAAAAATGCGAGCGGCATCATCAGATGTTTCTATTTCAGAACTAATTGATGAAGCGGTACGCTTGCTTATGAGAGAAGATCAAGAAGACCTCGCTGCCATGTCAGAACGAGTAAATGAGCCAGAAGTGACTTATGAAGTTTTTCTAAACGAGCTGAAAGCGAATGGCAAAATATAAAATTTCTTTTAAAAAGTCAGTAGGAAAAGATTTTAAGAATATTCCTAAAAAAGACGTACCCAAAATACTTCAAAAGATTGAAAGTCTTGCAGACAACCCAAGAGCAGAAGGCTGCATCAAACTATCGGGTTTAGATAATTATCGCGTAAGGCAAGGTTTATATCGGATCATCTATCAGATAAGAGATGACGTATTGATCATAAACGTGATTAAAGTTGCACATAGATCTTCCGTATACAAAAACAATTAGCTTTGCTCTTGGTTTTCTCCTTGCTTCACATAAATGACCGAATACTTTGCGCCCTAACTCATTCACCCGTAAGGTACGATGAGCGAAGCGGTTTTTATATATTTTAAAAAGTGCCGCGAAAGCGAAGCTTTCCTTTGTACGTAGAGCGTTATCTAGGAGTAGAAATAGGCGAAATGGAATAGTGTTCTACACTGCGTGAATATACAGTTTATTTTTCATTACGTGGATTTCTGGTTTGTTTTGTCTGAAAAATAATCAAAAAAGTGTGTGTTTTTACTGGTGGCTGGTTAGAAAGTCTTTTAGTATCAATGAATAAGAATCCACAGAGCAGAAATAACGCGCTGTGGATAAAAGGAATAACACGCATGCTCGTTTTTCCAGTTTTCACTTTTGTGAATAGTTTTATAAAACTTTTATTATTCAATTGTTTATAAGGTTTTTTGGACAGTTTTGAAATTGTCTAAACGAGCATGCGCACTATTAAAATGTTATAAGGAAAACAATAATACATGTGGAGCTCTTTAGTTGCTTTTTGGGATGCAAATAGTTCAAGCATCATTATTTCACTCTTAGTCGGCTTTGTATTCTTCATTCTGGGGCCTCTTGGCCTTTGGTTCTCTGGGAAGAAAATTCGCCGTGAACGAGTCAGGAAATCAAAAGAGATTCTTATTGATCTTCTCGAAGGAATGATCGTTAACCAAGCCTCTATCGATGAGAAAAAGCTAAGATCTATATTTCGTGCAGTGGAACGAGATAACGATATCGACCTATCTGGTGACTACCATATTGACCATTGGTTGGGTGACGTTGTGTTGCGCTTTGAAAGAAGCCGACATCTGAGTGCAGATCAAAAACAGCACTACTACGAAGCCGTTAGAAAAATCACAGATGAAATGCATAGCATTGTCGATAAAAAAACCACTTTAGAAGTACCAAGGAAATATGAGCCTGTACTCAATGATCTAAAAGCCGCTATATCAAATAATGAAAGAGAGGAAGCGTCGCATATATTAAGTGAATTACAGCGTGCGTTGATAGCGCGCGAGCGTAGCCAAGATCCAATTTTAAACGTTTTCCGCCTTTATCTGCGCATGTATCAACGCAGTCCGATTACTTTCTTTGTGGCTGGCGCTCTAGTAATAGTTGTTTACGCAATAATTCTTGTGAAATTTATACCTAAATTTTCCTTATAACAAATGGTTCAAATCGTTCGCTTCGCTCACTGGGACGGGCTAAAGCCCGCCCCTTAACCAAACGTTAGGCTTCATATTTAGTTTAGTAGGGACTTTATGGACAAAGGCATCATTGTTTATTGGTCAGAATCTCAAGAGGTCATTAAGTTTGATTATGATAACTTCGAATCTATTGGGCTAGTTCGTTCGTCATCGGAACTATGGGATTCTGGTGGTGAATATAACTACGTTATCGAACCACAGATTAACAAATTAGAAGATGGCATGGTTGAAGTAAAAATAAAGTATGATTCTAGTGTCAATACGGATATCGACCCGGATGAAGTATGCTGGGGTACAAGTACCTTGCTCTTAAAACCTAATGAACATTCAGGTGAAGCTCATTGGCTTGATGATGTCGATCATTCACATAATGGCATTTGTCGCTGGGTTCGCTTAGATTCCCCTTTAAAGTCGTCACAGCGTAGAAGAGTAACTTCAACGAAGTTACAGAGAGAACAAGCTCAATTTAGAAAGTTATTAATGAAGCTTGATAAATGTTGTGTTCTTACTGGAGAAGAAAGCAACACTGTTCTTGAAGCAGCTCACATTATACCTGTGGCTGAAGGAGGTTCTGATATTCCATCAAATGGCATTGTTTTGAGGTGTGATCTACACAAACTATATGATTCGGCAGCATTTAAGTTTGATAGCTATGGTAATGTTCATGTGAATTCAGAGGCATGTAGCAGTTATTATGCGAAGCTTTTGACTGACACTAAATTGCCTCGCTCTACTTTAGAAAGGGTGAAGCAAGCCTTGGTCGTAAAAGAAGTCTAACAAAGCGTTCAAAGACGGATTCACAACGCTGGCGGTTTCAGTTCTAGTCAGGTTTAGTGTTGAAGGTACAATGGTTTAGGTTTGGTGGTTGTCGTTGTTCACCACTTAACGCGGGCGTTATGTGTTTAGGAAAGTTCATTGGAAAATCAGTTAGATTTATTAGCATTTGAGTTTTTTAAGCTATTTGCACGATACGAATCCTCGCTCAAAGAAAGGGGATTTTTTGTAGTGAATAGAGGTAAATTAATAGTCGATTGGGATCGATACGCAAATCAAGAAATTGGTAACGATTTTCTCAATGAGTTAGGTGAAGAGAGACAAGTCGCAGAATATATTTTAAATTCTCCACCTAAAAAGCAATCGGCTAACGAAGAAAACCAAATCATTTGGGTTGATGTCCCTAACAACGAGCAAAGCGTACAAATGCTATTTGCGCATATATCAAGGATAAGAAACAACCTTTACCACGGAGCAAAATTTAATGGTACGTGGTTTGATCCTGAACGTAGCAGTTTATTATTAAGTAATGCTTTGACTATCTTAAAGTTTTACCAAAATAGGCTTGGCATTTAAAACACATAACAAGGTTGTCAACGCGGACAAAAAACTGTTGGCTGTTACGCTTCGCTTCACATTTTAGTCAACAATTTTTAGCCGGTTACAACGGCGTTATGCGGAATATATGAATAATTGGATCGAAATTAACAGACCGGTAGATGTAGAAGCTGATATTCCCTTAAAGGATCAGGCCCCCGTTGAAATTAAGGATCGCTATGTTAGCGATTATAAAGGCAGATTTATCGCATGGATCAGTGAAGATAGAAAAAAGATAGGCTGTATAAAAAATAATAGAAGTATAAGTGCAAGCTTAGTTGAAGCTCATTCTATACAGCTCTATGAAATGGAGCCTGCAAAAGGTAATGGTTTTGTTGGTTTGGATATTATATCTGCCAGTGGCGAATCCCTTGCTGTTATTGCTGCTTCCAGATATTCGGTGAAGTCCTTAAATTGGCTTAAAGAAATACAGCCTATTCTAGCAAGTGCATTTGATTTACAAGAAACATATGAATATCAGGGCAAAGACGCATAACAAAAAAAAGCAGCGGATAAACCGCTGCTTTGAGGCGTTATAAATCTACAGGAAAAAGATGAACGAAATTTTGTCATATCATGGCACATTAGAGTCTGATGGAAACAATATTGTTTCTGGTGCTATTGGCGTAAAGTTGGGCGGTGGAGAACTGGGACAAGGTTTCTATCTCGGAGATATGGCACATGAAGCGTTTGCTTGGGCAAAAAAGAGAGGAGCAAGGTATAAAAAGCCATATGCTGTAGTAAAGTTTGAAATGACTGAAATGGATTTTTTTAGTTTCGATATATTATCCATTGACCGTGATATCGCGCTTTACTGGAAACGAAAGATCAAATACAAAGGAGTGCCACAATCTTATAACTTTGGTGTTGATATGGTTTGGTCTCCAATTGTAGGTGGGAATATCGAAGATGCAAATCAGTATAAGTGGGAGTCAGCTTCCGCAGAGAAATACTTAAACGGTAGTTCTGTTCTAAGGGTCAAAGTTTGAAAAACACCGTCCAATATTTATCTTTTTATCCAGAAGCTGATGGTCTCGTCTTTCCACAAGAGCTACCAGAAGATTATTATTCACTAGGCAAGTTTTACGTTTTCGTTAATGGTAACGGTTGTTTGGCTCATCGATATTATTTTGATGCTGAAGACGAGGGTAAAGATGTAAGATTGACACTTGAGCGTCAAAAAAACAGTCCAAGTAGTAATATTTACATAGTCCGAACAAAGAAGTACGGTATTTTTCCTTTCGTAATTGAACCAACTCATTATCAATATGTAGGTCGTTTACAAAACTTACAAAGTTTTCGACTCTTTAGGGTAATACCGCTAAACCTTGCTAAATTGGAGGAGGCGTGCATGAGATATAGGTTTTTTTTCTGCGGCGCAAACGATTTATAACAAAGCATTTAAGAGTGATTCCAACGCATGGCATTTTTCATTCCATCGTTGGGTTTGGTGGTAGCGTTGCTCACACCTTAATGAGGCGTTAGAATACAACCCAACCCTGTCTATAGAAACCACAACCCTGCAACAAGGGTACTTACCAAAGGGCCCTTGCTCCCCCCCCACGCAATCACTTCCAAACCGGTTTTCTCACTTCTTGATCCACATCCGCAGCAGTTAAACCGAGGTCTTTTAGTTGAGCGTCGTTGAGTTGGCTCAGTCTGTTTCTTGTACGCCAGTTGTGCGCTATTTTGGCTAGGCGTTGTTTCCATGTGTTTTCTTTTAGTTTAGCTAATGAGTTTTTGCAGCTAGTAGTTATGTCTAGTTGGTTTTTTTCGTGGTTGTTCATTTCTTCTGATGTGCAGTTTTTCATGGCGCTATCCTTTTCTCTGTTAATTAGTTTGTTTGCTTTATGTTCAAATAATCGGCTTTTAATTGCGGTGCGACAAACGAGAAAAAGTGTTTTATAGTTAAGAAAATCTTACTTATAAAAGGTGCTTTCCATGTCTTCTAATCGAGCTTTACCGCCGCTGAAATCTTTGCAGGCGTTTCGTTATGCGGCGCAGACGTTGAGCTTTAAAAAGGCGGCGGAGTCTCTTTTTGTGACGCAGGCGGCGGTGAGTCAGCAGATCAAAACTTTGGAGCAGGCGTTGAGTGTTGAGTTGTTTGAACGACACACTCGCCAAGTGGTGCTGACGTCGGAAGGGCAGTATTTGTTTGACTACGTTGAGAGGGCATTTGGTTTATTGGAAGAAGGTGTGAAAGGCATTATGGAAGATCCTACGCCCAATACCTTGGTGATTAGTTCGGTGCCGTCGTTTTCGAGTCGTTGGTTGGTGTCGCGTTTGGGTGGGTTTCAATCGCAAGAGCCGGAGATTAACCTTCGCCTAAGTCCGAGTATTGATTTATCGACTTTTACTGATAGTGATTTGGATTTGTGTATTCGCTTAGGTCGAGGTGAATATGCGGGGCTGAAATCGCAATTGTTATTCAGGGAACATTTGGTGCTGGTTTGCCATCCTTCGATAATTAATCTGGACCAGCCAATTAAGGCGCAGTTAATCAATATTCCGATTATTACTGATACTGGGCCAGATGTTCGGCATGTATGGCCTGTGTTGCAGCGGTTTTTGGATCTTTACGATATGCCGATGAAATCGCATTTGCATGTGGCGGATTCGACTTCCTTGGTGGAGGCGTTGTTGTCTCAACAAGGTTTGGCAATGATGCGTTATGGTTTGGTGTATGAGCTAATTGAGAAGGGGCAGTTGATTTCTCCGCTGCCTATTTATATGAAGTCGCAGTATGACTTTTATCTTGTTGCGCCTGCGCCGCATTTTAAGTATCAAAAGGTGATGACGTTCAAACGCTGGATTGAAGATGAGGTAAAGGTGATTGATTCCTCTTGGAAGGCGTATTTGAAAAATAACCCTGATATGGAAGAGGTTAAAGTGTAGTTTTAATTCATTGCTATCTAGAATTTATCCTTGCTAAGGAATATGCGATAAAGTCAGCAGCATGAGATAGTTTTGCTGACTCAGTCCTATGAAGCCTTCTTTCTGATATGAACCAACTCTCCTTCGCAGACACTGAATTTACTAATAAATGCCGCAAGACCCGAAAAGAGCTCTTTCTCCGAAGAAAGGGTGAGTTAATTTAATTCCTTGGCGGCAGCTTCGCAAATTGAACCCTTTTATCCAAAAGCTGGCTATGGCCGTCATCTATACCGGCTCGCCAGGATGCTACGTATTCACTTTATGCAGAACTGGAACAACATGGGTGATCCAGCTATGGAAGACTGTTTACGATAATCGCTCAAATCAATGGTAGGTTGAAGTGCAAAGAAATGTAACAAGGATGCTTTGTTACATGCTTTTTTTCAGTATTTTACTGATTTTTTTGTGTTGTTCACCATTATGCTTCTAATCAGGCTATACAATTTTAGCTAAGCGTTTTTATAATCTTTTAAATATAAAAAAAGGTATTTTTATGTCCACGGTTCGAATTATTGCTCGTCATACTGGTTTTTCAATTGCAACCATTTCAAGAGCGATTAATGAACCTAATAAAGTTTCGGTAGAAACCCTTGCAGTTGTTAGAAATGCAATGCAAGAACTAAACTATGAAAAAAAGGAAAAAATTAAAAAAAAGAGCAATATTTTTGGTGTTATTTTTCCCAATATCTCTAATCCTTTTTTTTCAGAATTATTAGGAGTTCTAGAGAATGAGGCGTTTCATAATGGACGATGTATTCTTTTTTTTAATAGCCGTCATAATCTACACCAAGAAAAAATTGCTTTAGCTGAGTGTAAAAGTCATGGGGTTGACGGTGTTTTTTTAGTTCCTCATTCAACATCGCCGGAGTATTTACAAACAATTAAAAACCTTCCATTTCCAACAGTATTACTAACACAAACATCTCCCTGCCTTCCTAGCGTTGGTGTTGATCATATTGAGGGAGGGCGTTTAGTGGCCGATCACTTTTTTTCTTCTGGTCATAACAAGATTGGATATATAGGTCCAATCTCTAAACAGGAAGGGAAGTATATTGGTTTTATAAATAGGCTTAATGAACTTGGTATTAATATTAGTGAAGAATTTCAATTCAATGCTGTGGAAGGGACTTTTCTGAAAGGATTTATTAATAGTTGTATAGATGAGAATCAAAATTTAAAGATATCTGCTTTATTTTGTATGAATGATATGGTGGCGCAAAAAGTAATTGAAATATTGACGGAATTTGGATTTGTTATTCCAAAAGATCTTGTGGTTGTTGGTTTTGATAACACTTTTACTTCAAGGATACTGGGAATAACAAGTGTTTCTCAGCCGATGCAAGAAATTGCACACGTTGGTTTTCAAGAAATGCTCGATTTGATAAAAGAAAATAAAAAATTTGAAAATTATTCTGCGCAATTATTATTGCCTAGATTGGTGCTAAGAGAAAGTTCTCTTCAATTAAAAAGGAAATAAAAATGAAAAAAATAAAAATTCCATTATTAACTGGACTTTTAGCGTTAACTGCCTCTGATTTTCTACAAGCGAAGCAAGTAACTGCTTGGGTTATTGATGGTGAATCAGAACGCCAATACTTTGTACAAATGGAAAAGGATTTTAATGAAAAATTTGCAGGGCAAGATGTTTCGCTAAAAATTCAACCCATACCTTCTTATGACGATGCAATCCGAGCTGCTTGGATGTCAAATGACTTACCTGATGTGGTAATGGTTGATGGTCCAAACATGGCCAACTACATTTGGTCAGGTATGTTACAACCTATTGGTAATATGCTGGATAAAGAGGTGCTTGAACAAATTTTACCCGGTGTGAGAGCTCAAGGAACTTATAGTCCAGATAACAAGATCTATATGTTAAGCCAAGGTGACTCATCGGTTTTGTTGTGGGGAAATAAAAAGTATTTAGACAAGGCGGGTATCGTTGCTCCTCAAACAATTGAGGATGCTTGGGATTACGACCAATTTACTGAGGTGTTGAAAAAGTTATCTAAAGTTGATGGCGTGAAATGGCCCCTTGATTTTAAATTAGGCAATGGTGGGGAGTGGAATACTTATGGTTATTATCCCTTCATTAAATCCGCTGGTGGAGACATTATCAATCAAAAAACCTGGAAAGCAGACGGAACAATTAATAGCAAAGAAACCAAATCCGCTATCAATAAAATGAAAAGCTGGATAGATAGTGGCTATATTGTTCCTGCGACCGCTGGAGATAACCGTTTTTTTGGTGATAAAACAGCTGCTTTGTCTTGGGTAGGTAACTGGATGTGGCGTTCTCATTCGCAAGCATTAGGCGATGACCTTGTTTTAATTCCAGCTCCTAGGTTTGGTGAGCATTCGTATGCACCAAATGGTGGTTGGGGATGGGCTGTGCCATCTTCATCAAACAATACAAAAGATATTACTACTTTTTTAAACTTTGTGTTGTCGGCTGATCAAGTTGCGAAGTGGAGTACTGCTACTGGTTATATCCCTGCTCGTCGAGATTCAATAAAAATGACACCAATGTTTGCTGAAGGTGGTAAGGCTGAAATGTTAGCCTTGCAAGCACAAGAAATTGCAGTAGTACGCCCAGTACATCCAGCCTATCCGGTCATTACCAGTGAGTTTGGTAAAGCGCTAAAGAATATTTTCGAAGGTGCAGATATAGATACCGCATTAAATCGGGCTGCGATGGCGATTGATGATGATATCGAAGACAACATGAATTACCCACCATTTGATAAATAACATTTAAATTGTTGGCAATATTTTATTGCCAACTTCCTTTTTAAATTTCACGGACACCTATTATGAAAAGTTATAAACGCTTTTTACCTGAAGTGGGGATGCTATTGCCTGCGATTATATTAATGGTTGTTTTTATTTTTATTCCATTTTTCTTGTCAGGGTATTTTTCATTCACTAACGAGAGATTAATGCCGAGGCCGATTCCAACACAATGGATAGGGTTAAGAAATTACGAACGTATACTGGCCGATAGTGAGTTTTGGATGTCAGTAAAAAATACACTTTATTTTGCTATTGTTGTTATTCCAATTCAATTGAGTTTGTCGTTAGCGTCTGCAATTTTATTAAACAGTAAACTTAAGTTTATTGCTGTCTTTAGAGGTATTACTATTTTACCAATACTGACCCCTATCACCGTTATTGTTGTAATTTGGGCTGCTATTTTTCAAACGCCAGATGGATTATTAAATGGAATTTATCAATGGTTAACTGGCACTTATGATTACATCGATTGGTTAGGTGATGAAACAATCGCAATGTTATCCATTGTTATTTTATCAATTTGGGCTTCGTTTCCATTTCAAATGTTAATCTACTTAGCTGGTTTACAAGAGATTCCAAAAGATCGTTATGAGGCAGCAGAGATTGATGGTTTTAATAAATGGCAGCAGTTTAGATATATCACTTTTCCTGGTTTGAGAAATACCAATATCTTTGTGGTAATCATTACCACAATTGGAGCGTTAAGCCTGTTTACTCAAGTGAATATTTTAACTGGAGGTGGGCCAAATGGTTCTACCACAACCATTATTCAGTATATGTTTAGTAATGGTTTTTCATCTCAAAAAATTGGCTATGCCTCTGCTGTATCCGTCATATTTTTTATTACAGTTGCCTCACTTGGTTTACTTCAACGTCGTCTAATGAGAAATGAATAGGAATTGAAGAATGCAATATTTTAAGTACTTTTTAGCATTTATGCTGTCTATGTTTATTCTGATTCCATTAATGATGGCAGTAACAATTAGTTTAAATCCATCTAATACTGATATTTTGTCGAACATGGGGTCTTGGAAAAGTTTTATTCCTCAGGTGTTTTCTTTTGATAACTATCGTGCCGTTTGGTCAGATCCATATCATCCTTTTGGTCTTTATCTATTTAATACATTTTTTATTACTTCAATATCATTAACCTTATCATTGATGGTTAACTCTTGTGCGGCTTTTTCGCTAGCATGGGGGGAGGGGAAATACCGGAAGTATATATTAGGTGCAATTATTTCTGTGCTAGCGATTCCCGGAGAAAGTTTAGTTTTACCGCAGTTATTAATGGTAAGTAAAGCCAACCTTGTTGATACCTATACAGTACAAATTCTACCGGGACTTGCAAATGCGTTCTTTATATTCTTGTTTTATCAATTTTTCAGCAAGATACCAAAAGATCTCATTGACGCAGCAAGGGTAGATGGTTTTAGTCTATTTCAAACCTACCTGAAAATTGCTTTACCTTTGTCAAAACCAGTGTGTGTCACTGTTTGTATTTTACATTTTCTAGGTATTTGGAATAGTTATCTATGGCCCATTATGGTAACTCGTGGTCCAGAAGTTCGTCCATTATCTGTCGCTATGGCTGCATACTTTGGTAGTAATCAAACTCAATGGGGTAACGTTATGGCATTTGCTGTTTGCATGGCCATACCTGTCATTATCTTCTTTTTAATTATTCAGCGTCAATTTATCGCTAGTATTACTGGTTCATCTGTTAAAGGTTAATTTTAATGTCAAGTAAAAATGATTTATATAGACCCGCGATACATTTCTCTCCCGCCTTTGGTTGGCTTAATGATCCCAATGGTCTGGTTTACTCTGAGGGTCAATGGCATATGTTCTACCAGTATTATCCAATGGATACTGTTTGGGGGCCAATGCACTGGGGGCATGCAGTCAGTCAAAACTTGGTAACTTGGCAGCATTACCCAATCGCTTTGGCTCCTGATGAATTAGGTAATATGTTTTCGGGATCAGCGATTGTTGATAAAGCTAATACAAGTGGTCTTTTTGAGAAAGAATCTGAGGCTAATTTGGTGGCTTATTATACTGCAAGCTTGCCGAGCTCAGATACTTCGTTGGCTGATTATCAGACGCAGTGTTTAGCCTATAGTGTTGATCAGGGTTTGAATTGGATAAAGTACGAGCAAAACCCTATTTTAAATAATCCTAAAATAGAGTGTTTCCGTGATCCGAAAGTATTTTGGTTTGAGCAAGCTAAGCACTGGGTGATGGTGATTACTCATGGACAATCGATTGGTATTTATTACTCTAAAAATATGGTCGACTGGGAATTAAGCTCTGACTTTGGAGCAGAAGAGGGGCACCATAGTAATGGACCATGGGAATGTCCTGATCTGTTTCCATTGACAGCGCAAAATGGCGTGACTAAATGGATAATGGTTGTCGGTATCGGCGATGGTTGTTATGCCCCTGGCTCAGGTACGCAATATTTTATTGGTGATTTCGATGGTAAAAAATTTACTAACGATGGCCCTGCTGACAAAGTATTGTGGATGGACTATGGACGAGATTATTACGCTACACAAAGTTGGTTTAATGCACCTGATAATAAAAGAATTGCTATTTCTTGGATGAGTAACTGGCGATATGCTCGTCAAACTGAAACAAAAACATTCCGTGGTATTATGACTTTACCTAGAGAATTTAGTTTGATTCTTAATGAAAGTGGCCATTATATTTTGAGACAGTCGTTTTATGAATCGGTGTCTTATTTTTTAAATGAAACAATGCCAAATGATAATGTTGGTGTTTTTCGCGTGAAGGGCAAAGTAATGCTTGAAATAGGCGAGGAAATTGAAATCAATTTATTTGAAGAAGACTGCCCTCAGTTTATATTCAAGAGGCTTGATGCGAAAACAATTTCTATTATTAATAATCGTCTTTATCTAGGCTCAGATAAAGTTATGGAAGATGAATTTCCTCATAACTATACCTCGAATATCACTAATGAAAAGTTTGAAAATGATCTTGAAATAATAGTTGATAAAGGCGCTGTTGAACTTCTTTTCGCTGATGGTACCTTTAGTATGACTCAACTGTATTTCCCCGATAAAATCGAAAATAAAATTCAAATAACTGGCTCTGGTCAATTTTTATCTATCGCTGAAGATTCCAAATAATATAAGAGTAATAATATGTCAAATTTGAAATTAAGTGGAATAAGTAAATCTTTCGATGGCATTAAAACCATTCATGATGTTGATCTAGATATTAAAGATGGTGAGTTTGTTGTCTTTGTTGGTCCATCTGGTTGTGGTAAATCTACATTATTAAGATTAATTGCCGGGCTTGAAAAAGTTACAGAGGGTGAAATTAATATAGGAGGCCGAGTTGTTAATGATTTAGAGCCTTCTAAGCGTGGTATATCTATGGTGTTTCAATCATATGCGCTGTATCCACACATGACAGTTCGACAAAATATGAGTGTCGGTCTTAAAGTTGCCGGTTTGAAAAAAAGTGAGATTGAAAGAAAAGTTAATGAAGCGGCTAAAATTTTACAATTAGATGATTTAATGGAGCGTAAGCCCGCACAATTATCTGGAGGTCAAAGACAGCGTGTTGCTATTGGCCGCTCTATTGTTCGTAATCCAGATGTATTCTTATTTGATGAACCGTTATCAAATTTGGATGCCGAGTTGCGTGTAAAGATGCGTTTAGAAATTACTGCATTGCATGAGCAACTTAAAAGCACAATGATCTATGTTACTCATGATCAAGTTGAAGCAATGACTATGGCCGATAAAATCGTCGTATTAAAAGAGGGTAGAGTCGTGCAAGTTGGTTCTCCTCTGGAATTATATAATAATCCAGTTAATCAATTTGTTGGCGGTTTTATAGGCTCACCAAGAATGAATTTCATTGCTGCTTCTTTTCATAAACAAGAAGGCAAGAATATTACATTAAAAACAAAGACTGGTGAAAATGTTGACTTTGCCCTGGACACGGATACGACACTAAAAAATGATCCCCTATCAATCGGCATTCGTCCTGAACATATTGCGTTAGGAAATAAATATTCAGTCAAAATTAGGCTAAAAATAAAGGCTATCGAATTGCTTGGAGGGACAAGTTATGTTCATGGAAGTCAAGCAAATGGTGAAGACTTAATTATTGAAATAAAATCAGAGAATATGCTAGAACGTCATAAAGAATATGATTTCTCTTTTTGTCCTTCACGATGCCATGTTTTTGACCATTTAGGTAATGTAATTAAACTTGCTAGAAATTAATTTTATTTGAAGTAGATGGCGAAAGTGATTTGCTTCTTTTTCTCTGAGGCAAACCAAGGTAGTTAGGGAACATGGGATCAAGCCTGGTTGCTTTCCAATAAGCTATTTCATACAGTTCGATGTATTCTAAAATGTAGTTTTAGAATACATCGAACGCTTACTTAGGGCGTTAGCACCTAAATTCCCTTTCATTTTACGGATTAACCTGTTGCAGAGCGCATCAGCTGGTCAAGTCGTAGCAGATCTTTAAAAGCAAAAAGACCGCAAGTTTATTGTCATTTTAAAATAAGCCTTTATAGACTGCTTTTCTAAAGCCGAATAGGCATTTCAGTATTCTAAACATATACTTAACTTTCGCTCGGATGCTCGCTTTTAAGTACTCAGTTCCGGTTTTTGGTTGAGCTAGCGGCTCCGATGATCGTCGCATCAACGGTCGATCGTTTCTTAAAGTAAGTGCCCGAGTCAGACAAGTCACTCGTTTACTCCTATAAAGAGCGTACGACTATGCTTTTCGGAGAGAAGGCTTCACAGGAGTGAGTAAGCAAAACTATTTCATACTGCTGACTTATCGCATATTCCCTAGGGTGTAGATTATTTTTTAGGAAAAAAGCGGCGAATTTGTTACAGTCTGTCGTTAGTTAAAAATAAGGTAGCACCTCTGTATTATGCTCATTAGAAATTTATTCGGTTCATTGCCTACTTTTGCAGTTGAACCTGACCAATTCCAAGTTCTGCAATCTGCCCTTAGTTTTCGAGAATATTTATTAGAAGCGATCCATAACGCTACGTCGAGAATTTATCTTGTTGCGCTTTATCTTGAAAATGATGAAGCAGGCAGGGAGGTTTTGACGGCTGCTTATGAAGCCAAACAACGTAACCCTGAGTTAGATATTGTTATTTGTGTGGATTGGCATCGTGCTCAGCGCGGTTTGATCGGCGCAGAAAAAGCCAAAGGCAACGCCGCTATGTATCAGGCGTATGCTGAGAAATATGAGCATGCCATCCCAGTTTATGGTGTGCCGGTTCGTAATCGTGAAGTGTTTGGTGTTTTGCATTTGAAAGGTTTTATCATCGACGATGCGGTGATTTACAGCGGTGCGAGTTTAAACAACGTGTATCTGCATTATCAGGATCGCTATCGATTTGACCGTTACCATGTTATTCACAATCCATCGTTGGCAGACAGCATGGCGGGATTCATTCGTAAAGAGATGATCCAAAATCCTGCGGTGAATAATCTTGCTGAAACGGATTTGCCTTCAACGAAAGAGCTTAAATCAGCAATTCGACAGTTTAGAATTTCGCTTGGCAAGTCATCTTATGGTGGCGAAAAGCAAGTGGTAGGCGATCATCAGGTGGCGGTGACGCCTATGGTTGGCGTGGGTAAGCGTCACAATGTGCTTAACCAAAAAATCACTGCGCTGTTGGCGGATGCGAAACAAGAGATCGTGCTTTGTACGCCGTATTTCAACTTGCCTAAGGTGGTGTTGAGAGAAGTGAAGCGCGCTATTAAGCGTGGCGTGAAGGTTCATGTTGTGGTGGGTGATAAAACCGCCAACGACTTTTATATCGCGCCAGATCAGCCTTTTAAGGCAATTGGTGGTTTGCCGTATTTGTACGAGATGAATTTGCGTAAGTTTGCTCGCGCCAATGAAAGCCATATTGCGTCGGGTGGTTTGTCGATTCATTTATGGAAGCACGACAACAATAGTTATCACCTAAAAGGGCTTTGGGTAGATCGTCGTACCATGTTGCTAACAGGCAATAATGTGAACCCAAGAGCGTGGGCGCTTGATTTGGAAAACGGCTTATTGATTGAAGATCCAAATCAGCATTTGCTAGCTAAGTTTACTGCTGAGTTTGACAATATTCATAAGTATACGCAGCGAATCTCATCTTATAGTCAGCTTGAAACCATTCATGATTATCCAGTGAAAATCCAAAGGCTGCTAAAAAAAGTTATTCGAACACGGGCGGATAGATTACTTAAGCGGATTTTGTAGTTTTTGAGTGTGTTCTTTCTTAATTAAAGGGTTGAAGCTGTATGCTTCAACCCTTTTTTATTTGATCTAATTCTGATTAATATCCAGCTGTATAGAGCCAATTCCCTCGATAGCACCGATGATTCTGTCTCCTTGTACTACGGGACCGACACCGTCTGGTGTGCCTGTGTAAATTAAATCACCTGGTTGTAGGTGATAGAACTTAGACAAATGAGCGATGATCTCACGCACGTTCCAAATCAAAAGGTTGATATCCGAGGCTTGTTTTGTCTTACCATTGACTGCTAGCTCTATTTTACCTTGGGTAATGAAGCCCGTTTTTTTAATCGGAATTATAGGGGCCAGTATGGCGGATTCTTCGAAGTCTTTACCTAAATCCCATGGTCGACCGGTTTCACGGGCTTTTAATTGTAGGTCACGACGTGTCATGTCTAGTCCACAGGCGTAGCCGAAGATGATGTCTTCCGCTTGTTCTTCAGTGACGTTAAAACCTTCCTTGCCAATGGCAACAACAAATTCCATTTCATAATGATAGTTGGCAGTTTGTGGTGGATAGTTGATGCTTGAACCACTGGACACGTAAGTACTGGCATCCTTGATAAAGTAAAAAGGTTCCTGCGTGGTTTTATCAACAGCGACGCCCATTTCTGCTGCATGGGCGTGGTAATTGCGGCCAACACAAAAAATCCGATGTATTGGAAATAGATTGTCTGAATCAGCAATTTTAGCTAAAACGGGTTTTTTGGCAGGAAACGCAAGTTTGTTCGTCATGATTTTGTCCTTTTATTAAATACAATGGAGGCAGAATAAACCGATTAAAAAATACCAAGATAACGATGAAGAGGAGCTTCGTCAGCGGTAATGATGAAAGCTGGTTCGGTGGTAGAGGCATTGCTTATGGTTATTTCTGTGTAACCAGGAGCGCTAAGGGTGTCTTTTTCTGTCCAATGGATAGAGTCATTGGTATCGACTTTTAGTGAGCCTTGGCCTTCTACAATATGAAAAACGCATGCTGTGGTGCGTTTGGGTATTGGTAAGGTTTCCCCAGGACGTAACATCATAGCTCCGAATCCAATACTCGGGAATAAACTGGAGCCTGTTTCAGGATTCACATAAGTAATACGTAACGGTCTATCACCATAGTGTTGTGCCATTTCCAGAAGACAAGCGCGGGTTTTTGTCCATGGATATCGCAACATAGGGGAGTCTACACTTGCTCGCTGGAAGTCAAATTCAGGTACTACTCCAGCGGCACTGTATTCAGCAAATGATTTGTCTCGTTCTAAGGTTGTAGTTTGAGGTTTTCCCTCGATTGCCCAAGAGCTTTCTAATTGATACATCAGGGGTAAATCTAAAATATCCAACCAAACAATAGCAGTGCCTCCATCATGCTGATGCTGATGCCATTTGCCTGATGGTGTCAGGATTAAATCTCCCCTTTCCATAATGCAAGGTTCGCCATCGACAATCGTCGTCGCTCCTTTTCCCTCGATAATAATGCGTACCGCATTCGGAGTGTGACGATGGTTGGGAGCGGTTTCACCAGGCAAAATCAATTGCAGGCCCATGTAAATACTCGGAGTAGCTTGCATGTTAGCGAGCCCGTGGCCTGGATTAGCCAATACCAACACTCGACGCTCAGCTTTTTCTATTGGCGTTAAATCACCAGCTTCAATCAACAAGGGACGAAGCTTATCAAAACGCCAATTTAGCGTTTGTGTTTTACGACTTGGGACTTTATGGGGCAAAACTGCTCGCATATTTGGCCACAATGGCACCAAATTCAATTCTGTTAATTTGTCGCGATAGGATTGAGGTAAATCCTCTAAAGTTCCTAATGATTGCATATGACTCTCCTCGTATTTGGATGTGTCGGTGTTTCGATAATGTTGTTTAATTCATGCTCTTTAATTCATGTAATCGGGTTGTTGATCCGGTGCAGCTTGTTGAAAAGCAGGCTGCTGCTGGCAATGCTCATATACAGCTAATACTTTAGGGAAAGTCGATAGATCACAACCGAAGCGCAAAGCATTAGCGACTTGTGGGACCAGACAGCAATCGGCTAGAGTTGGTTGTTCTCCAAAACAATAAGAACCGTGACCATGTCTCGTTAGTAGTGTTTCTACTGCAGTAAAGCCTTCATTAATCCAATGTTGGTACCAGTCATTTTTTTGTTCGTCACTAATGCCAAATTCTTTTTTCAAATACCCTAGAATGCGTAGGTTGTTGACTGGATGCATATCACAGGCAATGACATTGGCTAGCTCTAGTACTCGGCTTCGATCCATGTTGTCTGCGGGAATAAGTCTTGGAATAGGATGGGTTTTATCCAAATAGTCGATGATAGCCATGGATTGGCTGAGCGTTTGCTCATCATCGGTAATGAGCACAGGTACACCTTTTGATGGATTTATACGCATGTAATCCATGCTGGATTGCTCACCAATGCGGATGTTTATTCCATGGTGCTGATAATCTAGTCCCTTTAGGGCTAAAGCGATACGAACTCGATAGGAGGTCGAACTGTTGAAAAAATTATATAAATACATAGCTGCTTCCTAAGATTGAGTCTGTTTAGATGACGCCTGAGACGTTGCTTTATTAACGAGAAGAGTTGCGCAAAGTAGAGTAGCTAATAGAGCCAGACCTGCCACCTTTGGAGCAATTGGCGTATCACCGCCTTGTAAATTTGGCAGTAAAAATAAGCCTCCCGCGATGACAAAACCAAATCGAAATACGAGGTTTAGTTTATTTTTGAAGTAACCCGCAAAGCCTACCGATACAGCCCAAACACCGATCAGTGCGCTCATCACTGTAATGACAATTTGTGATGTCTCTCCGATTAATAAGAGTGACGGCGTTGTGACAAACAAGAATGGGATAATGTATGCCGTCCAACCGAGTCTCATTGAGGTCAATGCTGTTTTCATTGGATTTGCCTTGGCAATGCTGGCAGCAAAGAAGGCGCCAATGGCTATCGGCGGTGTCACCATGGACATCATGCCCAGATAGAAGATGAACAGATGTGCTGCAATAGGTTCTACACCAACTTGAATTAATGAGGGCGCGACTAAAACAGCGAGCAATAAATACACGCCGACGGTTGGCATTCCCATACCGAGTACGATGCAAACCACGGCAGAAATGACCAGTAAGAGGAATAGATTGCCTTGGCCTAATTCGACCAAGAAATAGGTTAATCCGAAGCCTAAGCCAGTGATATTTAGTATGCCGATAATGAACCCTGCAGCGGCACCAATCATGATGATATCGACAATAGAATGCCCAGTTTCTTCTAGGCTGCCCAAGATGTCTTTAGCGTCCATGCGTTTGCCCTTATAACCTTTTAATACACCAACAATTAGTGCGCCAAGAGCACCCCAAAGTGCGGCCGTTTCCGGACGTTGGTTAAAGCTAAAGAGAGCTAAAATAACGGCAGCGAAAGGAATGATAAAAATCCAACCTTGTTGTAGAACCTTTCTTTTAGAGGGAATAAGTGCAGGATCAATCGGTTTGATTTGTTCTTTTGCCGCTTCTAAATCTACTTGGATATACAGTGCTGCATAGTAAAGAATGGCAGGTACCAAAGCGGCAATGACCACCTCGCTATAACCAATTTGCAGGAATTCTGCCATCAAGAAAGCCACAGCACCCATTACAGGAGGCATAATTTGCCCACCCGTTGATGCAACAGTTTCAATGGCGGCTGCCGTGTGAGGTTTGAATCCACCTTTTTTCATCATACGAATAGTGACGACACCTGTAGCCACAATATTCGATACAACGACGCCGGAAATGGAGCCAAATAACGCTGAAGCGATAGTGGCGATTTTGCCTGAACCACCTTTGCTTCGACCCATTAGAGCTAAAGCAATATCATTGAAAAAGTCAGCTCCACCAGAACGAAGTAACAGCTGCCCGAATAAAATAAAGCCAATAACAATGGTGGCCGCTACGTTAAGGGTTAATCCCAACATACCGTTAGTATCGACACCGAGATAAACGAAGAGTCTATCTAGGTCAATGTCACGTGTTTGTAGAGGGCCTGAAAGATGGCTGCCTAGTAGGGCGAATACCATAAATAGCATGACGACAATGACTAAGGTGAGCCCAACTACTCGTCTTAATCCTTCCAATACCAGAACAAATAGTATGGCGGAAACTGCTAAGGCATCTAAAGGAAGATCGAGTTGTCGCTCAACAAGATCAGGATATTGCACAGCTAAATATAGACTGGTGATCAAACCGAGTAGCGCAAGCAGACCATTTAGGCTGCGTTTTAATTGGCTACTTTGGGGTTTTAGAAAGACCAGCGCTAAGCTGATCCCCAAGATCACCGCTAGATATTGCTCAGTATAAATTGCAATTCCTAAGCGGCTGAAAAGATCAGCGGCAAAAGCAATGGCGGCGAGGGCGATTAACACCCCTAAGCCATTTCTTAATACTGATATCATCGTAGGCTCGTGAATAACAACTTCTTGAGTTGATGATTCCGTGTTCATTTAAAGCACCTTTTACTGAAGTAAATAAGAGTACTGGTGGTTAAAAAGAGAGGTATTACTCCTGCCAAAGGCCTTTTTCTTTGAAGTAACGAATCGCACCTGGGTGGTATTGAATTCCGGGATAGTTTTTGTTTGGTGTATTAATAGCTAATGTTTTAAAGCCTGGGTAAAGCTGTACCAAGGCGTCTTTGTTTTCCAAAATGGCTTTTACCATTTGGTAGACTTGCTCATCAGAGACTTTGTCATTGACGACTAAGACGTTATCCCATGTCAGCATGTTTATGGTTTTGTCGATGCCAACTAGATGCGGTGCAGGTTTAATTTCTGAAAAATAAAAAGCTGGGCGTATTTTTAGTACTGCGTCGAGCGCAGCTTGATCCGCGTTTACAGGAAGAAAGGTGACGCCACCAACAGACGCATCAACTTCTGCCACTTTGGGGCCACCTACAGCAAAATAAGTAGCGTCTAAACGATTGGCTGAAAGATTATCTGCAGCGCGAATCAAGTCAGGAACAGGAACTTGTTGAACATCGTCCCAAGTTAAGCCGCCAGTTGCCAACATGGCCTCCATGTGAGGACGACCAATTGGAAAAGCATTCCAACCTGATGCAACCCGTTTACCTTTTAAATCTGCAATCGTATTTATGCCCGCGTCTTTACGGACAAAAATGCCAATAGGTTGAGGGCTGATTCGTAGGGCAATTCTTAAGTGGTCGCGTTTTTTACCCTTGTAATCTGCTTCGCCTTGGGCAGCCACTATGGCATCGTTTACATCATTAATGGCAAACTCGGCCAAGCCTTGATTTACCGCATCCATCATGGCGCGGTTGCCGCTATAGGGCTGAACCACTAAATTAATGTTTTCTTTGGATCTGCCTACATTGGCTATGCCATTACTCATCGTGTTCCAAACAGAACCTTGTGGCGGTGACGCAATAGACAAAATTTGTGCAGAGGTATTGGCTGATAGCAGCGTGATTGAGCAAGTCGTAAGAACTGCTAATAGTGATTTTTTCATTGTTTCTCTCCAGATTATTTATATTTATTGTTTGCTGGTTTGCCAGTGATATCACAGCAGATGTTATAAGCATCAGACAGTGAATATCGTTAACTAAATCTTAGGAAAACCTGCCCGTTTTCCGTTCGAGTTACATAGGTTTTAATGTCTTCTGTTAGCGGTTCGCTCATGGCTTTACCGCTTTTTATACAGAACCGTCCTTGATGAAGAGGGCATTCAATTTCCCCATCTTCCAAGAAACCATCGCTTAACAAGGCATGCCCATGTGTGCAGATATTGTCTGTAGCGAAGATTTCATCTTCTACTTTATAAAGTGCTATCTGGTGGCCATTTACAGTGATACCAATAACGTCATCTTCGGGAATATCGTTAATACTGATCGTATTTATCCAATTTTCGCTCATAGGGACCTCGACTTATCCTTATGTTTTTAAGTGGGTTAGATGGGGTAAATTAACGAGTTGAGGATCATCTCGTTATCAAAAATACAGAGGCGGGATTCAATCTGAATACCATCATCTGTTATCCGCAAGCGATCGAGATAACGACCTACGTTGTAGACTTCTGCAATACCATCATTTTTGGTTCGGAAAACGGTGTAATTTGCTTGTGATTCAATAACACCTTTATCAGATTCACTGAGAATTAATGGTGATGACACCATATGCAATTGATGGTAAGGGTCGTGAAATATTGTTTCCGTGATGCCATAAATACGGTCTTTCAGCATGCCTTTACTGGTTAGCGAAAGCGCTGCCATTGGCAAGTTTCTGTCATAGTTTTCACGAGCTTGAACCTTGTAGACACAATCCTCTGCGAACATATCGAGCCATGCAGTCCAATTAGCTTGATCCACTACGGCGGCGTAGGTTTGATAGAACTGAGTCAGCTTTAGATAGTTTTCAGTTGTTATTAGCGTTGTTTTCATGGCTATACTCCCATCACTTTGCGCCAGTAGGCATACATGCCTCGGATTAAGGTTTCAGAGACCATGTGATCGGTTTCTTCTATGTCTTTACCGCCAAGTTCTGCAAGTGACCTATGGAAGGGTTTTTGTTCAAAACCCTGCTGGGAAAATTCAATAACCTCACCGTCATCGGCCGAAACAAAACCTGCTGGGCCAAATAAATTAGCTTGACGTAAACGGCGTTCAGTCATTTCTGGAGTGTCGTCTTCATAACCGAAATGCGTCCAGACAAAATCGAACGAGCCATGCCCATTGGGTTGAATGTGGCGCGTACTGACACTGTTAACTTGTTGTTGCAGAATGACACTAGGGAATAGGGTCATCATTACTGCTGTAGGACCGTCCCACCATGGCTCCACTTCAACATCCAGGAAGCTCGGATCATTGAGTTGCATGGACTCTTTAAAACTAGAGACATTGGTGGTTTGGGTGTCTTTACCACCTGAACCGCGAGTTGAAATCATTGCCGCATGACGAAAATGTTCATCCATTTTGAGTTCTGAGCGATTATCTGCACGCCATAAGCCAAAAGTGACAAACCAAGTATGCAATAAGCCAGGATGATAAGGATCTTTGATATTTTCTTGCATGAGTTTCCAGTTACCTGGAATGCGTTGTTTGTTGTAACCCAATAAAGTGAGTTTTCGACCATTAAACATGCGGTCAAAATAAGACAACATAGTAGGACCAAGGAAGGCTTCGAAAGATTCCACATCATGATCAAAACTGGCGAATACCACACCACCACGTTCTGCTACTAATAATTTGGTTAGCCCGTGATCGGAGGTTTTAAAGTCTTTTGACATGCCGCCTTTTACTTTGCCGTCTTGCTTGACGCCACGACGAAAAGGAACACCTTGAAGATTGCCTTCTAGGTCGTAATTCCACTGATGATAGGGGCAGGTGAAGCTTTTAGTGTTGCCATGCTTTTCACGGCAAAAACGCATGCCGCGGTGGGCGCAGACGTTTTCTACCACATAAATGCTGTTATCTTCATGGCGTACCATAATGACTGAGCGTTCACCAATCACGGTACGTTTGAAATCGCCTGGTTGTGGGATTTCTGCTTCTAATCCTACATAGCACCAATGATTCTTGTAGAAGAGCTTTTCAAGTTCTTGCTTGTGTATGTCTTCGTTTGTGTAAGCCCAAAATGGAATTCGACTCGTGTCTTCATGGTCCCAAATTGGCGTCATTGGAATGCGATTTTCCTGACTCATTTTGTTCACCCTTTTTTGTCTTTATTGTGGGTTGGATTTTGTCCTTTAAAGAAATGACTGGTTTTCTGTAAAGGCATTATTTGGATTCAAAAATTAGAAATACTGGCTTATACCCCACTCGGGTAAAATGCATCGGCGTATATCCGCTCGATGTCTGCACCGCGCTTAGTGCACGCCAAGGACGCAGCTTCTACCATGGCGGGAGCACCAGCTAAGTAGATTCGCCAGTTTTTAAGTTCGGGAAAATGAGCTGCGATGGCATCAGTCACCAAACCACGGAAAGAGGTGCTATTGGGTTTGGTATGATCTAAAGCGATTAAGTATTGGAAATTTGAGTATTCAGTAGCCAAGCAATTCAAATAGTCCAAGCCGTATAAATCTTCTTCCGTGCGGGCTCCAAATACCAAATGAATGTCGTTTTTCATACCAGATTCTAATGCACCACGAACAATTGAAAGAATGGGAGCAAGCCCTGTTCCAGTTGCGACACACAGCATAGGGTCGTTATTTTTACGTCTTAGGTAAGAGGCGCCAAGAGGGCCATTGAGTTTGATCGATGCACCAATTTCGATGTGTTCATCTAGTTTTGATGTGACTCGGCCATTGGGAACAAGACGTATATGAAATTCTAGTAAATCGTCTTCTGTAACCCCTGCCATTGAGTAAGAGCGGGTTCCGTCTTCACGCCAGAAAGTGAGGCTAGCAAATTGTCCTGGAGAATAGTCGAAGCCTTTGTTGATTTTGAGCTTAAGGCTACGAACGTCATTGGATAACACATCGTAAGCAACAATTTGGGCTTTTACTGTTTTGGTTGGGTGCGTAATGATTTCATCTGGCTCAGGTATCTCAATGATTGAATCGGTTTCAATACGGCTTTGGCAGGCTAAAACAAATTGACCATGTTGAGCCAAACGGCCTTCTGCAGCGGATGGTCCGCTTACAGTACCTTCAATTACTTTGCAGCGGCAGGTACCACAACGGCCAGATAAGCAACTATAGGAAATAGGAATCTGATTTTCCAAAAACGCTTCTAGCAATGTGCTGCCTTGAGTAGCTGTTATCGTTTTATTGGTAGGCTTAATTAAAATTTCCATCTTCGCTCTTACTTATTATTGTTTGATTTATGTGCGATGCTTTTGCATAAACGGACTATAGAAGTTGTAGAGATATTCAGATATAAAATAATCCTAATAATGTATATTCACGACAGTGAGATCTCTAACATGATTCGCCTGCAAGATATTGATTTAAACCTGTTGGTTGTTTTTCAACTAATGTATCGAGAACGTAAGACTGGGCTAGTGGCAGAACAGCTTGGATTAACTCAGCCTGCAGTAAGTAATGCCCTAGCCAGATTAAGGTTGGCGTTAAATGATGAGCTGTTTGAACGAACGGCACGTGGTATGAGGCCCACACCATTTGCCGACAGTATTGCGGAGTCTGTTGGCTATGCGTTAAGCACATTACAAGACGGCTTAAATTATCAGGAACGTTTTGATCCGCTTTCGAGTGATCGATCCTTTTGCATTAATATGACGGATTTAGGCGAGATTTATATGTTGCCAAGATTGATGGCGTATCTTGCTGAACATGCACCTAATATTTCGGTCAGTACTGTAAGAGATCAAGGGCAATCACTTAAAGAGGAATTAGAAACAGGAAGTGTGGATCTTGCGATTGGGCTTTTGCCTCAGTTAGAAGCGGGTTTTTATCAACGAAGACTATTTGACCAAGATTATGTTTGTTTGATGCGTAAAGGGCATCCCTATGCAGAAGAGACTCTTACTTTAGAAAGCTTTTCAGAATCGGAACATATTATTATAGAAGCTCAAGATACAGGGCATGGGCGAGTAGAAAAGTTATTGGCTAAAAGTGGTATTTTGCGAGTCAGTAAATTGAAGTTACCGCACTTTATTTCTGCTCCGTACATTGTTGCGAAAACAGATCTAATTGCTACAGTGACCGAGAAACTTGCCTTACAAACAGCCGAAAATCTTGGGTTGATCGTTAAGCCGCACCCAGTTGATATTCCTCCAGCACAGATTAATATGTTCTGGCATCGTCGCTATCACCAAGATACAGGCAACATTTGGTTTCGTAATCTGATTTTTGAATTGTTTTCAGAATAATTTTATAAAAAAGCAAAAAGCAAAAAGCGAATCAAACGATTCGCTTTTTGTTTTTCTAGAGGGACTAGAAAAAGATTTGGGCTATTTGAACATGTTCTAATTACTTGGCTTTTAGATTTTTCTGCATAGTGGATGAGTACCAGTCTAAAAAGTTGATAACACCAAATTCATAGGTTTCTGAGTAAGGACCAGGTTGGTAACCAATCGAGTTGATCCCTAACTGGTTGCGCTCGCCGAGAACTTTGTCTTGTTCGTTGGTGGCATCCCACACTTTGCGTAGGGTATCTGTCTCGTAATCTATGCCTTCTACGGCGTCTTTATGGACGAACCATTTGGTGGTGACGATGCTTTCTTGGGCCGAAACAGGTAATACGCGGAACACAATAAAGTGGTCTGACTGCATGTGGTTCCACGAGTTTGGTAAATGCAAAATACGCATGGAACCAAGTTCGCGGTTTTGAATTCTTCCAAGTGGTAACGAGCAAGCGGAAGAGCCGTCTATGGTCATTACTTTTGTTCCTTTTTTGAGCGGCATCCGCACGATGCGGTTACGTTGCACTTCACCAAAGCTTTTTAGCTTGTGAGGAATGCCTTCTTTATCCCATTGTGCAGCTTGAGCATTGTAATGATCGTGAAAGTCTTGTGGTGCGCGAGGATCTTCGGTGTCATCCCATTCTAATAATGTTTGAAGTAACTCTGGGTGACTACCGGCACAGTGGTAACACTCGCGGTTGTTTTCGAGTACCAATTTCCAGTTAGCGCGTTCATACATGGTGGATTCGACCGCTAATTTGGTGTTTTCCACGTCGTAGGGCTCCATGTATTCGTCTAGCGTTGCTAAGAATTCGTCAAATTCGTCGGTTGGTTCAGTTTTACCTAGGCAAACAAAGATGAAGCCACCGCCTGTTTTGCAAAACGCCGATTTTAGGCCGTGTTGCTTCAAATCGAACTCTTTATTCATTTCTGTGCCAGCAAACAGTAAGTTGCCTTTTAGATCATAAGTCCATTGGTGATAAGGACAAACGAGGTTGGCAACCTTGCCTCTGTGTTCGGTGCAAAGTATTGAGCCGCGGTGTCTACAAGTGTTGTGGAAGGCGTTCACGTTGCCCTCGCCGTCACGCAGAATCAACACTGGGTTTTGTCCAATTTCGACGGTTATATAGTCGCCTTTTTTTGGGATCTCACTAGTCATGCCCACAAATAGCCATTCTTTTTGAAAGACTTCTTCCATGTCGATTCTGAACATGTGTGGGTCGTTATAAAGCTGTGCGTCGAGTGAATAGTTGCTAGGACGTTTTTCTAGCAAGTCTGTCATGGCTGTTTTGGCTTCATCTAAGGAAGCATGGCGTACATTCAGTAGGTCGTGTTGATTCATCTTTCTGGGCCTTAATGACAAAAAGATTGATGGAATGCGTCTTTTGACTACGAGGCTATAGTCGCTTAATCAATAGGGAAAGAAATGACCATTAACGACAAGAGTTGATACATAAATCGACTCGCAATAGCTTGAGGTACCTAGTCTTGATCTAGCCTTGGCTGCCCTGAGCAACTAATTGTCGCGCAGAGTTAACTTGCATTGATCAACAGGACCCAGAATGGCTCAAAACGGTGCCGCTCTTTGTAAGTCAACGAGTAGATACTCAACTTCAGGCACTTTACTTTAGGTGTGTGAATTTAATTAAGAGATTTCAATATGACCAACTCTTCTACTATAGTGAACGCTGATTATTTAGCACCTGTAAATACTCAGACTTGGGTAAATGGACGTCACAATGTTCGTTGTGTGAAGGTGATTCATGAAACATGGGATGTGCGCACGTTTTGCTTTATGGCGCAGCAACCGGTTATGTTCTTTTTTAAACCGGGACAATTTGTCACTCTAGAGTTGGAGATCGAAGGCAAGCAGGTGATGCGCTCTTACACGATTTCGAGCTCGCCTTCTGTACCTTATAGCTTTTCGATTACGGTAAAGCGTGTACCTGGTGGTGAGGTGTCGAATTGGCTACATGAGAATATGTCGGTCGGTTCTGAACTGGCAGTACATGGTCCTGTCGGTCAGTTCAATTGCATCGACTTTCCCGCTGAGAAAGTCTTGTTACTGTCTGGTGGTGTTGGGATTACGCCTGTCATGTCCATGGCGCGCTGGTGGTTTGATACTAATGCAGATGTGGATATTACTTTTATTCACAGCGCGCGTTCGCCAAGGGATGTGATTTATTCCCGTGAGCTAGATCACATGGCGGCGCGATTAGACAATTTTGGTTTGTATTTGATTGTTGAGCGCATGGAGAACGGTCTGCCTTGGCAAGGATATCGAGGCTATTTGGATGCTTCAAAACTAGACATGATTTCTCCTGACTTTATGGAGCGAGAGATTTACTGCTGTGGCCCTGCGCCTTATATGAAAGCGATTCGTGCGCTGCTTCTCGATCGTGGCTTTGATATGTCGCACTATCATGAAGAATCTTTTGGCGCGACGCCAGCCGACGTAGTAGAAGACGCTATTGAGCAAGCAGAAGTGGCTCAGGCGGAAGCCGATGCAGTTAATCAAGAGGACTTATTGCGCGTTGAGTTTATGGGCAGTGGTAAGAGCATTCAGGTTCTTGCGGGGGAAACCTTGCATAATGCTGCGGCAAAACTGGATCTCATGATCCCGAAAGCCTGTGGTATGGGGATTTGCGGAACTTGTAAAGTTTTGGTGAAAGAGGGCGAAACCCAGATGGATCATAATGGCGGGATTACCGACGATGATATTGAAGCAGGTTATGTTTTGTCTTGTTGTACGGTGCCTAAATCAAACGTGGTTGTGGAATATTAGAGATAGGCGATTTTTTATTAAATAAGCGTTCAATAAAAGCGCGATCTTGTTCTATATTAGTGCATGGTGTTATGTTCTACGTATTGGTCTTTATTGAGGGTTAGGATGATTTACTCTCTAGAGTCGATAGGCATTGTGTGAATATACAATGTGATACCTTGGATTTTGTATTTCCTTAAAAAATAAAAAAGTGCTCGTTTAAACATGGTCTGGATTTTGCCTGTGTAAGTGAAGCACACATATGAGGACACTAATATGGTAATGGCAAATAACGCTACGCTCGCTTTTGATGCAAGAAGCACAACTAAAGTAGGTTTTCTATTGCTCGATCATTTTACGATGATCGCGCTTGCCTCTTCTATTGAACCGCTGCGTATGGCGAATCAGTTATCGGCAGAAGAACTCTATAGTTGGAGTTTGATTTCTGAAAATGGCCAGCCGGTTACCGCCAGTGACGGCTTGAGTTTGACACCTGATATGTCGATTGAAGACAGTACGGAGTTTGACCTCATTATTGTTGCTGGTGGTATCGATATTACTCGTACTTTTACCGCGAAGCAGGTTTCTTGGTTAATGAAACAATCGCGTAAAGGTGTCCAGCTTGGTGGTATTTGTACTGGCGCTTACGTGCTTGCTTATGCTGGCTTGTTAAATGGCTATCAGTGTAGCGTGCATTGGGAGTGTTTAACTGCTCTACAAGAAACCTTCCCCAAAGTTAACTGTAATAACAAGCTGTTCTCCATCGATAAAGATCGTCTGACGTCATCTGGTGGCAGTGCACCAATGGACATGTTTTTAAACATGATGACCAAGCAGCATGGTCCTAAATTATCTAATGCGATCTCCGATATGTTTATTTGTGATCGTATTCGTAATGAATCCGATCAGCAGCGTATGCCAATGCGTCAGTTTAATAGTGCAGGTGTTTGCACGCCGAAGCTGGTGGATGTGATCGAGTTAATGGAAAACAACTTGGAAGAACCCATTGAGCTAGATGAATTGGCGACTTTTGTTGACGTATCTCGTCGTCAAATTGAGCGCATGTTTCATCGCCATTTAGATTGTTCTCCGTCACGCTTTTATTTACGCCTGAGACTCGAACGAGCGCGTAAATTATTAAAACAATCGAATATGTCGATTGTAGAAATCTCCATGGCGTGTGGCTTTATCTCGACACCGCATTTTAGTCGCTGTTATCGAAAACACATTGGCGTATCGCCTCGTGATGAACGAAAAATTGCCTGGAAAGGTGAGGCGTCTGAGTCGCTTAAAATCGAAAAAGATGATGCGATTGTCTATATTCCTCATGCCCATGATGCGTTAAATCATTCGCATACTGAACCGAGTTATGGATCTGTTGCTGTTTAGGTTTACTGACTTAACATATTGAAAAGGAGCCTTAATCGGCTCCTTTGTTTATGTCTTGCTCTAAAACACGTTTAGTAAAGTAGAAATCAAAGTTATGGTTTGTTTTCGCAATACATAAGATCTTCTTTTCCTGTTGTGTTTCTTTCCTCACATAACCAATTTGAATACACAATATGATCATTATTAGATTGCACGATGAAAAACGGCTTGTTTTGTGCTGGTAACCAAGAGCTTAAATCTGTTGAGCGCTGTTTCGCTTTACCAGATGAATAGTATTGACCAGAGAACGGGCGCTTATGCAGATAAAATAAATCGCTTTGCGTAGCTTCTGGCTGTTGTTTCCAAACGGCAAGTATTTTGTTTTCAGAGCGGTTTGGTATTAAATCAAAATGCAATACGCTGATTAGAGCGATAAGTAAAAATGGCGTTATGAATCCGACTTTGTAGAGCCAGTTTTGTAACGGTCTTTGCTTATGAAGATGCGCTAATAACAGCGCCATTGCTGGCAATGCCGGCATCACGTAGCTCGCTAAAATGTTGCCGGAAAAACTGAATAGAATCATCGGTGACAACATCCAGAATAATAAGAAAGTGCCGAAACCATCTGAGCTTTCTTCAACATCTTTGTCGTCTCTTATAGAGCGAATCCATTGCCATATAATAAGGGGACTCCAAGGTAGCATAGAAGCTAACGCGTAAACCCAAATAGTGCCGCGAGTTCTTTCGTGTGCGCTGCCATACAAATCCCCTTGCCAGCCGCTGACAATGAAACGCTTTATGTGTTCACCGACGATGAAGTAATCTAGAAAACCTGGCGTTTTATATTCAGCAATGGCGTACCAAGGCACAGTAATAACGAGAAAAAGTAATGTGCCATATCCCCAAGGTAGAATGTTCCATAGTCTTTTCCAGCGGCCATTAGGAGTCAACCAAATAGTTAAACTTATGCCAATCAATACAATCGCCAATGGGCCTTTTGATAACATGCCTAATGCTAAACCGATAAAGAATAAATAACCCCAGATCTTGCCTTTATTACTCCAAGCTTGCCAAAAGCTAATCATGCTCAGGGCGATAGAAAAGGTGAGGGCCGTATCAGTCATTACCGCGCCACTTAATACGATAAACGAGACGGTAGAGGCTAATATGCTGGCAGAAAAAATGCCCATTACTGAAGATTGAAAGTGGTCTTTTGCCAACTTGTAAACTAACCAAATAACTGCTAATCCAACAATCAGGTGTGGTACTCGTGCGGCAAATTCATTGACGCCAAATAGGCTAAATCCAAGACTACTTAACCAAGTGAAAATTGGCGGTTTTCCCCAAAATGGCACATTGTAGTCAAACATCGGCGTGATCCAGTTGCCAGTTTCAAACATGATGCGTGCCATTTCGCCATAACGTGCTTCGGTGGTGTCCATTAACGGATAAAGAGATAAAGAAATAAAACGCAATGCCAAACAGCTAATTAATAGTATCAGCAGTAATTTGGCCGAGGGTAATGAGTAGGTCGGTTGTTGCATTATTCAGAGTCCGAGTATTTGAACGTGGGTTTTGTCATAGCGTCTTCCATGAGTACATACAACGGTCGTTGTTTGGACTCAATAAACAACCGTCCAACGTACTCGCCTAGTACACCAATGGATAAAAGCTGAATACCACCTAAAAATAAAACGACGAGTATTGTCGATGGATAACCTGCAACTGGATCACCCCAAACGATGGTTTTGGTGAAAATAATCAGAGCCATAATAAAGGCGATAGCCGATGTGGTTAATCCTGCCATAGTCGCCCAGCGTAATGGTTTGGTGCTGAATGAGGTAATGCCTTCCAATGCCAAATGAATGAGTTTTGGGTAATTCCACTTGGTGTCACCGGCCAAACGAGGGTCGCGGTCAAAGGTGAGGACTTTACGAGTAAAACCAGGCCAAGCAAGTAAACCTTTCATAAAGCGGGTCCTTTCTGGCAAAGTGTTAATAACGTTTACGACTTTTTGATCCATCAAACGAAAATCACCGACGTTTTCGGTAATTGGGTGATTGCTTATTTTGGACATAAAACGATAGAAGCAATGTGCGGTGGTGCGTTTTACCCAGCTCTCTCCATGGCGCTCGCGGCGTTGCATTTCGACGACTTGTGCGCCATCTTGCCACGCTTGTACCATATCGGGAATGTATTCTGGTGGATCTTGTAAATCCGCATCAAGTAGAATGACACAGCGGCCTGAGGCTGCTTTCATGCCTGCGCTCATCGCGGCTTCTTTACCGAAATTTCTGCTTAATCTTAAGCTGCGTATTTGATGTAAGGGGTGTTTGAACTGACTCACCATTTTCCAGCTGTTGTCATTACTGCCATCATCGATGTAGATGATTTCACAATACTGTTGGAGTTTAGAAAGCGCTTCACAGACACGTCGATGGCAAACTGCCAATACATCCGCTTCATTTAGGAATGGAATGATTACTGATACGAGAGGCTGCGCCTTTACTGTAGGCTCCTTTGCCGCGGATTCAAAGTTCGCGTATTGTCTATATGGAATGGCGCTCATTGGCGTTCTCCTGAAACGGAAAAAAGTTCATGAGTACATCCTAATAACAGTGGTGTCGCAAAAAGGTGATTCACTTTTTTTTCACGCTTTTATGTGACAATTCGGCTTTATTAGCCCACTCTTTTTTTACAGCATTTTTTGATAATTGAGACGAATATGAAATTACTGTTAGTGGAAGACCATAAAGATATTGCCGGTGTGATTTTTGATTACTTTGAAATCAAAAACTATGTGCTAGATTACGCGAATAATGGTTTGCAAGGTTATGAATTAGCAAAAGCCGAACATTATGATGCCATTATTTTAGATGTAATGTTGCCTAAAATGGACGGACTAACGGTATGTAAATCATTGCGAGAAGCCGGTATTGATACGCCTATATTAATGCTGACAGCGCGCGATACCAAAGACGATATATTGACTGGTTTTGCCCATTTTGCTGACGATTATTTAGTGAAGCCTTTTGATTTGGAAATTCTTGATTCTCGATTGCAAGCTCTGGTAAGAAGACGAAAAGGCAGTGTCGCCAACCGTACGTTGACTTTTGGTAATTTGTCTTTGGATATGAATACACGAGTGTTGCAGCGTGAAGGTGGCCGATATTCTTTAAATCCTTCTCAATACACGATTTTAAAATGTCTTATTCAAAAAGCCCCTGATGTGGTGTCAAAAGATGAAATCTGCGATGCCTTATGGGGTGATGAAGAACCAGATAGCAAAGTGCTGCGTAGTCATATTTATCAATTACGCAGTTTGATTGATCGACCTTTTGAGCATGCTTATTTAAGAACCGTATCTAAGGTGGGTTATCGTCTTGTTGCTGAAGGTGATGAATGAAACAAATTAAAACTGCGAAACAGCTAACCTTCACTTATTTCTCAATCGTAGCGTTCGCGATTATAGCGTTTCACTTTTCTATGTTTACCTCAATGATCGAAAACATAGAAATGATTTATGCAGAAAATCGCATGTTAAAAGATAAAAATACGGCTGTTTCTTTATTAAATGGCACTGATTTAACACATGTTTCTGTGCCGCCTTTTTCCGAAGTGTACGTGGGTAAAGAAAACTTACCATCTGGTGTGGTTCTTGCCGCCAACGCCAAAGACGATAAGCCTTATGAATTAGACAAAGAATCAGATACGACGTTAGAAATGTTTTCTATGCATTCTAGAGTGATGCTAAATGGCGAGTTGAAAGATATTTATGTGATTCATTACGATGAGATTTATGAAATCTCTGAAGCCCAGATGTTTGAAACACAGAGTACTCAACTTGTGTTGTCTCTGTTGTTGTTGATCGTCAGTTTGTGGGTGGTCATGCGAATCTCTGATCGCTTAACCAAACCGCTTGCCCAACTTTCTAAAAGTCTTGGCGAAAGAACGCCTGCCAATTTGTCTGCTATTGAGTTGCCAGAAGGGGCGGCGACAAGAGAAATTCGCCATTTAGTTGATAGGTTAAATAGCTACCAAAATCAAATTCGAGAGTTGATTCAGCGAGAGAGAGCATTCAACCGTTATGCGAGTCATGAGCTACGTACACCTCTAATGGTCATGAAGGGCGCGACAACGCTGCTTGGTAAATCTGACTCGAAGGAATTTTTAGAACGTCAACGAGTGCGCATGGTTCAAGCCTGTCAAGAGATGGAAGATTACATTACGACTCTGTTGTCTCTAACTCGAGATGAAGATTTGGCTGCTATTGCTTCGCGTGTTGTGCAGACAAGTGAATATGAAGACATTCGACAGACGCATTTGGGGTATCTCACAGGTAAATCTGTTGCGGTTGATATTGTTGAAAATGGTCAAATTATTACTAAATTACCTATTCCTACTTTTCATATTTTAGTGGGGAATTTACTGAAAAATGCCATGGCCTGTACTGAAGAGGGCTATGTGAATCTAGTGATATCAGATAATGAATTATCTATTGTCGATACAGGTTGTGGTTTGAGCGGCAAACCGGGCGGCGAAAGTTATGGTTTGGGGTTGATGATAGTGCGCGATATTTGCGCCAAGTATCATTGTTCGTTCTCTTTGGCGGATAACTGTTCAGCTGATAATGGTGCGCTAGGGTGCACTGCTACAGTCGTTTTTCCAAGTGATACACAATGTTCTCAATGATCTATGCATTTAAAAAATAGATAGATTGGAACCAATATAAGCATAAAACAATCAAGTTTATAGATGTTATGATGTGTGCATCAGTTACACTATTTCTTGATGGAGAAACATAATGAGCTCGTCAATTTTAAAACGAATTCCTCTGCAAATGTTCTGGCCTACATTTGATCCTTTTTTATTTTGTGCTTTCCATAATGATACTTACCCAAAAGCAAACGCATCTATGGGGCCTGATGCACCGCTAAATAATCGTCCATTGGGGCAAGACTTTGGCGGTATTGATGGTTGGCGTATGTATCACGGTAAAAGTATTCCTGGGTTTCCTGCTCATCCGCATCGCGGGTTTGAAACGGTAACCATTGTGAACAAAGGCTTTGTTGATCATGCCGATTCTATTGGTGCGGCTGGCCGTTATGGGGAGGGTGATACTCAGTGGATGACGGCAGGTGAAGGCGTTCAGCATTCCGAAATGTTCCCTTTGTTGAATGAAGAAGATGTTAATCCATTAGAACTTTTTCAAATTTGGTTAAATTTGCCAAGCAAGAATAAAATGGTGCCACCGCATTTCACCATGCTTTGGAATGAAGATACGCCAGTGGTAAAGGTTGCCGACAGTGAAGGTCTGGAAACTCAAGTTAAGGTGGTTGCTGGCACGTTTCAAAATGTTGATCCTTCACCTTGTCCGCCTAATTCATGGGCGGCGGATAGTAAAAACGATGTTGCTATTTGGTTGATTGATTTGCCAGAAAACGGTGAATGGAACTTGCCTGCAGCGGTAGCTAATTTGAGCCGTACTTTGTACTTTTTTGAAGGTGAGAAGGTCACGTTAGATGGTGCAAATGCGTCTATTAATGAAGCTTTTGTCTTGAAAAGTGATTCCGCTTTGGTATTGCGTAATCAGGGCAAAAAAGCCAGATTCTTGTTGTTGCAAGGCCGCCCAATCGGTGAGCATGTTGAGCAACATGGTCCTTTTGTTATGAATACACGTGCAGAGCTACAGCAAGCGTTTCAAGATTATCAACGTACACAATTTGGTGGTTGGCCTTGGCCGCGCCATGATCAAGTGCATGATAAATCGAAAGGGCGATTTGCTGAATATAGCGCTGAGCAAGCCAAGGCTTGATTGAATTGACAAGCACGGCTGATTAAAGCTTAGCGGGAGAAAACACCCAATAGCGTGAGAAAACATAATTGAGCATCATGCCAATTAATATGCCGGGTATCATGGCTAAATAAGGCCATAAAAGAGTCAGTGTAGAATTGGATGTTGCTGGTGGTTGAGACATTAATATTAGATAGCAACCCCAATTAGGCACAAAGGCAATAACAGAGCTGCCGAGAAATTGCATCCATTGCAGAGCAGCAGCCTTTTTGCTGTTGCTTGTTTTTTCTTGTTTGGGGTCAGTAAAAGTAATAGTGCGATTCCACCACCAGTTCGAGCTGGCTGCGACCCAAAATGCGAAACCACGAGCAACAAGATGCGGCAACCAAATGGAAAGCAGCAGCATACTGGCAAGGTCGACTAGAAAGCCAGCACCACCGACGATAGCAAAGCGTACAAAAGTATGTTTGAAAATTAAGTTCATGGTGGCATTCTAAGCAGCTGAACATCAAAAAAATATGAAACTATTTCTCTTGAAGAAATTTTTAATCTTAACGAAATAAAAGGACCGAAAATGAAAATACTTGCATTTGGTGCTAGTTCAAGCCGCCAGTCTATTAACAAGGCTTTGGCCGGTTATACAGCAAACCTTGTAGAAGGCGCGGAAGTGACACTTCTTGATCTTAATGATTTCGAAATGCCGCTTTTCAGTGAAGACTTTGAGAAAGAATCAGGTGTTCCAGCTCAAGCACAAGCATTTGTAGATGCTATTGCTCAAACAGATGTAATCGTTGCATCTTTTGCTGAGCACAATGGTTCTTATTCTGCTGCTTATAAAAATATCTTTGATTGGGCATCTCGTATTGAAAAAGCCGTTTATCAAGATAAGCCAATTGCTGTGCTTTCAACATCTCCAGGACCTGGTGGTGCAAGTAGTGTGCTTGCACAAACTGTTAACAGCATGCCGTTTTTCAAAGGCAATATTGTTGGTAGCCTGAGTGTGCCTAACTTCTATAATGTAATGAAAGACGGTGAGGTTGTTGACGCTGCCATTAAGCAAGCCTTGTCGGATATTGTTGCTAAGTTTTAAGCTTTTAGTTTTAAGTATAAGGAGGCCAGATGAAACAATTTCTTTTATGTGATTGGTTGGGGATGGACTATCCGATTATTCAGGCACCTATGGCAGGTGTTCAAGACAGCGCTTTGGCTATTGCGGTGTCGGAAGCGGGTGGTTTAGGTTCTTTGCCATGCGCTATGCTAAGCGTGGATGATATTGCTCATCAGGTTTCCTTAATTAAAGCCTCGACGAATAAACCGTATAATCTGAATTTTTTCTGTCATGACACTTCAGAATACAATGAAATAAAGCATCAACAATGGCGAGTGTTGTTGAAACCGTATTTTGATGAGCTTTCAGGTCAATATGATGCGACCATAAAAGCCGCAACCCGAATGCCTTTCAGTCATGATATTGCCGATGTGATAGAAGACTTTGCTCCCCCCGTTATTAGTTTTCACTTTGGTTTGCCTGACGCTAAGTTGCTTGCACGGGTTAAAAGTTGGGGAACTAAGGTACTGTCTTCTGCGACAACACTTGAAGAGGCGGTTTGGTTAGAAGAAAATGGCGTGGATGGCATCATTGCGCAAGGTCTTGAGGCGGGAGGGCATCGAGGGATGTTTCTGTCGAAAGATGTTTCTACTCAAATTGGTTTGTTTTCACTATTGCCTCAAATTGTCGATCGAGTAAGTGTCCCTGTGATTGCAGCAGGTGGTATTTGTGATACTCGCAGTATTGACTGCGCTTTGTCTCTGGGTGCGTCAGTAGTACAAATAGGGACTTCTTATTTGTTGTGTCACGAAGCTAAAACATCTCAACTTCATCGTGCTGCGTTAAAAAGTCAAAGAGCCCATCATACGGCTTTAACCAATGTTTTTACTGGGCGACCTGCACGAGGTATTGCTAATCGTATTATGAAAGATCTTGGCTATATGAATTCCAGTGTGCCAGATTTTCCTTATGCATCAATGGAAATGGCGCAATTGAAAAATTTGGCAGAGAAGCAGAATTTGGATGATTTTTCTTCTTTGTGGAGTGGGCAGAATGTGTCAGGTTGCCAAGAAATATCCGCTTTTGATTTGACCAAACAATTCGCTGAGGCCTGTCGAATTGTTTCCTAATTATTCCTATATGGAATCCAAAATATAAGTTTTATTCCTTTTACAAATACATGTCTTAACCTCATGCTAACGCTTTCAAATTTGTGAGATAAGGCGTTGGCATGTGGATCTTTATTACTCTGTTTGCAGCAGGTTGTCAGTCGGTTCGAACGGCGTATCAAAATACTCTGGCTCGTGAAACTGGGTTTTTACATGCCACTATGTCGCGTTCTTTATATGGCTTGCCATTAGTTAGTGTGTATCTTGTTATTTGTTGGCAGCTATTTGGTTGGGTATCTGTCGAAAAAAATCTAGTTTTTGTCGTCGCGGCAAGCATTTGTGCCATTACTCAGATTATGGCGACGTATTTTATGTTGCGAGCCTTTCAGGCTGGTAGTTTCGCATTGGGAACCTTGTTGTCTAAAACAGAAGCGGTTTTGGCTGCGTTAATTGGTTTGCCTCTGCTGCATTATACTTTGACAATGGGTGCGTGGTTTGGCATTGCTTTTGGTGTGCTAGGAGCTATTGTAATGAGTGTTAAGTGGAACAATATTAGACAAGCGCACAAGGACGTATCTCTTTTACTTGGGCTTGCTAGTGGTTTGTGTTTTGCTATTACCTCGGTAACATCGTCTATCGCCAGTCATTCTTTATCTGGTTCTCTCATTACTAGTGCAGGCGTCACGCTTTGGTATGTTTTAGCTTTGCAATCTATTATTTTGTGTGGCATTCAGATTTATAAAAGCAAAGATATTTTAGCTCCGTTTAGGCATGAATTTGCGTTAAGTTGTAAGGTAGGTGTCTTAAGTTCTCTAGGGTCAATTGGTTGGTTTACTGGTTTTGCTTTGGTTAATCCAGCTTTGGTGAAAACGTTAGGGCAGATTGAAATAATCGGAACCTTGTATTATTCAAAAGTTCGTTTTTCTGAAAAAATGACGACGCAGCAATGGATTGGTGGCGCAATGATTGTGATCAGCGTTATCTTAGTAGTGACATCGACGATTAAGTGAGGGATACATGGAATCCAATAAGATCAATTATGTTGAATTACCAGCGCGTGATTTGGCGTTAAATAAAGCCTTTTTTAGTCAAGTGTTTGGTTGGGGGTTTAGAGATTACGGCCCAGAATATTCAGCGTTTGAAAATGCAGGATTAGATGGAGGCTTTTTTCAAGCGAATTTTTGTTCAAGACCACAAAATGGCGCGGCGTTGATTATTCTGTATAGTAATGAACTTGAAGTCGTATTTGAAAAAGTACAAGCGGCGGGTGGAACGATTGAACAAGTAATTTTTGACTTCCCTGGTGGTCGTCGTTTTCACTTTCTAGATCCGTGTGGTAACGAATGGGCGGTGTGGAGTGAGCCTGCTTAACGTTTTAATCTGCAAATAAACATAACCGGACTGAATTCAAAAACAAACTCTGTCCGGTTATTGTGTCTGCCTATTTGTTTCCTCTAGTCATCGTTATTGGAGAGTAAACTCGCCACAATAATTAGTGTTCCATTTTTCTAGTATGCCGTAATAGCTTTCGCCTGTAGCAATGAGCCAATGGAGCTTGCAGAAGGCTGCTTCTAGGGTCATGTCTCTACCACTCAAAACGTTCATAGAGGATAAGATAGATCCCGCTGCATACGCGCCCTGGGACACTCCGCCGTGTAGGCATTGAGTCAGATTTACAATGTTTTTCTTGCGTAGCATAGCTTCTGTTAAGAATGATAAAAACGCTGGGTTTTGATCTGGTACATTACCTGCACCATAAGTTAGCAGAACAATTGCCTTGCAGTTATCGTCGTCCAAGAGGCTTAAATAAATGGCAACCGGTTGACTAGGGTGCAGTGTAACCACTCCAACCGCACCAGTTTTAAAGCTGACAATATTGTTTTCAAGTAATGTTGTTACGCTCTCGTCATTACTTTTAATCATGCGATTTGGATAAAGCTGCATGCCAATCGCTAATTCACCTAACAAATCGTCATTTGGGGTATGGAAGGCTTCAAATCGACCGCTGCTAATTTTTTGGATGCGATTGCCGCGCATTAGTTTGCCATCAAAAACCAAGCTTACGTCTGCTATCCTATGAGAAATTGCCAATGATAGGGCAGCTTGTAAATTTGAAGTGGCATCACTTCGGTTCATCCCTAACGGAATTTGAGAGCCTGTTAGAATGATGTTTTTAGTGCAGGCGCCTAGCATGAAAGACAAGGCTGAGGCAGTGTACGCCATGGTGTCCGTACCATGAAGAATCACAAAGCCATCATAGTCTTGCCAATGAGTTGCAAGAATAGACACTAGTTTGGTCCAGTGCTTTGGCGTTATATTGGCGCTGTCAATTAAAGGTGAAATTTCCAGCACTTCAAAAGAGGGAAGAGTGTTTATGCTCATCCCTAACGCCATTTCTATACGCTCTTGCAAACCAGAAGCAGGGGCTAAGCCCTGCTCTGTTTGAATCATGCCTATGGTACCACCTGTATACAAGATGAGTACTTTTGCGCTCATATTACAACCTTGCTAGGGGAAAGCATGGATTGTGGGCTTAGCAAAATATTCACCTGCTCTTCCGTTAGCAGGTTTTCTTCAATTACCAAGGCTTTTACTGTGTTGCCAGTGTGCAGTGCGGTGTTAGCAATTCGAGATGCATTAGCGTAACCAATATGCGGAACCAGCGCAGTAATGATACCGATACTGTTTTCAACGTGACCAGCGCACACGGCTTCATTGGCAGTGATGCCGCGTATGCAGCGAGTTTCCAGCATTTGGCAGGCTTCTTTAAGCATTTTTAACGAATTTAGTACGTTATAAATGATCATAGGTTCCATGGCGTTCAACTGTAATTGACCCGCTTCAGCCGCTAGAGTTACAGCAAGATCAGACGCGATGACTTGATACGCAGTTTGGTTCATCGCTTCAGGAATAACAGGGTTTACCTTACCTGGCATAATGGATGAGCCTGGCTGCATTGGTGGTAGGTTTATTTCGCCTAAACCTGTACGAGGTCCACTAGATAGCAAGCGCAAGTCGTTGCTCATCTTGCTTAGTTTAATAGCAAGACGCTTCAAAATGCCGGAGAAAAATACAAACGCACCCATGTCTGATGTTGCTTCGACTAAGTTGCTGGCAGGTACGAGTGGTTTTGTTGAAATAGTTGCTAGTTTTTCTACTACTAGTTTGGCATAACCTTCAGGTGTATTGATGCCAGTACCGATTGCAGTACCGCCAAGGTTTACTTCGCAAAGTAGTGCGCAGGCTTCACTGATGCGGTCGATATCTTCACCAAGGGTAACAGCAAAGGCATCAAACTCTTGGCCTAATGTCATTGGTACTGCGTCTTGAAGCTGCGTACGTCCCATTTTTACGATGTGCGCGAATTCACGAGCTTTGGCTTCTAATGCTTCTTTTAGTGATGCAAGGCTTGGTACAAAGTTGTCGGCTGCAAACTGAATGCCCAAGCATGCTGCCGTTGGGTAAGCGTCGTTGGTGGATTGTGAGCGGTTTACGTCATCGTTTGGGTGTAGGAACTTGTATTCGCCTTTCTCATGCCCTAATTTCATTAGTGCGATGTTGGCAATAACTTCGTTGGCGTTCATGTTGGTTGAAGTGCCTGCACCACCTTGAATTACATCAACAATGAATTGATCGTGATATTGACCTTGGATCAAATCTTGGCAGGCATAGACAATGGCATCGGCTTTTTCAGTTGTTAGTAGTTTCATATCTTGGTTGGTTCGAGCTGCAGCCGCTTTTACCATTGCCAAGGCTTTAATCAATTCAGGAAAGTGAGAAATAGGAACGCCAGTAATCGAGAAGTTTTGAGCTGCACGCAATGTCTGTATACCATACAACGCGTCAGCGGGAACGTCCATATTGCCAAGTAAATCGTATTCAGAGCGAGTATTCATGATGTTCTTCCTGACGCCTCACCGGATCACGATGAGGCGTAATTTAAGTTGGTTTATTGGTGGTTATTTTCGTTATTTGGCCAAGACTCTTGGTCTAGATCCAAATCGGCGAAACGGTTTGCTTCAAACGTTGGCACTTTATTACCTTTTTTGCGCTGATCATCAAAGTCTTTCATAACGCGTTTAGCAACTTTAAACAACAGAGCTAGAGCAAATAAGTTAACGAGCGCCAATAGACCCATGCTCAAATCTGCAAAGGCGAACACTGTTCCTAGATCAAGGATAGCACCCGTGCAGCAAAGGCAAATGATGATGACGCGGAAGGCATTCATGTAGAAGCCATGATTGTCTGATTTAGTTAGGTAGCTAACGCTGTTTTCGCCTAAGTAGTAGTTGTACAAGATGGTACTAAAACCAAATAGCAGCAGAGCAATACTGACGAACATACGGCCATAATCGCCCATGTGAGTTGCCAATGATGCTTGAGTTAGAGCTACGCCTTGAACAGTTTCAGTGCTGCTTGGATCATAAGCGCTACCAAGAAGGATAATCAGTGCAGTACAAGTACATAATACGATTGTGTCGATAAATACAGAGAAGGCTTGAACGATACCTTGGTTCGCTGGGTGTGGAATATAAGCAACCGCTGCAACGTTTGGTGCGCTACCAAGACCCGCTTCGTTAGAGAATAGGCCGCGTTTTACACCCATTAATATAGCGGCACCAATACCACCGCCAAATGCTGGCTCTAAGCCGAACGCGCTTTTAACTATCATAATCAAAGTATCTGGAACCGCGCTTAGGTTCATCGCAAGAACGATAAGAGCAATTAACAAATAGCCGCCAGCCATAATAGGGACTAGTATTTCAGCTACTTGCGCAATACGTTTAACGCCGCCAAAAATAATCAGGCCAACAATTAGTGCCATGCCGATGCCGCTGTAGTAAGGCTGGATGCCAAATGCGTCTTCTAATGAGGTAGCGACAGAATAAGATTGCAAGGTCGTGAAGGCGATACCGAAAGTGGCTAATAGTAAGATTGAATACAGTACGGATAACCATTTCCAATTTTTACCTAGACCGCGTTCAATATAAAATGCTGGGCCGCCACGGAAAGTACCGTCTTTTTCTGAAGCTTTATAGGTTTGTGCTAGCATACATTCGACAAAGCTGGTTGCCATGCCCATTAGGCCAACAACCCACATCCAGAAAATTGCACCTGGGCCGCCAATCGTAATCGCAACCGCAACACCAGCAATATTACCGCCGCCGACACGGCCCGCTACAGATAAAATTAAAGCTTGGAATGAGCTTAAATGTTTGCCATCAGCTTCATGATGTTTTGCGGTAAGAATACCGAACATATTGCCGAAATAGCGAAATTGTACAAAACGGGTTGCAATGGTAAACCAGATACCAATGCCGATTAATACGGCGATAAGAACCTTGCTCCAAAGCAAGTCGGTGAGAAGAGATAGCATGGGGGAACTCCTACTTTTTTAGATTTATTATTTAGTTTTATTTGGTAGTGCTAAGAAGCTCATTGGAACGAAAAATTAGTAGGAAAGGCAGTTCGTAAAAAGGCGCTATTTGGTGCTATTTGATGCTTCTATAGCGTCAACTAGCATCATATTTAGCGTGTTTTTGGTGAGATTATTTATTACACTGCTGAGTTGTTGGGTGAGTAGATTTTGGTATCGATTGAGTGGGAATAATCATGGTGCAGCATTTTGCTGATAATCTGCAGTTGTTATGCAGTTACTACAAATCGGTGGCGGATGTATGTCGTCGACTAAATATCAATCGTGCTCAATTTAATCGTTACCTAAATGGGACGACGGTGCCGAGTAGTAGTACGCGGCGTCGTATAGGAGAGTTTTTTGGTGTTGAGCCTAGTGAGATGGCGTTGCCACACGACCAATTTGTTAAATTGGTTCAAGCACGACCTATTCGTCAGAGTGAGGACGTAAAAAGTCTTACGCCTGAGCAGCAGCAATTTAATCAGCTGAATCAATCTGGACAGCATGGTTTAGCTAAGTACTCTGGTTATTACTTTGAATATTATCTTTCCATGGCGTGCCCAGGAAAAATTTTACGCACCTTGGTTCATATAGAGTCTCAAGGTGACAAAACTTACTATCAGCGTACTGAGCGTCTGAATCCTCGTAATTTAAAAAAATCTTTTCATGGTATTTATAATGGTGTGGTGCAGCTCTTATCGGATCGATTATTTTTAATTGATTATGAACGTCAGACTCATGTTGAGATGACGCAGACGATTCTTTATCCTTCTTTTCAAAATCGTGTCGAGCGATTAACTGGATTGCGTTTAGGTGTATCAGGAAGTGGTGAAAGAGCACCATGTTGCGCTCGAGTTGTCTATGAGTACTTAGGTTTGAATATCAATAAAAAGCGTGCAGTTGCTCAATGTGGATTGTATGACGTAGACAGTGATCTGATAGATGAGGATATTTGCCAGTCAATCAAAAATGATATGAAAGAAGGTGACTGGCATTTTAGAGCGAGATTTTAAGCGTCTTTTGTTTCGCTTGTTTCAGAGGCTTCTGCGTCAACATCCGTGCTTGGATTTGCAGCAGCTTCTGCTTCCATTTTTGCGCGCTCAGCTTTAGAAATGTACTTAGGCTTAGCCTTTTTAGGGTTAACCTTTAAGTTAGCTTGCTTCATACGCTTATCATAAATGTCTTTGATTTTTTTGCGGCGATTCATGTTTTGTTCCTAAAATGACGCTGTTGTCCCAGAATAGCATTCAAGGAACGAAAAAAAAGCCCTGATCAATGATCAGGGCTTTTTATGTTGGTACCAGTAGGCGGACTCGAACCGCCACACCCGAAGGCAACGGATTTTGAATCCGTCGTGTCTACCAATTCCACCACACTGGCCTTGAAAAAGGTGAGGCGTATTCTAGAGTATTTATAAGATAAGTCAACGGCTATACGTATTATTTTTTATCTTTTTAACAAGTAGTGGCTTGGAAGTACCTTTTTGAGAGGATTTTCGCTAGAATGCTGGGTCGTTTTTTCTAGGTAGCTTTCTTTTCATGCTCGTTTCCGATTATCACTTTGATTTACCTGATTCACTGATCGCTAATTACCCTATGCCTGATAGAACAGCCAGTCGGTTGTTGCATCTTGATGGTCCTAGCGGTGACGTGGTTCATCGTCAATTTCCAGATGTGTTGGATTTGGTTCAACCCGGTGACTTGATGGTGTTTAACAACACTCGAGTTATTCCTGCGCGGGTATTTGGTCAAAAGGAATCTGGCGGGAAAGTTGAGGTACTGGTTGAGCGAGTTATTAATACGAATGAAGCGCTGGCTCATGTTCGTGCAAGTAAGTCGCCAAAAGAAAACAGCAAGCTGATTTTGGGGCAAGATAAAGGTGAGCAGATTGAAGCGACTATGGTTGGTCGTTCAGGTGCGTTGTTCCACCTTGTTTTTAATGAGCCTGTGTTGGATGTCTTGACGCGTGCTGGTCATATGCCGTTGCCGCCTTATATTGAGCGTCCTGATGAAGACAGTGATCAAGAACGTTATCAGACGGTTTATAATCAAAAGCCCGGTGCTGTTGCGGCACCGACTGCTGGTTTGCATTTTGATGAAGTTTTACTTGAAAAGCTACAGGCAAAAGGCGTTGAGATAGCATTTGTTACCCTACATGTTGGTGCTGGAACATTTCAGCCAATGAAGGTCGAAAATGTAAAAGACCACATTATGCACGCCGAATACGTAGAAGTTGAACCCAGCGTAGTTGAGCAAGTTAAAGCTGCTAAGGCCCGTGGCGGACGAGTTATCGCTGTTGGTACGACCAGTGTTCGTAGTCTTGAGTCGGCAAGCCAGAGTGGGGAAATAGCGCCGATGCAGGACGACACCAGTATTTTTATTTACCCAGGTTACGAATTTAAAACAGTGGATGCTTTGGTGACGAATTTTCATTTGCCAGAGTCAACACTGATTATGCTAATTAGCGCTTTTGCGGGTTATGACCATGTGATGGCCGCTTATAAAAAAGCAGTTGAGCAGAAATATCGATTTTTTAGTTATGGTGATGCCATGTTTATTACACGAAATGCGCAGGCTAAAGGCCCGCAAGGTGAGGAATAAGACGTATGTCTGATAAGCGTCCAGAATGTTTTATGGATTTTGAACTTCACACTACGTCAGGAAAGGCGCGTCGTGCTACCTTGACGTTTCCGCGTGGAAAAGTTGAAACGCCAGCTTTTATGCCTGTTGGTACTTACGGTACGGTGAAGGGTATGTTGACCAAAGATATTGAAGAAATTGGTGCTGATATCATTTTGGGAAACACTTTCCATCTTTGGTTGCGTCCGGGAACAGATGTTGTGAAAGCACATGGTGATTTGCATGATTTCACTCAATGGAAAAAGCCAATCTTAACAGACTCTGGCGGTTTTCAAGTGTTTTCGCTTGGCGAAATGCGCAAAATTACCGAAGAAGGCGTTAGCTTTCGTTCGCCAATTAATGGTTCGAAGGTGTTTTTAAGTCCTGAAATCTCCATGCAAGTTCAACGCGATCTTGGCTCTGATATTGTGATGATTTTCGACGAATGTACGCCTTATCCAGCGACGCCAGAAGTGGCCGCTAAGTCCATGCGTATGAGTTTGCGTTGGGCGCAACGCTCGAAGGATGAGCACGGTGACAGTCCATCTGCGTTATTTGGCATTATCCAAGGCAGTATGTATGAAAACCTTCGAGATGAGTCTCTAGAGGGGCTGGTGGATATTGGTTTTGATGGTTATGCGATTGGCGGATTGTCAGTTGGTGAGCCTAAAGACGAAATGATGAAGGTGTTAGATCACACCACGCCAAAAATGCCTGAAGATAAACCTCGCTATTTGATGGGCGTCGGCAAACCAGAGGATTTGGTTGAAGGTGTTCGTCGTGGTGTTGATATGTTCGATTGCGTTATGCCAACGCGTAATGCGCGCAATGGTCATCTGTTTACTTCAGATGGTGTAGTTCGTATTCGTAATGCTCAATATCGTCACGATGTTGGCCCATTAGATAAAGAATGTGATTGTTACACTTGTAAAAACTTTTCTCGGTCTTATTTACATCATTTGGATAAGTGTCAAGAAATGGTAGGGGCGCAATTAAATACAATTCATAACCTACGATATTACCAAACACTCATGGCGGGATTGCGTCAGGCGCTCGATGAAGGTAGATTTGACGCCTTTGTTGATGAGTTTTATGCAAAGCGAGGCCTAGAAACGCCAGCTTTGAGTGAATAATAAACAAAATTATGCAAATTCCTTTACAAAAGGGTTCGCAACAGTTTCATAAACCATTGGAGAGTTAACACCATGATCGCATTGATCTCACCAGCTTACGCTGAAGGCGGCGCAGCAGCAGATACAGGTATTTTTAACCTAGTGCTTCTTGCAGGCTTCGTTGTCATTTTTTACTTCCTTATGTGGCGCCCACAAGCGAAACGTGCAAAAGAGCATAAAAACTTGATTGCATCTCTAGCGAAAGGTACTGAGGTAGTAACTGGCGGTGGTGTACTAGGTAAAGTGTCTAAAGTAGACGATAACTATGTAGTACTTGAAGTATCTGAAGGCATCGAAATGAAGTTTCAAAAGTCTTCAGTTGCTGCTGTTTTGCCTAAGGGAACGTTAAAGTCAATTTAACCTTCTTTGAAAAGCGCCTTCCTAGGCGCTTTTCTTCTTTATCGATCCATTTAATTTTTTAGGTGTAAAGGAATTTTCATGCTTAACAAGTATCCCTTGTGGAAGTATTTGCTAATTCTTCTTGTTTTGGCTTTGGGGCTACTGTATGCCTTCCCAAACCTTTATCCGGATGATCCAGCGCTACAACTATCTACCCAAAAAGCGACTGCTGTTGTTGATGAGCAGGCTCTGCAAAAAGCGAAAAGTGCGCTTTCAAAAGCGAATATAGATTTAAAAGAAGCAGAGCTTACCTCTGCTGGCGGTACCTTACGCTTTAATAGCGGTGAGGACCAACTTGCTGCTAAGCCGGTTGTAGCGGCAGCATTGGGTGATGACTATGTAACAGCGCTTAACCTTGTTCCTACGACGCCTGAATGGCTGTCTTCTTTAGGTGCTGGGCCTGCTAAGCTTGGTCTTGATTTGCGTGGAGGTGTTCACTTCTTACTGGAAGTTGATACGCCTGCAGCGTTAAAGCAAAAGCTTGAAGTTAGCTCAAGTGAAATGAAAGCAGTCTTGCGAAAAGATCGAGTGCGTTATCGCAGTGTTGACATTGAAGATGGTGTGCTTTCGATTCGCTTTTTACAGCAGCCTGATTTGGCTTCAGCTGAAACCTTGTTAAAGAAAGACTTTTCTGAATACCGTTATGCGACTCGTCAAGATGGCAGTGATTTTTACCTAGATGTGAGTTTTACTGAAGCGGCTAAGAAAGAAATCGAATCTTATGCGCTAAAGCAAAACTTAACGACATTACGAAATCGTGTAAACGAACTGGGTGTAGCTGAGCCTTTAGTGCAGCGTCAAGGTAGTAATCGTATTGTTGTTGAGTTACCTGGCGTTCAGGATACAGCTGCAGCGAAACGTATTATCGGTGCAACGGCCAACCTTGAGTTCCATTTGGAAGCAGGTTTGGATAGCAATGGTAGTGATGTTGAAACTTTAACTTTCCGTGATGGTAGTGGTCGTACTGCTCGTTTAGAGCGTGATCTTATTATTACTGGTGATAGTGTTTCTGATGCAAGTTCCTCTTTTGATGAAAATGGTCGCCCACAGGTAAACATTAGTTTGGATGCTAAAGGCGGTAAGCAGATGAGTAAAGTCACTCGTTCTGCTGTAGGTCGTAACATGGGGGTTGTCTTTATTGAGCATAAGTCTCGCAGTCGTTTTGTCGAAAAAGATGGCAAAATGGAAGAAGTGCGTAGAAGTTACAGCGAAAAAAGCATCATTTCTTTAGCGACGATTCAAACGACGCTGGGTAATTCATTTCGTATTACTGGGCTAGATAGTCCTCGTGAGTCTTCTGAGTTGGCTTTGTTGTTGCGTGCCGGTGCTTTAGCTGCGCCAATTTACTTTGTTGAAGAGCGTACCATTGGGCCTAGTTTGGGTGCAGAGAACATTAAATTAGGTGTTGATTCTGCCCAAATTGGTTTGTTGGTTGTTATGGTGTTTATGCTGCTTTATTACAAGGTGTTTGGTCTTTTTGCCAATATCTCGTTAGCATTAAATATTGTGTTGCTGATGGCGTGTATGTCTTTGCTTTCCGCTACGCTTACCTTGCCAGGTATAGCTGGTATTGTATTGACGATGGGGATGGCTGTGGATGCAAACGTGTTGATTTTCTCGAGGATAAAAGAGGAATTAGCAAGTGGAGTGCCGAATCAGCAAGCGATTCACTCTGGTTTTAACCGCGCATTTACGACTATTTTTGATGCCAATATCACCACTTTGTTGGTTGCTGTGATTTTGTTCGCGGTAGGAACTGGGCCTGTTAAAGGTTTCGCAGTGACATTGTCGCTGGGTATTCTTACTTCTATGTTTACGGCAATCGTTGTAACTCGTGCACAGGTTAATCTTGTGTATGGTGGTCGTAAAAACAAGAAACTGTACATTTAGGAGAACGCCATGAAAGTGACAAATATTCCGTTTATGGCAATGCGTAAGATCGTAGCTGTCTTTTCGCTTACGCTGATACTCATCTCTCTTGGCTCTTTGGCAACAAAGGGACTACAGTTTGGGTTGGATTTTACTGGTGGTACATTGATTGAGGTGTCTTATAAAGAGGCACCACAGTTAGATGATGTACGTGCGCTGCTAGGTGAGAATGGGTACTCTGATGTCGTTGTGCAGAACTTTGGTTCGCCAACTGATGTTGTGGTTCGTATGGCAAATTCCTACACAGCGACCCTTGGTGATGAAGTGTTATCTACACTTCAAAATAATGGGACGACTGATGTATCTCTACAGCGCTCTGAGTTTGTGGGTGCGCAAGTAGGTGAGGAATTACGTGAGCAGGGTGGTCTGGGTATGTTGCTTGCCTTGGCCATTGTGATGATTTACGTAGCTGTGCGTTTCCAGTTTAAGTTCTCTGTGGCATCCGTTGCGGCTTTGATTCACGACGTAATTATCACGTTAGGGTTCTTTTCTATCTTCGAGGTAGAGTTTGATCTTACAGTACTGGCAGCGTTGCTTGCTGTGGTCGGTTACTCTCTGAACGATACGATAGTGGTGTGTGACCGAATTCGTGAGAATTTCCGTATTATGCGCGATACGAAGCCCTATGATTTGGTGAATGATTCTATCAATCAGACGCTTGATCGTACTTTGATAACATCATTAACAACGTTGTTTGTGTTGGTTGTTTTGTTTGTTATGGGCGGCGAAGCTATTCACAATTTCTCTATGGCGTTGTTGGTAGGGATTGTGATTGGTACTTATTCTTCTATCTTCGTGGCAGCAAATTTGCTACTAGCGATGGATGTTAAGCGAGAGGATTTAATCCCCGCGCCAAAGGCGGAATTGGAAGACGATCTGCCTTAGGTGGTGAGTTTATTTTACACATAAAAAAGCCTGCTTCGAGCAGGCTTTTTTATGTGTTTTCTTTTGTGATAGTTATTTATCGGCAATTTTGCCAAAATGCATGCCCATTTTTGTTGGGGTTTCTGCTTGCAGAGATTCCTCCCAATTAACGGCATTTTTTCCAAATAAAACGATAGCTGTTGATCCTAGTTTGAATCGTCCCATTTCTTCGCCTTTTTTGATTTCAATGTTATTTAGTTCTTTGTAGTCCCAAGTAACGACGTTCTTATTGAATGGCGTTACTTGTCCAGCCCATACTGTTTCTATGCTGGCAACTATCATAGCCCCCACTAATATAACGGCCATTGGGCCTGCTTCTGTGTCAAATAGGCATACTGTACGTTCATTGCGTGCGAAGACGCTAGGTATTTGCTCTGCTGTCACTTTGTTGACTGAGAATAGCCTGCCTGGGATGTGAATCATTTTTGTCAGTTTGCCAGTCAGTGGCATGTGGACTCGATGGTAATCTTTTGGAGATAGGTAAACGGTCGCAAAAGAGCCGCCAAGAAATTGATTTGATAGAGAGGCGTCGCCACCCAAAAGGCTTGTTAGGCTATAGTGGTGTCCTTTTGCTTGTAGGATTGTGCCGTGCTCTATTTTGCCAAGTTGGCTGATTGCGCCGTCAGCAGGACAGGCGATGCCGTTATCTTCATCGCAGATTGGGCGTAGCTCTGGGCGAATGGCTCGGGTAAAAAAATCGTTAAAGTTACGGTAAGATAGTGGGTCATTATTGATCGCCTCAGACATATCTACTTGGTATTTTTTTACAAATTGGCCAATAAATGTGTTTTTAACCCAGTTGTTTTCGCATTCGGCTATTTTTCCAATAGCGCGAGACAGTGTTTTTTGCGGGGTGATGTGTTGAGCAAATGCAAAAAGTTGATCTTTAGTCACGTTATTTATCCTGATATTTGTGAATTTATAGTATGTTGTGGCTGATTAAAGACACGATCTGTTTTAGGTTTTTATAATCTATTTCGTTGAATTCGGTGCGGGTTTCTAACCAGAATATCGCTGTTTCATCTTTTGAGGTTTGTGTTGATGCCAGAATAAGGTGGCTATTTGCGTCAATTATTTGATCAGATGTGTGTGGTAAATCTTTTAGTAAATTATCAAGTTTTTGACCAAATATGTGAATGGCAGAGCGCTTGTCGGACAATTTTTTAAACACGCTTGATGGTGCGCTCCATTGGATGGCTTTGATGACATCTATATTGTAGCCAAATTGGTACATGGGGGCGGTTTTGTTATTTGAGTGTTTAAAAATAATGCTGTGTTGTGCATTTGGTATAGCTTGCTTGATGGCTTTTAGAGCAAGTCCTGTTTTTTGTTTTGTGTCGTATTCTTTATTTTGCTTGAGTGCTTTTTTGAGTGCTGCAATAGGGGATAAAGATGTTTTAGGTTTTGATCTTGTTTTTCCTAAATATAAATCAGGATCAAGTAATTGTTGCGCAAGTGGGATTTTTCCGCCGTTGTTAAATAAAGTTGCAGCTTCAGTGCTTGCGAAGTGTGCTGTTTTGATGATGTCGCTCAGTCGCTTGTGCATTACCGTGGCAACAACGCGATAGAAAAATGGCAGGTTTTTGGAGTCCCATCGCATTAGGCTGGCTTCATGGGCTACCTTGTTTGCGCAGTACGAAAAAATAAGTGGATTATTTACTAAAATGGTCAGTCTTTTATCTTCGGTGAAACCAGGTAGCTCGTCTGGATGGTTTGCTAGATGTGCCAGTGCTTGTAGCTCCTTTGCGTTCGGTATGTGCTTGGTTAAAAATGATTCTATGACTTTGTTTGGTGTGTGCCAATGGTTGCATAGATGGACGGTGAGCTCATCTATGCGACACCCCAAAATGTTTAGCTCGGCTTGGCTGGCTTTTTCGCCTTGCTGTATTCTTTGCTTTAGGGCTGCCATGGTTGGGTAGGCATAGAACCACAATAGCCACCTTGCAGAATCTCGAAATAGCGTTATCCAGAAAATATCATCTTCTTGGCTGGTTAGTTTTTCAATTGACCAGTGTCTGGCAATGGTAGCTGCTTCATAGCTGGTTTGTATCTCGCTTAAAAAGGCGACTAAATGTGGAGGTTTTTTTTGGGTGTTGGGCTCGTAGGGGGCAAAGTGTGAAAGTAGTTTTGCAATGCCGTTCATTCCCACCATGGCAGCAGCATGAAAAGGCGTTTTTATTTCATTGTTTTTATTCGGTATGATGCGATTTGCTTCATTTAGAATAGCGAAAGCTAGCAGTGGGTCTGAGGCTATATTTGCTTGCATTCCATCAAGAGTGTCTTCTGTTCTTTTAATTTGAGTTTTTAGGCGAGCTAAATTAACTGCTCTAACAGGAAATTTTTTATTTTTAAGAAAATGTAGCCATTCATTTAGGCCAGAAGGTGACTTGTCTATCATAGCTGGTTACATTAGTGACTCGGTTGTAGGTAGTTTTTAAATGCTCTTATATTTTTGATCTCATTAATCATACTGTATATTGAGGTAAGAGCATACTTTGTCGGTATTAAGGAAGAGAATATGTTTGCATTAGCTGGCTTGCTAGTGGTTATTGTTAGTGTGGTATTTGGCTATTTAGCATCCCACGGGAATTTGTTGGCGTTATGGCAGCCTTTTGAAATAGTCATTATTTGTGGTGCTGCTTTAGGTGCTTTTATGGTGGCGAACCCATTTATTGTGCAGAAAAAAGTGTTAACTATGTTGCCCCAAGTTATTTCTGGTAGTCGGCACAATAAGAAATTTTATTTGCAGTTGCTAGGGTTGATGTATTGTTTATTTCAGAAAAGCCGTCAGGAGGGTTTTTTGTCCATCGAAGACGATATTGAGTCGCCTTTTACTAGTGAATTATTTAATCGTTTCCCTGATGTGGTTCGTGACCATGAAGTGGTGGATTTTTTGACAGATAACTATCGTATCTTCACATTAACGGGTCTGCCTGCTTATGAAATAGAAGCCATCATGGATAATGAAATTGAGCAAATTCAAGAAGAATTGGTTGCTCCAAGTCATGCTCTAACTCGGGTAGCTGAAGGTTTGCCAGGTTTTGGTATTGTTGCTGCAGTGTTGGGTATTGTTATTACCATGGGATCTATTGGTGGTCCGCTAGAAGAGATTGGTGCTCATGTAGCTGCCGCTTTGGTGGGGACATTCTTGGGTATCTTTTTTGGTTATGGTTTTGTTGGGCCTGCCGCTTCGCACTTAGAGAGCTTGGGGATGCATGAATTGAAAGCCTATTTGTGTATTAAGGCATGCTTGAATTCCATTGTGTCTGGCTATGCGCCGCCTGTAGCTGTCGAGACGGGTCGAAAGTTACTTCCTCCGGAAATGCGTCCAAGTTTTATTGAGCTGTCGGATGGTCTTAAGCAATATCGTTAGACTGGGTGCATCGTGCTAAGTTGAGGAGAGTGTTAGATGGCCCTAGGTTCTAATGGGTTAGTAATTCGTCGGGTTAAGAAAATCAAAAAGGGCGGTCATCACGGTGGTGCTTGGAAAATAGCATTAGCTGATTTTGCCTTGGCGATGATGGCGTTTTTTCTTGTTTTGTGGATTATGAGTGTCGCTTCTCCAGAAGAGTTGAAAAGTATCGAGGGGTATTTTCAAGATCCTATGGGTGCATCTACGGCTGGATATAGTGCGAACCCTATAGATTTGGGGGGGAGTCCAGCAAAGAGTACAGAGAAAAAATTAGATCTGCAGTTACCTGAAGCGGGTAGTACTGATATGCAATCTAGAGATAAGCTTCTGGGGAATGGTCCTGATTCTGCAGAGTCTAAGAGCATTAATAACATGCTGCGAGAGGAGATGAGTAAAATGAACACTTTACTCTCTCAGCAGAAAAATATGCGCATTGAGATCACACCACTTGGTGTTCGGATTACTCTGTTAGATGATCCAAATAAGCCGATGTTTGAGCGTGGAAGTGCTCGAATGATGCCTGATATTGAGAATACTTTGCTTAGTATGGCGCCAATCTTCAATAGAGTGACGAATCCAATTGTTATCACCGGCCATACTGATTCATCTAAATTTGGTGGGGCTGGTCGAATTGATAATTGGGATTTATCTGCCCTAAGGGCTAATGCGGCGCGGCATATATTAGAAGAAGGTGGTGTTGAGGATAAGCGTATTGCTCAGGTGATAGGTTTGTCTGATACTATTCCTTACAATCGATTTGATACGGATAGTGCAGAAAATAGGCGTATCAGTATTACGTTATTAACGGATGATGCGTATAAGAAATTGCTGGACCAGAATCGTAGTAATTTTGGTAATCCTGGCCAGCAATCTGATTTTAAGTTAACACCTGAAACGGTTTTTTAGAACGCTTGATTCTCTCGTATTGAGTGCTTGATCCTTAAGAAGCTTTGGAAGCGGTGTTCTGTGATTTCACCTTTTTCTAAGGCTTCTAGGATTGCGCACCCCGGCTCTTTTTCATGAGCGCAATCGCGGAATCGACAATAACCAATATGCGGTCGAAACTCGATAAAACCGTTTAGAAGTTCGTCTTCCGAAATATGCCACAAGCCAAACTCTCGGATCCCTGGGGAATCAATAAGATCGCCGCCTTTCGGCATATGAAATAGTCGAGCAGTTGTGGTGGTATGTACGCCTTTTTTGCGCTTCTGTGAAAGCTCACCAACGCTGATGTCTATATCGGGTAGTAGTGTCCCAATAAGGGATGATTTGCCTACACCTGATTGCCCAACAAAAACGCTTGTTTTGTCTTGTAAGAAATCATAAAGCGCTTCCATCCCTGCTTGGTTCTTGATAGATGTCCTGATGATTTTGTAATTCAAATCTTCATAGGTTTTTAGTAGCTTGTCTAAATCTGCTTTGTTGCTGTCATCGATTAAGTCGCATTTGTTAAGTAGTATGACCGGTGGAATACCAACGGTTTCTGCTGCAACTAAGTAGCGATCTATTAAATTGGCGTGAGCAACTGGCTCGGCGGCAATAACAACAATTATATGATCTATGTTGGCGGCAACAGGTTTGATTCTGCCGTGCATGTCTGGACGAGATAGTGATGTATGTCTTGGTGTGGTAGCAACAACGACGCCACCTTCATTTTGTTTTGGGCGCCAGACAACCTTGTCGCCAGTTACAAGTTGGCCTAGATTGGCGCGTAAATTGCAGCGTGTAGAGGTGCCAATAAAAGGCTCTTGAGTGCCCTCCACTTCAACTTGTGTGCCGAAGTGAGAAATAATAATGCCTTCAGTTTCAGGTCCTAGGTCGGATGACTGAAGGAGTTCTTCGGCGACATCTCCTCGTTTTTGAGTGCGTTCAACGCGCTCTTTGTGAATTCTTTCGATTCGCCAAGTTTGTTGTTTAGTAAGTTTTCGCTTCGACATTAGATTCGTCTGGTCATAAAGTAAGGCGCATAGAGTATAATGCTTGGCATTGATAATAAAGGACTTGGAAGATTATGAGCTTAAATGAAGAGAATTTAGTGTGGATCGATCTTGAAATGACAGGATTGGACCCAGAAACCGACACTATTATTGAGATTGCTACCGTAGTAACTGATAAGCATTTGAATGTGTTGGCTAAGGGGCCGAGCCTTGCTATTCATCAAGAAAAAGCGGTGATGGATGCAATGGATGAATGGTGCACTCAGCACCATGGTGATTCTGGGCTGACGGCTAGAGTGTTGTCTTCGACTATTAGTATGGCGCAAGCAGAAGAGGAAACGGTTAATTTTTTGGCCCAGTACGTTCCGGCTGGAAAGTCACCTATTTGCGGTAATAGTGTTGGGCAGGATCGTCGTTTTTTGTACCGTTATATGCCTAAGTTGGAAGCCTTTTTTCATTACCGCTACTTGGATGTTAGTACAGTTAAAGAGCTTGCAAAGCGTTGGAAGCCAGAGGCGTTGGATGGTTTTTCTAAATCAGGTTCCCATCTGGCTATGGATGATATTTTAGAGTCTATAGGTGAATTGAAGCATTATCGTAAAACCATGTTTGGTTTGGATGATAAGGCTTAAGCGATTTTGTGTTAATCTCTTCTTACGAATTAGCGAGCTTATAAATTGTTTTGAAGCTCGCTAATCGGTTTGTTTCTTCTTTTTTTGTCGTCTATTTCTTTGTTAGCCAAGTCCCGTTATCCCGTCCCATATTAGCTTTACTCCTGTCAGGAAAAGAAAGCTGTACATGACTTTAAAAAATAATACGGTAGATATTTTGTAGTGTAGCCATGCGCCGAGTTGAACGCCTATAAAAGCCACAGGTATAAAGCAAAGTGACAGAAGTATGTTTGAACTATTAAGTTGTCCAAGCATTCCATATGGAATGAGTTTTACATAGTTGATGGCGGTAAAAATAACCGCTGCCGTTGCTACGTACTGTGTCTTGTCTAGATTTGCTCTAAGTAAATAAACGCTCATTGGTGGTCCGCCAGCGTGAGCAATAAAACTTGTAAAGCCGCCAAGTGCGCACCAGAGTTTTCCGGCCAGAGTGCTGAGTGGTTTTAGCGGTGTTGTTCGGCTCTTTTTTGGCCATGAATTTAGAGTGAAGCCTACCGCGATAATCCCTACCATTATTTTTAGCCATTCTGCCGAAAACCATGATGCTGTGAGGCCGCCGATTACAACACCAATAATGGCCGCTGGAATACATCTTATGAGTTGCTCGGTGTTCCATTTTTTCCAAAACTTTTGCACGGTAAATATGTCCATGATGCACAGAATTGGCAGCATTATGGCGGCTGCTAAGGTTGGTGAAGTTTGCAGTGATATTAGCGGGACAGCGATAATGCCAAATGCGCCTGAAAAGCCACCTTTAGATATGCCTGTAATGAAAACAGCAATGGCAATGAGTGAAATGAAAAGCCAGTCCATGTGAATCCTTTATTGTGTGGTTGTTGTTATGGATGGAAAAGTTAAATTATTATGAGTTATTGGTGCTTGTTTCAAAAGGCTTCTGTATTAGAATTGTTAGAAATAAAATGACCGTGTGGTCAGTGTTTGCTCTATTTTGAGTGGGAAAAGGATCGATAGGTAATGCAAATAGAAAAAGATGTTTATGGCGAAGAAGCAATGGAAAGCTTTGGTGAGGCTTTTTCGTTGGCGCTGACGTCGGGCGCAGTTGTGTATTTGGAAGGTGATCTCGGGATGGGTAAGACAACTCTTGTGAGAGGGGTTTTGCGCGGTTTGGGATATCAAGGGCCCGTAAAGAGCCCAACGTATACGATTGTTGAGCCTTACGATTTGTCGGGTTTTGAAGCTTTTCATTTTGATTTGTATCGAGTGGCGGATGCTGAAGAGCTTGAGTTTATGGGGATTCGTGATTATTTCACTGACGGAAGTTTATGTTTGATTGAGTGGGCTGAAATGGGGCGCGGAGCCTTGCCGGAAGCGGATTTGGTTATATCATTGAGCTTGATTCGACAAGGGCGTCATGTGTCTGTAGATGCCTATACAGAAAAAGGTAGAGCGGCTTTAGATGTTTTACGAGGCGCTATAACTTCTTGATGTATAGAAGACTTTACTATAAGTAAGATTGAGATCCATTTAATCAGCAGTTATAGTGTGTCAGATATACTAGCTAGCTGTCTGATATGCATACTAAATTTCGTACTTATCTATTTATTTTTGTCAATTTAATTTTGTCTTTGTCAACCTGTAGTGTTTTGGCTGCAGAGGTTCGAGATATACGTGTTGCCCAGCAAGAAGGGGTGACGCGTTTGGTGTTTGAGCTTTCTGAGGCGGCAGAGCATCGAATTTTTCCTCTTTCAAATCCTGATCGCGTTGTTTTAGACATCAGTGGCGTCGATTTGAATGCGTCTGTTGTTAATGGCTTATCGGCATTGTCTTCCGATGTGTTGATGCGCGTACGTTACGCTAGGCGAGACACTGGTGTTCGTTTTGTACTTGATCTAGGTCAGGCAGCTAAGGCGAAAAGTACTGTGTTGGCGGCAAATGGTACTTATGGGCCTAGGATATTGGTTGAGCTTGAGTATGGTGCTAGAAAGCCTGCGACCATAGTAAAAAGCTTGGCGAGCTTATCCAAGGAAAAGCGCGATATTGTGATTGCAATTGACCCTGGGCATGGAGGCAAAGACCCTGGTGCCTTGGGGCAATACAATGTGCGAGAAAAAGATGTTGTGCTCTCTATTGGTCGAGAGTTGGCAAGTAGAATTAATGCGGTTGATGGCTTTAAGGCTGTTTTGACTCGATCAACGGACACCTATCTTCAGCTTCGAGATCGATCGAGGGTTGCTCGTGAGGCCAATGCAGATTTGATGATTTCTATTCATGCGGATGCGTTTACCAAATCTAGTGCTAGAGGTGCTTCTGTTTGGGCGCTTTCATTGAGTGGTAAGAGTTCTGAAATGGGGCGTTGGTTGGCTCAACAAGAAAATTCTGCCGATCTGGTGGGGGGGATTTCGCTGGATGATAAAGATCAGTTGCTTGCTGAGGTTTTATTGGATATGTCGATGAACTCTACTATTCAAATGAGTTTGAATATAGGTAAGAGTGTTTTAGGTGAAATGAAAGGGGTTGCTGTTTTGCATAAAGACAGTGTTCAGCAGGCGGGTTTTGTTGTGCTGAAATCGCCAGATATTCCTTCTATATTGATAGAAACTGGTTTTGTTTCGAATAAAACAGAGGCCAAGAATTTGTCGAGCAGAACTTATCGTGTGAAATTAGCGGATTCTATTTCAAAGGGTGTAGTTGAATATTTTACTAAAAATGCCCCTGATGGAACCTTGGTCAATTGGAAGCAAAAGAAAAATTCTGATTATGTTTATACGGTTAGTAAGGGGGACACCTTGTCCGAAATTGCTCGTCGTAATCAAGTGTCTTTACCTGTTTTGCGGCAGGCCAATAATTTGAATAATGATGTTATTTGGATTGGTCAGAAACTTGTTATCCCTGCAGGGTAAAGTCTTATTGAGGCCTTTTTTGTTTTTCAAAAGGGCTGTTTTCACATCAAAGGTCGTTCATGCAAAGAATTAATCTTTTATCTCCACGTTTAGCCAACCAAATTGCCGCGGGAGAGGTGGTTGAACGACCAGCTTCCGTTGTTAAAGAGTTGCTTGAAAATAGTCTTGATGCAGGAGCCTCTCAGCTTGATATTGATGTGGAGCAGGGTGGTGTAAGGCGTATTAAGATTCGTGATAATGGTACTGGCATCATGAAAGACGATTTGTCTTTGGCTTTAAGTCGTCACGCAACGAGTAAAATTATTACGCTGGATGATTTGGAAGCTGTGCGCACGTTGGGATTTCGTGGCGAGGCGCTGGCCAGTATTAGCTCTGTTTCGAGGATGCACCTTACTTCTCAGGCAGAAAATGAAGTGGAAGCTTGGCGAGTTGAGGCGGAAGGGAAAGATATGGCGACAGCCATTCGACCTGCATCGCATCCTCAAGGTACTACGATTGAGGTGCGAGATTTATTTTTTAATACACCGGCTCGTCGAAAATTCCTTCGTACTGAAAAGACAGAATTTGTTCACTTGGAAGAAGTGGTAAAGCGACTGGCATTGAGTCGTTATGAAACTGGCTTTCGTCTAAGTCATAACGGCAAGCAGGTTTATGATCTTCGTCCTGTTACCGATCAGCTTCATGCTGAACATCGGCTAGCAACTTTACTTGGTAAAAAGTTCATTGAAAACTCCTTGACGCTGGATGTTGAGGCGGCTGGATTGCGTCTATGGGGTTGGATTGGTTTGCCGACTTTTTCTCGTTCTCAGGCGGATTTGCAGTATTTTTTTGTTAATGGTCGAGTTGTTAAGGATAAGTTAGTCGCTCATGCTGTTCGTCAGGCTTATCGTGATGTTTTGTATAATGGTCGCCATCCTACTTTTGTGTTGTATCTAGAGTTGGACCCTTCGACAGTCGATGTGAATGTCCACCCTACTAAGCACGAAGTGCGCTTCCGAGATGGGCGTTTGGTGCATGATTTCTTATTTAGTCGAATTCATAAGGCGATTGCAGATGTGAGGCCTGAATCTGATGCTGCGCCTACGGGTATGAATGATTCCGCTAATAATGAGTCTGCTGCTTATGGTGCGAATATTACGGAACAATCCGCTTTGCTGCTGTCTAATCGACCTGTGTCTAGTTCGATGGATTGGATGCGATCTACTTCAAATTCATTGGGGACTTCAGAAGTGCGTGGGCAGCTTGATGGCATGAGTCGTCTTTCTGGTTATGCGCAAGAATATGTTGCTAAGACTGAGGAAGTTGATCCTGAAACGGGCGAAATAAGAGAGGTTTCTCCCCCTGGCGCTTTAGGGCAAAGTGAAAGTCCGTTTGTGAGGCAAGAGGGTGATTATCAGGCCGTGCCGCCGTTGGGTTTTGCGGTAGCTCAGCTGCACGGAGTGTATATTCTTTCTGAGAGCGAGCAGGGGCTTATTCTGGTGGACATGCATGCGGCTCATGAGCGAATTGTTTATGAGCGAATGAAAACAGCGTTTTATCAGAAAAATATATCGTCTCAGCCTTTGTTAGTGCCGATAAATATTGCGGTTTCGCAAAGTGAAGCTGATCTTGTTGAAGAAAGCGGTGAGGTTTTTGAGGCCTTCGGTTTCCGTGTAGAAAGAACTGGGTTAGAAAGTGCGATGGTTCGCGAGGTTCCCGTTATACTGATTCGAGGTGACGTAGAAGGTCTTGTGCGTGATGTTATTAGTGATCTGTCTGCTAATGGCGTATCGGATCTTATGGAGTCGCGGGCGAATGAATTGATGGCGTCAATGGCGTGCCACGGTGCTGTTCGTGCAAATCGTAAGCTTACGATTGCGGAGATGAATAGCCTTCTTCGTGATATGGAGGTGACTGAACGCAGTGGGCAGTGTAATCATGGACGACCGACTTGGGCGCATTTGAGTATGTCCGATTTAGATAAACTCTTTTTGAGAGGACGTTGATATGACAAAACCGCATGTTGTGTGTTTGATGGGGCCGACGGCATCAGGTAAAACAGGTTTGGCAGTTGAGTTGGCTGAGCAGCACAATTTTGAAATTATCAGTGTCGATTCTGCTCTTGTTTACAAAGGAATGGATATTGGTACGGCCAAGCCAGATGCAGCGTTACTTGCAAGGGCTCCACATAGGCTAATTGATATTATCGATCCTCTTGAATCTTACTCCGCTGCTGATTTTGTTTTGGATGCAGTTGAGCATTCGAAAGAGATTATTGCTAAGGGGAAAACGCCACTTTTGGTGGGTGGGACTATGATGTACTTCAATGCCCTACAAAAAGGCTTGGCGGAAATGCCGCAAGCTGATGCGGAGCTTAGGGCGTTAATTGAGGTTGAGGCGGCTGAGAAAGGTTGGGGGTCCTTGCATGAAGAGTTGCAAACCTTTGATCCTGAAGCGGCGTCTCGCATTCATCCTAATGACCCGCAGCGTTTGCAGCGCGCTATTGAAGTGTATCGCTTGACAGGCAAGACCATGACTCAGTTCTGGGCGCAGCAAGAGGCTGTCTCTTTACCATTTGATATGATTAATATGGCGGTGATGCCGAAAGAGCGAAGTGTGCTTCATGAGCGGATAGAGCAACGTTTTTACGACATGATGGATCAAGGTTTTTTGGCTGAGGTGGAAGGGTTTTATCATCGTGGTGATTTGACTGTTGATATGCCCTCCATGCGCTGTGTTGGTTATCGCCAACTATGGCAATATTTAGACGGTGTTGATTTGCTAGATGATGCTATCTTTAAGGGAGTGGTCGCCTCTCGCCAATTGGCAAAAAGGCAGCTTACTTGGTTGAGAGGGTGGGAGGATTTGATGATTTTTGATAGTTTGTCGAAAGATCTTGTGCCTGAAGCCTTGAATTACATAGAAAGCAGGATTATATAGGGAAATAAATAAAGATTTGGTGTAGTATCTACAGTATTGTTTTATCAATAATTAATTTAATTTTTTTGCTTGTTTAAGGAGATTACAATGTCAAAAGGGCAATCATTACAAGACCCTTATCTAAATATTCTACGTAAAGAAAGAGTGCCAGTATCCATCTTTCTTGTAAATGGAATTAAGTTACAAGGTCAAATCGAATCATTCGATCAGTTTGTGATTCTATTGAAAAATACTGTTAGTCAAATGGTTTACAAACATGCCATTTCTACAGTTGTACCTTCCCGTACAATTCGCATCCCGTCTCCTGATCAGCCGGAAGATGACGCTGAATAGTTTGTCTGTAATAAGACAAGCAGAGGAATACTAGATTGTTTTTTGAACGTCCAGATAGTGGTGAAATAGCTGTATTGGTCCATATAGATTTTCACGATCAAAGTGAATCTTATGGACCGGAAGAGTTTGTTGAGCTTGCTATTTCTGCTGGTGCTGACCCTGTTGCTGTTGTTTCAGGGACTCGCCAGCGTCCAGATGCTAGATACTTTATTGGTACTGGCAAGCTAGCAGAAATTAAAGATATTGTTGATCGAGAAGAGGCGCAGGTTGTGCTTTTTGATCATGCACTATCTCCCTCCCAAGAGCGTAATTTAGAAAGTGTTTTGCAGTGTCGTGTGCTTGATCGTACAGGGCTTATACTTGATATTTTTGCTCAACGTGCACGTACCCACGAAGGTAAGTTGCAGGTAGAGTTAGCTCAATTACAACATATGTCGACTCGTCTTATTCGTGGTTGGACACACTTAGAACGCCAAAAAGGCGGTATAGGTATGCGTGGGCCTGGTGAGACGCAGCTTGAGACTGACCGTCGATTGCTTAGAGAGCGCATTAAAGCCATTCAAAAACGATTGGCGAAAGTGGGTTCTCAGCGTGATCAGAATCGTCGGTCTCGCGATAGATCTTCTGTGCCAACTGTTTCGTTGGTTGGTTATACCAATGCGGGTAAGTCTACTTTATTTAATCGTGCAACGGGTGCAGATGTGTATGCGGCGGATCAGTTGTTCGCAACACTTGATCCAACGTTGAGGCGTCTAGATATAGAGCAGATTGGCTCTATAGTATTGGCTGATACGGTTGGGTTTATTCGTCAATTGCCCCATAGATTGATTAAAGCATTTCAGGCGACATTAAAAGAGTCGTCTGAGGCGGATTTATTGTTACATGTTGTTGATGCTGCTGATATTTCTCGTGATGAAAATATGAAGCATGTTGACTCTGTGTTGGAGGAAATTGGTGCTAATGAAGTTCCAACTTTAACTATATTTAACAAAATTGATGCATTACCGACGGCAGAACCTAGAATTGATAGGGATGCTAACGGGAACCCTTTTCGAGTTTGGTTGTCTGCTCGTGATGGGCAAGGTATTGATTTGCTTAAGCAAGCCATTGCTGAGTTGTTGGCAGAGGATGTTTTTAGTGAAACACTTTATTTGTCGAGCAAGTATGGGCGTTTGAGAGCTATGTTGTTCGAGCATGGAGCTGTAAAATCGGAGCGCTTTGATGAGGCGGGTCGTTTTGTTCTTGAAGTAAAGTTGCCTAAGAAAGATTATTTGCAGATTTTGGCTCGTACGGGCATGTCTGAGGATCAGATAGAAGCTGTGTGAGCTGTACAGGATTATCATTAAAATAAAGTGGAGATGTAGTATGGCCTGGAATGAACCGGGTAATAACGACAATGACCCATGGAATCCAGATAAAAACCGTAATAATGGTGCTGGGCGCCCCGATGGAGATCGTGAAAAAGAGACCAATAATGACCCGTGGGGTCGTAAGCCTGGAGGTAAAGAACAGGGTCCTCCAGACTTGGATGAAGCCTTTCAGAAGCTGATGGGAATGCTTGGGGTTAAAAAAACTCGCAAATCCGGTGGTTCTAATGGCGGCGATTCCGGTATGTCTGGCAAATTTGGCGGTGGCTTGATTGCTATTGTGCTAATTGCTTTGCTTGCCTTGTGGGCGGCTACAGGTGTTTATCAGGTCGATCAACAGGAGCGTGGTGTTGTCCTTCGTTTAGGTAAATACCATTCTACCGTTATGCCTGGTCTTCATTGGAATCCACCAATGATAGATTCTGTTAGTAAGGTGAATGTAACTAAGGTTCGTTCCCATGATCACAAAGCGCTAATGTTGACGGTTGATGATGCCATTGTTGAAGTGGGTGTTTCTGTACAATATTCTGTGCAGGATCCAAAGAACTTCTTGCTTAATGTTCGTAATCCTGAAGAGTCACTTGCTCAGGTCACTGAAAGTGCGCTTCGTCATGTTGTTGGTGGTTCTGAAATGGATCAGATCTTAACGGAAGGTCGTGAGTTGTTAGCGACGGAAGTTAAGGCGCGTATTCAGGACTACAGTGATGCATATGGCACTGGCTTATTGATTTCAAAGGTTAACGTTGAAAATACTCAGGCGCCTACACAAGTGCAAGAGGCATTTGATGATGTTATCAAGGCGAAAGAGGATGAGTTGAGAGTTCGTAACGAAGCTGAGTCTTATGCAAATGGTATTATTCCTGAGGCTCGTGGTCGTGCTCAACGTATCCGAGAAGAAGCGGAAGCTTACCGATCTGAGATTGTTGCTCGTGCTAGCGGTCAAGCGGATCGTTTTGACAGATTGTATCGTGAGTACACTAAGGCGCCAGACGTAACTCGTCGTCGTTTGTATATAGAGACGATGGAGTCGGTCTATAAAGATGTGAATAAAGTTGTTGTTGATACTAAAGGTGGAAATAACATGATGTATTTGCCTCTAGATCAGTTGATGAAGCAACGTGCGGAGTCGTCTAAAGGGGCGGGTTCTGTAAATTCAGGGAATATTGGGGCGTTAACAGATCAAGTACTTGATGAAATACGTAAGCGCCAAAGTGCAACAGTTCGTAGAGAGGGCAGAAACTAATGAAAGGCTTTTCTTTTTCAGTTTTATTTGTTGTTCTTCTTGGTGTGCTGATTGCTTCCCAGACGCTTTTTGTTGTCAATGAGACCGAGCGTGCGGTTGTACTTAAGTTTGGTGAGGTTGTCCGGGATGATGTAGCGCCTGGTATTCACTTTAAACTGCCGATTATGAACGAAGTCAAAAAATTTGATTCTCGTGTTTTGACAATGGACTCTCGTCCTCAGCGTTATTTAACGTTGGAGAAGAAGGCTGTTATTGTTGATTCTTATGTGAAGTGGAAAATAGACTCCGTTACTAAATTCTATCAGGCAACGTCTGGTGATGAGTTTGTGGCAAATCGTGTATTGTCTTCTCGTGTAGATACTGGGCTTCGAAATAAGTTTGGTGAGCGAACTATGCATGAGGTGGTTTCTGGGGAGCGTGATCAGTTGATGACTGAGTTGCGTGACGACTTGAATAAAGTTGCTCAGAGTGAGTTGGGTATTTCTATTGTTGATATCCGAGTTAAGCGCATTGATTTGCCGCCAGATGTTAGTGAGTCTGTTTATCAGCGTATGAGAACTGAACGTGAGCGTGAAGCTCGAGAGCATAGATCAAAAGGTCTAGAGCTTGCTGAAGGTATTCGTGCGGATGCAGATCGTCAGCAGGTAGTCTTGGAGGCTGAGGCTCAACGTGATGCAGAGATGATTCGTGGTGATGGTGATGCTAAAGCAGCCGCTATTTACTCTAAGGTTTATAAGCAAGATCCTGAGTTTTACGAGTTTTACCGTAGTCTTCAGGCGTACCGTGAAAGCTTTAACGGTAACAATGATTTGTTTGTTCTTGAACCTGATAGCGAATTCTTTAAGTATCTGAATAGCTCTACTAGTCGTAGTGCTAAATAGAGTAGATATTCATCAATAATCGTACATGAAGCCTATTTGTTAAAATGGGAAACATGGTACTATTACACAAACCGGGCCTGGCCCGGTTTTTTAATGGTCAAAATAAAGAGAATCTATGCAGGAATTGTTGCAGTCGCTGCTGGTTGGCGTCAGCCTTTTATTGATCGCCGAGGGGTTTTTGCCATTTCTCGCTCCAAATATCTGGAGAGAAATAATGGTCAAAGCTATCGCGAGCTCAGATTGGAATTTACGTATTCTGGGCGCGGTTAGTATGTTTCTTGGATTAATGCTTCTTTTGCTGACTCGAAGCTAAGAGGATAATTTAATGACATTAGCAGATCGCTGGTTACTTCCTGAGGGCGTTGATGAGGCGTTGCCTGAACAGGCCGCTAAGATCGAGCACCTTAGAAGAACTCTGCTTAATCTCCATGAAAGTTGGGGATATCACTTAGTAATACCTCCTCTTTTAGAGTATCTGGATTCCCTTCTTACGGGTGCTGGCTCAGACCTAGAAATTGAAACATTTAAAGTTATTGACCAGTTATCAGGTCGACTTTTAGGTATTCGTGCCGATTTTACATCCCAGGTTGCTCGTATCGATGCTCATTGCCTTAAAGATGATGGTGTGCAACGTTTGAGCTATTGCGGCAGTGTTTTAAGAACAATGCCTGCTGGCTTAGATGGTACTCGTAGCCCTATTCAGTTAGGGGCTGAAATTTATGGTCATGGCGGCGTAGAAAGTGATGTTGAAGTTTTGTCTTTAATGTTGCAGACCTTGTCTACGGCCGGCTTGTCTAATCTCGTTCTTGATCTTGGGCATGTTGATGTTGTAAGTGGTGTGCTTGCTGCTTGCGGTCTTAGTGCAGATCAAGAAGGTAAGTTGATTGAGCTTTACAAGGCTAAAGATTTGCCGGAGCTTGATCGATATGCTGAAGAGCTTGGTTTTCTGAGTGATATTCAAAAGCAATGGTTGGTTGGTTTGCCGCGTTTGTGTGGTGGTAAAGAAGTATTAAAACATGCGACAGATTTGCTGGGTGATGTGAATGAATCAATTCGTGATGCGATTGTATTATTGCAGAAAGTGAGTGATTTCATCTGTAAGCGCTTCCCTCAGGTTGGCCTACATTTCGATCTGAGTGATTTGGTTTCTTATAGTTATCATACGGGTGTGATCTTTGCGGCTTACGTTCCAGGTCATGGTAATGCTATTGCTCGTGGCGGGCGTTATAACAATATTGGGCAAGTGTTTGGTCGGTCTCGTCCGGCTACGGGTTTTAGTACGGATGTGAAGGCCTTGGTTGCTTTGACTGATATTGTGGTCAATAAGCCAAAAACTGTTCTGTCGCCAATTTGCTCAAGTGATGAGCTTTGGCAGAAAGCAAATTCCTTACGTACTGAGGGATATCGAGTGGTAGAGGTCTTGGATGATATTTACGCTGGAGATGCTGATTTTAAGCTGGAATTTGTTGATGAAGCTTGGCAGTTAATGCCGGTTCATAACTAGACTTTTCTTTAAGAACTATCTAAATGAGACCTGAAATTATGGGTAAAAATGTTGTTATTCTAGGCACTCAATGGGGCGATGAAGGTAAAGGTAAGGTTGTAGACCTACTTACTGAAGATGTTGCTGCAGTTGTACGTTTTCAAGGTGGCCATAATGCGGGCCACACCTTGGTTATCGATGGCAAGAAGACAGTTTTGCATTTGATACCTTCTGGTATTTTGCGTGAAGGTGTTCAATGCATTATCGGTAATGGTGTTGTGTTGTCTCCTGCAGCGTTGAAGGCTGAAGTGCTTGAACTGCTTGAGCAAGGTGTTCCAGCAGTTGATCGCTTGAAAATTAGCGCGGCTTGTCCTCTGATTCTTCCTTACCATATTGCTATTGATCAGGCTCGTGAGCTTGCTAGAGGTGAGAAGAAAATTGGTACAACTGGCCGTGGTATTGGGCCAGCTTATGAAGATAAAGTAGCACGACGAGCAATTCGCGTTGGTGATTTATTGGATTCTGAGCGTTTCGCGTCTAAGCTTAAGGAAGTGCTTGAGTATTATAACTTTGTCCTTACTCAGTATCACAAAGTTGAGTCTATCTCTTTTGATGAGGTTTATGCTTCTGGTTTAGAAATGGCAGAATTTCTACGTCCTATGGTGGCTGATACTATTACTTTGTTGCATGACTTGCGTAAAGCGGGTGCGAACATCATGTTTGAGGGTGCGCAAGGTTCATTATTAGATGTCGATCACGGTACTTATCCTTATGTGACGTCTTCAAATACAACGGCAGGTGGTGCTCCAGCGGGTACTGGTTTTGGCCCTTTGTACTTGGATTATGTGCTTGGCATCACGAAAGCCTATACCACCCGTGTTGGCTCTGGTCCTTTCCCAACAGAGCTTTTTGACGAAGATGGTGAGCGTTTAGGTCGTCGTGGTCATGAGTTTGGTGCTACTACTGGTCGTTCGCGTCGTTGTGGTTGGTTTGATTCGGTTGCTTTGCGCCATGCGGTTCAGATTAACTCGGTTTCTGGCATCTGTCTGACTAAATTGGACGTGCTTGATGGTTCTTCTGTCATTAAAGTTTGTGTTTCTTACGCAGATGAAAATGGCAACCCTGTCGCTGGTTCTTTGGTTGATAGTGAAGGGTACGAAAAGGCTAAGCCGGTCTATGTTGAGTTACCTGGTTGGACTGAATCTACGGTAGGTGCTGAAAATTTTGAAGCTTTGCCAAAAAATGCTCAAGATTATATTCGCTTCCTAGAAGAGCAGGTTGGTGTGCCGGTTGATATTATTTCTACTGGGCCAGATCGTAATGAGACAATTGTGATTCGCGATCCTTTTAAACAATAAGTCTAAATTGCTGGATGTATTGTTAAAAAAAGCCGCTTAGTTGCGGCTTTTTTGTTTTTATGGATAGCTAAGTTCATCATATTAGTATTCTTTGTAAATAGAGTGAAAAGAGGGGGAGGAGTTTGTCTGGCGCTAAGGTAATATTTACAATTGAATTTTAGGCGATATAAGTGCCTGCTAAATAATGAAAAAATGAGAGGGAATATTTATGGTTAAGTTATTGCTTGCTGATGATGATGCTCGTTTATCGGATTTAATCAAAGAGTACTTTGATGGCGAGGGTTATGAAGTAGCGCATGCTTGGAATGGTCGTGAGGCATTAGAGCTTATGGCAGCAGACATGCCTGATATTATTATTCTCGATGTAATGATGCCTGAATTAGACGGTTTCGAAACGTTAAAGCAGATCCGTAATAAAAGCTCGGTGCCGGTTATTATGTTGACGGCAAAGGGTGACGATATAGATCGTATTCTTGGTTTAGAAATGGGGGCTGATGATTATTTGTCTAAGCCTTTTAATCCGCGTGAATTGTTGGCCCGAATTAAAGCGATTTTGCGTCGAGCTAGCCAAGAGCGTGAGGATGATCCAACAGCAGATATAGATCTTTCTGGTGTTTTATTGCGTCGCAAAGATCGTACTGTGTATCTGGAAGGTGAGTTAGTAGAGTTGACGACATCTGAATATACTTTGCTAGAGTGTATGTTGATGGCGCCAGGTCAGGTACTCACGAAGCAAGAGCTTTCTGAAAAGGCCCTTGGTCGTAAATTAACCATGTACGATCGAAGTTTAGATATGCACATTAGTAATTTACGTAAAAAAATTGGCAATTTAGAAAATGGCGATCCACGAATCAAAACAGTTCGCGGTGTAGGCTATATTTTTGTGTCAAATGAGCAGGGTGCATAGTCTTCTATGAAAAATACTTTTCTACGTGTGTTTCTGGTGGTGTTACTGTCCAATATTGTTGTTGTTAGTATTGGTTTGGCGATGGTTCAGTTTATCCAGAAGCGCAATCAGGTATCAGCTGATTTACTGGGAGATGTCGGTGTTCAGTTGGTGGCTGGGTATGAAAAGTTTGGTATTACTTCATTGCAGGAGGAAACTAAAAAGGCAGAGAAGCGATTGTCCGGAACTATTTATTTGTATCAGGAGAATGGTCGCCCTTTGTTAAAGCCTTTGCCTCGTAATTTTAAGGAGCAAAATACGCCAAGCGTTACTACTCGGCCAGCAGCGGATTTTTTACATAGCCAATTCATTCAGGTTATTGGTGGGAATAATGTTCAGTATCTGCTTATTTTTAAGCCGAATCCTGAAATTAGCTCTCTTGCACCTGAGGCAGTTGTTGGCTTCTCTTTGTTGGGTTTGTTTGTTTCGAGTGGGGTATTGGCGTATTGGTTGCTGGGGCCTTTGCTTAAGTTGCAGCGAGTAGCTCGTTCCTTTGGTCAGGGTGACATGACGGCTAGGGTCGAAAATAAGTTGGCTCGAAGAAGTGATGCTGTTGGTAAATTGGCGCGAGAGTTTAATGAGATGGCGGTCAGGATTGATACTCTACTCTCGTCGAAAGAGAGGTTGATGCGTGATGTTTCTCATGAGTTAAGGACGCCGCTGGCAAGGATTGAAGTAGCACTGACTATAGCGGAAGATAAATATGCAACAGAGGCTCAGAAAGGGTATTTGAGTCGTATTCGTACTGAGCTTCATGAGCTTGATGAGTTGATTGGTCAGGTTCTTACCTTGAGTCGGTTGGAGGCTGCTTCTCTAATAAAAGAGGAGATGGATCTTCAGGAATGGTTAAGTGAAATTGTTGCGGATGTAAGTTTTGAGAGTCAGTTAAAGGGAATTTCCGTTTCTAAAATTGGGCGTACACCAAAAACAATATTGGGGGATCCTCTACAGTTGCGTCATGCAATCGAAAATGTGCTTCGTAATGCCTGCTTTTATGCGGGTTGTAATGGGGTTATTGAGGTCGAAACTCAAGAAAAAGCCGGAACGGCTTTTATCTATGTGCGTGATAATGGTCCGGGTGTTTCCGATGATAAGTTAGAAAAGATTTTTCACGCTTTTTATCGCTCTTCTGAAGCAAGAGAGGCGAATAGTGGTGGATTTGGTGTTGGCCTTACTATTTCGCAACGTATTATTCGTGCTCATAAGGGGCAGATAATGGCGAGAAATCGGGAGGAAGGTGGTCTTGAGGTGTGTTTTCAGCTGCCTATTGCTTGATTTTTGATCTTTTGGTTTTTTTAATATGCATGAAAATTTTCAGCTTTCGAGAAAGCACTTGTTATTGTCTCTATAGATAAGTAATATGCGCCTCGCAAGTTGGCTAGGCAGTCGCCGCTCAATTTATTGGGGGGAGGAAAGTCCGGGCTTCGCAGGGTAAAGTGCCAGGTAACGCCTGGGGGGCGTGAGCCTACGGAAAGTGCAGCAGAAAATACACCGCCTAAGCAGTTTACTGCCGGTAAGGTTGAAATGGTGCGGTAAGAGCGCACCGCGCGACTGGCAACAGTTCGTGGCTAGGTAAACCCCACTTGAAGCAAGACCAAATAGGAGCTCTTTGGCGTGACCCGCGCTGAGTTCGGGTAGGTTGCTAAAGACGTGCAGTGATGTACGTATTAGATGAATGACTGTCCACGACAGAACCCGGCTTATCGGCCAACTTGCAATTTTTTCCTCGCGTTTCGTCTCCTTTTTTATTCTATGAGTGCCATGGTTAGTGGTGCTTTCCGTTTTATTGAATTTCCAGATCTGTTTGCTTCTTCTATCTATCGTTTGTGCTCAATTGCGTGAATGGCTTTCTTTTGCCTAAAAAGTGTCGGTTTGTGTTTTTTCTTCTGTTTTAGTCTCTCCATTTGTCTATTTTTTGCCTCTTTACAAAATCATTGCATCTATTTTTGCCTATTTGGTTGGTTTTTTTTTACTCTTTTTCATAAATAGTGTTAAATTGTGGGATAAAGTGTCGATAAGTGGGATATGGCAATGTTTCGTGGGATTCATCAGGTGAGTGTAGATGTGAAGGGGCGAATGTCGCTTCCGGCACGCTTACGCGATGATCTCGCCCAATATGATGACGATGGTGTGGTTGTGACCATTGATCCTGTTTCTCGATGCTTGTTGCTCTATCCTTTATCTGAATGGGAATTGATTCAGCAAAAATTAGATAAGTTGCCCACGTTTCAGCCACAAGCTAGGCGTTTGCAGCGTCTTTTAGTGGGGCATGCGACTGATTTGGAAGTGGATAAAGCGGGTCGGATTTTGTTGCCTGCGCCACTGCGTGAATTTGCTCGGTTGGATAAAAAGTTAACGATTCTTGGCCAAGGTAAGAAGTTAGAAATTTGGAGCCAAGAAGAGTGGGAAGCGCAACGTGAAGATTATTTGTCCCAAGATGCTCTTGCGGACTTACAAACTGAAACCATGATGGATATTTCTTTATGACAAAGACGATGGCAGAACACATAAGCGTCATGCTTAATGAGTCCGTCGATATGCTAGTAACCGATACCAATGGTCTGTATGTCGATGGGACGTTTGGTCGCGGTGGGCATACTCGTTTGGTTTTGGATCGATTAGATAAAGGCCGTTTGCTTGGTTTTGATAAAGACCCTGTGGCGATTGGTCATGGCAAGTTGTTAGAGCAAGAAGATGCACGTTTTTCTATTGTGCAAGATAGCTTTGCAAACATGGCTGAACACATTACGGGTGTGTTTGGTGTTGATAGGGTCGATGGTGTGATGATGGATTTGGGTGTGTCTTCTCCTCAGATCGATGACGCCGAACGCGGTTTTAGTTTTATGAATGACGGTCCGCTTGATATGCGGATGAATCCTGACAAGGGTATAAGTGCTGCCCAGTGGATAGCCACTGTTAGCGAAAAAGATATGGCGGATGTGATGTATCAGTATGGCGAAGAAAGATTCTCTCGTCGTATTGCAAAAGCTATCTGCGAATATCGTTCTCATACACCAATCTTAACAACGCTCCAGCTATCAAAAATTATTGCTGAAGCGAATCCAGCTTGGGAAAAAGGCAAAAATCCAGCTACTCGGGCGTTCCAAGGTATTCGAATTTACATTAATAATGAATTGGGTGACTTGGAAATTGGTCTTGATGCTGCTGCGCAAGCTCTAAAAGTTGGTGGTCGATTAGCTGTTATCAGTTTTCATTCTCTTGAAGATCGTATCGTTAAACGCTTTATGAAATTGCAAGCGAAAGGGCCTGAATTACCAAGACATTTGCCAATTCGAAATGCTCATCTTGATATTAAGTTTAAAACAGTCGGTAAGGCGATTAAGCCATCTCAATCTGAAGTGAGTGAGAATGTTCGCTCTCGTAGTGCTGTCTTGCGCGTTTTGGAGCGGGTCAGTGATTAAGGCTCGTTTTTCACCGTTAGTATTTGCTATCGGTGTTGTTGTTTTAGTGATTGTTTCAATTGCTGTTGTTATTCAGGTATACGATTTTAGGAAGGATTTCTCTTACCTTCAAACATTGAAGCAAGATGAAGTGGATTATGAAGTGAAATGGGGCCAGTTGCTTCTTGAACAAAGTGCACTAACCCAGCCAAGTCGCTTAGAGCAAGCGGCTATTAAAGATTTAAAAATGCACGCACCCTCTCAGGATGAATTGATAATAGTGAAACCATGAATATTGAAGACAGTGTTCACACTCCAGGAAAATGGCGCTTTAGATTTGTATATGGCGTCGCTTTGTTATTGTTTCTTATTGCGGGCGGTCGACTATTTTATTTGACTGTTGTTGATAAGGCGTTTCTACAAAACCAAGGCGAGATGAGAGCTGTACGCACAGAAGCCATTCCGGCGACCCGAGGTATGATTCTGGATCGTCGTGGAGAGCCTTTGGCTGTTAGTACGCCAACTTGGACGATAATTGCTAATCCAAGAGCCTTATGGAAGCTTCCTCGAGATCCTTCTTTAAATATTGGCCCAGAGCAAGAGATTAAACGTCTAGCAGAAGTGATGGGGGTTGGTCGTGCTTGGCTACAAGAAAGATTTGAAGCTAATAAGACTCGTTCTTTTATGTATCTTCGACGTCAAATACCGCCTCATGAAGCTGATGCTATTATGGCGGCTAATGTTGTTGGGGTGAGTAAGACTAAAGAATATAAGCGTTTTTATCCTGCTGGTGAAGTGGCGTCTCATGTTGTTGGTTTTACCAATATCGATGACAAAGGTCAGGAGGGTATCGAACTTGCTTATGATCAAGCTTTAGAAGGTCAGCCTGGTCGTCGAAGCTATGTGAAGGATCTTACTGGCAATATCATTCGTGGTGTTGGTGTTGAAGAAGCAGAGCATCCGGGTGAAAATATTGAGCTAAGTATTGATCTTAGATTGCAGTATTTGGCTTATCGAGAGCTTAAAGCTGCAGTGACGGAGCATCGCGCTACGTCTGCATCGGCGGTGATTTTAGACGTTAAGACTGGTGAAATCTTAGCGATGGTTAATCAGCCATCTTATAATCCAAATGACCGTTCTAAACTGGAATATGAAGAGCTGCGCAATCGTGCTGTGATTGATTTGTTTGAACCAGGTTCTACCATGAAACCGTTCACTATTTCGGCGGCGTTGATGTCTGGTCAATATACGACAGAGACAACAATTGATACCTCTCCCGGTTATTTGCGCTTTGGTCGTTATACTATCCGAGATGCCGCCAATTACGGTGTAATCGATTTTGAAAAGTTGCTAATTAAATCGAGTAACGTAGGGGCGTCGAAAATTGCTTTGTCTTTACCTCAGGATGCGGTATGGAATATTGATTATGAATTAGGTATAGGTTCGCCTGTCGGAATTGGGTTTCCAGGAGAAGCATCCGGTGTTCTTCCGTCTCATCCTAAATGGCATCCATCTGAAATTGCTACTTTATCCTATGGTTACGGCTTGTCTGTGTCTACATTGCAGTTGGCACAGGCTTATATGGTCTTAGCGAATGATGGTTATCGTGTTCCAGTTACAATGTTTAAGCAGGATGCACCGCCTGCTGGTAAGCAAGTGATTCCTCAAAAAGTGGCTCATGATGTTGTGAAGATGATGGAGTCTGTTGTGCAGCGAGGTTCTGGTAAAGCTGCGCAAATCCCAGGTTATCGAGTCGCAGGCAAAACGGGAACTGTGCATAAAGTTGGTTCTAAAGGTTACGAATACGATCAATACATTGCCTTGTTTGCGGGGGTTGCGCCTGCGTCAAATCCTAGATTGGCAATGGTGGTAATGATTAATGATCCAAAAGGTCGTGAATATTATGGCGGTGAGGTTGCTGCGCCAGTATTTTCTCGCGTTATGGAAGGAGCGTTAACAACTCTGAATATTTATCCTGATTTGCCAGAAGGGCTCAGAGAAGTTCGTTTAGAGTCTAAAAAAGTTCCTTATCAAGTTGTACAGGGTGGTTAAATGGGGCAAATAACACATGCTCAACTGCTTAATTTGGCGGGTTATTCTTTGGAGGATAACTCGCATTCTGCTTTATATAACCATCTGGAAACTGACAGTCGCAAAGTGGGTCGGGAAGGTGTTTTTTTTGCTTTGCCTGGTGTAACTTCAAATGGCTGGGAATATTTAGATGATGTCATTGAGCTAGGTTGTAAGATCGCGGTTGTTCCTTCTGAATTAAATTTGCAGCGTGATGATATTGAACTTGTTTCTGTTGCTAACCCAGCTGAGCTGTTAATTACTTGTTTACATAGTTTTTTTGGTCGTATGCCGCAGCGTATGGTGGCAGTGACTGGCACCAATGGCAAATCTTCTATTTGTTTTTATATTGCTCAGCTCGCTAAATATATTGGCTTTTCGAGTGGGTTGGTTGGTACTTTTGGTGTTGGGCCTTTGGACCGTTTGACAGAAGCTAAGCAAACGACACCTGATCTTCTCTCTTTACATCTCACTTTGATGAAAATGGCTGAAATAGGCGTCGATTTTGTTGCTTTTGAGGCGTCGTCGCACGCTTTAGATCAGGGGCGTATTGAAGGCGTTCCTTTTCAAACCGCTGTATTTTCAAATCTTTCTCGTGATCATCTCGATTATCATGGCGATATGAATTCCTACGCTTTAGCTAAGCAGCGTTTGTTTGCTTTTGATAGTTTATCTCATTCCATATTTTGTCTTGATGATAGTTATGCTGGTTTTATGGCGGAAGCTGCGGCTGGTTCGAGTCGCCATTATTATAGTGAGCAAAACTCGCAAGCTGATTTTTATGTGAAGCAGTTAGTGTTGGAGCCGGCAGGTTGTAGATTTATTTTGTGTCACCCGGAAGGTGAAACTCCCGTATTTTTGCCATTGTTAGGGCGTTTTAATGTGCAGAATGCCCTAGCTGCTTTAGTAAGTCTTTGGTATGAGGTAAGAGATAAATCGACCTTAATAAACGGTCTCTCTACATTAAGTGGTGCGCCTGGTCGTATGGATAAGGTTGAGTTACCAAATGCCCCTCTTGTCGTTGTTGATTTTGCGCACACTGCCGATGCTTTGGGAGTCGCTTTGCAGGCATTAAAAGAGCATACGAATGGTCGATTAATCTGTGTGTTTGGTTGTGGTGGTGATAGAGATCGAGGTAAACGACCTCTAATGATGGCGGCAGCTATGCAAAATGCTGATTACGTATGGTTAACATCAGATAATCCTCGTACTGAATCCATAGAGCAAATATTTTCTGATGTCTTAGCGCAAACAAACGAGGATGAGGCATTTAGTTTTGAGCCTGATCGTCGAGCGGCTATTCGTCAGGCCGTTTTGTCGGCTGGACCTAATGATGTGGTTCTTATTGCTGGAAAAGGACATGAAACTTATCAGGATGTTCAGGGTGTTAAACATCATTTCAATGACAAAGAAGAGGCGCTGAGAGCGTTGGAGGCTTATGTTAATTAACCTTACTCTTTCAGATATCGCCGAAGCTTGCGGCGGCCAACTTATCGGTGAAAATTGCGTGTTAAATGCAGTTATTACTGATACAAGGAAAATAACTTCAGGCTGTGTCTTCGTTGCCTTAAAAGGTGAGCGTTTTGATGGACATGATTATATAGGGCAAGCGGTTCAAGAAGGTGCTGTTGGTGTTGTCTCTGATCGAGATGTTGATGCGCCTAATTATGTTAAAGTTGTGGACACCACATTAGCTTATGGTGTGATTGCTCGCTTGATTCGGGATGCCTTTAAGGGACCTGTTGTATGCATTACAGGCAGTAATGGTAAAACAACCGTAAAAGATTGGTTGGCTCAGTCCCTTACGGATAAAAATGTGTTAAAAACACGCGCCAATTTGAACAATCAAATAGGTGTGCCACAAACGCTTCTTGAGTTAGATGCTGATCACGATGTTGCAGTCATAGAGGCGGGGACTAGTTTTACTGGCGAAATTCCTCTGTTGGCTAAGATTGCGTTTCCAGACATCGTTATATTGACGAATGCCAGTGGAAGTCATTTTGAAGGATTGGGTGGTATTGAGGATATTGCAAAAGAAAAAGGAGCGTTGATTTCTGGCTCCTCGCCCAATGCTAGCATAATTCTAAATGCTGATGATGAGTACTTCGATTATTGGTGTAGTTTAGCTGGAGATCGTCAGGTTTATTCTTTTGGATTTACTGAATCTGCCGATCTTTATGTGTCTGATATTGAGTTGAGTGCTGAGTCTAGTTTAGCTGTGTTTAATTACAATGGGGGAGCTCAATCCGTCTCTATTGCTGGTGCTGGAAAGCATCAAATTGCAAACGGTATGGCCGTTGTTTTGGCTATGTTAGTAATGGGGATTGATTTTAAACAAGCGGCTGATAAATTAGCCACCCCTGTGCTAGTTTCTGGACGATTAGAGCGGCTTAAAGCAAAAAATGGCGCTCTATTAATCAATGATTGTTACAATGCCAGCCCAGCGTCTGTTGAGGCGGCTATTGATGTTCTTGCAATTCAGCCAGTAGAAGAAACTTGGTTGATTTTAGGGGCTTTAGCTGAGCTTGGTGCTCAAAGAGATGACATTCATCATGGCTTAGGGGTATATGCTAAAAACAAAGGGATTTCGTGTTTGATTTGTGTCGGTCCCGTAGCGAGTATTGCTGGTGCTGCTTTTAGAAGTGAAGGTGGTAACGCTATTTTTTGTAATACTCATAATGAAGCGGCGACAGTAGTTCGTCCGCTAGATAAAAAACACGCTATTTTAGTCAAAGGTTCTCGTTCGGCTAAAATGGAAAATGTCATTGAAGCACTAATTAATTAGGATATTCCTTACCAATGTTACTTCTGTTAACGGCTTATTTAAGTAAATATCATACATTTTTTACGGTATTTAATTACTTGTCTCTGCGCGCCATTTTAGGTGTTCTCACTGCATTGGCTATTTCTCTATTAGTTGGCAATAAGGTTATTGTTTTGTTGCAGCGCTTGCAAATTGGTCAGGCGGTTCGCAGTGATGGGCCTCAAACGCATTTAGCGAAAGCTGGAACGCCAACTATGGGTGGCGCGCTTATTATTTTTTCGATTTCTGTTAGTACTCTTTTGTGGGGTGATTTGCGTAATCAATACGTTTGGGTTGTTTTATTGGTTATGTTGGCATTCGGTGTTGTTGGCTGGGTTGATGATTATCGAAAAGTAGTGGAGAAAAATCCACGAGGTCTTCCTGGTCGATGGAAATATTTTTGGCAGAGTGTGTTTGGTTTGGCTGCTGCGTTTTATTTGTATTACACCGCAAGCACGCCTGCTGAAACAGCCTTAATTGTGCCTCTTTTTAAAGATGTTGCGATCCCTTTGGGTATGTTTTTTATTGTGCTGACTTATTTCGTTATTGTCGGTACAAGTAATGCAGTAAATTTAACCGATGGACTGGATGGTTTGGCGATTCTACCAACCGTGTTGGTGGGTGGTGCTCTTGGTGTGTTTGCTTATTTGACCGGTAATATTCGATTTGCTGATTATCTGCTTATCCCTTATGTACATGGTTCCGGTGAGTTGCTGGTGTTTTGTGCCGCTCTTGCTGGGGCTGGTTTGGGTTTTTTATGGTTTAACACTTACCCTGCACAAATTTTTATGGGTGATGTGGGGTCTTTGGCTTTAGGTGCTGCGTTGGGAACAATTGCGGTTATTGTTCGCCAAGAATTAGTTTTGTTTATTATGGGCGGCGTTTTTGTAATGGAAACGGTGTCGGTTATTTTGCAGGTTGCTTCTTACAAGTTAACTAAGCGAAGAATATTTAGAATGGCGCCGATTCATCATCATTTTGAATTAAAAGGTTGGGCTGAACCTAAAGTGATTGTGCGTTTTTGGATCATCACTGTTTGTCTTGTTTTAGTAGGTTTTGCCACCTTAAAAGTACGTTAGGAGTTTTGCATGTCGTTGATCGGGTCAGATCGGGTAAGAGCCGTTGTAGGCTTGGGTGCGACAGGCTTGTCTTGCGTACGCTTTTTAGCTAGCAAGGGAATTGAGTTTTATGTGGTGGATTCTCGTGATAATCCACCAGGATTGGAGCAGGCGAAAGAGTTTTGTTCGCAAGAGCGAATTTTCACGGGCGATTTAGAAGTGCTTGAAACCCTTGGTGTAACGGAGTTGTTCGTTAGTCCTGGGGTTGCTTTGCGCACACCTGTTCTGGCTCGCTTGGCTGAACGTGGTGTTGCGATGCGCGGCGATATCGATTTGTTTCGTGATTATGTCAATGCGCCTTTTGTTGCGATTACCGGATCTAATGCCAAAAGTACAGTCACAACATTGGTAGCTTTGTTACTTCAGGCTTGCGGAAAAAATGCCATAGCGGGCGGTAATTTAGGCTTGCCTGCATTGGATCTACTTTCTCCAAATGCCGATTTTTATGTGCTTGAGTTATCTAGCTTTCAGCTTGAAACAACACACGCACTGCAGGCCGATCTGGCCTGTCTTCTTAATGTCTCCGAAGATCATATGGATCGTTACAAAGATCTTTATGAGTATCAACGCGTCAAGCAAAAAGTCTATCGAGGTTGTAAAACTGCCGTTTGTAACAAGCAAGACATCTTAACGGCGCCATTGCTGGCTGAAGGTGTTCCTGTTCGTGCATTTACAACAAAAAGTCCTGATTTAAAAGAGTATGGTATGCTCAAAGATGGTGATGGGGCTTGGTTGTGTAAGGGTGTTGAGCGGCTTTATCACACGTCACAAATTGCTTTGAAGGGCTCTCATAATCACGCCAATGTGTTGGCGGCTCTAGCTATGCTTGAATTGCTGGGCGTGGATGTTCTGTCTGAGGCAGTAGGAAAGGTACTGAAAGAGTTTGGTGGTTTGCCTCATCGTTGTGAAACGGTTCGGGTTCTTAATGGCGTGACTTATATTAATGATTCAAAAGGCACCAATGTTGGCGCGACGTTAGCTGCGCTTCAGGGGCTTGGATCGGCTGCTAATAAAAATATTTTACTTATTGCTGGCGGTGAAGGAAAGGGTGCGGATTTTCGTGCTCTTGCTAAACCCGTAAAGGATCTAGTGCGCACTGTTTATTTGTTTGGAAAAGATGCCGATCGTATTGCTGAAATTTTGCCTTCAGACACTGAAGTTAAGCACTTTGATACGTTAGACCAAATTGTGGCTAGTATTGGGCAGGATAGTAAAGAGGGGGAGATAATTTTATTTTCGCCAGCTTGTGCCAGTTTAGATATGTATAAAAACTATGAAATGCGCGGCGCGCATTTTGCCAGTTTGGTTGCTGAGTTATGACATGGTTGAAAATATTTGACCGAGTGTCTCTTCGTGAATTTGCTCAAGTTGATGCTGTTTTTGTTGCTGCTGTTGTTTCTATTTTGGCGCTAGGGATGGTTATGGTCTCTAGTGCGTCTATCTCTATTTCTGAAACTATCCATGGTCAACCCTATTTTTTTATGGTGAGGCAGGGTTTATATCTCGCTATTGGGCTGGTATTTGGTTGGGTGTTATTGTCTCTGCCAACGCATCAACTGCAAAAATGGGGTATTTTGATGATGGGCTTGTCTCTCATTTTACTTATTCTTGTGCTTATGCCTGGAATTGGAAAAAGTGTTAATGGTAGTCGTCGTTGGATTAATTTGGTGGTATTTAACCTTCAGGCCTCGGAAGTCGCTAAAGTTTGTATGGTGGTTTATGTTTCTGGTTATCTAGTGCGAAGAGCTGACCGTGTTAGAGAGGGTTGGGTCGGCTTCGTTCTTCCGCTCTGTCTTTGTAGTATTTTTCTTTTGTTTTTGCTTTTTGAACCAGATTTTGGTGCGTCTGTAGTATTGCTAGGTACAGTGATGGTGTTGCTGTTTTTGGGCGGCGCACCCTTGTATCAGTTTTTACTTTTAATGGTTGGTGCCGTTTCAATGTTGGGCGTTGTTGCCATTTCTGAAAGTTATCGCTTAAAGCGTTTGATGAATTTTATAGACCCGTGGGCAGATCCTTTTAATGAAGGGTATCAGCTTAGTCAGGCTTTAATCGCTTATGGTCGTGGCGAGTGGTTTGGTTTGGGGTTGGGAAACAGTGTTCAAAAGCTATCTTATCTGCCTGAAGCTCATACAGACTTTGTGTTTTCTATTTGGGTTGAAGAAACGGGCATGTTTGGCGGTTTGTTGTTGATATGTTTGTTTGCGCTAATGGTTGCTCGCGCCTTTAAAATTGGTCGTCAAGCCATGACGTTATCTCGACCTTTTGCTGCTTATATGTGTTTTGGTTTTTCAATTCTTATTTTGGCTCAAGTTATTATCAATATAGGTGTAAATACCGGCTTTTTGCCTACTAAGGGGCTTACTTTGCCATTAATCAGTTATGGCGGCAGTAGCCTGATAATTACCTTGGGGAGTTTGTTTGTTGTAGCGCGTGTCGATATTGAGAATAGACGGGCTGAGAAAGGTGATGGCTCTGGTGAGTCGATGAAAATGAAAGAGAGTACAAAATGAGCGATGTCAAAAGAGTCGTTATAATGGCTGGTGGAACAGGCGGTCATATCTATCCAGCATTGGCTTGTGCTCAAAGTTTTAAGAATAAAGGTGTCGATGTTCAATGGCTTGGCTCTAAAGGTGGGATGGAGGAAACTCTTGTGCCTAAACATGACATAGCATTGCATTCTTTATCTATCAAAGGAGTGAGAGGCAAAGGAGTTTTAGGTCTTTTGGTCGCTCCTTTTAGGATCTTGCATGCTATTGGGCAGGCGGTGGCTGTTTTGCAAAAAATCAAGCCCGATGTCGTTCTAGGTATGGGTGGGTTTGTTGCAGGTCCTGGTGGCGTAGCTGCTAAAATTTTAGGTATTCCATTAGTCGTGCATGAGCAGAACGCCGTTGCTGGTACTACTAATAGGTTACTCTCTAAAGTAGCAAGTTTAAGGTTGCAGGCTTTTGATGGTGCACTACCTAACGCTATTAGCGTTGGTAATCCGATTCGAAGCGATATTTTGGAGCAGCGTGTTCGAGTATCAAGAAGCGGTGTCGCAAGGCCTTTGCGATTGCTTGTTGTGGGTGGGAGTTTGGGCGCAAAGGCGATTAACGATGTCATTCCTCAGGTTTTAGCGGAATGGCCTTTCACTCAGCGTTTAGATGTATGGCATCAGACTGGTATTCGTAATTTTGAAGCGGTATCAGAACTTTATAAAGAGGCAAAGGTTGACGCTCGTGTTGAGGCCTACTTGGATAATATGGATCAAGCATATTATTGGGCTGATATTGTGTTGTGCCGAGCTGGCGCTATGACGGTGAGTGAGCTTGCTGTTGCCGGCTTGCCTTCCATTTTAGTGCCTTATCCGCATGCTATAGATGATCACCAAACGGCAAATGCGTGTTATTTAGAAAAAGTTGGGGCTGCATATCTTTTGCCGCAACCACAGCTAGGTTGTGAAAAAATCATTTCTTTGCTTTCTGGTTTTGTAGAAAGTGAAGAGACATTATTGAAAATGGGTGAGCAGGCCAAGCTGGTTGCTCGTCCAAATGCGACACAAGAAGTTGTTGCACACTGTTTAAGGTTAATAAAATCATGATTGATATTAAAGCTCAGTACGATATTCCTACGATGCGCCGTATTCAAAATATCCACTTTATTGGTATTGGTGGTGTTGGTATGTGTGGTATTGCAGAGGTATTGCATAACCAAGGCTATCAAGTTTCAGGGTCTGATCTTAAAGCGTCGTCTACCACGGAACGTTTAGAAGAATTAGGTATCAAGATTTATCTAGGGCATTTAGAAGAAAACGTTTATGACGCCCATGTGATTGTGGTGTCTACCGCGATAAATGAACAAAACCCAGAAATCATCTGGGGTAAAGAACATAGAATTCCGATTGTTCGAAGAGCAGAAATGCTGGCTGAATTAATGCGTTATCGCCATGGTATTGCTGTAGCGGGTACTCATGGCAAAACAACGACAACGAGCTTGATGGCATCTATATTAGCGGCTACTGGTGAAGCGCCAACATTTGTTATTGGTGGGCGTTTAACTAGCGCTGGGGCAAATGCACAATTGGGTAGTAGTGCTTATCTTGTTGCTGAGGCTGATGAAAGTGATGCGTCATTCCTGCATTTGCAACCACAGACGGTGATAGTGACTAATATCGATGAAGATCATATGGACACTTATGATGGTGACTTTGAAAAGGTTAAGCATACTTTCATTGAGTTTGTGCATAACCTGCCTTTTTATGGTTTAGCTGTTTTATGTGTTGATGACGAAAATGTTCGTGAAATTCTGCCTTCTTTGAGTCGCCCAGTTTTAACGTATGGTATTGATCAAGAAGCGGACTTTTATGCGACTGAGATTGTGCAAACTGGCCGTTATTGTGAGTTTTTGGCGCATCGTCCTGAAGGTGAGCCCTTGAAAATTCGCTTGCCGATGCCAGGTCGTCACAATGTACTTAATGCTCTTGCAACGATTGCTGTTGCCACCGATTTGGGTGTTGAAGCAATAGCTATCCAAGCTGGACTAATGGGCTTTGAAGGTGTCGGGCGCCGTTTTCAAGAGCAGAAACCGTTAGAGCTTCCTAATCGTTCGAGTGTTATGTTTGTTGATGACTATGGTCATCACCCGAGTGAAGTATTAGCAACTATTAAGGCGATCCGTGCAGGTTGGCCTGAGAAGCGCTTAGTCATGGTTTATCAGCCGCATCGTTATACTCGAACCCGTGATCTTTATGAAGATTTTGTGCGAGTTCTGTCTCAAGTGGATGTTTTGCTCTTGCTGGATGTTTACTCCGCTGGCGAAGCGCCTATCAACGGTGCTGACAGTCGTTCTTTGTGTGGCAGTATTCGTCAGCGGGGTAATGTTGATCCTATTCATGTTGGTAGTGAGGCGGATTTACGTTCTATTTTGAGTAATGTTTTGCGCGAAGGTGATTTGTTGATTACGCAAGGTGCTGGTGATATCGGTATGGTTTCTAAAAACTTATCAGTGAGCGGAATTTAATATGCCTAAAACACTAAAAGAATCAGTTATTGCCGTCATTTATGGCGGCCGTTCTGCGGAACGCGAAGTTTCAATGCAAAGCGGTCCTTTGGTTGCTGAGGGGTTGCGTTCAAAAGGTTTTCAGGTGGTAGAGCTTGATCTTTATGGTCCTGATGCCGCGCTAGATCCTATTGCTCAATTGCAGTCTATTAAGTTTGATCTTGCTTTCATTGCCTTACATGGTGGGGAGGGTGAAGATGGTCGAGTTCAGGCTTTACTTGAAATGTTTGGTAAGCCGTATACAGGTAGTTCGCCCTTAGCTTGCGGTTTGGCTATGGATAAAGTCTTAACTAAGCGTTTTTGGAATGGTATTGGCATTCCGACTCCCGCTTATTTATCTTTTGTCGATCATGCGAATGCGGATGTAATTGAGGAGCAGATGTCTTATCCAATGATTGTTAAGCCTTCTAGAGAGGGTTCTACCATTGGGATTAACAAGGCTATGAATAGAGCTGAGCTTGATGATGCTCTTCTAAAGGCGCTTGAGTATGACTCTGATATATTGGTCGAAGAATTTGTCGATGGGCCTGAATTTACTATTACGGTTATCGATGATGTCGCTTATCCGCCAATAGGTTTGAAGCCTGCTCCGAATCATAAGCTTTATGATTATGAGGCTAAATATATAGCGGATGATACTGAATATTTGTTGCCTTGTGGTTTAGATGAAGATGATGAAAATGAGTTGCAAATGCTGGCTCTGGATGCTTATCGTTCATTAGGTTGCTCTGGTTGGGGGCGTGTCGATGTCATGCGAGATCAAGCTGGTGTGTTTTGGGTGTTGGAAGTTAACACTGCACCAGGTATGACGTCTCATAGCTTAGTGCCTATGGCGGCTAAATATGTGGGCATTGATTATGCGTCACTTGTGGAGAAAATTGCGCAAAATGCTTGGGATAAAGTAGGGCGTAATTGATTTATGAGGATAGCGGCACTAATCGGGGCAGTTTTATTGATATTGGTGGCGGTTTTTCAGGGGAATGATTCATCTGAAACTTGGTTTGCTATTCAAAAGATCGAGATTAAAGGTGATTTGAAATACGCAACTGAAGATGAGTTGCAATCTGATTATTCATCTTTGCTTGGTCAGAGTCTTCTGAGTGTCTCTTTGTCCGATGCTTTGGCTACTGTTTTGTCATCTGAATGGGTAGCAAGTGCAGAGATTCGTAAAGTTTGGCCAAATACGTTGCAGGTGCTTGTTCATGAACATACGCCTCTTGCATACTGGGGGGATGGGCAATTGATATCCACCTCGGCGGTAGTCATTACGCCGCCTAAGGTGCCTAATTTGCCGCTTACTAGATTGTATGGTCCCGAAGACTCAAGTGATGTTGTGTTAGAGCAGTTTGGATTGGTTAGTCAGGTGCTTGCTTCAACGTCTCTACGTGTTTCTACTCTTACCTTAGAGCCAAGGGGAGCGTGGAGTATTATTTTTACCAATGGTGTAGCGGTCAAGTTGGGTAGGGAGGAGATTTTAGAAAGATTGCAGCGCTTTATAGCTGTGTATAAAAGTGATTTATCGGGTAGAATAGACCAGATAACGTCAGTCGACGCTCGCTATCCTCATGGGGTGGCTGTAGGTTGGAAAAAAAATAAATGATATTGGCCTGTTTGTTGCTTTTTTATACAGCAAAGAAGGTCTTTTCAAAACAACACGTAATGCCGGGAAGGTGAAATGATAGTCGGTTTGGATGTAGGCACATCGAAAGTTATCTGTTTGGTTGGCGAAGTTCTAGCTGATGGTAGTTTGGAAATTGTCGGTATTGGCTCTCATAGTTCAAAAGGTATGAAGCGTGGTGTTGTAATCAACATTGAGTCAACGGTTCAGTCAATTCAGCGTGCCGTCGAAGAAGCTGAGTTGATGGCTGGGTGTAATATACATTCAGTTTATGTCAGTGTTGCTGGTAGTCATATTCGGAGTTTGAATTCTCACGGTATAGTTGCCGTCAAAAATGGTGAAGTTCAAAAAGAAGATATAGATCGAGTTATTGATGCTGCACAGGCTGTGCCGATATCTTCTGATCAGCGAGTGCTTCATATATTGCCTCAGGAGTATCACATTGATTCCCAAGAAGGTATTAAAGATCCTCTTGGCATGTCGGGTGTTCGACTTGAAGCGAATGTGCATTTGATTTCTGGTGCTGTTAACGCTGTGATGAATGTTGAGAAGTGCATTAAACGATGTGGGTTGGGGGTAGATGGTGTCATCTTATCTCAGCTTGCTTCTAGTGAATCTTCACTTAGTGAGGATGAAAAAGATTTAGGTGTTTGCTTGATTGATATTGGTGCGGGAACATCTGATATTGCTGTCTGGATTGATGGTGCTTTGCATCATACAGCAGTGGTTCCGGTTGCTGGTGATCAGGTTACAAATGATATTTCGATGGCTTTACGCACACCAACTCAGCATGCGGAAGAAATCAAAGTGAAATATGCATGTGCCATGTCTTCTATGGCATCCGCGGATCAGGTTCTTCAGGTGCCAAGTGTTGGTGATCGTCAGCCAAGATCAATCACTCGTCATGCTTTGACAGAGGTTGTTGAGGCAAGATATGAAGAAATTTATAATTTAATTCTGGATGAATTAAGACGTAGTGGTTATGCGGAGCGTATCCCTGCAGGTATTGTAATTACTGGTGGTACGTCGCTTATGGAAGGTGCGGCGGAGTTGGCTGAGAAGGTATTTCAGATGCCAATTCGATTATCTTTACCAGATTGCACTAAAGGAATGTCTGACATTGTCGATAACCCTATATATTCAACAAGTGTTGGATTATTGGCTTATGGTAGTAAAGAGGCTGAAGTAACCGAGATCTCGAAGCGGATGATGTCTAAGACGCAAACTAAACGAGAATCATCAGTTCTGGTTCCTAAAAAAGAAATCGGGCCATCCTTCAGTGCAACGAAGGCATGGCAGAAATTAAAGCACTGGTTTCAGAGTTATATTTAGTCAGAATTGATTGTGAATTTATTGAGGAGCGATAAGCCCATGAATGTCTTTGATTTAGCCGAAGATAATTTATCAGATAATGCTGTTATTAAAGTTATCGGTGTCGGTGGTGGTGGCGGTAATGCTGTACGTCATATGCTTGAAAATCGATTGGAAGGTGTTGAGTTCATTTGTGCTAACACTGACTCTAAAGCGCTGATAGGCTTTGAGACTGGAGTCTCTTTGCAGTTAGGCTCAACCATTACTAAAGGGTTGGGTGCTGGGGCAAATCCAGAGGTGGGTAGAGATTCAGCCTTAGAAGATCAAGAAAAAATCACCCAGTTGCTGACTGGTGCAGATATGGTGTTCATCACTGCTGGTATGGGTGGTGGAACGGGTACAGGTGCTGCGCCAGTTATTGCCAAAGTCGCGCGTGAATTAGGTATTTTGACGGTGGCGGTTGTTACTAAGCCTTTTCCTTTTGAAGGTCGTCGCCGCGCAAGAGTTGCTGAGGAAGGTGTTAAGGAGTTGCGTGAAAATGTCGATTCCTTGATTACTGTTCCAAATGAGCGTCTTTTGCCTGTATTGGGTAAGAATATTTCATTGCTGAAGGCATTTGGTGAAGCAAATAATGTTTTGTTTAATGCGGTTCAGGGTATTACAGATTTGATTATGCGACCTGGTTTAATCAACGTCGACTTTGCAGATGTAAGAACAGTTATGTCTGAAATGGGAATGGCGATGATGGGTACTGGATCTGCATCTGGTGAGGATAGAGCTAGAGTAGCTGCTGAGGCTGCAATACATAATCCATTGCTTGAAGATATTAACCTTAGAGGTGCGCGTGGCGTGCTGGTGAACATTACAGCAAACGAAGAAGTTGGTTTGTCTGAGTTTACTGAGGTTGGTAGCATTATTGAAGAATATGCATCGGAAGATGCTACTGTCGTGATTGGTTGTGCAATTGATCCTAGTGTAGGAGATGAAATGCGAGTCACGGTAGTTGCCACTGGTTTAGAGGGTCGCTCTGCAGTTGAAATGAAGTCTGCTGTTGGTGAATCTGTTGTCTCTCAACCAGTTGTGGCAAAGGTCGAGCAGGTTATTGAAAGTGAAAACGCTAAAATGACTGTTGCTCAATCTGTGCCGAAGCCTTCACAGCATGTGAAAGCAGAAGTGGTAGAGAAAAACTTGGATGAAAAGAAGGGGTCTGTTGATTCTGCCTCTATTTCAAGTGGCGATAAATTATCGTATTTGGACATTCCAGCATTTTTGCGTCGTCAAGCTGACTAGTTTGAGTAAAAACGATGCAATATCAAGGCGTTGGATTGTATAAAAAATGTGTTATTGATACTATTTTTCAAAGAATAGTATCCAGTCATAAAAATGTAGGAATATAATGGTACGCCAACACACACTTAAAAACATTATTCGAGCAACTGGAGTGGGATTGCACTCTGGCGAGAAAGTGTATTTGACACTAAAGCCTGCACCTGTGAATACAGGTATTGTATTTGTTCGTACAGACTTGGATCCAGTTGTAGAGATTCATGGTGATGCGCGAGCAGTCGGATCAACAAATTTTGCTACAGCTTTATGTCAGGGTGATGTGAAGGTAAGTACTGTAGAGCATTTGTTGTCTGCAATGGCTGGTTTGGGTGTAGATAACGCTTATGTAGAAGTGAGTGCTAGTGAAATTCCTCTTATGGATGGAAGTGCTAGCCCTTTTGTTTTTCTTCTGCAATCGGCAGGCCTAGAGGCTCAGAATGCACCAAAAAGATTTATTCGAGTTAAGAAACCTATTCGAGTAGATGAAGGTGATAAGTTTGCTTCTCTTGAGCCTCATTCGGGATTTCGGTTGTCTTTCACAATTGACTTTCAACATCCGGCTATTGGTGAGGATGTTCAAAGTACATCATTTGATTTTTCAACGACCACTTTTGTAAAAGAGATTAGTCGTGCGAGAACATTTGGTTTTATGAAAGATCTTGAATACTTTAAGAATAACAACCTTGCTCGTGGTGCAAACATGGAAAATGCCATCGTATTAGATGACTACCGTGTGCTAAATGATGAAGGTTTACGCTACCGAGATGAATTGGTGCGTCATAAAATTTTGGATGCGATCGGTGATCTTTATCTTCTTGGTCATAGCTTGATTGGTGAGTATAAGGCTTACAAATCAGGTCATGCTTTGAATAATAAGCTATTGCTTGCTCTGCTTGAGCATCAGGATGCTTGGGAATATGTTGTTTTCGAAGATGAAGCGCAAACGACACCAATTTCTTATGTGGAACCTGCTTTTGTTGGTGCTTAGTAAGTGATTAATTCTTGATCGAATCTTTAAAAACCAGACTATATGTCTGGTTTTTTTGTATTTAGGTCCTTGATATTTCATGTTTTGTCACACATTACCATGATAGACTGTCTTTATTACTAATTGGCTACGATGAGTTCAAGATGTTAGGAACTGTAATTAAAAAAATTGTCGGCACAAAGAATGACCGAGAAGTTAAACGATATAGAAAAGTCGTTGCACAGATAAACCAGCTTGAAGAATCTTTCCACAAATTATCTGATGATGATTTGTCAGGGAAAACAAGCGAGTTTCGTGATCGTCTCGCAAAAGGTGAGTCTTTAGAATCTATTTTGCCTGAGGCTTTTGCGGTGGTACGAGAAGGCAGTAGCCGTGTTATGGGTATGCGCCATTTCGATGTGCAGCTCATTGGTGGCATGGTTCTTAATGAAGGTAAAATTGCTGAAATGCGTACAGGCGAAGGGAAAACGCTTGTAGCAACACTGGCTGTTTACTTAAATGCTTTGTCTTCCAAAGGTGTTCACGTTGTTACGGTGAATGATTATCTGGCTAAGCGTGATGCTAACTGGATGCGACCTTTATATGAATTTTTAGACATGAGTGTTGGTGTGGTTTTCTCTGGTCAAGATCGTGACGAGAAGAAAGCAGCATACTTGTGTGATATTACTTATGGTACCAATAACGAGTTCGGTTTTGACTATCTTCGCGACAATATGGTTTTTCGTTTAGAAGATCGTGTTCAGCGTGATTTAAACTTCTCTGTAGTGGATGAAGTGGACTCCATTCTGATAGATGAGGCTAGAACTCCCCTCATTATCTCGGGCGCGGTTGAGGATAGCTCTGAGCAGTACCGTAAAATTAATCAACTTGCTCCTTTATTGGTTAAGCAGGAAGATATTGAAGGTGAAGAGCCAACAGGTCATTACGTTTTTGATGAGTCTCAGCGCAGTATTGAATTGACGGAAGATGGTCATTCTTTTGTTGAGGATTGGCTGGTTGAGCAGGGTTTGTTGGGTGAGGGTGAAAGTCTTTATGCGGCTGGGAACCTTTCTCTATTGCATCATGTTCATGCTTGTTTGAAAGCGCATGTTATTTTTAAGAAGAATGTTGATTATGTGATTCAGGGAGACCAAATCGTCATTGTTGATGAGCATACAGGTCGAACTATGGCTGGTCGTCGTTGGTCTGAAGGTATTCATCAGGCGGTAGAAGCTAAAGAGGGTGTGACTATTCAAGCAGAAAGTCAGACGTTGGCTTCGACAACTTTCCAGAATTACTTCCGTTTATATGAAAAGCTATCTGGTATGACCGGTACAGCTGATACGGAAGCGTTTGAGTTTCAGCAAATTTACGGGTTATCCGTTATTGTTATTCCTACAAACCGCCAGGTTCAGCGTAAAGACTTCAATGATTTAATTTATATGTCTACTGAAGACAAATTTGAAGCGATTGTGTTGGATATTGAAGAAATTGTTAAGCAGGGTCGTCCAGTATTGGTTGGTACTGCGTCTATTGAATATTCAGAGCTTTTATCAAATTACCTGCTTGAAAAAGACGTGAAGCATAATGTTCTTAATGCTAAGCAGCATGAGCGTGAGGCTGAAATTGTTGCTGATGCTGGTCGACCTGGTGCGGTAACAATTGCTACTAACATGGCCGGTCGTGGTACAGATATTGTATTGGGTGGTAATTTGCAAGTTGAGTTAGCTCAACTAGGTGAAAATGCTAGCCAAGAAAGTATTGATGCGCTTAAGGCTGATTGGAAGTCTCGTAATGAGTCAGTTTTGGCAGCAGGTGGTTTGCATATTATAGGCACTGAGCGTCACGAGTCGCGTCGTATTGATAACCAGTTGCGTGGTCGTGCTGGCCGTCAAGGTGATGTTGGTTCTTCACGCTTTTATTTGTCTTTAGAAGATAATCTAATGCGTATCTTCATGTCTGATCGTATCAAGAAAATGATGATGGCGCTTGGGATGGAGAAGGGTGAGGCCATTGAACATAAGATGGTTTCAAATGCGATTGAAAAAGCGCAGCGTAAAGTTGAAGGTCGTAACTTTGATATTCGTAAGCAATTGCTTGAATATGATGATGTGGCAAACGATCAGCGCCAAGTAATTTATCGTCAGCGTTTTGATATGATGGTATCTGAAGATCTCTCTGAAGCTATTTCTGCAATGCGAGAAGAAGTTGTTACCAGTTTGATTGATGAATTTATTCCGCCTCAAAGTATCTTTGATATGTGGGATCTTGAGGGATTGGAAGATAAGTCTCGTAATGAGTTTGGTCTGGAGCTGCCTGTTGCTAAGTGGGTTGAAGAAGATAAGAAACTATATGAAGAGCCTCTGCGCCAGAAAATACTAGATACATTTGTCAGTGATTATCAGGCTAAAGAAGAAATTGCTGGTGCGCAGTCATTTAGGGCTTTTGAAAAGCAAGTGCTATTACAGGTTCTTGATACTTTATGGAAAGAGCATCTTCAGACAATGGATATGCTTAGGCAAGGCATTCACTTACGTGGTTACGCACAAAAGAATCCTAAGCAGGAATATAAGCGTGAGTCGTTTGAGTTATTTCAAGGTTTGCTAGAACAAATCAAATATGAAGTGATTCAAATTATTACTCGTGTAAAAGTTCAGTCTGCTGAAGAGGCTGAGAAAATAGAAGAAGCCCGTAGAAAGCAAGAAGAGAAAACGACTGTTAATATGATTCATGATTCATTGAATTCATTGGCTGAAGATTCTTTATTGTCTACAGATGGGGCTCAAGAGTTCCCTAAAGTGGGTCGAAATGAGCCTTGCCCATGTGGTTCAGGTAAAAAATACAAACAGTGTCACGGTAGTCTTATTTAACTGGAGAAAGTTTAAATGGCTGTAGGGTTACATGATTTTCCTCTTATTCCAGAAATAAAAGGAATTAGAATTGGTGTTGCGGAAGCTGGAATTAAAAAGCCCAACAAGAAAGATGTTGTGATTTTTGAATTATGCGAAGGCGCATCTGTTGCTGGTGTTTTTACTCAGAATGCTTTTTGTGCGGCGCCTGTGCGTATTTGTCAAAAGCATTTAGGTTTGGCAGGCAGTCGTTATTTGCTGATCAATACAGGTAACGCTAATGCTGGCACTGGAAAATCAGGTCTTGAGACAGCTCTAAAGACTTGTGAAGCTTTGGCTAATGAAACTGGTGTAAGTGTAGAGGCTATTTTGCCTTTCTCAACTGGTGTTATTGGTGAGCCTTTGCCAGTGGCGAAAATTGTTGCGGCGATTCCTTCAGCTCTTGCCAATTTATCTGCTGATAATTGGCGTTCTGCAGGTGTTGGTATCATGACGACTGATACTTTACCAAAAGGCTCTATTCGCACTTTCGAATTTGACGGTCTAACTTATAGTATCGCCGGTATTTCGAAGGGTGCTGGTATGATTCGCCCTAACATGGCAACTATGTTGGGTTATGTTTGCAGTGATATCGCAATGGATGTGGATGTTCTTCAGTCGATATTGAAAGATGTTGTAAATAAGAGCTTTAACCGTATTACTGTTGATAGCGATACATCTACGAACGATTCTTGTATTGCTGTGGCAACTGGTATGGCTGGAAATACGAAGGTGACTTCTGTTGATGAGCCTTTGGCTCAAGCTTTTATAGTTGCCTTTACAGAGGTTATGCAAGAGTTGGCTCATGCTATTGTTCGTGATGGTGAAGGTGCGACTAAGTTTGTTACGGTAGAAGTGGTTGGCGCTGTTATTGAATCTGATGCCACGAAAGTTGCGTTTGAAATTGCACACTCGCCTCTAGTTAAGACTGCATTGTTTGCTTCTGATCCAAATTGGGGGCGAATTTTAGCGGTTGTTGGTCGTGCAGGTGTTGAAGGTTTGGATGTTGATCGCGTACAGCTTCATATAAATGGTTTTGAAGTTGCTCGTGATGGTGGTCGTTCTCCTGATTATCTCGAAGAGCACGGTAAGCAGGCTATGGCGCCTCAAGAAATCCATATTGTGCTTGATTTGGGTATGGGGGTTGAGTCTGATATTGTTTGGACGACAGATTTTTCTCATGAGTATGTCACTATTAATGCTGAGTACCGTACCTAATGTTGGTTAGAGTTGCTGTTGGTATTATTCTTCGTGGTGGTGCGGTTTTCATTGCTCTTCGTAACTCAAATCAGCATCAAGGTGGTTTGTGGGAGTTTCCGGGGGGGAAGTGCGAGTCTTCTGAGTCTGCTGAGAAGGCTTTAGCTAGAGAGTTGAAAGAAGAATGTGGTATTGCTGTAACTGAGAGTTCTTTCTATAAAACGATATCTCATGATTATGGTGATAAGCAGGTCGAGCTTTGCTTCTATAAGGTAACAGGTTTTGATGGTGAGCCAGAGGGGAGTGAAGGTCAGACGGTAAGTTGGGTGGCTATTTCTAATTTGTCGACGTATCGTTTTCCTGAGGCTAATCAGCAAATTGTTTCTGAGTTGATGGCGGCGGTCTGATTTAAGATTGCCAATGTTTGGTTTAAAAAAAGAGCTTCATTTTGAAGCTCTTTTTTTGTTTTTAATCTTTGAATTGAGCTTTGATAAAAAGGTTAAGCGATTTGGTTGTTAATTTAGGATTTTCGCCAATAGCTTTCTTACTACGCTTGGTTCAAAGGGCTTTCCGCAGATCGCATCAACACCTTCTTGGGCGATATTTGATAGTTGGCTATCTTCTGAGTTTGAGCTCACCATTAGTATGGGGATGTGTGCTAATGCAGGGTCTAATCTAACTGCTTCGGTTAGTTCTCTGCCATCCATTTCTGGCATGTTGTAGTCTGTAACAATAAGGTCAAACTCCATTTCGTTAAGGAGTGCAATTGCTTCTTTGCCATTTTCTGCGAATTGTATATCCTCAATTCCCATTGTGTTTAGTGTTTTGCTTACATGCTTTCGTGCCATCCGGCTGTCATCTGTAACCAGTACGCGAAGGCTTTTTGGGTCGAACATTTCTAAGTCAATTTCTTCCTCAACGATAAGGTCTAAGGTCGCGTGAATGGCGCGAGTTAGGTCTTTTTGGTTGAATGGCTTGGGGAGGATAGCGAGTACGCCAGATTGTCTTAGGTGTTCTAAATGATCTCTATTTCTTTCGCTAGAGATTAGCATAAAGCACTGATTTTCAGTTTCTTCATTGTTTCTGATTCGATCAATGAGGTCATTGGCTGAGCCATCAGGGAGATACATTGAAGATATTACAAGGTCGGGTGGAAAAGAAGAGAGTGACTCGATAGTTTCTTGGATGTTGTTTGCGTATGCAATTTGCTTTATTCCGGCTTCTTCAAGTGCTTTGGTGATAACTTTCCTTTGCATGTCTGATGGTTCTACGAGAAGAAAGGAGAGGTCGCTTATTGCTGCATAAGTACTCATATTGTAAAGCCGCCTATATATTTTGTGTTGATACTACTTTTGCCAAGAATATTTAAGGTTAGTGATTGCTTATAGTTAATTCTATTATACTAAATAGGTTAACATGTTTTATCTAGTTTATTTGAGTGATAGGGGTGTGAATGTCGACGGCGAGTGCGTGTCATATTTTGGTTAAGACGAAAGCAGAAGCGGAATCCTTAAAATTGAAATTGGATAAAGGTGCTGACTTTCATAAATTGGCCAAGCAATTTTCTACTTGTCCTTCTGGTAAGAAGGGTGGAGATCTTGGTGAATTTCGTAAAGGGGATATGGTGCCGGCTTTTGATAAGGCGGTTTTCGGTGGCCCTTTATATAAGATTCAAGGGCCTATTAAAACGCAATTTGGTTTCCATCTTATAAAAGTGTTGTATCGTTCTTAAATGTATTTAAGGAGAGATTTATGAGTAATGTTATTCAACTTGATGACTCTTATTTTGTTGCGCCTCAATTAGTCGAGGCTGATTTGGCCTCACTTAAATCGCAAGGCTTTGAGCGAATTATTAATAATCGGCCAGAAGCGGAATCTGCTGATCAGCCTTCTGGTGAAAGTATTCGTGCTGCTGCTGAAGCGTTGGGTATGGAGTATGTGAGTAACTCAATAGATTTGTCTAAATTATCTCAAGAGCAAGTTGATTTTCAAAGTGCTGCTTTGCTTGAGGATAAGAAGACGCTGGCTTTTTGTCGGACTGGTACTCGATCTTCAGTGTTATGGGTGTTGTTAGAGAATGGTAAGGGCGGTAACTCTAGTGATTTGATATCTTACGTATCGGGTAAGGGCTTTGATCTCTCTCGTTGCTCTATGGCTATGGCGCCTTTGTTAAAAGTATAGATTCTAATCGGTTTCTTGTATAAAAGTAGTATTGGTAAATTATGGTTAGTCGTCCATCGTTAGAAACTGCCACAGCGTCAGATCCTGATCGGTTTGTTGAGCCGCTAGAGCTTGGTAAACGTGTGAAGGAAATTCGTTTAGCGAAAGGCTGGACGCTGGAAGAGGTGGGAAAAAGAACAGGAATAGCTCGGTCAACGTTATCGAAAATCGAGAATGATCAAGTTTCGCCAAGCTTCACTATTGTGCAGAAGTTGATTAATGGTTTGGAAATGGATCTGCCGCAGCTTTTTGTTGAGGCGAGTGAGCATTCTATTGCAGGGCGCCGAGATATTACTCGTAAAGGAAAAGGGGAGCCGCATCCAACGGCAACTTATGAACATGAGTTGTTAAATTATTCTATAAGCCGTAAGAAAATGGTTCCTTTTAAGACAACTGTAAGAGCTCGATCCTTTGCTGAATTTAAAGAATGGGTTCGTCATGATGGCGAGGAGTTTTTATTGGTTTTGCAAGGTAAAATTAATTTTTTCTCTGAACTCTATGAGCCGATTGAATTAAAAGAAGGTGATAGTGTGTATTATGATGCCACTATGGGGCACGCGGTCGTTTCCTTGTCGCTAAAAGACGCGGAAATCCTTTGGGTTGTTGCTCGTTAATATATATTAAAAAATAATGAATAGAATAAGGTTGTAGAAAATTATGTCACAGTGGAACGTAACAAGTTGGAGAGAAAAAACGGCGCTACAACAGCCTGTTTATCCTAATGCAGAACATTTGGCTCAAGTTGAAAATACATTAGGAAAAATGCCTCCTCTTGTTTTTGCGGGTGAGGCGCGCCAGCTTAAAAAAGCTTTAGCGCAAGTGGCCAATAGGCAGTCATTTTTGCTGCAAGGTGGTGATTGTGCTGAAAGTTTTGCTGAGTTCCACGCTAATAATATTCGCGATACGTTTAAAGTTATGCTGCAAATGGCGGTTGTGTTGACTTATGCGGGTAAATGCCCCGTTGTAAAGGTTGGGCGCATGGCTGGGCAGTTTGCTAAGCCGAGATCGTCAGGTAGTGAAGTAATTGGTGGTATTGAATTGCCAAGTTACCGTGGTGATATCATCAATGGTATTGATTTTACTGAACAGGCAAGGGTTCCAGACCCTGAGCGTTTGGTGCAAGTTTACAATCAAAGTGCTTCAACAATGAACTTGCTTCGAGCTTTTGCTCAGGGTGGATTTGCAGATTTACATCAAGTGCATCAATGGAATTTGGACTTTTTGAATACGAGTCCAGCGGGTAGTCGTTTCCAGGGTGTGGCTGATAAGATTGATGATGCGCTTCAATTTATGGAGGCGTGCGGTATTGGCCCTGGTTTGGCTCAGTTAAAAGAGACGGATTTTTATACTTCCCACGAGGCGTTGTTGTTGCCTTATGAACAGGCTTTGACTCGTAAAGATAGCTTGACTGGTGAGTGGTATGATTGTTCTGCGCACATGTTATGGATTGGAGATCGTACTCGTCAATTGGATGGTGCTCACGTAGAGTTTTTACGTGGTGTGCAAAACCCAATTGGTGTAAAGGCTGGTCCTACTATGGATCCAGAAGATTTACTAAGATTGTGTGATGTGTTGAATCCAAATAATGAAGCAGGTCGTTTGAATATTATTGTGCGTATGGGTGCAGATAAAGTTGAAGACGGCATGCCTAAGCTCATTCAAGCAATTCAGCGCGAAGGTAAGCAGGTTGTGTGGAGTAGTGATCCGATGCACGGTAATACTGTTAAAGCGTCTACGGGTTATAAGACTCGACGTGTTGATGACGTGTTGAGAGAAGTTCAGCAATTCTTCCAGGTTCATAATGCTGAGGGGAGTTATGCGGGTGGAGTTCACTTTGAAATGACAGGGCAGAATGTTACCGAGTGTGTTGGTGGTGCGTTTGAGGTGACTGAGGCGGACTTAGCTGACAGATACCATACTCATTGCGATCCACGCTTAAATGCCGATCAGTCTTTGGAGTTGGCGTTTATGATTTCAGAGACGCTTAAGAAAGCTAGGGCTTAATTTCTGCTCATTTGTTTTGTAAAATTTAAATAGACAAGATTTAGATATTAAAAAAGCTCAGTTATTAATTTAACTGAGCTTTTTTGTATCTAATTTTTCAGATTAACTTTTACGGCGACGAAATGCGGATGAGGCAGATTTGGATGTCACATCAATTTTTGCCATGATGAGAGCCATTTCTTCTGCTTCTGCTTGCTGCTGTGATTTTAATTTTTCTTCACGTTCTTTTTTTGATGCTTTCTCAGCTTCGCTTAGCATCTTCTGGATGCTGGCCTTGCTTTTGGTGCGAGCTGGTGCTTTTTTCTTTTCTGCGGCTGCTGCGGCGAGTGGGGTGCCTAATCTGTCTTCACCGATGAGTTCGCCAAAGAATGATTTTGTTGTTGGGGCTGGCTCAAGTGTTTTTTTTGGGAGTTCAACAGTCTTTTTTGTGGCTACTTTTCTTGTTTTCTTGGGCTGTTCTGCTGTCGATACGCCATTAGCATCAAATAATGCTTTTTTGCCTAGATTTAGATTTGTGGCTTTTTCCGCTGTCTGTGCAATCTTATAGCCGCGTAAGCTCTCACCGTTATAAATAGAAATGTAGTCTGTTTCTAATTCATACAGTTCTTCTTTGTCGCTTGTTTCAAATAGTTCTTCAACTGTAAAAGCTTCAACGCCATTCTCCCTAATGTCGTTGTATAAAGGGAAGTCTAAACCTTCGCTAGTTGCTTCTACGTATTGTTCGAAACGTTGAAAGCCACTATTGAAAGACGTTCCAATGTAGTGTTTGCCGGAGATGTTATTTGTGATTTTAAAAACGACCAAAATCGCTGCCTCTTACGTAATATCTTTTTAATAGCACATAAACCCCATTCACCAGAGGTGACCCAAAGGTGAATGGGGTTTATAAGAAATAGGGTTAGTGTTTTACGACGATGTTAAGACCGTCACGAACGTTCAGATGAACGTTTTCAACTCGATTGTCTTGCGCGATTAGGCGGTTGACTTGGTTGACAGCAATATCGCTGTTTTCTTTCGGGTCTAGAACTCTTCCTTGCCATAGGGAGTTATCAATAATGATAAGGCCACCAGATCTAACAAGCGGTAGTACTGCTTCGTAGTAATTTAGGTAGTTACGTTTATCGGCATCAATAAAGACAAAGTCGAATTCCCCTTCAAGGGATTCGATCGTATCGAGAGCGGGTCCAAAAATCGCTTTGATTTTTTTACCATGCTCGCTGCGATCAAAAAAAGACTGAGCGAATTCAATTGCTCTGGGATTGGTTTCACAACAAATAAGCTCACCACTTGCAGGCATGCCTTCTGCGATAGACAATGCTGAATATCCAGTAAACATGCCAATTTCTAACGCGCGCTTGGGTTGTGCTATTTTTGCCAGAAGCTTCAGCGTACGGCCGATGGTTTTTCCTGATAACTTATTTGGGTAGCCCATATCAGAGTAGGTTTTTTCAACCAGCTCAATTAATAGGTCAGGTTCTGCTTGAGTCGTCTCAATGCAGTAGTCGTCAAGATTATTGAGATCCATAGTGCCTTTTGATAAATGAAGTCTGTGTGAAACGGATGCTAATTTTACTCCGCATGCTGAGAATGTCTATGGCTTAATGATAGAAAAAGGGCTTGATTTTTGTCGATGGCCGTTACACGGTGAAAAAGAGGGTATTTAAATTAGATTCGCATGAATAATCGAAAAATGATAATTTATGCGCTGAAATTTACATGTGCTCTTTGGTATGGAGCACCACTGACTCCGATAGGGGAATAAAATGCCTGTAATTACTTTGCCTGATGGCAGCCAACGCTCTTTCTCAAACCCAGTAACTGTTATGCAGGTCGCCGAGGATATTGGTCCTGGTTTGGCTAAAGCGACGGTTGCAGGTCGAATAGATGGCCAACTTGTTGATGCGTGCGAACTTATTTCTGATGACGCTAAATTGAGCATCATTACGGGGAAGGACCCTGAAGGTGTAGAGATAATTCGTCACTCTTTTGCTCACCTTGTTGGTCATGCGGTTAAGCAGTTGTATCCGACAGCAGAAATGGCAATCGGTCCTGTGATTGATGAAGGTTTCTACTACGACATAGCATACGAGCGTCCTTTTACGCCTGATGATTTGGCGGCCATTGAAAAGCGCATCGGTGAATTGGTTAAGACGGATTATGATGTTGTTAAGAAAATGACGCCTATAGCCGATGCTCGTCAGCAGTTTGTTGATCGTGGAGAAACTTATAAGGTTGCTTTGATTGATGATATGGATGAGTCGACAAAAGAGGTTGGCCTGTATCATCACGAAGAATACATGGATATGTGCCGTGGACCGCATGTGCCAAATACCCGTGTATTACGTCATTTCAAATTGATGAAGCTGGCTGGTGCATACTGGCGCGGTGATTCCAATAATGAAATGTTGCAGCGTATTTACGGTACTGCCTGGAACGATAAGAAAGAATTAAAGGGTTATTTGACGCGCATTGAAGAAGCGGAGAAACGTGACCACCGTAAGTTAGGTAAGAAGCTAGACCTTTTTCATCTTCAAGAAGAAGCTCCAGGCATGGTGTTCTGGCATCCTAAAGGATGGCGTTTATATCAAGCTGTTGAGCAATATATGCGTCAGAAGCAGCTTGATAATAATTACCAAGAAGTAAAAACACCTCAGATCGTAGACCGTGTGCTTTGGGAAAAGTCAGGTCATTGGGGTAAGTATCATGAAAACATGTTTACCACGCATTCTGAAAACCGTGATTACGCTGTTAAGCCGATGAACTGTCCTTGTCATATACAAGTGTACAACCAAGGGCTTAAAAGTTACCGTGATCTGCCGTTTCGTATGGCTGAATTTGGTTCATGCCACCGTAATGAGCCTTCAGGTGCATTGCATGGTATTATGCGTGTACGTAACTTTGTTCAAGATGATGGGCATATCTTTGTAACAGAAGGGCAGATTCAGCAAGAAGTATCTGAGTTTATCGATCTGTTGCATGAGGTTTATGCAGATTTCGGTTTTGATAATATTGTTTATCGCTTGTCTACTCGTCCTGAGCAGCGCGTTGGCTCTGATGAAGTTTGGGATAAGGCTGAAAAGGCGTTGTCTGAAGCGTTGGACTCTGCAGGGCTGGATTGGGAGGAGTTACCTGGAGAGGGGGCGTTTTATGGTCCTAAAATTGAGTTTTCTCTGAAAGATGCCATTGGCCGAGTGTGGCAATGTGGTACTATTCAGGTTGATTTCTCGATGCCAACTCGCTTAGGTGCGCAATATGTATCGGAAGATGGCTCTCGTCAAACGCCAGTTATGTTGCATCGTGCGATTGTTGGATCGCTTGAGCGTTTCATTGGTATTTTGATCGAAGATACAGAAGGTGCCTTTCCGGTCTGGCTTGCGCCTGAACAAGTTGTTATCATGAACATTACTGATCGCCAGGCAGACTATTGTTCTGTTTTGGAAAAAAGATTGAATTCAAATGGCTTTAGAGCAAAACTTGACTTGAGAAACGAGAAGATCGGGTTTAAAATCCGCGAGCATACTCTTCAACGAGTGCCGTATATGATTGTCGTTGGTGATAAAGAAGTGGAGCAGCAACAGGTTGCTGTTCGTACTCGCACCGGCGAAGACCTTGGAGTGATGAGTATTTCCGATTTTGAAGGTTTGCTTCAACAAGAGATTGCTCGCCGTAGCCGTAAACAAGAAGTGGAGATAGTACTATAAAAGGTAATATGAATCGTGGGCGTGCAGCTAGTAAGCAGCGCCCTCAAATCAACGAGAACATTCGAGCAACTGAAGTGCGTTTAATCGCAGCTGATGGTGAACAAGTTGGCGTTGTCTCTCTAGAAGAGGCACTAAAAGCAGCTCAAGAAGCTACTTTAGATCTAGTGCAAATTGCTGATTCAGATCCGATTGTTTGCAAAATCATGGACTACGGTAAGCATATTTTCGAAGCGAAGAAAGCGAAAGCTGCTCAAAAGAAAAATGCGAAGCAGATCCAAGTTAAAGAAATGAAATTCCGTCCAGGGACGGAGGAAGGGGATTATCAGGTAAAACTCCGCAACCTGATACGTTTCCTTGAAGGCGGGGATAAGGCCAAAGTATCACTACGATACCGCGGTCGTGAAATGGCCCATCAGGAGCTTGGCATGCAGCTTATGAATCGAGTCGCAATAGACTTAGAGGATTATGGTGTAGTAGAACAAGCCGCGAAAATGGAAGGTCGTCAATTGACGATGGTGCTAGGCCCCAAAAAGAAGAAGTAATTTTAAATAATTTAGCTTTAAGAGCTTCGGCTCTTAAAGACTGATTTATTAAGAAATTACACTAACATTAACGAATGCGAGAGTGGTTTTATCATGTCCAAAATTAAGTCACACAGTGGCGCAGCTAAGCGCTTCAAACGTACCGCGAATGGTTTTAAGCATAAGCAGTCTCATACTAGTCACATTTTGACTAAGAAATCGACTAAGCGTAAGCGTCATCTTCGTTCTATGAACCAGATTGCGCAAAGCGACAAAGCGTTAATTGTACGCATGTTGCCATACATCTAAGTCTAGATTTTTTTAGTTCATTAATTTATTAGTATAAGGTTTATATTATGCCTCGCGTAAAACGTGGTGTTCAGGCTCGTCGCCGTCACAAGAAGATTTTAAAGCAAGCTAAAGGTTACTACGGTGCACGTAGTCGTGTATTTCGTGTAGCAAAACAAGCTGTTATCAAAGCTGGTCAGTATCAGTACCGTGACCGTCGTCAGCGTAAACGTCAATTCCGCGCATTGTGGATTGCTCGTATTAACGCTGCTGCACGTATCAATGGTCTATCTTACAGCCGTTTCATTGCTGGCTTGAAACAAGCTGCAATTGAAATCGACCGTAAGGTTTTGGCTGACCTAGCTGTGTACGAGAAAGAAGTTTTTGCTGCTATCGTTGAAAAAGCGAAAGTAAGCTTGGCTTAATTTCTGACGTAGCCTTAGGGTGATTCGATCTTGAAAGATTTCGTCTTAAAAGAAAGAATTACTCAATGCAGTCTTTGATAGGGGAAGAGCCAATGGTTCTTCCCCTATTTTATTTTTTGGAGTGTGTAAATGGAGAACCTAAAGCAGATTCTTGCTGATGCGCTAAGCGCAGTAGCTGCGTCTGAGAGTGAGTCCGCACTGGATGATGTACGTGTGCATTATTTAGGTAAGAAGGGCGCTCTGACTGCTTTGTTGAAGCAACTTGGTAATGTTTCTGCAGAGGAACGACCAAAATTTGGTCAGCTGGTCAATGAAGCAAAAGATCAAGTTCAGGAAAAAATTACTGAGCGTAAATCATCTCTTGCGAAAGCGGCGTTAGACGCCAAGCTTGCGACTGAGACGATTGATATCTCCTTATCTGGTAAAGGTCAAGAAGTGGGTGGTTTGCATCCAGTGACTCGAACAATGGAGCGTATTGAAACCTTTTTTCGTGGTATTGGCTTTGATGTGGCTTCAGGGCCAGAAATTGAAGACGATTATCATAACTTTGAAGCTCTAAACATTCCTGCGCATCATCCTGCGCGAGCAATGCAAGATACCTTCTACTTTAATCCGTCAACCGTACTAAGAACGCATACATCTCCTGTTCAAGTGCGCACAATGGAAACGACGCAGCCGCCAATTCGAATTATTTGTCCTGGTCGTGTTTATCGTTGTGATTCAGATCAAACTCATACTCCTATGTTTCATCAGGTTGAAGGTTTGTTAATTGACGAAAATATTTCCTTTGCTGATCTAAAGGGTATTTTGCAACAGTTTTTAAACGTCTTCTTTGAGGATGATTTAAAAGTGCGCTTCCGTCCTAGCTATTTCCCGTTCACTGAACCTTCAATCGAAGTAGACATTATGCGCACAAACAGCAAGGGCGAAGAGTCTTGGCTGGAAGTGTTGGGTTGTGGCATGGTTCACCCGAAAGTGCTTGAAATGTCAGGAATTGATTCCGAGAAATATACAGGTTTTGCTTTTGGTATGGGCGTAGAGCGTTTTGCTATGCTGCGCTATAAAGTAGACGACCTTCGTATGTTCTTCGAGAACGATTTGCGCTTCCTTAAACAGTTCAAGTAACCAGTCGACCTAGGATGTTTTTATGAAAATTAGTGAGAATTGGCTAAGAGAGTGGGTCAATCCAGACATCAGTAGCGATGATTTGGTTGCTCAGATAACGTTAGCTGGCCTTGAAGTGGATGAGGTTTTACCTGCTGCCTCTGAGTTTTCGGGTGTAGTAGTGGGTGAGATTATCGGTGCAGAGCCTCATCCGAACGCTGATAAATTGCAAGTATGTCAGGTGTCTGATGGCAAAGAGATCTTTCAGGTGGTTTGTGGTGCGCCAAATGCGCGTCTAGGTATCAAAATTCCTTTTGCTAAAATTGGCGCAGTGTTAGGTGCTGATTTTAAAATTAAAAAAGCCAAGCTTCGCCAAGTGGAGTCTTTTGGTATGTTGTGCTCTGCCTCTGAATTGGGGTTGAGTGATGACCATGATGGTATTATGGAGTTGCCAGCTGTTGCTAAAGCAGGCGAAGACTTTCGTGCTTTTTTAGGTCTTGATGATCAGATAATTGATGTTGATCTGACGCCTAATCGCAGTGACTGTCTAAGTGTTGCTGGTTTGGCTCGCGAAGTGGGTGTTTTAAATAAAACTGATGTGACACCTGTTAGCGTCACTCCGGCTGACATTGCTATTGATGATGCTTTCCCTGTGAGAGTGGATGCGGCAGATGCTTGTCCTCGTTATTTGGGTCGTATTGTGCGTGGTGTTGATGTTAAAGCTCAGACTCCTTTATGGATGGTTGAGAAGCTCCGTCGCAGTGGTATTCGCTCAATTGATCCAATTGTAGATATCACTAATTATGTGATGCTTGAGTTGGGTCAGCCGATGCATGCCTTCGACTTGGCAAATTTGTCAGGTTCGATTGTTGTGCGAATGGCCAAAAAAGATGAAAAAATCGTCTTGCTTGATGGTCAGGAAGTGACACTTCGTGATGATACTTTGGTTATCGCTGATGAAAAATCACCACTAGCTATTGCTGGCATAATGGGTGGCGAAGGGTCTGGGGTTAACGAAGAGACGAAAGATATCTTTTTAGAGAGTGCTTTCTTTGCGCCATTGTCTTTGGCTGGTAAAGCGCGTTCTTATGGTTTGCATACAGATTCCTCTCATCGATTTGAGCGTGGCGTAGATGCAACTCTGCAAGAACGAGCAATTGAACGGGCTACTGCGCTAGTTGTAGAAATAGCTGGCGGTCAAGTTGGTCCAATTACGCATGCGGTTAATGAGGTTTCTTTGCCTGAAGCTGCATTAGTAACCCTGCGTCGTAAAAAGCTTGATCAGTATTTAGCAATGTCTATCGACAAAGATCTTGTGACAGATATTTTGACTCGTCTCGGTTTGGAGATGGTTGAGGTCACTGAGGAAGCTTGGACGACAAAAGCACCATCTCATCGCTTTGATATCGCTATAGAGGCTGATTTGATCGAAGAGGTTGCCCGCATCTACGGTTACGACAATCTTCCTTCTTCTATGCCTCAGGCTGCGGTCAACTTTACGCCTTTGTCAGAGACTAAAACTCAGATTCAAGTATTGCGTTCGATCTTGGTGTCACAGGGCTATCAAGAAGCGGTTACTTATAGCTTTATTGATCCTGTGTTGAGCAAGCAATTTCTACCTAACATCGAGCCTGTGCCATTGGCGAATCCTATTTCAGCAGACATGGGTGTAATGCGTCCAAGTTTGGTGCCGGGATTGGTTAAAGCGTATCTTTACAATCAGAATCGTCAGCAGTCGCGTGTTCGTTTATTTGAGACTGGTCGTCGTTTTATTGGTTCTGTTGAGGCTTTGGCTGATTTGGATCAGCAGCAGCAAGTGGCTGGCCTAATTGCAGGTACTCGTCATGCTGAAGCTTGGTATCACGGCAGTGAAAAGGTTGATTTCTATGACCTGAAGGCACACGTAGAAGCTTTGTTTGCTTTAAATGACGGCGGCAAGCCAACTTACGAGCGCTCTAATTGTGAGTTTTTACATCCCGGTCGCTCCGCTGATATCTTTTTGGATGGCAAGTTTGTTGGTTTGATAGGGGAGTTGCATCCTCAATTGTCTAAGACATTAGGTGCGAATCAACCTATCTATGTATTTGATATCGCTTTAAATGCTGTATTGAATGCAACTTTGCCTGAATATAAGGCTGTTTCTCGTTTCCCTGAAGTTCGTCGTGACCTGGCATTATTAGTTGATCGTTCTGTGCCTGTTAGTGAGTTGGAGAGAGTGATTTCTGCAACGGCTGGTGATGCACTTAAAAATGTATTGGTTTTTGATGTTTATCAGGGCCAAGGTATTGATGATACGAAAAAAAGTGTCGCTTTGGGCTTGACGTGGCAGCATCCTTCACACACTCTTAGTGATGAAGAAGTGAACAACTCAGTTGAACAAACTGTTGCAGCTTTGTCTGAGCAGTTGGGAGCCGTTGTAAGGGGGTAGATTTATGGGATCGTTGACAAAAGCGGACCTTGCTGAAAATTTAGTGGATTCAATTGGTCTAAGTAAAAAAGACGCCAAAGATCTTGTAGAAGGTTTTTTTGACGTAGTGCGTAGTTCACTAATAGAAAGACAGCAAGTTAAGTTGTCGGGCTTTGGTAATTTTGAAGTGCGCGAAAAGAGTCAGCGCCCTGGTCGAAATCCTAAGACGGGAGAGGAGATTCCAATTACTGCGCGTACCGTTGTTACTTTTCGACCTGGGCAGAAGCTTAAGTCAAAAGTAGAAGACTATATGCAAGAGTAGTTCGAAATGTTTCTAAAAAAGCCATCCACTGGGATGGCTTTTTTGTATCTAGCTGTTCAATGCGCCTATTTATCTAGTGTTGAGCCGTATAGTGTGTATCTTTGGTTAATAAGGCTAGTATGAAAAGTAGAATCATATTTAGATCAATGTTTAAGCGATAAACTCCTAAATTTCTAGCGTCATGATTAAATTGAAAAAAAGTTTATAAAAGTCTTCCCTTTTCAATTCGTTATAGTAATATACGCACCCGCTGACAGGGACAGAGTTTAACTCTTTAGCTGTTGGTTTCGGGGCGTAGCGCAGCCTGGTAGCGCACTAGCATGGGGTGCTAGTGGTCGCAGGTTCAAATCCTGCCGTCCCGACCAAAATTTGAGAAATGCCGCTATAGCTCAGTTGGTAGAGCATCTGACTTGTAATCAGAGGGTCCCGAGTTCGACTCTTGGTGGCGGCACCACTTCTTAAGAAGTTTGTAAAAGTGAACTGCGTCATGTAATGCCGCTATAGCTCAGTTGGTAGAGCATCTGACTTGTAATCAGAGGGTCCCGAGTTCGACTCTTGGTGGCGGCACCATTTACTTACTTAGGTTTGTAAATTAAAATTTGTTTTAGCGTTAAGCCGCTATAGCTCAGTTGGTAGAGCATCTGACTTGTAATCAGAGGGTCCCGAGTTCGACTCTTGGTGGCGGCACCACTTACTTAAGTTTGTAAATTAAAATTTGTTTTAGCGTTAAGCCGCTATAGCTCAGTTGGTAGAGCATCTGACTTGTAATCAGAGGGTCCCGAGTTCGACTCTTGGTGGCGGCACCACTTACTTAATAAAGTAAGCTGGAATAAAAACGTTAAACATCACCCGTCGTAGCTCAGTTGGTAGAGCATCTGACTTGTAATCAGAGGGTCCCGAGTTCGACTCTTGGTGGCGGCACCATAATTTGGTCGAAGTTTCTTTCTTTAGGAATGAAGAGTAGGAATAAAAAAAGATTTTGCTTTTATTAAAGCCGCTATAGCTCAGTTGGTAGAGCATCTGACTTGTAATCAGAGGGTCCCGAGTTCGACTCTTGGTGGCGGCACCACTTACTTAATAAAGTAAGCTGGAATAAAAACGTTAAACAATGATTGGGTGTGTAGCTCAGTTGGGAGAGCGTCGCCCTTACAAGGCGAATGTCGGGAGTTCGAACCTCTCCACACCCACCACTTACTAAGCAGTGGTACTTATGAATAATAAGTAAAGAGCTAGATTGTGTTGGAGTGGTAGTTCAGTTGGTTAGAATACCTGCCTGTCACGCAGGGGGTCGCGGGTTCGAGTCCCGTCCATTCCGCCATTACTTATTAGTTAAGTAAGGCAAAGAGTTAAATTTACGAGCGGGTGTGTAGCTCAGTTGGGAGAGCGTCGCCCTTACAAGGCGAATGT
>NZ_FQVF01000024.1 GCF_900129155.1 Marinomonas polaris DSM 16579
ACTTTCTACTTAAAGAAAGTGGAGCGGGAAACGAGGCTCGAACTCGCGACCCCAACCTTGGCAAGGTTGTGCTCTACCACTGAGCTATTCCCGCAAAAAACTTCTCATCCAGCACTAATTTTATGTAGACTATACAGCCAACCGTGTGAAAGGATGGCGTCCCATAGGGGGTTCGAACCCCTGTTACCGCCGTGAAAGGGCGGTGTCCTAGGCCTCTAGACGAATGGGACAACGTTTTAATCTTGCTGTGTGAGCGGGTGCGTATATTACTGTTACCAATCTGAAAATCAACAGTTTTTTTCATTAATTTAAGCTACTTAGAAAAAAAGTCGCTTTAGAAATCAATCTGATCGGAGCTATTATGCTAAACAAACAACTATTTTTAACACTATCCCTTTCAACGCTTTTATTAGCTGGCTGCTCTACAACGCACTATATAAGCATCACTCCACAAGAAAACGTTAAAACTGCAACCCTCTCTAATGAAAGAGTTATAGATGTGACCACCAGCACAAAACTGACCAATGCCGTTGGCTCTATTAAAACAGGCATTAATGAACGAGCTGACATTTTCACAACAAATGATGTAAAACAAAGCGTTAAGGACAGTGTACTAAGTGGCTTGCGTAAAATGGGCTTCACTCCAGACCAAGGACTAATGCCAGCTGCAGATCTGCAAATTGAAATTACTAAGATGAGTTATACAACTAAAGTAGAAACATTAAAGACAGTCGCCACTTTAGAGTTTGAGTTAAAGGCAACATTAGCAGCCAAAGGTCAAACCTATAAAGCCAACTATGGATCTCAAAAAGTTAGAGAGTACGGCACTATGCCTTACCAACAAGCAATCCAAGACGATATGAACGCACTTGCCAGCCAAACAGTTAATCGCCTCTTAAGTGATCCAAATATTATTGCCCTACTTAAATAAAACCCACTCCATCACGGGGCACTATTTCAGGCTAAGATAAATAAAACCAAAAGGCCAAACTGATGACGCATCAGTTTGGCCTTTTAATTGCTATGAATATCCACACCTCACTCAGCCCATCTAGAACATAAGCACATCTAGACTATTTTTTTAGCTATATATCAAGCACTCACCTTGAATGCGCTCAAGTAAAGAGTAAAGTTAGTATTTTCTCCGCCCAGCTGCAGTAAGGATAAAGTGGTGCAAATTCGTAAATCAAACAAACTAGCCAATATATGTTATGAAATCCGTGGTCCAGTCTTAAAAGAAGCTGTACGAATGGAAGAAGAAGGTCAACGTATACTCAAATTAAATATAGGCAACCCTGCCCCATTTGGATTTGAAGCGCCTGATGAAATCCTTGTTGATGTGATTCGTAACTTACCAACTTCTCAAGGCTACTGTGAATCAAAAGGTCTTTTTTCAGCCCGAAAAGCGGTAATGCAAAAGTACCAAGCCATGGGCATCAAAACTGCTGACGTAAATTACGTATGGATGGGGAACGGCGTCAGTGAACTTATCGTTATGGCTATGCAAGGCCTATTAAACGATGGCGACGAAATATTAATACCAGCGCCCGACTACCCTCTTTGGACTGCAGCCGCGACATTAGCTGGCGGCTACGTGAAACACTACTTGTGTGACGAGGGTTCAGGTTGGCAACCAGATATTAACGATATCCGCTCAAAAATCTCCAACAAAACAAAAGCCATTGTCATTATTAACCCAAACAACCCAACGGGTGCTGTTTATGAAAAAGACATCCTTGAGTCTATTGTTAACCTTGCAGAAGAACACAACCTACTGATCTTTTCAGATGAAATATACGACAAAATCCTCTATGACGAAGCTCAGCACATACCTACTGCCACACTGACAGAAGGAAGAGCCCCCTGCATTACCTTCGGCGGGTTATCGAAAGTGTATCGTACAGCGGGCTTCCGTTCAGGCTGGATGGTGATAACCGGAGATCGTAGTGGAATAAGTGACTATATAGAAGGACTAGACATACTTAGCTCTATGCGCTTGTGCGCCAACGTACCAGCCCAACACGCCGTACAAACTGCATTAGGCGGATACCAGAGCATAAATGAGTTAATTGTCCCTGGAGGTCGCTTCTATGAACAACGCAAGGTGGCATGGGAAGCACTAGACTCTATCCCGGGCGTTCACTGCCATAAACCTGAAGGCGCCCTGTACTTATTCCCAAGACTCGATTCCAAAATGTACAAAATCAAAAATGACATGGATCTTGTTTTACAATTCTTGCGAGAAGAGAAAGTACTTATAGTTCAAGGCACGGGATTCAACTGGCCAACACCAGACCATGTCCGCTTTGTCTTCCTTCCTCATATTGAAGAGCTAACACCCGCCATGGATAGGTTTGCTGCGTTTCTTGGTCGATTGAGAAAGCGCTAATCCTCTCTTGAAATAATCCAATAAAGCCCTACTATGCTCCTTAACAGTCTTTTAAGGAGCATAGTGATGCGTATTATTCTGTTTTTACTGACAAACTTAGCTGTCATGGTGGTAGCGGGTATTGTCTTAAGTCTTTTAGGCGTCAACGGTTACATGACCAGCAATGGCCTAAACTTCACATCACTGCTTATTTTCTGCGGTGTATTTGGCTTTACGGGTAGCTTGATCTCACTTCTTCTTTCAAAGTGGATGGCAAAGCGTGGATCAGGCGCAGTGGTTATTGAACAGCCTCGTAATCATAAAGAAGTATGGCTACTCGATACTGTCAAAGAGCTTTCACAAAAAGCAGGGATTAAAATGCCAGAAGTGGCAATCTTCCCTGCACACGAAGCTAATGCGTTCGCGACAGGCTGGAACAAAAATGATGCACTAGTTGCGGTTTCAAGTGGAATGCTAGATCGCTTCTCTCCCGATGAAATCAAAGCGGTTCTTGGTCATGAAATTGGTCATGTGGCAAATGGCGATATGATTACACTCTCTCTTATCCAAGGCGTCGTTAATACGTTCGTTATGTTTTTTGCTCGTATTGCAGCTTATGCTGTCGATCAATTTCTACGCAAAGACGACAATGAAGGTTCCGTTGGCTGGGGCTACTACATCGCGACATTTGTATTTGAAATCATCTTCGGCATCCTAGCCTCTATGATAGTTATGTGGTTTTCTCGCTTTCGCGAATTCAGAGCGGACGAAGCAGGTGCTAGATTGGCAGGCAAAGGCGCAATGATTGCAGCCCTTGCGAGATTACAACAAGAGCACGAAGAAAGCCGTATGCCAGATTCTATGCTTGCCTTCGGCATTCGTCGTGGAAAAAAACCTACGATGGGGGAATTGTTTTCAAGCCACCCACCGATTGAAGATCGCATTAAAGCGCTTCAAGCACTTTAATATCAAAGCACTACAATACAAAAACGCCAGCGCATGCTGGCGTTTTTGTTGGTTAAATAAAGATAAAGAAAGCAGGGGGTTATTTTGTTTTGTTACGTAAGGACTCTAGAATAAAAGCGATTAGCGGAATACCTACATCTTTTGAGACATCCACAAAACGAACGCCATAGACATAGAAGTACTCCACCCCCATACGACTCAAGAAATCATTATCAACTAGTGTAGCCTGAACTTGCTCAAGCATCTGAATTTCTTGCGATCTAATCTCACAATCCAATTTAAGAATGTGGTTATAAGATCCTATCTTAACATTACAGGCCAGACGCATTGTCTGGTTAACCGAACCAAAATCTTCTTTAGATATTAACTTAGCCCCCCCCAAACTCAAATCAATGATAATAGCAGAAGAAGATTCGCTAATTGACGTTGATAAAGTATTTGGCTCTATGTTAGATATAAGACGAGCCTCAACACGAGCGGCCTGTCTGACTTCGGACGTTTCTACATAACTTGGATAAGCAATATGGAGGTGAGCTGCGGGCTCCATATAACTTTTGGCAATCTTGCTTGAAAACGCACAAACATGAGTGCTCAACATCAAGCGAACATTAACCACCTGACTATCTCTCACCAATATATTTTTTCCATTTAATTTTGGGCAAGACACAATCAATGAGCTTTTTGGGATGTTACCAAGAACCTTCACCATGTAACGCCCTGGGGGAGAAATAAACTCAATTTGCACATTCGTCCCTATTGGTACATCAAGATCTCCTAGATCGACCTGCATTACTCCAGCCATGCAACTACCTTAGTCATGATTTATTGTCTACTGAAAAACCAGCGGCACCCATAAGATTGCACGCATCATTATTATTAGCACGAATCAAACAAGTATTTAATTCATCTCTTTCTACGTAATGCTTTCGCAACCAGTCAAAGACATTTTTTTCTTTATTTTCTCGATACTTATATCGCAATCTAACATCATCTCTAGCAACATCATAGATTGCTTGAATACTTCGAGCGAGCATTTCTTCTAGCAATACTGCCGAATCAACATCAATAGACGAAAACCACCCAGTACTGATAGCATCATTTTTACTAATAACATCTTTACTAATAACATCGGAGCTTAACTCCAAATGACGGCACAATTCCTGATATACCATCCATGTGCCTTTTTCACGACCTTGCTTGCTATAACCGGCAATATGGGGAGTTGCGATATCAGCAATAGAAACCAGCTTTTGATTAATAGAAGGCTCACCATCCCATACATCCAATATTAGATGAAGATCTCCATTCAGCTGACTATGTCGTTTAAGTAGCGCCACCTCATCAATAACACCGCCTCGACCAGCAGAAATAATAGCAGTCCCAGCAGATAATTGGGCAAGCTCTTTACTGCCAATCATTCCTTTTGTCGGATATACACCCAAACTAGTTAAAGGAGCATGCAAAGAAATTACATTACATAACAGAATTTCATCTAAAGAAACAAAATTAGCCGAGCTATCACCTTCTTCTTTAAGCGGATCATAAACGCACACCTGGCAGCCCATACGAGAAAAACGGTCATAAACTGTTTTTCCAACATTACCATAACCAATGACGCCAATTTTTTTACTTAACCAGCTGAATTGCTTCGTCATATAAAGATGACTTAAGCCACTAAAGACATAATCAGCCACAGCTTCTGCATTGCATCCCGGTGCACTGCTAAAGGCAATATTTGCTTTAACAAGATAATCCAAGTCAATATGATCTACACCTATTGTGGCACTACCGACAAAACGAACTGAACTCCCCTCAAGCAGCTCCTGTGTCACTTTTGTCACCGAACGCACTAAAAGAACATCCACATCTTTTACTTGTTCGTGCGTTAATGTTCGACCATTTACCAACTCAACATTACCTAAATGCGAAAACAAGGCTTTCGCGTTTGGCATATTCTCATCTGCAATAATTTTCATACTGTCGCTTTAAAAACTCATTAAATATTTGATCAGGAAGGCGTTGCGCCAATAAATACTTGGAAAAGGTCTTAGCCCTTTCAGGTAAACCAGAAACGATATACTTGCCAACCTGAGACATAACTGCCTGCTCAAAACCTTTCGAGTCATATTCGGGCATAGACAAGTTATCAACGCTGACGCGAAAAGGCAGCCCCGCCGACCAATGTAAAATACATTCGACTGCCTGAGGCTTCACCTCCACTTTCTCAAACTCTTTTTGCGTTTGAAGGTTACGTGAATCTGACTCGTACCAATAACCATAATCCTCTAGCAATCGTCTTTCGTGACCAGCAATACACCAATGACTCACTTCGTGCAGCGCGCTTGAAGGATAATCAAAACGAAAATATATAGCAGCCGAATCATTTAATTCAGCAGGCAAATAAAGAGGTTCATCTGCTCCACCAATAAGGCGGGTATTAAAACTTGAAAGGAAACATGCACTGAAGGCTTCCACAAGCTGCGTCGCACTTGCCAACTGTAGACTCCAAAAGTAAAGAATTATCACATAAGAAACAAAAACGCGCCACGCAAAGAACTAGGCTTCGCGTAACGCATTTTATTTGAAATTCAAATTGAGCTTAATTTAGCCCTAAGCTCAATAATACCTTAACCTAATTATCCGCGATAATAGCGAGAAGGTACAAAAGGCATCGCAGCTAGCTTCAGTGGAATACTTTTTCCTCTCACATTAGCGAACAACGGTTCGTCAACATCTAGAGCTTGAGTCGATACATAAGCCATGACAATAGGCTGAGCAAGAGTTGGCGAGAAACCACCACTCGTTACTGTACCTTTTACCTCTCCAGAAGCATCAGTGATCTCAACTCCTTCACGGACTGGCGCACGCCCATCAACCAAGAAACCAACACGCTTTCTTGCTGGCTTATTCGTAAACTGTGGCAATATAATATCTGCACCTGGGAAACCACCAGCACGATCACCCTCTAAACGACGGACTTTTTGTATTGCCCAATTAAGAGAAGCTTCTACTGGCGTCGTCGTCGTATCAATGTCATGGCCATACAAGCATAAGCCAGCTTCAAGACGTAAAGAGTCACGAGCACCAAGGCCAATCCATTCAACTTCATCAAAGGCCAACAAAGCATTAGCGAAAGCTTCAGCATGATCATTTGGAACGGAAACCTCATAACCATCTTCGCCAGTGTAACCAGAGCAGCTAATCCAAAGCTCAATTCCTTGCCACTCAAGTTTTAGACTTTGCATAAACGTCATCGTGGAAGCATCAGGAACTATACGAGCAAACACTTCACGTGCTTTTGGACCCTGAATGGCAAGCAAAGATCGATCGTCAATAACATCAACGTCACAATCAACCAAAGACGCTTTCAAATAAGCAAAATCTTGCTCTTTACAGCCCGCATTTACTACCATGAAAACGTCATCACCCCAGTTGGCAAACATTAAATCATCTGTAATACCGCCTTTTTCGTTAGTAAACATGCCGTAGCGCTGCGTACCTTCTGTCAAACCAAGTACATCAACAGGCAAAATACCCTCAAGTGCAGTTTTTACATTTTCGCCTCGCAGCATCACCTGCCCCATGTGCGATACATCAAACAAGCCCACGTTTTCACGAGCCCACAAATGCTCTTTCATTACACCCAACGGATATTGAACCGGCATTTCATAGCCAGCAAATTCAACCATTCTAGCGCCAGAAGCGATATGTAGATCACATAGAGCAGTACGTTTCATAACGAAAACCTTAATTAAAATTGTGATAGTGTCTGTTTCCAATTGGAAACAGAGTATCTAAAAGCAACTTGTTTTGACAAGCACTAAGCGACATTTATTCGGTAATATCTACAATCAAAACCAATAGATATCAATAAAAAATCTAAATGATCGGTCAACTTTAATGGCAAACAAACTTTATAATTGACTCACCTTTGCTGTTTCCAATTGGAAACTTTTTGATTATGATAAGCAAAATTGACGTAAACCGAACAATGACTGACGCTCTTAGAAAGATGATCTTTTTTCATCATCTTAGACTGCCTTAGTGTTATTATACGCACGACTCATTGTCTTTTGGGCATACATGTTTATTTAAGAGGAATTACCCCATGGCCAACACCGAAGCCTTTTTCAGCCAAACTCTAGCTGAACGAGATCCAGAGCTTTTTGCAACAATCGTTGAAGAGCAAGAACGCCAAGAAACTGGTATTGAATTGATTGCATCTGAAAACATCACTTCAAAAGCAGTTCTAGAAGCTCAAGGTTCTGTTCTAACTAACAAATACGCAGAAGGTTATCCGAATCGTCGTTACTACGGTGGCTGTGAAGCGGTTGATGTTACTGAACAACTTGCTATAGATCGTGCTAAGCAATTGTTTAGCTGTGAATTCGCAAACGTACAGCCTCACTCTGGCGCCCAAGCTAATGGCGCGGTGATGCTTGCTCTACTTCAACCAGGCGACACAATCCTAGGTATGTCTTTGGATGCTGGCGGTCACTTGACTCACGGCGCGCCACCAGCTCAGTCTGGCAAATGGTTCAATGCCATTCAATACCAAGTAAATCCTGACACACTATTGATCGATTACGATGCAATCGAAGCACAAGCAATAGAATGCAAGCCTAAAATGATTATCGCGGGTGGTTCAGCTATTCCTCGCGTTATTGATTTCAAACGTTTCCGTGAAATTGCTGACAAAGTTGGCGCTTACCTATTCGTAGACATGGCTCACATCGCAGGTCTTGTTGCAACAGGCGCTCACCCGTCTCCACTACCACATGCCCATGTTGTTACAACAACAACGCACAAAACACTGCGTGGACCACGTGGCGGTATGATTCTTTCCAACGATCTTGAACTTGGTAAAAAAATCAACTCTGCAGTATTCCCAGGCTACCAAGGTGGTCCACTAATGCACGTTATTGCTGGTAAAGCAGTTGCATTCGGTGAAGCACTTAAACCAGAATTCAAAGTTTACATCGACCAAGTAGTTGCTAACGCTAAAGCCTTGGCTGCTGTTTTGATCGAACGCGGTTGTGATATTGTTACCGGTGGAACAGATACTCATCTTATGCTAGTTGACCTTCGCCCTAAAGGCTTAAAAGGTAACATAGTCGATAAAGCACTAGAGCGCGCCGGCATTACTTGCAATAAAAACGGTATCCCGTTTGATACTGAAAAACCAATGATCACCTCTGGTATCCGTGTAGGAACGCCAGCGGCAACATCTCGCGGCTTTGGTATTGAAGAGTTCGAAAAAGTGGGTCATCTTATCAGTGACGTACTTGACGGTTTAGTTGATATGCCAGAAGGCAACCCTGAAGTTGAAGCTCGAGTGCTTGCAGAAGTAAAAGAGCTTTGTAAACGCTTCCCACTTTACCGCTAAAATCACATACCCAAGGCTTAACCTCCTTGGGTATTTTTTTAAAGAGGCATAAATACTATGAGCACTATTCCAGATAACCTAAAATACGCAGACTCTCATGAGTGGGTTTTAGACAACGGTGACGGTACAGTAACTGTTGGTATTACCGATCATGCACAAGATCTACTAGGCGACGTTGTTTACGTTGAGCTACCAGAAGTAGGCGCAGAAGTAACCGCTACAGAACAGTTCTCTCTTGTAGAGTCTGTAAAAGCCGCTTCTGACATTTATGCACCTGTTAATGGCGAAGTGATTGAAGTGAATGATGCACTTAACGATGCGCCAGAGCTAATCAACGAAGCACCATATGAAGGCGCTTGGATTGCTAAAATCAAGCTAAGCAACACAGCTGATCTTGATAAACTACTTGATGCTGCAGGCTATTCAGCCACTATCGAATAGTCTCAACTATAGGCTCTCCCTCTATTCTGTATTGAGAGCCTAATCTCCCAGATTTTATCTTAATAGGTGATTAAACCATGACCTCGTGCATCCGCGATTTGTTAAATAACGATGAATTTATTGCTCGCCACATTGGCCCTGATGAAACAGAACAAGCCAAAATGCTAGCAACAATCGGCATAAATAGCCTTCCAGAACTAATCGAAAAAACGGTTCCAGAAGCCATTCGTCAAGCAAATCTAGACCTTTCAGCTAAACCTGTTAGCGAAAGCGAAGCACTTGTGCAGTTAAAAGCCATCGCCAATCAAAACAAAGTGGCGCGTTCTTTTATCGGCATGGGTTATCACGACACACATGTGCCATCCCCTATTTTGCGTAACTTACTCGAAAATCCAGGTTGGTATACCGCGTACACACCTTACCAACCAGAGATTTCTCAAGGTCGTTTGGAAGCGCTATTAAACTTTCAACAAGTCATCATCGACCTAACTGGCATGGAAATATCTAACGCTTCTTTGTTAGATGAAGCAACGGCTGCTGCCGAAGCCATGACACTAATGAAACGCTCAAACCGCAAGAAAAGTGACAAGCTATTCGTTGCGAGTCACTGCTTGCCACAAACAATTGACGTTGTTAAAACCCGTGCCGAGCTACTAGACATAGAAGTCATCGTTGATGATATCGCTAACTTTGCACAACACGATGTCTTTGGCGCCATCTTCCAATACCCAGGAATTGACGGCACTGTTACTGATTTGAGTTCTGTTATTGCACATGCACATGAACAAGATGCTCTTGTCAGTATCGCTGTAGATCTACTTTCTCTTGTTCTATTGAAATCTCCTGGTGAAATGGGCGCTGACATTGTATTCGGTTCTGCACAACGCTTTGGTGTGCCGATGGGCTTTGGTGGACCTCACGCTGCTTTCCTGGCAACGAAAGACGCATTTAAACGTTCTATGCCAGGTCGCGTTATCGGCGTATCTAAAGACAGTCATGGAAAACCAGCACTTCGCATGGCAATGCAGACCCGCGAGCAACACATTCGCCGTGAAAAAGCGACTTCAAACATTTGTACCGCTCAAGCATTGCTTGCCATGATGGCTGGCTTTTATGCAGTTTATCACGGCCCTGCTGGCCTTAAGAAAATCGCTAATCGCATTGCTGCGTTGACAAGCTGCTTTGCTAACGCTATTAAAAAGCAAGGCTTCACAACGAACACAAGCTACTTTGATACCGTTATCGTCAACACTGGCGATCAAACAGACAGTATCATGGCAAAAGGCGCTGCGAAGTTAATGAACTTCTACAAAGTGTCTGAAGGCCAAATATCTGTCGCACTAAACGAAACCATCACGCCAAATGATCTTATCGATTTGGCTGAATGTTTCGGTGCAGAACTATCGTTAGAAGACATTGCTAACACTGAAACAGCATACGGTTTTGATGCTTCGATGCTACGTCAAGATGCCATCCTGACTCACCCAGTATTTAACAGCCATCACAGCGAAACCGAATTGATGCGCTACATGCACCAATTGGAAGTGAAAGATATCGCACTAAACCAAAGCATGATTCCTCTTGGCTCTTGTACAATGAAGCTAAACGCTGCCTCTGAAATGATTCCTGTTACTTGGGCTGAATTCGGTCGTATTCATCCGTTTGCACCAAGCAATCAAGTTGCTGGCTATCACGCATTATTGCAAGAGCTTGTCGAGATGCTATCTAAAGCAACAGGCTACGACACAGTGTCTTTGCAACCAAACTCTGGTGCACAAGGTGAATACGCTGGCCTTATCGCTATCGATAAATACCACAAATCTCGTGGCGATCATGACCGCGATGTATGTTTGATTCCAAGCTCTGCACATGGAACAAACCCAGCTTCTGCTGCTCTTGCCGGCATGAAAGTTGTGATTGTTAAATGTGACGAAAACGGCAACATTGATTTGGTAGATCTTGCTGAAAAAGCAGAGAAGCATGCAGCACAACTTAGCTGCATCATGGCGACTTATCCATCTACTCACGGTGTATTCGAAGAACACATTCGTGAAGTCTGTGACATCGTTCATAAATTCGGCGGCCAAGTGTACATTGATGGCGCGAACTTAAACGCACTTGTGGGCGTCGCGCCTCCGGGCACATTCGGTGGTGATGTTTCTCACCTTAACCTACACAAAACATTCTGCATCCCACATGGTGGTGGCGGTCCTGGCATGGGTCCAATTGGTGTTAAATCTCACCTTGCACCTTTCCTACCGGGTCACGCTGTTGCGCCAGTTATGGGTATGCTTGAGCAACACGGCGCAGTATCTGCAGCACCGTACGGCAGTGCAAGCATCCTTGTGATCACTTGGATGTACATTAAAATGATGGGGGACAAAGGCTTGCGTGATGCAACCTTCAACGCCATTTTGAATGCTAACTACATCGCTAAACGCTTAGGCGAGCATTACCCTGTTCTTTACACTGGCAAAAACGGTACTGTGGCACACGAGTGTATTATCGACATTCGTCCACTAAAAGCAGAGTCAGGCATCAGTGAAGAAGACATCGCTAAACGCTTGATGGACTTTGGTTTCCACGCACCAACCATGTCCTTCCCTGTTGCTGGTACGTTAATGATCGAACCAACAGAATCTGAAAACCTTGAAGAACTAGATCGCTTCTGCGACTCCATGATTCAGATTCGTAAAGAGATCAGCAAGGTACAAGCTGGCGAATGGCCACTAGAAGATAACCCGCTAGTTAATGCGCCACACACAGCAGACAGTCTTCTAGATATGGAATGGACGCATGCGTACTCACGCAAAGAAGCCGCTTATCCACTTACTTGGATCAAAGCACGCAAATACTGGCCACCAGTTGGCCGTATCGACAACGTCTACGGTGACCGAAACCTATTCTGCGAATGCCCACCAATAGACAGCTACGAAGGCTAATCTTCGAAGCCCATAAAAAGCACTAGAAACGAAAAAGGCGAATCAGCGATGATTCGCCTTTTTTAGTTCCGCATAAAACAGCATCAAAAACAAATAAGGGGAACTTCAAACTAAAAGATAAATATCTCATTTTTATGATCATATTTATCATATAAATTCATTTTTATTTACTCACACTCACGACCACCCCAGTGCTCAAGCAGCGCATCACGAAACATCATTAACTTGGCTGATCGATGTCGAGCGGATGGATAGAGAAGTGTTAAAGGCGTCGATGATCGAGCATATTCATTTAAAACGGGCGTCAACAACCCGTCTTTCAAATAATCCTCTACGAAAAAAGTCATCAATTGTGCCATACCAATACTCAATAACGCGGCTTCTACTAAAGGATCTCCATGATCAACAACTAAGCTTCCTCTAATGGGAAAGTCAGCATCTTTCTCATTATTCCGAAATGTCCAAGGAAATAATTGCCCAGTAGCTGGATTTCTAACTTGCATGCAATTATGTGTAGCCAATTCCTCTAACTCCTTTGGGGAGCCATAAGATTCAAGATATTTTGGTGATGCAACCGTCACCCAATCAGCTGCCTTAAGAGGCCGCGCAATCACTCGGCTATCCTGAATATTTCCGCTACGAATGACAGCATCAAACCCTTCGCCTACCAGATCAACCACTCGATCAGTTAATACCAACTCTATGGTGAGCTGTGGGTACTCATCCAATAATTTAGCGACAATAGGCATAACAACAACCCGGCCAAATGCTGATGGTGCGCTAATCTTCAAACTGCCTTTAGGTTCAAGCCCATATTCCAGTAACTCTTGATGCGCCTCTTCAAGGCCGCCAACTAACGGCTTAACACGTTTTAAAAATAACTCGCCATCTACTGTTAACTTTAAATTACGCGTATTACGGTGCAATAGGCGAAGACCTAACTGGGATTCCAATCGATTGACTGCTCTAGAGATACCAGATTGAGTCACATCTAATTGTTGAGCGGCAACAGTAAAACTCAGATTTTCAGCCACTTTAATAAATTGCCTTACAGCATTAAGATCGTATTCCATGATTTTATTCATTACTCAAATGATTTAATTGCATTTATCAAACTTAAATCATTAAAGATAATCTCACAACTTAAAACTATGTTGGAGAGAGAAATGCGAACACCACTACCCATTAGTGTTTATATGCTGAGTTTTGGCATTTTCATTATGATCAGTTGCGAACTACAAGTATTAGGCATGATGGAACAATTAGCAGCAGCGTTGACGATCAGCATCGCTCAGGCAGGATATTTAGTTTCTATTTTTGCTGCTAGTATGGCCATTGGTGGCCCCATATTGGCGATATTAGTTTCTAGACTAGCCGTTAAAAAAACCTTGATGATGCTCTACATCATCTTTATTTTAGGTGAACTACTTGGCGGTTTTTCGAATACTTTTAGCCAACTAGTCATCGCTCGATCTATAACAGGCATGGTTTCAGGTGCATTTTTTGGTGTTTCTATTGGCTTATCAGCTCGACTTGTCAATTCAGATAGCAAACTTAAAGCCATATCAACGGTATTAGCAGGTATTATGCTTGGCACCATCATAGGCTTGCCGCTGGCTAAAGTAGTGTCTGAATACAGCAACTGGCAAACCAGTTTTTTCCTTGTTGTAGGTCTGGCAAGTATCAGTGCTTTATTGACACACTTGACCCTACCCGATCTTTCGCCCGAACCACCACAACCTCTTAGAAAAGAATTAGGCGCTATTTTTGATACTCGGCTTTGGTGGGTGTTTTGTACCAGTTTCTGTATCATTGGTGCCGTATACGCTCCGTTTAGCTATATAGTCCCTATTCTCAATGAAACATCTGGAATATCTCAAAACAGCATCACATTAATTCTCTTTGCATACGGTGGCATTATGCTCATCGGAAACAATTTGGTTGCTAAAATGGCAGCGAAAAATACAAAAAGAACGCTCGTAATAGGCATCAGTTTTCTAATTGTCAATCTGTGTATATTTGCCCTTTTTAATGATTATCATTGGCTAGCAATAACCTGTACTTTACTGCTCGGGTTATGTGGCGTAAGCCTAAACCCTGCCATGGTCAGTCGATTAATGGAATTGCCTCAAGGCGGTCGTGCATTTATCAACACGCTACATGCGTCAATGATAACTTTAGGTATCATGTTTGGCAGCTTTACTGCTGGAATAGCGTTATCGTTCGGCTACCAGCTAACAATAACCATTTGGGTAGGTGCTGCTATTGCTTTTTTCGGTTTATTGATTTTGACATTTAGCCCTATAAACACACATACACTTTCTAAATAGTTAAAACGTCAAACTATTAAACGCTCATGTAACCGTTTTAGTACAAAAGTCACGAACAGACACCTTTCGTTTCAATTCTTCTATCGAACGCCACCTATATTTTATTTACAATAAACATACTATGTTTTGAGAAAGTAAAATGTACAAATGCTATTTGAAGAAAGTATTAGAATGGTTACTTGGGAATAAAGACAATCCATTTGAGTACACACATCACGCTATATTGCTAGTAGGCACGGTTCTATACATCTACGCAGCTATAGCGAACTACTACCTTGAACTAGCAGGCATATACAGCATCTACTTCCAGCTTGTTTTAGCCCTTTTAATTTTTGTCATTTGGTATCTATCTCGCTGGCGAAACCAATTCAAAAAAATGAGAATTGCATTTATTACTATCATTATATTGGTATCAATACCTGCAAATTGGATTGGCAACGGAGGATCAAATGGCCCTACCTATTTTGTCGATCTTGGTTTACTTATTTACATCTCTGTCTCATTCAAAGACCTAGGGATTTATCGTCGCCTCGGGCAATTTTTTTGCATCATCATTCCTATCCCATTAATTTTATTTGAAAAGGAATACCCCGATATTATTTTTCAATATGCTACAGAAACACAGAAGCAGATTGATCTAACAATTACCTTTATCATTATTGGTCTTTTTTTGATCGTTATGATGGAAAGCTTATCCACCAGATTCAAATTAGAAAGAAATAAAGCAGAACAGCTATCTAAGAAACTGCGCAACTTATCAGAAAAAGACTCACTTACTGGCCTATATAATCGCAGAATATTAGATAAGCAATATTCATTATGGAAAACACAAGACCGAATTTTCAGCTTTGCTTTATTGGATTTAGATCATTTTAAAAAACAAAATGATCAATGGGGACACAACTATGGGGATGATATCTTGCGAACGTTTTCATCTCTATTAAAGGATGTTGCTATAAACAATAAAGGTTTCGCTATAAGACTTGGCGGGGAAGAATTTGTCCTTCTGCTTCCCTTGTCAGCTGATGGCTCCTACCAAATAATCCGTCAAGCTGCAGATACATTCAGCAAAACTCCCTTACTACATGGGCCGGTTACATTTAGTGCCGGCGTAGCTCAAAGCACGCCCAATGACAACCAAAGCGAGCTATTAAAACGTGCTGATAATTTAATGTATCAGGCTAAGAACAAAGGTCGTAACTGTATTTGCAAATAAATAATTGCTTACAGGTGGCAGGTTAAAAAGGACGCCAGTTCACCTCCAAACAAAACAAGGGGTGGAATATCCACCCCTGTCAAATTCAGATTAACAACCCCATTTACCATCGTAAAGTCGTTTAAGATCTAGCGGATTAGCCTCTTTTAATGCCTGTGGCAGCAAGCTATCTGGAACGGCTTGATAGCATACAGGTCTCAAAAAACGGGCGATAGCAGCACTACCAACAGACGTTGTCCGACTATCTGAGGTCGAAGGAAAAGGACCACCGTGTACTGTCGCATGACCGACCTCAAGACCTGGAGGCCAACCATTAATCAGTAACCTACCAGCTTTGCGCTCTAGTATAGGTATCAGACTTCGAGCCGTTTCGAAATCTATGTCATCAAGTTGAAGTGTCGCTGTCAGCTGCCCCTCTAAACGTTCCGCCACCTGAGCCATTTCAGCCAAATCGTTGCATTCAACTATCAATGCAGCCGATCCAAAAACCTCCTCATGCAATGACTCGTCATTAATGAAGTCTTCAGCAGCCACCGAGAATAACGCAGCCCTGCATTGATTAGGCTTATCTGACGCCTCAGCTTGGGCGTTCATCCGCACGCTTGGATTGTTACAAAGCGCCGACACTCCATGCTCATAGGCCTCGTAGATACCAGGAGTAAGCATAGTATTAGTTGTAGCCCGATTGACAGCCGCAGATGCAGATGCAACAAAAGCATCCAGAGCCAAACCTTTTTCAGCAATCAACAATCCAGGACTAGTACAATACTGACCAGCACAAGTATTGAGAGTATTCACAAATGCTTCGGCTAGATCCTCCCCACGACGCTTCAATGCTCCTTGAAGTAAAAAGACCGGGTTGCTTGAACTCATCTCGGCAAATACAGGTATCGGCTCCTTACGGTGCTGAGCGATATGCATAAGAGCCGTTCCACCACTGAAAGACCCTGTAAAGCCAATTGCTTTAATACGACGATCAGCGACAAGTTTTGCACCAACTTCACGACCTGACCCGAAAAGTACAGAAAACACACCTTCAGGCATACCGCATTTTGCTACTGCTTTTTGAACAGCGCGACCAACAAGTTCAGAAGTCCCAGGATGAGCTGAATGAGCCTTAACTATTACAGGGCAACCAGCAGCTAATGCCGAAGCAGTGTCACCACCAGCAACAGAGAATGCTAACGGAAAATTACTAGCACCGAAAACAACCACTGGCCCCAATGGTATTTGACGTAAACGCATATCCACACGCGGCAAAGGCTGACGATCCGGTAATGCTGGCTCAATACGCACATCAAGCCAGTCACCACTGCGCACAACTTTTGCAAACAAACGAAGTTGCATACAGGTTCGTGCTCGCTCACCTTCAACTCGAGTTTGAGGCAGCCCAGTTTCATCCATCACACGTTTAACTAGCTCTTCGCCAATACTTTCTATTTCATTAGCAATGATGTCTAGAAAGCTGGCTCGCTCCTCTAGCGTAGTTTCACGATATTGGTCGAACGCATCCCAAGCTAGCTGCGCTGAACGTTCAACTTCTAGTGAGCTCCCGCCTAGATATACAGGATCAAGCTGTTCACCAGTAGCAGGATTGACAGCATAAATAGGATCACCAGAGCCACTAACACGCTGCTGACCAATTAACATTTCACCGGTTAAAGACATATAGCCTCCTTATAAATAGTCACAAATAGCAGCCAAGGGTATTAAGCAAGATGTCCATGGTAGGCATCTGTAATGATTTGTTTAATATCGGAAGCCTTAGTTAAGCGAGGGTTAACTAATACGTTGCCACTTCTCATAGAGTCTTCAACCATTTGTGGAAGCTTATCAAGTGTCACTCCTAACTCTTGAACATTGGCAGGTATATTTATAGCAGCGTTAAGCTTTACGACAGCCTCAATTGCTTTGCTACCAGCACTATAATCATCCAACCCATCTACATTTTCACCCATGGCAACGGCAATCTCTTTAAAAAGATCAGGGCAAGCATCCATATTGAATTTAAGGACATACGGCAACAATGCTGCGTTAGCTACACCATGTGGCACATTAAAAATACCACCAAAAGTATGCGATATAGCATGAACATTACCGAGCTTAGAGAGAGAAAATGCCACCCCAGCCAAGAAAGAGGCAACCAGCATATTTTCACGCGCTGTAACATCAGAACCCACAAAGTAGGCTTTCTTAATGTTCTGAGTGATCATCTTGATCGCTTCAATTGCTAATGCTCGGCTAATTGGATTAGCTAGCTTAGAAACATATGACTCAATTGCATGAGTTAGTGCATCCATCCCTGTTGACGCAGTAATAGCTGGCGGTAACTTCATAGTCAGCTCAGCGTCTAAAATAGCTAATTTTGGAAATAAGCGTGGACTAATAATAGCAGTTTTAAAGCTATTTTTAGGGTTCGTCACTACAGTTGAAGCAGTACATTCGCTACCTGTTCCAGACGTAGTAGGGATTGCGAATAGCGGCATCGGATCATTAATTAATCGATCGTATCCTTCATAATCCAAGATACTTCCAGGATTAGTTGCCATAGCCGCAACCGCTTTGGCAGCATCAATACTACTACCACCGCCAATACCTATAATCGCATCGCACTCAGAATTTTTGAGGAACGCAACAGCATCATCAATCACAGTACTGGATGGATTTGGTTGAACATCCTGATAGATATCGTACTTCAGACCAGCTTGATCTAAAGAAGTGAAAAAGCCAGTTAAAGCACCTGAATCCACGAGGCCTTTATCTGTAACAACTAGGAGTTTTTTTTCAACATACGGCTTTAGTAATTCACCCGCCTGTTTGGCTAATCCATAGCCAGATTTAAGTGTAGTAGGAAAAAAGAAGTTAAAATTTTGCATAGCATCCCCTTGAGGGGGCAAAAATACCCCCTAGTAAAAAATTATGAAATTAAATAGGTTATTTATTAACTAATAAAAAACAGTGATATGTCTGGAAGGAAAGTGAATAAGAGCAGGTCAACAATCATTACTAAAAGCAATGGAAATACTTTTCTTACAACAAGCGAAAATGATGTATCACTCAGACTTTTAGCAACAAATAGATTTACACCAAGCGGAGGGGTAAGAAGCCCAATTGCAAGGTTAGTAATCATAATGATGCCAAAATGAATTAGGTTTACATCTTCGTTGATAAGAATTGGTAAAAATATAGGTACGAGTAGAATAATTGCAGCGTTTAGCTCCAAGAAAGTGCCAATTAAAAGAAGTACCGCATTAATTGCAAGTAGAAGCCATATTTTGTCTGCCCCTACACTAGATATCCAATTAGATACCTGCTGTGGAAATTGTTCAGTTGTTAATATCCATCCCATTATATTAGCAGCGCCAATAATGAGTAATACCATTGAAGACGTTAGACCCGAAGAAACAAATACTTCTTTTAAATCTGAAAAGCTAAGTTCTTTGTAGATAAAAACAGATATAACTAAACCGTATACACAGGCTATAGCACCAGACTCTGTAGGAGTAAAAAAGCCACTGTAGATTCCTCCAAGAATAATCACAGGCATAGCCAGGCCAAACAGTGATTTTTTTAGGCAAGATATAAAGTTAGCAAAACTAGTCGGCTCACTTCCTCTAAAGCCACGGGATTTAGAGTAATAGTACGAATAAATTATCAGTGAAAAACCAACAATCAATCCAGGCACAATACCAGCGATAAAAAGATCACCTATACTGACATTGGCAGATATACCGTAAACAACAAATGGTATGCTGGGTGGGATAATAATCCCGATTGTGCCGCCAACAGCCATAAGCGCAACGGAGAAACCTTTGTCATAACCTGCCTTTATCATCGCAGGAACCATTATACTACCAATAGCTACAACAGTTGCTGGGGCAGAACCTGAGATAGAAGCGAAAAACATGCTTGCTAGCAGTGCTATAATAGCCAACCCACCCGGTGTGGAGCCGACAATGCTCGCCCCTAAATTAACCAATCGAATGGATACACCGCCCTTCTCCATAATTTTTCCGGCTAAAAGAAAAAATGGGATCGACATCAAAGGAAAAGAGTCAATGCCTGTAAACATACGCTGAACCGTTACGAATGTAGGCATATCAGCAAAAAATACAAACGCAACAATACAAGCAAAAGCAATACTAAGTGCAAGCGGTATATTGAAGGCCACTAAAACAAGCATGCTTAGAAACATAGCAGAAGTCATTTAGATTCACTCCCATTAAAGACGGCTTTATTATTCTCTGTGGCTTCTTCTATATTTTTTCTTTTATGCTCATAGATAAAATAGAGACAGCTCATAAGATAGCGTATAGACATCAAGGCAAAACCACATGGAACCGCAGCGTAAGCAATATACATAGGCATTCTAAGTGCTGGTGAAAGTGGGCCCATATTCATCATTCGATCAATAAATTCTGCACCTATATAGAAAAACCAAGCACAAAATATAAAGCCAACCATATTTCCAAATAGTGTCACTATCTGCTGCCAAGATTTTGGAATAATAAGAATTAGAGCATCGACTGATATATGTACAGAACGTTTGAGCCCAAGACTAGCACCGATAAATACGCCCCATATCATAAAATAACGTGCTAGCTCTTCAGACCATGGAATAGACATATGGATAAAGGAACGATTAATAACCCCTAAAAAAACAACGGTTAGCATCCCTGCAAGAAGAATGTATACAATCCATTCTTCAATATTACTTAAAATAGAATCAAACGACTTCAACGTTTTATAAAATGACATACTAACCAGCCTTTTACTTACCAACATAAACCAATTTAACATTTCTAATAATAGTAAATCCTATAAACCAAAATTTCATTTAATCGAGTCTCACTGCATCAAATACGATACAGCAAGACCTTTAAATCTTTAGATTTAAGAAATAGAACTATTACTTGAAATAACTATTTTATAAAAATAGTTATTATTGGCTAGCTTCAGCCTTAGAAACCGCGTCCATCAATTCATTAATTAGCTTATCACCCAATTTTTTTCGGTAAGTATCGTAGACAGGTTTTGTAGTTTCGCGAAATTCGCCTTTGACTTCATCACTTAAATAAACAACTTGCATGCCTTGTTTCTTAAGCTCTTCAATACCACTGTTTTCTTGCTCGGTATTCAGCTCTCGTTCAACAGTACTCCAGTTCTTAGCTTCTTCCTGAATAATTGTTTGATATTTAACAGGAAGGCGCTCAAAAAAATTGTTATTTACTATAAAAGTGAAAGGGTTATAGACATGACCATCTAGAGTAAGATATTTCTGAACTTCATAAAAGCGCATACTTTCGATGAGGGAAATCGGATTTTCCATACCATCAATCACACCTTGTTGAAGAGATGAATACAGCTCACTAAAGGCCATCGGAGTTGCAGTTGCACCAAAGGAGTCGACCATTGCAATGTGTGCTTGATTTTCCATCGTTCTGATTTTTAGCCCCGATAAATCTGCTGGTGTCTTAATAGGGCGAACATTGTTTACAAAATTTCGAAAACCATTTTCACCCCATGCTAATGCGCGGATCCCAGTTTTTTCTAACATACCATTTAATATTTTTTCTCCAAATTCACCATCCATGACCTTGTATGCCACTTCTCTGTTCTTAAACAGATATGGCAAATCAAAAACCATAGCATCAGGATAAATGTTAGGAATTGGCCCCGCCAATACCGCCATTTCAATAGAACCAAACTGAACACCTTCAAGCTGCTCGCGTTCGCCACCTAGTTGACTGGCAGGATAAGTAGAAATAGAGATATGCCCATCGGTTCTCTCCTCTACATTCTTTTTAAATATAGCCAAAGATTTTTCTAATCTATCGTTAGTCGCAGGAGAAGAATGCGATATTTTAATATTAAAATCTGCAGCAATAGCACTTGAAGAAAGTAGAAGACCAGCAAAAGTAACCGCACATAATTTATTTATTATATTTATTTTAGACATAAGAACCTCTTTTGTCTTATTGATAGAAATTAATTAATTCTGATAAAGGAAGCCCTATTAAATTGATCTGTTTTAAAGCGCTAGCAGCCCATCAAAACTATGAATAAAAAGATAAATAACGAGGCTTTTCTCCTTTAGTTAGCATTGTTGCACTATAGGATTATTTTTTATAATGAAGATTCATGATTCCAATATAACCAATAGTTATCACCTGACGACATAGCTTTGTCAGGTTCAAGAATCCACCAAAACGAACCTCCTCCCCCTTCAAAAGCAAGCATGACGTCCATTACTAAGCCGACTCAAGGTGACAAGTGATTCATCAAAATACTCACGAAAGGCACTACAAACAGAGGATGTTCAGGTGAAAATAAGGCAAAATACTTGTTGTATAACCAACTGATAGGTAATGACGCGAAAGGACGTCGACCTCGTTTTAATCTGCTAATCGACCAAAATTTGGGAGGAATGAACTCTCGCCTTAAGTATAAAGAAATAATTGAAGAATCCTTTGATCAAGATGGTAGACCGACTTCCATATCGGCCCTTTTGAATGCACTGCCTCTTCACCCCAAAAAATTATTTTCGAAAATCAGGTAGGCTTTATCGATGCCATTCATTTTGATCGTAAACCAAACCTACATCATCATATAGCTTTGATATTAGGAGGTGGGCGGTTGAAGTAAGATTCGAATCTTTACGCTTTACAATTCCAATTTTACTCATCAACGAGGTTATTTTTATATCTAGCAAAGATATAAGGTTTTTACTGACAAAGAACTCAGCTACATCTAACGGAAGAACTGCTAAAAGATTAACATCGTACTGAAGAAGCATTATCGTCGAAAATGCCGATGACGACTCTACAGGGTGTTTAACAATATCAAGACCTAGCTTCTGCATCTCATACTCAATAGATTGACGCATAGGGGTATTTGACGTGTATAGCACCCAAGGATGATCCGCTAAGTCTTCCAAACTAACGGAATTATTTTGTAAAAGTGGGTGGGCTATGTTCGCAACGATAGCAAGAGGTTCCTCACTTAGAGCAATATTGTCGTATGGCAAAATATTTTGCCCTCTACTGACTCGACATACGGCAAAATCAATACGGCCTTGATCTATTTTATGCAGTAAATTCGCACTATTGTTCTCAAATATTTCGACGGTTAATTCCGGCTGGTCACATCGTAACTCATAAATAGCCCTAGTGAGTATTGGAACAGCACCCATGATGCATCCGACAGAGATATGCCCTCCCGAGCCCTCTGCAATACCAACAATTTCTTCTCTCATATGAGATAAATCATTAAAGATCACTCGGGCATATCTGGTCACACAGCTCCCCACTTCATTTGGCACCATGCCTTTTGCAGTACGCTCAAATAGCTTAAAACCGATGGATTTCTCAACCTCGTTAAGCAGCTTAGTCGCACCTGGTTGAGAAATTGAGATGGAAATTGCCGCTTTGTGTAAGGATCCATAATCTTCAATGGCAACAATCAGTTGCAAATGTTTAAAACGCAAACGAGATATTATTGATTTTAGCACTGGGACCATAACCGCACCTTTTATTATTCATAGAACCTATTTTGTGATACCAAGCCTACCAAGTTTTTAACATCTAAGTCCGTGATAATTTCCCCCTACCGCATGAGAAGTATTATTTTAAACACTGTGCTTATGGGTTATTTCTCATTTTCTAACTAATTAAGTTAGCTCGCAAATGAAAACCAATAAAGAATAATGGACAAAAATAGCGGAAAAATACTCTTACTTTAAGGCATGACCAAGCAGACTGAAATAATTATGAAAGGCTTTGTTGACTCGGTGTCGCTGTTCACCTTGAGGATAAAGGCCCATTTTAGCTTCTTCAGAATAGCGGCTTCCTTTTACTAAAAAGGTACTGGTAGGTTTTGTGTCTTCAACGAAGGCTTCGAAGGCTCTTGCTGACATCTCTTCTGGTTTGGCGTAATAGAGAATTTTTAATTTTTGGTCTGCAGTACGGGACGCTTTAAACAGGTCGCTGGGCTCATCTCCTTGCTCATTTAGCATGATGGTCTTGAAGCACTCAGCCAATAATAAGCTCAGTGGATGAGGAATTTTATTATGAGAAAGCTTTATAGGAGAATTATTTAACCATCTTTCGGAAGCGAATTGTGAGGATGAAGCATATTGAAACATCTTTTCGCCCATGTAATGGTCAAAAGCATGAATGACCTACACATAAAGCACTCTGATGTACATTTTGCTCAGATTCCACTGTTCATAAGGCTTTAAGTGGTTTTTTAGATTGTCACCAGTTGACATAGAGGTGGTGTACATAATCAGGTAAAAAAGCCTCAAAATGTCAACGTGAAGATTCCCGATTTTGTACACTTATACCACGAATTCATGCGTGGGATTCAATATCTGCGAGTGGAGAAGTACCCAAGTACTAATTTTCTAGGGGCTGTCCTAGATAACTTACATTATCTAAGATGGCACGATGAGAAAAAGTAAACTGAGCTGGCATACACAAAGCAAGCTAATAGAACTGTTTGTTGCAGGTACAACAGCACGAACAGCGGCATCACTTGTTGGTGTCAACAAAACGACTGCAAGTTTTTATTTTCAACGATTAAGGCAACTTATTTACAACAATAGCGAACACCACGAATTACTGAAAGGTGAAGTCGAAGCGGATGAAATTTACCTTGATGGAAGGCGTAAAGGTAAGCGTGGTCGAGGTGCAGCAGTTAAAGTCCCTGTATTTGGCCTTTTGAAGTGCAATGGCAAGGTTTATACCGTTGTCATACCGGATGCTCAAACAGAGACACTAATTCCAATTATTCGTGAGAAGGTAAAACCCAATAGCGCGAATTCAACTCCGAAGTGCACCACCCTCCAAATTATGCTGCGCTTCGTAGTTCATCAAACACCACCGCAGGTTGTCTATAACCAAGGCATTTTCTTGACCTAAGGTTTAGCGACCTTTGCACCTTCGCAATCTCCTCATCGGTCACCGTTCTGAGGTCCGTTCCCTTAGGGATATATTGCCTCAGCAGGCCGTTAAAGTTTTCATTTAAACCACACTCCCAAGAGGCGTAGGGATTAGCAAAATACACCTCGGCCTTAAGCTTCAGGGCGATACTTTCGTGAGCACAGAACTCCGTTCCATTCTCTGCAGTAATCGTATGCACGTGACGACGATAACGCCACAGCATAGCACCTGCAGCTCAACAGACTTCTTCGGTGTTTTTTGAGGACTCCTTGCGGATTAAGTACATTTTACTCTTTCGTTCAACCAAGACGCTGTTTGGTATCCACTATCTTAGGGCGTTCTTCGATGCCAATTCGATTAGGAATAATGACTCGCTTGGAACGATTTCCTTTTCGATATCGTCTACCGCTATGTCGTAATTGCTTATATAACTTGCCGCCGTGACGCCTGTCTCTTTGCACATGGCCATAAATCTATTCATGGCTGACAGGTAATCCTAATAGGCGGCTAACGCCTGATATTTGTTCAGGACTCAACTTGAGCGATAGGCCAAACTCAACATAGCTGATAGTTTTCTGTGAGACCTGGCTTTTCGCAGCCTCATGTCGTCTATGCTGGGCTCGCTGCTGTGCAACACTTGGTTCATAAGTGCCATTGATGGTATGGCGCTTTAACTCTCGACTAATGCTGGAATGGCTGACATTGAGTCGTCTGCCAATCTCTCTGTAACTTAAATGTTGGCTCAGATAGGCTTGAATCTGGTATCGTTGTCCTTCGATCAACTCTTATAGTTCATGGTTATACTCTAATTGTTTGGCGACGTTAGAATACCACCTATGGACAATTGTTCTCTCGCCACCTACTCAACCATGAGTGCGTTTTTTAAAATACTAGCTATGACTTTATGAGCTTTCCTGCCCTCGTGGTAATTTTACTGATATAACTGCGGTTATTGCGATAAATAGAGTTGATATTCCAAGGCACATCCCAAGTCCGTATTCTTGATATATCCAGCCAGATAAAACGGTACCGATAAGCCGGCCCATTGCATTGGCCATATAATAGAAACCAACGTCGAGAGAAACACCCTCTTTTCCCGCATAGCTGACAATAAGGTAGCTATGCAATGAGGAATTCACAGCAAATAAGGCGCCGAATATTAGTAAACCAGTAATTAAAATAAATGGGACATTCCACTGATAATAAAGTGACAGTGCAATAGTCGCAGGTGTTATAGCGAGTGCAGTTGCCCACCGCATGGCATGACGACCATCAGGGGGAGTGTCTTTGCTATTACCAGTAAGTTTTGGGGCAAAACCTTGCACTATGCCATAACCAATTACCCAAATAGCCATAAAGCCACCTACATACCAGTGATCCCAATTAAATACGGTGGCGAGATATACGGGTAAGGCCACAACAAACCATACATCTCTTGCGCCAAATAAAAACATTCTTGCAGCAGATAAGGTATTGACGGCTTTGCTTTTGGACAAAAGATCAGTGAATTTGGGTTTATTTTTGGCTTTTCCTAATTCCTTATTAAGTGTTACTAGACTAAGGAGCCACACTAAGGTAAGTGCGCCAGTCATAACGAGGATGGCGCCTTGAAAGCCGAGTAAACTAAGTAAAATTCCACCTAAGAAGAAACCCACTCCTTTTAAAGCATTCTTCGAGCCAGTAAGAATAGCGACCCATTTGTATAATTGGCCTTGCGCATTATCGGGTACGAGCAGTTTAATGGCACTTTTCGCACTCATTTTATTGAGATCTTTGGCGATGCCCGACATCGCTTGTGCCGCCATAACCCATGGTACGAGCAACATGTCAGAAGGAACCAGTAGCATACCGAGAGCAATAATTTGCATGAACAGACCAATATTCATGGTCTTATTTAAGCCAAGTTTGGCCCCCAGCCAACCACCAATAAGATTAGTTATGACACCAAAAATCTCATAAAAAATGAACAGCATGGCAATGCTTAGTGGGCTGTAACCTAGTCCGTAGAAATACAGCACAACCAACATTCTTAATGCGCCATCGGTTAAGGTGAATGCCCAATAATTACCCGTAACTATCATGTATTGACGAATTTGTGGGGTTAGTTGTGCTAGCCACTGCATAATTGTTTATTCCTTATCTGAACGACCGACTAAACGCATTAGCTCTGCTGTACGATTGGCGTAGCCCCATTCATTGTCGTACCAGGCATAGAGCTTTACCTGAGTACCATTGATTACCATAGTGGACAAGGCGTCGATAATGCTAGAGCGTGGATCGGTTTTATAATCCACAGACACCAGTGGGCGTTCTTCGTACCCCAAAATGTCTTTTAACTCGCTCTCAGACGCGGTTTTCAATAGCTGGTTGACTTCTTCCACCGTGGTTTCACGTTCCACTTCAAACACACAATCGGTTAACGATGCATTGGCTAAAGGAATACGCACCGCATGACCATTTAACTTGCCTTTTAGCTCAGGAAAAATATGCGTAATGGCCGTTGCTGATCCCGTCGTGGTTGGAATTAAGCTCGTGCCACAGGCTCGGGCACGGCGCAAATCTTTGTGGGGCGCATCAAGAATAGTTTGCGTATTGGTAATATCGTGGATGGTGGTCATGGAGCCATGTTTAATGCCCAGTTTTTCATGGATGACTTTTACCACAGGCGCCAAACAGTTCGTGGTGCAAGAGGCTGCCGTCACAATGGTATGTTGGGCTTTATCGTACAAATGCTGGTTAACACCCATGACTACATTCAGCACACCGTCTTCTTTTACTGGTGCGGTAACCACGACACGTTTCACACCTTGGTCAAGGTAAGCTTGAAGTAGGGCTTTGCTTTTCATTTTGCCGCTGGCTTCGATAACCACATCACAGCCAGACCAGTTGGTTTCTGTGATGGTTTTATTTTGTGTGCAGGGAATGCGTTGGCCATTGACTATCATCACATTATCTTCCACTTGAGCCTGATGATGCCAGCGTCCATGAACAGAGTCGAAGGTGATTAAATGTGCCAGTGTAGCTGCATCGCCAGCGGGATCATTAATTAGTACAAACTCCACGTCGTCCCAATCGAATGCCGCTCGAAAAGACAAACGTCCCATACGGCCAAAGCCATTAATACCGACTTTAATGGTCATAAATACCTCAAATTGAATAATGTGCTTTTAAAAAATGGATGTGAGGGGCCAAGGTTAAGGCTTTAGGTCGAGTACCTTGAATTAATTCTTGCACTTGCTGCCAAGGCTGTCCTAATTCTAACAATAAAATAGCAGCCATTAAGCCTGTACGTCCGGATCCACCACGACAGTGAATTGCGAACTTTTCCTGGGCGCGAAGGCGCTCCAGTAGCTCATTTTTAATTTTTTCAAACTCCGCAAAGAATGGCTGTTTCGGTGCTTGATCATCTTCGATAGGTAGTTGATACCAAGTCATATTTTGCTGGGTAACCTGTTTACCAAGTTCAGTTACACCTAATGTCTCTATTTCTTGATCGGGGAGCAAACTTATAACCGCGGTAGCGCCAGCTGACTTCAGACAGGCTACGGATGTTGCTAAATTCGCCTCTTTTGTTCCAGGACAAGGAGTAAAAATAAACGCTGCGCCGTTTTCCAGTTTAAGGACATCGAAAGGATGATTCATAATTCGTCTCTCATTATTAATTGTTTATCTTATTGGCCTAGTTAAACCAATGTCGAGTGCGGTTAGCAAACCACACTAAGCTCAACATAACGGGCACTTCAACCAAAACGCCTACGACCGTTGCTAGTGCGGCACCAGAATGCAGCCCGAATAAAGAAATCGCGACGGCAACAGCCAATTCAAAGAAGTTCGATGTACTAATCATGCAGGCTGGTGCTGCTACATTGTGGGGAAGTCTCATTCGATGCGCGATAAAGTAGGTCGCTGCGAAAATCCCGTAGGTTTGGATTAACAACGGAATGGCAATGAGCACAATGGCTTGTGGGTTGGTTATAATTGTTTGCGCTTGAAAGCCAAACAATAGGATTACGGTGGTCAGTAAGCCAATAATCGACCATGGCTTCAGTGTCGAAAGCAAACGTGCGAGTGCCTGATGGTCTTCTTTTTTATCGACAATCTTTCGAGTGGCTGCGCCTGCTACAAGAGGAAGCACGACATATAACAAAACAGATAAAAGCAGAGTATCCCAAGGAACCGTTATATCAGTAATGCCGAGCAAGAAACCCGCAATCGGAGCAAATGCGAATATCATAATGATGTCGTTTACTGATACCTGAATCAACGTGTAATTGGGGTCCCCTTTTGTTAATTGACTCCACACAAATACCATTGCCGTGCATGGGGCAACCCCCAGTAATATCATACCTGCAATGTATTCAGTCGCTGTTTGTGGATCTACCCAATCTGCAAAGATTCCTTTAAAAAACAACCAGCCTAAAAATGCCATGGTAAAAGGCTTGATTAACCAATTAACGACTAATGTAAGGATGAGCCCCTTGGGCTTAGTGCCTACATTTTTCAATGATGAAAAATCTATTTGTATCATCATTGGATAAATCATTAACCAAATTAATACGGCAATAATTAAATTGACGTGAGCAAATTCAAATTCTGCAATAGCGGAAAAAAAGCTTGGGATAATGTTGCCCAGAAAAACGCCAAGCATGATTGCCAAGCCGACCCAAATGCTAAGATAACGTTCGAATACTCCCATTTTATTCATCCTTCCCTAACTGCTCGATTAGCTCGGACAATTCCTGATGTGAACTATGATCGATGGCATTTACTAGCATCCGAATTCGTGTTTCTAAGATTGAAAACACCTTGTCAAAAATAACGTCTTTTTCCGCCGCAGGGCATTTGGTCGGATCGGGTAATCCCCAATGTCCTTTAATGGCTTTACCAAACCAAATAGGGCAAGTTTCGCCAGCGGCTTGATCACACACAGTAATAACAATGTCTGGATTTAAATCATGCAGTTCATCCCAGCTTTTGCTATTTAAGCCATTAATGGCATAACCACGTTTTGTTAATTGTTTAAGTGTATCAGGATGAACCTGTCCACTGGGATGACTGCCTGCACTGAATGCTTCCAAATTGCCAGTGCCTATAGAGGTCGTGATACTTTGGGCTAAAATGCTGCGGCAGGCATTATGCGTACAAAGAAAGAGTATTTTCATAGTGTATTTCTCATGATTAGGCACAGCATGATTGGGCTCGTTGTGGGCGATCTCCCATATCCTCAAGTGCGGCAATGTTATCCGCTAGAAAATCTGGGTTGTTTTGGAGTGTCTCAGACAAAACAGTGTGTACCCACTGGAAAAGCGCCTGATTGATACTATAAAACACCCATTGGCCTTGACGTCTGTCTGTCAGTAGTTCGCAATTTCGTAACTGAGCCAAGTGGCGAGAAATTTTGGGCTGGCTTTCACCGAGTGCCTGCATAAGTTCACAGACACATAATTCTTTTTCTTGGTGAATCAGTAGGATGCATCGTAAACGTGTTTCGTCAGCGAGGCATTTGTAAAATGTTATAGGGTTCAAAGGATGCTCCTGATACTACTGGGCCATAAGACGGTTTAAGCCTTATGATATTGGCAATGTTAATACATATGGATTTTAAAATATATGAAAATTAATATATATGAAAAATAAGATAAGGTGCGTGTTTTTGTCATCTTTTTGTCATGTACATCTTTCATTATGGACTTATTCAGTTTTAAACAATCCACTTGTGAGGGTACTACTTATGAATAAAAGCAAACTTCTTATTGCCATGATTTTAGGTGCTTCTTTAGCCGCTTGTGCTTCTACAGCGACAGAAACGTCTATGGCTGCCAAATACGATATCGAGGGATTTAAAACACAAATTGAAGACGGTCGCCTTTGGGTGTTTGAGGACGGTTCTGAAGAATTGGCCTTCTTCAAAGAACACGGCGAGCCAGCAAAGCAGTTTACTAACATAGGTGCAGGCCCAGAGGGCATGACAGTCAAGGCGGCAAGCCAAGAGTCTTTAGACAAATACCTAGCAGCCATCTCTGGAGGTTCTGAATTTGAAATCAAAGGCTTCAAAACGAAAATCGAAGATGGTCGTCTATGGGTATTTGAAGAAGGTTCTGAAGATTTAGCTTTCTTTGAAAAGCACGGTGAACCCGCTAAACAGTTTACCAGTATTGGTACAGGTCCAAATGGCATGACAGTAAAAGCCGCTAGCCAAGAAACCCTAGATAAGTATCTTTCTGCTTATAAAAATTAAGTACAGGCATAGCTACTTCTTGGAAGATTGCTTGGCGTACAAAGGTTAATAAGCCCCAACAGAACAAGATAGTTTTGTTGGGGCATTTTTGTTTGAAGAAGAACTGGCGCATCATCAGCCCATTTCGCGAATAATCAAAAGCACCTTGATACTCAGAGATATAGATTTACTCATACAAATGGCAGCAAAAAAGCTAATCCATGTTGCGATCAGTGTGACGACGCTCAATAACGATTTAAAGCATATTTTTTAGAAGTTCCTACTGTCTAGCAAATGCTGGGAAGTCCAGTAAGCTCGCCATGCTGTTTGCTCTTGCAAACGTGTTTCGAGTTGATCAGATGATCCGAGCCGCAAGGGGGGCAATCCGTTAAAAAACCACTAAACAAGGTTTAATTATCTTGTTTAGTGGTAGAAAAGTGATAAAGCAGCCACATTATTGACTGACATTGGGCTTTTCAGAATATTAAGGCGTGCAGCTCGACTTATTCGTAAGTTCCCCAACACTTCGATTTCAATCTCTTTCATTATGTAACTTTTCATTGCCGAGAATTAAGCGAAGATACATTGTTGGTAAGAGCTTTCAGGTGTTTATTCTCGCTTTGAAGCTCGTAATTAGTTTTTATTAAGTTAAGCATTTTTTCTAAGCAGGTCTCGTGCTCTCTCTTGAGTAACACATACTTATTTGAAAGTTCTTCGACCCTAGCATCAGAGGTCTTCTTAACTTTTTTCGGGCTTTCAGCGAGCTGGCTTTGCCGAATAATCTCCTGCGCTGCAATTTCCTTACACAACTGAGGGTATCTCTCAGAGCGTATGAAGCCCTTCTTTTTTCCAGCTTCTACGGCAACAATGGTGGTAGAAAAGCGGAAATTAGGGTCAGTAGTATCTACCACCTCCGTCTCTCCGTTCTTAAGGCGCTCTAAAGCGGCCCTGTACAACTTTTCGCCCCTTAAATTACTCATGCTCTACCATCCGTTATGTCTACTGTATTGATTAGCTTATTTCTCATCTCAAGGGTTGTTTCGATATCTCGGATATCTTTCTCAAGCTGCTTCCCATAAGGGGTTCCTGTACCGAAGCGCTCAAGTCGTCCCTGATAATCTACTTTTGTTTTTACTAGAAGCGGAACACTCCGATTGTTAAAAACGCTATAGCCGCAGCCAACACAGGTTGTGATTGAGCTGAAGGCAATTCGGTCACATACCTCAACCGCCATGCAGTTACCGAGTGGTGTCTCTGTGCATCTAAGCCTGCCTTGCTTTACTTGCTTCTTAGTTTTTTCACGATCTGTAAACAGAGTAGGAAGCTTGCCAGAGATTTTTTGTTTCTGTATCAGCGAACCCATCCCTCCGAACACGATTTCGTCTGCTGTAATTACCTCGCTATACAAGCGCTCCACTTGCCCTTCCGCTAATTCATCCTGAAACTCTTTGATGAAGCCTCTCTGAGATATTACTGAGGCATCAAACGATATATCGCTCGATTTTGGAAGGATGAAATTCTTAGCGAATGCAGCATCGTTTCCATAGAATGCGCTGGTTTGGATTGCTATATGCTTGAATTGAGCTTTAAGAGTAGGCAAAGAGACAAGCCCGCTTCTGGCGGCATAAACGGCGAGAGATCGGCGATACATATGTGATTGAAATTCAAAATGCTTGCCTACTTCAATGCCCGGTTTTAGAGACTCCGCACTAGCGTTTGGGTCAATTAACAAGATCTCGGCCATGTCCACGTGGGAGACGATAATTTCAGGATCTCTATTGAGGCGATGTTGCTTCCATAACCAGCCCTTGAAACTTGCCTTCTGTATGGGAAGGTCAAAGAGAGCTCCCTTATTGGCTCGTTTGCGTGTATTAACTGAAAGAAACAATGGAACAGATGATTCATCAACCATTACGGGGTCTAAGCCGTATTCATACTTCAGTGTTACACGGTTAATTATGTTGGCCGCTTCAAAAGCTTTTTCGATCTCTGGCGAAGTCACCCAATCCGCAAAGTAACCAGATTCTTTCGCCATTTTCGTCGTGTAGGTCCGAATCACTGCTATCCTGTTTCGTCCAATTGTTTTGAACCGGAATCCATCCATCGCAACTGAGTTGCATTCTTCTTTTCTCATGCCGCTAAAAGCGTGAATCATTTCCCTGATAGGTATTCTGACCTTTTGGGGAACCCCCTTAAGATTTTGAAATTCTTCAATTTCAAAATACTCGACAAACTCTGAATATTTGTCTTTCTTAAGTTCCTCTGCAAACGCCTTTGCAGCGTTGTCTCGCGCGACCCTAGGTGATCCGCCTTCGGCTATATAATCTCGAACAAATCTGTGCCGAAATTCCATCAAGCATTCATAGCAGTCTTTAAGCGCAATAAATCTGTCGATGTAATCCAGGCAGGTTTTGATTCTGTGTGAAAGTATTCTTGTGGGTATGACAGGAGTCTGCTGTGAAATTAAAGGGTATTCCTTAATTAGTTCACCTAGATATTTAAAGGCATCATTCGAAGGAAAAATATCGAAGCCTTCTATCTGAACTGATATACGGTGCAGCGCAGAAAATAAGTTGTTTGCGTCTAGGAGGCGTCTTGCAATTTGTTTTTTGTCTAATTTAGGGTCATGAACAATGAAGTCAAGGGTAGAGTTATCTTGCAGAGACTCTCTTATCGTCAGACGCTGTTTTATCGCAAGGCGAGTATGACGCTTTAGAATATTGAAAAGTTCAGCAATAGTGTTTATAGCTCTAGCGGTCGATCTATAAATCAACAGAAATAATATGATTTTAAATTCATATCTATATGAGTCGGCATTCTCCTCCGTGCAGACTTCTTGAATGAATCTTTCAATATGGAAGCGGGTGGAAGCGCCAACATACATAGAATAGTCCCACATAGGATCTCCATAGACGCTTTTAATGTGTCCATCAAAACCCCGACTCATTACGTGATCGATAGCAGGAACAAAATTCGTTGTAGTAACTGGATCGGGATTGAACAAGTCATCTGCACTTTCTACAAAAAGAGGTAATATATTCATTCTGCATATCCTAGTTCGATCAGGAAATTAAAATGATGAGACCAAAATTCATCTAGATCGCCTTCCGAAACTTCCTCGGAAATTTCCTCAATCAAAGCGGCTTTATCTAGATAACTTTTTTTGATGTGCTCCAGTATTTCCTCAATTCTCCCCTCGATTGGAGCAAAGACAGTGATATAGCGATCAATTGATCCTGCTCTTTCCTTCAAGAGAGGAAAAAGCTCGCGAAAGGACAGAAGTTTCCTCAAGCCAGTCTCGTCAGCGTGAATCGCGAAAAACTCACAGAACAAACAGGTTTCGCTTCGGGCGCAGTCTGGGTCGGGAGCGCCTTCTGTAAATTGCTCAGCTTTTTTGGGCTTAACGAAGTCAGAGTTGTCGCAGTTGCCAACCGGTAAATTGTCTGTGATGTCATCCTCGATAACCCTTACAGGTATATAATTTGAGTCCGACCTTCCGACAGCTTTTACGCTGGTTATAACACTGTTGTAGTAGTCGGCCAGCTCAGGGTGTGAGTCCTCCTCGTTAACCCCTGAATAAGCTTGCTGAACGGTTGAAATGGAGTTTCCAAGCTTTTGGGCAACTATGCCTGAGTCGCTTCCAGAAAGCTTGTAAAAGTCGAAAGAGACGCCTTGTCGAATCATTCTTGGAGAAAACAGTTCGACGTCAATTTCCCAAATTCGGACAATGGACTTCAATGTTCGTGCAATGCCACTAGGAATTAGTCTGTAGGAACTCCTGTCGAAGTCACTTTTCTTGTGTAGGTTGGTCGTTCCTTTTGAAGCGATTCTAGTAGCTTTCGACCTTTCAAAAAGGAAAAACCAAATAGGCGGCTCTTTATCAAGCTGGCTAACAGCCCAAGAGCGAAGTTCTTGGAATTTTGTAAAAAAACGCTGGAATTGCTTTTTGAATTCGGCATGAACCGTTTTGTTTCCGGCTCTTACCTTTAGACCTGAGAAAACATAACCCCTTTCAGGGGTGTATTCCTCGGAGCCCACTCTAAGTTTCGAGGCAACAGAATAATTAAGCGAGGTGGCGGCTAAAAAAGAATACCAGAAGCAATAGGTGGCAAGCTCGTATGATGTGCGCAAGCATGACTCATAAAGATCGTCATTTGCATTGAGTTTGTTAAAGTCCGCTCGCTTTTTCCTGAACCAATAGTTAACACTACTTCGATTAGAATTTCCTGAGCCGTTAATCTTGATCAAATCTTTACTGCTGGTGAAGCCAAGAGAGCCGAGAATTTGCTCATGTTTTTCCTCGCTGATTATGGCTCCTGATTCACCATAGAAGAGATCACTGTAGATCGATGCCTTCTGGGTTGATGATGGTTTTCCGCTCATAATAAACGTTTTATCGATGCCAGCGTTACTCAGGTCGATTCGCCAGGGGAAGGGTCTTTGATTCAATATCGAATCATGAAGTTGCTCAAAAATGGATAGACAAAAATGAACGAATTTTTGTCTATCCGATCTAGAAGCAGTTTGATCTTGTTCTTTTGGGTCTGATCTCGAAACCACTAAGCTTGGGATGATGCGCTCGATATCCTGCTTACTGAGGCCGTACACATTGCACACTAGTTCTCTAGCTGTGTTTGTAAAAGCGTAGCCACTGCTTCCCTTCAGTGCCTGCTTTGCCGTGCGTGGAAGCCGCATCCGGTGCGAAATATTTTCAACATATTTTTGATAACAGGTAAGCGCCTTCTCCATGGTGGAAGGCCATTCATCTTCATCGGTACTCTTTTCCAAAAAAAAGAAAAAGTGTGTAAGATTACCTGCAATATCTATGGACGTACTTTCTGTACCCCTTTGTTCTCGAATAAATTCGATGGCTTTTGCAATGAAATTTCGTCGTTCTGGTCTAAAGCTTGATGAATCAACTCGAAATTGCTTCAAGCCAGTTTGTTCGTTGAATTGATGCTTGGAAAGATCCTTTCTTGTATAGCAAAAACGCCCAAAGTCAAAAGATCTTACGGATTGTTTTCCTAATTTTTTATCTTCTATAAGAATAATGTTCTCAGGATGCAATCCAGATAAGGTCTCCGCCTCTTTCAGTGAGTTCGCTTTGATAGGTAGATAACTAGCAGGCCTAAATTGCATCCTCATTACTGAACATCACTCCCTACTAGCACATAATCGCTCAAAAGCTCACTCTCAAACTCTACAGAGACTTCTTCGAACATCCCTCCTAACTGCTCAAAATCAAGATATTCTTGAGTAGTAGCAATGCTGGAATGCCCCATTCTTGATTTAACCTCAGAAAGTATCCGTCCAGATTTGTAGCCTTTACTCTCAAGCCTCCTGACTAAGTTCATGCCAAAAGTCGCCCGCAAATCATGAAACTTGAAATAACCGACATCTGGAAATTCTGATTTGAGTTTCTTTCTAAATGTATTTAGATTCATTCGTACCGTATCACCCTTATTTTGAACGAAATCTGCTGAATTCACTGAATAATACGAGTCGGTGTTCTGTCGATCTTGAATTTCTTGCTTTGATATATAAAAAGGAGAAGCTGTTTCGGTTAAGAATAAATAATTTAGATCACCCTTTCCGTAATAAGATCGACCCATGAGTGACTGATGATAATCAGCAGTTGCATAGATATAAAGGTCTTCAATCAATTTTCGAGGAAATAGAAGTCTGTGAAGCTTTCCTCGTTTTGTATTTATAAGATAGCCTTCATTTTCAGCACCGTTACCAGCCTGTATTTCAATGCAAGATAAATTATCAGATATAATTTTTCGGTATGCTGATCTAATATGATGAACTCTTATCGTACATACGGTTTGAATTCGAGCCCCCGTAGACAAAGCTATTCGCATCATTAACTCAAGATGGTAAGGGCAAAGTTGTCTGTCAAAAGCACTAAGAATGCTTCGTTGCTCCTCAACCCTGAGAGGGCGTAGTTCCCCCCCGTCACTGATTCGATCAAGCCGTTTATGAGGCTTTGAATGCTTGATCGCGATATCAGATGTGGTAACCGTTTTAAAACGCCCAAAACCTTTTGCATCGAGAAATTTAATGAATCGATTTATAGTTTTGAACGGAAGGTTTTTGAAGTCTTCTTCGGAAATGAAATTTTCTTCCGCAATCGTTCTATAAAAATGGACGACTGCATTAATAATGTTTGAGGCATATTGCGGGTTCAAACCTTTCACAATGAACGACTGGAGCATATCTCTAAATAGGTAAGTAACTCTTTCGGATTTGTTAAAAGGAAAGTGCATGAAATGGGTACCTGTGTCTTCAAGAAAACGAAGATAGGCAAGGAGATAGTTAGCCCGACTTCTGAGAGTTTCCATATCCCAGGGCTGCTTACTCTTAAGAACGGTTAGGAGATATGCGTTCCCAATTTCCCAGGGAAGTCCATCACTCTGAATCAAAACTGGAACCTTCGGCCACCATCCTTTTGCAGGCTTAAACTGGCAGTTCTCAATTGGGTCAACGCCTTGGAGATCTGGGAATTCAAATTCGCCAAAGTAAAATCGAGGTATCTCAATAAGCTTGGCTGTTGATTGAAATTGATCACCTATTCTGAAATCGCTTCCCATCATTTGAATCCCAAAATATACGTAACGTCAACAACATTAGTCGTTTCGGTGTTTTTTGTCAATCCATAGGCTTCGGTGTAAACCACTCGTGTGCGAGACTACCTGCGCCTGCGTTTTTCGCTAGGGATAATTGTCGGGTTGCCGGAACGTAATGAGCCGCCACGCCGGGACGCCCACCCTTCCCATATTGAAGACCAAGAGTTCCTCGTAAAGATATCAGCAGTTCTGGCCCTTGTAATACAGACATTAGATCTTCTAGCGCTCGATAGAAATTAACCGCCGCGCGGTCCCTTTCTTCTGGCGTGACCCAACGTCCCATCTCAATGCCACGAAAATCAAATTGCCGCCGTATCGAGACAAAACTAATTGGGGATTGGTTATAAGGCATTCAGACTCACTAACTAACGGTTAGACTCAAAGCAGCATTAGGTATTAAGTAATACCAAATTGCTGGTTAAATTCAGCAATTTTTGAACGTCGCATATCTTTTAGATCCTGCAACTGACTCTCCACCTTACTTTTTACAATCTCTATTGTATCTGAATCAGCAGTGGCAACAGCATTTTCTAATTCGCGCTCATACTGATCTAATAAAGTATCATAGTCATCTTGATACGCTTCCTCCACCAGCGCCAAAGCTACTTGATGCTGATAGCTAGCCGCTTGTTCCGTATGCTTTTGAATGTAGGCCAGTGAATTATCAAAATACAGCTGCTTCAAAGAATCCTTTGCCGTAACGGAATTCTTAGAGGCGCTTCTTCTTTCATCCGATACGATTCTTGCAGAGGAGATTTCTGCATCATAGCCCATGCCAGTTTGTGCAAAGCTGACTGGCACAGTATTTAAAACGAGAATTGCGGTAAGAGACTGCAGCTTTTTTAGAAAAACTTTCTTCATGATGGTCATTCTCAATCAGTTATCAGGTAAAACTTGCTTCATAATTAACAGTGAGGTTAATTATGAAGCAAGTTTTGATTCTATTGAGGCTCAAAGATAAGAACAACACCCAAAGCACAGATGCACATTTTAACCTTATCTTTGTGCTTTTTAGATCAATTACCTGACACTAGTCTTTATAGCACACTATAAATATGGCGCTATATTATGCACAACACGATTCACATACTCTTCATTTTCACCAACTGGGGCAACATAGTCGATAGCGTTTTTCGCTTCTTCAATGCTGTCTAACCGAGCAATAACCCAAGCAGCAAGATAATGAGAAGCCAAGCAGCCACCAGCAGTAGCTACATTTCCTTTTGCAAAAAAAGCTTGATTAAGTACTTCAACACCAGCCTCTTTTACCCATGGCAATGTTGTTATATCTGTACAAGCAGGAACATCATCCAATAATCCCAGTTTAGCTAAAACTAAAGCGCCAGAACATTGAGCCCCAATAACCTGACGACTTGGATCAAGTTGTATTTGCGCCATAATAGATGCATCAGCTACCACTTCTCTTGTTTTTATCCCACTCCCTATGATTACAGCATCAGCAGAAGATAAGCTTTCAAGGGAAGCCTGCCTTTCAATCACAACACCATTCATCGACTTAACTTGTTTAGTTGGGCTAGCAATAGATACTTTCCAGCCTTTATTTTTCACTCTGTTCAAAATACCAAGCGCTATAAATGAGTCCAGCTCATTGAAGCCATCGAAAGTTAAAATGGATATATTCATGATTTAATTTACTCCCACGTTTGATCATGAACATATCCTATTCCATCAATTCATGACAATTAAATTCATGAAATGCATAAAATTAATGCCCTTGTTACGAATACCCTTATTAGAATGCTCAACAGTAAAAAAGCTCGATTTAAAAGCCAAGCTGGGCATTTAGTCTGAGTTTAACCAATTGAAATAAAAAGCATTCTCATTCATGAATTGTTTTTTCTCTTTGCAACCAAATAATTTAAACCTGTCACAGAAACTTCATCAAACCCTGATTTAATGCTTTTCAAGAACCATATCTCAGTGGCTCTCTCACTTTCTTTTTACACACGTAGTTCAGGTTGCGACCTGTAGGAATCAAGGAAAAAAATCATGACTAATTCTGTCGACTCAAATCGCCGTCGTATGCTCGGCTTTATGGCTGGTGCACCATTACTACCACTTGCAGGTGGTGTATTTAGCTCTACTGCTTTTGCTGGAATGACTGATGCCCCTCTTTCTTCTGTTAGCTTTGTTCCTATGGCCGCACCATCACTAAGCAATCCTGCAGCCATGTCAACCAATCTTATTAACTCAGCGATGCAATTGAAGTTCGAAGATGGCACAAGCCGCATGGTTAAACTGGATTACCAACCATTCTTCATGACGGGCGACAAAGTTGCAGACGGTAATGGCAATACAGTGATTGCTGGTGGTTATTACGACATCAACAACAAGCCTATCCTTGATCCAAGTGCAGGAAATCGCCAATTTTTCTCAGACTGTCCAGATGGCTCTAGCTTATTAACCGTTAAAGACGCGAAAGTCGCTGGTGTTTACGGTAATCACGTCTTTGCAGTCGTTCAATTTGAATATGCAACTCGCGATGGTGCTGGCGAAGACATGTACGGCAAGCTACCTTCTCCTATTGCTATTCTGACCTTAGACCAAAATCCAGAAACCGGTGAATTGAAACTGGTTAAATACCACAACGTTGATACATCGAATGTCGGTGGTTTATGGATTACTTGTGGTGCGAGTCTATCACCTTGGGGCACTCACCTTTCCAGTGAAGAATACGAGCCAGACGCGTCTAAAACGGATGACAAACAATTCAAAGCGTATTCTAAAAACCTATTTGGTGATGAAAACAAAGGCAAACCATACAACTATGGTCATTTGCCTGAAGTAACGGTCAACAAAGACGGAACGGGCTCTATTAAGAAACATTACTGCATGGGTCGTCTTTCTCACGAGCTTGTACAAGTTATGCCTGATGAGCGCACTGTTATCATGGGTGATGATGCGACAAACAGCGGTTTATTCATGTTTATTGCTGATAAAGCTCGAGACCTTTCATCTGGTAAACTTTACGTTGCCAAATGGCATCAAACATCCAACAAAGGGCCTGGTGCTGGGAACATTTCTTGGATCAAATTAGGCGAAGCAACAAGCGATGAAATTCAACGTTTGGTCGATGCCGATATTAAATCGACTGACATCATGGAAATTCATACTAAAGACCCTAAAGATCCTAGCTTCACCAAAATTGGCTACGGCGGAAAATCTAACTGGGTGAAACTAAAACCAGGTATGGAAAAAGAAGCAGCCTTTCTAGAGACTCACCGTTACGCAGCATTAGTTGGCGGATCTTTGGGCTTTACTAAAATGGAAGGCACCACTGTCAACATTAAAGACAAAAAAGCCTATTCTGCTATGTCTTATATCTACAAAACCATGACAGATGGCAGCAACGACATTCATGTTGAAGGCCCTAAAGCGGGTGCGGTTTATGAACATAAATTAACCGGCGGTCAAAAAGACAATAACGGCCAAGCAATCGACAGTGAATGGGTATCTGTTCACATGCATGCTCCTGCAAACCTGATTGGCGAAGACTTAGCAACGCCTGATGCACTTGGGAACACAGCTCACGCTGATCGCATTGCAAACCCAGATAACATCAAGTTCTCTGAAAAACTTCGCACTTTGTTCATTGGTGAAGACAGTGGTAACCACGTAAACAACTTCCTTTGGGCTTACAACGTAGACAGCGGCGAATTATCTCGCATCATGTCTTGTCCTGCTGGTGCAGAATCAACTGGCTTACACGCAGTAGATGAAATCAACGGCTGGACTTACATCATGAGTAACATCCAACACGCTGGCGATTGGGATGACAAACTACACGCAAAAGTAAAAGATACTTTAGATCCATACATCCGCGCTAACTACAAAGACCGTTACGGTGCTGCTGTTGGTTACATCACAGGTATCCCTAAGGTATAAGAGTTCAAGTTTTAAGGACTAAGATTTAAAAGCTAATACCTTAAAGCTATAAAAACGAAAAGGGCAACCATCTGGCTGCCCTTTTCTTTATCTATTACCTGCACTCAAACCAAATAAATTTCTACTCGCTCTTTGCCTTTACCGACGTTCTTTCTTTTTAATTTGATACTTCCAAGTTCTATCGTGCTTTTAACATGCGTTCCACCACAAGGAACTTGTGCGAAGCCATCAAGCTTCCAATATCGACGCTCTGCTTGCTCATCCGAAAAACCTTTTTCGACCGGCAAATCTGCATCAATTAACAACTGAGCTTGAGCTTGAATATCTGGCAGCATGGAAGAAATGCTTTCTGGCCATTCAAAATCGATCCGACTTTTAGTCTCTGAAATATGCGCGCCCATTTTTTCTAAATTTGGTAGTGCTTTGTAAAATAATTCCAAAACCACTTCCGCGGCGAAGTGCAAACGCATCAAACTATAACGTCGAGGCCAATCAATTTTCACCAATACAGATTTACCTACGTTAAAATCAGGGTCCGCAGCAAGAGTATAAAAAATAGATTTACCTGTTTTTTCCGCCTTAATGACTTCATAACCACCAATGCTTCCAGCATCACTTTCTTGACCTCCAGATTCAGCATAAAAAATGGTTTCTGCGAGCTGAATCTGATTGCCATCAATATGAGTAATAGTTGTCGTCAATTCAGTCTGATAAGGATCGATCCAAAATTGCTTTACCGTCACAGTATTACTCCTTACTTAATTGATGCATTCATCTAGTTATTCATCATAATAAACACATGTTAAGACAACAACAAAACAGCGATTGAAAAACAGACAAACATCGACCCTGTAATGGCATCTACCCACATCATATGTCGTACAAAGAAATCAGACACATAACCACACAACGTACTGTAGGTTAAATGCACAAGAAAAGTACAAAGCAACAAAATCAGAGTAAGGGTAACTGTCTGTGAAATCACGCTGCTCTCTTGATGAATAAAAGCAGGAAGCAGAGCGGTGAAAACAACTAAGGTTTTCGGGTTAAAAATAGACAGAATAACCCCCGTTACGAATGTCATTTTCTTCCCGGGCTTTTGTGACTTCACATCTTCTTGTTTACTGTTAAATAAAGGCCATAAGATACGAATTCCCAAATAGCCGATATACAAACCGCCAACATACTTGATTACAGCAAAAGCCAACTTCGAGTGCAAAACTAACTCGCTCAGGCCCGTTACAGTTGCCACCGCAACAACCCCCAAACCAAATACAATGCCTAACATTAAAGGCAGTGTTCGCCTTACCCCAAAGTACAAAGCAGAATTCAATACAGCAAGCGTACCTGGACCTGGCGTCCCTGCCGCAACCAAACAAATTGCTATGTAATACAAAACAGTAGCGCCACCAAGATCAAACATAAACCCTCCTATATAAAGCAAGAATTTATTATCTATATAGAGATATTTGCTTATAGGATAAAATTGCGTTTTTATGACACCTCAACAACCCAAAGGACATTTTATGGAAACGGAAATCGGTTCACATTTCTTTAATCTGGATTGTTACGATGGGATTGAATGTGTTCGAGCAAACTTCAAAAATCAGCACTTCTCAAAACATATACACGAAGGTTACGCTATTGGCGTCATTGAACATGGGGCACAAAGTTTTTTCAGCCAAGGAGAAAACCATACTTCCGGCGCGGGTAGTTTAGTTATTGTGAATGCAGATACCGCCCATACTGGTGGCCCCGCCTCAGAAAATGGCTGGGGGTATCGAGCCATGTACCCAACCCCAGAGCTTTTTGATGATCTTTTGAGTGACTTAACATTCAAATCAAAAAACGCACCCTATTTCCATCGTCCGATTATTGACGACGAAAAGCTTATAAAACAATTTAACCAAATATTCAGCTCTCTCGCTGATAAACCATCAAGGCTAACCCTAGAAACAACGGTTTATAATTTTTTTGTACAATTATCTATCAATAGCAAAATCAACAGTTCAGTCATTCCTACGAAAAAGGCAAATAAATCATTACTAATTGCGAAAGAGTACATTCATGCTTATGCCAGTCAGGAAATTAGCCTAGAAAACTTATCAAGAATCGTTGGTATGAGTAAATATCATCTCATTCGCCAATTCCAAGCATCGTTTGGCATCACTCCTCACCAATATCAGATTCAATCTCGACTACAAAAGGCAAAAACTTTACTCAAAAATGGTGATCAAGCAAGTAACGTCGCCTCAGAATGTGGTTTCTTCGATCAAAGCCATATGAACAGTCATTTTAAAAAAGCACTAGGAACGACACCCTACCTTTATCAAAAAAGAATTAATGCATAAACGACACACATCAAAGTATTGCATTACAATCATAACCAAAACCTTGAAACATCTTATTTCATGCACTTTTTTACTATTTATTGAAACTATAAATACCCGTTATGATGGACCCAGTAAACGGCTATATAAAATATAAGAATAACTATTATATCCATAAGCTATACCCTCCCCTATACACTAAAAATAGCTAAGGAAGCATTCTCATGAAAAAATTTCTAGAAAACAGACTCATCGGCACTAAACTTGGTTTAGGCTTTGGGTCAGTATTAATACTTGCTCTTATTGTTGGAATAGTCGGTATTTCAGGTGTAAACACTCTACTAAGTAGAGCGGATAAGGTTCGTTTATCGAACGATTTAGACGATACGGTTGTTGAAATGCAAAGAGCCAGAGAACTTTATGTAACGTCAGGCTCAGCAAAGGACAAAGATGAGTTACTTCGCCGTACAGAAGTGCTCGCTGACTTTTTAAAGGAAGGTAAAAATTTATACAACGGTTCAGATGTTAGAGAACTAGTAAAACTAACAGAGCAAAATCTCTTAGAGTATAAAAAAGCACTAACCAATCTTACTGATGCCCGAAAAAACTGGGAAGCAATTGACGATAATGCGACTAAGTTACGCCGCAATATATTTAATCAATATGATCAAACAATTCAACAGCTTCGCCAGCAAAATGATATAGAGAACATGAACACTGCATTGGATGTTGCAAACAGCTGGTATGCACTGACATCTGAGATAAATGATTATGTTATCAAGAAAGAAAATATACCTACTGAGCTTGTCACCACAAGGTTCCAAGCCATTATTAACCAAACAAAAAGCCTACAGCTATCAAACGATCTTCAGGACAAAAAACAAACAATACTGTCTCTTTTAAACGGATACGAAGAACTTGGAAAAAGCAACCCAACCGTTAATGCTGAACTTATAAGAGCGCAAAAAAATCTGATGGCTTTGTCAGCAGATATGAACGATAAAATTGATTCAATAACACTACTTCAGGAACAAAAAAGTAAAGAGGATGGCGATCAAGTTTCAACACTCCTAATCACAGTAACCGCCATCGCTATTCTGATGGGTATTTTCTTTGCTATGCTGATCCGTCATATGATTATAAAACCAATGAATGAGGTTATGACTGCGGTTGAGAAAATCTCTGATGGTGACTTAACTCAGATATTAAACACTGACCGCAAAGACGAATTAGGTCAACTTTATAACAACATTGGAGTCATGAGCCGGACTCTAAACAAGCTCATTTCTGAAGTGATTACTGGTGTCCTAAACCTGAGCTCAACCAGTGAGCAATTAGAAGCGATTTCAAAGCAAGGCCAAACCATGATGCAGTCTCAAAAAGACGAGACGGATCAAGTTGCCACAGCGATAAATGAAATGTCATCAACGGTATCTGAAGTTGCTCGTAATGCAGAAACTGCGGCAGAAGCAACAACTAAAACCGACAACATAGTAAACCAAGGCAATTTGAAGGTATCAGACACAGCGAAATCAATCGAATCGTTAGCTAGCGACTTGACTGTAACTAGTAAAGCAATGGAACAACTAAAAATACGCACTGATAATGTCGGCAATGTATTAGAGGTTATTAAAGCCGTTGCAGAGCAGACCAATTTACTAGCACTAAATGCGGCAATAGAAGCGGCACGAGCTGGTGAAGCAGGACGAGGCTTTGCGGTAGTAGCAGACGAAGTGCGTGGACTAGCTAGCAGAACTCAAAGTTCAGCTAAAGAGATTGAGGACTTAATTGTCGAACTGCAAAATGGCGCCCAAGAATCCCTGGATAAAATGCTAAGAAGCCGTGATTTATCTTCGAGAAACGCTGAACAAGCAAAAGAAGTATTGGAACTTTTCGCAAACATTAGCGAACAAGTCGGCTATGTCCAAGATATGAACAATCAAATAGCTACCGCAGCGGAAGAGCAATCTCAAGTGTCTGATGAGATCAATCGCAGTGTTGAAAATGTCCGTCAGTTAGCAGATCGAACTACTGAAGGCTCTATCGAATCTGTTGCTGCCGTTAGCAACTTGAGAGCATTAAGTCATCAACTTAAATCACTAACAGATCGCTTTAAAATCTAATCACCATCCAGTCAATTCTGGAGGAAAAACGATCACCAACAGTCACCTAATTCATTCCGAATAGGTGACTGTTTTTATTTGAAGCTTTCATTACCAGTAACCCAATACCTTCCACCATAAGCCGCCGACAACACCCCATACGGCTAAATTAACGACACTCATAATAAAGCCCATGATCCACCAATCTTCCATGGATACATAACCAGACCCAAAGATAATCGGCGATGTGCCTGTCGCGTAATGAGTCAATGACATCATCAAGGAAGACGCGCCAGCCAGTAACAGACCAAGATACAAAGGTGGTGCACCTAACGCCAAACCTGCGGCATAAAAAGCCGCAAACATGGCGGTAATATGCGCGGTCGTACTTGCAAAGAAATAATGCACATAAAAATAAATTGCGACTAAGATGACGACAGAAATAGCCCAATCAAATCCGAAGTGTTCAATATTACTTTCAACAACAGTCGAAAACCATTGCACCAAACCAAGCTTATTCAAAAAAGTGGCCATCATCACCAAGGCGGAGAACCATACAACCGTATCCCAAGCGGATTTTTCTTTGAGCACGTCATCCCAGCTCAAAACACCTGTTACTAATAAAACAGACAAGCCTAAAAATGCTACCGCCGTTGTATTCACCGCATAGTCTGCACCGAACAACATCGCAGGAATACCAGCCCAAAGAATAAGTAAAAGAGCAAACACCGCCACCATGACTTTTTCTCCATAAGACATAGGCCCCATTTCGGCGAGTCGAGATTTTGCGTAAGTTTTTGCATCTGGTGTACTTTTAATCTCGGGAGGATAAATGGCATAAACAACCAAAGGCACAAGTGCAATACACACCAAGCCTGGCAAAAGTGCCGCTAGCGCCCATGTTCCCCAAGTAATGCTAATATTAGCGCCAGTGGCGTCAGAGATTAATTTAACAATTAGGGGATTGGGTGCGGTTGCTGTAATGAACATAGCCGAGGTAATGGGGTTAATATGGTAATTAACCAAAGCAAGATAATGACCAATCTTACGAGAGGTTCCCTCCTCTGGCGAAGAGCCAAAACTAGTAGCAATGGATTTCATAATTGGATGAATTATACCACCACCCCGTGCGGTATTACTCGGTGTTACCGGTGCGATAACCAATTCTGAAATAGCCAAAGCGTAGCCAATACCAATGGTCTTTTTACCAAACAAAGAAATAAAGTAGTAACCAATACGGTTTCCAAGCCCTGTTTTTGCTAAGCCTCGTGAAATAACAATCGCTATACCGATCAACCAAATTAGAGAATTCGAAAAGCCACTCAATGCGTCTTTAATCGCGCCAGCAGGCGTATCACTAGTAACACCAGTTAGCGCCACTAGAGTAATCGCCAAAATCGCGAGAGCCCCAATTGGCATCGCCTTCCCTATAATGGCAACCACAGTACCAACAAATAAAGCTAGCAAATGCCAAGCATTAGCAGATACACCATCGGGCACAGGCGCAATAAACCAGATTAACAGCGTGATAAAAACAGAAATGAGTCCCGGAATGATCCGAATATCTGGGGTTTTCATGAAAAATCCTTTCATCTTAGAAAAAAGTTTCCCTATTGAAGACAAGGGAATCATTCCTCTATGTTAAAGCATTCAGTACTAAAAAAAGGTGATACACATCACAGAAGCAAGATTCACTAACAGTAAGGTAAAAAAAAGACCTGCATCAGCAAGTCTTTTTTAGATTAATAATTGAAATCAATAATGAAAAAAGATTAGGAAAAAATTCCTGTTAAGTTTTCATTCATCAAGGTTTGCCATTCTTTATCGAGTGGGGCTTCAAACAACATACGTTCGCCGTTCAACATTATATCCAGGCGAGTCGCATGCAAACACAAGCGTTTAAAACCAAGGGCCTTTGTTTCTTTTAAAGACTCTGCTGGAGAATATTTTTCATCGCCAACAATCGGATAGCCAGCATATTGAGTATGAACCCGAATTTGGTGTGTGCGCCCTGTTACCGGCTCACACTCAACCAAACTATAGCCTTCAAACTGTCGAACTAACTTAAACCGAGTCAAACTCTCTTTTCCGTCAGTGTGTACTCTTACAACGCGCTCGCCAGATTGCAGTTCATTTTTTAATAAAGGGGCGTTAACTTGCAATTTTCTTTTAGGCCAGCTGCCATAAACCAATGCAAGGTAAGTTTTTTGCACGCCTTCTTTTTCGCGTAATGCTGTATGTAATTCTTTGAGGACTGCGCGCTTCTTAGCGACCATGATCAGACCAGAAGTATCACGATCAAGTCGATGAACAAGCTCAATAAACTTCTCTAGCGGTCGCATTTGGCGAATAACTTCAACCAGACCGAAACTCAAACCACTGCCACCATGAACAGCTAAGCCAGAAGGTTTATTAATGACGATCAAGCCTTTGTCTTCATAGACAATGCGTGATTCTATCTCGCTTTTAAGGCGATCTGACAAGACAGGCTTGTCGGATTCTGGCGCAATAACAATTGGCGCAATACGTACAACATCTTCATTTTGAAGGCGATAGTCAGGCTTGGTCCGCTTCTTATTGACGCGTATTTCCCCTTTCCTAAGTAAGTTGTAAATCTTGCCTTTCGGAACACCCTTTAAAAAGGTAACCAAAAAATTATCGATTCGCTGACCCGTATTATTGTCGTCAATTGTGACGTAACGAACCGCGGGACGCTCTGCTGATTTTAGTTCTGAGTCCGACATAAGCTAAGATTGGTTTCCTTTATAATTGAAGCACTTAGTTTTTACTGTTATATTCACATTCGCAAAGGGTAAGAGGCAACAAAACACCTCGAAGATAAGATGCAAGAATTGAATGACAATTGCCGAAGCGACACTTTGGCCCCCTATCTTACCTCTGTAACAGTTAATCTTAAATAATAAACCGCATGATTCGGAAAAATCCGCTTCAGTGGAAGGAACTCTCATTAAAATTGCTAGGCCGCGCGTTCGCGTTGTTTCGTAAAAGCAAAGAAACGAGACCGGTTAAAGAGACTATTTAGTATTGATCACGGCAGCGACCGCATAAAAGCGTTTAAAATAAAATAAACGAATCGCGTACTCCTCTCGCCAGAGAACACTGAATGACTTGCTCTAATTCTGAGTCAGATTTATTAATGGTTACCCTATCACTGTTGTGACTCTTTCGTAATCAGCTAACAGAGTTCACACATATAATGATTAGAATGCTTATTAATGCAACTCAACAAGAAGAGTTGCGCGTCGCCCTAGTAGACGGACAACGTCTATATGATCTAGACATCGAATCCGGTTCACGCGAACAAAAGAAGTCAAATATATATAAAGGCCGCATCACTCGCATTGAGCCGAGTCTAGAAGCTGCTTTTGTTGACTTCGGCGCAGATCGCCATGGTTTCTTACCTTTAAAAGAAATTTCCAAGACCTACTTTTCCAAAAAATCGAACCATGAAGGCCGAATTAACATCAAAGATGTGTTAAGCGAAGGTCAAGAAGTGATTGTTCAAGTGGATAAAGAAGAACGCGGCAATAAAGGTGCTGCTTTAACCACTTTCGTTAGCTTAGCAGGTCGTTATTTGGTTTTGATGCCAAACAATCCTCGCGCTGGTGGCATATCTCGTCGTATCGACGGTGATGACAGATCACACCTTAAAGAAGCTATGTCAGGTTTGAACACGCCAGAAAATGGTGGCCTTATTGTTCGTACTGCTGGCGTTGGTCGCTCAACTGAAGAATTGCAGTGGGATTTGGATTACCTTGATACTCTATGGTCTTCCATTACTAAAGCCGCATCTGAAAAACCTGCTCCTTTCTTAATCTATCAAGAAAGCAACATCGTTATCCGCGCCATTCGCGATTACTTACGTGAAGACATTGGCGAAGTACTGATTGATGAGAAAAGCGCCTACCAAGACGCGATCAACTTCGTCATGCAAGTAATGCCGCACTTTAAGTCGCGCATTAAAATGTATACCGACTCAACTCCTCTGTTTAACCGCTTCCAGATCGAAACTCAGATCGAAACGGCTTTCCAGCGTGAAGTCCGCCTACCTTCTGGTGGCTCTATTGTTATCGATCCGACAGAAGCCTTAGTTTCTATCGACATTAACTCGGCTCGCGCTACAAAAGGCGGAGACATAGAAGAAACAGCATTACAAACCAACTTAGAAGCCGCAGACGAAATTGCTCGCCAATTACGCCTTCGTGACATTGGCGGCTTGGTTGTTATCGACTTCATCGATATGACACCAGTACGCAACCAGAAAGAAGTTGAAACCCGCATGAAGAACGCTCTAGAGGCGGATCGTGCTCGCGTTCAACTTGGTCGCATTTCTCGCTTCGGTTTGCTGGAAATGTCACGTCAGCGCCTACGCCCTTCCCTTGGTGAAACAAGTGGTATCGTTTGTCCTCGCTGTAATGGCCAAGGATTCATCCGTGACGTGGAATCTCTAGCGCTTTCTGTACTTCGCCTAATCGAAGAAGAATGCTCTAAAGAGCGCACAGCTCAAATTCGTGCCGTTTTACCAGTATCTGTTGCAACTTTCTTATTAAACGAGAAACGCACTAACATTGCTAAAATTGAAAAACGTAACAATGTTCATATTATTCTTGTACCAAATCCTCATATGGAAACGCCACACTTTGAAGTAGAGCGTATTCGTGATGACAGTACAGTTGTTATGCAAAATGAGAACAGCTACACATTGGTAGAGACACCAGAGCAGCCGCCATATGAGCCTCGCAAAGCAAATGAAAATGTTCGCCCACAAGCGGCCGTAACCAGCATTGCACCTAAAGCACCAGCTCCTGAGCACACGGCACCAGCACAAGCAGCAGCCGTCGCGCCAAAGGCAATCAAAAATGCGCAAAACAAGCCAAGTTTGTTTAAACGCTTCATGACGGCATTGTTTGGCGAAACTCAAAGCAAGCCAAAACAAAAAACCGTTAGCAAAACGCCTCCTGTAGCGCCTTCACAAAATGATCGTGATACGTCAAGCAAGCCTAACGGCAATCGTGTAAACCGAAACAAACGCAATGTTAAGCATCAAAATGCGGACCGTGATGACAACAATGCAGCTGAAAAAAATCGCTCTACTCGTCAATCTCGCCGAGAACAAGCCGAAGCTAGCACTAAGGGAAGTAATAACAACCGTCGCAACAACCGTGGCAATAAACAAGAAACTCAAGAACCAAGAGTTGAGAAGCAAGAAGCTGCTGTAAAAGCAACTCCGCGCCAACCACAGAAAGAAGTTCCTGAAGTTAAAGAACGCAAACGCGATCGCAATGATAATCGTCGTCGCAACGGCAAACTAAAAGACGAAGCTCTAGAAGCTACTAAACTACAAGAGCAAGAAGATGCTGCTTTGGTAGAAGCTGCTCAAAATGCTGAAGTGGAAAACAACGAAAACGGTGATGAACCTCAACGCCGTTCACGTCGATCACGTCGTTCACGTCGCCCACAAAAAGAAGAAAACAACGTACAGCAAGAAAATGTTGAATCTGAAAACGATGAAGCACAATCTACTGAAGTTACTGCGTCGCAAACAGAAGAAGCATCAATCACTTCAGACGTTAAGCATGCAAAAACTGAAGTCGAAGCAAAATCAGCAGACACAACATCAGAATCTTCTACAAAAAAGCAGTTGGAGCCTTTGAAGCTGTTGAAGCTGTTGAAGCTGAGAAAGTAGAATCTACTGATGCCGAGCAAGCAACAGAAGAAACTAAAGAAAAATCTCCTGAAGCTAAACCTGCAAAACCTAAGATGTCAGTAAAAGCTCAAATGCGTAAAATTGAGCAAGAGACACCGGAAGTTGAAACAATTACAACAGAAGAAACCAAAGCAGAACAAGCTGAAGCGGAACCAAAAACAGCAACTTCTACAACAGAGATTCAAGTAGCAACCTCGACTGAAGAACTAGTGGAAGAAGCAAGTGTAACGGAAGAGATAAAAACCGAAGCACCAGAAAAACCAGCAACAGTAGAAGCCGAGACTGCAGCAATAGAGCTTACACAAGAAGCTACTGAAGCTACGACTGATCCAGTCACCTCAGAAACTGCAGCCGTGAATACCTCCGAAACCAAAGTGGAAGAAGAGAAAGTACAAAACACTGCAGGTAGCTCAACTCGAACTCCTCGCCGTGGACGTGGCAAACCAGCCACTAAACAAGCAAACACAGAAGCCAAAGCACCGGTAGAATTACCAGCCGCTATTTTGGCTCAGCAAGAGAAGCTTCGTTTAGAGCAAGAAGAAAAACGCAATGCTGCGACTTCACGTCGACGTGCATCAGCAGGTCGTGTGAAAAACGACCCTAGGATTGCTCGAGAAGAAGAAAAAGGCTCTGAATCAATTTCAGAAGCCAATGTAGAATAAAACCTACAGCTTCTCTCTAGGAAATAACAAAGAGCCCGCATTATGCGGGCTCTTTTGCAAAAAGAGCACTATGGATTATTTCAACGGATTGATTTGAACATAAATAACGGACAGGTAAAAAAAACAATGATCATTGATTTTTCTCGCTTTAAAGATTGGACTCTTGTGGGCGATTTATTCGGCGGCGCAACAACCGCTATTGTATCGCTACCTCTCGCATTAGCGTTTGGCGTTGCGTCAGGAGCCGGTGCAGAAGCAGGACTCTGGGGCGCTATACTCGTCGGCCTATTTGCTGCGATTTTTGGTGGGTCTACCAGCCTAATCTCAGAGCCAACTGGACCAATGACCGTCATCATGACTGCGGTATTGACCAGTATGATGGCTAGCAGTCCAGAAGGCGGTGTAGCGATGGCTTTTACCGTAGTTATGATCGCCGGCTTATTCCAAATCACATTAGGTTATCTGAAGTTAGGTAAATACATAACACTCATGCCATATAGCGTAATCTCAGGATTCATGTCTGGCATCGGCATTATCTTAATCATCTTACAAATTGCCCCTTTCTTAGGACACGCATCGCCATCTGGCGGCGTAATGGGAACCTTGACTGCATTACCAACCCTTATTGTTAACTTGAAGTTTTCCGAATTATTTCTAGGCCTATTAACATTAGGCGTATTATTTTATCTTCCTAAGCACTGGCGTCGCTACATCCCTCCCCAGCTTGTCGCTTTAGTCGCAATAACTCTTGTTTCTGTTGTGCTATTTAGTGACTCGGATGTACGTCGTATCGGTGTTATTCCATCTGGCTTACCATCTATCCACTGGCCTCATTTTGAACGTTCAGTATTTATTGAAATGATCATCAATGGATTGGTGCTTGGCACTTTAGGTTGTATTGATACTCTGTTAACAGCCGTCATTGCTGATAGCCTAACCCGCAAAGAGCACGATTCGAATCGAGAGCTTATCGGTCAAGGCACAGCCAACTTCTTCTCGGGCCTGCTTGGCGGCCTTCCTGGCGCTGGTGCCACTATGGGAACCGTGGTGAACATACAGTCCGGCGGCAAATCACCACTTGCAGGCATCACAAGAGCCTTAATTCTTTTACTGGTTGTACTTGGAGCATCAGAGCTAATCAGCCCGATCCCAATGGCCGTGCTTGCTGGCATAGCCTTATATGTAGGGATTAATATTCTCGATTGGAGCTTCTTGAAGCGCGCACACAAAGTTGCCCTCTCGCCAACCATAATCATGTATGGCGTAATGGCACTAACCGTGTTTGTTGACCTTATGGTCGCGGTAGGAATCGGCGTCTTTATAGCCAACATAATGACAATAGAAAAACTCAGCCGACTACAATCAGGAAATGTAAAAGCAATCAGTGATGCTGATGATGACATCCCACTATCTGAGGAAGAAAAATCATTACTAGATCAAGCAGACGGAAAAGTATTACTTTTCTATTTGTCCGGACCAATGATTTTTGGCGCAAGTAAGGCCATCGCAAAACACCACAATCGGATACATAACTATAAGGCTGTAGTATTAGATCTGAGCGCAGTCCCTATGATGGACCTAACTATTGGTCTTGCATTAGAAAACGCCATCAAAGACGCTATAGAAGCAGATTGTGCCGTTTATATATTTAGTCCCAACGGACAAACCACAGAACGACTTGAAAAATTGGGTGTATTAAACCGATTGCCACACAATGCGTTCTGCGACTCACGAAAATCTGCCTTGATGCAGGCTGTTAACAACCTACCCAGTACATAAGAAAATTACTTAGTGAACCAAAAATACTAAACCGAAAAAAAAACACTAAAATCAAAAAGTTATAGACCAAAAAAAAGCCGCTTTGTAAGCGGCTTTTTATTTATTTAGCTATTCACCAAAGTGGCTCATTAAAGAGACAAGCGACGCACATCACTTAGCAATGAGTTCAAGAAGGTCATGAAACGACCAGCATCACCACCATTCACAGCTCTGTGGTCATAAGACAAGCACAATGGCAACATTGTACGAGGCTCAAATTCTTTACCATTCCAACGTGGCTCGATGTCTGCTTTAGAAACACCAAGAATACCTACTTCAGGACAGTTAACGATAGGAGTAAATCCAGTACCGCCAATTGCACCCAAACTAGAAATAGTAAAACAACCACCTTGCATATCGGCAGGTTTAAGTTGCTTATCAAGCGCTTTCTTAATCAGTTCGCTCGCTTCTTTTGCTATTTGAATCACTGACTTCTTATCAGCATCACGCAAAACAGGAACAACCAAGCCAGCAGGAGAATCTACAGCGATACCAATGTGTACATAATGCTTCTGAACATAGCTTTCACCATCAGCCATTAGCGACACATTGAAGCTTGGATTCGCAACCATAGCTTGCGCTACCGCTTTAATCAGGAATGGAAGTGGCGTCAATTTAACACCTTGTTTCTCCATTTCACCTTTCAAGCCTTTGCGGAAGTCTTCAAGATCAGAGATGTCAGCTTTATCAAACTGAGTAACTTGAGGCACAACAAGTGCGTTGCGAACCATGTTTTGAGCAGTTAGACGTTGAATCTTACTCATCTTAACAACTTCGACATCACCGAACTTGCTAAAGTCTTGATCAGGCACAGTCGGTAGACCAGAACCTGTTGCAACACCCGCTGGAGCTGATGCAGCCTTTTGTACAGCAGCTTTCACATAGGCATGCAAATCTTCTTTCGTAATACGACCACGAGGGCCAGTAGGACGAACAAGAGATAGATCAACACCTAGCTCACGAGCAAGCATACGCACCGCGGGACCTGCGTGAACTTTCTTAGAAGGTTCAGACAATACAGCAGATTGATCCGCCGCAGGAGCTGCTTTTGCAGTACTAGCTTTAGGCGCTTCAGCAGAAGCAGGAGCCGCTTTTTCAGCAACCGGCGCAGACGCCGTAACTTCAGAACCACCTTCCACTTCAAGCTCGAGAACAAGATGACCTTCAGAAACCTTATCACCAACTTTAATAGAAACAGATTTAACTGTTCCTGATTTCGGCGCAGGGATTTCCATGGAAGCTTTATCAGTTTCAAGAACGATAATAGAATCGCCCTCTTTAACCTTATCACCAGCCGCTACAGCAACTTCGATAACTTCTACACCTTCCGCACCACCAATATCAGGAACTTTAACAGTCTCAACACCACCAGATACAGGCGCTGCAGCCGCAGGCGCTGAAGATTTTGGTGCTTCCGCTTTTTCTTCTGAAGCTGCAGGCGTAGATGATTCAGTTATTAACATAAGGATGTCAGCACCCTCAGAAACAGTATCACCTACTTTGATCGAAATTTTACCGATCTTGCCTGTAAACGGCGAAGGTATATCCATAGATGCTTTATCAGTTTCCAAAACGATCAAAGAGTCACCCTCTTCAACCATATCACCTTCAGCAACACAGACTTCAATAACTTCTACGTCAGTCGCACCACCAATATCAGGCACAGAAACTTTTTCTTCACTAGAAGATGATGAAGCTGGAGCAGTCTTCTCGGCAGATTTTGCTGGCGTAGAAGCTTCTACTGGCGTTTCAGGAGCGGATTTTTCTGCACCTTCAACCTCAATAACAAGAAGCTCATCACCTTCAGAAACTTTATCGCCTTCTTTCACAGAAATGCTTTTTACTTTACCAGCCATGGAAGATGGAACATCCATGGAAGCCTTATCTGTTTCTAAAACAATAATAGATTGGTCCACTTCAATAATGTCACCAACCTTAATACTGATCTCGATAATTTCGACATCAGTCGCACCACCAATATCCGGTACTCGAATGATTTCAGTACTCACAGAAATCTCCTTTGTCTTATAGACGCATCAAACTTAAAAACTTATCTAGCTTAGCTACAAACATACACTAAGCCAGATACCTAGCTTGTCAGGTAATTAGCACGTTACAGGGTTTGGCTTTTCAGGATCTAAACCAAACTTAGCAATTGCTCCACTAACTACAGATGCATCAATCACACCGTCTTTTGACAATGCATTCAAGGCAGAAACTACTACCCAATAGCGGTTAACTTCGAAGAAGTGACGCAATTGAGCACGAGTATCACTGCGGCCAAAACCATCAGTACCAAGTACGTTGTAAGTACCTGTTATAAATGGACGAATTTGATCTGCGAACAATTTAATATGGTCGGTAGATGCAATCACAGGGCCATTGCCATTCAAGCAAGATTCAACATAAGATTTGCGAGTTTCTGACTCAGGGTGAAGCATATTCCAACGGCTTACATCAAGACCTTCGCGACGCAGCTCATTGAAAGACGTTACACTCCATATATCAGAGTTAACACCGAAATCATTAAACAGGATCTCTGCAGCAGCTTCAACTTCACGAAGAATAACGCCAGAACCAAGCAATTGAACTTGTTTCTTATTGGCTTTCTTAGCATGAGATTTAAGCTTGTACATCCCCTTGATAATGCCTTCTTCAACACCTTCAGGCATATCTTCGTGTGTGTAGTTTTCATTCATTACTGTTAGGTAATAGAAAACACTCTCTTTTTCTTTATACATACGACGCAAGCCATCTTGCACGATAACAGCGACTTCGTATGAATAAGTTGGATCATAAGACACACAATTTGGAATAAGACCAGCCTGAATATGGGAATGACCATCTTCATGCTGCAAGCCTTCGCCATTTAGCGTAGTACGACCTGCTGTTGCACCAATCAAGAAACCGCGTGCCTGTGAATCACCTGCCGCCCAAGCCAAGTCACCAATACGCTGGAAACCGAACATTGAGTAATAGATATAAACAGGAATCATTGGAAGAGCACTGTTTGCATAAGACGTAGCCAATGCCAACCATGCAGAGAATGCACCTGGCTCATTGATACCTTCTTGCAAAATCTGACCGTCAGAAGATTCTTTGTAGTACATAATCTGAGTATGGTCATGAGGCGTATAACGCTGACCTTCAGATGAATAAATACCTAGCTGGCGGAACATACCTTCCATACCAAACGTACGGGCTTCATCGGCAACGATTGGAACAACGCGCTCACCAATGTTTTTATCTTTAACCATAACATTCAGTGCACGCACAAACGCCATAGTTGTAGAAATTTCACGCCCATTTGTTCCCGCGATCTGAGATTTGAATGCTTCCAAAGAAGGCACTTCAAGCGCTTCACAATCATGGTTACGAATAGGGAAAGCGCCATGCAACTCTTTACGACGAGAGCGCATATATTGCATTTCAGGACTGTCTTCAGCTGGCTTGTAATAAGGTAAGTCTTTTAGCTCTTCATCGCTAATAGGGATACCGAATTTATCGCGGAACTGAGCAAGAGATTCCTCATCCAACTTCTTCGTTTGGTGCGCAGTGTTTTGCGCTTCAGCCGCTTTAAACATGCCGTAACCTTTAACGGTTTGCGCCAAGATAACAGTCGGTTGACCTTTATGAGAAGTCGCTTCGGAATACGCTGCGTAAACTTTGTAAGGATCATGCCCGCCGCGATTAAGATTCATAATCTCATCGTCAGTCATGTCTTTAACCATTTCTAGCAATTCTGGATATTTGCCGAAGAAATGTTCACGAGTATAAGCACCACCATTTGCTTTGTAGTTCTGAAGCTCACCATCACAAACTTCATTCATACGTTTAACAAGCAAACCGTTGTGATCTTTCGCGAAAAGAGGATCCCAATGACGACCCCATAGACACTTAATGACATTCCAGCCAGCACCACGGAACACACCTTCAAGTTCCTGAACAATTTTACTGTTACCACGTACAGGGCCATCAAGACGCTGTAGATTACAGTTGATCACAAAAATAAGGTTGTCTAGATTTTCACGTCCCGCAAGAGCGATTGCACCTAAAGATTCTGGCTCATCACATTCACCATCACCAAGGAACGCCCATACTTTACGGTCGCCTTGATCAATAAGACCACGACTATGTTGGTACTTCATCACATGCGCTTGGTAAATCGCTTGCAATGGCCCAAGACCCATAGACACTGTAGGAAATTGCCAGTAATCCGGCATCAACCAAGGATGCGGGTAAGAAGAGATACCTTTGCCATCCACTTCACGACGGAAGTTATCAAGCTGTTCGTCTGTCAAACGCCCTTCAATGTATGAACGCGCGTAAATCCCTGGGGAAATATGACCTTGGAAAAAGACCATATCCGCTTGTTGTTTACCGTCATTACCACGGAAAAAGTGGTTAAAACCGATATCATAAAGCGTTGCTGCAGAAGAGAAGCTTGTAATGTGGCCACCAAGTGTTGAATCAACACGGTTTGCCTTCATTACCATAGCCAATGCATTCCAACGAATTATAGAGCGTATACGACGTTCCATAAATACATCACCCGGCAATGGCTTCTCATTTTCAGGAGCGATTGTATTCCGGTATGCAGTCGTAATAGACGACGGCATTGACGTACCAGCTTTTGAAGCTTCATTCGTCAAACGATTTAAAATGTATTGCGCGCGATCAGGACCTTCTTCGCGAAGGACAGACTCAAGCGCATCGACCCACTCTTTAGTTTCAATTGGATCGATGTCTTCGAGAATATGCTGCTCAGTCATCGTGTTAATAACTCCCGCTATTAGAACAGATACTAACCTACCAAGGACATTATGTGTATTTAAGCCTTGGAGGCTACTTAAACGAACCGTCGGAACTCATATGAATAGCCATTAAGTTCCAGCCGACCTAGGATAAAACGACGCACTGTATATTACGTTTTAAAACGCGTCGTTTTTATCCGTTCCAATGGCAATTATTATTGTTTTAATTTTATTTCCATTGCATCGACCACTAAAAATCTAGTCAGTTCGCTTCCAATTTGGGTTTGGTTCATCAAACCCAACATTAAATTTCCACATGCAAATAGCCTTACTAAACGCATGTAAAAAATCAAAGTCATTTACTTAGAATGCGCATAGATAAAGCACTTCTAAGATTTTGCATTCTAGATATTTTACTAAAACCTTACGTTAAACAAGGCTTTTTTACATATCAGAAGCATCTAATTCGGGCGTTAGATTAACACCTAATCAAGAGATCGCCTAGCCACCCAAATAAAGATTGAAGTACTCAAAGCACTTTTGAAGCTTTTAAATCTCCTAGAATTCATCTAAAAACAGATAAAAATAGGTAAAAACTCCACAATAAATGGCTTAAAGCTTAAGGCGCCCCACCAAAATTCACCAGAAATATGAGATGTATAAACTGCATGAATCTTATGTTTCGCTTCAGACAGCGAAGAATACACAGTATCAAAGCTAATATACTATTCAAAAAATGATAATCTGTATCACATTATTAGCTCTATAGAGACTAATCCGCTCTTAAGTCCGCCTCAGGTAGAAACACAAAAATAGTGTCCAGTTAAGCAAGAAGTTCCATTTAAAAAGCTAGGTCTATACTTACAAATTCTAAATTTATGCTCTTTTCTGTCTAGAAAGACCATGCAAATCAATGAATATAAAAAAATCAACACTGACGCATTACCAATATAACGCTACAATGCTCTTTATTTACTTGGCAAAATTAGGATAGTACATGACCCTTCTGAACGCTCTATTATCCGAGCACATCCAATCGCAAGTTACGTTTGCATTAAAAGAAGACATAGGCTCTGGGGACATAACAGCTCAACTTATCCCTGACGATCAAGAAATTACAGCAACGGTTATCAGTCGAGAACCTGCTATCCTATGCGGTCAAGCTTGGGTAAACGAAGTATTTGCTCAATTAGGAAACAGAACTACTCTCACTTGGCATAATAATGAAGGCGATACGCTGGAAAGCAACAAACCTTTTTTGACTATTAAAGGCCATGCAAGAACAATCCTAACGGGTGAACGCACCGCTCTAAATTTTTTACAAACACTTTCTTATACTGCTACGGTGACTCGCCAATACAGTGAAATCGTATCAAGCACACAATTAACCATTTTGGATACACGAAAAACACTACCAGGCATGCGCCGAGCTCAGAAGTATGCGGTAACTGTTGGCGGTGGGAAAAATCACCGAATGGGGTTATATGATGCATTTTTGATAAAAGAAAATCACATCATGGCTGCAGGATCAATTGCCAACGCTGTCAGCATGGCACAAAAAATCGCGCCGGGTAAAACAATTGAAGTAGAAACAGAAAATTTAGAAGAAGTTGCCATGGCAGTCGCTGCTGGCGCAGATATCATTATGCTAGATAATTTTTCGTATGAAGATATGAGCAAAGCGGTTTCAGACTTCAAAGGTCAAGTTAAATTTGAAGCATCAGGAAACATGGACAAAGATCGTCTATTAAAGGTAGCTGAAACAGGCGTTGATTTTGTATCCATTGGAGCCCTAACAAAACACATCCAAGCAATAGACCTGTCTTTGCGCGTATCTCAGGAATAACTATGAAAGATAGTATTTTAGTCATCAACTGCGGCAGCTCTTCTTTAAAATTTGCCATTCTTGCCAATGCTGGACAAGAAACTCTAGTCGAAGGTATCGCAGAAAGATTAGGTTCGGACGAGAGTAGCATCACCTTTAAGTTTGAAGGGCAGAAAAATATTATTCAACTAGAAGATGGCAGCCACAAAAATGCTGTAGCTCACATAAAAAATTGGCTTAGCAGTCACCCTATCATTGAAAGCTCATTGGCAGGCATAGGTCATCGTGTTGTACACGGCGGTGAAAATTTTAGTGAATCTGCACTAATCAATCAAAATGTCATAGATAGTATTAAAGAGTGCGCCCAATTTGCGCCACTACATAACCCTGCTCACGCAAAAGGGATGGAAGTGGCTTTTGAGCTTTTCCCAGGACTGCCTCAAGTAGCTGTTTTTGATACTGCATTTCATCAAACTCTGGCACCAGAACAATACCTATACCCTATTCCAATGCATTTTTATCGAGAAAATCATTTTCGCAAGTATGGCTTCCATGGCACCAGCTATCGCTATATTAGTCAGCGGTTAGCGCAAATTGCGAAAGGCAGTGATCAACAAGGCGTACTTGTTGCTCACCTGGGCAATGGGGCCAGTACTTGCGCAATAAACAAAGGTCTATCATCTGATACCAGCATGGGCATCACGCCATTAGAAGGCTTAATGATGGGCACTCGCTCGGGAAGCCTCGACCCAAGTCTGCTGTCTTTTATTAGCCAAGCTGAAAATATATCGGCTGACGCAGCGCTTGATATTCTGAACAAAAAAAGTGGTCTACTTGGTGTATCAGAAATTTCTAATGACTGTCGAACATTAGAAGAAGCAATGGAATCTGGTGACCCTAGAGCTAAACTGGCTTTAGACATGTTCGCAGCCCGCACTGCCAAACATTTAGCAAGTGTGGCAACAACTTTAGAAAGTATTGATCATTTGGTCTTTACTGGTGGTATCGGTGAGAATTCAAGCTATTTACGCCAAGTCATTTGCAATCATTTGAAAGCACTGAATATCGGTATAAACTCAACATTAAATGAAAATGCACCTCGTGGCGAAACGATAAATATTAGCTCTGATAGCAGCAATACGAATGTATGGATTATACCTACTAACGAAGAGCTAATGATCGCACTAGATACTATAAGCTTAATTCAGCATTGATCGAAACTATGCTAACCATAATGGACTAATTTAGGATTCATCAGATATGTCAATAAATGTACTCATGACCGTTCCTACGGGCCCAGGTGTCGGCCTAACATCCGTCTCTGTAGGTCTTGTCCGCGCACTTGAACAGCAGGGATTAAAAGCCAGTTTCTTCAAGCCTATCGCCCAGCCTCAACCAGGAGATAAAGGACCAGACAAATCAACGGCTATGGTTGCGCAAGGTTCAACACTAACACCTGCTGAGCCAATTCCGCTTCATGAAGCTGAACGTTATTTGTACAACGATAATATCGACGAACTCATGGAAGAAATTGTTGGCCGTTTTCAAGCAAGTGTTGAACCAGATTCAACGGTTATTGTAGAAGGTCTTGCGCAGATCGCCGGACACCCATATGCAACAAGGCTAAATAAAGCCATTGCTAGAACACTGGACGCTGGCTTAGTTTTAGTCACTGCGCCAAACAACATGAGAGTTAACGAACTTGAACATCATGTTGAGATTGCCGCAGGCTCTTACGGTGGCATAAAGGCCAACGATGTTATTGGTTGTATTTTAAATAAAACCACACCAGGGTCATTGGGCGTTAAATCCTACGGCGATTTGTTTGCCCAAAGAGGAATTTTCAAACGCAACTTTAGTCTGCTAGGTCAAATACCGAAAGCGGACGAACTGACCTATCCTCGTGTTAAAGATGTAGCTGACTTTCTTGGTGCTCGTATTATCAATGCGGGTGAAATCGAATCTCGGCGAGTACAATCTTACACACTATGTGCTCGCGGTGTGGAAAATATGCTAGAAGCATTACGACCAGGTGTTTTAGTATTCACTCCCGGTGATCGTACTGACATCATCATGGCGACAGCTATTGCAGCGCTTAATGATATTAAAATTGCAGCACTAGTGGTTACTGGTGGTTATCAGCCAAGTGAAGCACTGATGGCGCTTTGTGGTAAAGCCATGGCAAAAGGATTGCCAATCCTCTCTGTTGAATCTAACAGCTGGGAAACCGTTATTAATATGCAATCTTTTAACCAAGAGATTCCACTTGATGATAAAGAGCGAGTCTTAATGGTTAAAGAGCATATTGCTCGTTGTATAGATCACGATTGGATCAACTCTTTTGCCTTGAACCAAGAAGAAAGAAAACTATCTCCTCCAGCGTTTCGATTCCGTTTGATTGAGCTCGCTCGCTCCTTGAATAAACGCATCATTCTTCCAGAGGGTGAAGAGATTCGCACCATTCAAGCGGCGTCTATATGTGCGGAGCGTGGCATTGCTCGCTGTACATTATTAGGTAACGAAACCGAGATTCTCCGTATTGCTCAAAACAACGGTATTGAATTAAGTCATGGTGTTGAAATACTCGATCCGAACAGCATTCGTGAACGCTACGTAGCACCGATGGTTGAGTTGAGAAAAAGTCGAGGACTTACTGATATTGTTGCTCGTGAACAGCTTGAAGATAATGTTGTATTGGGTACCATGATGCTGCAAGTTGGCGATGTTGATGGTTTGGTTTCAGGTGCTGTGCACACTACTGCCAACACCATTCGCCCTGCCCTGCAATTAATAAAGACATCACCTAATTCAAATCTTGTCTCGTCGATTTTCTTCATGTGTTTGCCGGATCAAGTATTGGTCTATGGTGACTGCGCTATAAACCCAGACCCAACGGCTGAGCAACTCGCAGAAATTGCCATTCAAAGTGCTGATTCTGCTGCAGCATTTGGCATTACCCCAAAAGTCGCCATGATTAGCTACAGCACTGGTGGTTCTGGTACAGGTAACGATGTTGATAAAGTCAGAGAAGCTACCGCGATTGCGCAAAGACTTCGGCCTGATCTGTTAATTGATGGACCACTACAATACGACGCTGCAATCATGGAAAAAGTAGCCAAGCAAAAAGCGCCAAACAGCAAAGTAGCTGGTAAAGCCACTGTATTTATTTTCCCAGATTTAAATACTGGCAACACCACCTATAAAGCCGTTCAACGAAGTGCCGATGTAGTTAGCATCGGACCTATGCTGCAAGGCATTCGTAAACCTGTTAACGACTTGTCTCGTGGTGCGTTGGTCGACGATATCGTCTACACCATTGCTATTACCGCTATTCAGGCGGGCAAGCTTAAAGGCGAATAATCTACCAGCTAATTTATCCCTTAACTCGTCTTTGCTTTCTAATGAGTGAAGACGAGTTAATTAATAAAGATAAGAAGTTTCCCAACTGAATTTGATTAGAAAGTGGACATATTTCATATTGCCAATTAGTATTTGTAGATAAACATTACGTGGGTGATCAACATGTCTGGTAGCCTTCCTCATTCTATAGCGCTTTCAAATCATACCTTCACAAGTATGACCACTCCTGGCTACACAACATTTGACTTACGCTCTGATGAAGACACTAATATGGCAGCGCTTAACGCTCGAAACGCCAAGGCTTCGAGTGATCTTGTTGTCACTATTTCAGAGCAAGGCCAAGCATTATCCCAGCGAAATAGAAAAAAACTCGAAGAAATCGAAGCTAGAAAAAACAATGATATCTTGTTGGAACTAGAAGAAGAGTTCATCGAAGATGATATTGAACCAACCATTCACGCATCAACTAAAGAGAGTAAAACCAATAGCTATCAAGAAAAAACACCAACGGGAGACTTTCTCGATCAAATTGTTTAGTCTATAAAAACTTAATGAGTTAAGTTTTTCGGCAGGATGCCAATGATTACAGAATCTTCAAGGAGTGAAGAATGTTACTTTCTCGTCTATCCACACGTGGTTTTACGTTATTAGAATTAATGGTTGTTATTGCCATTATTTCTATAATAGCAAGCCTTTCAGCCCCCACATTTACCCGTCAAATTGCTAAAGCAAAACTAATAGAAGTACAAAACCTCGCTACCCAACATCAATCTCTGGTTGAAGAATTCATTCTTTTACATGGGTCCTTTCCTAGCGAAGCAGAGTTTAATCTCATAAAACAATCCCTAGCAGAAGGCTCAATTACCAAATCTATTTCTGTAGACAGCCAAAACAAAGGTATGGGGAATATTGTTCTCACACTAAATGACAGCACCGGCATTACTGAAAACCAATATCTAAGATACTCTCGCGATGCCGATAGGAATTGGAAATGCCTCTCAGACTTAGAAAGTAACATTCTTCCGCTTCAATGTGACAGTTCGGCTGGAGCAGACGAATGACTTTAGAAGAAATAATATCTAACGCTGTGAGTAATCATGCAACCGATATTCACATAGAACACTCAAATATTGGCATTCAAATTTATCAACGCTGTTATGGATCACTTCATAAAGTAGCCAATTTAGCTCAAGGAACAAGCTTAATTAACCGCATAAAAATGCGCGCTAATTTAGACTTGTCAGAAACAAGGCGAACACAAGAAGGTCAATTTCTCTTTGAGGAAAGAAGTCGAAGCACTTTTATTCGGGTCAGTATTATTGCCACGGTTAAAGGCGAAAAAGTAGCTTTGCGCCTACTCCCTGAAAAAAACCGTTTAGAGCTTGAAAATATCGGCATACAGCGATCTTTGCTTACTGCCCTGAGCACAATCTTAAATAGCTCTAGTGGTTTAATTTTGGTCTGTGGCGCAACAGGTGCAGGCAAAAGCACGACCCTCTATTCGTGCCTTGATACTTTAAACACAGGAAAGAAGACTATTTTCACGATAGAAGACCCTGTCGAATACGAAATTCCAGGCTTGTTTCAATGTGAGCCCAATCCAGCCATTGGCTTGGACTCTGCAGCTCTTTTGAAATCCTTCTTAAGACAAGATCCAGATGTAATTATGGTCGGAGAAGTGCGCGATGCCGTTACTGCCAATCTTGCAGTAAATGCGGCATTGACCGGACACCTCGTGCTAGCTACATTGCATACAAACTCTGCACTCGACGCCATGCACCGCTGCCATGGTTGGCAAGTAGATTTTTTCTCTTTGGTGAGTTCATTAAAACTTATCATCCATCAATCCATGCTCTACAAAGCGTCTTCACAACAACCAATGTTCAACGCTTTACGACCACTATGGAATGAATTGCTACCGAAAGATTACGACACACTTATTTCATCCCCATCCCTATGGGAAGCTTTTCCCTTTCAGAACAGTGAGGTGCAAAATGCCTTGGTATAAAATTCAGCACCTAAATGGAAAGATTGATTACCGACACGAATTATCCGAAAGCAATGTTGTCTTTAATTATATAAACCGAGGATGCTGGCAAATATCAATCTCAGAGTGGACCCCTAAAAAGCTAGATTACAAGTCACTGCAAATTTTTTATGAAGAGATACAGAGCGCTCTACACTCTGGGCTTCAATTAAATCAAGCAATTTCCCATTTTGCTCTTTCGGCTACTCACCCAAAAAGCGCAAATATCAGTAAAGCTATATTAAGCGAGCTAGAAAACGGTACGATTTTCAACGAAGCATTAAGCAAACTGACGCAAACGTCCGCTATACCATACTGCCAACTCCTTAATTCACAAGGCTCAAGAGAAGACTGTGAAAAAAGCATCGCCGTGTCGATTATCCAGCTTAAATCCTTACTCGATTGGTCTCAACGCTTATTAAAATCCATTATTTATCCCTTTAGTATTATTCAGATTGCTCTGATTATTCTTATCGCGAATAGAGCAATGCAGCAAAAAATGGGAGAAAGTTATTTTTTTGAGTTAGCCAATAATGTGAGCATTTATCTCGTCTGTAGTGCCATTCAATTCATCATCATACGGAGCCTATATCAAGGTCACGCTTGTTACTGGCTTGAAAAATACAGTGGCAACTTTCGGCTAACTAAACTCTTTTCGTTATTAAGCACAACAAGAAAAACCGGTTTAACCTTGCAACAGGCCTTGAGGAGCATGCCCGAGTACTTCCAATATACGCTCATAAAAGAAGAGATTTACCAAGTCTATTACACTCTTCGTCTCGGTAAAAATTATGCAACCAGCTTTCCTACTCATTGGTTTCCTAATGAATCGTCTATTGCGCTTCATTCAGCAGAACAAGATGGTGACATAGAGAGAGCACTTATTCTTGCTGCAAAAGAGCACGAAAAACGTTGGCAAAAAAACATATCCCTGCTTGAAAAATTGATTCCCGCAGTTTGCCTCTTGATCGCTGGAGGGTTTGTCGCCTCGGCACTGATCGCTTTATACGCACCGCTTATTGAGATGTCATAAATGAATCTGATAGCAATAAACTGGTTTTTATATGTATTAGTTGTCTTGAGCATGGGCAGTTATGCTGCAGCATTTACAGCTAGGTGGCCGATTAATAATATTTATTTATGGGAAAAAGAAGCACATTCATTACTTTTACTCCCGTTTAACAAACTGCCGCCAGATAAAATAAGTGATAAGCGCTCTCATTGTTTTCAATGTCATCATCCACTAATGTGGCAAGATCTTATTCCTCTATTTAGTTACTTACTGCTCAAAGGAAAATGCCGTTATTGCAAAGCCGCCATTTCATATCGCTATCCCTCAGTTGAATTTCTTCATCTTGTTTTCTGCCTCCCCTTGCCCTGGATATTTAGCGATGCATATCAACTTGTACTACATGCACTTTTGATTAGCGCTTTAATAACAGCCGCAGTAATTGACCTAGAATATCAATTAATACCGGATGAATGCAGTACCATTGCCCTAGCTTGTGCGCTGCTATTTAATCTATCGAACAACACCTTAGAAACCAGCGTCTTAGGTATGATAATTGGCTATGGAATTGTCTATACACTGCGCTGGTTTTATTTAACATTCAGAGGTCAAGAAGGTATAGGATTAGGTGATGCTAAAATTATTGCAGCGCTCGGTGCATGGTTAGGACTTTCAGGCTTAACACCCTTGTTACTTTGTGCAAGTTTAAGCGGAATCCTATACACTGTATTGACCAATAGAAATGGAGCTAAATACATGGCATTTTGTCCATTTTTAATATTTTCAGCCATGTTGGTGTTTTATTTTTAGCCTATGACAACCCATACCCCTACTATAATCGGTCTTGCTGGCGGCATAGGCTCCGGTAAAAGCACAATAACAAAATATTTCAATGAGATAGGCATTCAAAGCGTTGATGCTGATGACGTCGCAAGAATTGTTGTTGAACCGGGTTCAAATTGTTTAAATAATATCCATCAGCGCTACGGTGACAACATATTATTAAACGACGGCACTTTAAATCGTAAATCCCTGCGTGATATTATTTTTGATAACCCCGAAGAAAGAATCTGGCTTGAAGCACTAACACACCCAGCAATTCGAGAAGAGATATCAACGCGGCTTCATGCAATTACCTCATCGTACGCCTTGCTTGTTCACCCACTTCTATTTGAAACAAAACAAGATGCAGTATGTAAATTAGTCATAGCAATCGATGTACCTGAAAATGTACAACTTCAACGGGTCATGAGCAGAGACAATATAAGTAGAGAAAGCGCAGAAAAAATCATGGCAGCGCAATTAAGCAATAGCGAACGTATTGAGAGAGCTGATCTCGTCTTGGAAAACTCTGGTAATATTGCTGAAATGAATGCTAAAGTCTTAAAATTACACAAAAAAATTTTAGAGTCACAATCATGTTAAATAGTAATACTGCAGCCTTGGTTGCCTGCCCTACCTGCCAAAAGAAATCGCCTTGGTCCAAAGAAAATCCAGACCGACCTTTTTGCAGCCCTAGATGCAAGCTGATTGACTTGGGAGCATGGGCAAGTGAATCCTACGCTATTCCACAGCAAACCTCTGAAGAGGACGAAATTTTTTCAGAAGATCTCGTGATTGATCCAAATAAATCCTTTTTATAATTGCTAGACACGGAATGTAATTATTTATGGCACAACAAGACTTTTCAAAGAAAAAAGCGCTTCTCATAGAGGATATGGCCGAAGCCAGAATTATGCAGCGAAAAATGCTGACTGATTTTGGTTTTACGTCTATCGACATTGCTATGAAAGCTGAAACTGCCATTGAACTCCTAAGAAACAAATCCTTTGATGTCATTTTGTCCGATTACAATCTCGGAAATGGCAAGGATGGACAGCAATTATTAGAAGAAGTAAGACATTCTAAACTCATTCCAAATACCGCTACTTATTTGATGGTAACAGCGGAAACATCCATTGAAATGGTAATGGGTGCTATTGAATATCAACCAGATGGCTACATTACAAAGCCCTTTTCTCAGGCTGTTTTGCAAAGACGGCTCAGCAAACTATTAGAAACAAAAGAAAGGCTATATAAGGTAAACGTCGCGCTTGACGCAAACAATTTTGAAGAAGCCATTACTGCAGCTAAACAAGTGATGACAAAATACCCGTCTCTAATAGGTAAATGTGAAAGAATAATAGGCGAGAGCCTATTAGAAATTAAAGAATACAAAAAAGCGCTATCACTATTCAATAAAACCCTAAAAAGTAGAAAAATGCCTTGGGCATTATTTGGCAAAGCAAAGTCCTATTTTTTGATGGGAGAGCTAGACAAAGCAGAACAAAACTTTAGACAACTGATGCTTGATAATCGCTTTTTTGTTAGTGCCTACGATTGGCTTGCTAAAATCCAAGTCATTCAAGGAAAGCATGAAGAAGCACAAGCGACATTAATTGAAGCTATCGGTCGATCGCCTAAGAATATCTTGCGTCAAATGGAGCTAGGAAATATAAGCCTATCTCTAAGCGACAGTACGACTGCAGAAATGTCATTTAGAAGAGCTGTATTTTTAGCTAAATACTCCTGCTACAACACAGCCGATGTTTATTTAAAACATTTAGAGTCTCTTGCTAGAATATCGGACAGTGGCCCTCTGTTACCGCGTCAAAAAGATAACTTCAATAGCACGCTTAAAAAAGTACACGAATCTTTTTTTGATGACCCAAACAATAAAGCAAAAGCCTATAGCTACGAAATAGATATTTATTTAGCAGATAATGATATATCAACTGCCAAACAAATTTTTGAAGCTTGGCTTAGTGAAGTAAAATCCGGAAGCGCAATCGCTCCAACCCAACAGCAAAGTTCCGCCTACGCAAAATCTTTTGGAAGCTAGAGATGAAAAAAATCGATATCAGCACTATCTTAGCCAGTGCTATTCATGAAAGTAAAAATCAGGTAGGAACTTTACTATACCAATTGCAAAGCCTTAAAGACGCAATGGGGAGCAAGGATTCGAATCAAAAAAAAATTATCCTAATTGAAGAGTCCCTTAAAAAACTTAATGATGAATGGGTTGAGTATTTATACTTGTATAGACTAGCATCTGACGGCTATGACCTACATGTAGATACTTTTTTACTTGATGAGTTTTTGGATGACCAAGTTTTTGCTCTACAGCCATCCGCCATTGCAAAAAGTTTAGAGCTAGAGTATAGCTGCGATGCAAATCTAACTAGTATTTTTGACGAACGTCTAATGACTGCAGTGGTCAGTACTGCAGTTTACAACGCTCTGCGGTTTGCAAAATCAAAAATTCTAATTAGTGCAAAAAAGGAAAATGATTTTCTCATCATAGCAATTGAAGATGATGGTGAAGGCTTCAAACAGGCTGATACTGATGAACAGCCTGAAGAGTTTCTTGAAGGTAACACTGGCTTAGGCTTATATTTCGCCGAATTATCAGCCACAGCTCATGTTGTGAATGATGTTCGAGGCTTCATAAAAAAAGAATCATCTCTAAACTTGGGTGGTGCTAGTTTAACTGTGTATTTACCTCAGCCTGCTGATGAAGAGTTTTAACACCCTATTGACCCAGTCATGTGTTAAGTTTTTTCAGAAACTCAGTTAACAAGATTCCTGCATTTTCTATGTGCTGCCTCAGAAAAATGAGCGCAGCATTTTTATCATTTGATTCAATAAGTAAAAGTAGTTCTTCATGCTGATTCTGACTTCTTACCTTATATCCCAATGGACCATACTGAAAGCCAAGATAACGCACAGCTTGTTTATTAAGACCTTCAACCATGCGCTGTAATGTCGGTCGCTCAGCAGCTCTATACAGAGTGTGGTGGAATAACCAATTAAGCTCTCCTTTATAGACCAGAGTTAAATTTTCTTTATTTAATTCTGTTAAGAAATACCTCGCCTTTATTAGGTCTTCCTCACTGATATAATCAAATGCCATACTGAACAACAAACATTCCAGTTCAGCTCGCATCAAATAAAGATCTTCCGCTTCCGTCCAATTCAAATCAGGAATCATCACACCTGCTTTCCCATTTGGAACTAGCCAACCTTCAGACTTTAATGATAGCAACGCATCCCTAATAGGAATTCTACTGACACCATATCGAGTCGAAAGGATCGCTTGCCGAAGAGGGACACCCCTCGGCAGCTGATTTTTCAAGATATCTTCTTTGATACTTTGACTAACATCCATTAAAAGAACCTTTTATTTGAGCCTAATATTAGATATCAGCAAACAAATCACACCAAATAAAATCCCCCAAAAGGCTGACGCGATACCACCAAACGAGACACCTGAGACGGTTACTAAAAAGGTCACTAATGCAGCCTCTCGATTAGAGTCATCAGCCATCGCATTTTTCAAATTCATACCGATGGTTCCTAACAAGGCAATACCAGCTAACGCTGCAATCATGGTTGCAGGAAAAATCGAAAACAGAGCAACCACAGAGGTACCCGCTAAACCAGCAAGCCCATAAAACACACCAGCAGACAGGCCCGCAATATAACGTCGCTTAGGATCTTTGTGACATTCATCACCTGAACAAATTGCAGCAGTGATCGCCGCCAAATTAAAAGCAAAACCGCCTAATGGTGCCAGCATAATAGAGGTAAGCCCTGTCCAGCTAATTAAAGGAGAAACAGGTGTTTGATAACCACTGCTACGCATCACGGCAACGCCAGGAATATTCTGAGACGTCATTGTCACAATATATAGAGGAATACCAATACCGATCAGTGCGCCGATATTCCATTCTGGCCAAACCCATACCAGAGAGCCAAGAGCAAAAGGGATAGTAGACATAAGTTGAGCGTCTGATTTCGCAAGCACAAACGCAACACCTGAGACCAATACAAACAACACAGCATAGCGAGGTACAAGACGTTTACTCACCAAATAAGTAATCAGCATAATCCCTACAAGAAAAACATCACTCATCATGGAGTCAAATATAGAAAGTCCAAACTTGAAAAGTACACCAGCTAACATGGCACAAGCTAGAGGCAAAGGCACCAAACGCATGACCTTATCAAATAACCCAGAGACACCCGTTAGCAGAGTTAGTATGCCCGCAAAAACGAACACACCAATCGCTTCGGCATAACTTATTGTTCCTAAGCTGGTTGCTAACAATGCCGCACCAGGCGTTGACCATGCCGTAATAACAGGAGATCGATACCATAAAGAAAGGAAAAAGCAGGTAGCTCCCATACCAAATCCCAGAGCCATAATCCAAGACACAATGGTATTAGAGTCCGCACCAGCGGCTTGAGCCGCCTGAAAGACAATTGCAACGGAGCTCGCAAAACCAATTAGCACTGCCACAAAACCTGCGACAAGTGCACTCAAACTAACATCATTTAATATTCTGAGCACAACCCTACTACCTGTATGGCTTAAAAAGAGTACTCACTATATTTCATAAAAACTATTTTTGTATACATTTTTATTAATGAACCAACATATAGCCAATCAGACCAAGTGCAAACCCCATGACTGCCCCCATCGGCGGCAGCCAGTGTTTGTCCAAGGCAACCTGAGGAGCAATATCTTGAAACACGGCATATAAGATACCACCTGACGCAAACAGCATTATCCCTGATACCACGGCAGGCCATTCTGCGAGCCAAATATGAGCTATAACACCCGCTACTGGACCTGATAATGCAAGTAAAGCAAAGCACGAAATAATTGTGAATGCACTGTAATGGGATGAAGATTTTAGCTCTCGAAAAGCATTAAAACCTTCAGGAAGATTTTGCATAGCAATAAGTGCAGCAAGCAATACACCATTAATAGTACCTAAAGCGAATGCAGCACCCAAAGCTAAAGATTCAGGAATAAAATCGGCCAGCATAGCTACCAGCTGACTCATTGAAGTTTCTTGTTTGGATAACCAAATATCAAGCCACATAAAAGCCACGCCACCTAATAAGAACAATAACGCAGCAGACCATGGCACAAAATGCTGAACACCTTCAGGGACAAGAACCAAAGCAATAGCGGATAATAAAGCACCACCACCAAATGCAGTAATACCATGCATCAGCTCAGTTTCTAGCCATTCTGGTTTTATACGTTCAAAATTGGCAATCAAGGCGCCCAGTGGCATTGCCAAGCCAGCAGCTAAGGTCAAAAAAATAACGCTATACAAAGGTGCCATTTGCACAATACTCCATAAAATATATTTTCATTATCCTCGGAGACTAGGTGACTTGTCACGATTAAAAAATAAGGCGCCAAAATGGCGCCTTATAAATATTGACTTAAAGCAATTGTAAAAATCACTGCCCAATATAAGCGTTTAGGAAAGCCTTTGTGCGCTCTTCCTTTGGCTGAGTAAAAATGGCCTCTGGCTCACCCTCTTCCACTATGGCGCCTTTATCAAAAAAGCACACTCGATCACTAATCTCACGAGCAAAATACATTTCATGAGTCACCAGCAACATAGTAAAACTTTCTTCTTTTACTAGATTACGAATAACGTCCAATACTTCATCAACTAATTCTGGATCCAAAGCCGAAGTAATCTCATCCAGCAATAAAATAGATGGTTTCATCGCAAGCGCTCGCGCAATACCTACTCGCTGTTTCTGACCACCAGATAAATCATTTGGGTAACTATCCGCTTTATCGGCCAAACCAACTAATTGCAGCAATTTGTCTGCGAACTCCTCAGCTTCGGCTCTTGAAACACCTTTTACGCGCATTGGCGCTTCTGTAATGTTGCGCTTCACGGTCATATGAGGAAACAAATTAAAATGCTGAAAAACCATACCAAGATGATTTCGCATCTTATGCAAGTGCTTGCTGTTCGCAGGAACATATTGTCCCTGCCAAGGCATATGCCAAAGCGATTCACCGGCTACATTTATATAACCACCATCGATGCCTTCTAATGTCATTAAGATACGTAACAAGGTACTTTTACCTGAGCCACTTGGTCCGATGATTGAGACTATCTCGTTTTCTTCTACTTTGAAGTTAAAATCACTAAAAATGACAGTTTCACCAAAGCACTTTTTCACATTTTTGAATTCAATAATGGGTGCACTCATTTCAAACTAAATCCTTCTTTTGGAAAGCGTCTTTCAACCTGATGAATACCGTAGGCAGCTAAAAGACTAAACACGAGATACAAAATCCCAACTAAGGTAAAGGGTTCAAGATAACGGAAGTTTTCAGAGCCAATAATCTTCGCCATTTGCAACATTTCCAATAACGTAATCGCAGAAAGCTGAGGCGTTTCCTTAAACATGGCAATGATGTAATTACCTGTCGCAGGGATCATTGGGCGAATTGCTTGAGGGAGCACGATATCTTTGTAGGTATCAACAATCGTTAAATTCAGCGCTCTAGCAGCTTCCCACTGGCCTTTTTCAATACCATCGATACCACTACGAAACACTTCCGATAAATACGCGCCATAATGAAGACCTAAAGCAAACACACCCGTTGCTAGCGGTGACATACTGATACCAAATTCCGGCATCACGTAATACAAGAAGAAGATCTGTACGAGCAAAGGTGTACTCCGAATAAACTCAACCACCCAGTAAATCGAGATACGTAGTGTGCGACTATTGCTACGACGCAACAAAGCAAAAACTAGCCCCATCACAATCGCAAAAATGCTGCCGAGCAAAGTTGCCAATAAAGTCACTTTTGCCGCGGTTAGAATCATAGGAAACACTTCCCATGTAAACGCCCAGTCCCAATGAAATCCATTCATGAATGAAGCCCTCCACGACCTAAACCTTTACTAAGGTGTGTTTCTAAACGTCTAATAAAAAAGACCAAGAATTGAGCCATAACAAAATAAAACAACAACACAACACCAAAGATCTCACCAACTTGTAAGGTGGTATCGGCTAGCATTTTGGCTTTAAAGGTCAAATCACCAATCGTTATCAAAGAAACTAATGACGTTGCTTTGACTAACTCAATGGCCAAATTACCAAAAGGTGGGATCATATTAACTAATGCTTGCGGCATGATAATTCGCCACAATCGTTGTGAGGAAGTAAAGTTCAATGCAATTGACGCTTCGTATTGCCCTTTCGGTACCGATTGAATAGCGCCACGTACCACTTCCGTTCCGTACGAACCGATATTTAGTCCCAAAGCAACAACTGCCGCCGTCATGGCATCAATGGTAATTCCGAAAAATGGCAGTACGAAATAGATCCAATACAACTGTATAAGTGCTGACGTTCCTCGAAAGAACTCAATATAAACAATTGCAATTTGTTTGAAGGGGGCTGGAGCGTAAAGGCGAATCAATCCAAAGCTGAAGGCCATTAACACGGCGAGAGGCAATGCCATTGCCACAATTTGTATTGTGACAACGGCCCCCTGGAGTAATACGGAGACAATTTCTCCAAATTCCATGAGTCTAATTCCCCAGTGTTATTTACACAGTTTCGCAGCAGTCATGCCACCAGGAGAAGTATGCTTACCAAAACCGTAAGGCTCTACCATTGCAATGTGTTCTTTCGTATCGATGAAGCCTTTTAATTCTGTGTTAAAGGCGTCACGCAAAGCCGTATCCGCTGGACGGAAACCGAAGCCACCGTAACCTTTAACTGATTTACCCTTAATCATAAGAGGTGTAAAAGGTTGAGCTAACTCAACACGATCATCTTTCTGAGCCAAAGATGCCATCGTCAAGCTAGTACCAGCTAGAGCATCAATACGACCAGATTTAAGAGCGGCAACACCAGATGGATAATCTGGAAGAGTGACGACTTTACTTAAATCGATACCGTAATCACGAGCATAACCGTATTCTACAGAACCAGACATCACGCCTAATTTAACAGCTTTACTATCAATACTATCGTAACCATTTAACTCTTTCGGATTCCCATTCTGAACCAAAAAGCCCTCACCGATACTGTAGGTAGGATTAGAGAATAGAATTTGTTTACAACGTTTTGGGGTAATGTACATACCAGCTGCAATCACATCAAAACGCCCTGCACGCAAACCAGGAATCAAAGAGCCAAATTCCGTCACGACAACTTTTACATTGTCTACGCCCAAATCGTTCAAAACTTTGACAGCAATACTAGGCGCTTCACCAGCAGGCTCTCCATCTGGTGTGGTATAGCCATACGGTACTTCATTAGCGACACCTATAGTCACTGTGCCCTCATCTTTTATCTTATCTAATGTGGTTGCTGCCACTGATACAGAGAAAAGAGCAATAGTAAAACTCATTAGAGATATAAGATATTTACCTAGTGATTTTTTCATAATAAACCTCATGTTCCTTAGAAAAATGGATAAAAAATAGCAATAAGTCTCTTTACACTAAATAAAACGAACCAAATGATCAAGAACTATTTAGATGTGTAACCATTAGATCACTTATGATAAACATTATATTTAGCTAACTAATCTAAGTCACAAAGGAATGCTTAAGTAAAAAATAAATGCCGAAAAAATGAGCAAGACTAAAACTTAAAGCCAAAACGTAGGCAAAAAAATACCAGACAATGTCTGGTATATACTCAAAACGTAATAGCTTATCTAAACGTTCTTTTTAGGAAGAGAAACTTATTTTATCGCTAGAATGGGCAATGCAACCCGCACTGTCAAACCGTGAGGAAGTGAATCCTCAAAGGAAAGCACTCCTTGATATTTATCGACAATATTCTTAACAATAGAAAGTCCAAGGCCTGCCCCTTCGACTTCACCAGAACGAAAAAATCGCTCGCTGAGTCTTTGCTTTTCTTCTTTGCTAACGCCTCTGCCTGCATCGATTACTTTTAATTCAACTTGATTTGCAAACTGGGACCAAACCACTTGTATAATAGAACCCTGAGGAGAAAACTTAATCGCATTGCTAATTAGATTTTGCAGCAATATCTCAACATGATTAGGTTCGACATAACAACTCCAAGGCAAACTATCATCAACATCCAGGCTAATTTCAACATTTCTCTTCCAAGCTAAAGGAAGGATATCTGCAATCATTGAGCGACTAATTACCAGCACATCAACGTCTTCTTTAGTGACTTTTTTCTGGTGTTCAAGACGAGCAAGCGCAAGCAACTGAGACACAATTCGAGTTGACCGATCAACCCCTGATGTTAGCTGAGTTAAGGATTGATTTCTCTCTTGATCATTTTCAGCGGATGCTGCATTTTCAGCATGAACTCGGAGAATACTTAAAGGAGTTCTTAATTCATGAGCTGCATCTGCTATCCAACGCTTTTCCCTTTCCATCAATACATCAATTTCCATAAGCAATCCGTTCAAGGCCGTTTTCACGGGCACCAATTCTTCTGGAACATAAGACATTTCAATAGGTTCTAATTTGGTCGGAGTAATCTTTTGAATACGCTGAGCAAGCTGCTGAAGTGGCTCAAGACCAAAACCAACAGCCGCCCAAACGAGAACAGCTAAAATAGGCCAGGCTAATATTTCAGGAAAAAGAGTTTGAAAGACTATTTGATCTGAAATTTCACCTCTTACATCAGCACGCTCCGCAACGATAACTTTAATATTTCCAGCAGTTTGGATTAAGGTAAAAGTTCGCCATTGGTAATGATCAGCTGTTGCATCGCCATAACCAAACGAATCTTCTCTCTGATGAGATAGCGTCATTGAATCAGACGCAATTTTTAATTCATCACCACTCCAAATCTGATAAAAAATTTTACTTTCGTATTTATGTCCAACGGATGCATCAGTATTTGCTGCATCAACTAATAAAGGGAATGAAGGATTTTTACTCGAACCAAGCTTTTCAATATTCTCGGATAAGGTTAGTAGTAATCTAGCTTGTTGAGCTAAACGAGCATCAAATAACTCTTCGACCTCATGATTAGCAAACAGCAAACCAATTACCATGATAAGGATGCTTGTCATGGTAAAAATACACATGACAAAAAACAGGGTTCTTCGCCTAATTGAACTTAATAGTTTTTCATTAGCCCACTTCTTGATCGACCACATAGCCAATACCTCGTATGGTGCGAATTAACTCTGGAAACAGTTTTTTTCGCAGATGATGTATATGCACTTCAAGCGCATTACTTTCCACATCATCGCCCCACCCATACATAAGTTGCTGTAAAACATCTCGAGTAAAAACATGGCCAGGTTGGCTCACCAGCTCATGCAGCAAAGAGTATTCCCTTCGAGTAAGATTAACGTCTTTGTCTTGATAGGTCACTTTGTGGCTCGCTGGAAATAGCACAAGGCCTTTATAGTGAATCTCACTGATTGCTCGACCGTAACTGCGACGCAATAAAGCCCGAGCTCTCGCTTTCAATTCGGTTACATCAAAAGGTTTAACCAAATAATCATCGGCACCTAAATCTAAACCAGCTACCCTGTCTTCCAAAGCATCTCTGGCGGTAAGAATAAGAACCGGCACAGCATTTTCATTGGCTCTTAATTGCTTAAGCACTGCCAAACCGTCTAATCTTGGCAAACCTAAATCCAATACAACCAAATCAAACACTTCATTAGCCAATGCTTCCAAAGCATGTATCCCATCATGAAGTAAATCAACTGTGTAACCTTCACGTTTTAAGGCAGTTACAAGACCATCCGCTAACGAAAGATCATCCTCTACAACTAGTACTCGCAAACCTATTCCTTCTTTCATAAGTTCGCCAAGGTTGATTGCAGCATGCTATTAAATTGCGCTAAATCCATTTCACCTTGGCGAACGTTGATCAAATCACCATGAGAAGAAAAGAATAACAGAGTTGGCGGACCAAATACGCCATATTTTGATAAAAATGCTTGTTGAGCGGGCATATTTTCAGTGAGATCAAGCTGCAGAAATGAAATGTTATTTGAATATATTTTTAGATTACTGCTACTAAAGACATTTTTTTCCATTTCCAAGCAAGCTGTACACCAATCAGCGTACATATCTAAAACCACTGCCTTTCCATTAGTTTTGGCCTGTTGCATCGCATTTTCAACAAGAAAAACATCTTGCATGCGATCAAACAAAGGCTTTACCTCAGCAGAGCTCACGTCATTCGATACTGCAGAAAAATACCCTAACGGTTTGTCTAAACTAGGTTTGCCCGCTAATCCAGAGGTAAATAATGCGGTCCCATAGATCAAGAGAATTATTGAAAAACCTTGTCGAGTCTTTCCCCACCCGTTACCACCCGATTGAAAAGGAGATAGATGCACAGCATAAATAATACAAAGCAATGACCACAAATAAATACTCACAGTGTCAGATACAATACGAGACACCAAAGCAACAGCAACACCCAACAAAATTACTCCGAATGCGGCCTTTACCTGCATCATCCATATGCCCGCTTTTGGAAGATATTTACCTCCACCTAAGCCGACTAACAACAAAGGAACCCCCATCCCTAAACTCATAACAAACAACACACAGCCACCAAGTACAGCATCACCAGTTGTACTGATATAAATTAGGGCACCAGCTAACGGCGCAGAGACGCAAGGCGAAACAATTAGTGCAGAGATAGCTCCCATAATTCCAACACCAAGATATGGTCCACCGACACTTTTCTGGCTTAACCTATCTAACCTGTCACGCAGAAACATAGGCAACTGTAATTCATAGAAGCCAAACATCGCCAAAGACAAAAGAACAAACAGCACGCTAAAACTAATTAATACACCGGGAGCTTGAAACAAAGCTTGAAGATTAAGTTGTGCACCAAAAATACCAACTAAAACTCCCGCCATACTATAAGAAAAAGACATACCCAAGACATACGAAAGTGATAAGAAAAAGCCTTTTTTAGCTGTAATGTTTCCAGCTTGACCAGCAATAATACCAGCTAATATTGGAATCATCGGCAATACACAAGGCGTAAAAGTCAAACCTAAACCTAAAACAAAAAAGGTAATCAACACCCAGAAGCGATCACCATTTAATAACAACTTAGCTAACTGACCTTCTTCACCTTCAATAGATGCTTTAGGAAGAGCTTGCACCGTATCACCGGCGGATTTGGAAGGCTCAGAAACAGATAATTGCTTAGTATCATCGGCTTTATCACTGCCGCCAAAAGCCACAATCTTAGTTTGTGGTGGATAACACAAGCCCGCCGCCGCACAGCCTTGATATGTAACTTTTAGATCACCCAACTTTTGATTATTAGCATCAATAGCAATCGCCATTCTGTTATGAAAGACATTAACCAAACCAAAATTAGGATCATCCTTTTCTTCAGCTTTGGTTAAAAAATGAAAAGGTACCGATGCTGTTTTATCTTCTGCCAACAATACTTTTACGCGCGACTCGTACAAGTAGTAACCATCAGCAATAGTCCAAGTTACCTCTTTCTTAGCGCTATCAATTTCTACTTGAAATGCTTCCGAGGGCTTCAAGAAGTCATCAGCAGCAAGCACTTGCGATACCAACAAAAAAGCAAGCATCGACGCTACCAGCCATTTTATTTGCCTAAAAGGCCTGAAAGAAGTCGTCACTTGATGTTCCTTAATTTACAGAGGTTTACCCACTATAAATAAGAAACCTTAAGTAAAACTTACGCTTCCTGATTTTGAAGCTTAATTTTCCCTTAAGAATGTCATCGTATTATTAAGGCATATTTCTTATTAGGTGGCATACATGATCAAAGTACATCTGGGATTTTCTCTAACAGCGCTATCTAGCCTATTTGTTAGCTGCGCATTTTTTTCTTCAGCATTATGGGCAACCAATTTAACACAACAAGCCACAGCAAAAGCAGCACCACACCAAACAGTGATGCTACCTGAATATCAAACAAACCAAAAAATTTCACTAGACATGGAAAAGGGACAAGTCGTACTCGTGGATTTTTGGGCTTCCTGGTGTGGACCTTGCCGTGAGTCGTTTCCTTGGATGACAAGCATTCAAGCAAAATACAAAGAGCAGGGCCTTAAAGTTATCGCGATAAATTTAGATCAAGAAAATGAACAAGCATTAGACTTCTTAAAAGAATTCAAACCTGGTTTTACTGTGTTATTTGATACTGAAGCGCAATTACCCGAAGACTTTGGTGTTATTGGCATGCCAACGAGTTTTTTAATTGATCGTCAGGGAAAAATAAGAGCAACGCATGTTGGTTTTCATCAGAAAAATATAAATGAATATGAATCTGCTATTGCCAAGCTATTAGCCGAAAAAGGGGAATAACCTATGCAAAAAATAATCAGTGTTATTGGCTTGCTCGCCGTGCCAATAATTCTTTCAGGATGCAGTGATGTAGGGGTTAAACCTTGGGAGCGAGATATTCTCGCCCAGCAGGAAATGAACCTAATTAGTGACCCTATTGAAAACAGTTTAAATGATCACATTTATTTCAGCAAAGAAGCCAGCAGTGGCGGACAAGGATTTGGAGGTGGTGGCTGTGGCTGTAACTAAGAACACTCATAAAAATCGTGACTTGGCTCAATTATTAACGGCTGCAAGCTGCGCGCTTATTGGTGGTATCTCTCCGAGTGTTAATGCCGCTGATAGCTGGGATGTAGACTCTGCTTTCTTACTCTACTCAGAAAGCGACGGACGAGTTTCTGCCGCTGAGCCAGTCATTAGTGCTACCAAGAATTATGACGAGGAAACGAAACTCACTTTTAAAATTGCAGCCGACACTTTAACCGGTGCATCTCCAAATGGCGCAACGCCAAGTGACCATGTTCAGACATTTACCAGTCCTTCAGGTAAAGGTTCCTATGACGCCGCAGCTGGTGAACAACCTCTAGACGATACGTTTAAAGATACCCGCATTGCATTATCAACCAACTGGTCTGCACCAATAGACCGTGATTGGGCATATGGTGTTGGTGGTTACCTTTCTAAAGAGCATGATTACCAGTCTCTTGGCGTAAATGGCAGCCTATCACGTTATTTAAACCAAAAGAACACAACCCTTACTTTGGGCTTAAACCTATCTAGTGACACAGTTAATCCAGAAGGTGGCGTGCCCACAGGTTTAGTTCAAGTGCCGCTCAATAACTCTGATAGTGAGTTTACTCAACGCACAGATTCAGATAATAAAAGCCTTGTAGATGCAGTTTTTGGCATCACACAAATCATCAACCGCAAAACCATCATGCAGTTCAACTATTCGTTGAGTACCAGCTCTGGTTACTTAACAGACCCGTATAAGATTATTTCTGTCATAGATGATAATGCCGGCACTAATTTCGGTGGCAATTTTCAAAGTGGTAGCCGAGACTTATACCTTTATGAAAAGCGTCCTGATTCACGCCTAAAACAGAGTATTTATTGGCAAACAAAATATCAATTTGATAACGACGATATACTCGATGTAAGTTATCGTTATATGTTTGATGATTGGGGCATTAACTCACATACTATCGACGCAAAATATCGCATTCATTTTGATAACCAGTACTTAGAACCACAACTTCGTTGGTACACTCAAAGCAAAGCAGACTTTTATCATCGATATTTAAACTCTAGTGATTATACAAATGCTGATTTTGCCAGTGCTGATTACCGTTTAGGGGATCTAGATACCTATACCCTTGGATTAAAATACGGTTATAAATTTGCTGATGAAACCGAGTTCTACACTCGATTCTCTGTTTATCATCAAGAAAGCTCTGGTGATAAAGGCTATGGAAAGTTGACATCTCAGGAACTTTATCCAGGTTTAGACGCAGCTATGTTGATCGTAGGATATAAGTTTTAGAATCATAAATCCTCTACTCTCAGCAGTAGAGGATTTTCATCTACAGGGGCGCCATGAAGTTTATTGAAGCATTAATTATAGATTCATCGTTTAACCCATCGAACCACCCGAATCCTAGCTTGTGGCAAGAAAATAAACACAGCTATAAAATCCAATTCGAATGCATGGCAAGCAACTGTTCAATACTGATTGAATGTGAACAAACACAGCTCGCTAAGAACGCAGCGAAAAAAGCCATTATCGAAGCATGGCGAATTGAACACAAATTTAGCCGTTATCAAGCAAACAATACATTTTCCGAAATACATTCAAAAACAGACATAACTCAAATATTGGACCAAGAAACCGCTCAATTAATGGTTTTCGCTAATCACGCTTACCACGCGTCAGAAGGGCTATTTGACATAACATCCGGTATTCTAAGAAAAGCTTGGAAATTTGATGGTAGCGACAACCTACCTCAACAAAGCGTAATAAATGAACTATTAACCAACGTTGGTTGGACAAAGTTAGGTTGGAGCCCAAATAACCCAACAGAATTAAAGCTCCCTTCAGGCATGGAGCTAGATTTTGGAGGTATTGGGAAAGAATATGCTGTTGATAAAATGCTTAGTATCTGTCGAATAATTTTATCAAAAACATCCGCAGCCTTTCTAATCAATTGTGGCGGCGATCTTGCCTGCAATGGTAGAAGATTAAACGGCGAAAGCTGGAAGGTAGGTATCGAATCGATTAACGATCAAGAAAAATCAAAACACATTGTAGCCCTCTCATCAGGAGCCCTTGCCACATCAGGTGATAGCCGACGCTTTCTGTTCAAAGACGGTATTCGCTATTCTCACGTTTTAAACCCGATCACCGGATTGGCTATGATAGACGCACCTAGAAGTGTGACGGTAGCAGCCCCTACCTGTATCAATGCAGGAATAATATCTACACTAGCCTTGTTACAGGGGTCAGACGCAGAAAGCTTTCTAGCATCGTTAGATATGCCCTATTGGCTATCTAATTGACATAAAGGTCTCATAACCCATTATGAAACTATATTCTTTTTCCTTGAGAGTAATAAAGCCCTGACTACTTACATAATCAGGGCTTTCTTAATTAAATCTTGATAACGACTTATACACTCGCACATGCTTATCTTTTATAAAAAGCCCCACACGCTCATCCCTTTTTTGGACGACCGTCTTCTTATTATCAATAATATAAATGTATTTTATTTGAACGAAAAAAAGCCCTGACTACTTACGTAATCAGGGCTTTCTTAATTAAATCTTGATAACGACCTACTCTCACATGGGATCTCCCACACTACCATCGGCGATGGCGCTTTTCACTTCTGAGTTCGGGATGGGATCAGGTGGTTCAACGCCTCT
>NZ_FQVF01000027.1 GCF_900129155.1 Marinomonas polaris DSM 16579
GACTCATCATCCCGAAGAACAACAAGCCAACATAAAGCGAATTGACGTGTTAGACGTTTCGCAAGACTTCAATTTTTTTGATCAACTACATCTCGGTAAAACCGGTCTGCGATGATCTTCTGAAGCCTCCAGCGAGCGCCCACACAAATTATCTGATTATCTATTTTAAAGAGCGGGCTGACTTGAATACTCAACCAGATCTTAATCTAGTAAAGTTGAACTTGGTCTTCGTTGCTCTGAAGCCTTGTCCGTGTCAGCGAGGGCGTATATTAAGGATCTACAGATTTTGTGCAACCCTTTTCGACATTTTCTTTCAATTTATTTTAAATATATACGTATTCGTTCATAAAACCGTCAAGAAACGCTCTTTTTGGTTATAAAGCAACCAAACAATGAAAATTTAAGCGCTATTAATCTATCAATTCAGGCATCACCACAGGCACCGAGCGCATCACTTTCATCTCCTGAGAGTTAATTGCAACCTGATAAGCAATTACCTCAACACCTTTTGCGACAACTTCTATAAAAGCCTGCGCATACTTTTTATCGATATGCGCCGCCGGGGTAACAGAATCAATTCCTGTATGACTCACACAGAAGAACATTACTGCACGATGACCTTCTTTGACCATCTTCGCCAACTCATATAAATGCTTACGTCCACGATCAGTCACCGCATCAGGAAAATAACCCAATCCATCTTCCTCTAATAAGGTAACGCTCTTCACTTCAACATAGCACTTACGACCATCACCACCAGTAAGCAACCAATCAATACGGCTTTTCTCGCCATACTTCACTTCGGCTTTTTGTTCGGCGTAACCCGAAAGTTCTTTTACTACGCCATTGGCAATTGCTTCGCCAACTAATTTGTTCGGATAGCCAGTATTGATACAAGCCAAATACTTATTATCAACCTCAACTAACTCCCATGTATAAGCAAGCTTACGTTTCGGGTTATCACTCCTCGAAAGCCACACACGAGCATCATCTTGTTGGCAGCGTTTCATTGATCCTGTATTTGGACAATGAGCAACAACGACCTCACCATTCGGCAATTCGATGTCAGACAAAAAACGCTTATAGCGTTTAATCAATTTCCCTTCTACTAAGGGCGTTGGAAATTTCACAGAAGGACTCCAGAATTCTTTATGAAAACCATCACAATCTAAAACAACCACTCTCATGTAAGGAAAGGCATTTTCATAGACCTTAAACAGACACCAACGTTAAGAGTGCCCTAGGCGGTTGCGCAAAACCAATTGGTGCAATAGGATCATAAGATCCTTGGTTTGGAGTTTTGCTTTGTGAGGGATACGGTTCGTAATATTAATCAGCATTTTTGGAGTAGCAAGGGTATTCCATTCCTCACAATACGCACAACTCAAAACAGCACGCAAAGCTATAAAGCACACTGTCACTCCGAACTATCCATTGGCATCATTGAGTCAGGTACAACACAGTTAACCCTACTAAACAATGAGATGATGCTTGAAAAAGCGGACATTGTTCTTATTGAACCCAACGTCGTTCACTCCTGTAACCCCTTGCAAGGTCAACCACGCAGTTACCACATGCTCTATATCGACAACACATGGTGCTGCCACTTTTTGTCGAAACTCTATGGTTACGAGATCAAAAAATACGACAGCCAGCACAATTTACTACCAGCCCTAGACAATGAGATAAAATTGTCGGAGCTAATCCATACTGTGTTAAATCAAGACAACGAGGAAACAGCAAGCCGCCTAGAAAGGCAGGTGTTTAACCTAGTCAGCCGCTATTGCTCTCCTATTCTGGAACATAAGGACGAAAGCCATTTAGCCAGTGAGCTAAAAACTCGACTCTTACAAGATATAACACAGGCTCCGTCCCTTGATGTCATAGCGAAAGAGCTTGGCAAACCTGCGGAAACATTAATCCGCTGTTTTAAAAAGCATTACGGCATCACGCCAAAATCCTTTCTTAATAATAACCGTATCGAACAAGCTAAGATTTTATTAAGACAAGGAATGAGCATAGTGGATGTCTCCGCGGAAGTTGGTTTTTCAGATCAGAGCCAACTACATCGTACTTTTGTGAATTATACCGCTTCAACGCCTCGCCAATATCAACAGGGAACGTCAATTTTCGACAATATTCCCTGACACCCAAAGCCTATAGTTGGGAAAAATAATCTATAGGTAACCTGTTATGTCACTCGCAACCCTTCTTCCTGCAGCTTTTCCTGCATTAGCACTGGCTCACTTCGTCGCGTTATTAAGCCCAGGGCAGGACTTTTTCCTAATCATTGCCCACTCTATTCGCCACCGATTACAAGGAAGTCGGTTTATCTGTCTTGGCGTCGCCCTAGGTAATGCGATTTATATCGCACTCGTCATACTGGGATGGGCAAACCTTCGAGACAGTCAAATGGCTTTTGCATTGATCCAAGCCGCTGGTGCCATTTACCTTTTATGGGTTGGGCAAAAACTCCTCCGCAGCAGAAAAAACAACGCGCTACAGGAAACCGGTCAAGAGACTCCACCCTCCGCCATGCACCAACTCAGCCTCGGATTAAACTCTGCTCTACTCAATCCTAAAAACGCTTTATTTTATATGAGCTTAATGACAGTCATCCTTGGCAGTGAAGTGACATTGATTCAACAAATCTCTTGCGGCGTATGGATGTTCCTTGCTGTGCTGTTTTGGGACTTATTTATTGCAGCCGCCATCGGTCGCCCCCAAGTTCAAACCTATTTAAAAGCCTACATACACATAGTTGAAAGAGTGGCCGGCGCGATTCTAATAGGCTTCGGTCTTACCTTATTTGCAGGATATTTTCTTTAATTTTGATAGAACAGCTTAGACCGAGGGGATAATAAGCAAAATTACGTCTAGGAAAGGCCAAGCCTTAACGCTTTGAAGGAATATAATTCACCCTTGTTAAAGCGTGTTTTCCAAGAGTTATTGGTTACACTGTCAATTTTATTCCATTGTTTCAGGCTAGGTATGATATTAGAAGAAAGCTATCGTCGGGATTTAAACCTGTTAGTGGCGTTACAAATCCTCGTTGAGGAGCGCAGCGTAAAGCAAAGCTGCTGCTCGCTTAAACCTCAGTTAATCCGCCATGAGCCGAGTTCTAGGACGACTACGCACCTTACTATCGGACCCTTTATTTACTCGTCATGTTGTGTCCGTCATTGACCTTTATCTATCGCTCACCCAGTTCAGATAAAAAGTAACAGCGCAAACCATTAACAGTGGTGGCTATAAATCCAATGACACTGTGTCACCAAAGGCAATAATTTCTGTTTAAGATGGCCAGCATAGCTCGATTACCGTCCCACCCTTTTCATTTAGGTAGCAGTTAACATTTCCGCCATGCGCTTTTGCTATGGCCGCGACCACAGCGAGACCTAACCCGCTACCGTTTTTAGTATTGTCTTTGGCTCTGCGAAAAGCCGTGAATGCATGTGGTAGCAACTCCAACGGAATACCCGGCCCAGAATCTGCCACAGACAAGTAACAATCCTCATCTTTAAGTGCAGACGTGATGATTATTTCCCCCGGAAGAGCATACTTACTGGCATTTTCCAATATCGCTAACAAAGCCTGACGAATTCGAGTAGGGTCACAAATTACAGGCAATCTCGTTAAATTTAGCACCACATGCTGACCTGCCTCTTTAAGCATATTAGCGGATAAATCGGTAAGCAGCTTGATTTCGTCCGATAACTGGGTTTCTTCTAAGTTAACTTTTAACTCACCACTGTTCATTAAGCTAATAACACGAAGATCTTCAATTAAACGCGACAACCCTTCCACTTGAACCAAAAGTCTAACAAATTGGGCTTCATCTGGCGTAAACACCCCTTCTGCCAAGCCTTGTAGTCGTCCTCGTAAAATGGTCACAGGGGTTCTTAATTCATGGGCAATGGCCGCATTCCAAAAAGTGTGCTCTTCGGTCATACGCTGCAGCTTTTCTGCCAACAAATTTAGGTCATCAACCAATAAAGCGGCTTCACCAAGAGATCGATCCCCGACATGGGCGCGATAATTGAGATCCCCTTCGGCAATTCTTCGGATCCCTTCGGCAACCAAATTTAAAGGCTCCAATATGCGCTGGGATAACCGAATGGCGACATTGATTGCCAATAAAATAACTATTACTAAGGTTAATAAAATCCACAACCACTCTGGTCCTGTTGGGGCAAGGTTTTCCTCATTCGGCAGCACGTTAGGCCAGTACGCTTCCCATAGATAATAAAAAACAAACGACCCTATGGTGACCAATAAAGCGGATCCAATGGCTATTTTTATCATTGAAAAAGCAATTTGACGACTCAAACCACTTAATTTCATGAGTCACCTTTCAAGCGGTAACCAACACCACGAACTCCAGCGGGCACACCATGAACCCCAAAAGCATCGAGTTTTTTACGAATTTTACTAATGTGACTATCCACTGTTCGCTCTAGAGCATCCCCCTCTGGTAAACAAGAGACCAATAGCTCCTCTCGGGTAAACACGCGTTTCGGTGAACGAATGAAATGAGTTAAGAGCCTAAATTCGGTTAATGTCAACGCAAGTGAATGCGCTTCGCCGCTAACATAAACGGTTATGTCATGGCTTTCCAAATCCACTTCAAAAGGATCTGCACGCAATGTCTTACTCTTTGCAGAGGAGTTAACCTCTAAAGTACGTCGTAAAACAGCTTGCACTCTCGCCACCACTTCCGCCGGATTAAAGGGCTTCACGACATAATCGTCTGCGCCAATTCGAAGTGCCATCAGTTTATCCAAATCTTGATCCATCGCCGTAAGCATAATGACGGGGGTGTTACTATTTTGTCGTAACTGAGACAACACTTCCCAACCATCCTTTTTCGGCATCTGGATATCCAGCAAAATCAGATCCGGCTGAATAGAAGCATGAAGTTCAAGCGCCTGTTGTCCATCACCAGCATGAAGGACACGCATGTTATTACGCGTCAGATAAGCCGATAAAATATCAACAATTTCCAACTCATCCTCCACGATCAGAACCAATGCTTGACGATGATCTGGGCCTTCTTGATCAGACTTAGACATAACCTTGTGATTTTCAGAAAACAAATGCCCCTCCATCAAACCTCCACATTCACTCAGCAGAACCTCCACACACAAATAGTAAACTCACGAACAATTGAATTACTTAAACGCTTTTACGTTCATTTCCCCAAAGGATAACGCAGTGAAAAAGATAAATACATGTGTATGTAGTGGCTTACATATCTTGATAATTAGCTTGTTGGTCGGTTGTCATCAGTCGAATCAAGAAGACAAGGATGAGATCGAATTAACAATACCCACTCCCTTAGTGTCAACGATTAAAGTAGAGCCTACGCCTCTTGAGATATATGAAACACTTCCTGGCCGAGTCATGGCCGTCCGTACAGCTGACATTCGCCCACAAGTAACGGGAATCATACAACAAAGGCTATTCAAACAAGGGGCAGAAGTAAAAGCAGGCCAATCACTATTTCAGATTGATCCAGCCCCTTTTGTGGCAGAAGCCGACACGGCCAAAGCCAACTTATTGAGAGCACAGGTTACGTTCAAATTGGCTGACGACAAAGTCACGCGCCTCAAACCACTGCTAGCCGCCGATGCTATCAGTCGTCAGGATTATGACGATGCCGTGTTACTCCGTGACCAAGCGGGAGCCGATATTGCTGTTGCAAAAGCAACTCTGGCACGTCGTCAGCTTGATGTGACCTTTGCCAACGTGACAGCCCCCATATCAGGTCGCATTGAGCAAGCTTTAGTAAGTGAAGGGACATTAGTCAGTAGCACAGATACAAGCCCCATGGCGCGTATCCAGCAGATTGATCAAGTGTTTGTGGATATTCGTCGCCCCGCTACCTCGTTTCAAGCAACACGTGAAGCCTTAGCGGCAAATTCGGCGGGTGAATCGAATGCATCAGGCGCAACAATCGAAATTTTGCACAGTAACGGCCAACCCTATCCTATCAAAGGTCAGGCTTTATTCTCCGGCATTAATATCGACGTGAGCACAGGCGATGTTTTGCTACGCGTACTGGTTGATAACCCTCAACGCCTACTGTTACCAGGCATGTTTATCAGAGCAAAAGTTCTCCATTCAAGTTACCAAAATGCACTGATGGTTCCACAGCAAGCCGTTATGCATCTGTCGGGTGTACCTCATGTTTGGCGTATTGATGAGAAAAACTTTGCTCACTTTCAGCCGATAGCACTGGGGGAACTCATCCAGGGGCAATATCACATACAAGATGGAATAGAAGTCGGAGATATCATCGTCATCGAAGGAATGGATAGGCTTCAGGACGGTATGCTCGTCAATCAACACCCATGGAAAGAGTTCGACGCTCCTTCCGCACCTGTGACCCACTGATTAAGATTATTAGAGAGTCTGAAATTTATGTCCCAATTTTTTATACAGCGTCCAGTGTTTGCTTGGGTTATTGCGCTTTTCATTATTTTGTTTGGCTGTATTGCGATTCCAAAGTTGCCAATATCCCGCTACCCTTCTATTGCACCGCCTACCGTGAACATTATGGCAACCTATCCAGGTGCCAGCCCACAGGCAATGAATGATGGAGTGCTAAGTCTGCTGGAAGGAGAGCTCTCCAGCGTCAAAAACTTGCTGTATTTCGAGTCCTCTGCCGACAGCTCTGGCTCGGCCTCAATCACGGTCACATTTAAGCCAGGAACAAACCCTGATTTAGCACAAATTGACGTACAAAACCAAATGAAAGCGGTGGAGTCTCGCCTACCAAGGGCCGTACGCCAAGATGGCTTAACCATAGAGTCGGCTACCTCCAACTTTCTTATGATTGTGGGATTAAAATCCGACGACAATCGCTATGATGAAATTGCCCTAAACGACTACTTAGCTCGTAATCTGGTAAAAGAATTACGTCTTATAGAGGGTGTCGGACGCGTCCAGTCTTTTGGAGCAGAAAAAGCGCTGCGCATTTGGGTAGACCCAAACAAGCTCTATTCACTGGGTTTGACAATGAATGACATTAGCCAAGCGGTGACTGAACAAAATACACAGATCACCCCTGGAAGCATAGGTACAGCACCAACAGTAGAGGGCCAACGAGTCACGCTCCCCCTAACAGCACAAGGCCAGTTAACCAGCGTGCAAGATTTTGCCAATATCATTCTGCGCGCTAACAGTAACGGCTCAAAAGTCTTGCTCAGCGATGTTGCCAAGGTCGAGATAGGTTCTCAGTCCTACGGTTTTTTGAATCGAGAAAATGGCAAAACAGCAACCGCGGCGGCCATCCAACTCACACCGGGAGCAAATGCGGTCAAAACGGCCGAAGCGGTAGAGAAGCGTTTGGCGGAGCTAAGTCAAACCTTACCAGCGGGCATGTCCTATTCGACCCCATTTAACACAGCGCCTTTCGTTAAGGTTTCCATCAACAAGGTGATCACCACGCTCCTCGAAGCCATGGTGTTAGTCTTTTTGGTTATGTATCTGTTTTTGCAGAGTATTCGCTATACCTTAATTCCCGCCATTGTGGCTCCCATCGCTTTGCTGGGCACTTTCACCGTCATGCTGTTAACAGGCTTCTCTATCAACGTGTTAACCATGTTTGGTATGGTGTTAGCCATCGGCATCATTGTCGACGATGCCATTGTGGTAGTAGAAAATGTGGAACGCATAATGGCCGAGGAAGGCTTATCGCCGAAAGAAGCGACCATCAAAGCCATGAAAGAAATCACGGGAGCCATTATTGGCATCACACTGGTGCTCACCGCAGTATTCATCCCCATGGCGTTTGCTAGTGACTCGGTGGGCGCCATCTATAAACAGTTTAGTTTATCTATGGCCGTATCTATTCTGTTCTCCGCCTTTTTGGCTCTGACACTTACGCCAGCTTTGTGCGCCACTTTACTCAAACCAGTCAAAGGCCATCATCAGCAGACACGTTTTGCCCAGTGGTTTAACCGCAGTTTTAGTCGTATGAATAACCGCTATGAAACACAAGTTGGTGCCTTTGTGAGTCGTAAAGGCTTCATGATGCTGATCTTTGTGGTCTTGTGCGCCATTTTGATTCTTATCTACCGACAGCTACCGTCTTCCTTCTTACCAGAAGAAGACCAAGGCTACTTTATGACCAGTATCCAACTTCCGGCCGACGCCACCACAGAGCGCACATTAGCCGTGGTAGAAAAGTTTGAAGAGCATGTACTCAGTCGCCCTGCAATTGAATCAACAATGACCGTCATTGGATTTGGTTTTTCCGGCTCAGGAACAAATGCCGCACAAAGTTTTACCATGTTAAAAGACTGGGATCACCGCTCCGGCACCTCAACACAGAATGAGCTACAACTTGCAGAAGCAGCCATGGCTGATGTTAAAGAAGGCTCTGTCATGCAGATGTTGCCGCCGTCTATTGAAGAATTAGGCACCAACTCTGACATAAGCTTTTTCTTACAAGACCGCGCGAACCAAGGTTACGAGCAGTTAAAAAATACTGAGTCTCAAATGATAGATCTTGCTCAAAAGAGCACATTGTTAAAGGACTTTTATACCGATGGCTTACCTGCCGGAACCAGCATTCACTTGGAGATTGATCGTCAGAAAGCCGAGGTATTAGGCGTGTCGTTTACCAATATTAGTGAAACCTTGTCTTCAGCAGCAGGCTCGACCTACATTAATGACTTTCCAAATCAAGGTAAAATGCAACAAGTCATTATGCAAACTGAGCCCTCAGCGAGAATGCAAATTGATGACATTCTGAGTCTACACGTACGCAACAGTAGTGGTGGCATGGTGCCACTATCGGAGCTGGTGACACCGTCTTGGTCAGAGTCCATCCCACAATTGCTTCGTTTTCAAGGCTATCCAGCCATCCGCATTGCAGGTAGTGCTGCGGCTGGCGTATCAAGCGGTCAAGCCATGGCAGAGATAGAGCAACTGGCTAAGCAATTACCACAAGGCTATGCCATTGCGTGGACAGGACAAGCATTGCAAGAACGTCAATCCGCCCAACAAGCTCCCATGTTGATGGCGCTATCTATGTTGGTGGTGTTCTTAGTGTTAGCGGCACTGTACGAGAGCTGGTCGATTCCTTTATCCGTCATGCTCGTCGTGCCATTAGGCTTGCTGGGTGCTGTGCTGGCGGTTGTTTTACGAGATATGCCTAACGATGTGTTCTTCAAAGTGGGCATGATCACCGTCATTGGTCTGTCTGCAAAAAATGCGATCCTAATCGTGGAATACGCCAAGCAATTACGCGAGCAAGGTTTCAGCTTGGCAGAATCTGCGATTAAAGCGGCTAAGTTACGTCTGCGGCCCATCTTAATGACTTCCCTTGCCTTTACTCTAGGAGTTTTGCCTTTGATGCTTGCCAGCGGTGCCAGTGCAGAAACGCAACGCGCTATCGGTACAGGTGTATTTGGAGGCATGATTAGCGCGACTCTGCTCGCTATTTATTTTGTGCCCGCTTTCTTCGTATTCGTAATGAGCATTCAAGAGCGATTGGCATCTTGGACAAACTCTAATAAGACACCACCAACAGACTTTAAAGGTTAATACTATGCGTTCTCTTGTTATTGTTATGACGGTATTGCTGGCGGGATGCTCTTTAACCCCAGAGTTAACCAAGCCAGCCGCGCCGATACCAGAAAACTTTGCCAACCAAAATAGTGTTGGCACACCTTCATCCTACACTATTTCCGACCTAGGATGGCGTAACATGTTCCGTGATAAGCGCTTACAAGCGCTTATCGAATTGGCATTAGCCAACAACCGAGATTTACGTATTGCCACGTTAAATGTGGACGCTGTCAAAGCCCAATACGGCATAGCACGAGCAGAACGGTTGCCCAATATTGGCGTTACATTGGATAGCACCAAACAGCGTTCAGTCACCACGGACGGCGGTGAAAATACATCCCAAATACAAAAACAGAGTGGTCTCAGCCTTGGTATCAGCGCCTTCGAAATCGATTTGTTCGGACGCGCTCGTTCCATGTCAAAGGCGGCTTTTGCCCGTTACTTAGCAAGTGACTATGGGCATCAAGCTGCACAAATGGCGTTGATCAGCGCCATCAGTGAAGCCTACTTCGCGGAGCAAATCGCCTATGAGCAACTAACATTGGCAGAAAACACACTTACGGATTGGCAGCAATCACTCAAGATAACCTTGCAATTACGCAAAGCGAATCAAGGCAGCGAGCTGGATGTGGCGCAAGCGGAGGGGCAGGTAGCAAGCGCCGAAGCGACTCTCATCGCCAATCAAAGGAGCTTATCCCAGGCAAAGAACTTACTGCGACTACTAGTCGGCGCTGACATTCCCACCAACCTACCGGCATCAGACTTATTCTCTGATCAAGCGGTAGCCACCTCGTTGTCACCGGGTCTGCCCTCCGACTTGCTGTTACATCGTCCCGACATTTTGCAAGCAGAGCAGAACTTGATTGCCGCAAACGAAGACATTGGTGTAGCACGAGCCGCCTATTTCCCGCGTATCTCACTGACCAGCTCCATCGGCTATGCCAGCCAAGATATGAAAAGCTTAGTTGGCTCGGATAATGCCACTTGGTCATTTGCACCGCAAATTAACCTCCCCCTGTTTCAAGGTGGTAAGCTCGACGCCGAGTTGGCCCTAGCGAAGGTGCGCAAATCAACAACGATTGCCGAATATGAAAAAGCCATTCAGACAGCGTTTAAAGAAGTGGCCGACGGACTGGTTGGTAGCGAAACGTATCAACTACAAACGACGGCACAAAAGAAAGTCGTCTCCGCCGCTGAACGCAGAGCCAGACTATCCAACCTACGTTATCAAGCGGGCATAGAAAGACGCTTGGAATTGTTGGATGCCCAGCGACAACTGTATGTAGCCAAACAAACCTTACTAGACCTTAAACAGCAAGAATTGAATAATGCTGTTTTCTTATACAAAGCCTTAGGCGGTAGATTGGAACTATGAATAAGACAAAAATACATTTATTACCCGTAAGTCGAGATGAGCTCAGCACCTTTAAAACCGAGCTACAAGAAACCTTTACTGCTGCTTTGGTCGATCAATTTAGTCAGTTTGGCAGTGAACCCATTCCCTCTGACGACGATATAAACGAATCTTTTAACGCCCAAGGTGCGGTAATACGACACATTTTTTACGGACAAGAAAAGATAGGAGGCGTAGTGCTGAAGATTAATGAAGATACCCAGCACAACAGCTTGGATCTATTCTTTATCTATCCCAAACACCATGGCAAAGGCTTCGGCCTAGCGACTTGGAAAACCATTGAAGCGACCTATCCTGACACTAAGGTATGGAGCACCGTTACACCCTATTTCGAGAAACGAAACATTCACTTCTATGTCAATAAGTGTGGTTTTCAGATTGTAGAATTCTTCAACAAGAACCACTTAGAAAAGAATGAAAAAGCCCGTAGCACCGATCCCCATGATACCAGTGACTCGAGTGAAGAAGAGTTTTTCAAATTCGAGAAGGTCATGATACAAAAAACATAACGACCTTATTGATAACACGAGAAAGCTTACTGATCGAATCCAGTAAGCTTTCATTCAATACAATCAAAGCCACCACTTTGGTTTATCCAGCCTTTTTGACTGCTAAAGTGTCATAAAAAACTCTTTAGTTTTTGATAATAACGGAAGCCGTTGTATTTTTGCGACTTGGATTCCCGACTTCGCGGGAATGACTAGAAAAGTAATTTGATAGTAAGTATGACGAGCCTATTCACAGGAAAATATTGGCTTCTCGCCTTAACAAGCGTTTGCCCCCTTTTGGAATACGACAATTACTACCTATTTCCTTCAGGCAATAAAAAAACCCGCTTCAAACGAAGCGGGTTTTTAGGTGTTTCTATTTATTCAGTTAAGACGTACTTAGCTGAATTATTCCCACTCAATCGTCGCCGGTGGCTTAGAGGAAACATCGTAAGTCACGCGTGAGATGTGTTCGATTTCGTTGATAATGCGACCAGAAACTGTTTCTAGCAATTCGTAAGGAAGGTGAGCCCAACGAGCTGTCATGAAGTCGATGGTTTCAACGGCACGAAGCGCAACCACGTATTCGTAACGACGACCATCACCCACTACGCCAACAGATTTGACTGGCAAAAAGACAGCGAAAGCTTGGCTTGTTTTATCGTACCAACCAGAGCGACGTAACTCTTCAATGAAGATAGCATCCGCACGACGAAGAATGTCTGCGTATTCTTTTTTCACTTCACCCAAGATACGAACACCAAGACCTGGCCCTGGGAACGGATGACGGTAAACCATGTCGTAAGGAAGACCTAGCTCTAGACCTAACTTACGCACTTCGTCTTTAAACAATTCACGAAGTGGCTCAACCAACTCCATTTTCATATCATCAGGTAGACCACCAACATTGTGATGAGACTTGATAACATGAGCCTTGCCAGTTTTTGAAGCCGCAGATTCGATTACGTCAGGGTAAATCGTGCCCTGAGCAAGGAAATCAATGCCATCTAATTTAGAAGACTCTTCATCGAAGATCTCGATAAAAGTATTACCAATGATCTTACGTTTTTTCTCAGGATCGTTTTCGCCAGCTAACTTACCAAGGAACAAGTCCTCCGCATCAACACGGATAACTTTCACACCCATGTTGTCAGCGAACATTTTCATAACCTGATCACCTTCGTTTAAACGAAGCAAACCATTGTCTACGAACACACAAGTCAATTGATCGCCAATCGCTTTATGAAGCAAAGCAGCAACGACAGACGAATCCACACCACCAGACAAGGCTAACAATACTTTACGATCACCAACTTGCTCTTGCATACGCTCGATAGCGTCTTGCGCAATGTTCGCAGGGGTCCACAAAGTGTCACAACCACAAATATCCACGATAAAACGGGATAAAATACGGCCACCCTGTAGCGTATGAGTTACTTCTGGGTGAAATTGCACACCGTAAAATTTCTTCGCTTCATTCGCCATCGCCGCGATTGGGCAGCTGTCAGTCGACGCCATCAAGGCGAAATCTTCTGGCATGGCAATAACTTTATCACCGTGACTCATCCAAACATCAAGCAAAGCAACACCATTATTGGCGATATGATCTTGAATACCGTCAAACAACGAAGGACCTTTATGCTTGCGAATTTGTGCGTAACCAAACTCACGAATTTCAGAACCTTGAACTTTACCGCCCAACTGCTCTGCCATAGTCTGCATGCCGTAACAAATACCAAATACCGGCACGCCCAATGTAAATACTGCTTCTGGAGCACGAGGGGAACCTGGCTCAGGAACGGATTCAGGACCACCAGCAAGGATGATACCTTTTGGATTGAAGTCGATAACTTCTTGATTTTCCATATCAAAAGCACGAACTTCACAGTAAACACCGATTTCACGAACGCGACGCGCAATCAGCTGAGTATACTGAGAACCGAAATCAAGAATAAGAATTTTATGAGCGTGGATATCTTGCGACATTATTAGCCATTCCTTTCACTCTACTTAAGAGACAAATCTTTTCGTAGAAGTAATCAATAAATAGTAAGAGCAATAAATAAAGATGGGGCGTGTTGTACGCCCCATCTCAGTGTCAAATTATCTCGCGATTAACCGACGTGATAATTTGGCGCTTCTTTCGTAATAGTCACATCATGAACGTGACTTTCACGCATACCAGCACCCGTAATCTGAGAGAACTGAGTCTTAGTACGCATAGTTTCAATATCAGGTGATCCAGTGTAGCCCATAGAAGAACGAACACCACCCATCAACTGATGAACAACGGCTGCCATTGGGCCTTTTGATGGCACACGACCTTCAATACCTTCTGGAACCAATTTTTCAACACTGCTTGAATCTTGGAAGTAGCGATCGCTTGACCCCTGAGATTGAGACATCGCACCTAGCGAGCCCATGCCACGGTAAGCTTTAAATGAACGACCTTGGAAAAGTACCACTTCACCCGGCGCTTCATCCGTACCTGCAAGCAAGCCACCAACCATGATAACGCTCGCACCAGCTGCAATAGCTTTACTGATATCACCAGAAAAACGCACACCGCCGTCAGCGATAACGGGAATACCACGAGCATTCATTACTTCAGCAACATTTGCCACTGCACTGATTTGTGGAACGCCCACACCAGCAACGATACGAGTTGTACAAATAGAACCTGGGCCGATACCTACTTTCACGCCATCAGCGCCTGCATCAGCAAGGGCAATCGCCGCATCCGCTGTCGCGATATTACCGCCGATAACTTGAATATGAGGGAAGTTTTCTTTTACCCAACGAACGCGATCAATAACGCCTTTAGAATGACCGTGAGCTGTATCAACAACAATGATATCAACACCAGCATCAGACAAAGCTTTCACTCGATCGCCAGTATCCGCGCCAGTACCAACAGCGGCACCAACACGTAAACGACCTTGATCGTCTTTACATGCATTCGGGTAAGTCGTGGCTTTATTAAAATCGGTTACAGTAACCATGCCACGCAATTCAAATTGCTCATTCACAATCAACACTTTCTCAATGCGATTTTCATGTAGCAATTTGCGAATAGAACCAGATGATGCACCTTCAAGCGCTGTAACAAGGCGATCTTTTGGAGTCATAATGTCAGAGACTTTTTTATCGTAGTCTTTAACAAAGCGCACATCTCGACTTGTTACGATACCAACCAAGTCAGAACCTTTAACAACAGGTACACTTGAGATGCTATTCGCGGCCGTCAAATCCATTAGTTCTTTAACGCTGGCTTCTGGATTGATGGTAACAAGATCACGAACAATGCCGCTTTCGAATTTTTTAACACGACGCACTTCACGAGCTTGCTCTTCAATGGTCAAGTTTTTGTGCACAATGCCTATGCCACCTTCTTGAGCCAGAGCAATCGCCATGCGATGTTCAGTAACGGTATCCATCGCTGAAGACGTAAGCGGAATATTTAACTCAATGTCTTTAGTGATTTTCGTTTTGAGGCTAACATCCTTAGGAAGAACTTCAGAATAGCCGGGGATAAGCAATACGTCGTCAAACGTTAAAGCTTCTTGCACGATTCGTAACATAATGGGGAGTTTCCAATGCCAACAAGGGTGTTAAGATGGCAAGTAATTCTACTCCAATAGTTGCATTCGGTAAATCAAAACCACGAGAGATTGATGAAAAAATTTACAACTTCTGTGTCACAAGAAACGGCTTTTACCGTATCGCAGCTAAATAGACAGATACAACAACTACTTGAAGCCAGTTTACCGTGGATTCTTGTAGAAGGAGAAATATCCAATCTAGCCAAACCGAGTTCAGGACATTGGTATTTTTCTCTTAAAGATGACAAGGCACAAATTCGCTGCGCCATGTTTAAAGGCAAGAACGCGGCTGTACGTTTCAAACCTAAAGATGGTGATATGGTTCGTTTGCGTGCTCGCGTCACTTTTTATGGCCCAAGAGGCGACTGCCAACTCAGTGTCGAAGGCATGGAATCCGCAGGCGAAGGCGCATTACAACAAGCGTTTGAGCGATTAAAAAACAACTTACAAGCCGAAGGCCTGTTCGCACCTGAACACAAAAAACCACTACCAACAAAACCAGAACGTATCGCCATTATCACTTCACCGGTCGGCGCTGCGGTTCGAGATATGATTATTGCCTTTCGTCGACGTTTTCCGTTAACCGAACTAACGATTCTACCCTCTTTGGTACAAGGCCAAGATGCCGCCAAAAACATCTTAAGACAACTACAACGAGCTGATGGTAGCGGACACTTTGACGCGATTATTCTTGGTCGTGGCGGCGGTTCATTGGAGGATTTATGGAGTTTCAATGACGAAACATTGGCGCGAGCTATTTTCGCAGCCAATACGCCTATTGTTTCTGCAGTGGGTCATGAAACAGACTTTACCATTTCTGACTTTATCGCCGATGTTCGCGCAGCAACACCAACTGCTGCTGCCGAGCTCTTAAGCCCAGATCGCAATCAATTAATTAGACAAATCGAGCAGCAAGAGAAGCAACTCGTTCGACGCATGTCTCGCATTCTCGAACAATGCCAACAACAGCTCGACTTCATGACCAAACGTATTCGCCACCCAAAAGAGCGAATAGAGCAACAACAGAATCAACTTGAACAACTAAAACGCCGTTTGCAACAAAGCATGCAGCGCAAGGTATTGGAGCAACAAACCCAAACCGCGAATTTGGCGCATCGACTTGAAAGAAACAGCCCGACTCGCCGTATCGATCAGGACAGACAAAAGCTAAAAGACATCGACGCTCGACTTGCTCGCGCACTGAGCAACACCCTAACCAACAAGCAAACCGCCTTTGCTCGTATTATCGACAAACTGAACCTCGTCAGCCCACTTAATACCTTAGCTAGGGGTTACGCCATTGCCTCCAAAGATAAACAAGTGATTCGTTCCGTTAAGGACGTTGAAAAAGGTGATGCTATTTCGGTAAGAGTTCAGGATGGCATCATTTCGTGTGATGTAACCGATCGTTAACAGCCCCAAACCAATCAAGTACGATAATGTGTATCGTACTTGATTATATAGCCAAAATATTGGCTTCCTTCTTATAAGAACCTAATACCAGCGCAAAACATAAATCCACCAAAACTCTCTTTAAAAAAACGCCTATACCCCATCCTCGCCCCAAAACGGACACCCCGAGCTTTCTAAAAAAAGCAAAGAAGTTTTAATAAATGAATAATTGTGCAAAATCTCATCATTCCCTAGTATCGATTGGAGAGTTACTAGCAAGATAAAAAATACAACGGAGCCACATTAAATGTCGGACACTTATAAGATGGAGAGCACTACAGCCTCCACAAAAAAACTAGCAGATAAAAAATTACTAAAGCTCATTGTTGCCTCCTCTATTGGCAACGCATTGGAATGGTTTGACTTAATCGTCTACGCCTTCTTTGCTCGTACTATTTCAAAATTGTTCTTCCCTACTGATAATGAAACGCTGTCACTTATGCTCGCGCTCTTCACTTTCGCGATGTCATATCTTATTCGTCCGATTGGCGCGATCGTTATCGGCAGCTACGCGGACAAAATAGGCCGTAAAGCGGCAATGCTACTAACGATTTGGCTAATGATGGCGGGGACCTTTCTGATTGCGGCAATGCCAACCTACGAAACCATCGGTTTACTAGCGCCGTTAGGGATTTTGCTAGCTCGACTGTTACAAGGTTTTTCTGCTGGCGGAGAATTTGGTAGCGCCACTGCGATGCTGGTTGAACATCACCCAGAACGTAAAGGCTTTATCTCTAGCTTCATGTTTGCAAGCCAAGGACTAAGTGGTTTATTAGGGGCAGGATTTGGGTTATTACTGACGACCACATTAACCACGGATCAGCTAGAAAGCTGGGGCTGGCGCATTCCTTTCATCTTCGGTCTATTGATTGGTCCTGTGGGTTTATATATCCGTCGACACATTGAAGAGACGGGGGAATTTACCGAATCGAAAGAAGAGAAAGTGCCATTAGTAGAATTGTTTGCGAATAACAAACTCGGCATCCTGTTCAATATCGGCGCCATGATACTGTCTACATCAGTAACCTATTCAATTATTTTCATGCCAACTTATGCCACAAAATATCTAGGCTTAAGTAACTCCATTGGTTACGGCGGCACTCTAATCAGCTACACGGTGCTAATGTTATTAACACCGTTTGTTGGGATTTTATCCGACCGTATTGGTCGCACTCGTTTAATGATCGCCGCTGGCGTACTTTTCTTCATTACAGTTTGGCCCGCCTTTTTCATATTGTCTCACCACCCGACATTAATCATGCTTGCCAGCGTTCTATTTTGGTTGAGCGTATTAAAATCCATGTATTTTGGTGGTTTGCCGGCACTGATGTCTGAAATGTTCCCTACTCGTGTTCGAGCTACGGGGATGGCGCTAAGCTACAACATCAGTACGACATTGTTTGGTAGCTTCACCCCGTTCCTATTAGTCTGGACCATCAGCGCTACAGGTGATCAATTGGCTCCAAGTTATTACCTATTGCTGACCAGTTTGATCAGCTTGCTCGCCCTGTTTGGAATCCGTAGGCACTTCAAGATCAACTAATAAAAGAGCTTATCTGACCATATCAAAACGCCGCTTTACGCGGCGTTGTTTTTTTATCTTAAATTTTCATCGATGCCATCAAACTAAGAAGTTCACTCCCACAACAAACAGCAGCAAAGCAAATAGTCGTCTTAACATTATGGGGTTCAAACGGTGTGCTAGTTGAGCGCCAAAACGAGCAGAAAACATGCTCATCAAGGCGATACCTGCTAACGCAGGTAAATACACAAAACCAATACTGTTAGGTGGTAAATCTAAGTGACTCCAACCGATAACCATAAAGGAAATAGTACCTGACAAAGCAATAGGTAATCCGCACGCCGCTGAGGTCGCTACCGCTTTTTTGATATCAATTCCCTTCCAAGATAAAAATGGCACCATCAAAGATCCACCACCAATGCCAAAGATTGCCGACACCCAACCAATGACTACGCCAGCCACAGACATCAGCGGTTTCGTTAAGCCAGAGCCTTGGCCTTTAGGGTGCCAATTCACCGCCATTTGCAATGACATCAGCAAGGAAAACACACCGATAATTTGCTGCAGATTCGCACCTGGAATATAAGACGCAGTCACACCACCCAACGCGCTACCAAACAAAATCCCAGCGCCAAGCCAGATAACCATTCGCCACTCTACCGCGCCTTTTTTATGGTGCGCCATCACAGAATTAATCGAGGTAAAGAAAATGGCACTGAGTGATGTTCCTACTGCAAGATGCGTCAAAATCTCAGTCGAGATGCCTTGTAAGGTAAAACTAAATACCAGCACAGGCACAATAATCAGTCCACCGCCGATACCAAACAGTCCTGCCAATAGTCCAGAGCAGGCACCCAACACTAGGTACAAAAGAAAATCCATCATAGAGTTTATTCACAAAAAATTAGGTCATCTTGGACCAATACAAAGAAAAACGGTGGCCTCATTGGGCCACCGTTTTAGACGTAAAAAACCGCGCCATTATTCAGGCCAATGTTCACCTAGATCCCAAAGCAAACCAGCAGCAGCCAGAAGTCCTTGCTCCACTACGCTTTCAAGAAGATGCTCATCAGGCGCGTGCTGTTTACAGGATGGATAAGAATGTGGCATCCATACCGTAGGCAGCGCCAACACATCTGCGAAACAATGATTTGGAATAGTACCACCTAAATTAGGTAGAACGGTCACCGTTTGCTCTAACGAGGTTTCCATAGAACGCTTAACAAATCCAACCCAAGGATGAGTCGGGTCTAAACGCGTCGCACTGTAACCACCCTCAAAAATCACCTTAACATCACCTAAACCTTTCTCTTCTAAAAAGGCTGACAGGTTAGCAACCAGATTATGCCAGTCTGTTCCCGGCACAATACGCAAGTGACATACTGCTTCAGCAACATCAGGGATCGCACCAATAGGCTTTTGAATATCTCCTGCACCAAGAGCGATTACTTCGAGGGTATTACAACCAAACAATCGCTCGCCAGCGGTAAGCTCTTTCTCGCCCCATTGGTCATTCAATGTTGGATCACCAGCATAACCACCAACCGTTAATTCACGCATCATTTCAGCAGTCAAACCACTTGGCAAAGGCGCACGTAAGCACTCAGCAGTGATTCGCCCATCGGCTGTCGTCAAGCTAGAAAGAGCATGTTGTAAGCGAGTCACTGGATTAGTGATAACTCCCCCCCAGTTGCCAGAATGGCGTACACCGTTGCCGGTTTCACAACGCAAGCGAAACTGGCAAACGCCGCGAGAGCCTAAAAAAATAGTCGGCGTTTGAGCATTTAATCTAGGACCATCAGACGCTAAAAACAAATCAGCTTTTAACGATTCTTTTTGCTCGTGACAAAAAAGCTCTAACCCTTTAGAGCCAACTTCTTCACTCATCTCGAATAAGATCTTAACGTTGTAACCCAGTTTCCCCTCACGAGCGTTTAATACCGATTCTAGCGCTAGCAGGTTAATCGTGTGCTGCCCTTTGTTATCTGCGGTACCACGGCCAAAGATTTTCTCGCCAATCTGAGACAATTCCCAAGGATGAGTACCTTCTTGCCATAATTCAGCTTGCCCATTGGTGACATCACCATGACCATAAGTTAATAGTGTCGGTAAAGATTCATCTTCAATGCGTTTTGCAATTAATAACGGCGGGCAAGACGCCATCGGATTTGCAAATATCTCACATTCAAAACCCAGCTTAACTAACGTTGGCTGAATTTCATCGGTTAGATACTTCATTAGTTCATCACTGGCGCTTGGGTTTTGACTTTCGCTAGCAAACGCCACGCGACGCGTTAGAGTTTCGATAAACTGACCGTTCTTAATGGTCGAAACGGCCTGTTGTAAGGCTGCTTGACGGCCACTCTGGCTCGTTGCTTGGGACATGATCTCTCCAAAATACGCGAATTTATTATGGCATTTAGCTTAAGATGTAATAAGCTTTACAACAATTATCAATTACACAATAAAACCTTCTATAAAATAGAAAGCTTATGAATGATATCTCGTTAAAATACTTTCATGCTGTTGCGAAAACAGGCTCTTTGTCTGCCGCTTCGGAAGAACTCCATGTCGCGGTTTCGGCTATCAGTCGACAAATAACCCAGTTAGAGGAAAAACTTCAGCTAACGTTGTTCGAACGCAAAGCCAGAGGTATGTCTCTAACACCAGCAGGCGATATTCTTTATACCTATTCGCTGCGTAATACGTTGGAATTTAAAAACGTGATGTCGGAAATGAAGGGCATCAGTAATATTCAGCAGCAATCTATCGCTCTGGCTTGCCCGGAAGGCATGGCTTGGGACTTTCTCCCACATGTAATCGCAAAATTCCGCTTGGAATACCCAAGTGCTCGCTTTTCACTACAAGTTGTCGACTCAAGCAGAGCAACTCAACTGGTTAGAGAAGGCAGAGTAGATGCTGCGTTCACCTTCAATTTGCAACCAGAGCAAGGCGTTGAAGTGTCGCTGCAAGTGCCTTCTCCGATCGTCGCCTTATTATCCAAAAATCACCCGCTAGCCAGCCAGCAAGACATTAGCGTAAGGGATTTAACCGAATACCCTATTGCCACATCCGGATCAGGAACAACACTCAGTTATTTATTTGATATAGCTTGTCATATTGAAGGTGTACAAATCATCCCAGCCTTGTCTAGCGACTCTGCGGGTTCTATTTATACCTTTGCGAGCGAAAGTGAAAACGCCATATCCCTTTGTGGGGAGTTAACGGTTGCGAGACGGGCAAAACGAGATGGTCTAGTTATTCGGCCAATGCGCGAACCATCGTTAGCTCAACGCAGCCTGCAGGTGCAAATTATGTCGAGAAGAAAGTTACCCGCTATCGTAAGGTATTTTTTAACTCACCTCACCAAATCACTTAAAAACCAAAGCTAGCGCCACGTACAAGTAAATTGGAACCAAGCCAAATCACCTAAGCTTGGTTCCAATTGTTAGCTTGCATCACGTTACTTTGAACAGCTCTACTTTATCTTTCAGATGTCTCATTTCATCGCCAATGGCATTAGTTGCCGCTCGACTTTGATGGAACAATTCTACTGTCTGCTCACTTTGTGCAGCCAACATAGAGAGATGCTGATTGATATCCTCAACGGAAGCATTCTGGATTCCGGCACGTTCAGCCACTTGCTCGTTCATATCAAACAGTTGCTGCAAAAATGCATCAAGCGCGATGACTTTTTCCGATACCAATTTTTGACTGCCTAACGTCTGAATGCTTTTTTCACATGCCACGTCCATTTGTGAGGTGACTTGAGTCGATGCGGCTCGCAACTGCGAAATAATGCTTTGAATTTCATTAGTCGATTCGCTCGTACGCTGGGAAAGCATGCGAACCTCATCAGATACAACGGCAAAGCCTCGGCCATGTTCGCCTGCACGAGCGGCTTCTATGGCAGCATTTAGAGCTAATAAATTAGTTTGTTCTGATATGGAACTAATAACATTCAATACTGAAACAATCTTCTCAATATTTCCGTTTAGCTCAGTTAGGCTCGTTTTGCTTTGCATCATATCGACTTCTAAAGCTTCTAAGAAAACTAAGCTACTCTGAACTTCTTTGTTGGCTTGCTGAAGTTCGGCATTACTCAGATCCGACATTTCTCCCGCTCTTGTTGCCAAATCTTTTACCTGAGCGCTTTGCTCAGTAATATCTTGAGTAGAGATAAAGATCTGCTCTACCGATTGCTTCTCCGCCTCAGAGGCCTGGGAAAGCTCGTCCACTTGCTGATTCAAGCCTTCAATCGCGCTATCAGTTGTCTTAACCGCATCATTCACGGTAATCAGAGAGCCTTTTAATGTCAGTAGCAAGGAGTTAATCGCATCGGCTAATGCACCTATTTCAGCCTTATCAGAGCTCTTAATTTGATAGTTGAGATCCAAATTATCCGATACATAACGAACGTCCTTGCCAATAGCGACAATAGGACGAGTCAGAGAGCCAATCACAAAATGAAGAATGAGCAGAGAAATTAAAATAAAAACGATAGAGTAGAGAAACGCATTCTGTAACTGCGTATAAATCGGCGTCATAATTTGCTGTTTCGGCACGGCTAGCATGATAAATCTATCTAACACTGGCACCCACAATGAGCCAAGGTAATAAACCTGCCCATTAATCGTTATATCATCAATGACAACGTCGGTTTTATTGTTAAGCAAGCTAGAAATATGGCTTTTATCGACTATCTCCATAAATGCAGAATCACCTTTTGCTTGAATCACGCCATCACTTGTTACCAACATGGCACGACCTTGCTGACCAACATTTAGCTTCTTAATCATATTAATAAGCTTATCGGCTTTAATCCCTAAGCCCGCTACCGAAAAAGGTTTATTGGTATTCGGATCCACTGCATCACTACGATAGTTAATAAACAGCATTTGATGCTCGTACTGTAAATTTAGCTCATAATCGTGACCTGTGGCCAAAAAATTCGGATAGAACTCTTTGTAGGGATAGTCTTTTAACAAGGTTTTAAAAAACGCTTTTTCATAACCAAAATATTCCAGCCCATTTTCACCATTTACAACATAAAAGGTCGAATCACTGCCCGCGATTTCCTTAACGGATTTCAATTTGTTTTCGATGAAAGAAAGCTGATTATCAGCTGCACCATTACGAACCCAATCTTCAACGAAGTTGTCGTTTGTCATGAGATGAGATGCTGTAATTAAAGGGGTAATTTCTGTACTGATTTGCGAGGCTAGATTACTGAGATGGGTTGGTAAAACTTCTTTTTTTAACTGCTCTAGCTCTGTGTCCAGCGTGGAAAGAGCCTGAGTACTGACTGAGACAACTGTGCTGGCAACAAGCAACACAGCAAGAACAGAGAACATGCGACTTCTAATGGATAGACTTTGCCACTTCATAATAACATCCTTATTATTCTTTCTTATTGTAAATTTATCGTCAGATACTACACCGCAGTTAATGACAAAAACAAAACAATTTTCTTACTATAAATAACAAAGCTATTAATAATCGAAAACATTGATAGTCATCACGAAAAACAAAATTCATCTTTGAGGCCTCACAAGCCATATCTCTCAATTTTTTTAATCAGCCCTTGCCGAGAAATACCCAGTTGTTTGGCGGCTTGGGTGCGGTTGCCTTGGCTTTTTTCTAAGGCTTGGTTAATTAATCGAATTTCAAGGTCTCGAACTTGTTCGTCTAATGAGGCGTCGCTCATTGGTAAGCTTGCCATAGTTTGACGAACAGGTTCGCCACTTGGATATAACAGCTGGATATCTTCCATGGTGATTCGACCTTGTGGGCAAATAGATGCGACGCTTTCTAGGGCGTTTTTCAATTCACGCACGTTACCCGGCCATGACTGATCTCGGAACCATTGCACGGCTTCAGGACTGAGCTGTAATTGCTTAGTTTGCTGACTTTGCAAACGCTGTAGAAATGACTGTAGCAATACGGGGACGTCTTCTAGCCGTTCAGCAAGGGATTGCGTTTCAATGTTCACGCCCTTAATTCGATAATACAGATCTTCTCGGAAGCTACCTTCTCGGACTTTTTCAAGTAAGTCGGCGTTGGTTGCGGAAATCACTCGAATGTCGATGTGCTTCTGCTCTCGTCCTCCCACAGGAAAGAAGGTGCCTTCCTGCAACACCCGCAGCAACTTGACCTGCATGGCTAATGGCATTTCGCCGATTTCATCCAAGAACAAGGTGCCGCCATCGGCTAAACTTAATAGACCAATTTTGTCTTTTTCCGCCCCAGTAAAAGCGCCTTTCACGTAACCAAACAACTCGCTTTCCAATAAATCCGCCGGAATAGCGCCGCAATGCACAGAAACAAACGGCTTGGCAGCGCGATGACTCAAGTCGTGCAAGGTGCGCGAAATGACTTCTTTGCCGGTTCCCGATGGGCCAGTAACCAAGACCCGTACATCCGTCGGTGCGATTCGCTCCACCAGCGCCCTGACCTTTTGCGAACTCATCGAATGACCGATATACGCAGACGCACCTTGGGAGGAATTACTAACTTGCTTTAGCTGAGTTAATTCTCGCTCTAAGGTGGTTTTGGTGATTGCTCGACGCACCACAACCGCTAACATATCTGGATCAATCGGCTTAGCAATAAAATCCCATGCGCCAAGTTCAATGGCTTTAAGTGCCAAATCCCGATCCGCATGACCAGTAATAATAATCACCGGACGACCAGCAAAATCGTCCATAGCATCCAAGGTTACTTGCGGGTCGAAATGCGGCGGCATGGACAAGTCTAATAACACCAAATCCGCATCAAACGACGCCAATGCTTTCCGCGCTTCGTCTAGGCTACCTGCTGTTTTGACATGATAATCTTGATTCGCTAACCAGCGGCTAGCCAGTTCACGAAAAGCTGGTTCGTCGTCAACCAGTAATATTTTATTTTGTGTCATGAAATTCTCTATTTGAAATCGCAGCGCCAGAAAAGTGGCGAGGTAAAATAAGCTCGAAGGTCACCGGCCAAGCCGAATCAGAACGGTGTCTAATCTTCCCGCCATGAGCATCAACAATACGGCGTACTATTGCTAAACCAAGACCACTGCCGCCTGCTCGCTTAGTCACAAAGGGTTGAAACAAGGCTTCGCCTTGTAAGCTTGCATCGATAGCGGGCCCATTGTTATGCACTTGGATGACTATCTGTTGATATTGTTCTTTGGCTTCAATGGATAACTTTCCATCTGGCATATTGCGCAAAAAAGATACGGCGTTATCGATCAGATTAATAAACACCTGTTGTAATCGTTGTGGGTCTGCATCCAGTTCTATCGTTTCATCGATATCAAGCTCAAACGCCACTCCTTCTAGCTGAGCTTGCGCCAGAATACTCGCTATTAAAGATCGCAACGGCGTGGCGACAACTTGCAACGTCAAGCCACCGGAATAGACCAACATATCGCTCACCAAACGATCCGCACGTTTTAGCTGAGTCTGAATATGCTGACGCGTCTCGGCTGGTGCATCATAGGCGGCCATAGAAATAATGTTCAGAGGATTACGCAACTCGTGAGCCATGGCCGCAGACAAACTGCCCAGCTCAACCAAATGCTGTTCGTCCATGCGTTTTCGTTCCGCTACCGCCAAGGCCAACGACCTTTCAAGCAAACCACAGCTGGTCGAGAACAAGGAAGCAAACACTTCCGCTGTTAAACGCATACCAGGACTAGCATCTTCCCAACCGATCAAAACAAAGTGCCAATCAGAATCTGATCGAGATACTCGAATTGCCAAGGCGTCATTCTGTTCCTTAACGGGATAAGCAGAACTTTGTAGTTGTATTGCCACGCTACGTCTAATCTGTATCGAAAGTAAGCGTTCACCAACAGCAATCAGTTGCGGCCAATCTTGCGCTTCTTTTAATTGCGTTGACCACGTATCCAACACAGCTTCATTCAAGGAGGCTCCGGGATAAATAAGACGTGACACCAAGCGACTCAAAGGCTGATAAATGACAGCTGCGACGACCAAGATAAACAAGGAATACAACCAAAGCTGCCAACTGGGAACATTTGCTAACGCCTGTAAACCTATGCGTCCAGACACAACGCTGATCACTGCGATAACACAGAGAATCACCAGCATCATGGCAACCCAAAGTAAGGCCCGATTGGCGAACGCATTCACCGATAAAATCTGATAGCGCACCACCGCGTAGACCAACAACAGCAAATAAGTTGGCAGCAGTAACATAGGATAAGGAAACCAACTAATACCAAAGGAAGGAAACACAAAGCTGGTCGCCAATAACAAACCCCAAGCCCCGACACCAAACATGGCGAGAATGGAGCGTTTCTTGTTACCAGAATGTCGATACCAACCAAATAACAGCACGCCATGAGCCAGCATGCCGATCAACACCGTATAGGCGAGATTCCATGTCCCCGCCTCGGTAAAGATAAAAAATGAACGCGTGTCTAACGTACTAATCGCATCGCCCGCACCAATCCACCAACTCTGTAAAACCACTACAAAACTGGTCAGGTAAAACCAAGGCACCGCTTGATATAAGCGTTCTAGCATCGGCTCTTTAACCGAGCCAGAGTTCACAAAACGAATCGCAAAGTGTAAGAAGAAGGTCGGCATCAACGGGTTAGCAAGAATGATATGAATACCAATTTGCTCGTAGCCTTGGAACAAAACCACATGCCCGAAGCACCAAATCGCCATCATGATGGCGAAACCTGCCAAGGCTTGCAGATCGCTTTGCTTTCGCGCTCGCCACAATAACCAAACAGCTACCAATACGCCGCACACACTGGTCACCAGCATGGCAACTTCAAACATCAATGAAAGCGTCAAAATCGTAAACCTCGTTTACACCTATAAGTGAGAAAATCGTAAACCTTTTTTACACCTCAAGCAAAGATATAAATTTTTCCTTTAAAATCAAAGGCATAAATTCCATTAATAGTTGGCCTGTCCTTTGCTCTACTAAAAGCAATCTTTGATCCATATCAAACTATTATCAACTTATAGGACAAGCATCATGAACACTGGCTTTTTAATGACCGAAATCATCGCGCTTTTTAGCATTGTAGGCTTAGCGCTGCTACCTCTGGCTTTGCAGCAAATGCGTACGCTAAGAGTTAAGAGAAACGCCTAACCTTCTCTATATATATCTTAACGCTTATTGATTCCCAAGGGAGCCATTATGGACCTCGACGTCGCCATCTTATCTCGCATACAGTTTGCTTTTACTGTGAGCTTTCACATTATTTTCCCCAGCATCACCATTGGTTTGGCGACGCTAATTGCCATATGGGAAGGCTTATGGCTCAAAACACACAACCCTTACTATTTGCAGCTGGCCAAATTTTGGATCAAACCCTTTGCGATTACATTCGGCATGGGCGTGGTTTCTGGCATCGTCTTGTCCTATGAATTTGGTACCAACTTCTCCAAATTCTCGGAGATTACCGGCGCGGTGCTTGGGCCATTGATGGCCTACGAAGTACTGACCGCTTTCTTTATGGAAGCCGGTTTTCTTGGCGTCATGCTGTTCGGTTGGCAACGTGTTGGTCGCAAGCTGCATTTCTTCGCGACGCTCACCGTTATGATAGGTACTTGGATTTCAGCGTTTTGGATCATTGTGGCTAACTCTTGGATGCAAACACCAACAGGCTACAAGATCATTGATGGTAAGTTTGAAGTCGAAAGCTGGATGGAAGTGATCTTCAACCCATCTATGCCGTATCGCCTTACTCACATGGTAGTTGCGTCATTAATTACCGCGACTTTCGTGGTCGCTGGTATCAGCGCTTATTACTTATTGAAAAAGAAAAACATTCCTTTTGCGAAAAAAGGCTTGTCCATGTGCATGTGGTTTGCCTTGGTGCTAACACCACTACAAGCATGGATTGGTGATATGCATGGTTTGAACGTAAGAGAACATCAGCCAACCAAATTAGCGGCGATGGAAGGCATTTGGCCAGCGGAAGAAGAAAACGTTCCGTTATTATTATTCGCTATGCCGAATATGCAAACCGAGTCGAACGATTATGAAGTCGGTATTCCAAACCTAGGTAGCTTGATCCTGACTCACTCTTGGGATGGCGCTGTGCAAGGCTTAAAAGCCGTACCACCAGAAGACAGACCGAATGTACCGTTAGTGTTTTGGTCTTTCCGTGTCATGGTGGGTATTGGGTTTGGCATGATGGGTATCGCGGCACTAGCGCTCTTGTTACGCCGTAAAGGCCGCTTATATGAAAACAAAGCCTTCCTGTCTCTCGTAACATTATTTACCCCTATGGGTGTCATTGCAGTACTGGCAGGTTGGTATGTGGTCGAAATTGGTCGTCAGCCTTGGATTGTCTACAACCTTGTTAGAACATCCGAGATTGTATCGCCACTTCCTCCAGAACGTGTGCTGTTTACCTTAACCATGTTTGTGATCATTTATAGTTTGCTGATTGGCGTTTACCTCTACTTCATGCGCAAGCTGATTAAGAAAGGGCCGCCATCAATGGAAACATTAGAACAGCAACTGATTGGTATGAAAGCACCAGGCTACGCATTGGCTTGGGTCAAGTCGCTGAAAACGAAAGAACAGCAATCGACAGATCTGAAAACAAAAGATCAACCAACAATAGAACAAGGAGATAAATGATGGATTTGGCTCTTTTCTACTTCCTTGTCTTAGGCTTTGCCATCTTTATGTACGTGTTACTTGATGGCTTCGACCTAGGGATTGGCATTCTCTACCCTTGGTTTAACCAAGAAGGCGAGCGTGATCATTTAATGCGCTCTATTTCACACGTATGGGATGGTAACGAAACTTGGTTAGTCTTTGGTGGTGTGGTGTTGTTTGCGGCGTTTCCAGCCGCTTATGCTGGCATTACCTCAACCTTTTATCTGCCCATCATGCTCATGCTGTTTGCTTTGATCTTTCGTGGCGTGGCGTTCGAGTATCGCTTTAAGTCCGATACGTCTCGGCCTTATTGGGATTTCGCTTTTAGTGCAGGGTCTGCCATCGCGGCATTTTGCCAAGGCATGTTGCTAGGCTCAATCGTTCAAGGCGTGCCAGTCGGTGTCGACAGCTTATCCAGCCTACATTGGCTAACACCTTTTTCTATATTAACTGGCTTTGCCGTAATGGCTGGTTATGCTCTATTGGCCGCTTGCTATTTGTTTATGAAAAGTCGTGGACGTATTCAAGATCACGCAGCTAAGTTAGGCAAACGCCTCTTGCTGATCACCATCTTAGCCATGGTCATCGTGAGCTTGTGGACAGTGGCAAACCAAGTAGACATTCGTCAGCGTTGGTTCTCTGGCTTAAATTTCTTGTGGTTATCACCCTTACCTATCATCACCTTGGTGGTCGCGGTGTTGGCTTGGAGAGATCTAAACAGTCACGCTACAGGAACCGTTCATCATGAAGGTCGACCTTTTTGGTATGCCGCAACGCTCTTCTTACTGGGCTTCGCTGGTCTTGTCGTCGGTTTGTTTCCATATCTGATACCAAGACAATTAACCTTTATGGAAGCCGCATCGCCAGACAGCAGTTTGCTCTTCTTGCTACCAGGTATTTGCATCTTCGTACCTTTGATTTGTGCCTACACTTTATGGGGCTATCGCGTTTTTGCTGGTAAGGTGGAAGATTATCAGGAGGGCTACTAATGCCGTTGAAAAGCCTGAAAGAAAAAGCCGCCAAACTCAAATCGTGGCAATGGTTTTTGCTCTTATACGGTGTCGGTTTTATTGCAGTATTAACTGCGTCTTACGGCATTAAGCTGCTGATGACTGGGTTACCTTAAAAAGGCATAGTTACCAAGAAAATTGATAAAAAAGCGCACATTTCATTTATAGAAATATGCGCTTTTTCAGTATTGGTTGTTTAGTATCCTAGACTATTAAGCTTCAGCTTTCATGGTATTGGGCTTTGTTTGAATGCTTGCTTTGAACAGCAACACTGCAAATAACACAATACCGATAACGCGAGCGCCCAACACAGCAATAGACGTGTCCGTTGCCGCTGCAGGCCATGCAATTAATACAGCTGCGACCACATAGGCTAACCGAATAGGCCAAGATAAGTTCTCACGTAACCAGCCAGAAAAGCCGATACTCATTGATGAGGTTGCCAAAGTCGCAAACGAGATCGCTGCGATGACACTAGCAGTTGTTCCGATCAACAAAACCCCCGGCATAGTGACGAACAAGAACGGCACTAAGAGTTTTACAAAACCCAAACGCATAGACTCAATCGCCGTCTCATTAGGATCAGCTCCTGAAATAGTAGAAGCAGCGTAAGCAGCCAATGCGACAGGAGGAGTAATAGCTGACACCAAACCAAAGTAGAAAATGAACATATGCGCAGACAAGGTTTCCATACCTAACTGAGTCATCGCCGGAGCAACCAATACCGCGAGCAATAAATACGCTGCCGATGTCGGTAATCCCATTCCTAAGACAAAAGACGCCAACGCAGTGAGCAACAAGACAGCCCACAAATTGCCGTCGCCTAGTTCAATGATCAAACCTGACAACATCAAGCCCATACCGGTAAGATTCAATATCCCGATAATCACGCCTGCTGCAGCCACGGCAGCAACGATTGGCAAAGTTGAAGACAATGTCTCTTTACAAGCAGCGATGAGATCTAGCGCATTTATGCGAGTAGCTTTTTTCCAAGGACAAACTAGCAAACCAGACAGAATCCCCATAACGGCTGCTTGAGTTGGAGACTTACCTGAGATCATCAAGCCGATCAAAACCACCAATGGAAGCAGAAGATAGCTCTTCGTTCTAAGAGTTCTTAGTAACAGCTGTAAGCCTGCTTCTGTGTCTCTTGCTAAGTTAAGACGTCCTGCCTCAAGGCGAACCGAAATCATCAAGGCTAAAATATACAAAAGTGCAGGAACCAAGGCCGCCATTGCAACTTCGGCATAAGGAATCCCAATCATTTCCGCCATCAAGAAAGCAGCAGCCCCCATAACCGGCGGCATAATTTGCCCAGCCGAAGACGCAGCGGCTTCAATCGCACCAGCCAATTTCGCGCTGTAGCCGACACGCTTCATTAATGGAATGGTAAAGGTACCTGTGGTCACTACGTTCGCGACGGCACTACCGTTAAGCGAACCAAGCAATGCACTAGACAAAGCAGCAGACAATCCAGGACCACCTTGCACACGCCCTGTCAAACCACGGGCTAAATCAACAAAAACCTCACCAGTGCCAATCTTAGTTAAGATGGCACCAAACAAACCAAATAGGAAAATATACTCAACGGCGACGCCCATTGGCACACCATAAACCCCTTCAGTCGATAACATCAGGGTTGAGGTAAAACGACTAATGTCATAACCACCGTGACCATATTTACCGGGGATCAAATAGCCAAAGTACGCGTAAAGGAAAGCGAGGGTCATTAGGGTAATCAATGCCCAGCCTACCGCGATACGAACAAAGACAAACACCACCACAATGAGAGCAATAAAGATCAACCTATCTTGCTCAACCGACATAGCGCCACGCATGACAATATCAATATAGTAATGCCACAAATAAGGTCCCGGAATTAACGCCAATAGAGCCAATAGATAAAACGCTCCACGACCCGCAACACTTTTGTATCTAAGCGCATAAAACAGCATGGCAGCCGCCGCGACTAAAGAGAAAAACGACGATCTCAATAACAACGCGGTAATGCCGCCATAATACGCGCCATAAAGTACAAGACCGGCGATTCCAGCGGCGATCACACTAAACAATAAAGAGACTGCTAGACGTTCCTTGCTACCAGCGAATTTTGATTCAAGGAGCAAGCTTTGAAAGCCATTGCTGGAACCTGAGTTCAACATAATGACGCTCCTATTTTCCGTTTACTTCGTCATAATATTTTTTCGCACCTGGGTGCAAAGCAATAGGAGTACGTTTCGCCGTTTCTAACGAAATTGCTTTTGCCTGCGGGTGAATTTGACCTAGTTCATCTAGATGAGAAAAAATAGTTTTGGTGATGTTATAAATTTTGCTCTGATCTTCTTTACCGCTCGTAAACAAAATCGCTGGATCGTTAATCATCAAGACTTGTTTGTTCTGATCTGGATAAGTGCCTGCTGGCAAAGAGAAAGCTTGGTAGAAAGGATACTTTTGAATCAAACTATCTAGTTTTTCAATACTGGCAGACAAAAGCTTCATATCTGTCTGTGAATCTAGATCAATCAAAGAAGAAGTTGGTGCACCAGCCAAAACCACAGTAGCGTCAACTTGACCGTTCACCAGTGCTTTTACACCTTCATTGTATGAAAGAAAACGTGGTGTGATATCGTCAAAGACACCGTATTCTTGCAACAAGCGAGTTGCCAACACTGCAGCATTGCTGCCCGGAGGCCCCATGCTAACGCGTTTACCTTTTAACTGTTCAAAAGAGTCAACTCCATTTCCGGAAATCGTCGCAACTTGCAATACGGCTGGATATAAATAGGCAATACCGGCAACATCCAATGGCCCACTTACTTTAAATGGGCCTTCGCCATTCTTAGCTTCAAACAGTGTAGAAGATGATGAAAGGCCGAGTGTCATTTGACCTGCTGCCACACGGTGATTGTTTTCAACGGACGCACCAGTTACTTCAGCTCGTGCCGTGGTATTTTCCATATATTTGTTAAGTGTTTCAGAAATGCCCGCGCCAATCACATAAAATAAACCACCAGTTCCGCCGGTACCAATGGATACGCGCTCAGCAGCTTGTAAAGGGCTATTTACTAAGGTCGCACACAAAGCGCTCGCTATAAGCAGTTTTTTAAACATAGTATTCTCCAACTTATTTTTGTTTTGTTATTGCCTAGAACACTTTAGCGAGGAAACCTTTCATGAACCTTTCATGGGCCTTTAATAACCCATAAAAATTAAATCTACGGTAATGCCGAAGAATCGTTAGGAACAGTAAACATAGCATTATCCCACTCATGATAAATGAGCTGTTTTTTGGCATCATCTGTTTGAATCAGTAGTTCAAGGCCTAGAGGAATTGGGCGAAAAATCCCATGCGGTAACTTACTCAACTCATCACGACTATATGGACCTTTTACCTTGGTACTAATTGGCGTAATCCCAGATTGATTCGCAAGAATATGCTGCCCTTCAGGGGACAATAAAAGATCGATAAAACGCTTCGCTAATGTCGGCTGTTGAGCATCACGAGGAATAAACGCCGTGCGCATAATGATTGTCGTATAATCCGTCGGCATGATGGTTTTTATCCATGCATACTTTTGTGACCACTGATATGAATAAGCACCAACAAGATTATAGGCGATAAATATCTGACCTTTTAATAGCGCATTAAGCATCGACGAAGTATCTGTATAAAGCCGAGCTTGATGCGTACCAAAAGCTTCTAATAACCGCCCATAACTGCGAGATTGTTGTCCATCATAGGCCCATGCCAAATAGCCTAAACCTGACTGCTGAATATCAAATAAGCCAATTTTGTCGTCTAAAAGGTGATTCTTACTGCGGATCAAATTCAATAACTGCTCGCGACTCAGCGGCAAAGCCTCTCCAGCCAAAATATCGCTATTTAGCGCCGTTACGATAGGTTCGTAGGTAAACCCAAACAGCTCATTTCGCCAATGTGAATCCTTGGGGACATTACTAAGCTCTGGCGAATCATAAGCCAATGCGTAACCATCGTTCGCCAATTTAAATTGAAGGTCCATCGCAGGACTAAGCATCACATCCGGCCTAACATTAGGCTGCGAGATAAATTGCTCGTATAAATGACGAGTATTCGATTCGGTGTAATGAATTGCTACATTTGGGTATTTTTCTTGATATGCCTTAAACAAAGGCGAGATCGCCTGATGATTTATAGCGCCATAAATAGCCAGTACATCTTCTTGATACTTTGGCGGTTTATTCAAACTTGGAAAAGTAATATATGTAGTTTGTTGCACCGCATCAGCGAATACCATACGACTAACCAAGATTAAACAAAGTCCCAGCACGTAACTAACTTTCATAAGAAAGTCCTTTTCGTTGGGGAAAAATAACTTCCACAATCAATCCGGTTGGCTGGTTGTCTTTTAAATGGAATCTGGCGTCATGATGCTCTGCGACTTCTTTGGCAATGGATAAACCAATCCCAGAACCAGAGGCAAAGTTATCTGGACTACGATAAAAATACTCAAAAATATGCTCTTTATCCTGGTCAGGAACGCCAATACCTTGATCTCGAATTTGTAACACTACTGAAGTCTCAGATAGCTCATCCATCACCATTAGCTCAACTTCAACAACGCTGCCTTTCGGACTGTATTTAATGGCATTTTCAATGATATTTTGCAGCATCTGCTTTAGTGCGAATTCATCACCGTTAATAGTAACTTGGATGTCTCCTAAATATTCAATTTCAACCTGTTGTTCTAGTGCCCAAACCACCAGCTCGCGACAAGTCTCTTTGGTCACATGATCCAAAGACACCGGACTAAAAGGATGACTCTGATAACGATGTGTCAACGTAGCGCGACTAAGAAGTTGGTTGACAGTGTTGGTCAATACATTACTGCTTTCTAAAATATGTTGTAGTTGCTTTTGACGTAACACTTCATCGGTTTCATCTAGAGCGTTTTGCGCCTGTGAATTCAGACCAGCCAAGGGTGTTCGTATCTGATGGGCGGCTTCTGCCGTGAAGCGTTTTAAACGGCTTAATGTATTATCCAACTGAGCCATAAAGTAATTAATACTCTTTAATAAAGGCGCTATTTCGCTGGGTACATTGGCTTCTAAAGGCGATAATTCTTGAGGGGAACGTTCGGTTATGGCTTGCTTGATCGCTTGTAAAGGCTGCAATACCCGCCAAATAACAAAGAGTAGTAAGAGCAGGGTAATAAAGAAAAATAAGGTAACAAACTGCAATGCCATTTGGCTGATTTCAGTCGCAGCTGCGCGTCGTGCATCCAATGTTTGCCCGACAATAATAAAAACATCGTTCACACTATCCGCTTCTAACAAGCGTTTTCCCAACGCTACAAAACGCACCGTCTCACCGCGATACATGGCTTCATAATAAATAGGAATAAACTTTTCTTTCTCGCTGGATTGCTGAAGTAACTGGGTAAACGGAATATTGGGGAGATCTTTATAACCTGTCAGCACCTGATATTGTCCATTCATAATAGAATAGAAGGCTCGATCAGAGGTAGACAACGCCAAGGTTTCAAAAGCAGAAACGGGCAAATCGATAAAAAACTGCGAATCCAAAATATTAATGTTTTCGGCCATCTGTAAAGCTGAACCATATAAAAGTCGGTCATAAGACTCTTTTGCAGCTCTATTCGCGTAGATATGTGCGCTCCAAAGAGCCACAACATTAATGACGATCAGCACCGTCGCAACCATTAGGATCAATTGCCGACGAATCGACGTGGTCGCCTTAGCCATGATGTTTTTCCAACAAATAACCAAGACCACGAATGGTTCTGATATTAATATCACTGTCTTGCAGAGATTTCCGTAGGCGTGCTACGTAGATTTCAATCACACTTGAGTTTGGATTTTCATTAAAGTTATAAATATGTTCAATCAATGCCTCTTTGCTTAAAACCCGCCCAGTGTGGCTGATAAACACCTCTAATAAACGAAACTCTCGTTGTTTTAGGTCGATAAGATTACCGTCAACGGTCACCGAACAAGCTTGAAGATCTAAACTGACATTGCCATATTCTATGATGTTTTGCGCTTGTCCTTGGCTACGACGCAGTAAGGCACGACAACGAGCTTCAAGCTCACCAAAGTCCACTGGTTTAGTCATATAGTCATCTGCGCCTAAATCTAATAACTCAATACGATCTTTAATTCCATCACGCGCAGTCAGTACGATCACAGGCGTATTAGAGTGTTTTTTTCGCAGAGTTTGTAAAATTTGATTGCCTGTCATATCCGGCAAATTTAGATCTAGTAGCATGAGATCGTATTCTTGCAAGGCCAACATCTGATTTGCCTGTAAACCGGTCTGAGCAAGATCAAGACCATGCCCCATTCGACTGATTCTTTGGCTAATGGCTTCGCCTAAAATACGGTCATCTTCCACTACTAAAATACGCATGATACTGATGCTCTTGTGACGTCTTTATTTTTATAAGGCAAATTGAATGTGTGTGATATTCAGTTTCTTACTCGGAACTTTGTCAATTTAGCCTATATTCCGGCGTGAAAGAATGGGCTATCTCTTCTATCAATACATGAAATGGAAAATGAATACGGAGCCTTTTGCAATTAAAGGGACCATTCTCGGTCTGTGTCCTTCATTCTTTTGTTATCTGTCCATGTGCAAACTTATCGAAAACACGTAAAGTGATTGGCTTATTTTCGCTTCACTATTGTACGGTTAAGGACTCAACATGATTCGCAAAGATATGTTTTTGGCGCTGATTATTATCGTCGCGTGGGGCTTTAACTTTATCGTCATGCGTTGGGGGTTGGACGAGCTAACACCGATGATGTTAGGTGGCTTACGCTTCCTGGTCATCGGTATGATTGGCTGTTTCTTCTTCTCTCGCCCCAATACACCGCTGCTTTGGTGCATTGGCTACGCCTTGTCATTGAATTTCGGGCAATTTGCGTTTTTATTCAGCGCGATGTCGTTTGGTATGCCTGCGGGACTTGCGTCTTTGGTGCTGCAATCTCAGGCGATTTTTACGCTCGTGTTCGCTATTTTATTGTTGAAAGAAACCGTACGCCCTTATCAAGTACTTGCTATCGGTATTGCGATTGGTGGCTTGGCGGTCATCGGATTAGACAATGAAGACACCACCATGACTGCACTTGGTTTTGGTTTAACCTTAGCCGCCGGCTCAAGCTGGGCGTTGGGCAATATTTTTACTAAAGTCATCAGCCGAAAAGGCTACGATGCCAACCTCAACCTTATTGTTTGGTCTAGCTGGGTTCCGCCTGTGCCTTTCTTTCTGTGTGCTTACTTCATTGATGGCGGCGACGTTATGTGGAGTAACATCGTTAATTTGAACTTCAAATCCCTTGCATCACTGGCTTATTTGTCAATCTTTGCAACATTCATCGGCTACGGTTTATGGAGCCATTTGCTGTCTCGCTATCCAGCAGCAACTGTCGCACCGCTAACCTTGGGCGTTCCGGTTGTTGGCCTAACATCAGCAGAAATCTTTTTGTCTGAAACAGTTAGTACCATGCAATGGATGGGGATTTTGATTGTATTGCTTGGTTTGATGCTGAACACATTCGGCGGCCGCTGGCTAAAGAAAGTTAGCCAGCGAGTCGCTTAAAAACGGTTAAGAAATAAGAAGTTATTTAATCCTTTCTATTTTGTTGCGCGTCGATTTTATCCACGAGGCGTGCAATTTGAGCCTGTAATATTTTAACGTTGAACGAACGCTCCACCTGTTTACCCCAAATGCTGTAATCGATGATCCATCAACGGTTTCACGGTCATGCAGGTATCCGCGACTATATCGAACGGCTTTTTATTGGCTATCATACGGTAACTTGCTTTCTGTCGAGCGAGATCCTCGACGATAGCTGTTCTCGCGTGCGGGTCGATTTCACCGGAGACTTTGGACATGAGCTCGGCTTACTGGAAATGACCATAAATGCTGACGGGTGATCGTGCGCATCGACACAAATCTAGAATAACAACTAAGGAGATAGGCCTGCTGTGTGGCAAGAGCTTCAACCTATCATCGCCAAACAGCCGCCCGGTTATAGCATCGAAATGGCTGGCTCCATTGAGGAAGCTGGCAAGGCCAGCACGGTAATGCTACCCCTTCTTCCGATTATGATTGCACTTACGCTAATCGTCATCATTTTGCAGGTGCGCTCGATCTCTGGAATGGTCATCATGTTCTTGACCAGCCCACTAGGGCTTATTGGCTCAGTGCCTATGCTAATTCTGTTCCAGCAACCATTCGGCATCAATGCGGTGGTTGGCTTAATTGCGTTGTCGGGTATATTGATGCGCAACACGCTGATTGGCGGTACTGTTTTTATTACCGTCTTGCCATTTACTTGTTTATTCGCTTAAATGGCCTGCTGGATGGCTCCAAAATCTATCGGGAAATTTATTTTAAGGTATTGATATAAATGGAAAAATCCAAAAAAAATGAGCTTGATAAAGTTGGTCTGAGTGCCGCATGGTTTGCAGCCCTAGGGTGGGCGTCAACAGGCATATTTGTCCGTCACTTCCCAAACTGGCCGCCATTAAATATCGTCGCAGGGCGTTTTTTAGTAGCATTTGTTGCTATCAGTCTAATCTTACTGTTCAATCACCGCCGAGCCAATATCACCAATGCCATTAAACATCCGCTGACTTGGATACTGTCTGCGCTAATGGTAGCTTATTATCTATGTGCCACCATCGCATTTCAGCTAGCACCAGTGGGCGAAGTGTCATTGGGAATTAGCATGTCACCGGTTTTTGTCTTGCTGTTTCATTTATTAACTGGCCGAAATACGCCACTCATCGAAAAAATAGGCTCGGCGGTTTCTTTATTTGGCGTAATTTTGGTCTTTTTACCAAGCTTTGCAACGCAATCCGATTTTCAATACCATGTTGTCGGCTGTCTACTTGCCTTAGCAGGCGCTGCCATCATGGCAACTTATGTTTTAGCCTATCAATATCGTTCCCCTAAACACCATCCACCTTCTTCAATCAGTGTTTCCTTACTCACTTTTACCCTAGGTTTATTCATTATGATTAGTTACTTAGTGGTTAATCAGCAGATACTAATATTTGAAGAATTACGACAAACTCAACCTTTGCTGTTAATGCTTGGACTGGGATTAATGGCAACCATAGTACCAACCTTAAGTTATTCCATCGCCTCGCAACGTCTGTCATCGATGTTAACGACTTCAATTAGACTGGCAACCCCTACTATTGCCGCTTTGTTGGCAATCGTGTTTTTACACGAAATGCCAGCTGTGTGGTTTTGGTTTGGTTCTAGTTTTGTTATTGGGGGTTTGCTGCTAATGACATGGCAGAAAAAAACGCCCTAACTTTGAAGTGACCCCATAAAGTTGGACACTTTATTAACCGGCTAACAATGCCTGATTTCGGTACTCTACCGGAGTCAGGCTAAAAAAAATTAACCAGCAGCTTACCGCCTTAAAAGTAAATTGAAAGTAAAAGTAGAGTTAATCCTTTCTATTTTGTTGTGCATCGATTTTATCCGCGAGGCGTGCTACTTGAGCCTGTAGTTCTGAAATCTGCGTCACCAAAGCCTGATGATGGTTTTCCTGATTCTCATGCTCTTCTATTGCCGTTTCGCGTGTCATCACGTCCAGCACAACACCCACCATCATGTTTAAAAACACAAACGCGGTTAAGAAAATGAAGATGATGTAGAAGATCCAGCTAAACGGATACACTTCCATGGTTTCGTACATAACGTCCGTCCAATCTTCGAACGTCGCGACACGGAATAATGTCAGCATAGAAATAGCGATATCACCCCAAAGCGTTTCATTTACTTGATGAAAAAAGATAGAGCCAACCGCCGCGAAGATGTAAAAGATGATAAACATCAACAAGGCAATGTAGCCCATTTTGGGAATGGCTTTGAGCAAGGCATTAATCAAAAAACGTAGGTCAGGAATGATCGACACCAGACGCAAAACTCGGAACACTCGTAACAAACGTGCGACAAGAATCATCTCAGTCTCGGAGATCGGCATCAAACTACCAACAACAATCACGGTATCGAAAATATTCCAAGGATCTCTAAAGAAGCGGCGCTTATCATCACAAGCGATAAAGCGCAGGGAGAGTTCAACCAGAAAGAAGACAGTAATGAAGTTGTCTAGGTAATTAATGGCCTTATCAATGCCATAAGGTAAGGAATAGGTTTTTGCGCCAACGGTTAATGCGGCAACCACAATGATGCTAATAATAAAACCTTGGAACCACGCACTGCGCTCAATGCGCTTCATCGTGGCAAACCAATTTCCAGAACGACTCATTTCCATTATTTTCTACACCTAATATGCAATCTTAAAAACCTGCAATAAAGACAGGTGCCGCCATCTTAAGTTCATATCATGTAGAATAAAAGCAGAAGCGAGTTATTGCACTTGCTAATTAAGTTCGTTTTACTCGCACAACCTTCATGATCTCAACAGGAATTCCCGCGACCATTTCTTGTGTTGGATAGTAGGTTAGATTGACGCGAGCACCACGCAAGGTACGATATTTGCCTTGGCGTTTGAAACGAAAAGGCACATCGTAGCCTTCTATCATTAAGGTGTGAAGCACCCAGTCTTCTTGGGGGCGTTGGGCATGAGATTTCACTTTCAGCGCATCTGAATGAATAAGCGCATCATTATTTTTTAACAAAGACTCAGGATCGGATTTCACAAGAGACTTCCTTTCTTAAAGATGAAAGCCTCTTAGTATGACACAAATATCTGAAATCTTAAAAAATTGATTGTTTTTCACTCAACGTTAAGAAGAAGCACTTTGGTCCTCAACTTTATTAGTTGAAGTGCTAGATGCTGTAAATTGACTCATTGCCTGCGCTGCTTCTCGACTTTCAAAGCGTATAACCGCTTTTTGTAGAATCAAACTGTTTGGATAAGTCACTATATCGCCTGACAACCGATGAATAATGACATGGAAGGTCGATATTTCTAACACTTGCCCTAAGATCTCATCGTCTTTATCTACAACCTTGACCCAATCCCCCACTCGATAAGGAAAACCAAAGAAGATAATCAAGCTAGCAGTAATGTTGCTTAAAATCGACCATTGAGCAAACAGCGCCACACCCACCACGGCAAACACAGACGAGAAGAATATCGCTAGCTGACCATAACCAATACCAAGAACCAAACAAATCAACAAAACAAAAATCGCTGTAAAACCAAGGTTGAGCATTTTCGAAACGTAGGTTATTCGCACTTCGTTCGCAAATTTCTTTTGTCCTAATAAATTGACACTGGATTTCAAGATGCGAGAAACAATGATGTAAGCCACCACCAATAAAGCGATTAAGCCAATTTGCACCATCATGCTTTTTCTCCTAATACGGATTTATAAAACATAAAACAACACACAAGGGATGATACCTACACTCATCAAATTACTAATCAACACAATCGACGCCACTTTATGTGGCTCTTGTTGGTATAACTCCGCCACCATGTAATTCAACACGGCAGGCGGTAAACAGGCAAAGATCAACAAATAGGCGAAGTTTTCCGGAGACATGCCAACAACATAATACCAAATAGCAGCAATTATCAGACCGCTTAACGGACATAAAAAGCCGCTGATAACACCAAGCTTCCACTCACTAAAGTCCACATTCGTCATACGAACACCAAGCGCAAATAGCATCAGAGGAATGGCTATTTGCCCCATCATATCCACAGACACCTTCACTGCAGGGATTACCGTCCAACCTTGTAAACTCCAAACTAAACCAAGTATCGTCGCGATGATCATCGGCATTTTTAGCACATTAAGGAGGTTGGTTTTTGGATTGAGCAAATACATGCCAACAGTAAAATGCAGCAAGTTTTCGGTGAGAAACAGCACTACAGCGATAGGCAAAGCGGATTCACCAAACGCCAACACAATCAATGGAATACCTAAGTTACCACTGTTATTAAACATCATTGGCGGAACCAATGTCTTTGGCGAGATTTTTAGCCACTTACAAAGAGGCCAAACGAGTAATCCTGAGCCTAAAACAACAACTGTGGCCGCGATAATCAGATCGACATATTGAGCTATGTGGAAATCTTTCGACGCCATAACTGAAAAAATCAGCGCAGGACAAAAGACACTAATATTAATACGATTCGCCACCGTCATGTCAGTTGGGCGAACTCGTGCATATAAAAATGCCACCAGCACTATGCTGGCCAAAGGGAAGACTGTATTAAAAATTTGTAAGAATAACGTCGAAGTGTCCATTCATAGCCTCTTTCACGAAGGCCACTAGCTTAACGTCCTTGTAATAAAAGACCAAGATGGAATAGAGATTAGTTTTTCTCAATTAACGTTGAAGGAATCAAAATAAAACGCTGAGTAACGTCTTTACCTTTTAATAGATCCATACCAATTTCGATGGCTTTTTCCGCCATTGGAATAGGACGCTGGACAGCCGTAGCAATCCAAGGGTTACCTTTTTGCTTGATAATCTCGGCAGCAAATGGCGCACCGTCAATCGACGCCAATACGAATTCATTACGATTCGCTTGTTGAGCAGCACGCAAAGCACCAAATGCTGTTGGATCATTAATAGTAAATACCGCATCGATGTGATGGTATTCTTCCATTAAATACGTCATGGCTTCCATTCCGCCCTCGACACTGCCTGTACCGTTCATTCGATCGCTTAACAGCGTGATATCTGGGTATTTATTTAATGCGGATTTACAACCAGCGACTCGCTCAATAACAGACGATACTAAGACGCCATTAATAATGACAAAGTCACCTTGGTAGCCAATTTTCTCCGCCAATTTTTCACATGCTATAGCGCCAGCCTGTACATTATCTGTCGTAATAGTCGCGTCTGCACCTTGGGCATTCACATCCACCGCGATCACTTTAATACCAGCTCGTTGAGCTTTTGCGACGACGGCTGCGACCTTGTATTCATCCGCAGCGGTTAATATGATCAAATCAACTTTTTGCTCAATAAAGTCGTTGATTTGGCTTATTTGTCGTTGCCAATCATACGCATCTGAACGAATAAGCATTTTTACTGGCTCACCCGCCAGCTCTTCCGCTTTTGATGAAACCGTGTCCACTAGCTGGACAAAGTAAGGATTGCCCAAATCAGCAACACTAATACCAATCGATTTAAGTGGCTGAGGCTCTGAGGATTGTGAAGCCAAAGGGGAAAGTGAAACGGCGACAATAGAAACCGCCAATAGGCTTGGCATCAGGCGATAGCCCTTCCAAAGCTGTCGCGCTTTATGAAAACGCGATATTGACTGTTTAATTAGGCTCATTTTGTTTCCCCTGATGAAAGGCCGCTATTTTGCCCTACCTGATGGAAGATAAAAATAGCGACTGGGCTTTTATCTTAGGCCGCTTCTTCCTCTGACTCACTAACTTCCATCGCACCCGTCATAATGGCAACGGCGTCGGACATAGTATGAGACTGAGGCGTAACTATGGCAGCTCGCTTACCCAAACGATGGATGTGGATACGATCTGCGACCTCAAACACATGCGGCATGTTATGGCTAATCAAGATAATTGGTAATCCGCGATCACGGACCTCTTTGATCAAGTTCAACACTCGACGAGATTCTTTTACACCAAGCGCTGCGGTTGGCTCATCCATTATCACCACTTTGCTACCAAACAAGGCCGAACGAGCAACCGCCACACCCTGACGCTGACCACCCGAAAGTGACTCAACCGCTTGGCTGATATTTTGAATAGTCATTAAGCCCAGCTCGGTCATTTTATCCTTAGCGCGGCGCTCCATTTCTTTCTTATCAAGCATACGGAACACCGAACCCAAAATACCAGGCTTACGCAGCTCTCTTCCCAAGAACAAATTGTCCGCAATGTTTAATGCCGGTGATACCGCTAAATTTTGATAAACGGTTTCGATGCCTAACGCGCGAGCTTCCATTGGTGAAGAGAAATGCACAGGTTTGCCATCTAATAAAATCTCGCCTTCGTCAGGAATCAAAGCGCCAGACAAGGCTTTGATCAAGGAAGATTTACCAGCGCCGTTATCACCAATCACCGCTAATATTTCACCTGGGTAGAGTTCAAAGTCAGCATGGTCAATGGCGGTCACACTGCCATAGCGTTTGACCAAATTCTTTGTTTGTAACACTGGAGTTTTATCGTATTGTGCAGTCATTATGCTGTCCCTCTTCGAATCCACTGATCAATGCCCACAGCCGAAATAATCAAAATACCGACAGTAAACTCTTGCCATAGCACATCAACACCAGCAAGCGCTAACCCATTTCGGAAGACACCAACAACCAAGGCGCCAATAAGCGTCCCATAAATAGAACCTCGCCCACCAAATAGACTACAGCCACCAATAACCACCGCAGTAATACTGTCGAGGTTTGTCATAGTGCCCGCTTGTGGACTGACCGAACCAATACGACCAATAAGTACCCATGCACCGATAGCACACACCACGCCAGCCAAAACATAGACAGACATCAAAATACGAGTGGTACGAATGCCTGCTAATTTCGCGGCTTCTGGATCATCACCCGTGGCGTAAACATGACGCCCCCATGCTGTCCAATTTAGGGCGTACCAAATAAGAAAGAAAATCCCCAACATCAACAGGGACCCATAAGTCAGTCTTGCCCCGAAGAAATCAATTGTTTGGCCTGTCCATTGCAACAATGGCGCAATATTACTGATGTCCTGCGAGCGAATGGTTTCACTTTTTGAGTACCAAAGATTCAGCGCAAAGAACACATTCCAAGAACCCAAAGTCGCAATAAAAGGCGGTATTTTTAAGCGCGTTATCAATAAACCATTAATAAAGCCCGCTAAAGCACCAACCCCAATACCTATCAAAATCGACAAACTTGGATCAATACCATGGTTTACCGCCATCCGCCCCATAACAACGGAGGTCAGAACCATTATGGCACCTACAGACAAGTCAATGCCTGCGGTTAAGATAATCAATGTCTGCGCTACACCAATCACGCCAATAATAGTCACTTGCTGTAGCACTAATGACAAATTAAATGGGTGCAAAAAACGGTCACCGACAATGACACTAAAACTGATAACAGCCAACAGCAACACAATCAAAGGCGCAGCAATTGGATAATGATGAAGAAACTTCTTGAAGCGCTGCAAAGGGGTTTCACGGCGCTCAAACTTAGCAACATATGTGCTGGCCTGATCCGCGACTTTATCGTGATCAAGTACCGCTGTGGACGGTTTTGGGTTGGTAGAACTCATAGACTACTCCAGACAGGAAACATTGCGCTAGACAGAAAAAGTACCGTTAGCCAAACTCCCGGCTAACGGTAAATAAGGGCACCTTCACACCCATCTATCACAAGAGATTGATTAACCCCAACACATCGCCAAACCAGTTGTAGAGCTAACAGAGTTAACACCTTTCACTGGTTCATCAGTAATTAACTGAACGCCTGTATCGAAGAAATCTAGACCATTTGACGCAGAAGGACGTGAGCCAGATTTAGCAAACTCAACAATCGCTGTTACACCTTCAGAGGCCATTTTAAGAGGGAATTGCATAGAAGTAGCGCCGATAACGCCATCTTTGATATTACGAACACCTGGGCAACCACCATCAACAGAAACGATCAATACGTCTTTTTCAAGTCCGAAAGATTTCAATGCTTCATACGCACCAGCAGCAGCCGGTTCGTTAATGGTATAAACCAAGTTAATTTCTGGGTCTTTTTGAAGTAGGTTTTCCATCGCACGACGGCCGCCTTCTTCAGAACCTTGAGTCACATCGTTGCCAACAATACGTGGGTCTGTTTCATCGCCCATGCGATTGGGATTTTTAAGATCGATACCAAAACCTTGCAAGAAACCTTGGTCACGTGCAACGTCTACAGTAATCTGGCTTGTGCTCAAATCTAACATGGCGATTTTAGCGTCTTTAGCTTTATCGCCCATTTTCGCTTTTGCCCACATACCAATCATTTCGCCGGCTTTAAAGTTATCCGTTGCAAATGTCATGTCTGCTGCACTAGCAGGGCTAAGGGCGGTGTCTAAAGCGATAACAAGCAAGCCTGCATCACGTGCTTTTTGAATAGTGGGAACAATAGCTGCGGTATCGCTAGGTGTAATAAGAATACCTTTAGCACCAGCGGAAATTAGATTTTCGATTGCTTGAACCTGAGTTTCGTTATCGCCATCGTAGCGACCGGCAAAGGTACGCAATTCAACACCAAGCTCAGTGGCTTTTTGCTGTGCGCCTTCTTTCATTTTTACGAAGAATGGGTTGGTATTGGTTTTGGTGATTAAACCTATGATTGGTGTTTCTGCCATAGCCACTGTAGACAGTGTGCCAGCAGCCACTAGACAAGCTAATTTTTTGTACGGAATAAGATGCATGAATTTCATTGTTTTTATAACTCCAATTTTTGTTTTTATTATTGGCAGCGATGCCATTCAAAAACAGATCCAGCCCCGACTCTGCTTTGATAAAACACTATGAAGATAAAAAACTAATGAATAATTTCATCATTTAATCTTTTTTTGTAATATTTGTAACAATTCAATATTCGATCTGAAATATTCCACTTAACTCCTTGATGGTAAAAGGTTTTGAAATAAATAAATCTTCATCTTTTAATTGATATTTTTGTTTCAATTCGTCTCTTGGCAAACCAGACATCAGTAATATTGGTCCGGTAAAGCCAAACGAATCGGAGTTCAGACTGTGCGCCAGCTCAACGCCACTCATGGTTCCTGCTAGGTTTACATCCGAAACAATGGCATCAGGAACAATCGCCTTACTTAATGCGTTCATCACAGCTTCTGCACAATCAAAGGTTTGCACCATAAAGCCCATTTTTTCCAATTGCTCGCGCATCACTCGACACACATCTTCATCATCTTCCACCAACCACACTAAACTAAACTCCGGTAAAAGAATGATGTCTTGTTTGCTCGCTTTTTCTTCGAATGCCCTTTTATCTTCTGCTAAAAGATCAATCGATGTAATTTGTTGAGGTAAGAACAGGCAAACACGCGTCCATTTGCCTTTTTCAGAGGTCACTTTGATTTCACCTCCGCTTTGTTTCACAAAACCATAAATCATACTCAAACCCAAACCACTGCCCTTGCCGACTGGTTTAGTGGTAAAGAAAGGCTCAAAAATGCGACCAATCACATCATCGTCAATACCTTCGCCTGAATCTTCTACTCGAATACGAATCGCAGGAACCTCACTGTCTGGCAAAGTACATAACTTAGTTGAAAAGGCTAAACGGCCGCCATCAGGCATAGCACTGGCGCTATTCAAGGATAAATTCAATAAGGCATTTTCTAGCTGAGACGGATCAATCAGACTCACCACACCAGGGCATTGCAAATCACTCTCGACGACAATATGCGAACCAACACTGTATTCAACCAAATCCAGCATACCTTCGATCAAATCATCAATACCAATCGACACTGGGAAAAGCTGCTGACGACGACTAAACGCCAATAAACGCTGCACTAGGTTGCTACTTTTCTCCGAAACAACAAGCGCTCGCTCTATGTAACGGGCTTGATCGGTGGTTTGTGGGCGCGAGTCAGACAGCATTTGTAGATTCCCCATAATCGCTGCCAAGAGATTATTAAAGTCATGGGCAACGCCACCTGTCAGTTGTCCTAGCATCTCCATTTTCTGCGCCTGACGTAACTGACTTTCAACACTCTTACGCTCGGTTAAATCCGTATACAAGGTAACAAAACCCCCTTCAGGCATCGGCTTGGAACGAAACTCGATAATTTTTCCCGAATCAAAATGACGCTCGAAACTTTGAAAACGCAAATGACGAGAGACGTTCACCTCTTCCATGTGAACCTGCTGGTTTTCTAAGTTCAGATTTTTGTGTTGCCCTCGGTTTATCAGTCTTTGCACTTCGTCAATCGACATGCCGACACTCAAATCATCGTCCGATAAATCAAACAATGTCTGATAACCCGAGTTCCAAGCAATCAGAGTGCCTTTTGAGGAAAATACACTCAGGCCATCATTCATGTTGTCGAAAATGGTTTCGAGCAAGCGTTTCTGTTCCGACAATTCGGCGGTGACTTCCAAACGCCGTAACGCATCACGGCGGAACACTTCGAACGTATCGGCTAACGTGCCTATTTCGTCATTACGACGTATTCCGGTGTGTTTTGAATCAACACGACCTAAGGAAAGCTGTTCCATATCGTTGGTAACTACGCCTAAATCTTTGGTCATGCGCTGGCTATACCAATACAAACGCGTCAGACCCAACAAGAGAAACACAGAAATACCAATAATCCAGTTTTGACCACGGGCAACAAACGAAGACACAGCTTGTCGCTGACGACTCACTTTCTTTTGCAATCCGCCCACAAAATCACTGACTTGTTTACTCAGCTGTTCGGATTTGGCGCGAATAGAAATCAGTAGATAGTTTTTACGTTCTTGGATTTGATTCAAACGCCTGTGCGCCATCAGTAAGTCTTCTGCAATGCTCGCTACTTGCTCGTTTTGCTCCGAGAGTTTTAAGCTCTTCAATATGCTCTCTGGCACCAAACTCGGCGATTCTAATAATTGCAGTAACCAGACCAACCCTTGCTGACTGTCCACGCTGGCAGGTTCATCATTAACCGGCAACTGACGAATACGAAATTGCTGAGCCAAACTGTCTTCGCGCAAGTACAGTTCTTCTCTCACCAAGGCGACAAGCTCTTCAAGTGTGGTTTGTAGATCGTCTAATCGCTCGTCGATATCACGTTGAAAGACAGAATCCGTCAAACTGTCTGCAACGCCACGAAGCTCAAGAATACGCCGATGAATGCGCTCAGATTCAGTTTGTAACTGGAAAGGACGACCCGAACCTGCGGTATAAGGCGCAATGGCAGCCAACTGAGCTACACCTTCGGCTAAGGTTAAAGAAGTACTGATTTCAGGTAGGGTTTCTGATTCGAATTCAGACAAAGAGGCTTCACTGACCCGCATAGATTGCCAGCCAATTCCAACCATAAAAAATGCCACCAAGCTAATCGCTAAGATAGACAAAGAAGCTTTTTGGCGGATACTGGTAAAGCGCATCTAATTAATCCGCACTGGGCCTTGGAAAAAATAACCGAGTCCACGTTGCGTTTTAATGAACTCCGGCGTTTTAGGGTTCGCCTCTATCTTTCGTCTTAGGCGTAGAATCAATACATCAACGGTTCGATCAAACACCTCGGTTTCTAAGCCTCGGCTTTGCTCTATTAATTGTTCACGAGAAAAAATACGATCTGGATGCCGAGCTAACACTTCCAACAGAGAAAACTCGCCCAAAGTTAAGGTCACCAGCTTGCCGTTTGGATCATGCAAAAGACGCGCGGTTAAATCCAACGTCCAGCTACCAAATTTTAAACATTCGTGATCTTGATTAATCGTACTTCCCGTCGTTGGTGGCACTTGGTAAGAACGACGCAACAAAGCATGAATCCGCGCCGTGAGTTCACGTAAATTAAACGGCTTCATCATGTAATCGTCTGCGGCTAACTCTAGCCCTAAGATTCGATCTGTTTCATCGCCTTTGCCGGTTAACATCATGATTGGCATCGCAAAACGCTCTCGAATATCACGAGCGAGATTCAAACCATCTTCTTCGCGCAGATATAAATCCATCAGCACTAAATCAACGGGCTCAGCTTCAAGATGGAGCCACATCTGAGTACCATTTTCTGCTTCCAATACCTTATAACCCTTTTGCGATAAGGCATCACAAAGCAACTGACGAATATCTTGATCGTCATCCACTACCAATAAGGTTTTTTTATGTTGTTCTGTCATTGTCTGGGCTGGAATCCATTATCATTGTTATTAGACGCACACCAAGCTAGAGAAGCGGCTATTATTGCGCTATTAATATCATGTTAAAGTTAATAGACAATTAACAAAAGGAAAAGCTTCTCGTGCAGCAAAAACTCATCCCTCAGAAGAAACAGATCCATCTCGCTTTTGTAGATCCTGAGCAGTCCATTCTAGTCGAGAAGGATGAAATCGTGCTAACTGCGTTAGTGTCTGCAGGTATCCCGATTAAGCAAGCATGCACCAATGGTGTTTGCGGTGTTTGTCTGACGCCGTTGTTATCCGGTGAAATTGATTACGCCAATCGACAACCTCACGGCTTAAACGAAAAAGAAAAGCAAAACGGCTACTTCCTACCCTGCATTGCCACATGCAAAAGCGATATCTCCATCGACAGACCTAAAGTGAGACTGCGCTAACTGCCTAAAAACGTTATCATGAGCGCAGCGAATTAATGAGCCGTCTTATGTCCAGCGAACTGCCAATTTACCAACTGATTCCTCAGCTAAAGCACCAACTATTTCATCACCACGAAGCGATATTAGAAGCCGCTCCCGGTGCAGGTAAAACCACGGTAGTGCCGATTGCCTTAATGGATGAAACTTGGCTTAAAGGTCGTAAGATCATCATGTTAGAACCAAGACGCTTAGCAGCCAAAGCGGCGGCAAAGCGCCTTGCAGATACGTTGAAAGAACCGCTTGGACAACGCATTGGTTATCGCATTCGCCATGAAGGAAAAGAAAGCCCACAGACGAAAGTATTGGTTGTCACCGAGGGCGTGTTAACCCGCATGTTGCATGACGATCCAAGTTTAGATGACATTGCCTTGGTCATCTTTGATGAATTCCACGAGCGCAACCTGCATTCAGATTTGGCTTTTGCTCTGTGTTTGCAAGCACGAGAACTGTATCGCGACGAAGACCCGCTCAAACTATTAGTCATGTCCGCAACGCTAGATACAGAAGCACTCGAAACACGACTTGGCTGTCCGACACTCACAAGTCAAGGCCGAAGCTTTCCTATCACTACGCGTTACAGCAATAAATCACTCAAGACATTGCAAATCACCGATGAAGTCGTGCGTCTCACTTGCCAAGCCTTTTACGAAGAGTCTGGCAGCCTATTAGTTTTCCTGCCAGGTCAAAAAGAGATTCGTCAGGCGGCAAGCCAGCTTCAACAACGCTTAGGTCATGAACCTCATTTAAACATTTTGCCTTTGTATGGTGAATTAAGCTTAAAAGAACAAGAAGCCGTTATTGAGCCCACTATCGCACCCAATCGTAAAATCGTACTCGCCACTGCTATTGCTCAAACCAGCTTAACCATCGATGGCATTCGTGTGGTAATCGACAGCGGCCTGAGTCGCGAAGCTCGCTTTGATGCCAGTACCGCCACGACACGATTACACACTCGTCGAGCGACACAAGCAGAAACTATTCAACGAATGGGGCGAGCTGGACGTACCGAGGAAGGCATTTGCTATCGTTGGTGGAGCGAAGGTCAGCAACATCAGCTCGCACCCCAGGCTCAGCCTCAGATAGAAATCAGCGACCTCAGTAGTTTGGTAATGGATTTAGCAAAATGGGGCGTACAAGAACGCTTAGAATTGGATTGGATTACGCCGCCACCGAACAGCCACTGGCAACAATCGATCGACTTGCTAACCAACCTGCAAGCTCTTGAACAGAGTCAAACGTCACAGCCGTCCTTAGTATTAAGCGCACTTGGTGAGCAAATGAGTAGTCTCGGTATCGAACCTAGACTTGCTCGATTACTGTTGGATGGCAAACAGAACCACAACAGCGATTCAGCCAGCGCCATCTGTACTATTTTGTCGGAAGGCGATCCGTTTGCGAATCATCATAGCGATTTGTCTGATCGATTAAATTGGTTAGCAGGTCACAATCAGATGCAGAGCAAACGCCCGAGACAGAACTATTTAAAAGCTCAACAACAGTGGCAAAGACGCAGTCAGCAGATCAGTATTCAACAAGCTTCATTAGATAATAAAAACGATATCGCCTTTTTACTGATTCGAGCTTTTGCGGATAGAATTGCTCAACGCGTTGGACAAGACCATGACAAGACGCGCTACAAACTCGCGAATGGGCGAATAGCAAGCCTGTCGTCTCTTGATCCTTGCGCACAAAGTGAGTGGCTTATTGCACTGGATATCGGCGGCCATTATGGTCAAGAAGAGGATCGTATTTTCCTCGCCTATCCGATTCAGCTCGCTATGCTAACGCAAGACTTTGCGGACTTACTTAGTATTAAGAATCATCTCGCGTGGTCAAAAAAAGACGCGCGTTTATTAAGTGAATCACAACACTGGATCGGTAAACTGTGCATTGATAAGCAAAAGCTCAGCAAGCCCTCTACAACCGATATCTGTAAAGCTGTTTGCCAATATATTCGCCAAGAAAATCTTGCCGTTCTGCCTTGGAACGAATCCAGCGAGCAACTACGAGCGCGTATGCAATTCGCCTTTATACACGATAAGCAAAACCTCTGGCCAGATTGTTCTGACGACGCCTTATTAAATGAGCTAGAAGAATGGCTCGAACCTTATCTTGGCAAAGTGACCAATCAACAAGCCATGAGCAAGCTCGCATTAAACGATATTTTGTTAAGTCGCCTAGATTGGAACCAACAGCAATTTCTTAATCAAAAAGTCCCCGCGCGGATCACTGTGCCATCTGGATCGAGTCATGCGATTGATTACTGTGAGCAACAGCCAACACTCAGAGTGAAACTTCAAGAAATGTTTGGCTACACAAATAGCCCAACCGTGCTCAATCAAATCGTACGTATTGAACTGCTTTCACCGGGACAGCGACCGCTTGCGGTAACACAAGATTTGGCTTTCTTTTGGCGTGAAGCTTACCCAGAAGTACGCAAAGAAATGCGCGGGAGATATCCGAAACATCCTTGGCCAGAAGATCCTATAAGTGCACAAGCCACCGCGAAAACCAACCGAGCGCTAAGATCGTCTTAATTGGCTTAGTGCTTGCTCGGTGATTTTCTGGCTAAAAGGCGTGTTCTTAGGATGAGTCGGTGACCAACCCATAATAAAGCGATGAAAATCTGCCCAAGCAATAGGGAACAGATATTGCCACTCTTCAATAACCTCTTGAGCAAAAGCCTGTGATTCTCCTTGCGCCATTAACTCACGTCCCAATTCAGAAAAATAATGCTCCAGCAAATAATCTATATTCTCCGCCAACTCAGATTCAGACAAAGCACTTCCTAAAAGATACGCTAAGTCCTGAACACCAACACCACCACCTGTATATTGAAAATCAACAGCGGCAACCTGATTATCAGGCGGAGAAAAGCAAAAATTAGCCACTTTAGCATCGCCATGAACTAGGGTCTTAAAGCAAGCCTGATCAAGATATTTAGCAAGCTCAGCCGCAGAAGATTTCAATTCTCCCTCAGCCATTGCAGACCATTCTTCCTGTCGAGTATCGAGGTGCCAATAAGTCCCCTTTTTCCATAAATCATGCGGCCACTCTAAAGGAGGCGTTTGGTAAATAAAGCCTGCATGCAACGCCGCTAACCAGTTAATACAAGAGATTAAATAATCACTATTATGGGCATTATATCGGTCTGAATAACCAGCAGCGTCTAAATCTTCCAATAAGGTTAATCGCTGTCCAGTATGTTTATCATAAAAATCGCCATAACAAAGTGCGACACGAGCCGATATGTGGCATCGTGACGCCCAATTTCGATACCAATTCTGCTCTACTTCATATGAACGAACTTTACGTTGGTGCCCGTAATTAGAATGCCAGCCTTTAGGGTGATCTACCTCTAAAGGTATCGAACAGTGCTTAGCAATAACAAAAGAGACAGAATCATTCCCCGTCAATGAATAGCGAATCACTTCACCATAACCACTCCATAAAGATTGAATCACTTCTTCACGCTTAACGGTACGGGCTTTGCATTGCCGTTTAATAAAAATATCAGGTGTCATAAATTTCGTTCACTGCAATGACTTACATAAAGTAACAAAAGTTAAATACATTTCGAATCCAGTCACAGTTTTTGTCATGTATATCTAACACTCGCATGATTAAATTTGTAAAAATCAGCTTACTGTACAGGAAATCATTTCTAACCATGGAATCAAACAATAAACTCTCAAATCACAAACTCTTTAATATCGGTGTTAGGCTGGTAAAATTTGCCTGGGTTGTGGAAATACTCGCCGTCAGCATCGGCTTTCTTATTTCCATTATCGTATCATTTTCTGTCTATGCTGAACTTGATAAAATGGATAGAACCCTCAACTTTGGCGACTACAGCAGCATATTAGTTGCGGCGTTACCTTTCGTACTAGTAGCAGTAGTTGAAGCCTCTAAAATTCCTGTGGCTACAGCTATGATGTATGCAAAGCATACTTCTTGGCGCATCCTCTTCTTTATTGGCCTAGTTCTGCTTGCCTCTATCACCTTTGAAACCATGCTCAATGGCTTTGAACGTAACTTTTCTGGTTTGAATATTGCCATCGACGATAAAAAGAATGCCTCCTTATTATTACAAGGAAAAATCGATGATTTTGATCGTCGTAAAAAAGATATTGATATTATTGATCCTCTGGAAGTAGATAATAATTACCAAAACAGTATTCAAAATGCGAACTCAGCATATTATCAAACCTTAGAAAAAGAACGAGAATACATCAATCGTCAAATTACCAAGCTCAGCTCAGATAACGAAGCAATTCGAGGTTATCAAACAGAAATTACTGAGCTTAATCAAAAAGAACGTGAAATTTATGACGCTTGGGATGTAGAAAGAAGCGCCTTACAAAAGCGCTTACGCGGCTTATTAAACAGCTATGTTGCAGGTTCAGAAAACGATAAAGAAAAACTACAAAGAGAGCTAGACAAACTTAAAGCAGAAATGCAGCAAGAAATGGACGATGCTAACTTCTTTACACGCCCAACTGTTGAGAAAAAATATCGCCAACTAATCACCGAAAAAGAAAATCGTCTGTACACAGTAGCAGATCGGACTATTGGCGATGATGCACTTGCTAAACAAACCAAAAGTGAACAGCAGCTTCAGGATCAACTACAAGTACTCGGACAAGATTATCAGAAGCGTATCGATTTAGGGCGTCAGCGCATGGCTTATTTAGAAGACCAAATTTTATCTCAAACAAAAGGTCTTGAAGAAAAACGCGATAGCTATAGAACCAACTACGATAAAGTTGCTCAGCAAGCTGCTCAAAACCGTAATGGAACAGTTTCGCGATCAGCCAGCGAAAAAGACTCTCAGCTAGCACAATATGATGAAATTCAAATAGAAGTGAGAGCCATTGATAATCAAATTTATGGTCTTAAACAAGAACAAACATTACTGAAAAATGATATTAACCGCTTGGTTAACTCAAACCAAATCTATCGTCTTGCGGCTTACGTCAGTAATAAAGAGCAAGCGATTGACGTTCCTAAGTCAACTGTTGGATTAGTTGCTTTAGTGTGGTTTGCCTCACTGGCCTTTATTAGTGCGGTAACGGGGGTTTTCCTTGCGATTGCAGGTATCTATATGCAACGTATCTATGCGAAAGATGACGAGTACGAAACACACTCACACTACAACACTTTGAGCACCAGTCAAAATAACAATAGCAATAACGAGTAGGCAGTCAACTCATCATTGTTAGATAAAACCAGTGTAGGTTCTCTACTCTGGTTTTTTTTCGTTTAACAAATAACAAACCAGATAAGAACAATATCAAAAGTTATGAAAAAATACTTCAATCCAAGCGACAAATAGCATTAAAGAATACTTGGATCAAAAACATGATATAAAGAAATTGTGCATAACAATAACGCTTATCCCCACAATCATTTAGCATATCCGTCACTAGGTATTGAAAAATATCTCACACACGAACTAAACAAACGCTATATCTACTTGCTAATTACATCACTTCTATAACTTCCTCCTGACGTCTTCCTCTAAACAAAAACATTCCGCTTCATAAAAATAGATGAGCAAGTTTATGCGGTTAATAATGATCAAAATAAAAGGCATAAGAAAACGGGCGTTGTTCATTCGCATTTGTCTTAAATTCGAGTCGACGCGTTGAGCTTACGAAGCAGGCGCATGCGAATTGAAGAACAAGGGATTACTTACACATGGAGATTGCATTTCCTTGAGACGAAAAAAAGCCCTGACAGCGTTAGCTATCAGGGCCTTCTTAATATAAAGCTTGACGACGACCTACTCTCACATGGGATCTCCCACACTACCATCGGCGATGGCGCTTTTCACTTCTGAGTTCGGGATGGGATCAGGTGGTTCAACGCCTCTATGATCGTCAAGCAATTCGTTTTGCGTTTGTTCTGAGGTGCACTGTGTTGTGCGCTGACGTTTTATCGTTAGCTTGTCTCAAAACACGCGAATACGTGCTTGGATCTTTAACAATTCTTTTTTGAAATAGCGATAACCAAGTATCAAACCGATGTTCATCATTGCTGATGCTTTAT
>NZ_FQVF01000028.1 GCF_900129155.1 Marinomonas polaris DSM 16579
TGAACGGTGAACGGTGAACGGTGAACGGTGAACGGTGAACGGTGAACGGTGAACGGTGAACGGTGAACGGTGAACGGTGAACGGTGAACGGTGAAGATTATGAGATATGATTAATAAACTGCAAGCCAAACACTTGCGGATCGACCTCTTTTTCTATTCTCACCTCCGTCCTTAAGTTAGCTGATTTATTTAACTCAATATCAGAAGCTTCAACAAACGCCTTATTTGTAGCACTATAAACCTGACGAATTAAAGAAGGCTGGAACGATTTATTCAATGTCAAAACGAACCCAATACGCCCGTTAGATAAAGACACACAAGAGCCAACAGGAATACTGCCAATGCTTTTTAAGAAGACCGCAAGCAGTTGTTTATCGAATGCTAGACCCGACTCTTTACGCATCTGCTGACATGCTTTAATTGGCCCCATAGAAGGTTTATGTGGTTGCTCAGATGTCATTGCATCATACGCATCAATTATTGCTGCTATTTTCCCATAGACTGAAATCTCTTGATCTTGTTTACCCGCAGGGTAGCCAGAGCCATCAATTTTTTCATGATGATCAGATAACATCTGATAAACAGCCTTAGGTACACCATCACATTTCTGTAATATCTGCTCTCCGAACTGAATATGTTTACGAAATAAATCAAACTCGCTATCCGTCATTTTTGTGGTTTTTGTTACCATGGCTATTGGCAAACGAAAGCGCCCCAAATCAAACAACAAAGCGCCAAGCGTAATCACCTCAACATAAGCACTCGATAATTTCATTGCTTTGGCAAAATGAATACCAAGCACAGCCATACCCATAGCATGCTGTTCTAAATAAATTGAAGCATCTTTTATATGACGTATTGCCATTAGCGAAAAATTATTACGAGTATGCGACTCAATAAGTCGACGGCAAAACTTCATAAGCTCCAGCATTTCTAGCTGGTCACCACGCTTAAAGCGCTCCACCTGAGTAGACAGTAAAGAATACCCATCCTGAAATATTTTAAGCGCTGTGGCCGTTTCATCATCAAATGAAGTAGGAATGAATTTACTTTCTACTGGCGTTTTTTTAAGGGCCGCAGATTTTGGCGTTTGTTGCTCAACTTCCACGGTCGAATTTGAGACATCAGTAGCAGCTTCTTTAATTAATTCACCACTTTTATCCATTCGAGCTTTGTAACTAAGGATATATTCTCTTGTCTGCTCGTTTAGTTCTTGTCTAAAGTAGCGAAAAAGACTTTGACTTCGGGCATGCTTACCACGTAACTCTTTTGTGTTTAGATCCGGATTAAGCTTCTTAAGACTTCTGACAGATCGACCGCTGGCAATAGACATGCACAAAATAAGAAATCGCTCTTGCGCATCATAAAGACGCTCGCGTCGGCTGTTTAATAATTTACCGTCAGAAAAATACGGATCATAAGGAAGGAATTCAGAATCCAATGTGGGACGTAATAAATCAAATGTCAGTTGGCGCATAGCGACACCGACAATTCTATCTTTTCTACCATGGAGCTTTATAAGGCTTTGAACACGCTTACTCCCAACAACCTTATCTTTAATTTCTAAGATACCGAGTATTTCATGCATATCAAAATACCCAACATTGATATCAGCCCCAAAACAGGACTCCATTTTAAATACTGACATCTTTTACCTTATATCCTAGAGCTTACATCTTATTAAACAGAGAAAGATTACTCATGCGAGTAAACACCTTTTGTGAAGCGCTGAGTGCAGATTCTTTCATAGACAATTCTGTCGCAGCGGCAGCAATATCCAATCCAGCAATGCGGTCTTGACTAACGGCATTAGATAATTGGTTTGCAGAACTAAAACTCTCTCTATCACGAAGGATATTCAAACGCGCACCAACCGATGAACGACCTTCACTTACTTTACGTTGAGCATTATTAATGCTGGCATTGGCATCAGAAAAAGCACGCTCTCGATCTTCAGATGACGAATTACGATCACTTAACACCGCCAAAGTATCATTAATTTCATTCAAAACATTGTCACGCCTTGGCTTCTCTAAGGTAACATCAGCCGTTGCTCCAGGCTCGCCTTTCATAAGAAATGACATACCGCCAAAATTAATTGGCTTACCAGCTGTATACAAGCCTGAAGACACCTCTTCACCTAAATTATTGGTGATACTGTATGAACCTGGCGTACCATCAAAAGCTCTGCGCCTATCCTGATCTGCTTTAGTATCTGAGCCAAGATTAGTCGAGTCAACTGGCGGCGGTGTTGCACCAGCAGCAATAATTGGAGTAGTTGTTAGGCGAAAAATATTAGAAGACGGATTTTCAGGATCATAGTTATTCGCCATAAACTGATTAAAATCGCCTTGGTTTCCTACTTTGGCAGAAAGCATTACATCGCCAGTCAAAGCTTGCGCTGAAAAAGTTCGATTTGTCCAAATATCTTGAAAGAGTTTTTTCCCAGAGTCTGACACAGGAATCTTCATATCTTCTGAAATTTGAGCGTACTTTTGCCCTTCATTGCCGGCCCACTGATAACGACCTTGGCTGTCTAAGATAAACGGTGGCCCTTGGGTATCTGTTCCCGCAAAAATATAGTTTCCATCGGCACTTTTTGAGTTCATCAACTCGGCCATAGATTCTGTTATCAAAGCAACTTCTTGGACGATCGCATCAATATCTTCTTGGGTGTTAATATCATTTTGCGCTTGAATGAAGAGTGTACGGATATCATCCATAGAATCATTCAAACTTTCTAATGCCACTTCTTGATACTCAAGATGACTTGTAGCCATCTTCATAGATTCGTCAAAGAGCTTCAGGCGATTATTACTACCTTCGTACATCAATATTTGACTGGCGCCAACGGGATTATCACTCGGTCTAACAATGTCAGTTTGCGCCGAAATCTTCTCTTGGGCGTTCAGAATTTTTTCATTTGCTTGACCAATCGCTCTGCTCGACTGACCATAAATTAAATTATTCGTCACTCGCATAAACTTACCTCATAATCCCTAGCAAAGTTTCAAACGTCGTACGAGCGGCTGTGACAACTTGAGCGGAAGCAGAATAAGATTGTTGATATTTCATAAGATTCACCGCCTCCTCATCAAGGCTCACCGCCGACAATCTGTCACGACGATTGACACTGTCGTTCATAATCACTTCACTAGATTCTGCATGACCTGCCGCCTCTGCTGTTTTCGTTCCGACATAGGAAATAAAACCTGCGAATGCTTTGGTTAAACTTGCTTTACCTTCCACCAATGACTGATTTTGCAAATCAATTAATGCCAATCCATTAAAGTTATCGGATGGCCCCATTTCATCAGTGCTAATAGAAAACTCATCACCTTGTTGCGGCATAGACGAAACAGACACATCAAACCCAGCCTCTCCTGCCAATCCAGCTTGCTCCAACAAATTAGTGTACTGAAGCACGTTGTCCACTGCTGCAATATCAACACCAGAAGCATCTCGAACAACATACGAACTAGGTGATGTAAAATAAATTTTATGTGGCGCACTCGGATAAAGAGAACCATCTGATGCAAATGCCGATGAGTCTGGTCGAGTATTCGTCACTAAAGACAAAGATATTCTCGCATCCGATAAGTTGTCTGAGTTCGTCGATACTCCCACTGGCGCACTAAGTGCAAGAGCATCACCATTTTTAGCCTGTAAGCTTAAACCTGCGGCAGCACCCGCTGTAGGGGTAAAACGAAAAACGTCATCATGATCAATCGTATTAAAATCACCGACTCGAATATCTAAACCCAAGTCTGCGACTTTGTAATAGCCATTGCTATCAGGTGTCATAATTGATGGGTCAAAGATAGTAGATTGACCAACAGACTTACCGTTTAAATCGTATTTTGTGATAGCAAATCTATCATCATCAGTTCTAGTAAGTTCATAGGTATCAGTGGTAATTTTAGACGCTTCTCCTGCCGAGACTCTGACAGAAATATCAGATAGTTTATTAGTATTATCCGGACTGGAGTAAATACTAATTGCCCCCAATGCAAAGAGATCTTTACCAAAGTTTCCATTCGCATCAAGCCCTTTAGCATTCTGGGTGTTCATAGCGTCTGATATGGAAATAGCATGCTGGCCCAAAGTACGACCCGAATACTCACTAAATTCGGATCGAAAATCCACCAATCCGCCAACGCTACCGCCTAACCTTTCGGTTTTCAGAGCAACATTGTAATTTCCAAAGCTCACAACCAAATCAATTTTCTTTGGATTTAACGAATTAGGAATTACTTTTAATTCAGTGGGAGTTTGGTCCATTACCAAAGGCTGACCATTAGCCAGTTGAATCGTCATTAACCCTTTATCATTAAATTGGGCATCGATGTCTAAATATTTAGAAAGGTCTTTCGCTAACAACTCTTGCTGATCTCGCAATTCATTCGCAGGCGAAACAGACAAACCTTCTTCTCTTAGTATTTTGCTATTTAAATCAGAAATTTTTGTTGTAATCGCGTTTACATCTGTCAGAGATGTAGACAACTGCTGATCAACTAGGTTTTCCTGATCAGTCACCATACGTGAAAGCGTTTTATACTGATCAACAAGGTTATTTAAACTTGAATGAGCAAGCTGCCTTAATGAAGGCGAGGTAGGATCATTATTTGCTGCCTGCAACGCGCTAAATGCCTTATCCAGATAACCAGTAAGAGAAACGCTGTCTTCTGCAAGAAGGCTATCAGATGCAGTTAGTAGAGAGTGGTAGGTATCGTGATATGAAAAATCAGAGGTATCAGAACGCACTTGAGCGCTAACAAAATTATCAACAAGGCGTGAGGTATCACGAAGCACAACGCCGCCAACAGGTGAACTAGTGGTATCTGTTCTTTGACGACTATAGCCCTCTGTATCCACATTGGCTGTATTTTGCCCAGTCGTATTAATACGGGCATTACTAGACAGTAGTCCAGACAAACCAATTGAATATAAATTTGAGCCCATAGCTCACACCCCTAGTACGTTTTTCAAAATAACCTTGAACTCTTCTTTAGCTCTATCGGCTATTAATGCAAGAACTTTACCAAAGCTGAGAATTGAGTGGTTTTATTATTACAAACCTTGAAACCACTTACTTGAAAGGATGTTGTCGATTTTTTCGGAGTACTTTGGATCCGTTGCGTAGCCGCCTTTTTGCAAAGAAGCGGCAAACATTGACGCGTCATCCCCAGCCCGCAAGGCATCTTTATACCGCTCACTAGAAGATAAAAAAATCGCATAATCATCAAAGCTTTGCGAAAAAGAATCATAAGCACGAAACGCTGCTTTTTCACGCTTGGCCACACCATCACGAAACTCTAAGGTATTTACAACCGCCCTGTCGCCTTGCCAACGATTATCCGCTTTTATACCGAATAGATTAAAACTCGCTGCGCCGTCTTCTTTAGCAATCGGATATTTCCCCCACCCCGTCTCTAATGCTGCTTGAGCCAATATTGCTTTGGGATTTACACCAAGTTTCTCGGCGGCCTGCTGAGCATGTGGCCATAGGTTTTCAACAAACTCATCAGGCGACCCGAACACCACAGAAAGTGCTGAGGGTGCGGAAGAAGACCCAGTAGAGGAAACATTTAGAGATTTTTGCTCCACCTCGTGCTGAACTGATTGTATAAATTCAGTAGAAGCACGGTGGGCCAAAGCTTGAATTCGAACCAAGTCTTGTTTGGCGACCTGATTCAAAAAATCAGTATCTCCTCGTTCTTTCGCTTCAGGCGAACTACTCCGACCTTGCTGTTGAGTTTGGTACTGACGAATCAAAGCTTCGGATAGTCCTATACCACCAGACTGAGCCATACTCTGAGACATCTGTGAATCCATCATCTCTTGATATTGCTTGGTTTGAGCGCTGGAAAACAGGCCGCTACCAATCGCTTCATTCGTACTACGCATGTTTTTTAACAGCATATTAATAAAGATAGACTCAAACTGCTGAGCAACGTCTTTTAACGCAGCATCAGGATCTTTTTGCGCCTTGGTCTTTAAATCGGTTAGCGTAGAAAAATCAGCAAAAAAATCTTGCTTTGGCGGTACTGAGTTCATAACCAAGCCTATATCACCACTAAATCAGCGTTAATCGCACCGGCTTGCTTTAAGCCTTCCAAGATCGCCATAACATCACCTGGTGCAGCACCGACTTGATTGACTGCACGAACAATGTCATTAAGCGAAGCACCTGGATCAAACACAAACATATGACCGCTATTTGGCGCTATTTCAATACCTTCTCGTGGTGACACAATAGTCTGTCCACCAGTGACCGTGCCGTCTTTTCCGACAACCGGCGGCACTTCTTTGATAGTCACCGTCAAGCTACCATGCGTAATCGCAGCTGGAGATACTTTAACGTGCTGACCAATAATAATGGTTCCAGTACGAGAGTTAACCACGATGCGCGCACGCTCTTCAGCCACTTCAACATCTAGATTTTCCAGAATTGACAAATAGGTAACCCGCTGACTCGAATCTCTTGGTGCAGACACTCTAATCGATGTAGCGTCTAGTGTCGTCGCCACACCTGGTCCTAAAAGATTATTAATTTTATCAGTGACTTGTTTTGCTGTAGTAAAGTCTGGGCGATTAAGGTTAAACGTCAAGGTGTCACCCGTATTAAAACTACTGGGAACGATACGCTCTACACTTGCGCCATTGGGTATACGACCAACTGTAGGGACATTGCTTGTGGTTCGCGACCCATCAGCCCCATTGGCACCCAAACCACCAACAACTAAATTGCCTTGAGCAATCGCGTAAACCGCGCCATCAGCACCTTTTAATGTGGATAAAAGTAGCGTCCCACCACGTAACGCACTCGCGTTGCCAATAGATGAAACTGTCACATCAATTTTTTGACCTGGTTTAGAGAAAGCAGGCAAAGTAGCCGTTAAAGAGACCGCTGCAACATTTTTAGACGTAGCATTCACACCTTCTGGCAAGGTCACACCAAAACGAGACAGCATACTAGCAAAGCTCTGATTGGTAAAAGCTGTACTATCACCCGTTCCATTAAGACCAATCACCAAGCCATAACCAAACAATTGGTTTTCTCGGACACCCTGAACACTAGCAATGTCCTTCAGACGTTCGGCCTGAACAGAAAAAGATAAAAAATATAAGACAATTAGTGCTATGTGCTTCATCACATCACCTATTGAAAGGAGCAAACCTCTCAGTTGTTAGATCATTAAATTAATAAGGCATATCACTAGAGTTAAGTAAACGACTCACCCAACCTTGCTCACTTCCTGCGGCAACATCTCCGGTTCCAGAATACGTAATTCTCGCATCCGCAACACGTTCAGATTCTACTGTATTGTTTGGAGAGATATCTTGTTTACGCACCACCCCAGAGAAACGAATGTATTCGTCCCCTTGATTTAAACGTAGCCATTTCTCTCCACGCACTGCCAACAAGCCATTTGGATAGGCTCTATAGACAGTCACTGAAATCGTTCCACTTAAACTATTATTTTGATTCGCCGATGCATTTCCTGAAAAATCAGTTCCTTGCTGAGGGAGCGTTGTATCTACTTTTAACTCTTGACCTAATACTGTCGGATTTTCAATCGTTGCCGAAGAGGACTTAGAAACGGTTGCAGCATTAGCTTTCGTTGACGTCGTCGTTTCATTCAAATTAATGGTTAAGATATCACCCACTTTACTGGCTTTCTGATCTCCGAAAAATACATCCCCCATACTGGTCTGGTAAATACCACCAGTTGGTGCTTGCGAAGGATTCATACCATTCGGGTACACTGGCGCATAATAAGGATCATCCGACTGAATGGATTGACTAATATTAGGTCCATTTAATGGATCATTAGGATCTGGTACAAAACCTTTACGCGGAACATCTGATGAAGGCTCTGCTGGTGTTTCACTATTATCACCAGCAACTGCGTCAATAACCGCATCCGTTGCAGCCGCCGCAGCTCCAGCCGCTGCTGCATTGGCAACCGCTTGTTCGTTAACATCCCAAGAGAGACAACCAGACAAACAAGCACTTAACAAAACCAAGAACGCAAATTTAATCTTCATCATATTCCACACGTTACTATAACTGCTGTATTGCAAAGCTCATCATACCATCGGCAGATGCTATGACTTTTGAGTTCATTTCATAGGCCCGCTGCGTCGTGATCATATTGACAAGTTCTTCAATAGAATTAACGTTGGAAGCCTCAAGCATTCCCTGAGCTATAGTACCTAATGAGTCAGTTCCAGGTACACCAACTAATGGCGGACCACTAGCATTCGTCTCAGTAAAGATATTCTGCCCTGAAGCACTTAACCCAGTTGGGTTTATAAAACCAGCAATATTGAGAGCACCAACCTGCTGAGCATCAGCATCGCCATTTTTACGCACAGACACAACACCATCTTCTGCAATCATGATTTCAATCACATCAGGATCAATTTGAATCCCGGGTTCAACCACCAAGCCGCCCGATGTCGCAAGCTGTCCCTGACTATTTAATTGAAGACTACCATCACGTGTATAAGCGATAGTGCCATCAGGTTGCAATACTTGTAAAAAGCCTTTGCCTTGGATAGCAATATCAAGCTGCCTATCCGTCATATTATAGTCACCATTGGAGAAGTCTTTTTGCGTTGCTCCAACTTTTACACCAGTACCTAACTGCAAACCTGATGGGAGTTCAGCATTCTGAGCACTCAAACCACCCGGTGCACGTACGGTTTTGTACATCAGATCTTCAAATACAGCTCTATCTTTCTTAAATGCAGTTGTCGAAACGTTTGCCAAGTTGTTGGCTACTACGTTTAACTGCTTATCCATCGCACTCAAACCGGTTTTACTGACCCATAATGCTGAATTCATAAAAGCCTCTTATTTAATTCCGTTATATTCTTTACGTTATTTGTTACGCACTTGCAGATCGATAGCTATTAAGACGTACGCTGTAGTATACGAGCGGAAGAGTCTGCATTGTTTCTAATTGAATCCATCATCTTCACGTTCATTTCGAAGCGGCGCGCTAAGTTCATAATATGCGTCATCTCTTCAACCGCATTAACATTGCTGCCTTCGATGAAACCACTTACTAGCTGTACATTAGGATCAACCTCATAAGTCTGACCATCGCGCGAATGAATCAAACCATCTTCTTCTTTGCGTAAATTTTGTTTATCAGGATTAACCAATTTAATCTGATTAAGCACCGCAACTTCGTTGTTTGCGCCACCTTGAGGAACAATAGAAATAGAACCATCGGCAGTAATGTTGATACTATCTGCAGGTGGCAAAAATATAGGACCATCTACACCAGCAACTGGCAAACCTCGTCCTGTTACTAATTGCCCTGCGGCATTAATTTGGAAGTCGCCAGCTCGAGTGTAAGCCTCTTGCCCACTTTCATCATAAACAGCAATAAAACCCTCTCCGGCAACCGCAACGTCCAAATTCCTACCAGTCTGTATCATGTCACCTTGGGTGTAACGTGTGGCTGGATTCTCTGTCATCGCATAGACACGACTAGGATGATAGTCACCATATACCTGCATAGAGCGAGCTTGTTCAAAATCAGAACGAAAGCCAGTCGTACTCACGTTCGCCAGATTGTTAGCGTGTATTGTTTGAGCATTCATGGTTTGTACACCACCACTCATTGCTAAATATAAGGCCTTATCCACTACAATTCTCCCAGAAGAATTTACATAACTAAGGTAGCTACTATCAAAAAACGTACCAACTTATAAAAACAATAAAAAAAGCAAAAAAAAAGCCGAAACAGCGAGGCTGTTCCGGCATCAAATCTTCTCTCTCCAGAAAATTAGCGGAGGTTAATTATCGTCTGTGTGACAGTATTTTCTGTTTCTAACGTTTTACTGTTCGCTTGGTAATTACGCTGCGCCTCAATAAGCGCAACCAATTCAGACGTAAGATCAACGTTAGACTCTTCTAACGCGCCCCCTTGAATTTTTCCAAATGTTCCTGTATTCGGACGACCAATGTCAGCAGGACCAGAACCCTTACTTGCCAGCCAAGAAGTATGTCCTGACGGCATAAGTCCGTCCGTACTGTCAAATGTTGCCAAGGCAATCTGGCCAAGAGTTGCCGTTTGTTGGTTTGTATAATTGGCCATTAAGAAACCATCACTATCAAACGATACGCCTTGCAACTCGCCAGCAGAAAAACCGTTCTGATCAAAATTATCTGTATTATTTAAAGCAAACTGCGTCGAACCGGTTAAGTCCAATGGTGTAATTTGACCTCGATTAGTTGGATCTATCCCCGAAATCTCTAACGTAATTGGTTGCGCAACACCAAAAGGAGGAAGTCCACGGTAAGACCCCAACAAATTACCAGCAGCATCAAAAGAGACTGTAGTATTTTTTTCTAAATACCGCGTATCTTCACCTGTCAAAGGATCTGTATAGCTTTCCTCACCATCCAAAGTAACGCGTAGTTCGTAGGTATTATTTTCACCTTGTTTAATAAAATAATACCCCAGCGTGTGAGTCTCACCCAAAGAATCAAAGACGGTTCTTGTATTACCGTAGTTGTAAGTTTCAGGACTCAGCGGATCAAAAACTTCTCGAGCAACAGCACTAGGCTCTCGCATCTCAGCTGGAGTAAGAGCAGAGGCTATGGCAACACCACCCAATGTTCCAGCGATAGCTAAAGGCGTTTTCGTTCCAGTAGCGATATCTGCTTCACCAGGCTCAGTTGCACCAAGATACAGAAGCTCAAACGGCTGCTCTTCTGTACCATCGCCGTTATAATCAGTACCACCTTCCGCAGAGTTAAAAGTAGCGAAAGTTTCACCCAAGAACGCAGCACCAGTATCATCAGTCAGGTTTCCATCAACTGTGGCATTTACTTTATAAGTATTAGGCAACTCACTTTTTGAATAATAGTAAGTAACAATGTGTGTTTTACCATTGCCGTCTGCGACACCTTGAGTTTGGGTGAAGTTATAAGTATCTGGATTCAATGGGTCAAAATCCGCTTTAATAAAGGCAGGTATGTCTTCATTCTTTGAATCCAAGTTCACTTTCAAGCCCATTGTTGTGGTTGGCTCTGGTGGAATCCGATCAGTTGGAACCTTTAGATCTTCTAAATTACCACCAACAACACCGTCTACAGCGTTAAAACCTAAAACATTACTCCCCGTATTCGTTACTAGAAAACCATTTTCATCCAGCTTAAAATTACCAGCACGGGTGTAGGATTGAGCAATACCAGAATCAAGAACAAAAAAGCCACTGCCATCAACGGCAAGATCTAGGTTGTTATCTGTATAAGATATATTACCTGCTGAAAATTCTTGAGAAACCTTACTCACACTTACACCAGAACCAATACTGTTACCGCTTCCGGCACCAAGCACACTGGTATTATAGAGATCATCAAACTCAATACGTGACTTTTTAAAGCCCGTAGTATCGGCGTTGGCAATATTATTACCTGTAACACTTAAATAATCGGCAGAGGCTTTAATGCCAGATAATGCAGTATTGAATCCCATAATGCTCTCCAATCACCCTAATATTTCTAATTCGTTCGTAAGTTTGATTTTGCCGTGGTTTTCCACATTTAAAACCGTGCCATTTTCACCATTAATGGTGACGCCTTGAATACGTGTTGGAAGCTGAGTACTCATCGCTGATATTTCGCCTTGCTCATTGGTTGATGACGCGGCAAAACGATATTCACCAGGCGGCAAAACATTTCCGTCATCATCTAACTTGTCCCACTTGTACTCACCCGTGTTCAGCGCAGCAGTACGAACAAGGCGGTTATCCGCATCGTATATTTTTAATGTTGCAGCCTTAGAATTCTCTGGTATTACCGTTCTCAACTGAACTGCCTCTAAACCATCGGTAACTTTCGCTTTATTCCCATCCATTAAGATAGACTTACCCACTAAGGTAGAGGCACTAAGTGCTTGATTAGACGTAAGCGAAGTGGCCATATTCTCTAATTGATCAGAGATACTAGTCAGTCGTTCTAACGAACTAAATTGAGACATCTGCGCCACCATGTCGTTTGTGTCTTGCGGCGCGGTCGGATCCTGCCCTTTAAGCTGCTCTATATAAAGCTTCAAAAAGACATTTTGGTCAGCAAGTGCCGCTTCATCTTTCTGCACCTCTGGCTTTTCAATACCAGCTTTTGTCTTAGCCGCTTCAGTCCCATATTGGGAAATCAACCCATTAAGACCTTTCGAGTCAGATATATTTGCCATCTGTCAGCTCCTATGACTGCCCAAGCGTGAGCATTTTCTGCATCATACTTTTGGCTGAGTTCATAATTTCTACGTTTGTCTGAAAAGAACGAGACGCTGACATCATATCTGCCATCTCTTCCATCGGGTTTACGTTCGGATAAAACACGTAACCATCTTCATTTGCCATTGGGTGATCTGGTTCGTATCTAGGCTGTAAAGGTGCGTCCGATTCCACAATGCCATCTACTTTTACCCCAACACCAGCACCGGTATCATCTTTGTTCGCATTGTTCCAACCATATTCACGCATGCTGTCATTCATCATTTGTGAAAATACGGGCTTACGGGCACGATAAGTTTGATCAGCCGAACTTGCAGCACTGTCTACGTTTGCCATGTTGCTTGCAATCGTATTCAAACGTATGGTTTGAGCACTCATTGCAGATCCAGAAATGGTAAAAATATTACTCAAAGACATCGTCATTAATTCCCAGTAAGCGCTTTTTTCATGCCGTTAATTTTTCGATCCAAGAACATAAAACTCGTATCAAACTGTAATGAGTTTTGAGCGTACTCAGCCTGCTCTCTTTGCATATCAACCGTATTACCATCCAAAGATGGCTGGTTAGGATTTCGGTACAACAAACCTTCAGACTCACCAGAAAAACCTTCCGCAGAAATATGACGTGAGTTTGTCCCAGCAAGCTGTAATTTTTTACTTTCATTATTTAAAAGCGAATCGAACGAAATATCTCTCGCCTTATAATTTGGCGTATCAGCATTGGCAATATTGTTTGCAAGCACAGCCGCTCTCGCGCTACGAAACTCAAGCGTCTTATCATGTCCAGCAAATGCACTTGCAAAAGAAATAGCCATTGGATCCTCAAAGAAAAATATTATTCATCTATACAAGCAACATAAAGCAATTATAGTGCCAATAAATAATAACCTTATTTTTCATACACTTAATTAAAATTAAAATAAGAACGGCAAAAAGCGGCAACAAATATAGGGAGAAAAACAGACCCACTTTGTTGTAGTTTGATTATAGGACAGGATAGTAAAAACAAAAAAAGCAGCCATCAGGCTGCTTTTTTATAACGCAATAACGATCTAACTAGGACAACGGCCCTATTAGCAATTAGATAGCGCTGTTTACAAAGTCTACCAATTGAGATTTAGACACTGCACCCACTTTAGTCGCTACCACTTCACCACCTTTAACGATAAGCAAAGTAGGAATACCACGTACATTGTACTTAGGTGCTGTTTCTTGGTTTTCGTCAACGTTAAGTTTAACAACTTTTACTTTGCCTGCGTATTCAGCAGCAACGTCTTCCAAAACTGGCGCAATCATTTTACAAGGACCACACCATGGAGCCCAAAAATCTACAATCACAGGGATGTCTGAATTAAGCACTTCTTCTGCAAATTGAGCATCAGTGATTTGAATTGTGTTCTCACTCATAATAATTCCTCAAAATTCTATATTTAACTAATGAATGTAGCTAGTGTATCACTAAATGATTGGGGTAAAAACGAGTTCTCTTTAATTAAAGCGATAGAAAAATGCTATAACATTAAAGATCGAATGACTGTTGGCAATTCAAGTAAGGAATGTATTTCTGCATGAGAGCGAGCGCCCCAATCATCCCCCCAACGCTGGGCACCATGACGATTAAACCAAATACTTTTTGCTCCAGCATTTGACGCACCAAAGACATCATCCATAGGGTGATCACCAATATGAATAAGCTCAGATAAGTCTACACCAGCTTTTTTTGCTGCCATTGAAAATACATCAACAGCAGGCTTTGCAACACCAACTTGGTCTGCTCGTACAGCAAAATCAAAATACTGTCCTAAACCGACATAAGGATGAAATACATCAGCATTACCGTTGGTGATAACAGCCAAAGCATAGTCCTGGCTCAAAGCCTCTAAGACATCCACTACATGAGGGTAAAGATCAACCTTTTGGCGCCACTCACAAAAGTGCGCCAGCGCAGCACCAGCAACGGATTCAGCTTCTTCAGAAGGCAACCCAAATTGCTTTAGCGCAAGCTTGTATACAGCCAGACGAATCGCGGTTAGATTAAAAGCCATCTCTGGATTCTTAGATAAGACTTGACCTTTTAACTCCTCTCGGGCGAGAAGCGAATATTGCAGAGAGAAACCTGGAAAGCGCTCTTCAAACCAAGACTCCATGGCATATTCCGCTCGCATAATGACCGGAGCGACATCCCATAAAGTATTATCAAGGTCAAAGGTAATAAGAATGCTCACGGCAACAGCCTCAATAGAATCGCACTCAATAAATCAGCGAGGTACTGAAGAAACAAGGCGCCTTTTTCCTTTTCAAAAGCCGATTTACTTTCTGCCCCTAATACCAGAACGCCACATTTTCTAATCTCTCCGCCTTCTCGTGAAAGAAGCGGTAAAACAGCAACAGAACGAATAGATGTAGCATCATCAAGGAAAAGAAAGCTCATTTCATTTGCTGGCAACATTCCACAAAAACAGTCCGTAAACCCAGCAGCATGAGACAAAAACACATCGTCTTCCACCAGCTTATGAGACCTAACAGCACTATCCGGAAACTCGCCGTATAAAACCAATTCATGATGAGACACTTCAAAATCGTCTCTCACCATATCGTCGACAATAACTGCTAGGTCGTCTAAGGAGCTACAGGTAAGACCTGCTAATACTAAACGACGACTTTTTTGCATAGTAGACTCATTTTCACGAGCCACTTCGACTAGACGCTCAAACTGAGCACGATAATCAGCCGTCGACTTGCGTAACAAATTCACCTGATATTCAAGTAACGAAACTACTTTCCCATTAACTGGATGAGGAAGTGTCAGACTCTCCAACAAATCAGCATGCCGAATAAAAAAATCCGGTGTTTTTGACAAATATTGAATCACTTCTTCTTCGCTCATAATCCCTCTATAGGTAAATTTGACCTTCGAATACTTTCTCAGCGGGACCTGTCATAAGAATAGGCGAGCCTTCACCCTGCCATTCAATATGTAAATCTCCGCCGCGCAAATGGGCTGTCACTTTAGGTGATAACCATCCCTGTTTGATTCCAGCAACAACCGCCGCACAAGCACCAGTTCCGCAAGCCTGAGTTTCACCAACGCCACGCTCATAAACACGTAAATTGATTTCATCAGGATTAATAACCTGCATAAAGCCAACATTCACCTTTCTAGGAAAGCGCTCATGACACTCAATCAACGCACCAACCTTAGCAACCTCATCATCCATTAGTTGATCAACTTTGATCACTGCATGGGGATTACCAACAGACACTGGTGTCATTAAATATTCAGTACCATCAGCTATTATGCTGTAAAGAGTGTCACAAGGTTCTGCTGTAAACGGCAAATCCTGCGGTTCAAAACTTGGTGCTCCCATATCTACCGTAACTAAACCACCGTCTAGCACACGTAATTGGATCGCACCGCGCTTTGTTTCAACATTGATAATGCGCTTATTTGTTAACTCTCGATCTAAAACAAATTTAGCAAAACAACGAGCACCATTTCCACAATGCTCAACTTCACTGCCATCTGAATTATAGATACGATAACGGAAATCCATATCTGGATCAGTGGGTGGCTCAACCACTAAAAGCTGATCAAAGCCAATCCCCCAGTTACGATCACTCAACCTCTCGATTTGCTGTTTATTAAAAAACACCTTACGAGACACCGCATCGACTACAACAAAATCATTTCCTAGACCATGCATTTTGGTAAATTTTAATAACACGACGAACTCCTTAGTCTGGCAAGATTTGCTCACCAGCTAACTGATGTTCAATCGTTTCACGAGCACGAATCAAATAGGTTTTATCGCCATCGACCATAACTTCCGCAGCACGATTACGGCTATTGTAATTTGATGACATTGTGAAGCCATAAGCTCCCGCAGAGCGAACCGCCAAAAGATCACCGGCCTGAATATCTAACTCACGATCCTTACCCAAAAAGTCGCCGGTCTCACAAATAGGACCGACAAGATCGTAGTTGCGCTTGCCCTCTGGCGTTGGCAACAAAGAGACAGGAACAATGTTCATCCACGCGCCGTATAAAGATGGGCGGATAAGGTCATTCATCGCACCGTCAATGATGGCGAAGTTTTTATGCGGATTGCATTTCAAAAACTCAACTTGTGTTAATAAGATACCAGCGTTCGCTGCGATAGAACGACCTGGCTCAAAAGCCAGTTCGAAATTTCTACCTTTTACTTTCTCAAGCAGTAGCTTAGCGTAATCAGCAGGCTCTGGTGGTACTTCGTCACGATAACGAACACCCAACCCGCCACCCAGATCAAGGTGTTTAATTGTAATGCCGACTTCAGCTAGTTCATCTACCAAACCAATAAGACGATCGAATGTATCTAAGAAAGGTTTTAGTTCTGTCAATTGTGAGCCGATGTGGCAATCTACGCCCATAACATTTAAGTTAGGTAATTCATGAGCAATTTTGTAGATACGAACCGCGTCTTTAATATCGATGCCAAACTTGTTTTCTTTCAAACCCGTTGAAATATAAGGATGAGTTTTAGCATCGACATCAGGATTGACGCGTAAAGATACAGGCGCCACTTTGCCCATTTCGCCAGCAACTTGATCCAATCGGTATAGTTCTGCTTCAGATTCGACGTTAAAGCAATGAATACCGACTTCTAACGCACGACGCATTTCCACAGCTTGTTTACCTAAACCGGAGAACATAACTTTTGAAGGCTCGCCACCCGCTTTTAAAACACGCTCAAGCTCACCAACAGAAACAATATCGAAGCCTGATCCCAAGCGAGCTAAGACATTCAAAATCGCAATATTAGAACAGGCCTTTACCGCATAGCAGATCAAGGTTGGGTGTGATGCGAATGCATCCGCGTAAGCTTTATAGTGACGTTCAAGAGTGGCACGAGAGTATACGTAACAAGGCGTACCATACTGATTTGCAACATCTGACAAGGCAACATCCTCTGCGTGCAGAGTCTGATTCGAATAATTAAAAAAGTCCAAAAGGGAATCCTCAGCTATAAAGACGATTCTTGCTGCGTTTCAGCCGTGTCACTCGGTAAATAAAGCGCACCTTTATTTCCGCAAGCTGTAAGGAAAACAGCCAACACACACACTGAAAGCAACTTAAACATCATCTTATCTCTTCTATTTTTGATTGAGACAGTATACCTTGCAGCCAGTTCGTTTCCCAACCCCAGCGAGCTAATTACATAGATATTCTTTGGACAGTATTCTTTAGACAGAATAGGCATGCGCTTTGCCTTGAATTTGCTATATTTACCTCAAGCTATAAAGACACTGACTTAAGTTGGACTCAAACATCGCTAACTTCAACAAAACACAAAAAACAAGAAGCTTAATGAAAAACAAGATTGCCCCATGGATGGCTGCACTTGTCTGTGCCATCGCAATACACATACTCATAATCGAAGTATCAGACAGCCAACATTGGTTTGATGTAGACACTCAACCCTCCACTTTTGAATTGTTTTTATTACCGGCAACACAAAAAACACCAAATAATGAGCCAACTGAAGCGGAAGTATTTAACCAGAGCGAAGAAACTAAACCAGTGGATGCTCAGCAAGCTGAAACAACGCTAGCCACAGAAGAAACACTACCTGCAAAAACTGAGCAAGCGGAACAAATAGAAGAAACAGACTCAATAACACCAACTGAGCCACCAGCCAGCATTGTGTCTGAAAAACCTACAGGCAAAGAACTAAGTGAAAGAAATAATGGATTTGATCCTCAAGAAGTAATAAACAACATAGACAATGAGCAGGTGTTATCAGAAACGCCTTTACAAGATAATGCACTGAATCCAAATATTAATACGGCTCAGTTAAGCTCCGACAAACCAGAACTACTTGATTTATCAAAAGTATCTTTGTCGCCAGATATAAAGGATGAAGCACTAACTGGTGTTTTCTCTGAAGAATTGAGAGATAAAATTACAGAGTCGAAGAAAGCACAAAAAGACTATTTGAAAGGCTTAACAAAAGAAGTCGACTACCCAATCACCAAAGACGCAGATGGTACACGCTACGTCAATATCAAAGGTGTCTGCTGGCGACTACCGAAAGAAGGCAGCAATGAAGGTTGGGCCATTGTATTTGATGGTTGTGGGGTAAAATCCAAGTTATTTCACTTTGAGTTGAATATTTCCCCCAGCATCATCACAAATGAGTTATTAGGGCCAGACTCACCATTCAATTTAGATCAAGCAGCAAAATAACTGTCTTCCTAAAAAGTCACCTAAACAAAAACGGCTACTCAAAGGTAGCCGTTTTAAATAGTTCCAGTCAGTCTAACTAAACAAACTTATCTTGCAGAAAGGTCTGCTTTAGCGCGTTCGACTGCTATTAATACTTGAGCAGGTGCCGTTCCACCAATGTGGTTACGAGCTGCTACAGAACCTTCAAGAGTCAAAACATCAAAGACGTCGGCTTCGATCATGCTACCGAAAGATTGAAGTTCTTCCAATGTCATTTCAGATAAATCCTTTCCGGTTTTCACACCGTAACCCACAGCTTTACCCACTACTTCGTGAGCATCACGGAATGCAACGCCATGACGTACCAAGTAGTCAGCTAAATCGGTAGCAGTAGAAAAACCACGACGAGCAGCTTCGTACATATGTTCTTTACGAGACTCAATTGCAGGAATCATATCGGCAAATGCACGTAATGAGCCTTTTAGAGTATCAACCGTATCAAACAATGGCTCTTTATCTTCTTGGTTGTCTTTGTTGTAAGCCAAGCATTGTGACTTCATCAGGGTTAACAGGCCCATCAAATGCCCATAAACACGACCTGTTTTACCACGAACCAATTCTGGCACATCTGGATTTTTCTTCTGCGGCATAATGGACGAGCCGGTACAAAAGCGGTCTGGCAAATAAATGAAGTTAAACTGAGCAGATACCCACATCACCATTTCTTCAGCCCAGCGGGACATGTGCATCATGATAATAGACGCCGTTGCCGTAAATTCGATGGCAAAATCTCGGTCACTTACTGAATCCAAAGAGTTGTAAGTTGGGCGTTCAAAACCTAGCAACTCTGCCGTCATATGACGATCGATTGGGTAAGTTGTTCCCGCAAGCGCAGCTGCGCCAAGCGGTAAAATATTAATACGTTTACGGCAATCAACTAGACGCTCGTAATCACGCTGCATCATTTCATACCAAGCCATCAAATGATGACCAAAGGTCACTGGCTGAGCCGTTTGCAAATGCGTGAAGCCAGGCATAATGGTGTTCGCTTCTTTTTCAGCTAAGCTCAAAATGCCTTGTTGTAAACGAGTAACCTCCTCTAACAAGAAATCCACTTCGTCACGCATATAAAGACGAATGTCTGTAGCTACCTGGTCATTACGAGAACGGCCAGTGTGCAATTTTTTACCTGTTATGCCGATTTTTTGCGTCAAACGAGCTTCAATATTCATGTGAACATCTTCTAACTCAATCGACCACTCAAACTCACCGCGAGCAATTTCGTCTTCGATTTCAGTCAGCCCCTGAATAATCTGATCTCGCTCTTCTTCAGTCAAAACGCCAACACTGGCAAGCATTTTGCCATGTGCAATTGACCCTTGAATATCCTGTTTTGCCATACGTTGATCAAACTCAACAGAAGCAGTAAAACGCGCAACAAACGCATCAACAGGCTCAGAAAAACGACCACCCCATTGCTGGTTCGTGGTTTTATTAGTATCAGTCATTCGGTTGGTTCCCACACAAATTCAAACAGCTGCCAAGAGTACATTAAGCGCCTCGACTTATAAAGCATTGAAAGATGACGGACTCCTTCTTAACGAGTATCATTGATGAAGAAAAGTGAAAGATATTTGTCCATCTACAAGTCATTAGGAGATGAAGTGAAAGATAAGATTGTGATCGCAACCAGAGAAAGTCAGTTAGCCCTTTGGCAAGCCAATAACGTCAAAGCGCAACTAGAAAGCCTCTACCCTGACATGAAAGTTGAATTACTTGGCATGACAACAAAAGGCGATCAAATTTTAGATTCACCTCTTTCTAAAATTGGCGGCAAAGGTCTTTTTGTTAAAGAACTAGAAAACGCACTTACAGAAGGTCGAGCCGATATTGCTGTGCATTCCATGAAAGATGTACCAATGGCCTTTCCTGAAGGATTAGGTCTCGCCGTAATTTGTGAGCGCGAAGACCCTAGCGATGCCTTTGTTTCTAATAAAGTGGAATCACTTGATCAGCTACCAAGCGGTGCAGTCGTAGGTACATCCAGCTTACGCCGCTCTTGCCAGTTACGCATGAAACGCCCCGACCTGATAATCAAAGACCTTCGCGGCAACGTGAATACGCGCCTCAGAAAAATGGATGACGGTGAATACGATGCCATTATTTTGGCGACGGCTGGCTTAGTTCGCCTAGAAATGCTTGACCGAATTCGACAAAGAATTCCTGCTGAAACGAGCTTACCAGCAGGCGGACAAGGTGCTATGGGAATAGAATGCCGATCTGATGATGTTCAAACCATTAATTTATTAGCGCCATTGCAACATGAAGAAACGGCCATTCGAGTTACTGCAGAACGCGCAGTGAATGAGCGCCTTAATGGGGGGTGCCAAGCCCCTATTGCTTGTTTCGCGATATTAACAGGCGACTCTATTTGGTTAAGAGGCTTGGTCGGTAGTCCTGATGGCAAAACTATGATTGAAGGCGAAATTCGTGGTCATAAAGACGATGCAAAATCCCTTGGAGTTCAATTGGCCGACGACTTACTTGCTCGCGGCGCAGACATCATACTTGATGCCTTATACAATGAAGAAAATAGTAATTAAGAAGTTCAACTAGAAAGCAAAATAGAATAGGCAAAATATTAGTGCAAGACTGTCGTATCCTAATAACCCGCCCCGAGCCTGAAAATTCGCTTAGCCGTGAACGCGTTCGCGCTTACGGCTGGGTAGCAGTACCTCTTCCAATGCTGGAAATTACACCTGTAGAAGATATAAACAAAAAAGCTATTATTCGGGCACAAATTTTTGATATCGATACGTTTGATTACGTTATATTTGTTAGTAAAAATGCCGCTCGTCTCGCGTGCGATTGGCTAGATGAATGCTGGCCAATGCTACCAATTAATGTTCATTGGATCGGCATAGGCCAAGGTACGACACAAACATTATTAAATGAAGGCGTTCCAGCTCTATCGAATCCTGGACATACTACTGAAGCCTTACTTGAATGGTTAAAGCCTGCCAGAATGAAAGATCAGAAAGTATTGATTGTTCGTGGCGAAGGTGGACGCCCAGAACTTGCCAATAAGCTGAAGGAGAGAGGCGCAAAAGTCAGCTATCTTTCGCTCTACGATAGAAAAAAACCGATCTATTATGCTCAAACTTTCTTCATGCTGCCCGATATCAATTTAATATGGGTAACAAGTGGAGAAAGTTTACTCAATCTTTCAGAATACGTGTCGCTGCATAAACCAGAATGGAAAACGCTGCCTATACTCACACCTAGTATTAGGGTCAATCAGCAAGCAAAAGAAATGGGTTGGATAAATGCCTCGTGCGCAAATGGCGCTGACGATAATAGCTTGATCAAAGCGACAGAATTTCACACAGGAAAATAGAATGACTGAGAATAACAAGCAAGAGCAACATCCAAACGCCGCTATTGAGACAACGCCTGAAGCTGAAACTAAAAGCCAAAAGAAGCAGCCAGATCTGCTTGAAAAAGCTAAAGAAAAAAACACACCACAACCAGCAATCAATCTACTTGTCTCACTTTCTCTTGGCCTATCAGCTGTCGCCCTAGCAACAAGTGGTTGGTTATATTTCCAAAGTACTCAAAGCACACTTCACAAAGACATTCAGCAATTAACAACTCAACAAACTAATTTCGATAATAAGTTAAACGCCAATACGCTGAATAAATCTCAGTTTAATCAACTAATTGAACAAGTTAAAACGTCAGAGCAAACAATCCTATTGCAAAAAAATGAACTCGCGGTCCAGCAAGCTCAACAGGACGAAAAGCTACTATCACTTGAATCAAGGCTTAATCGACTCAACAACACCACTAAAGAAGATTGGAAGTTAGCTGAGGCTGAGTATTTAATTCGTCTTGCTAATCAACGTTTATTACTTGAGTCTGACAATAGCGGCGCTGCCACATTACTCATCAATGCTGATGATATTCTTAATGAACTCGAAGACCCTATCGTATTTGCAACACGTAAAGCCTTGGCAAAAGACATCCAAGCGTTAAAGTCCATCAGCCAATTTGATTTAGAAGGCGCTTACCTCAAGCTAAACGCTTTGTATGATAATGTTCAAACTCTGCCTCAACGAGAACCATCCAAAGAGTGGCAAGCAAATACCACAGAGAAAACAAAAGAAGCTGAAGACTCTACAACCAGCAAAATAACCTCAGTTCTAGAAAGCTTTTGGAAATCCATACGTTCACTAGTGGTCATAAATTACAATCACAAACCAATAAAAGCGTTGCTGCCACCAGCAGAATACCAAGAGCTCATTACTGGTATACAACTACAACTGGAAATTGCTCAGGTAGCCTTAATCAAAGGCGAGCCAATGATTTACCAACAAGCGCTGTCTCGTGTTGCAAACGCAACAACAGAGCATTTTGAAACTCAATCAAATATTGTTACGACATTCTTGGCCAGTCTAACCGTATTACAACAGCTGAATCCATCACCAGACCTACCACTCCCTAGAGAATCATTAATGGCGATGAAATCATTAATGAAGGAATGGAATGACCGCAGCTCAATCAAACCAAATACCTCCGACAATGTTGAGCAATCTCAAATAGAGAGTGAGAAAAAAAGCGAAAGCACTACCGCACCTCAAACCGACCTAGGAGATAAAGCATGAGAAAACTCCTTTTCCTACTTGTCATCATGATGGCAGTGGGTGGTGTATTAGGGCTACTGATGCGTCAAGACAGCGGCTATGTACTCGTGGCTTACAATGGCGTTACCGTTGAAACCAGTTTATGGGTCTTAGTTGTAGCCATGGTTATCGCGCTATTTGTACTTAGCTGGGTAAAACGAATTCTGTTTATAGCTCTAAGGCCCAGCAACTCTCTAGCAAAAGTCACTGGCAATTTGGCGCAAAAAAGAGCCTCACGAAATACTATTCGAGGCATGTTGGAACTCGTTGGTGGCAATTGGAACAAAGCAGAGAAATTACTAACCAACAGCGCCGAAAAAGTCCCTTACCCACTGATCAATTATATCGGTGCCGCTTATGCCGCCAGCGAACAAGATGAACATGAACGCTCAAAAGCATTATTACGCTCCGCCCATAAATCAACACCAGAAGCAGAATTTGCTATTGGCTTTGCTCAAAGCCAAATCCAAATAAAGCAAGAACACTACGAAGGCGCTCTCGCCTCGCTTTTGCGTCTACAAAAGTTGAAACCAAAGCACAAACAAGTATTAAAAATGCTAGTCACGGTTTACAAGCAGCTAAAAGACTGGGATGCCTTGCTCACCCTAACCCCAATACTCAAAAAAGATGGCATATTCGATGATGATAATATGCTTGAGCTAGAACGAAATGCATTTTTAGCTCTACTTGATAAGATAAAGTTTCGCAATAAGCTTGGACAAAACAAAAAAGAGCTGGTTGCTGAAGTAGAAAACCTGTGGAATAAATTAGACACTCTGTCTCAAGATGACAGGATGAGACAACTATATGCTCACACCCTCATTCATTTCGGAGACGATGCAAAAGCTGAAAGCTTTATTCGCAATAGCTTAAATAACAGATGGTCTGAAGAGTTGGTTTATGAATATGGCAACATAAAACAAGACAACACTAAAAAGCTATTAACCCATTGTGAAAACTGGCTTAAAAAAGAGCCAGCAAGTGCAAACTTATATCTTGTCTGTGGCCGCTTGAGCCAATCAATGATGCTGTGGGGTAAGGCAAGAGACTACTACGAACAAGCGCTTTCTCTTGATACACAAAACGAAGCGCTTGCAGAGCTGAGTCGCTTACTAAAAGCCATGGGCGATACCAAAGCAAGCCAAGAGCTAATGATGATTAATCTGAGTAATGCTAGTAATCAATTAAAACCACTACCTCTGCCTTAGCAACCTCATTCGCAAAATATATAGACATAAAAAAACGCTGTTATTTTCATAACAGCGTTTTTTATTATTCATAAATAGAGCTAATCGTTAAAATGTAACAGCCATCCAAAGTAAAGCGTTATTTAAAACGCACCACCAATTCATGCATATTATTCGCTACATCTTGCAAAGCTCTAATACTATCGCTTGATTGATTTGATTTCTCAGAGCTCTCAACAGACAAATCTGAAATTCGCACGACTTGACGATTAATATCCTCAGATACATGTGCTTGCTCTTCGACTGCAGCCGACATCTGTATTGCCATATCAGATATTTTCGACACGGCCTCAACAATGCTAACAAAGGCGCTTTCCATCGCTATGATTTTTTCTAAACCTTGTGCTGCATCTTGCTTACCTTGATTGGCAATCGATACCGAGTTTTTAGCGCCACTGCGAAGCGTTTCTATAATGTGGTGAATATCCTTTGTGGAACCCTGTGTTCTTTGAGCCAGTTGACGCACCTCATCTGCCACTACAGCAAAACCTCGACCATGCTCGCCTGCACGCGCAGCTTCAATCGCTGCATTTAATGCCAACAGGTTCGTTTGCTCGGCAATTTGATCTATCATCTGCGCAACTTGTGCAATTTGTTCAGAGCGATCTGCCAGTTCCTGTACCGTAGCACCGATATCATTCACTGTTTCACTTAATTGGCGAATCGACTGACGTGTTTCTTCAACAGTTTTTTGCCCACTTTTTGCGGCTTCAGAAGAAGATTTAGCGCTATCCGCAGTCATTTGTACATGTTGAGCAACATCATTAATGGTTGTCGTCATTTGCTGCATAGCGGCAGCAACATCTTGGGTTTCATGCTGCTGACTTACCATCCCTTTAGTCGTTTCGATTGTAAGCCCAAGGCCAATTTTAGATTGTTCGGAGACTTTTAAAGACTCATCTTCAAAACGAGTCAATACTGCATCCATTCTTGATAAAAGACTCTTTACACCAACATCTAAGGTAGCAATATCTAAGGAGGTATCTGAATAAGTTATGCCAGCTAGAGGATGAAGAAAAGCAGTTGATAATCGCTGCTTTAAAGTCGCCTGTAATTTAGAATGGTTCAGAAAAAACAAGGCATTCGCCAATAAACTTGCCACAGTCAGAACGCCTGCACCGTACATAATGTTAACACTGCCTGCAGCAACAGCCAGAACGATACCAACCAAAGGCAACACTAGCTTCCATGACATAAAGGTTCTTGGCAGAACATTTTTACCACTATTGATTCGTTGATAGATTTTTCCTGCTCGTGCTACGTCTTCTCTATTAGGCACGGTCCTAACAGATTCATAACCAATAACTTTTCCACCTTCAGTGACAGGGGTTACGTAAGCATCCACCCAGTAAAAGTCGCCATTTTTACAGCGATTTTTCACCAAGCCCATCCAAGCTTTTCCTTGCTTTAAAGTGTCCCACATAATTTGGAACGCCTCTTTAGGCATATCAGGATGGCGTACGATGTTATGAGGGCTGCCAATTAACTCGCTTTTATCAAAGCCGCTAATTTTTACAAATGCATCATTGCAGTGAAGAATTTTTCCTTTCAAATCTGTAGTCGTAATGAGCTTCTCATCTTTAGAAAATGTTTTCTCTTGATTTGTCACTGGCATATTTTGGCGCATAGAAAAGCTATCCTTGAAACTTTATATAAAGGTAGTTTTAGATAGAAACCAATTTATCTTAACTTAACCATAAGATGAATTTATCAAAATATCTAAATATTATTTTAGTAAGCTTCTATTTAGCCAGCGAGTAAAAACGGGTAATAAATATGTAGGTATTTGTAAAGCACCAGCTAAGGGTAAAAACGCCGGCCCCAATAAAGTCCCTGCAATACTATACGTAAGTAAGACATTTCGATTCCCAGAAGTAATCGCTGCCGTTAGTGCAATAGCTTTGCCGTGCTTGCGATAAAAAAGATAAGACAAAGCAAAAAATAGACAACATAAACCCGTTGCTATCAGAAAGTAATTCAATGCCATCATTGGATCTTGATCAAATAACACACGAAAACTACCAACTAATCCAAATGGAAAAGCAAACACCAACAAAATGGTATAAGGCGATATTTTCATCAAAAACCGACTTAATGTTTCTTCAGGTAAAAAACGATGAACAAAAAATGAGAACAACATGGGGCCAAATATAAAAACCACTAAGCGAATGAAATAACTTCCCCAATCCAATTTAACACTTTGTGTCTGAAAAAATATCAAAGTAATAAAAATAGAAAGAGGTAAAACTAGTGTTGTTGCAATAGTCATTGCCATAGCCTGTAGGCTATCAAAACCTAACGCTCTAACAATCGCAGGTGTCGCAAATAAAGATCCAGTCGCGCCCACTGCAACAATGGCTAATAAAAGATCAGAATCAAACGCCAACCACCAGCCAATTACACTGACTACCCCCATAAACACAGCAGAATGCAACATGGCATAGAGCCATATTCCTTTACTACTCAATCGTTTAATTAATTCATTTTGTTTCATACCTAACAGCGTCAATGACATTAGGGTAAACAGCACAATAGGTAAAAAAGGGAAAAAAGCTAACGAAACCGAGGGAAGTAAAAAGCCAAGAACAGCAAACACGAACATAAAAGGAAGGGAATTTCGAACAAGGAAAAGCAACATGGGTTAAACACCTTAATAGGCAGCCCAATATAAAAAACAACCGTAAACTATCTAATTATTTTTTAGAGCCGCAGCAAATTTTATTATTTTCAGGTAACTCAGCAAGCTCAACCACCCAATCAGCTCGAGCCTTATCAAAAGCCGTTCTGAGAGCTTTTAATTCATCACTTGATGCAAGAGGAGCTTCTTTTTCATCATGACTCTGACGAGAAGAAGGGAATGGTATCAGATTATTCTTCATAAATTGTCTCTATTAAAGCATTGTCTGGATATCTATCGACACTCTATGGATAATCTTTAGCAAACGCAATGATCAAGCAGATGGAATACCTATGAAGTTTTTAATATCACCAGCGAAAACATTAGACCTAACCTCGACCCCTAGCATTGATACGTTCAGCGTACCTGAACTGCTAGATGAATCTAAAGAGCTCATCGATACGATCAAACCGTATTCACCGGCGGACATCGCTTCCCTCATGAAGCTCAGTGACAAGCTTGCTACGCTTAATGTATCTCGCTACCAAGAATGGCAAAAAGAGCATACTAAAGATAACAGCCGCCCTGCTATTTATACTTTTATGGGCGATGTGTACACAGGGCTAGATGCTTACTCATTAAATGAAAGCGATATGAAATACGCACAAGAGTCCCTACGTATTTTAAGTGGTCTGTACGGGCTGCTAAAACCATTAGATCTGATGCAGGCCTATCGATTAGAAATGGGGACTAGCCTAAAGAACGACAAAGGCAGCAACCTCTATCAATTTTGGGGAGACATCATTGTTGACAAGATTAACGAAACTCTTGAAGAAGGCGAATTACTGGTCAACTTAGCCTCTAACGAGTACTTCAAAGCGGTTAACAAAAAGAAGCTAACGTCACCATTAATTAGCCCAAACTTTCTCGACGAAAAAAATGGCAAGTTTAAAGTGATTAGCTTTTATGCAAAAAAAGCCCGTGGTTTGATGGCTCGCTACCTAATAGAAAACCGATGTGAAACGCTAGATGAACTTAAGGCATTTGATCTAGCTGGTTATCGCTATGATCCTCAGCAATCAACAAAAGACACTCCTGTGTTTATTCGCCCAGAAAGCGCACAGCCAAATAAATAAAGCGTCCAAACGAAGTAAGCGCTAACTCTAGCGCTTACTTCTTTAAACTATATTGCCCAATGGTAACCCGATCATTGCCACCTAAATCTTGAAAACTCTCGACGGCAGCAAAGCCCGCGTCAATCAGACATTTTTGAACCGCTGCAGCCTGATCATAACCATGCTCGAACATTAAATAGGCATTTGGCATCATAAAATTAGGCGCTATTTGAATGATATGCTCAATGTCAGCCATACCATGATTATCCGCCACCAAAGCGCTTTTAGGCTCAAAACGCACATCACCTTGTGACAAATGTTCATCATCAGGGTCAATATAAGGCGGGTTCGACACAATCAAATCAAATGGCTCGCAACCTTCCAAAGCATCAAACCAACTACTTTGCAGGAAATCCACGTTGCTAAGTTTATTACGTAGCGCATTACGCTTAGCCAAAGCCACAGCCTCTTCAACTAAATCCACGCCAACAACAGTCGATTTAGGCTGCTCTGACGCCAGCGATAAGGCAATTGCGCCTGTTCCAGTACCAAGATCTAGAATGCGATTTACTTTGCTTATATCAAGCACAGACAAAGCCACTTCCACCAGCAGTTCAGTGTCAGCTCGAGGAATCAGAGTACAAGGAGCGACCTCAAGGTCTAGGCTCCAAAACGCCTGCTGACCCAATAAATACGCAACAGGCTCACCAAGCTCCCGACGAGCCAATAAGTCATTAAAGCGCCCTACGTCTGATGTACTGACTAGTTTTTCTGGCCAGGTATAAAAATAGGAAGTTGACACAGCTAAGACATGAGCAAGCAGTAACTGCGCATCTAACTGAGCAGTCTCAGAGACAAAAGTAAGGCGCTCGTAAGCGCCTTTTAGTAGTTCATCAATTCGCATATGCGATGATTACCTTTATTTATTCAGATTAATTGTCGCCACTCAACGCTGCCAACTGCTCCGCTTGGAACTCGTTCACTAGCGGGTTGATCAAAGAGTCTAATTCACCAGCAACAATTTCATCTAGCTTGTACAAAGTTAGGTTAATACGGTGATCAGTAACCCTGCCTTGTGGATAATTGTAAGTACGGATACGTTCAGAACGATCACCACTACCCACCAAGGATTTACGCGCTTCGGATTGCTCACTCGCCGCTTTTTCTTGTTCAGCCGCTTGCAAACGAGACGCGAGCAAAGACATGGCTTTGGCACGGTTTTTATGCTGCGAACGCTCTTCCTGACACTCTACGACAACGCCTGTTGGAATGTGCGTCAAACGAATGGCCGAGTCTGTTTTGTTTACGTGCTGACCACCCGCACCAGAGGCACGGAAAGTATCAATGCGCAAATCGGATTTGTTGATGATGATGTCATCTAATTCATCCATTTCAGGCATGACCGCGACAGTACAAGCTGACGTATGGATACGGCCTTGAGATTCCGTCGCTGGAACACGTTGGACTCGATGAGCACCGGATTCAAACTTCAGTTTAGAATAAGCACCTTCACCAACAATCCGAGCAATCACTTCTTTGTAACCGCCATGCTCACCATCGCTTGCACTGACAATTTCAACTTTCCAACGTTGTGTCTCTGCATAACGAGAATACATGCGGAATAAATCGCCAGAGAAAATAGATGCTTCATCGCCACCAGTACCAGCACGCACTTCTAGGAATACGTTACGAGAGTCGTTCGGATCTTTAGGTAAAAGCAATTTTTGCAATACTAGCTGAAGCTCTTCTTTTTGTGCTTGACCGGCTTTGTATTCTTCCACACCCATTTCTTTTATGTCTGGGTCAGCATCCGTCATCATCAATTCGGCTTCAGCAATGTTTTCATCTATTTGCTGAAACTCATTAAAACACTTAACAACAGGCTCAAGCTCTGCGTATTCTTTGGAATAAGCACGGAACAAATCTTGATCCATAATGACTTCAGCCACACCTAAAAGCGCTGATAATTCGTCATAACGATCAGATAAACTTTCTAATTTTAACTTTATGGATTCTTTCATTTTTTAATTATCTTTTTCTTCGTAAATGCCCAATACATTTGAGGCAATGATTAATGCATCTTGATCGGCGTCGGCACCAGCATCACGCAAATAGCGTGTTGGCGCATGAATGAGCTTATTCATTAAACCATGAGCAAGTTTGTTAAGCACTTGCTCAGGAGACTGTCCCATTTCAAGACCTTTTAGAGCTTTTTCCAGTTCTGTATTTTTTATGGCCTCAGCGGATTGCCTAAAGGTCACTATCAGGTCTGACACTTTCCTCGACTCAACCACTCGTCGATAAGAATCAACCCCTTCTTCGATCATTTGCTCGGCCGCTTTCGCCGCATCTTGCCTTGCTCTGACATTTTCTTCAATCACTGAATGAAGATCATCGACGGTATAGAGATACGCGTCGTTTACTTCTTCCACTTCTGGCTCAATATCACGAGGCACAGCGATATCAATTAACAACATTGGTGAATGGCGACGTTGCGACGTTGCACGCTCTACCATGCCCTTACCGATAATGGGTAATTGGCTCGCTGTAGACGATATAACGATATCAGCCTGAGATAAATAATCGCCAATTTCACCCAACATAATGGCTTCAGCATTAAGCTCATCCGCTAAGATCTGAGCTCGCGCCAAGGTTCGGTTGGCCACTATGATGCGTTTAATACCATTTTCTTTTAGATGCCGCGCTACCAGCTCAATAGTTTGCCCAGCGCCAATTAATAGCGCCGTACTGTTTCTAATATCTGCGAAAATACGTTGTGCCAGACTCACTGCAGCAAACGCAATGGAAACCGGGTTTTCACCGATGGCTGTATCCGTGCGTACACGTTTAGCAACTGAAAAAGTACGCTGAAATAAAGACTCTAGTTCCGGACCAATACAAGAACCTTCTTGCGAAACCGCATAAGCAGACTTTACTTGCCCAAGAATCTGAGGCTCGCCTAGAATCAACGAATCTAAGCCTGATGCCACACGCATAACGTGGCGCACACTATCGTCATCAGAATGTGTATAACAGTATTGCTGTAATTCAGGCAAAGCAATGCCATGATACTCGCCAAGCCAAGCAATCACGCCATCCACCTTGCTAAGATCTTCAACCGAACAATAAAGTTCGGTGCGATTACAGGTCGATACTATTACTGCTTCATTGGCTTTATTCTCAGATATCAGAGAAGACAAGGCATCGATCATCTTTTCAGGCGCAAAGGCCACACGCTCACGTATCGAAACCGGCGCAGTTTTGTGATTTATACCTACAGTGATTAGCGGCATTCAGGACTCTTCTCAAAGATCGAGATCTTAAGGTAATGACAGGAACAAGCATTGCTCCAACATGACTCTTTACATAAAGAAGACACATTATACGAGAAATTCGCTTTTTTTCGCACCCCATATGCTCAATAAAAGTAATAGGATTAGTTTATAGTTATGACTGACATAAAGAGCCGCTAACGATACCATAAGGGTTGTATGAATTTAGCATCGAGAAAAAACATGCCTGTTGTTTTAGGCCCTGTACACAAAAAACATCCCCAAAAGCCCATTACAAAAGGGATTTTGTTATTTTTCACTCTTCTAAGCTTGCCTCTACTGAATGCATGTAGCCAAAACACGACTCAACAAAATACCTTGCCACCAAGTAAAGAGACACCTATAACGGAGAGCTTTGCTAATAAGGGTAAAATTGAGGAATTACTCAATGCCGAATTCACCTTACAAAGAGAAGGCCCAAACAAAGCCTTTGAACCTTTTTATGGATTAGCCAGCAAATCTGGCGATATTGCACTGATAGAAAGACTGACACACATTGCAGTGGTATCTCAAAATCACCTTTATATAGAAAGAAGTGCGAACTTATGGCTGTCTGTCGACCCAACATCGGAAGCCGCCTATTCATTAAAATTGCAGGTTCTCATCAAAGACAATCGCGCAGAAGAAGTAACCACTCTACTCATTAACGCCATGAGACATAAGGTTTCGTTGCGTTTTTTACCTATCTACCTCGAAGATAATGTCCGCGATAACGACCAAGTCAATACGATAGAAACAGCAATTTATGCACTTCCGCCAGAGTTAAAAAATAATCAATACATACAAGTAAGTTACGCACATCTTTTACTACTTTCAGGTAAATATCAGCTTGCTATTAATGCATCAGAAAAACTGTTAGCCCAAAAAAATACAGACAAAAATGAAGCACTTTATCTTATTTTGGCCTTTAGCCAAAAAAGCCTTGGACTGCTAGATGATGCCATCAAAACACTACAAACAGCATCTCAATATTTTCCCAAAAATACGCGAACAATCACACCTTTGATCGATTTCTTAGTTGAAAATGAACAACCAAAGGCGGCTACCGAGTTTTTCCAAAAAACAGATTTAGAGACACCTGAAAAACTACAAGTTGGCATTAACTTGATGCGTACCTTGCTGGAACACAACCAACCAGGATTAGCATTAGCAACAGCCAACGATCTCCCCGAAAAACAACTAGGTCTATCCAATCAGGTTCAATACTTAACAGCCATTGCTCTAGCTCAATTGGATAAAAAAGCACAAGCCGTAAAGGTGATGGAAAAAGTTGACGGCGCCTTACGAACCAATGCCACCAATCAAATAGCCCTGTGGCTTTATGATGACAACAAAGAGAATGATATCAATAACATGGTGCTGCGTAGAACAACGCGAGAAAACATGCCTGAGCAAGTTGCCGCTATCAGTCGTCTTCATGAAGAAAAAGGCCATACTGATTTATCATTCGAATTGATAAATAATGCTCTTATCGCACTTCCAGAATCTGACGCTTTGCGCTATCACAAAGCGCTACTCGCTGACACTCTAGGTAACTGGAAGATCACGGAGAAAGAGTTAACAACCTTGCTGCAAAAAGACCCAGACAATCCGCAGTACTTAAATGCTCTCGGCTATACGTTACTCACTCGAACCAAAAGAATAGATGAAGCCATGAGGTACATAGAATCGGCTTATGAAAAAGCAGACAATGACCCCGCTATTATTGATAGCCTAGGCTGGGGATTCTTTCTGAAAGGAGAGTTTGAGCAGTCTTCTTATTATTTGAAAAAAGCTTGGTCAATTTTACCAGACGCTGAAATCGCGGCCCACTACGGCGAATCATTATGGAAACAACGCCATTACAAAGAAGCAATAGCCGTATGGGAAGCTGCTTTAGAGACATCACCCGATACACCACTTTTACTCGACACCATTAAACGACTGTCACCGTCGTTACTTGAAGAACAAAAACAGGACAAACCGTCATGACTTATCGCACGCTCTGTATTCTTGCCTTTACCGCACTTATTAGTGCCTGTAGTTCCAGACCAACAGGACCAATAACACCACCGCCAGAAAGCGTTAGCGCCATTTCGAAATGGGAAACATCAGGCAGAGTAGGTATACGAACAAAGAATGATGCCGTTTCCGGCAATTTTAATTGGCAAAAGGATCCAAAAACATTTGCCTTGAGTATCGTTGGTCCTTTCGGACAAGGTGCTACTCATCTAAACCAATCGAATGATGGTATTGTGACATTAGCTTATGAAGATACTGTCGTTACAGGTAACAACCCAGCGACTTTACTACAACAAGAGTTAGGCTGGGAGTTCCCTGTCAACCAAGTCACCTATTGGATTAGAGGGTTAGCCTATCCAAATTCGGCTGCTAGAATAAGCAAAGACCCAGATAGCCAATTGCCAAATAAAATAGAGCAAGATGGCTGGCTTATTACCTATAGCAATTTCACTAAGGTAGATGGCTTGTCTTTACCGCAAAAAATGCAAGTGTCAAACCCGCCATTCAGAGTCAATTTAATTATTAACCAATGGACCATTCAGTAACCAATATGCAATTACCTTCTCCTGCAAAATTAAATTTATTTTTACACATCACTGGTCGACGAGAAGACGGCTACCATGAACTACAAACACTGTTTCAGTTTATTGATTTATGCGACACGCTCGATTTTTCACTAACTAGAAATAACCAAATCACAATTACACCTATTATTGAGCATCTTCCTACAGAAGATAACCTCATTTATAAAGCGGCAAAACTGCTGACACCATTCAAGAAAGATTCAACATTCGGCATCGACATTATCCTAACAAAACAATTACCTATGGGTGGCGGAATTGGTGGCGGTAGCTCAAACGCAGCAACCGCTTTGTTGGCGCTAAACGTATTATGGGGATGCCAGCTTTCTTTGGAAAAACTGGCAGAATTAGGCGTGCAATTAGGTGCTGACATTCCTGTTTTTGTCATGGGGTTCGCAGCGTTTGCTGAAGGCGTTGGAGAGAAGCTACAAAAAGTCGAGTTAGATACACCATATTTTTTGCTCATTAAGCCCAATTGCCACGTCTCAACTGGTCAAATATTTACCGATAAATATTTGACAAGAGACACCCCTCCCATCAGAATATCGCACGCCTTGAAGCTGGGTGGGCATAATGATTGCTTAGACGTGGTAAAAAAGCACAATCCTGAGGTCAATGAAGCGTATCTATGGTTGAAAAATTATGGTGACGCGAAGCTTACAGGAACAGGCGCTTGTCTATTTTTAGCATTCGATAATTTGCGCGACGCCGAACGAGTAAGATCGTCTACACCGACAAAATGGCAGAGTTGGGTTTGCCGTGGCTGTAACACTTCTCCAACACACGCTGCGCTAAACCAGTGGATTGAGCAAAATCGAGGTTAGTGTGCCACATAGACAACACCACCTCAGCCAGTCTTTTCTTGGCTAATAAATAGTCATCGCTACAAAATACAAAGGGTATACACAGTGTCCAAGTTGATGGTTTTTACCGGTAATGCAAACCCTGAACTCGCTCGCAGGGTGGTTCGCCGCCTAGGGCTACCTATCGGAAATGCAACCGTAGGTAAGTTTAGCGACGGAGAGATTACGGTCGAGATCAATGAAAATGTTCGTGGTAAAGACGTTTTTATTATCCAATCTACATGCGCACCTAGTAATGATAACTTGATGGAACTTATCGTCATGGCAGACGCTTTACGCCGCGCATCTGCCACTCGAGTTACCGCTGTTATACCTTACTTTGGCTATGCTCGTCAGGATCGTCGTGTACGTTCTGCTCGTGTGCCAATTACAGCAAAAGTGGTTGCTGATATGATTTCCGCAGTGGGTATCAATCGCGTACTAACGGTTGACCTTCATGCAGACCAAATCCAAGGATTCTTCGACATCCCTGTTGATAACGTCTACGCCACACCATTACTGCTTGATGATTTGCAACGCCAAGGCCATGAAAACATCACGGTTGTTTCCCCCGATGTGGGTGGTGTTGTTCGTGCACGTGCTTTTGCAAAATTACTAGATGATGCGGACTTAGCCATCATCGATAAGCGTCGTCCTCGCGCCAATGAAGCGCAGATCATGCACTTGATCGGTGATGTAGCAGGCAAAACGTGCGTTCTAGTGGACGACATGTGTGATACTGGCGGCACATTGTGCGCTGCAGCAAAAGCCCTAAAAGAACATGGCGCAGCAAAAGTGCTTGCTTACTGTACTCACCCTGTACTGTCTGGCAAAGCCATTGAAAACATTAAAAATTCCGTGCTTGATGAGTTGGTCGTGACTGATACCATCCCATTGACACAAGAGGCGCTTAATTGCCCTCAAATACGCCAATTGTCGATGTCTGACATTATGGCGGAGGCTGTTCGTCGTGTATGCAACGAGGAGTCTATCAGTGCCATGTTTGGGGCCTAAGCCAAACACTAACGCTCGGAACGGGTCGCATTTCTGGGCACAAACTTTATTAATTATTAGGAAAATACCATGTCATTATCTATTAATGCCGTAGCACGTACTCAAGAAGGTAAAGGTGCGAGCCGCCGCCTTCGTAACGAAGGCCTAGTGCCAGCTGTTATTTATGGCGGTGAGACTGCTCCAGTATCTATCTCTTTCAAAGACAACGAGCTACTTAAAGCTGTTGGCACTCCTGGTTTCTTAACTGGCCTAGTTGAAGTAACTGTTGAAGGCAAAACTGAACAAGTTCTTGTTAAAGCGCTACAACGCCACCCATCAAGCGGCGCAGTAATGCATATGGATCTTCAGCGCGCTCAAGCTGATAAAGTGATCACTACTCGTGTTCCTTTAACCTTCATCAACGCTGCACAAAGTGAAGGCGTTAGCAAGCAAGGTGGTCGTTTGACTGTAGAGTCTAAATTGGCTGAAGTTCGTTGCCTACCAGCAAACCTTCCAGAAGTATTGACAGTAGACGTGATCAAAGGCCAACTTGATCAAATCTTCCACCTTTCTGATGTTATCCTTCCTGAAGGCGTAGAGCTTGTGTCTTTGCTTAAAGGCGAAGATCACGACCAACCTATCGCTCGTATCGGTAAGTCTAAACGTTAAGATCTCATTGAAGGCAGTATTGTGGCAGGTTTCAGATTATTAGTAGGCTTGGGGAATCCAGGCAGCGAATACGAGAACACTCGCCACAATGCAGGCGCTCAGTGGATTGAGGCATTGGCTCGTCAGAGCCAATGCTCTCTTCGTTCTGAAAAAAAGTTTTTTGGCCAATTTGGCAAAGTTTATATAGCTGGTGAAGAATGCTATCTCCTTATTCCCACCACCTATATGAATTTAAGCGGTAAAGCGGTTCAGGCCGTCTGTCAGTTTTATAAAATCCCTCCTGAAGAAATCCTTGTTGTTCACGATGAGTTAGACATCTCCCCAGGTACCGTCAAATTAAAACAAGGCGGTGGGCATGGTGGTCACAACGGATTAAAAGACATTATTTCAAAGCTGGCGAACAATCGAGAATTTGGTCGCCTCAGAATAGGCATCGGACATCCTGGTCATGCAAGCCAAGTTGCCAATTACGTTCTGAAAAAAGCCGCTCCAGACGATTACACGAAAATAGAACAAACAATCGACGAATCATTACGCTATGTGGATGACATCGTTCGCGGCAATCTAAATGTCGTAATGAATCAGCTACACAGCTTCAAAGCATAATCACTTAATTATTAGGAATCTCACTATGGGTTTTAATTGCGGCATCGTTGGGCTACCTAACGTTGGTAAATCGACTCTATTTAATGCATTAACCAAAGCAGGCATTGGCGCAGAAAACTTTCCGTTCTGTACTATCGAGCCAAATGCTGGCGTTGTTGCTATGCCAGACCCTCGCTTAGACGCACTAGCTGAGATTGTAAAACCTGAACGTGTTTTAGCGACTACAATGGAATTTGTTGATATTGCCGGCCTTGTAGAAGGTGCTTCAAAAGGTGAAGGCCTTGGCAACAAGTTCCTAGCTAACATTCGCGAAACAGATGCCATTGCTCACGTAGTTCGCTGTTTTGAAGACGATAATGTTATTCATGTTTCAAACCACGTGAATCCAAAACTAGATATTGAAGTTATTAACCTTGAGTTGATCTTTGCTGATATCGAATCCATCGACAAACAACTACTCCGCACAGCAAAAAATGCCAAAAGCGGCAACAAAGAAGCTATTGCTCATAAAGCATTCTTAGAAAGCATTAAAGAACATCTAGAAAACGGCTTACCTGTACGCTCTATGGAAATGTCTGACGAACAGAAGAAAGAAGTTCGTTCATTGCACCTGTTAACAACTAAACCAACCATGTACATCGCTAACGTTGCTGAAGATGGTTTTGAAAATAATCCACATCTTGACCAAGTACGCGCAATCGCAGAAGCAGAAGGAGCAATGGTGGTTCCTATCTGCAATCAACTTGAAGCGGAAATTTCTGAGCTTGATCCAGAAGAGATGCAAGAGTTCCTTGACGAGATGGGCATGGAAGAACCAGGATTGGATCGAGTGATTCGTGCGGGCTATGAATTGCTAGGCCTTCAGACCTACTTCACAGCGGGTGTAAAGGAAGTACGTGCTTGGACAGTCAAACAAGGCGCAACAGGCCCACAGGCTGCTGGAGTGATCCACACAGACTTTGAAAAAGGTTTTATCCGTGCGGAAGTTATCAGTTATAACGATTTCATCCAATACAAGGGTGAAAGTGGCGCTAAAGAAGCAGGGAAATGGCGTCTTGAAGGAAAAGACTACATAGTAAAAGACGGCGATGTAATGCATTTCCGCTTTAATGTTTAACAGATAATGAAACATTTTTAGAAAAACACTTGACCCATTAACAGGTTATATGAATAATATCGCGCCACAGAGGCAGTAGATCAATTTGTATAAACTGTTTTTGTGTCAGTCTGTTGGGGTATAGCCAAGCGGTAAGGCAACGGGTTTTGATCCCGTCATGCGTAGGTTCGAATCCTTCTACCCCAGCCAACAGACTAAAGGCTATGTAGCTCAGTTGGTTAGAGCACATCACTCATAATGATGGGGTCACTAGTTCGAATCTAGTCATAGCCACCAATTCGATATGTTGGGGTATAGCCAAGCGGTAAGGCAACGGGTTTTGATCCCGTCATGCGTAGGTTCGAATCCTTCTACCCCAGCCATCGATATATTATTAGTAATAAATTACAGTTAAGGCTATGTAGCTCAGTTGGTTAGAGCACATCACTCATAATGATGGGGTCACTAGTTCGAATCTAGTCATAGCCACCAGTTTAAAAAAGAAATCCTTTATTGGGGTATAGCCAAGCGGTAAGGCAACGGGTTTTGATCCCGTCATGCGTAGGTTCGAATCCTTCTACCCCAGCCATCTATGTAAATATTCTTCACAATACGTCATCTCTTCTCCTTATTTCATTGGTTTTTACTTCTCTTCAACCTATAATTAGACAAAATTTATCCACTCGATATATGGACACTAATTATGAAATCAGCTCTTTTACTTTCGACTGCTTTGTTGGCAAGTGCCGCTCATGCTGATGTGCTTGGTTTAACCGCTGAAGCTGGCTCCTACATAACCAATGACGGCGAAGACTTTAACACCTACTTTGGTGTTGCAGTAGAACACCCAATCCCACTGATTCCTAACTTCCGTATTCAACACCAAGATTTAGAAGGTAAAGTAGGAAGTACAAAAATTGATACGTCCTATAATGACTACACACTTTATTACGAATTCCTAGACGGCCTTTTATGGCTAGACCTAGACGCAGGTATTACCTTGCGCAGTATCGATGGCTCTATCGGCTCAACCGATGTGAGCGATTCCTATCCGCTAGGCTATCTATCTGCTTACGTTACCTTCCCAGGTACAAGCCTGTCTGTCGGTGGTGAATTGAAAACTGGGGGCGGTAGCGATGCCAACATTACTGATACAACCTTTAAGATTAAATATCAGGCTCTATACTTCGCAGGCTTAGAAGCAGGCTACCGCAAGGTTAGCGAAAACATCGACGACATCGACGGCTCATCATTTGATGTTGACTTTACAGGTGTATTTATTGGCGCCTTCGTAGACTTCTAATTATTAGCTCTCTAGGCTCTAATCTTAGCCACTAGTTTTCAAAATAAAAATCCCGCTGAAATCAAAATATTTCAGCGGGATTTTTTACATTATTTGTAAAATATTAAATCTAATACTATTTAGCTTTAGAGAAGCTAATCACGCCTTCAGAAACATCCGCAACAATACTATCTCCCGTAACAAAATGTCCTGATAGCAACTCATTTGCCAGTGGGTTTTCTATCCATTTCTGTATCGCACGTTTCAATGGACGAGCACCGTATACAGGATCATAACCCACCTCAACCAACTGATCGGACGCGGCATCCGTTAATACCAACGACATCCCCATTTCAGCCAGTCTATCATTCAAATGCGAGAGCTGAACTGTAGCAATACCTTTAATTTGCGACTTCATCAATGGATGGAAAACAACGGTCTCATCGATACGGTTAATAAACTCAGGACGGAAGTGCATTCCAACCACCTCCATCACTTTTGCTTTAATTTCTTCATATTGATCAGCAGACCGATACTCTTGAATCAAATCAGAACCCAAGTTCGACGTCATGACAATCACAGTGTTTCTAAAGTCCACAGTACGTCCTTGCCCATCGGTTAATCGGCCGTCATCCAGAACCTGCAAAAGAATATTGAAAACATCAGGATGCGCTTTCTCCACTTCATCCAGTAATAACACTGAATAAGGTCGGCGTCTTACCGCTTCAGTCAGATAACCACCCTCTTCATAACCCACATAGCCTGGAGGCGCACCAATCAAACGAGCAACAGAGTGTTTTTCCATAAATTCAGACATATCGATTCGAACCATGGCCTGTTCAGTATCAAAAAGGAACCGCGCCAGAGATTTACATAACTCAGTCTTACCCACTCCTGTAGGGCCCAAGAAGAGGAAAGAGCCATTAGGTCGATTAGGGTCAGACAAACCGGAGCGAGAGCGACGAACTGCGTTAGAAACAGCTAAAACGGCTTCATCCTGACCCATAACAGATTCATGTAACGCATCTTCCATACGCAACAATTTATCACGCTCTCCTTCAAGCATTTTATCTACCGGAATACCTGTCCATCGCGAAACGACCGTCGCAATCTCTTCCTCGGTAACACGTCTTTTCAGCAATCGCGTTTCTGTGGTTTCTTCCGCCTTACTGGCTTTTTCTATTTCAGCCTCTAACATTGGAATTACACCATATTGGAGCTCTGACATTTTCGCTAAATTGCCACTACGGCGAGCTTCTTCCATTTCATGACGCACGGTTTCAAGATCTTCTTTAAGTTTTTGAGCACCTTGCACTGCAGCTTTTTCGGCATTCCAGATCTCTTCTAAATCAGAAAACTGTTTCTGCAAGCTATCAATTTCAACATCCAACTCCTCCAAGCGAAGCTTGGACGCTTTATCTTTTTCTTTTTTAAGCGCTTCTTTTTCAATCTTCAATTGAATCAAGCGACGCTCTAAACGATCCATGTCTTCTGGCTTAGAATCCATTTCCATGCGAATGCGACTACCAGCCTCATCAATCAAATCAATCGCCTTATCCGGCAATTGACGATCTGTAATATAGCGTTGCGAAAGCTTGGCGGCTGCAATGATGGCAGAATCGGTGATATCAACACCATGATGGACTTCGTAGCGCTCTTTTAGACCACGTAAAATAGCAATGGAATCCAATACACTTGGCTCTTCCACCAGCACTTTTTGGAATCGTCTTTCCAATGCCGCATCTTTTTCAATGTACTGGCGATATTCATTCAATGTTGTCGCGCCAACGCAATGTAACTCGCCACGAGCAAGAGCAGGTTTAAGCATATTGCCGGCGTCCATTGAACCTTCAGACTTACCTGCACCAACCATAGTATGAATTTCATCAATAAATAAAATCACTTGGCCTTCTTGCTTAGCAAGCTCATTAAGAAGGGTTTTTAGACGCTCCTCAAACTCACCTCGATATTTAGCACCAGCAATCAAAGCGGCCATATCAAGAGACAAAACTCGCTTATTTTTCAGACCTCCAGGCACTTCGCCGTTAATGATTCGCTGCGCCAAGCCTTCGACAATAGCGGTTTTACCCACACCAGGCTCACCAATCAAAACAGGGTTATTCTTACGACGACGCTGCAAAACTTGAATAGTACGGCGTATTTCGTCATCTCGACCAATAACCGGATCAAGTTTTCCTTCCGCTGCTCGTGCTGTTAAATCGACGGTATACTTGTCTAACGCTTGACGGTTTTCTTCTGCATCTGGATCATTCACAGAATCACCACCTCGAATACTATCAATTACCACTGCGATATCTGCCTTAGTGACACCACTTGCTTTTAAACTTTTTGCAAGGTCATCTTTACCATCAAACATCGCCATCAACACGAGCTCAGAAGATATATATTGATCTTTTCGCTTCTGCGCCTCTTTGTCAGCTAAGTTAAGCAATCTACCCAACTCCGGAGACATCTGCACATTGCCGTCGTGATCATTTACTTTTGGAAGACGAGACAATAGCTCATTGAGGCTCTCACGGAATTTAGCAACAGGAATACCTGCTTGCTGAAGAATCGGACGAGTACTACCACCCTGTTGATCCAGCAGAGCCATCATTAAATGAAGTGGTTCGATATAAGAGTGATCTTGCCCAAGTGCGACGGATTGAGCATCGGAAAGTGCTAGTTGTAATTTACTGGTTAAACGATCTATACGCATGACCTGACATCCTTTGTAAAATAAGATGGAATATTTCAATTAAAAACTTAATAGCCTTTAAAAATGACTTTTCAAGATCCTTAGTGTCATTTTTTTGACACCCATCAATAAAACAGAGGATTATCTACTCAGCAATCCAAATAACAGAGGCCATTCGCCCTGTTTTACCATCACGCCGATAAGAATAAAAACGCTCCTCATCGGTAAACGTACAATAGTCGCCACCGTATATTTGTGTAATACCTGCGGCCACTAAACGCTGTTTCGCCAATAAATACAAATCACCTAGCCACTTACCAGCTTCATCAGCAGGCTTAAAAGCCGCTTCAGCATCTGAAATAACTGACATAAACGCCTCTCGCACCTCATCTCCCACTTCAAAAGCATTTGGCCCAATAGCCGGCCCCAGCCAAACCATAACACCGTCCTTTTCATCAAACTGCGTCAAGGTAGATTCTAAAACACCAGTACAAAGTCCACGCCAACCAGCATGAGCCACAGCTACCTGCGTCCCAGCTTGATTGCAGAAAAATACTGGCAAACAATCCGCCGTTAGCACAGCACAAACCTGATTAGCAAAGCTAGAAACAGCCGCATCAGCACTATCTGGCAAAGACTCACAAGGCAAGCAGGCCACATCCGTACCATGCACCTGATTTAGCCAAGTCATTGAATCTGGCATATCAATATAAGAAGCGAACAGTTGGCGATTCTGCTGAACCGCAGCAGGATCATCCTGTACATGAAGACCTAGATTCAGACTATCAAACGGCACGCTACTAACTCCACCAATACGAGTGGAGACATAAGCACGAACAGATGAAGGCGCAGGCCAAGTAGGGCTAATATAAGATGAGGCATGAGAAGACATTATAATCTCCAAAAATAAAAAATAAAAAATAAAAAAGGCAGCCGAAGCTGCCTCTATAACACGACCAAATTAGAAATATTCAGAGTCGTTACTACCAGACTCCACCATATCTTTCTTAAGGGCGTCTAATAGTTTCTTCATATCATCTGGTAAATCAATTTCCCATTCCATCCATTCGCCAGTAATCGGATGAGACAATTCTAATTTTTTAGCATGCAATGCTTGGCGACGGAAATGACGTAGCTCATCCTGCAACTCAGGAGAACACGCCTTTGGCATTTTCAAACGACCACCATATTGAGGGTCGCCAACCAACGGATATTGAATAAACGCCATATGAACGCGAATTTGATGAGTGCGCCCTGTTTCTAGCTTTAAACGAATATGCGTGTGATTTTTAAAACGCTCAACTAAGCGATAATGCGTTACCGCATCTTTACCATTAACAGGCTCTACCGCTTGTTTTTGACGATTATGTGGATGACGACCGATAGGCTCATCCACAACACCACCGCCAGTCATCACACCAATAGAAACTGCTTCGTATTCACGACCCATACTACGCTCTTGCAACTGAGTCACAAGATCTGTTTGCGCAGCCAAAGTCTTAGCAACCACCATCAAACCAGTTGTTTCTTTATCAAGGCGATGCACGATACCAGCACGCGGAATATGAGCCGTCTCTGGTGCATGATGAAGAATCGCATTCATCAAAGTACCATCTCGGTTACCAACAGCAGGATGCACAACCAAACCCGCAGGCTTGTTTATGATCATGATGTCATCATCTTCATAAACAACATCGAGATCCATTGCTTGAGCTTCATGCTCTTCTTGAGCTTCGATAACAATATCCAATGTCACTACTTCACCGCCAAATAATTTTTCTTTTGGTTTAGTGATTTTACCATCGACCTTCAAGACACCTTCTTTGATCCAGCTCTGTATCCGCGAACGAGAATAGTCACTAAACAATTCTGTTGCGATCTGATCGAAACGGTTGCCACCCAAATCGAAAGGAACTTGGGCTTCTTTTACTATGCGCTCTGCCATACAATGTACTTTAGTCTGTTGTTTTCAGCTCAATAAATTTATCATTGGGCTTGAATGTGAAAAAACGTGTAGCGCCTTGCACTTCATCATCTTTCGCAATATAACGCTACAAAATGCCGATTGAGGCTTACCTACTACCATATCAAGGTTTTGATTATACATGGGATTTCATCACTCGTTGCTCCGATTCTCTGGAATAGTTAGTTTTTCTTTATTCATTGTTGCCTGTTCAAGCAAACAGGTACAAGAACCAGACCTACCTGAACGCGTCTATTACGACAAAGCTCAGCAAGCTCTAAAAGAAAATCTTCCTACTACCGCCATTAAACACCTAAAAGATTTAGATTCTCGCTATCCATTTGGTGAATTTAGTACTCGCGCGGAATTAGACTTAATTTACGCACAAATGGAGGCAAGCGATTTTATCGCAGCTCATGCATCAGCTGAGCGATTTATCAAAAATCATCCAGAACACGATTCTGTAGATTATGCTTATTATATGCGTGCTTTATCAACCTACAAAGGTGCAGAAAGCTTAATGTCTCGCTACTTAAATCTTGATCCAAGTGAAAGAGATTCGAAAGAACTTGCCAAAGCATTTAATGAACTTGCAGATTTTACATCTCGTTTTCCCAAAAGCACTTATGCTCCTGATGCAAAAGCACGTATGTATTATTTGCGAGAAATGGTGGCCCGTCACGAACTACAAGTGGCACGCTATTACCTTAAAAGGAAAGCACCGCTTTCTGCACTACGTCGTAGCCAAGAAGTAATTCAACATTACCCAAGCACACGCTCTGTAGAGGAAGCGCTGGCCATAAGCATTCAATCATACAATGATTTGAAACAAACAGATTTGGCACAAACCAATCTAGCAGTATTAAAACAAAATTTTCCAAATACATCGTACATTGACAATAATGGTAACTTTGTCACCCTGAAGCTACCAAGCGATGCTGACCCCGGGTTTCTATACTGGGTTTCATTTGGTCTAATTAACTAGATACCATCTAGTTAGGTAGCAGGGTACAGAGTATTTTTAGTTAGGTAGCAGGGTACAGAGTATTTTCTTGCCCTGCGTGCCAAGCTGGATGTTTTGCCATGACTACAGAAATAAACCTATCCGAGTTTACGAAATAAGCAAGCCAACGTTTCACATTAGTGTACTCAGACAAATCAAACCATTTCGGATTCACAGCTGCAAACTGACGGATGAAGGGAAAAATGGCAATATCCGCCAAACTTCTCGCCTCACCTGCTATAAATACCCTATTTTCTAAACGCTTTTCCAGTCGAGACAAAAATACCGCTCCTCTACCGCGATAATAGGCTTCGCTACGTTCTGGGTGTCGATCCGCATATTTATATCTATCCAGCCAGTACTTAAAAAAATGATCATTGTAAGTAACCCAAGACATTATTCGATGCCGTTTCTGACTGTCTGCAGGCCACAATTCATCAGCCTTTTGCTTATCACCTGCCCGCGCTAGAGCCCAAAAAATAATATCCAAGCTCTCAGGATATCGCGCCCCATCAAGGTCAATTAACTGAGGAACCGTCGAACGCCCTCCCAATAACAATAATTCTGGCGGTTTAGACTTTAAAACCACCTCGCGCAAATACACATAGACATTCAGTTCAGCTAGCGCATATCTAGAGCGCATTGCATAAGGACAACGCCTAAACGAATACAAAACCGGCAGCAAAAATATCTCCTACTTTTTATAAGCTATACAAATTATAAACATAAAAAAACCATGCTCATAATAAATACCTCATATAAAGTAAGATATTCAAGCGCATGGTTTTTTGGTCAATCAAAAGCTTAATTAAACTGGTGTAACATTCTCAGCTTGGGGACCTTTCTGTCCTTGGGTCACTTCGAACGTTACTTTTTGACCTTCTTGTAAAGTGCGACGACCACTACCATTTATTGAACGAAAATGAACGAAAACATCAGGTCCGCCTTCACGCTCAATAAAACCAAATCCTTTTTCATCATTAAACCATTTAACAATACCTGATACTAACTGACCTGACATAACAACCTCATTATTTATGTTGCCCTTAAATGGGCAATCTTTTAACTATGCTAAAAGCCTTTAAAGCTTGAGTAACTTCTGAATGTTAAGCATATTAAGTTAAGATTTATCCTAAAAAATACACCAACTCATCGATAATAAGTCGTAAAAAATAAAATAGAAAGCGGATGAAAAACAAGTATTGTTAAAAAAAGTAATAACGCTCAACCAAAATATTAGCCCTATCCTATAAAGCCAACCGAAAATCATAACCATACTAAGCCATAAAACAACAAAAACTCCCAAAACTTCAAAACTTCAAAACTTCAAAACTTCAAAACAGTGCAATTTAGGAAGAGTTTAATTAAATAGCACCAAATAAAAGCACAGATGGAACGTTTATTGCTTAATCCAAAATAAATTTGAATTAAACAATCTAAAAAAACCAATAAAGCCCCAAAAAAGAGCAATTAAGGACAATAGCAAACCTTTTCGGTGCAAAAACAAACGTTAGGAGCCACCTTTGACATCCACAAACAGTGCAGTAGAGATGCTAGTTTCCAGTTCAAATACTCTTTTTATACTACTTGGCGCCATAATGGTATTCGCCATGCATGCAGGGTTCGCTTTTTTAGAAGTGGGAACGGTACGGCATAAGAATCAAGTAAATGCGTTAGTCAAAATAATGACTGATTTTGCAATTTCGGCGCTCGTTTACTTTTTTGTTGGCTATCAAATTGCCTATGGCATTAATTTTTTTGACAGTGCAACAGTACTATCGCAGGAGCATGGCTATAGTTTAGTAAAGTTTTTTTTCCTCATGACTTTTGCTGCTGCGATACCTGCCATAATTTCTGGTGGTGTTGCTGAGCGAGCAAAATTTTATCCCATGCTAATTTCTGCAGCAATAATTGTTGGCATTGCCTATCCATTTTTTGAAGGCATTGTATGGAATGGTAATTATGGTCTTCAAGATTGGCTAGAAAAACAATACGGGGCGCCTTTTCATGACTTTGCAGGCTCCGTTGTCGTTCATGCTTTTGGGGGCTGGGTTGCCCTTGCTGCCATTATCCTACTTGGTACACGCAGAGGCCGTTTTAGACACGGAAAATTAGTCGCATTCGCACCGTCCAACATCCCATTTTTGGCCTTAGGCGCTTGGATACTTTGCATAGGTTGGTTTGGTTTTAACGTCATGTCAGCACAAACACTTGATGGCGTAAGCGGTTTAGTGGCTGTTAATTCTTTAATGGCGATGGTTGGTGGCATTATAGCAGCCATGTTATTTGGAAAAAATGACCCAGGCTTTATCCACAACGGCCCCTTAGCAGGTTTAGTTGCCGTATGCGCAGGTTCCGACATAATGCACCCTATTGGCGCTTTAGCCACAGGAGCGTTTGCCGGTGTAATATTTACTACTTTGTTTACTATTATTCAGCAAAAATTCAAACACACAGATGATGTTCTCGGTGTTTGGCCTCTACATGGCGTTTGTGGAGCCTGGGGAGGCATTGCAGCAGGTATTTTTGGATCTGAGGCACTTGGTGGGTTAGGTGGTGTTAGCTTCCTATCTCAACTCGTAGGAAGCTCTGGTGGAATTGCAATAGCAACACTAAGCGGATTCATTGTTTATGGAATAGTTAAATTAGTAAGCGGATTACGCCTTAGTGAAGAAGATGAATTTAACGGGGCAGATTTATCCATTCATAAAATAGGCTCTATTGGCAAAGAATAATTTTACTTTGTAAAAGCCTGATGTCGTTTTGGTTAACTTATAACTAAATCGACATCAGGCTTTCTTATTTTCTAGTTCATCTAGAGATATGTATAATTGCCGATTTATTGAAGCGAAAATATTAATGAAGATTTGGCTACTCACACACAGTGAAGAACTAAAAAAAACATCAGGAACAGGAAGACTAGTAAAAGAAACCCTAGGAAAAGAGTGTGAAATTATCGTATGGTCCAGAGTCGCGCCAGATGAAGCGATATTAAACCTATCACCATCCGACACTCTACTAATTTATTTGTGTGAAAATGAAGAGCAAAAAGCTGTTAGTGATAGCCAGATATCCAAGAATAACACCATTATTATTGACGGAACCTGGCAACAAGCTCGCAAAATATACAATCAATCTCCCTACCTACAAAAATTCAAACATCATGAAATTCAAGGTGTAAAATCCGTATACAACAAACGCCGTAATCAAAAAAACATCGGTCTTTGCACTGCTGAAGTCGCTATTCATATTTTGACTGAATACAAGCATCCAGCAGCGGCAGAATTATCTAATAAATTCACTAAATTCAACCAGTAACACTTACTCTGATTTCACCCAAATGCTCAACCCAAGCCTGCATTTCATCCCCAACAACTACAGCCCCTACATTCTCAGGCGTCCCCGTCATTATTAAATCACCTGGTCGTAACTCAAAGACCTCTGATAACTTACAAATAACCTCTTCAATAGACCAAGTTAAGTTTGTAACATTGCTAATTTGCTTAAGATCACCATTAACTTTTAATCCAATTTCAGCCTTTGAAACATTATCAGCAAGTAAGTCTGTTTTTAATAAAATAGGGCTTATTGGTGCAGACTCATCAAATGATTTACCCACCTCCCAAGGACGTCCTTTCTTTTTAGCTTGCGACTGAAGATCTCGACGAGTCATATCCAAACCTACTGCATAACCGAGAATGGCCTCTCTAGATTGCTGCATCGTTAAATTACGACCACCCTTTCCTATCGCAATAACAAGCTCCACCTCATACTCAAACTGTGATGTAGCCATGGGATAAGTAATAAGAGTTGATTCAGAAAAGCAAGCAGGTACAACACAAGAGGAATCTTTTGCAAAAAAGAATGGTGGATCTCTTTCAGGGTCATCACCCATTTCTTTTGAATGTTCAGCGTAATTACGGCCAACACAATAAACACGACCAACTGGATATACTTGATTACTTTCAGCAATGGGTAAATAAACTCTATCTTGCTCAGGTACAATATTTTTCATTTAAGTCTCAATAAAGAATAGTAGGATTTAGAAATGGCCTGACTTTAACCAAATAAAGCAATTTGACGGCACAACCCAATGATCTAATCTGAAGCTAGGCTCTCGTAGCCATGCTCCAGAAGCCATTTGAAGGTCTCCGTACTCAGCTTGCCCAGATAGAATAAATAACTCAACGGAAGTCGCTAAGTCCAATTCACTTAATATATCTTCACCATTCTGAATACGAACAAACCAAACTCGCTCAGCGCCAAATTCGTAAAGAGGAACAACTTCGGATTTTTGAGATGACCAGATATTAGGAGTATCTATATAGATTTGATTTAAATCGGAGACTTGAAACTGATGTAATTTAACCAGTAAAAAGCAGCCATCACGGCTATGAGGAGCATGACTACTCCCGGGAGGATTTCTAAAATAGCTTCCTGCTTTAAAATCACCTTTTTCATCCGAAAAAACACCATTTAAAACCAGTATTTCTTCTCCAAGAGGATGTGGGTGAGCACGAAATACCGAGCCAGCCTCATATCTAACAAGACTCGTTGCATGACCTCGCTCTGCCTCCTCTCTTGCTAAAGGCTTTCTATAAACACCAGACATAGGACTAGCGATCCAATTAATTTTATCCGTATCCATGAATACTGTCTGAGCAAAATCCATGTTAAGCATAACTGACCGCCAATCTCATATTAAAAAATCAGTTTAACGGTTTGATCAAATAACAATCAAGTTTTTATTAATAACAAAAACCTAAATATCAGACATAAAAAAAGCACCAGATGCTGCCACCTGGTGCCGAAAAATGTTCCAACAAATCCGCCTACAAGAGAAGAAATATGGAACCTTGAATGATCTTACTTAACATAAGGCTCCCACCTTATTATTAGATAGGAGCCTTAGAGTAAATAAAATCCTCTAGGAGAAGATCTTAGAAACCGTAGTAAACACCAACAGCTGTTTGAGTGTCTGTAGTGCTAGATGTAGCATTTTCAAACTCACCTAATTCAGCATATACATAAACATTTGATGCTAGGTCATAAGTTACACCAGCAGCATATTCATTAAAGCTACTAGAACCAGCAGCATCAGGATCTACATTTTGGTAAGAAGCATATACATCACCAGCACCGTAACCGTAACGAGCAGCTAGACCTAGGATATCCTGAGTACTTTCTGTTGTTTCATATTTAGCAGTAACAGAAAGATTTTCTAGTGGCAAAACAGTCAAAGCTAGACCAGTTGTCGCTTTAGCATTTTTAGATGTAGTAGGACCTGCAATATTGCTACGAGTATCATGAGCTAAGGCAACAGAGAACATATCTGTTGAGTATTTCAAAACAGTCATGCTCGACATGTTATCGCCATTAGGATTAGCTGCAGTATTTGTTTCACTAGCTTTACCCTTAACTTGAATAGCTACTTGCATTTCAAAGCCACCCATAGAAGGTGTAAAGAAGGCAATAGTGTCACCTTCTGAGGAATTAGAAGCTTTTGTTGGGCTTAAATACTCAAACTGGTTGATCTTATCTTGGATAGCATTGTTATAAATAGTATCAAACGAACCAATTTGAACTTTACCGAAAGAACCCTTCAAACCAACATACGCTTGGTCTAAGTTAGATTTACCAGAATCAGTAAGGCCAGATTTTTGATCAGCTTTGATTTCAATTTCATATTTGAAGAAAGCAGTCAAATCGTCATTGATTTTCGTGTCGCCTTTCAAGCCAATAGTTGAACCATTGTCTTCAAAGTTTCCGCCAGCTTCTTTATCAACGTATACGTACTGGATGTTACCGTAAACATCTACTGTAGAACCTTCAGCAGCTTGAACTGATACAGAAGCAAGTGCTGCACTTGATACAGCAATAGCAATAATCGATTTTTTCATTCTCGTTTCCCTTTTAAATGTGTGTACGCTTTTCTTGTAGGCGCTTGATATGTGCAAGCAACAATCAAACAATTTAAACATTTCGTAGAAATAGACAACCACATGCAAGCTAATTGCATCAAGTATCCACTATAAATGCTTATTTCGTGAAATATATCATATATAAAGGATTTTTTGTATGAAAAATAGCCGTGCAAAAACAAAAAAAACAATAGATTAAAAATAATTCGATCAGAATGTGCATAAAACAACTAAATGTATAAAATACTAAATAGTCACTCTAGAAACACATCGTAAAATAGACACTTAATGCCGAATGAAAGCTATCAAAGGGAAATAAAGAAAGTAGAAAAAGGCGGGGCTAGAGGGCTAAAAACCCTCCAAGCATAAAAATATATTTACCACATCAAATCATCAGGAATCTGAAAGTCAGCATAGGGATCGTCATCAATACTTTCAACCCGGTTATTACAAACAAGCACATAAGATGGATCACGCTCAGTTATCTTTACAGCAACAGGCTCAGGAACAAGTTCATACTGCTGCTCAAGCTTAACAATTGCCAACCGACCTCGACTCAAGTCATCGTGCATGGATTGACTAATATATAGCTGCTTTACCTTTTTATTATCTGTGAAATGATAAGCAATATCCCCATCCTGCTTTCGAATTCGATTTTGCTCTATCATTTGTCGAATTTGCCCCTGTATTGCTTTCTGCTCAGCGAGCTTTTGTCGCTCCATATTCAAAGCTCTATCTTTCTCAGCTTTTTCTTCCCTTTGACGCTTCAACTCCTCTTGACGGCCATCATCTCCAGTCGCTAAGGCTTTACCTTTTTTAATTTTCTGCTTGAGCTGTAAAGATTCCGCCTTTAACTTCTTAACTTTCTTTTTATCAACAAGCCCAATACCTAATAATTGTTCTTGCAATGATTTCGTAGCCATATTTTCCTCCCTCAGAACATCTAGCCAGTACTTTAAAGTATTATTGTAGAAGCCCCCTTATAGCTTTAAACAAATCAAATACCAACCTATAAAAACAAAAAAAGCGACTTTAAAAGTCGCTTTTTAGCATTCGCACTGCTGAGAGTATCCTCAGCAACGTTACCTTATAAAGGAGTAACGTTTTGAGCTTCAGGGCCTTTTTTGCCTTGAGCTACTTGGAATTCAACTTTTTGGCCTTCAGCCAAAGTTTTGAAACCAGAAGTGTTGATTGCAGAGAAATGAACAAAAACATCAGGACCTTGATCCTGAGTGATGAAACCGAAACCTTTAGTTTCGTTGAAAAATTTTACTGTACCAGTTACTACGTCAGACATGTCTGTTTATCCTGTAGGTTAAGTTAATTTATACGAAGATGTAAATCATCTACGTTATAGTGCTAAAAAAACTCGGTATTACTTATGACTTAACAGGACCGAACATACATGACGTAATATTCGCAACTCTGGACATAAATATTGCCAACTCTTTTAAACGAAATTGATTGTAGTCCGCTTTGAGTCACTGGGTCAATCATGTTTTCCATAATTTTTATCTATTTAGATAAAATAGGGGTTATCTAAAATCTCAAAAAAAAGCTATCTCTATGTATTATAAGCATTTATTACTAAATGAGAGTCGGAAAAATATCTATAAATATATCTAAGAAATCTTATTTAAAAATCACTTCCAAACGTTTTTCAGGATAAGTTATCGCAGGAGAATGAGTTCTATTTTATATTTCAAGCATAACTTGAAGATCCCCCCCCCCTATTATTACTAGTTGCATTAGCCTTATCATGAGTTTCTGTAGATTAAAATAGACGCAATCTAAAACATTAATCCGCAAACCGCGCTCCCATAGCAATGCGTAAGTAGAGAGCTCCCTCCACAAGATAGCTAATCAAACCGTTATTAAATATTGAAAAAATCAAATTTTGTTTTTTCTCGTCCAAATGAAATCACTTATTACACTATATGCATGTAATATAAGAAAAGGCTCATCAGAAATTGCATTGCTTCACCCAGAATCATATATTTTCAAACGTCTCCCTATACACAAAAGAGCTTGGCAACATTATTAAGGTTCTTATGCTTACCCACGAATAAGAGCCCTACACGACCTCTCATTGCCTTATAGTCAGTGTCTTCACAATTTTCCGAAACACTTTCCTTGAGACGAAAAAAAGCCCTGACAGCGTTAGCTATCAGGGCCTTCTTAATATAAAGCTTGACGACGACCTACTCTCACATGGGATCTCCCACACTACCATCGGCGATGGCGCTTTTCACTTCTGAGTTCGGGATGGGATCAGGTGGTTCAACGCCTCTATGATCGTCAAGCAATTCGTTTTGCGTTTGTTCCGAGGTGCACTGTGTTGTGCGCTGACGTTTTATCGTTAGCTTGTCTCAAAACACGCGAATACGTGCTTGGATCTTTAACAATTCTTTTTTGAAATAGCGATAACCAAGTATCAAACCGATGTTCATCATTGCTGATGCTTTATCGTATTATGTGTC
>NZ_FQVF01000029.1:0-16630 GCF_900129155.1 Marinomonas polaris DSM 16579
CGCGAAACAGCTGGCTTCTTATTTAGGCTTGATCCCCAAGCACAACGAATCTGGTAAACGGGCAGGAAAAACAACCTTGAGTAAGGAAGGGCCAGGCTATATCAGAGCGAAGTTGTATATGGCCGCAATCGTAGCTGGGCAACATAATACCGATATAAAAGCGCAGAAAACGAGATTACTAAAACAAGGCAAAACAAAAATGCAGGCGCTAGGTGCAGCGATGAGAAAGTTGTCACAAATATGTTTTGGTGTTGTTAAGAATCAAACAGAATATCAGCCTCAAGTTAGTTAAATAAAAACTTGAGGCTGATTAGGAGAGATGGTATCTACAAAAAATCAACAATACTAAATCACCTGTAGGTCGGCCTTCAGACCGTCAAAAAGCATAAAAAATAGTTTTATCTTGTTAAGTTTAAAGCGCTTGTCAGTATATGACGTACAAGGTCTGTTTGTGAGTTTACATTCATTTTGTTAAAAACGGATTTCAATTGGCTGCGCACGGTTTGTACACTTATATTTTTATCTTCGGCGATATTTTGTAAGGTTAAACCATTGGTTAACGATAGTGCGAGATGTGCCTCTGCTACAGTGAGTTTGTATACTGCTTGTAATGAGTCAGCATTCGAGAATGAGCAAAGCTCAGGATAGGATATATATAAAATGATTTGATCTTGATGAAAGTTGATAGGTTTGCCTGATGACTCCACATTCCTAGCCATTAAGGTGAGAGGGCTGATTTGAAAGTCACTTTTTATCTGTAAGGTTTTATGTGTGATTTCATTATTTAATAACTTTATTAGGCTGCTTTTTAGCAAACGCTGATCTGCTAGCTTATCTAATTTCAAATGGTTGTTTTCTATTTTTAAGCCAAGGTCTTTTTTGCTTAATACCGTGGCTAGTTCATTGTTGTAGGTCACTTCTAATTTTGAGTTAATGATGATGATGATGCCAATTGGAATTCTTGATAAGGCAGACATGAACACATCTTCTTTTTCTTTTAATTGCTCTAAAATATCGGAAAAATCAAAGACTCTCCTAAAGTGTGGGTAAAGCCGTTTTAAGTAGCTTAATTCATCATCATTGAATTGAGTTTGATCCATTCCTCTATGTATGCCAATACCAACAAAATAGCGGTCGTTATTACAAATGTTTAGTGCACCTATATAGCCTACGTTATGTGGCAATAATATTTTCTCATAAAAAACAGGATGCTCTAGTTTTGATACCTTATGATCAATGGCCCCATGAACCGCACCGTCCGGAAGAGCCATCATGACCGTGGCGGTTTTGTCTTCTGCTCCTAACCCAAGTTGATAAGACGAAATAAAGCTTTCGGGAAAGCCATGATCTCCAAGGACTCTGAATGTTTGTTGACGGAAATTAATGAAGAAAAGTCCAGCGCTATTGGCATGTAAAAGATGACAGAGTTTCTCTAAAACAATATTCCAATCTTGATGATCAAACCCACGCTCATAAATAGAATCTATTAGTTCTAATAATTTTGCTGAATTCATTTATCGTTCTTCCAAAAGCATTAATATTTTTCACTTTTTCTAGAAATATACCTCATATGAGGTATGACGCAATCTCAATCGCCTTCTATATTGCAAATATATTGGATAGAACTGCTCAATCTTTATTGTTTCTTTACAGGGGCGTCATGATGTCAAGCTTAATTTATATTGTTGAAAAGACCACAAATAGCCAGTCACATTGTTTGGAATTGGGTAATGCAAACAGCGTTACTGCTAAGTTTGGCAGTGTTTATTCGCTGATCGATTCACAGACGGGAAAATACCCTGAAAATGTGGTGTTGCAACAAGATGAAGATCATTTATTGATAGTGCGAGACGGTGAAGTTTTACTGGTAATTGAAGAGTACTTTGATGAAGCGAGAGAGGCATCATTTGATGATACAGGTATTATTTTATCGGATATTGCCTTGGCTGGAATGGAGTCAGATGTATTGGTTGAGGAGCCTATTTGGAGCGCCGAGACAGGAACAACAATCACACTGAATGATGAGACCAGTAACCAAACGACTGATTTAGCCAATGACACTCAGCCCAAAATTGACATGTCGATTCCTTCCGACATGCGTCCTCAGGAAGGTGTTCCTGTACAAAATGGTTCGGTGGGCGTTTTAGCACAAGAGCACAATGAAGATCCATCATCAGGCAGTCAAGGTGCCGCGGGTGAAATGGGATGGGGTTGGTATGCAGCCGCTCTGGGTTTGGGGGCTTTGGGAATGGCTGGCAGTTCTAGTTCTGGTGGTTCTAGTTCTGGCGGCGGATCTGCATCGACGTCATCGACAACAATCTCCAGTGCTGCTGGTATTTTCTTTTCTACCGTACAAATTGATTTATATGATGCATCAGGTAATTTAATTAGCTCTGCACAACATGATTACTCAACAGGTGATTATGTATATACCGGCAGTTACTCAGGACCGATGTTAGTTGAGATAAGCGACATAAACGGCACAGACACAGATTACACCGACGAAACAACAGGTGAAGCAAAAAGCTTAGGTACGTCTTTACGTGCTATGACGACCACTGATGGCGCAAGTGACAAAGCTATCAGTGTCACGCCTCTGACAGAACTGGCAACACAGCTAGCAGGTGTAACGTCAGATAATCGTGCCGTGACCACTGATAATGTAGCAATGAATGGAAAGGTAGCGACTTTATTTGGCCTAGATAATATTTTAGATAAACCAGCTGTAGTAACTGAAGATACTAGCTCTGCAGATGCAGCAGCTCTTAAATATGGTCAAGCCTTGGCAATTTTGTCCGGTGCCGATTCGGACGCAGGCAATGCCAGTGCTGCAGAAACGATTGCTACCATCGCCAGCTCATTGAAAGAGGCGAATAGCGATACCAGTGCTGACTTAAAGCTCACCTCTGAAGTGGCCGATATTTTAACCAAAGGTCTGGAAACCTTTAATGATGGTCCAACGGGTCGGGACAATGCTATAACATCAAGCTTTAATTTTAGTAGTGTGCCGGTATTGGTAAATGCCGATGGCGATGTCATTAAGGTAATAAACGCAGAGGTTATCGTTTCCACCATTGAGGTCAAAATTAAAGGTTTGTCTGCTGATACAGTCGTTACTTTAACCGTAGGGGAAAACACGACAACCTATACTGTTAAGTCTGACGATATTGAAAGTGGTTATGCTTATGTACCTATTACCGCGAGCTGGTTCCAAGCTGACGGAGATGGTAATTATGATGTTGTTGTCACTGTAAATAATGTCGAATCTTCCACTACGATTAAAGTAGATACGATCGCACCAGATGCACCTACTTTTGAATTACATCAAGATACTGGTGATTCTGATGTTGATGGCATTACTAGTGACACCACGGTCGATGTGACTCTGGCCGATGCTGTTACCAATTGGCAATATTCTTTGGATGGCGGTTCGACTTGGATCACTCGTACATCTGGTTCAAGCTTCGAGCTTAAAGGCAGTACTACTTACAATGTTGGTGATATTCAGGTTAAGCAGATTGATAAAGCAGGTAATGAAAGCAACGTTACCAGTAATACTTCGGCCATTGAAACACTTGAAACCTTAGCGCCTGATTTGAGTATTGAGGATACAGGAACAAGTAACAGTGATGGTATTACCAATAGTTCAACTGTGTCCGTTACCTTTGATGATGGCGTGGATCTGGCATCATGGCAATACAGCCTAGATGGCGGTTCGACGTGGAAGGATGGAACTGGCACAACATTCGAACTGGCCGCTAACAAAACCTACCAAGCCGATACTATTCAAGTAAAGCAGATTGATACGCAAGGCAATGAAGAAATCGCCACGCTCTCTTCTAAAGTCGTAACGGACAACACGGTTTCAGCTCCAGTAACTTTCCTTGCAGAAGATAGCGGTCAAAACAAAACAGATGGCATTACCAGTGACACTACTTATCGAGTTAAATTAGTCAACGATGTGGCGAGCTGGGAATACAGTGTAGACAGCGGTGCGAATTGGGTGACAGGCTCAGGTACAAACTTCGAACTTAACGAAAATCAAACTTATGCCGTTGGTAGTATTCAGGTTCGTCAAACCGATGTGGCTGGCAATGTCAGTGAGATAAAATCGAATACCACTGCGATTACGACAGACTTAATCGCACCAGATGCACCCAGTGCGTCATTGAGAAACGACACGGGCGCAAGTGACGAAGATGGCATTACTAACAATACTACAGTTGATGTTGCCTTAGCCGACGATGCGGTGAGCTGGCAATACAGTCTGGATGGTGGCGAAACGTGGTCTGCATCACAAGCTGCTTCGGTTACCAGCTTTGCATTAGCAGACAATACCGCTTATCAAGCTGGTGATCTGCAAATTAGACAATATGATGCCGCAGGCAATGTCAGTGTCGTCGATTCAAATGATCAAATTATTACTCTAGATAGTGTGGTTTCTGCTCCTACACTGAGCTTCTCACTGACCTCAAATGATCTGACTAGCACGACAGTGACCGTGACATTAGCAGACGACGTTGCGTCATGGGAATACAGTTTAGATGGCGGAGAAACTTGGAATGAGGGCTCCGGAGAGCGCTTTAGCTTAGCACCATTAACGGCTTATGACGCCAATGCTATTCAAGTTCGTCAAACTGATATAGCAGGCAACGTCAGTGATGTCGTAGCGAATGAATCTTTAGAAACGGATGTGGCGATAGATCCGCCAAGTTTTGAATTGGCTTCCGATACAGGGATTGCAGCTGACGATTCAATTACTTCGTCTGCGACTATGAATGTCACCTTGCTGGAAGGTGCTGAAGGGGCGGTTAGCTGGAACTACAGTTTAGATGGCGGTATAACTTGGTCTGATGATCAAGACATTTCAACGACCAATTTTGATCTAGCAGACAATACCACCTACGACGTAGGACAAATCCTTGTAACTCAAACCGATGCTGAAGGAAACGTCAGCGCCTACGCATCGAATGACAACACAGTGATTGTTGATTCTCTAGTCGGTGCACCTGAATTTAGCCTAAACACCGATACGGGAAGTTCTGATACGGACGGTATTACCAATGATCTCACCGTAAACGTAGATCTTGCCGATGATGTAGCAACTTGGCAATACAGCTTAGACAGCGGCTCAACATGGTTGGATGGCGAAGGTGCAAGTTTTGAACTTGCTGCAAATACCACTTATGTCGCAGGTTCAATTCAAGTTAAACAAACCGATTTAGCTGGAAACGTGAGTGCAACATACCAAAATAGCAGCGAGATTATTACTGACACTCTACCACTTGATGCACCTTCATTTAGCTTAAACAGCGACTCTGGTGCTATCAATACGGACAATATTACCAATGATTCGGTTGTGAATGTTGTGTTATCTGAAGACGCAGTTGCTTGGCAATACAGCACTGACGCCGGCATAACTTGGCAAACCGGCACTGGAACCAGCTTTGAACTAGCCGCTAACACCTCTTACTCGATCGGAGATATTCAGGTTCAACAAATAGATGCTGCTGGCAATGCTAGTGTTTCAGGCACTAACGAAGCGGCTATTGAAATAGACACTACCGCAATTACGCCGACCTTATCGTTAAATACTGATTCTGGAATAGATGGTTCAGATGGCATTACCAATGAAGTTGTGGTGAATTTTGGCAGTAATGGCGAGTCAAATACCCAAAGCTGGGAATACAGTTTAGATTCTGGCAGTACTTGGCTAGAAGGTAGCGGCAGTAGTTTTGAACTTAACGAGAATCAAGTCTATGAAGAAGGTTCTATCCAAGTTCGTCAAACAGATCTAGCTGGTAACCTTAGTGCTGTAGGCTCTAATTCGACGACTATCGTCACCGACACAATGCCACTTGATGCACCGAGTTTTGTTCTGCATGCTGACACGGGAGATTCTGATAATGACTTTATCACTAGCGACACCACCATTGATGTGACCTTAGACGCAGAGGCAGCTAGCTGGGAATACTCGTTAGACAGCGGTGCTACATGGACAGAAGGTTCTGGCACCAGTTTTGAAATGGGCGGATTGCAAACCTATGAAATTGGTCAAATTCAAGTTCGTCAAATAGATATTGCCGGTAATATTAGCGCGGCAGCCAGCAATGAAGTGCAGTTCGTTTCTGATTCTCTGCCTGCCCCAACAGTGCAATTAGCAGAAGATACGGGCCTATCTGACAGCGATAATATAACCAACGATCTAACAGTTAATGTCACGTTGGATGTGAATGCTGCCAGTTGGGTCTATAGCTTGGATAGCGGAGCGACTTGGGTTGATGGAGCTGGAAGCAGTTTTGAGCTAGAAGCCGATACAACGTATGCCGTTGGTAGTATTCAGGTTAAACAGTTTGATGCAGATGAAAACGAAAGTGCGATCTTCAGCAGCGATAGTGAAATTGTTACAGATGTACATTTACAACCAGCATTAGAGGTCACTGGCAATACACTCTTCTTTACCGTAGAGGAAGATGTTGTTCATTGGGAATATTCTTTGGATGGCGGTGCTAGTTGGGCTGAAAGTGAAGTTGAAAGCATTGTGTTGGAGCCCAATACCACATACCCGGCAGACTCTATTGTAGTAAGACAAGAGGATCTCGCTGGAAACAAGGTTGAACTAGCTTATGACCAGCAGGTTGTGACTGGTGATGCTTATGAGGCGCCAAGCTTCGAATTATTTGAAGATACTGGGTTATCTGATAGTGATGGTGTGACCAATGAAAACTCATTAAATGTATTTCTGTCCGATGATTCCGTGGCATACGAATATTCACTCGATAGTGGTGAAACATGGCTGCATGGTACAGGGGCTTACATTCTCTTGAATGAAGGAGAAACATTCCCTGCAAGTGTCTTTGTTTGTTATGAGTACGACGCTGCTGGCAATGAATCAGAAATGCTTCTTGATTACAGAGAGGATGAGTATATTGACTTTGCTATCCCTTTTCTTCTTTCAGAAGGTACGGTTAGCTGGCGTTATTCAATGGACGGCGGAGAAACGTTTACTGATGCTGTTTGGGATGATTTAGATGGCCATTTTATTGATTTAGAGTACGGCGAGGAATATGCAGTAGGCGATATCCAAGTCCGTCAAATTAGATCAACGGGTGAAGTGAGTGCCATTGCGACCAATGATCAGGTCATTATTACGGATGAAGACAGCCCTTATGATGTCGTTTATGCAAACAGTGGCTCCCCTTATGACGATATTATTGAAGACTCTGGCTTTGATAAATTGGATGGTGGCCTAGGTGACACAACGGTTGCGAGTTTGGATTACCAAAAAACCATTCAGCTTGGTGACACTGGAACATACGTATCTATGTGGTATTTGAATGTAGACTCTGAGGAGTTTAATTCACAGTTGGTGGTGCAAATGTTGGGTGCAAATGGCGAACCTACATCAGACTACATGAGAATAGAGCACGAAAGTATTACGGAATATCTTAATTTGATGGATGCAATTCCGTTGGCAGATACTGGCTCTTTTGTGGTGACGTGGGAGCAATACGACGAAGAAACTGACACTTCGGATTACTACTACCAAATTATTGATGAAAATGGCGCGGTTGGTGACCTTCAAAGTCTAACTAACTATGTGGGCTATTACGGGCAATTTAACGATCCATTTATTATTTCAGTTGGCAGCGAAGGCAACTTTGTTGTGACAGACAATTACTACGACGAGGATCAAAGCGTCAGAATGTTAACAGCTACGTTAATGAGTGCTGATGGTGACGTTATTAGTGAAATAACTAGCCCGGATGATACTGAAGATGAACGACAACTTAATGTTAGATCCGTTGGTGAAGATGGAAGCTTTGTTGTCGTCAGCAAGCATGAAGTTCAGTTGTATTCAGCATTAGGGGTAGCAATTGGTGAGTCTATGCCAATTAGTAAAGATAACCCAAATTCATATGTAGAGTTTGAGGGAGTGGCAGTATTTAGTGATACAGATTCTTATATTGTTATTTCTTCTGCTTATACTTATGACGATGCTGGTCGGTACCCTACTTTATATGCGCAGATATTTACTTCTGAAGGCGAGTATCAAGGTGAAAGTTTTGTTGTTGCCACAGGTGCGTTAGATAAAAAATTCCATTCATCTCGCTCTGACACAGTTTTGATCGGTGGCGATAAAGTTGTTGTTGTTTGGTCTGAAAGAGACTCTACGGATGAGGCTGGTTCGAAAATTACTTACCTGCAAACGATTAATCCAGACGGTACCTTGGATGGAGATGTGATTATTCCGTTCGAATCGATCAGTGACACAGCGCTTGTTGACACGCGTGTTTCAGACATTTTGGCGGTAGGTGATCAAGGAAGCTATGTGCTTATTGGTCGTAATACTCTTAATTCCGATGAGCGGAGCTATTTTGCAAAATTCGTGAATGGAGATGGTTCTATTACGGATCTTGAGGATGTTGATATTCCTGTCGATAGTAACCCTAGATTCACTGTTGAATCTGTCGGAGACGAAGGGGCTTTTGTTGTTGCTTGGAACCAAACTAATTTAAGTGGTTATGGTGTGAGTGTTCAGCTCTACAACGTTGATGGTGAGCCAATAGGGGATACGGTTTTATTAGAAGCAGATCCTTATGGTTCTTATGATAGAACGCCTTCTATCATTGAGTTAAGTGGAGGGGAATACATAGTGACATGGATCGGTGATACCTATGAAGGCTCCGAAGCTGTTACAGATGTGTATTCGCAAAAATTCAACGCGGATGGCACCTTAGCCAACCAATCGATAGTGTACTCGGACGGTGATATTCCGGTAGAAAGCAACGAAGACGGTTTTGCGTATTTGGTCAACAGCAGTCTGTTTGCTTCGGACTTTTTGTCCGACGTAGACCAATGGTATGACGGATTGTTCGATACCATATTGAACGCAGATACGTCTTACTGGAACAGCACAGAGGTGACGGCAGGCGTCGAAACCAGCGTCTCGACAGACGGTCTTGAAGGCGGAACCTACTACATGATAGTAACGGATCTTGCGGGTAACGTGAGTGTTAACAATGTAGGTATTGTTGTGGCGGAAACCGTGGTGTTTGACCTGACTACAGGGGATTCAACCGATGTTGATGATCAATCCTTCTCGGCCAATATAACCTATGACATATATATCAATGTAGGAGATGGCTCTAGCCTGACGCTGAATGACGGTGAACAATGGACCTTTGCCAATAATCTTGGCGACGATGACAGAATTACCTTGGTCAGCGACACTACGATTACCAGTTTCTCGGCAGACACTTTTGACAATATTACTTGGTCTACTGACTCTGATGACGTGGTATTAAACAGTGAGGGTGAATTTAGTATCGCAGCCGAGAGTGTAGACCTATGGGAAAATACTTGGGCGTCAAACCCAGATGCGGGTTTAATTCTATCCCAAGTTATCGCCACTGAAACGCCAGAAGTTTAGACGACAAGGAGTGATCAAAGTGGGGCTTAATGACAATACTCATGGAAGAGTGTTGGGTTAAGCCTTTCTTTGGTGTGATCATTTATGGATTCTAAACTGGCGTTACTTCGCGAAATGGCGGAGCAGCAAGAATATTTAGCACTGCAGCAAGCCTGCCGTGAACAGCTTATGCAGGCGGATTTTCGACCTGTACAAATTCTCTTTGCCTTATCTTGTGCGCATTTGAACGAGCTTGAAACAGCACAAAGCATACTTTCTCGTGTATTAGGAACGGCTGTATCTGAGTCGCTTTCTTTGCTCGAACAGCAAGATGTGAGCGCTGTGTATATCGCCATGTCCGATTACTGCACAGCAGAACTCAGTTTGGATCGTTTGCTGCAACAAGATCCATCTAATGCGCTTAATTTGGCGAGAAAAGCCTACTGCCGATTAATGCAAGACGATAGTCGTGGCGCTTATAAGTTATACACGGAATCTCTTCAACATGACCCTAGCAAAGTAGAAATATGGCTGAACCTTTGCTTGTTGTTATTGGCCAACCAATCCGACAATAGTGAATTATTATGCTCAGATGTAACCGACTCTCTTGATCTGGTTTGGTCGCATTTAGCGCAAGCCGAAGCGCAATTCACTGAATTGCAAGAAACCTACACAGAACAACGGCGTGAGAGCTTAATCCGCCAACTAGGCTCGGTACGTTTAGAATGTTGGGTGTTGGAAAGCAAGTTCGCAGAGGCGGAAGCCTGGTTAAACGGGTGCTTGGGAGAGAGCGATTATTACCGAGACAATGTGCTTTTTTATGCAGAATGCCTCTTTTTACATGGGAAACCGTTTGTTGCCGAAGCGGCGCTATTAAATGCGGCCAATCAGTATTCAGACGAGGCTGAATTTTATCGTCAATTAGCTATTTTTGCTTATGATCAAAATCGAATGCTTGATGGGCAATATTATCAAACGCAGTACGATGCTCGGATTTTTAATCACAATGAGCGCTGGGCTTTTGAGCAAGGTGTCGGCGTTCTTCCCTTGGTGGATTTTAAAGATAGCGCTCGAATCAGAGCGCGTTTTAATCGTGATTTTATATCAACACGATTTACTTCTATAGAGCCGCAAGATGAATCGCTAAATGACTTACAGCCAGTTTTTATCATTGGCGTGCCGTTTTCTGGATTATCCCTTGTCGAACAACTACTGCTTTGCAGCGAGCAAGTGGCTTCGCTTGGCGTTTCTTCCCACTTTTCTATGCTGGTGGAAGGTTTAAACCTCCAGAATAGAAAAAAAGGTTCTAATCGATCTTACCCAGATATCGTTGATACCTTGAGTTTGCAGCACTTGACTGAAATGGCGCAGGGGCTGCAATCACTTTATGACCGCAAAGCCCCGAATGCGTCTGTGGTGATAGACAAGTGTATCCACAACATTTGTCATATCGGTCTGATAAAAAGCGTCCTTCCTAACGCCAAAATTATATCGGTTCGCCGTGATCCAAGAGCGCTCGCCTTGTCTTCTCGTGTAGCCCATTGGCTAAAGCCGCATCTAAGCCAGTCTATGACTTCCGACGATAATGCGTCCACGACGGTGCCATATCTGGTGGGGCAACAGTTGGTGCAATACAACACCTTAATGACACATTGGAAAAGCTTATTCGCAGCTTCAATATTTGAAGTATCGTTTGAAGAACTCACTTCAAAAGGCAATATTGTTGCATCTCGATTGTTTGACTTTCTTGATGTGCCCGTGCCAAAAAATATAGAGCAAGCGGTAACAAGGGTCGCACAATATGCGCCTGATGATGCCTCTATAAAATGGTCAACTTATAAACAAGAATTGTCTTTGTTATTGCGAGCCATGAGTAAGAAATCCCCCGCACCTGTTCACGACATGATTACCTTGCCAGAGCCAAATATGCTGTCGAACGCTTATGAATATTATCAGCAAGGTGCTTATCAAGAAGCCGAATACCAATGCAAGGTACTCTTACATCATTTACCTGATTTTGCGCCTGCATTGTACTTGCTTGGTGAAATTTACCTACGTAATAATTTACTCGCTATGGGCGTTGAATATCTTAACAAAGCGATAGATCTAGCGCCTTGGAAACGTCAGCAATGGCAGCAAAATTTAACCAAAGCAGTGCAGCTTTTGATGTCTCAGGAATCGTCTTCAAAACAGTTTCCAGCGACTCATTTTCAATGCGATATGGAGGCAAAATGAGACATTTTGTTTTGTCGATTGTAAAAGCTTCATTGCTTATAAAAGTACCGCTTATAAGAATGCTGCTTGGACTCTTGGTGATGGCATTTTCTTCAGCTGCATTTAGTGAAAGTGATGGCAGTACGAGTTTTGCAAAAGCGCTAAACGCCATGCTAGAGCGACATCCCGCGCTGCTTGGCAAGCAAGCTCAGATCGAATCAAAAGAGTTTTTACTTAAAAGTGCGCAAGCAGAACGCTATCCAAACTTGAATGTCTCCTACGGTGAAGATAGAGATGACAACCAAGAAGGGGCCTTCATCTTAAAGCAGCCTTTATGGGCATTTGGACGTATCGATGCGGGTATTGATTACGCCAATATTGACGTAACAGCAGAATCTATTGATAAGCTGAGATTAACCCGAAAACTTTTGGAAGACACCGCTATTGCTTATGCCAAAGTGATCGGAGTGCAAGAGCAGCTGCGAATTATTAAGCAAAATATTGTGCAATATCAGGGGTTTGTAGAACAAATTGAGCGCAGGAAATTGGGGCGCTTGGCATCAGAAACAGACACCCAATTAGCCGCATCTCGGCTGACTCAAGCGCAAGCTCAGGAAATTCAAACTCAAGGAGATTTAAGAGACGCCTTGATGGTTCTGCAAACATTAACGCAATTGCCTATTGAATCAGTCGATCCTATTTCGACCGATTTATATCAACACCTATCGGACGATGTTGCGATTCGAGACAAAGTACTGAAGCAAAGTGCCGAGGTGCAATACAAGGAACAGCTGGTGGATCTTGCGCTAAAAGATGTAAACCGCAAACGTTCTAATTTCATGCCCACCTTGTATGTGAAGTTTTCTCATGAATACAGCGACAGCGCCACCTATCCAGATGAATCTCGTGTTGCCTTAGTGATGGAAGGCTCTTTGGAAGGCTTAGGTTTGATAACCATGTATCAAGAACAATCGGCAGCATCACAGCTTCATGCTGCTCAGCGGGATGTGGAAGTGACGCAATTTGATCTTAAAAATCGACTTAATACTCTGCTGTTAAACCGTAAAACCCAACAGTCATTGATTGAAATTCATCAGTCTTCTATTGATACGCTAAGTGCCACTTTGGCGTCTTATTTACGACAATACCAAAGTGGCCGAAAGGAATGGCTCGATGTATTGAATGTACAGAGGGAAATGACAGAACAAAAGCTATCTCAGGCCAGAGCGGAAAACAGTTTATTAATCAACTTACTAAGCTTAGTGGCATTAACTGGCGGCCTAGATGCCGTGCCGTTCTCCAATTTAGTCATCCAATGACGCAGTATTAAAAGGGGTCTTAGATGAGTGATAAACCAACCGAACAAGAAAGCAGACTGACAAGTGCGGCTTTACACAGTTTATTTAAAAATATGGGGCTTGGTGTCTCATTTGGTGATGTTAGCGTGGCGTTAGAACGAGCGGATGTTTTGGCATTGCCGTTATTGGAGCAAATTAAAGCAATTTTGCATGGCTTGAATATCAAAGGTGTAAAAGGCGGCATGATTGCGTGGCGTCGTTTTGATCGCAGACAGCTACCAGCACTGGTGCAATATGATGGGCAATGGTGGTTGGCTAAAAATGGCGAGCAAGCGGACAGTGTATTACTTGAACAAGGCGAAGGCTTGCCAGCGCAAGCTGTGTCCAGTGAAGAGTTGGTTGAATCTTTGGTGCTCTGGTTACAACGCGCCAAGCCAAATCACTTGGAAGACAATAAAGATCAAGACTTTCCGACTGCTCGAAAATTGATCCTGAGCGCCTTGTTTCAAGACAAACTCTGGCTCGGTAATGTTTTGGCGGCGACCGTCGTTATCAATTTACTTGCTATTGCGACGTCGCTATTTGCCTTGCAAGTTTATGATCGAGTGGTGCCGACGTTAGCCTATTCAACCTTGGCGACCTTGGTGGTAGGCATGCTGGGTATTGTCCTGCTTGATTGGATGCTTAAAGGCATTCGCGCCAAAGTATTGGATAGCCTAGCTGCGGATGTGGACATGCGCTTGTCTAAACAAGTGTTTCATCATCTGCTTCATCTTCGTCTAGATAAACAACCGAATAGTTTTGGCACTCTCAACGCCCAAGTAAATGGACTGGAATCTGTTCGACAATTTTTCACCTCAGGCATCGTATTTGGCCTGATAGATTTACCTTTTGCCCTTATGTTCATCGCCTTTATTGCTGTTATTGGCGGTGTTGTAAGTTGGGTGTACGCATTGCTATTCCCCTTAGCAATACTCTTGGGCGTGGTCACTCAGATCCGCCTAAGAACTTTAATCAAAAAACAAATTCTGCGCTCTAATGAACGGCAGGGTTTGTTAATCGACGTAATCCGAGGGGCAGAAACTATACGAGCCAACAATGCTGGTTGGCGTTTTTCTAACGAGTGGGAGCAAATAACTCGCTCTTTGGCCGGTTATCAAGTGCACCAGAAAGCCATCAGTCAAATTAGCACAGCAACAACTGGCAGCTTATCGACTATTGCTTATGTCTCTGCGGTAGTGGTTGGTGTATTCCAAATTGAAGCGGGCAATTTGACGATGGGCGGCATGATTGCCTGCAGTATTTTAGGCGGACGAGTGATCAATCCGGTGGCACAAGGCGTGCAATACCTAGTGCAATGGCAGTCGGTTTCGCAATCTTTGACCATGGTGGATCAATTGCTTGCGTTGGATTTAGAACGTAAACCTTCTCAGCATCTTTTGGTTGGCGAACAGACGATTGGTTCTGTGTCTGCTGAACAAGTTCGTTTTGTCTATGGCGATTCGCCAGTGAAACACTTGGACATAGAACAACTTACCTTCAATGCCGGTGATCGCGTGCTATTGGTGGGACCGATTGGTTGCGGAAAATCTACCCTGCTCAAAGTACTGGCAGGCTTATATCGACCATCAGAAGGGCGGATTAAACTGGGTGCGTTAGATTTATGGGAAATAGATCCACAGTTTGTGACTTCACATGTCAGCTACTTGCCTCAAAATGTGCATTTGTTCAAAGGCACCTTAAAAAGCAATCTGACGTTATCTGGCACAGTAAGTGATACCGAAATGATGCAAGTGGCGAGTGAACTGGGTGTCGATGTTATCGCCCAGAGTAACCCCAAAGGTATGGAGTTAGACATAGCAGAAGGCGGTGAAGGCTTGTCTGGTGGGCAGCGTCAATTGGTTGCCTTATCACGCACTATTACAACCAAACCAACGGTTTGGCTGTTGGACGAACCAACAGCATCGTTAGACGCAGATACTGAAAAACGCGTTTGGGAAGTGCTGGAAAAGCATATCAAACCTGACGATATTCTTGTTGTGTCGACGCATCGTCCCATGCTCGCGGCACATATTGCTAATCGAGTACTCGTTATGCAACAAGGTAAAGTCACCCGTGACGGTGCACCTGCTGCTGTCTTTCCTGCCATGATGAATAATACAAAACCGACCGCGCCGACAGCGACACAAACCCGAATCAAGCGAGGCTTCAATGCTATCTAATACCTCCTTACAACCTAGTGAAAACGCTCAAGGTGATTTTGAAGTGTTTGGTTATCATAAGAAAAAGCGCTCACTTATTGTTTGGCCAATCCTTATTGCTCTTGTGGCGTTTGTGGTTTGGGCAGAATATTTCTACATTGATGAAGTCGCACAAGCCCAAGGGGAAGTAATTGCCAGTAGTCGAGTTCAGTTAATTCAATCCGTTGATGGCGGCGTGATATCGGAACTCAATGTCCGCGAAGGGGATCGAGTCCAAGCCGGACAAATCCTCGGTCAGCTTGATCAAACTCGTCTAAGCGCCTCGGTAGGGGAAATTGAATCCCGTGTGTTTGCTTTAAAAGCCAAAGCCATTCGCTTACGTGCGGAAATTCTTGGGGATAAAAAACTTACTTTTCCCCAAGATATGCTCAGCCGTTATCAAGACATAGCGCAAGTGGAAAAAGCACTTTTTGAACAGCGTAAAACTGGTATAAAAGAAGAGCTCCGAACTCTACAAGTATCCGTGTCACTGGCACAAGAAGAACAAGACATTGTTAAGCACCTGCAAGCGTCTGGTGACGTTAGCAGCAGTGAAATGCTCAAAGCAAGAGAAGCGCTAAATGCGGCAGAAGCGAAACTTATTAACCGTAAGAACCAATTTTTAGAAGAAGCCAGCGCAGAACTCGCAAAAGTCGAAGATGACCTAGGGCAAAGTGAACAAATCTTAGCGAGAAAACAACAAGAACTTCAAGACAGCGTCTTTATTGCCAAAGTACCAGGCATAGTAAAAAACGTCAGCGTAACCACGGTTGGTGGTGTACTGCGAGCGGGTGAAGAAATTATGCAAATCATTCCGATTGACGATGAACTGCTTGTGGAAGCAAAAATACGCCCACAAGACATCGCTAGAGTAAAACCAGGCCTACTGGCGAATATCCGCCTCGACCCTTTTGACTACACTATCTACGGCGGCGTAGAAGCCAAAGTCGTTTACGTCAGCGCAGATACGCTAAAAGAAGAAAGCTCAAAAGGAGAAGAAATTTACTATCGTGTACACGTCATCCCACTGCAACAACCCATAACCACAACCATCGGTCGTCAGATTGAAATGCTGCCAGGCATGACAGCACAAGTCTCCATCAAAACGGATAAACGCACCCTAATGGACTACCTACTCAAACCCCTACGCAAAACGCTCAGCCAAGCATTTGGGGAAAAATAAATTCGACCTAAACCAGATCAAACCAAAACCAAATCACCTGTAGGTAGGCCTTTAGGCCGTCAAAAGCCCGATAACATCAAACCAAAGACCTTGACGCGCTAAAGCACGACCTACAAAAACCATGAATCACGACCTACAAAAAACCAAATCACCTGTAGGTCGTCCTTTAGGCCGTCAAAATCTCGGCCACACCAAACCAATCACCTGTAGGTCGGCCTTCAGGCCGTCAAAATCTCGGCCACACAAAACCAAATCACCAGTAGGTCGGCCTTTAGGCCGTCAA
>NZ_FQVF01000029.1:17595-30298 GCF_900129155.1 Marinomonas polaris DSM 16579
AAAAAACCGCTCACCTGTAGGTCGGCCTTCAGGCCGTCAAAATCTCGGCCACACCAAACCAAATCACCTGTAGGTCGGCCTTTAGGCCGTCAAAAAGCATTCAGTCTTTACCAAACTCCCTTGACGCGCTAAAGCACGACCTACAAAAGCCATCTCGTACAACCAATATCTATCAATTCTGATTAGGACGTTGGTACCAAGGTGACACCATATCGGTAATGCCATATAAACTGTTACGTTTTCCTAGCATTTGGCCGCCATCCCTAGTGATAGGTTGCCAGTTTAGGTACCCACGGCTATTGGTTGGTTTAAGCGATATTGTGTCAAACGGAATAGACAAGTAGAATCCTTTGGTAAAGCTACCCTCGCCAAAATCTTCTGCAGACATGTTGGTTCTACTTGCGTAAGCCCCAACAATCACGCCGCTTTTATATTGTTTAGAGAAATCAAATCTAGCGCCAACATCAGCAGCCAAGAACTTACCCATGTCTACACGGAACATAGTATCTTCTAAAAATGACCACTGAGGTTGATAATAAAATGATAGGTGGCCAGTTGTTCCTCTGGATAGCACTTTTGTACCGGCACCGTAAGCGTAATCATTCTCGAAAATACCAAACATAGAGTCAGGATCTCGTTGTGCAATAGCGTTTATATCTGCGCCAATAGCCCAATTTGAGTTAGGTTGACGGTACAGTACTTCTGTTCCGGCACCAGCAAACATAGTTTCAAGATATCCGCCATAAACTTGTTGGTACCAATTTTGTCCATACTTTTGGAACCAAGTAAGTTGTAGGTTACTCACATTGGCATCATTATCGCGAACATAGGCCCGAACAAGTGTCCGCACACGGTAGTTAGAAGTACCGTCCGGAGTTATTTCAAAATTAAATTTGTCATAATTGTCGACCATATTGATTGAGATCGCGCTTGATAACTGTAGATTATTTGTTAACCAATAAGAGGCATCACCTTCCATTGTCAAGCTGTATAGGTAAAAAGCTTCAGGACTGCCTACGGATTGAGTTAAGTGCGGAGTAAAACCATAATTCAAAGGCTCAAAATTGTCATACAAAGGCTCAGAATCAATGTTTTCTAATGGTAAATCAACAATAGCGTCTTTAATAGAAGGATTAAAGTACTCGACGTTTGCTATGTCTCTATAGCCTTGAGCCGAAATTTCTGTCGATTTAACAGGAATGTTTTTCGATTCTTCAATGATTTTATAAGATTGAATATCAGTTGGCAGATGATTCACCAATACAGCAGCGGCTCGCTCCGCGGCCACATCACGATCGCGATATTTACTATTCTGTTTAGAAACAATCGCAACGGTATCGCCTTCTTGATAGACCTTCTCTGTTTGGTAACCTGCAACTTTACTTAATTCAGCATCGAGTTTTTTCCAATCTACACCATCTAATGTTGTAGCTTGATCTGTTCCTAATGCTGGAATTGGATCATCTACCCAAGGTGTCTTGATGGTGTCAAAATTGGTTGAAAGTGTAAAACCAAGCGCCACAGTCGTACCGCGCTCATAACTTAACCTTATGTCGAAACCATCGCTTACGGCATAAAGGGCACCCACGTTCCAGGGAGTACGTGGCGTCATGTCTACACCACCACTTGTAACGGGGCGATCTTGGCTATAATCATTACCATCGTATTCAAGCTTTAAACGTAATGGCTTATAAGGTGTTTGATATTCGACGCCGCCAAATAATGAGGTGGAGCCCGTAAACCAGCGATTATAGTCAATTGAACCGCCATTACCGGAATACCCTGAAATACGATCACAGAAGCGGTCTGCAGCGGTACAAAGAGGGTTGCTAATGTTGCCTTGTGTACCAAAATATCCCCAACCTAAGCCTAAGGTGAAATCAAATTGGCCGTAACCATCAGTTGAAAGGCGTTTTGTGGCAGCAATAAACTCGCCATCAAAAAGCCCTGTACCACCAATGTCTCTTAGACCTACAGAAACCTCCGGTAACCAATGGCTTTCTTCCAGCAATCTCAGTTTGGCATCTATACCTTTGTCCGTATATTTTGTACCACCACTAAAGCTTTCATCATTGCTATATAGCAAGTCTTCCACCTGAGTATAGCGAATGGTAGTTTCTAACCACGGCATTAACTGTAGGGCTATGCTGTAAAACTGGTATTCGCTGCTTTTTGTGTAATTAAAACTAAACGCGCCTTCCTCAGCCATTCGGCCAGAAGGCATTTGCATTAAACCAACACCACCTAGATTGCCTTGCGAAGGTTTGAATTGAGGCCCCTGAAAAGGTGCCGCAAAGTAATCGGCTTCCTCAGCATAGGTGTGTGTGATCAGTATTAGATTGGAGCAAACAATAAGTGATAAAAGTGAAAAGCGTTTAAACAGCATTATGGCTCCAAAAGAAAGGCAAGTAGATGAGCGATATCTGCATTCAAATCGCGATATTTTTCAGGTAGATCGGTTAGGCCAATAAACACTATGGCGCCGGGGCTTAAAAAATAGAGTCTACCTTTCCACTGGATATCTGTGGCTTGATACACATCTTGATTAGCTTGAATGATCCAAGCGGAATCATAGGTATAGCGATTAGCTTCAAACTGCTCGGCTAGATAATCCTTCAAATTACTATTTGCTGTTAATTTAAGGGTTAGGTAGTTTTGATCATCAGCATTAATCATGAAAATTTGTTGCGGACGTTTAGGTAAAAATAGCTGATAAACACCTTTCAGCATAGGGTCGTACTTTGGGTTGACTCGAACCTTGCTGGGATCTGTTTCAATCCTTTCTCGATACACAAAATGTAATGAATTCAATTTCTTAGCAATATAGTTAGAAGCTGGGGTATTAATGTCTCGCAGCTGTTTTAGTATGGCGTGTTTTTTTTCATCTATTGGTTGCTGCTTGCTTAAGTCTATTAATGCAGTGCCAATAGAATAAGGTTGGTAGTCTAATTGTGCGTAAGCGTCTGTTAATACCTGTGATAAGCGCACTTCTTGTGGGTACGATAGTGTCACTGGTTGTTGCGGGTACGATAGTGCTATTTGTTCTTGTGAAAGTGTTTTTTGTAAAAATGGCTTGTGTAAAAGAGTCACTTTAGTGGGTTCAGCCATTGTAGTAGATGATATTAAGCTGACGAAAACGCAACTACAGAGAATAAAAATTTGTAACAACCGTGTCATGACTCCGGATCCTTAGTTTGTTGTGTTTAGCTTTTGTTCGAGAAAGGGTTTTATCATCAACATTTCGACCTTATCCATGTTTGGTCCTAGGTATTGAATGCTTTTTACAATGAAAGGTTTGTTGCTCTTGGTCTCTTGTACTACCCAGAAATCATTTATAATCTTGCTATCTAAAGAGTTAAAAGCCACTTGTTCCTGAATATGTTCGGTTTGCTGTGTCCATAAATCGGTCACTATTGTCTCCATACCTAATGATATACTACTAATATCGGCAGAAAAATTATATCGATAGCCTGGAGACCAATCATAGATAGCCTGCCAAGAACTTGACTGTCCAGGTAAAGGGAGTGGCTCACCTTTAATCAACAGTGTTTCTAAATTATCCGTGTCAAATCCTGTCGTATGTATAATTCGGCCATTCTCAGTGACGATAGTACCTTTATCTCCTGCAATCCACGTAAGTTGGTAGGCTGCATTTGTGGGATTTCTTTCAGCTAATCCTAATATTAATAAAATAGGTTTAGCATCGTTAATGGTAACTAGGCTACTAGCGTAAGGTGTAGCGGCTATGTATTCTGCTGTAATTTCAGTACCTTTATTTAACTCTCTTGCTATTTGTATAGAATCAAGGGCGCTTTTGAAATTGTCTGTGCAGCCAGATAAAAAAAATATAGAAAGGGAAGCAATAAAAACGGCTCTGTAATGAAGAATATGCATGAGTTAACCAGTAGGAAGGAGATGAAAAAAACGCCTAATAAATATTATTAGGCGTTTTTAGTGTTAGTTACCAGTGCTGGTAGTTGTCGTTGGCGTTACGTTATCGCTGGAGCTTGCAGCAACAGCAACACCAGCAGCAGCAGCAGCAGCACCAGCAGCTGCAGCTGCACCTACTCCGATACCACCTGCAGCGGCCGCGCCAGCAGCACCAGCACCAGCAGCAGCACCAGCACCAGCGGCCGCGCCGCCAGCAGCACCTGCACCCGCAGCCCCTGCACCAGCTCCTGCGCCCGCACCAGCTCCTGCGCCCGCACCAGCTCCTGCGCCCGCACCACCAGCTCCTGCGCCCGCACCACCAGCTCCTGCGCCACCAGCACCACCACCAGCGCTAGCACCAGCGCCAGTACTACCACTAGCACCTGTACCAGAACCGGCAGCTTCACCATATGCTTGGCTAGCTAGGCCAAGTGCTACGATTGTAGCCAAAGTAACAAGTTTCATAATATTTCCTTATCATTAAACATCGATGTTTGAAGAATAGACTTCACGGACGATTTTAGATCAAGATTTATGACAATGTAAGCGCTATAAACAGACTTTTCGTTAATTTCTTGATCAATTCTAACCTTGTCGCCATGAAGTCCGACCTTAAATGCTGAAGAAATGTACGCTAAGTAGACAAATACCAATAATGAACACTGCTTAAAAAAATGTCTCGCTTTGTGAAAGCATTGAGTAAGTGGCCTTTATTTTTGCTGTGTTTTGGGACATTATGTGCGGCATCTTAATAATAGTCTGATAGGAAACATGCTCATGAAAGCGTTATCTCTATCAATACAAGGAACTGTGATCTATTAATGTTCTCTTCTAATGTAAAAAAAAAACCGATTCTATGTCTTCCAAAACTCAGTTTTCTTAGTCGCTGCTGTTCTAATAGACTCGTTCATAATGTTTTGTTGGTGCCGTTTCTAGGTTGTACTTCTGCTATTGCTGTCGCGTCGCCTTGGCTGGAAGCCAATGATCCGTTTTTGCGATCATCTTTATTGCTATTGTCTGATTCTGGTCAGCTTTCTTCACCTGTTAATCATTACCCAATGCGTTGGTCTCTGATTGGTGACTATTTAACCTCTACTAACCAAGAAAACGCTGCAGTGTTATTAGCGAATCAAGAACTACTTTATACATTGAACTCGGCTAGATTGAATCGCGGTAATCGATTGTTCAAAGTAGTAAATGGTTCTAACCCTGCAGTGCCTTCGGGGTTTGGGCAGTTCAATGAAGATGAAAAGGGCGTTTATACCAGTGTTGAGCATCTAGGGAACTCATTCTCTTATCGTTTAACGGCGGGTTATAGTGAATACCAAGACGATATGACCTTAAACATAGACAATAGTTACCTTGCTTTTAGTTCTGGTGCTTGGCTTTGGTCTGTTGGAAATGTTGATCGTTGGTGGGGGCAAGGTTGGCAGCACAATCTAATTTTAGGTTCGTATGCTAAAGCAGCACCTGATATGAGTGTTAGTTATATTGGTGAAAACCGTGTTTTGGGTGTTTGGAGCGCCGAAAGTATATTGGCCCAACCTGCCAGTTCAGATTACGATTACCACAGTGCAACACGTTTAGTATCAAAGCCTTTTTCTCTTTTTGAATACGGTGTTACCTACCAAACATGGTTTTCAGGTGTCGATTCCATTCAAAACGAAAAACAATTAGCGCTTGATGCGAAATTGACCTTACCTAGTATTGTAAGCTTCTATCACAGTGTTTATGCAGAAGCTGCTTCTACTTCTAACCAAACCGAGTTGGGCGCTTGGTTGGTGGGTTGGACAGGGAGTTTTCCTCTTGGTGAAAACATTGCTCGTATCGTGTTGGAATCTCAACAATCTACTGATGCACATGATACAACTCCATGGAAATCAGTAAGTTACCCTTCTATAACCGATGACGTTGATAATACAACTTATATGTTGGACGACAGTGTTTCAGTCGCCTTGTATTTGCAGCTTAAAAACGATCATCAGATAGGTGTAAGTTATCAAAACTCGACACAAGATAATGAAAAAATAAAGACCAGTCAGTTAACGTATAATTTACCAGCACTAGCCGGAATGGTGCGAGTAGGGGCGAGCTATCAGCAGATAAGAAATGATAACCAAACTAATGTATGGGCTGGCTATGAGTTTCGCTTTTAAGTGAAATTCGTTACTGCTGCACTTAATAGCTAATATTAAATTTTCATTGAACCTAAATAGACCACACAGTATGCGACTTAAAAAACTATTACTATCAGCGTTAATGACGACTCTAGCGGGAAGTCTACTCGCTTTTACCCCAACAGCGGCCCAGATAAGTCAGTTTCAGAGTCTGCCTAAGGCGCAACAAGAAGCTCTTGCCCGTCAATATGGCGTAGATATTAGTTCGCTAACTGGCGGATCAACAGGTTCTGCTTCGGTAGCTCAACAAGCGCCTGTTTTGGAACCAGTTACTACGACAGAGGCGCCAGTAGTAGTTCATCAGGCGGCGGCAGACAATGACTCATCACTGTCATTATTTGGCTACGATGTATTTAGTGGTAATAGCTTAGGTTTAACAGTCGTAGACAATTTACCTGTGCCGTTAGATTATCAAATGGGGCCGGGCGATATTATTAGTGTGCAAACCTTTGGTAAAACCAATCAAAATTTATCGTTAACCATAGACAGAGATGGCTCTGTTAATTTGCCTGACATCGGGCCTGTCGCCGTTGCTGGTCAGACATTTGCTCAGTTACGCAAGCAGCTTAGTGATGTTATTAAAAATAAAACCATCGGCGTAGATGTCTCCGTGACCATGGGGGCAATGCGTACTATGCAAATTTATATCGTTGGTGAAGCTATGCAGCCGGGTGCGTATAATGTGAATGGCTTGACGACTATTACCCAGGCGTTAATCGCTAGCGGCGGTGTAAAAAAATCAGGCAGCTTGCGTCACATTCAGCTAATGCGTAAAGGCAAAGTGGTATCTGATTTCGATTTGTATGATTTACTAATCAAAGGCGATACCTCGAAAGATACCCGTTTGTCTTCTGGGGATACCTTGTTTATTCCAGTGCGTGAAAATAGCATCACTATAGAAGGTCAAGTGGCTCGCCCTGCTGTTTATGAAGCCAAAGGCGATATAACGGTTGATCAGCTTTTGTCGCTGGCTGGCGGAGCAAAACCACAAGCCTACCTTTCACGTGTGAGTGTGCGTAGAACGAGTGCAAACGGCTTGCAGCAATTTACATTGGATCTTTCCTTTCCAATGGATAGAGGGTTCAAGCTAAAAAATGGCGATAAAATAAACCTATCTGCTGTTTCTATGTCGCTTAAAGGCGCCATTGCCGTGCGTGGTGAGGTCGTAAGGCAAGGCGCGCTTAACTTCAAACAAGGTATGAAAGTAAGTGATGCTATTGGTTCTATCGATGATGGTTTAAAGCTAACGGCCGATTTGAACTATGCACTATTGGTGCGAGAGATAAATGCCAATCAAGATGTTGAAATTTATCAATTTAGTCTGTTGGATGCATTAACAAACCAAGGCTCGGCGGCAAATTTAACGCTCCAGGAAAAAGACCAAATATTTGTGTTTGATAATGGTCTAGCGCAAGGTTACTGGTCTGGCTCTTATGCAAACAGTAAAGCAAAATCGGATGGCGCAGTAGATCAAACACGTGAAGTACTAGATGCCGAAACAGGGGCGGTTGTCATTACTGAAGAAAACGCCACCTTAAAAATTGCTGATAAAGAAGTCGAGTCTAATGCGTCTGGGTTGCGTAAAGCCAGTCGAGAGGCGTTACTTAAACCTATTATCGAACGATTAAAGGCGCAGGCTAGTTACGGAAGCCCTGCAAAAGTGATCGATGTATCGGGGGCGGTTAAATTTCCAGGCCTTTATCCACTAGCGAAAAACACCAGTGTTTCTTCTTTGCTCGCGGCCGCAGGTGGTTTAAATCAGAATGCCTATTTATCGTCGGCAGAGTTAACACGCCGTAACACAGAAGGTGATAAATCTACTATTGATCGTATTAATTTTTCACTAAAAGACGCTATCACTGGTAAGTACCCAGTTGCCTTGATCGCACAAGATCATCTGATGGTTAAATCACAACCGAGTTGGCAAGAGGGTATGGACGTTGAGTTACAAGGGGAATTTGTTTTCCCTGGTACTTACACGTTTAGACGTGGTGAAACCCTAAAAGACGTAATTGAACGTGCCGGTGGTTTTACGGAGTTTGCTTACCCTTCCGGTGCAGTATTTAGTCGTGAGCGCTTAAAACGTCAGGAAGCAGAAAGGCTTAAGTTCCTAAACGCACAGCTAAAACAAGAAATCAGTGCTATGTCTTTGCGTCGTCAGGGTTCATCCGTTTCAGACCCTGCGCAAGCGATTGCGATTGTTGATCAGTTAGACAAGGCTGAGCCGGTAGGGCGTTTAGTAGTTGACCTTAACTATGCGGTGAAAGGCGATAAATTGGCTAACCTAATGTTAGAAAAAGGCGACAAGCTCTTTGTACCAGCATTGAACCCTGTTGTTAGTATTGTTGGTGAAGTGCAATTTTCATCGAATCATACCTTTAATCCAAATCTAACAGTGGAAGACTATATAACGTCTGCTGGCGGCACTAAACGCCAAGCAGATACCGATCGTATTTACATAGTGAAAGCGAATGGCTCAGTAGAATTGCCGAATAATTCCTTCTGGTTTAGTCGTGACTATGACCCGCTAGAGCCTGGCGATACCATCATAGTGCCTATCAATACCGACTACCTAGATGGCTTAAGTACCTTATCTACTGCCACTCAAATACTGTATCAAATTGGTGTCGCTTGGAGTGCAATTAAAGATTAATTTCGAGTTGCTGGGCTTGATTTCATAGTGCTGGGTCGAAATACGAAATAAACAGAGGTGGGTTTTAGTGCAAAACTTATCTCGCTTACTTAATAGAACTTAATAGGATAAAACAGAAAAGGATAGGCGTTAGCGAATAAAACTAGCATCGATCCTTTTCCTAATTTAAATATGGCTGATAATTACAACTTACCTCCGCAAGCGTATCACCAGCAAGACGATGAAATAGACCTAAAGGAGCTGTTTTTAGCACTTTGGAAGGGTAAATGGATCATTATATTAGTAACATTTGTTTTCGCTGTTGGTGGTGTGCTCTATGCTTTGTCGCAACCCAATACTTATAAAGCTGAAGCGGTATTGGCCTCGGCCAATGATAACAAATCCGGTGGTTTGGCCGGCATGGCAGCACAATTTGGTGGCCTAGCGTCTTTGGCTGGTATCAACCTAGGTGGCGGTGGCACAGACAGCAAAGCCATGGCACTAGCAGTGCTTCAGTCTCGTCAATTTATTAACGCCTTCATCAATAAATACGACCTAATGGTTCCCCTAATGGCGGGGGATAAATGGAGTGAGTTGACCGATACTTTGCAGTTAGACTCGGAAATATACGACTCTCAAACGAAAACATGGGTGAGAGAAGTTGACCCCGGAAAATCGCCAATACCAACCGATTGGGAGGCCTACAAAGAGTTCAAAAAACTGATTGTCGTATCTGAAAGCAAAGATAATGGTCTAGTGACCCTGTCTATTACACATTTATCACCCACCATCGCCAAACAATGGGTGGACTGGTTAGTGATAGACCTAAACGCTTGGGTGAAAAAAGAATCACTGGATGAAACACGCCGTAACATCGGCTATCTAGAAGAACAAATCAAAAAAACCAGCATATCAGACATGCAATCCGTCTTTTATCAACTGATAGAAGAACAAACTAAAAACCTCATGCTGGCACAAGTACAAGACGAATTCGCATTTAAAATCATCGACCCAGCCGTCGTACCAGAAGAAAAAGCTGGCCCGAAACGTGCCCTAATCTGCGTACTCGCCGTACTACTCGGCGGCATGCTAGGTATGGGGATCGTGCTTATACGATTCGCCTTCACCAAAAAAGACTAACTCACCCTCGTAGGTCTTGTAGGTCAGATTAGCTGAGGTACGAGGCGTGATCTGACGCACGAGGCATAATCTGACGCATGAAGCGTGACTAGGCATTCATAACCCACGTCATCAATCGGCACATCACGCTGCGCTAATGGTGCCCTACAAAAACCTCAATTCAAACAAACCACCACCCCGTAGGTCTTGTAGGTCAGATTAGCCGAGGTACGAGGCGTGATCTGACGCATGAGGCGTGATCTGGCGCACGAGGCATAATCTGACGCATGCAGCGTGACCAGACATTCATAACCCACGTCATCAACCGACACATCATGCTGCGCTAATGGTGCCCTACAAAAACCTCAATTCAAACCACCACTCCGTAGGTCTTGTAGGTCTTGTAGGTCAGATTAGCCGAGATACGAGGCGTGATCTGACGAACGAGGCATAATCTGACGCATGAAGCGTGACTAGACATTCATAACCCACATCATCAACCGGCACATCACGCTGCGCTAATGGCGCCCTACAAAAACCTCAATTCAAACCACCACCCCGTAGGTCTTGTAGGTCTTGTAGGTCAGATTAGCCGAGGTACGAGGCGTGATCTGACGCATGAGGCGTGATCTGACGGTTGTGAACATTACACTTACTTGCTTTAAAATACCCCATTCCAATGAATATCAAACAATCCCAATTTCACATCACGATGAAAACTAGAATACGGCCAATCACGTGTTGATAAAACGTAGCCATGTTTTACGGGGTTTAAATAACAATAATGGATGTGGGCTCTTAAATTGTTATCTGACTTGATCTCATGCTCCCAAAAACGACCTTGCCAAACACTTTCCATGTCATACATTCTTTTTTTTAACTTTTTGGTGAACAGCATCTTAATCAACTGCCACCGTATGGAAAAAGCATTATCTCCCTCCGGCAACCGCCAAATGGCGTGAATATGATCGGGCAAAACCACCCACGCAATAATATCAAATGGCCGTTTTGATTTAATATGACGGACACACTCACGCAAAAGATCAACGTGATCAACCAGTACAGAAGAGTAGCGATCTTTCAAAGTCACAGTAAAGAAAAACGTACCTCCAAAACGCTTACTTCTAATATATCTAGGCATCCGTGCCTCCTTCAATAAATCACAAATCAACATCATTAAACGGCACATCACGCTGCGTTAATCGTGTCCTACAAAAAACGCTATTTTGACTGGCACGTTATACTTCGTTCATGCCCTACGGCACCACCACCTCGCATTCTGGATTTTCCATTTCAATTAATCCTTTTAATATTTGCTTGGCGTTATCATCTCCATGCACCAAATGTATTTTCTGGGGCTTTACTCGCATGCGCTTAATGAAATTCAATAAATCCCGTTGCCCCGCATGGGCGGAATATCCGCTGATCTGCTGTACTTTGGCGTTAATGGCATAACGTTCCCCATCAAACATTACATATCCGTTGGGTTTATCGTGATACTTCAAAATATCACGCCCCGGTGTGCCGGCGGCTTGATACCCAACGAACAACAGGTCATTGCGTTCATCACCCAATAAGGCTTTTAAATAATTCACAATACGACCGCCAGCACACATACCAGAGGCGGCGATAACAATAGCGGGGCGGGTTTGATGTTGTAGGTAAGAGACAGTTTGTAAGTGGGTGGCGTGATCATCAATTGTCGTGACTTGCTCAAAACTTAACGGATGGCGACCTGAACTCACGCGGCGCTTTGCTTCATCATCCCAATAATTTGCCAAAGATCGATATACCTCGGTAAAACGGCTCGCCAACGGCGAATCGATAATAATATCGATATCTTCCCAATTTAATGAAACACCGGAACGAGTCTGACTCACGGCTTTGTGTTTATTCTGATGAATGATATGTTCCAGCTCATACAGAAGCTCCTGAGTGCGGCCAATGCTAAACGCTGGAATTAACACCGTACCTGAATCACTCAATGCATGTTCTAAACTTTGCTGTAAATGCTTGCGCCTTGTTGCTCGGTTCTCATGATTTCTATCACCATAAGTACTTTCTAAAACAAGCTGATCTGCTCGATAAGGCGACTGCGGAGCTGGTAATAAAGGCGAGTAGGGTGCACCCAAATCCCCAGAAAACACCACATCCCAATATTTATTGGTCGTGCCTTTAGGTCGACAAAGCCCACCGCCATCAACCCGAAAAATCACATAAGCCGAGCCCAAAATATGCCCAGCACGACACAGTCGTACCTGTACTTTAGTATTGTTGTTTAAAGGAACGACAGTCCAAGTTTTGTAGTCCAACGGCACTAACTGAGAAGCCAATCTATCTAAACAAGCCTTAATGATATTGGCATTACGCGTAACGCCAACTTTTAACGCATCTTCAATAACCAGAGGTAACAGAGCTGCGCTGGGTTTAGAGCAATAAATCGGCCCAGTAAACCCAGCAGCCAACAAATAAGGCAAACGTCCAACATGGTCGATATGAACGTGAGTAATAACCAAAGCCTGAACAGCTGAAAGATCAAAGTCTATTTCTAAACTATTTGAATCTGCTCCAGACCCAGACGTCTCCGCCCCCTGAAACAAACCACAATCCACCAACACAGATTGATCAGAATCAACAAACAACTCATGACAAGACCCAGTAACACCCTGCACAGCACCATGATGCTTAATAGATAACATACAAATCCCTTTGCATTATTTTTTAAAGAAGTATCAAGGGTATACCATCAACCAGACCAACATCAATCCAACACCCTCAACCGGCACATCACGCTCCGCTAAACCAACCCCCAATCACATGTAGGTCGGCCTTCAGGCCGTCAAAA
>NZ_FQVF01000029.1:31543-47427 GCF_900129155.1 Marinomonas polaris DSM 16579
AAGCTCGTTATGTAGGTCGGCCTGTAGGTCAGATTAGCTGAGGCACGAAGCGTGATCTGACGATTGGCTGTTACCGATGAAATCGAAATGCCGCCCGTAGGTCAGATTAGCCGAGGCACGAGGCGTGATCTGACAGTTGCAGATAAACTAATTAACGCACTGTTTTAATTGATAATGAATTGGCAATAAACAAGATTTAAAAATCATGGAAATAATTAAATGAAGTTTTTAGTCACCGGAGCCGCAGGCTTCATTGGTATGAATGTGTGCAAACGCTTGTTAGAAGCAGGCCATGACGTGGTCGGCCTTGACAGCTTAAACGCTTACTACCTACCTGCGCTGAAACAGCATCGCCTCGCGCAATTGTTGCCTGATGAAAACTTTCGTTTTGTAAAACTGGATCTTGCTGACCGTGAAGGCATGTCTCGGCTGTTTGCAGAAGAACAATTCCAGCGAGTGATTCACCTCGCGGCACAAGCGGGTGTGCGCTACTCATTAGAAGCCCCCTTTGAATACGTAGATAGTAACCTAGTTGGCATGATGACCATTCTAGAAGGTTGTCGTCAAACCAAAGTAGAGCATCTTGTCTATGCTTCTTCTAGCTCTGTTTATGGTATGAACGCCAAAATCCCATTCAGTGAATCCGATACGGTTGATCATCCGGTTTCCTTATATGCCGCTACCAAAAAAGCCAATGAGCTTATGGCACATTCGTATTCACATCTTTATAACATCCCAACGACAGGGCTACGCTTTTTTACGGTATATGGTCCTGGCGGCCGCCCTGATATGGCGCCTTGGTTATTCACCGAAGCCATTCTGAACGATAAGCCGATAAAGGTATTTAATCACGGCAAAATGATGCGTGACTTTACTTACATCGATGACATTGTGGAAGGCGTGATACGCATTCAAGACGTGCCGCCACAAGCGCAACAAAGCCAAGACACGACAGCACCTTACGCGATTTACAATATTGGCAATAATCAACCTATTCAACTGTCCGAATTTATCGAAGCCATCGAAAGCGCCTGTGGTAAAACTGCCGAGAAAATCTACATGGACATGCAACCTGGTGATGTACCCAAAACCTACGCAGACACGGCTCAACTAGAAGCCGTAGTGGGATACAAGCCTGCCACAACGATACAAGAAGGCATGGTCAAATTTGTTGAATGGTACAAAGCCTTTCAGAAAGAGTTATAAGACCGTAGATCGACAAAGGTATTTTGTAGGTAGGCCTGTAGGTCAGATTAGCTGAGGCACGAAGCGTGATCTGACGATTGGCTGTTACCGATGAAATCGAAATGCCGCCTCGTAGGTCAGATTAGCCGAGAAGCTCGTTATGTAGGTCGGCCTGTAGGTCAGATTAGCTGAGGCACGAAGCGTGATCTGACGATTGGCTGTTACCGATGAAATCAAAATGCCGCCGGTAGGTCAGACGAGCCGAGAAACTCGTTATGTAGGTCGGCCTTTAGGCCGTCAAAAGATGTGCCACGGCAAATCACAGTATTACGTAGGTCGCGCCTCGTAGGTCAGATTAGCCGAGAAGCTCGTTATGTAGGTCGGCCTTTAGGCCGTCAAAAGATGTGCCACGGCAAATCACAGTATTATGTAGGTCGCGCCTCGTAGGTCAGATGAGCCGAGAAGCTCGTTATATAGGTTGCGCCCGTAGGTCAGATTAGCCGAGGCACGAGGCGTGATCTGACGGTTGAATATGAACTTGCAATGAACGATATGATTTTGTTGTTCGCAAAATACATTTGATATTTATGGAAAACACGATGAAAAAATACAAAATCGCCATTGCCGGAACCGGCTACGTTGGCTTATCAAACGCCATGTTGCTGGCACAGCACAATGACGTTATTGCTGTCGATATTGTTCCTGAAAAAGTCGCCATGCTGAATAACAAGCAATCACCGATTGCCGATACGGAAATCGAAGACTTCTTGGCAAACAAAACGCTTAACTTCACTGCCACGCTAGACAAACAAGCAGCCTACAAAGACGCAGAGTTCGTCATTATTGCCACACCGACAGATTACGACCCAAGTACGAATTACTTCAATACCAAGTCGGTGGAAAGCGTCATCCAAGATGTATTGGCGATTAACCCCAATGCCGTCATGGTGATTAAATCCACTGTGCCAGTGGGCTACACGAAAAGCGTGAATGAGAAATTCAACACATCGAATATCTTTTTCTCACCAGAGTTTTTACGAGAGGGCAAAGCCCTTCATGACAACTTGTATCCATCTCGTATCATTGTTGGTGAGCGCTCACCAAGAGCTGAAGTATTTGCAGGTCTGCTTAAACAAGGTGCAATAAAAGACGATATCGAAATACTCTTTACTGACAGCACCGAAGCGGAAGCTGTTAAGCTATTTTCAAATACCTATTTAGCCCTTCGAGTCGCTTACTTTAATGAGCTAGATACTTACTGTGAATCTCATGGTTTAGACACTAAACAAATCATCGATGGCGTTTCACTAGACCCACGCATTGGCAACCACTACAACAACCCAAGCTTTGGTTACGGTGGCTACTGTTTGCCAAAAGACACCAAGCAGTTATTGGCAAACTACCAGGATGTACCAAATAACCTGATTCGTGCGATTGTGGATTCGAATTCAACACGCAAAGACTTTATTGCCGATTCTGTGCTTAAGCGTAACCCTAAAGTGGTTGGTATATACCGACTAGTCATGAAAACCGGCAGCGATAACTTCCGTGCTTCAGCCATTCAGGGGATCATGAAACGCATCAAGGCCAAAGGCATTGAAGTAGTCATCTACGAGCCAGTTTTAGAAGAAACCGAATTCTTCAATTCTAAAGTCATAAAAGATCTAGAAGAATTTAAAAATGTGGCGGATGTGATTATCGCCAACAGACAAGACAAAGTTTTGAGTGATGTGGATGATAAAGTGTATACGCGTGATTTGTTTGGGAGTGATTAATTACACGAAGATTAATCAATACGAACTACGACGGTAAGTAAACAACCGAGCCGTAGGTCAGATGAAACGAGGAACGAAGTCGTAATCTGACAATGAAAAACTTGATGACGATTTATTTAAATTAACGACAAAAGAGCCATATAACACAATGAAAGTACTTACCGTTTTTGGTACCCGACCAGAAGCCATAAAAATGGCACCTTTAGTTCATGCACTTGCCAAAGATGAACGTTTTGAAGCAAAAGTGTGTGTTACCGCACAACACCGCGAGATGCTTGATCAGGTATTGGATCTTTTTAAGATAACGCCAGATTATGACTTAAATTTAATGAAAGCAGGACAGACCCTGCCCGAAGTCACCAGCCGAATTTTGCTTGAACTAACGCCAGTACTACAAGAATTTAAACCAGACGTTGTATTGGTTCACGGTGACACAGCCACGACATTCGCAGCTAGCTTAGCAGCTTACTATGAGCAAATCGCCGTAGGTCATGTAGAAGCTGGTTTGCGCACGGGCAATATTTATTCGCCTTGGCCAGAAGAAGGAAATCGTAAATTAACGGGTGCCTTAACAAAATACCATTTTGCGCCGACAGATAATTCCAAGCAAAACCTGCTTAATGAAAATTACGCCAGTGAAAATATTCACGTAACAGGCAATACCGTTATTGATGCCTTGCTTCTCGTGAAAGCTCAAATTGAATCTGACATAGCTTTAACCGATTCTTTAGCAGCTCAATTTCCTATGTTAGACAGTAGAAAAAAGCTGATACTAGTTACAGGGCATAGGCGCGAAAGTTTTGGTGGTGGGTTTGAACGTATTTGTGAAGCGCTAGCACAAACAGCAAAAGCGCACCCTAGTAGCCAAATACTTTACCCAGTACATTTAAATCCTAATGTACAAGAACCGGTTAATCGCATTTTGAGCGATGTGAATAATGTCCATCTTATTGAACCGCAGCAATATCTTCAATTTGTCTATTTAATGAACAGAGCTCACATTATTTTGACCGACTCTGGCGGCATTCAAGAGGAAGCCCCCAGTCTAGGTAAACCAGTACTAGTGATGCGTGATACCACCGAACGCCCCGAAGCGGTAGACGCCGGTACGGTGAAACTGGTTGGCACAGATGTGCTAAGAATCACCACAGCACTAAATGAACTATTAACGAATGAAGTCGCATACAGTGAAATGAGCCGTGCTCATAACCCTTATGGTGATGGAGAAGCATGTCAGCGAATTTGCGATATTCTTGTAATTTAATTTGAAAGCTATGATTCTAAAATAGAATGAAATATATATTTTTAAATGTAGTGAATTTTCTATTGTTTTTGATGAGAAATAAATGAACTCAATATTATTATGTGACCACTATTTAGATCCTAGACTTGTTAGGCGGAAGAAATGGTTAGACGGTTTTTTTGGTTCTTGCGATGTATATGTTGATAAAACACGCGGTGAGCATTTTAAAAATGATGGGATGATGGAGAAAGATATTAATGAAATCAAAATAAAGCATATATTGAAATCAGATTTAATATATATAAGTGGTGTGAGAGTTTTAATATCTCATTTTACTTACTTTCTTATTGCACGATTATTGAATAAAAATATGGTTTATGAAATACCTGATCTTCCTCTTAGAAGTAAATCAAAGGTAAAGAACTATATAATAAGTTTTATTTTTAAATTCCTAGTATTTCTACTTTTTAAACGAGTTGTTATTACATCTAGTGCGTTTGTTCATAAGTTACCTAAAAAAATTGATTTTTATGAATGCGAGAATCTACCGAGTGAGGTAGATTCTTATAATAAAGTTAAGTCAAAAAAGTTAAAGACGATTGCATTTGTTGGTGTATTGAGGTACTTAAAACAGATGGAGTTTTTGATAAAATACGCATCAATGAGGCAGGTTTGTGTGGATTTTTATGGAGGGCCCGATGATGCTATTGAAGAATTAAAAAAATACAATGATGGATTGAATATACATGCACCTATAAGATTTTTTGGTAAGTTTAAATCGTCTGATATAAAATTTATTTATGATGATATTGCATTTGTATATAGCGTTTATGATGTAGAGCAAGAAAATGTTAGACTGGCGTTGCCAAATAAATTATACGAAAGCATTTTGTTTAAAACTCCTATAATTGTTTCGAAAAAAACACATTTGTCAAATATGGTAGAGAAGGAAAAGTGTGGTTTTTCTGTTGATTCTCAAAACTTCAATGATTTTTGTATAGATATGGATATTGGATTGGCCGATACATATCAATTTGATAGTGGTGTATTAGAGGATAAGATTTTAAACCAAGAGATAAGGTTTATTGATTGGATAAAGAAGTCGTTATTATTTTAAAGTAGGGATTTTAGAATGTTAGTTTCAATTGTTATGCCAACCTATAACTCAGAGTCTTTTGTATTGGATAGTATACAATCTGTTATTGATCAGACATATACTAATTGGGAGTTGATAATTGTCGATGATTGCTCTATTGATAATACATATGCTCTTGTTGAATCTAAGTTTTTAGAAGATGAAAGAATAAAATTATACAAAAATGATATTAACTCTGGTGCTGGTATTACTCGAAATAAAGGTTTGAGAAATACAAGTGGTGATTTTATTGCATTTTTAGATTCGGATGATATATGGGCGTCTAATAAATTATCAATCCAAATGGAAATACTTATAAGAGAAAATTTAGATATAATACATACTAACTATTTATTTATAGATGAATGCGGTAAAAGAATAAATGGAAAAGTTAATGTGTCTTCCCTAGTTGATCTGAATTCATATATGAAAAATACTGAAATTGGTATGTCAACAGCAATAATTAATGTACGAAATGTAGGTGTGTTTTCTTTTGATGAAATGAGAACTAGGCAAGATACTAAATTATGGATTTCATTATTGAGTCAGGGCTATAAATCTAAGGGTATTGATCAGGATTTAGTTTTTTATCGAGTTCGAAGCGGACAAATAAGTAAGAATAAATTTTCGGTTGCATTAAAAACACTTAAATTATATTTGAATGTAAAAGAAATACCTTTATATAAAAGGATATATAATTTTATATATTATGCAATAAATGGTGTGCTTAAGAGAATGAGAAGTAATAAAAATGTCATTTAGAAATAGTGCTATTTGGACAATCTTATGTAATCTTTTTGTTAGCGTGATTAATATTTTAGGTATTAAGATATTAAGTCAACTTTACTCGATGGACTTATATGGTCAAGAATTATACTTGTATTCTAATTCTATTATTATTGGCTCTATTCTTGGTTTGGGGATGGGGCAAATTATAAACCAATCACAATCATCCAATGATAAGTATAAAGATACCATTTATAAGGTTATTTTAAAAACTGTAGGCATTTTTTTTGTAATATCTTATATTTTTTCTTTTCAATATTTTGATATCATCTTAAAGTATATAGGTGTCAGTTTTAAGCAGTTTAATGTTGCTGTGTTGATACTTATATTATATACATTTGATAATTTGAATCGTAGCTTTTTAATTGGAAGGAAATTAATAAAACAAGTCTCATTGAGCTTGTTAGTATTTACTTTCATGGGGTGGCTCTTTATTTGTCTTATGTATTTATTTGGTATTGAGAACTTTTATCTATATGGAATGCTTTTTATAGCTGTGTCTAATCTTATTTTTACTAGTTATTTAGTAAATAGCTCTTTATTATCTATTGAGGTTTTTGATACACAGAAATACAAATTTTTATTTTTTGGTAAGGTGCTTCCTGCACTTACAAGTCAGTTTTTGGGATCAATTCCGCAAATAGTAATTAGTACACAACTGATAGTGTTTTATAGTCCCCAGAGCGTCGCCATATATATTGTATCAATGTATATTTTTAGAGCTATGTTGTTCGTGCCTTCTGGTGTTCAAAGAGTTATGTTGCCTTACTTAGGTGAAGTTAATAATGAAAAAAAAATAAACATTATAATTAAAAATATGATTTTAAATTTGGTTATAAGTCTGCCATTTATATTTATTATTTTTTTTGCGGACGAAAAAATATCTGCCTTATTTGGTTTTGATTATTCATCTGCAAGAAATATATTTTTATACACAGTGATTGCTGGTGGCATAGCTTCTTTTGTCGCGCCTATAGGTCAGTTGATAATATCGTTGGATAAATATTATATTAGTTTTTTAATGAATTTCTTCTGGTCAATTATATATATATATATATCATATTTTTTCATGAGTAATGGTTTTCACATAGAGTTTATTATGCTTTCACTTTTTGTTAGCTACTTTATCCATGCTGCTTTTGGGGTGCTATTATTAATAAAGGTGAGAAATGAAACTAGTCATTGATCTTTTTTCTAAAAATTGGGTCCATAAAGACTTCAATATTCAATTTTTGAGGCAGTTCACAGGTAAAGAAGATATAGTTTTTGGGAATGAAGGTGCAGAGTATTTGAAGTCATTAAGAAATGATAAAATATTTTTCTTTAAAGGTTGGAGGGATTTTTATAAACTTATTCAGCTTTTGATTTGTGCTGAAGATGTTGTTTTTCTCGTATTAATGAATAAATATATACCGTTGGTTTTTTTTAGTATTTTATTAGGAAAAAAAACTTCTTTCATAGTACATAAATATAATCTTACAACAAGAAAACGAAGAAAATTTGTAAATATACTATATCAGATTTTAGAACGAATCGGTTTGATTTCTATAAGTTTTGAGGAAATAGATTCAATTTTTTTGAATAATAAAATTATAGAGCTCGATATGTGGGAAAATACACAAAAAGTACCTCTAAAAAAAGGTAATCACATAAGCAAAATTGCTTTTATTGGTAAGCCTATAGTAGGTAAAAATTTCGATTTGTTATTATCCTTGCGTGATAAATATAATTTTGAAGTATATTTGTACTGTGATGAGCCTCTGAATATAAAAGAGTGTGTAGTAGTTCCATTTAAAAGTGCAATTGATGAGTGTGATTTAATTTGGGGGTACTATGATCCAAAGTTCTATAAAGGAATTCAAAGTGGATTATGTTACCCTTCCCTTAACAATGGTCTACGAGTGATTACTAATAATAATATGGGTTTTGTTTATTTTTCTAAAATTTATCCAAATCATACAATTAAATTATGTTCTTTATGTGAGTTGGAAAAATTTATAATGGGGGAACTATGAAAATTCTTGTTGTGACTACATCTTATGGAGAATACAGTGATTCTCACACTATAAGATTATCAAATTTATTATCAAAGCTTAGTGAATTTCATAGAATAGATTATTGTTTTCCATCATCATCGTCTAAATCTAGAGTTTTAGATAATGAAATTGAAATAAAATCTAATTATGGATTGTGTTTTTCCAGTTTTCTAATGAAAAGATTTAAATATTTTCATTTAATATATATAAACTTAATAAAAAAATTCTATTTTCCTGATAGATTTAAAGGTTTTGGCAATGCAGTAGTTAGATATTTTGACCTGAAAGGTGGGTGTGACTATGATTTTATTTTGAGTGCATCTGGAAGTATTGAATCTCATATAGCTGGCTATAAGTTGGCAAAGCGTTATGGTATTAAGTTGGTTTTAGATTATGGTGACCCTATATATAGTTTAATGAAAAGCAATTCTTCTTTAAATAAAATAAAATCATTAGAAAAAAAAATAATCGATTACGCTAGCGCTATTGTTTTTACTACAGAGTCTACTAAATGCCAATATGATTTAGAGTTCTTGTGTGGTGGGAAATCATCTGTTATACATTACGGGTATGATTTTGATAGTATTAAAAAATCTGAAGAAATAATTGATAATTCTATTGATTTTAAGTCTATTGATTTTATTACTCATATCGGTACTGCTTTTACGAATGATCGCAATTTAATTCCTTTGATTGATGCTATCCATTATCTTCAAAAAAATAAGCCTATTGGCTTTATTCTTGCCGGAAGACGCTCGTTAATATTTTCTGATTACTCGAGAGAAATAGGTTTGAAGAATTTTAAAGATTATGACTTTCTTAAATATGAAGAATCAATCCTATTTCAATGTAAATCAAAAATTAATGTTATTGTTGGAAATAAGGATGGTCGTCAGGTTCCAGGTAAAATTTATATGTCAGCTGTAATTGGCGAAAGAATTCTTTATATTTCACAGTGTGATAAAGAACAGGACGAGTCTTTAAATATACTTAAAAGGCATCCTAATATTGTGTTTTGTGAAAATGAAAAAAATAGTATTATTTCTGGAATACTACAGCTTATTGACTCTAGTATTGGGGAAAGTGATGATTATTTTTATAGATTTGAAAGCTCTAATCTATCTAAAAAGTTGGAGAGTATACTAGATGCTTGTCAATAAAGTTGATGCTTTAAACAGGGAAGAACTTTTGGAAATTGTGAAAATTCATAAGGTTTATTATCCTTCAGGTCATATGACTAAGCTTTTTAGTGATGAATTGCTATTCTCGTACTACCAGTTGATATCTGATTGTGCACAAGATATTTTAATAGTTAAAGATAATGGTGGCTCTATAATAGGTTTTGCATTTTTGGGGAACTCATTTGGAGCTGTTATGAAAAATTTAATATTAAGAAATAAAATAAGAATGGCTTTTTTTTGCGCTAAAAATTTTAAATATGTTATAAGTTTTTTTCTAGATAGATTTGGATGTGGTTCAAGAGGATTTAATTCCTCATCTGATGTTAGGTTGATTTCTATTGTAGTAAATACTGATTTTAGAAAAGGTATTGGTTTTAATATTCTTGAGTTTATTAAGACACAGTTATATCCTAATCTAATTGTTGGACTTTCAGTTAAAACATCTAATATACATGCTGTGAATTTTTATATAAGAAATGGTTTTTTTGTTGAAAAAATAATACGCGATAAGATTTTTATGGTAAGTAGATGATATATTTATTTACTATAATATATATAGGTTGTCTTTTTTTTAAAGTTTTTAAAGACTGGAATAAGTCTTTATTATTAACGCCAATAAGTGGTTTGGGTTTTGTTGCTTTTTTAATTTTATTGGTGCCTTTCTTATTAAACGAAGAAATATATGTATCACCAACTGCTATTGTTGGCTTGTCTACATTGATTTTTTTATTTCTATATACGCCGAGTTCCTTTAAGAAAAGATTGAAAGTATTTAGGGTTAGGGGGGCTAGTGAAATAAAGATTTTTTTCTTTTTTATTTTTTTAATTCATCTTTTAATTACGTTTAAGTTCTCTTTCGATATAATAAAAGTTCATGGTGTTCTGGGTGCTTTTTTTAGAAATAGATTGGACGACTATTTAAATTCTGATATAGGTTCTGGTGCTGCATTAAATACGTTTCATTTGTTGAGTCAGTATGTTTTTTATTTTTTCCTAGGGAGATTGTTGAGTGGTAGATATCGATTTCTAGGTGTGGGAGTTGTTTTATTTTACGTTTTTTGTATATCTATTTATGCAAACACTAGGCTGTCAGTTATAATACCTGTGTTAATATGTCTTTCATATTATTGTTATTTAAAAGAAATTAAATTTACTAAAATTTTGGCTGTTGCTTTGATGTTTTTTTCTATACTACCAGCATATCTCGTCCTTGCTAATAATTTGCGACACGGAATTGAAACATTTAATTCAGAGGTTAGTGTTACGAAAATTATTGCAGATCAATTGGATTATAATAAATATATAAATGAGTTAAATGAACATTATGACAGCTATGAGAAGTTTGAATACGGCTCTGGCTGGTTGTTAGCTTCTTTAGGAAATGTAGTGCCAAGATTTATTTGGAAAGATAAGCCTGTTACTTCTTTTTCAAATCGTTTGACAGTTGATATAACCCAAAGAGATTTGTCTTTGCATAATCCTGTAAGAACCTATACTATTTTTGGTACTGGTTATTCTCAATTTTATTACTTTGGTGTCGTCCTAGAAACATTTTTTTATTTATACGTGTTCTCAAGATTGTTTTATTCATTTTCATCTTTACAGGGTGGGGTTTTTTTTGCTGGCTATGTAGCTTGCTTATCACTTATATATTTTCGAGGTGAAACACCTTTTATTCAGTTGATGCTATGTTATTTTACTTACTTAATCTCCGGTTGTTTTAGGAATTATAGTAAGTGATCTTTAAAATTTAATATTATTTGGTATATTATTATGAGTGAGTTTTTACCGTTTGCTTTACCTGAAATTGGTGAGGATGAAATAAGTGAAGTTATTGACTCTTTGAAAAGTGGGTGGATAACAACAGGCCCTAAAGTTAAACGTTTTGAACAGGATTTTACTGAATTTCTAGGTGATTTTAGTTTATATTCAATTGCAGTTAATTCAGCAACCTCTGGATTGCATCTAGCTTTGGAAGCTGTTGGGATTGGACCTGAAGATGAGGTTATAGTTCCGACTTATACATTTACTGCTACGGCAGAGATTGTACGCTATTTGGGAGCAACACCAGTTTTTGTCGATGTAGATCCTGAAACATTCAATATGACTTGTGATAGTTTTGAAAAAGCAATTACAAGTAGAACCAAAGCTGTTATTCCAGTGCATTTTGCTGGCTTAGCGTGTGATATGGACCCAATAATTACTCTTGCAAAAATACGTGGTATTAAAGTAATCGAAGATGCTGCGCATGCTTTACCTACATACTATAAAGGTAAGCTAGTTGGCACATTGGCAAGTGATGTAACCGTTTTTAGCTTTTACGCGAATAAGACTATGACGACTGGTGAGGGTGGTATGGTTGTTACATCAAACCCTGAAATTGCGAAGCGCTGTAGGGTAATGCGTTTGCATGGAATTAGTCGTGATGTTTTTGACCGTTATGCTTCAAAAAAGCCTGCTTGGTCTTACGAAGTTGTAGCTCCTGGCTATAAATATAATATGCCAGACATATCTGCTGCTATAGGCATTCATCAACTAAAAAAACTAAATGTATTTCATATCAAGAGACAAGCAATGGCTGAATTTTACAATGAGGCACTTAAAGATTTGCCTATTATACTTCCAGCATTACCGTTAGGTAATTCTTCACATGCTTGGCATTTGTATCCAATTAGACTGAAAAGTAATGCTAATGTTTCTCGCGATGTATTTATTGAAAAAATGTATGAATTAGGTGTCGGTTGTTCAGTACATTTTATACCTTTACATTTACATCCATATTGGAGAGAGTTTTATGCATTACGCCCCACAATGTTTCCAATAGCGCAAAATATTTTTGAATCGGAAGTGACTTTACCTTTATATACAAAAATGACTAATGATGATCTTGAAAAAGTAGTTTCTTGCGTCCGAAAGGTATTTTCTAATGGCTAAACGATGTTTTGATTTTTTTTGTTCTATAATAGCTTTGGTTCTTCTTTCGCCATTATTTTTGATTGTAGCTATATGGATTAAATCTGATTCGAAAGGTCCTGTATTTTTTCGACAAAAACGAGTCGGAAGAAATGGTATTTTATTTGAAATTCACAAATTTAGAACTATGTGTATGAATACCGAAACTTTTGGTCAGCTTACTATTGGAAAAGATTCTAGAATTACTAGTTCAGGTCTTTTTCTGCGTAAATCAAAGGTTGATGAGTTGCCGCAATTAATAGATGTTTTTTTAGGTAATATGAGTTTAGTAGGGCCTAGGCCCGAAGTGCCTGAGTTTATGGATTATTATCCGGAAGATATAAAAAAGAGGGTTTTATCTGTTCGTCCTGGTATTACTGATCGTGCATCAATTGAAATGGTTGATGAAAATGAAGTTTTAGGTAGATATAGTGAACCTAGACAAGCTTATATTGATGTCATATTGCCTTTAAAGCAGAAGCATTATTTAGACTATGTTGAAAAGAATAACTTAGCTGGCGATTTAAAAATTATTTTTGATACTATATGCAAGATAATAAGAAACTTTTGACTAAAAGCCTTTTTAGTGGTTTTTTTACAGACTATTATTGTGAATTTATTTTTTTGGAATTTTAAAAAATGCAATCTTTAATATTAGTTTAGATATTTATTTAGGTGGGTGTTCAAAATATGACAGGATGATTCTTCATATAAAATCGTGGTGAAAAGATTTTTCATTATCTTTTGATTGATCATACTGATTCTATTTAATGAATATTAATGATAGGAGTCAGTAGGTTAGTTTTTTAACACATCGAGATGATGATGTTGAATTAGTAGATATATATTATATGGTATTAGCGTGAATTTTTAGCAGCCTAAAGATTGTTATTTTTTTAATAAAATTTTTTATCAATATGATTTTCCTTGTCGATTAACTGAAATTATTAGAGAAAAGAATTGAATGTAATTTTTTTAAAATCTTGAAGTATGGTTGACAGTAGAAATTATTAAAAATTTAAGAGAATAACTTATAAGAAAGAATGTTATCAGACTAATATTTATACAGGCTATATTAGTATAGCACTCAATTAGCAAAAGTACTTGTTTTCACTTTTTGGTAAAATACTGTTAAAGTGTCTCTTTACTGTCTGATTACTTGGGTTGAAATCTATGTATATAGTAAACTAACTAAACTAAACTAAACTAAACTAAACTTAAATTAAAGGTCAGATTTTTAGAGTTAATGCTAAATGGTAACGATTGAAAATGAAATTTTATTCTGCCCATAAAAACTCACTAAACCAAATGTCATTTAAAAATGTATCGCCCTTAAATGACAACTAGCTATAATTTCTTAGGAAAAGGGAATAGCATGAATATTTTAATATATACAAGGTATGCAAAATGATAAGAAAATTAAACTTCATTTGGTTTTTGCCGCGTTTTTATAAGCGTTTAATTAGTTTATTTTTGGATGCTTTTTTTATTTTCTTAGCTTTTGTTTTTTCTTATTGGGCGCGCTTGGGTGAGTTTCGTGTGGTGTCAAGTGATGCTATTTTTTTAGTATTAGCTGGCACAATTTTTATTACCTTGATAGCAAATATTAAACTTGGTTTATATCGAGCTATTTTGCGTTATTTAACCTTTCATGCCTTTAGCGCGATTTTAGTCGGTGCGGCTATTTCTGCTTTGAGTATCACGTCTTTTGCGTATTTTTTTGAAGCGAATATTCCACGTACTGTGCCAATTATTTATTTTCCTTTTTTGGTTATGTTGTGTGGTGGTTCTCGGGTTTTGATTCGTGGTTTATTGACGCAGGCTCCACAAAAAGGCTCTGAATCTGTATTGGTTTTTGGTGCTGGGTCTACTGGTCGGCAGCTTACTTTGGCGCTTCGTCAGGCTTCTAGTTATCGGGTAAAGGGTTTTATTGATAGAGACCAATCTTTAGCCAATACCATTATTCAGGGCGTACCTGTTTATAATGTCGATAAAGTCGGCGAATTAATCGAAAAATACGATATTGAGAAGGTGCTGCTGGCTATTCCTAAGGCGAGTCGCTCTGAACGGAAGCAAGTGATCGAGCAACTCATGCCTTATCCGGTGGAAGTGCTTACTGTGCCAGACTTCAATGACATAGTGACAGGTAAAGCGAAGGTTAGCGAACTACAAGACGTCGCTGTCGATGATTTGCTAGGTCGTGATGTGGTAGAGCCTGTTGCCTCGTTAATGCAGGCGAATATATCTGGTAAAGTAGTTATGGTTACAGGGGCTGGCGGCTCGATAGGCTCGGAGTTATGTCGTCAGATTATAGCTCAGCAGCCTAGTACCTTGATTGTATTTGATGTGTCTGAATATGCAGTGTATCAGATAGATAAAGAGCTTAATGAGATTCTTGAGCAAGAGCCTTTTAATGTCAAAATTGTGCCTTTGATTGGATCTGTGCAGCGTATTAATCGATTGGCCTCTACTATGAAAGCGTTTGGCGTAAATACGGTTTACCATGCTGCAGCTTATAAACATGTGCCATTGGTTGAATACAATGTAGTGGAAGGCGTACGAAATAATGCTTTTGGGACTTATTATTCCGCTAAAGCGGCAATTGAAAGTGGTGTGGAATCCTTCGTATTAATCTCTACAGATAAAGCCGTTCGACCAACTAATGTTATGGGCGCAACAAAGCGCATGGCGGAGTTAGGTCTGCAGGCCTTGGCCGAAGCTGAAGCGAAGAAAGCCGCTAAACAAGAAAAATTTACCCGTTTCTGTATGGTGCGTTTTGGTAATGTCCTTGGCTCTTCAGGCTCGGTTATTCCTGTCTTTAAAAAACAAATTCTTGAAAACCAACCTATTACGGTGACACACCCAGATATTATTCGTTACTTTATGACCATTCCAGAAGCTGCTCAGTTGGTTATTCAAGCAGGCGCTATGGGTAAGGGTGGAGATGTGTTTGTATTGGATATGGGTGAGCCAGTTAAGATTGTTGATCTGGCAAAAAATCTGATTCGTTTGTCTGGTTTGGAAGTGAAGTCCGATGCTAACCCAAATGGTGATATTGAAATTCAATTTACGGGTTTGCGTCCTGGCGAGAAGCTTTTTGAAGAGTTATTGATTGGCGATAATGTAAAAGAAACTCAGCATAAACGTATTATGACTGCCAATGAACGGTTTTTATCCTTGCCTGATTTCGTTCAAACCATGGAGCAATTGGACAAAGCTTGCCATGATTTTGACCATGAAAAAGTGCGTGAGATCTTGATTACTGCTCCAACCGATTTCCAGCCAACCGATGGTATTGGAGATTTGGTGTGGAATGCGAAAAAAGCGTTAGATCAGCAAACCGAAGATTCAAACGTTGTTCAATTGAAAGAGCATGTTTCATAGCGTTTTTTGTCGTCCGATTCATTTTTTGTAGATACCATCTCTCCTAATCAGCCTCAAGGTTTTGGTTTAGTGTCATTAGGTTTTTGACGGCCTAAAGGCCGACTTACAGGTGATTGGTTTTTTGTAGGCATCATTAGCGAAGCGTGATATGCCGATGTAGCAGTCCATCGAGTCCATCGTCAACCGTCAGATCACGCCTCGTGCCTC
>NZ_FQVF01000029.1:48135-50930 GCF_900129155.1 Marinomonas polaris DSM 16579
TCAACCGTCAGATCACGCTTCGTGCCTCGGCTAATCTGACCTACGGGTGAGGGGGGGCGTGGTGCCAAAGTGTGGCATGGGTTGGGCAGTGTGCAATGGGGAAATAGCCGATGTTGCTGCGGATGCGCTGCGTAACGCTTTGGTGCCAGTTGGGTGATAGTGTGTGGTCGGGTTGGTCATTTTTCAATACGCAGCAATGTCGTGGAGCTAGGGTGAGTTCTCTCCAAGTATTTAAGCGGCGCTGCTGGTAGTGTATTTTGCCTAGTTGGTTCGGTTCGATGGTGAGTAGTGGTTGCCAATGGGGTGGCTGAATACGTGCTAGTCGCGCAGTGTGGTAACAGCGTTGTTCGGTTTGTTGTTCGATCCAGTCTATTAAAATACGCAATGCTATGTCTCCTATTCCATCTCTGCGGTATCCGCCGCCAATATTCGAATGTACGCCAGATAGCCATATTTCAACTGCTCGTCCATCATGGTTGATTAATGTTGGGCGAAAGGCGAGGCGTTGCTCGTCTAGCGCTACTAGGTGTAGTACGCGATAGACTCCTTCAGGCAAGGTGTTTCCATGTTCAAATACAACTTCTGTACTGGGGCGTTGAGCGATGTCTAGGTTTGGCCAGCCAATGGATGCGACGGTATCGATGACGGCCTCAATTATAATAGGGCGATCAATGAGCGGGGTGATTAGCGCGGCAAAGCGCCTTGCTAATGCAGCGCCTCGACTGAAGCCTATTAAGACAATGTGGCGAACCGATTGGTTGTAGTGGTTTTTAAAGTCGTTTATCGCACGATTCAAAATGTTGGCTACATGGCCAGATTCGATGGCAAAGGCGGCGTTTATTTTCTGTTCTAGCCAATTACCATAAGTGCCGATGCCAGCATAATAAAAACTGCGATATGGTAAACATGTGGGCGTGATGTCTATATGGTTTTTAACACGGCCGCCCAGCAATAAATGGGATTTTAATACATTGGTGATGCTGGAAATGCTGTGTTCTGGTGCGCAGGCGTCGTTTGGGCTATTGTCTGTGCCATCGAAATGAAAAAATAACATCGACATGGGTGTGTCCTCCTTGTTGTGTTGAAAGTCATCTTCCTGATGACCGAATTGAGCATAGCATGGTTTGCGTTTTTTTTTTGTAGGTCGTGTTTTTGCGCGTCAAGGTTTTGGTTTGGTGCGATCTGGCTTTTGACGGCCTAAAGGCCGACCTACATGTGATTGGGTGTTGCTAGGTTTTGACGGACGATTCATTTTTTGTAGGTCGTGCTTTAGCGCGTCAAGGGTTTTGGTTTGGTGTTGTTAGGTTTTTGACGGCCTGAAGGCCGACCTACATGTGATTTGGTGTTGTTAGGTTTTTGACGGCCTGAAGGCCGACCTACAGGTGATTTGGTTTAATGGATTTTTTTGGGAGTGTTGGATGTTTGTTTTGGTAACGGGCGGTGCAGGTTATATTGGTTCGCATACTTGTGTCGAGTTGATTAAGGTGGGTTTTGAGCCGATTATTATTGATAATCTCTCGAATAGTAAAGAGGTCGTTTTAGATCGCATTGAGACGATTGCCGGTAAGCGTCCAGTGTTTATGAAAGGCGATATTCGCGATTCAGACTTTTTAAATAGTGTTTTCGAGAAGTATACTTTTGCTGCGGTTATTCATTTTGCCGGTCTGAAAGCGGTTGGCGAGTCTGTTCAAAAGCCTTTTTTGTATTATGAAAATAATGTTGCCGGAACCTTGAATCTTATCAAGGCTATGGAGTTGGCTGGACTGCGAAATTTAATTTTTAGTTCGTCTGCGACTGTCTATGGTATGCCTGAATCTGTGCCTATTCGTGAAGATTTTCCTACTTCAACGCAAAACCCTTATGGGGCAAGTAAATTGATGGTAGAGGGGATGTTGACTGATTTGGCTAAGGCCAATAGCGAATGGAACATTGCTACTTTACGTTACTTTAATCCGATAGGTGCTCACGAGTCTGGTTTGATTGGCGAGGATCCAAAAGGCATTCCGAATAATTTATTGCCCTTTATTAGTCAAGTGGCTGTGGGTAAATTGGCTTGTTTGAGTGTGTTTGGTGACGATTACGATACGCCAGACGGAACGGGGGTTCGTGATTATATTCATGTGGTGGATTTGGCTCGCGGCCATGTTTGTGCCTTGGAAAAAGTGCTGGCTCAGTCTGGTCATTTTGTTGTGAATCTAGGTACTGGCAACGGATATTCTGTACTTGAAATGGTCAAAGCCTTTGAAGTGGTTTCTAATAAATCTATTAGCTATAAGATTGTAGATCGTCGTCCTGGCGATATAGCGACTTGTTATGCGGATCCTGAGTTTGCTAAGGCTTTTCTTGGTTGGCAGGCGGAATTTGACTTGGCGCGTATGTGCGAAGATTCTTGGCGTTGGCAATCGAATAACCCAAATGGGTTTGATTTGTAGAAATAGGGCAAAAGGCTTAGATTCCTTTTGGTTGTTTTTTGTAGATACCATCTCTCCTAATCAGCCTCAAGTTTTTATTTAACTAACTTGAGGCTGATATTCTGTTTGATTCTTAACAACACCAAAACATATTTGTGACAACTTTCTCATCGCTGCACCTAGCGCCTGCATTTTTGTTTTGCCTTGTTTTAGTAATCTCGTTTTCTGCGCTTTTATATCGGTATTATGTTGCCCAGCTACGATTGCGGCCATATACAACTTCGCTCTGATATAGCCTGGCCCTTCCTTACTCAAGGTTGTTTTTCCTGCCCGTTTACCAGATTCGTTGTGCTTGGGGATCAAGCCTAAATAAGAAGCCAGCTG
>NZ_FQVF01000033.1 GCF_900129155.1 Marinomonas polaris DSM 16579
GACAAACTCGATAAACCTGCATTAAAGCCCCTTCTTAGGCAGCGTTACCTGTACACCGAAACCAAACGAGCCAAAGTTGGCCCCGACTACCACATTGAATATTGCCGGCACTATTACTCAGTCCCTCATCAGCTCGTGGGTCAACATGTTGAGTTAGAAGCGTCCAATCGTCTGGTGCAGATCTATCACCGAGGCAACATGGTCACTCAACACCCACGCAGCCAAAGAGAACGTGGCAATAGCACAAAGCCAGAACACATGCCTGGTCATCATCACCATCAAAAGTGGTCACCAGAACGCTTGCTCAGTTGGGGAGCGAGCATCGGCCCAGCGACTCGAGAAACCATTAATAAAATCCTCCTCGCCAAGCCTCATCCAGAGCAGTCTTACCGATCCTGCCTTGGGTTGTTAAGCCTGAGCAAAACGCATGGTGAGTCGCGTTTGGAACAAGCCTGTCAAGACGCACTGATGTTAACGAAACCCAACTACACCTTCATAAATAATTTGCTGAAGAGCCATCGTGAAGGACAGATGAGTAAAGACAATACGACCACACCCAATATTATCCATAGCAATGTTCGAGGCCCGAACAGTTACCACTAGGAGAGTCCAAATGAATAGAGTCCACGATCAACTCAAAAGCCTTCGCTTAAGCCAGGCTGCGAAAGCCTTAGAACAGCAACAAGAGCAACTGACTACCTATGCAGAGCTGGACTTCGAAGAACGATTAAGTCTGCTGCTAGAAAGTGAAATCTTGAACCGTAACCAAACCAAGATCCAGCGTTTAAAGCGACAAGCAAAACTCAGGCTGGATGCTCAACCCAGTCAACTTGTCTACAAAGAAACACGAAACCTTCATCGTAAGCAGATGAGTGAGTTACTAACGGGCCGTTATCTGTACAAACACCAGAACATCTTAATCACTGGCCCAACAGGGGCAGGTAAAACGTATCTTGGTTGTGCACTGGCGACCAGCGCCTGCGATCAACAACACGCTGTTAGATACTATCGGTTAACCCGCCTTCTCGACGACCTGAGTGCAGGTCGATTGGATGGTTCCTATCAAAAACAACTCCAGTCGCTGGCTAAGAAAACCTTATTGATCCTCGATGACTGGGGTATGGAAAAACTGACCCAAGAGCAGGCAGGACACCTATTAGAAGTGCTTGAAGATCGTTATCAAAATAGCAGCACCATCGTCATCAGCCAACTTCCCGTGAAGGAGTGGTACAACATGATTGGTAACGCCACAGTGGCAGACGCCTTAATGGATAGATTGGTACACAATAGTCATAGGATAGAACTGGGAGGTGAATCAATGAGAAAACTGGCGTAATCCGGCCACTTAGAGTAAAAATAAGACGAGAGAAAAAAGGCAAGATCAGGTGGCCGGATTAAACCGAAATGGGCGATCGCAATCACCGGAATACGCAATCAAAAACTCTTGCTTCAAGATACCATTCACTCTTTCTGCTAATGCATTTTGATAACAATCATACTTACGGAACTGACGGAAGAGTTTCGAATACTAAGAATTTAAGCAGGTTTGGAAGGCTCGATTTAGTTGACTATATCGGCTTCTCCGGATTGTAATGTAGCTAGATTGTTGTGAACGGTTAAAAGACATTCCCTTAGAATAGCTACCTTTTCTTCGGATATTCCTTCTACGGCGAGGAGGTTGATCACCTCCGCCTTTGGTACGAGAACAGACTGTAAGCTACGGCCCTTCGGCGTTAGGTAAACTAGACGCCTAGGCTTCCCTTCAACAATAGGACGCAATTCAAGTAAGCCAGCTGCTTCCATTCTTTTAACGACGGAATTAGTTGTCGGCTCAGACAAACCAACTCGTTCACTAAGTTCGCGTTGGGATAGTCCTTCTTCACTCCATAGTTCTCGTAGGTATGACCAATATCCATGGTTCACACCATGTGGTTGGAGCTGGCTCTCTAGACAAACTTGAAAATCTCGGACTACTTGACGAACGATATGAGCAAGACGCTCATATTTGATTGCCACTGTACCGCCAATATTTTCTGGAGTTTGACTTTTAGCTGTAAGGGTATTTTTCATTATTAAAATTTCATATCTAATTGTTTATAAGTACAGTTTTAGCGAAATAGAATTATTAACCCAGCGGGAAAGTATATTCATGATACGTAGCTGATTACTGGATGTTCAAAGTACTTTGCAACTCTCTTTGGTTTTTGTTGCAGAATCCTCATGTGACTAAGCACTTTACCTGCTAAATTTTCTTGATTTCTAGCTGGTGCCGAACTTCGTATCCCAGCCTTAAGGTCAGCGTTCAAGTATTCATCTGGATTCAGGTCTGGTGAATATGATGGCAAATAGAAGACCTCGATCTCATCCTCATGACGCGCTAACCATGCTTTTACCAACTTGGCATGGTGTACCCGAAGATTATCCAAAATGAGAAATACTTTTCGCCCTGCATCTTTTATCAGCCGCTTCATAAAACACAGTAGCACTTTCGCGGTCATGTTTTCTCCATACATCATGAAACGGACCGTTCCTTGATTATTAACCGCTGAGATCATATTCGTTGAGAAGCGTTTGGCATTAATTTCTATAACGGGTGTTTTTCCTTTTGGTGCATAACCTCGACTGTGCTGGCAGTCATTTCGAATACCTGTTTCATCGCCCCAGTAGATCTCAGCACTCTTCTCAAAGGCTCGGCTTTTGATCTTAGGGTAAGTGTTATCCAACCATTTTTTAACCGCTTTTGGTTTGCGCTCGTAAGCCCGTTTTGCTTGCTTCTGAGGGGCATACCCCCAACGTTTTAAATAGTCACCGACCGTGCGAATAGCAATGTGAATACTCCACATCTGTTTGACCACGGCCTGAATTGCTTTTCGATTCCAGAGTGCAAAGGGCAGCTTCATTTGGTCTGGATTTTTGTCACAAATTAACTTTTTCAAGACTGATTCTTGAGCTTCAGTGGGCAGCCTTTCCTCTGCTGATCTTCGGCCTCTTTGTCCCTGTTTTATCGCCACCTCACCCTTTTTCACCCAAGCCCTAATCCAGCGGCAAACAACGCTATAGTGAATACCTACAATTTCTGTTCTCTTTTTGTCTTGCTGGAACGGCCGGATAGCCAAGTCTCGATTGTGTTGTTGAATTTCAGGTGTGAGCTTACGTGCGTCTAATTTTTTCATACATGAATCTTAACACATGATTACCTCTTTTTCTGCCTGGTTAATAATGGATCAGCTTTTTTTGAAATGGGATGAGTGGCGATATGCTTGGGAGCATTACGATTTGTGAATCCAGATTGTAATTTACAGGGTCTTTTACTAGCACGGCCAAAAGATATAATTTTGGCCGAAAGCGTACATTTTACCCTAAACTGCTATGGCCTAATTGTCTCTGGAAGATGCGAATAAGTCCCGCGCATGAGACAATTCATTTTTAACCTTCGAGCCTGACCATGTCACATCAACTCACTTTTGCCGACAGCGAATTCAACAACAAGCGTCGTAAAACACGCAAAGAAATTTTCCTTTCTCGGATGGATGAATTGATGCCTTGGGACCAGCTTGAAGCCGTTATTGAGCCTTTTTACCCCAAAGCAGGAAAAGGAAGAAGACCGTATCCGTTATCCACCCTGTTTCGTATTCACTGCATGCAGCATTGGTACAACATGAGCGACCCTGCTATGGAGGATGCGCTTTATGAAATCACGTCCATGCGTTTGTTCGCTGGATTGTCGTTAGACAGTGCTATCCCGGATCACACGACCATCATGAATTTTAGGCACTTACTGGAAAAGCATAAGCTCTCCCGTCAGCTGTTCAAAGAGGTCAACAAGTGGTTGTCCAGCGCTGGTATTTATCTAAAAGAAGGCACGATTGTCGACGCCACTATTATTGAAGCGGCTAGCTCGACTAAAAATAAAGCGAAAGCACGCGATCCAGAAATGCACCAGACTCAAAAAGGTAAGCAATGGTTCTTCGGGTTAAAAGCTCATATCGGCGTTGATGCTAGAACTGGGCTGAGTCACAGTCTAAGCACAACGGCAGCTAACGTACACGACATCACAGAAACAGAACATCTGCTTCATGGTGAGGAACGTTTTATCTCGGCGGATTCAGGTTATCGAGGCGCTCAAAAACGAGAAGAGCTTAAAGACATCAAAGCGGATTGGTTGATTGCTGAAATGCCAAGCAAAGTGCGCCTTCTCAAGAAACATCCAAGAATAAACAAGCAACCTATCCGAACGGAATACATAAAAGCCAGTATTCGAGCAAAAGTAGAGCACCCCTTTCGAATCATAAAGCGTCAGTTTGGTTTTAGGAAAGTCGTCTATCGTGGCTTAGAGAAAAATAATAACAAACTGTCGATGCTGTTTGCCTTAGCCAATGTGTTCAGAATTGACCAGATGATACGAGCTACAAGGGGTTAATCCGTTTAAAAGCCCGTAAACAAGGCCGAATGAGCGTGTTTAAGGGCTAAAAGTAATGAAATGGGTGACATTTTTTGTTTTTTAGCCGAGTTAGAAACACTGGCTAAGGTTAGATGTCTTAATCGTAGTTTCCCTCTCAATAGAGCCATTTTATTTGATGGTACACTTTGGATTATCTGGTTCGAGCTGAAGGATAACAGTACTCTGCCAGGGCAGTTTCCAAAATAGGTCAACTTTTACGCCTAAAGAAGAAATACACAAGCTAAAATTTTATAATAAATTAATTATCTTTATTATCATATAAGCTCCGCAATAACCGCACTCATATTCGATCGACCAATTTAAGAAGCACCATCACAAGCAGGCATTGAAAACGTAAATTTTCTACTTATTAAAATGTACGTTTGAAAAAGTAAAGTTTCTGTAATAACATTCATGTGCGTAGTAATAGCTTTTTTGAAGCCTGAAAACATAAGAGATTTAGACAAAAGTGCGAGTTGTTCATATGAGTTCGATGTGGTCAATTTTGATATAGGTTTGATTCAACAATGAGTGAGGTAGAAATGGATCATAATGATGCTTATCCTAGATTGCTCATTAGAGAAGATATCAACCAAGAGCTACTATTGCCATCCAGCACTTTAAGTAACGTTCAAGACAATCCTGCTATCGCCTATTTATTAAGCCTAGGTTCAAAGCGCAGTAGGCAGACCATGCAATCATTTCTTAACATTGTTTCAAGGATGATTGGATTCGATGACTTAAAGCACTGCATTTGGAGTTCATTAAGGCGCCATCACGTTCTGGCCGTACTCGAAATGCTCGCCAGCACCGAAAAAGCCCCAGCAACCATTAATACTTACCTTTCAGCACTAAAAGGCGTTGCTCTTGAAGCCTGGACAATGAAGCAGATAGATACAGACAGCTTTCAGCATATCAAGCAAATCCGCTCAGTAAGAGGTTCTCGCCTCACGAAAGGTCGAGCGCTTGAAAGGCGTGAAATCCGACGCCTTTTTGATACTTGTGCCGGCGACCACAGCGCTATGGGGTTGCGAGACGCTGCGATTTTAGGTGTTCTTTTAGGTTGCGGGCTGCGTAGATCGGAAGTGGTGGCTCTTGATATTGACGATATGATCTATAAAGATAAGGCGCTAAAAGTGCTTGGAAAAGGCAACAAAGAAAGACTGGCCTTTGTACCAAACGGCTCTTGGGAAAGACTCGAGCGATGGATTCATGAGGTTAGGGGGGTGTATTCCGGCGCCCTATTTTCAAGAATAAGGCGATTTGATGATGTCACAACCTCAAGGCTATCTGATCAAGCTATTTATCATATCCTTGAAATGCGTCGAATAGAGTCGAGGATTGAAAAATTTGCCCCTCACGATTTGCGTCGTACCTTCGCCTCAGCAATGCTGGATAACGGCGAAGATATCGTCACCGTCAAAGACGCTATGGGTCATTCGAGCATCAACACCACTCAAAAATACGATCGCCGAGGGGATGAGCGACTAAGAAGAGCAAGTGAGCGCCTTGGCATTACTGATTAAACAATATAAGTAAATTGGATAATACATTTTCAAATTTTACTTTATTAACCCACTACATATCGACACACCAAATAATTATTTAAACTATTTTATTTCTTTGATCCTTTCGCCATTACGCCCTGCTTCGATTGACACACAGCTGTATACTAAGCCCCATCTTTTTCTTTTTTAAATCAATATCTCGCTATTCCGTTCATTACAGTCAAGAAAACTTCTTTGTGTGTTTGCTGGTGACCTTTGGTTTACTGCTTTTCGACAAAAATGAGTTGATGCGACATGGGCAGGTCTAGATGACAAAAAGTGAATTCTTTCACGGACGAAGCTGCTCTAATCTCTCTGAGTGCCTCGACTTTGACTCATGCCTTTGTAGCCCTCCGTAGAGAACTGCACATGTATATTTTAGATACATTTAATGCACTTTAATCTAATTAAATCAGCAACTTATAAAATAATAAAAATTAAATAAAAGGTGCATTAAAGTGCTTTAACAGCTATTTTTTGGTCACAAATTGACAATAGCATACTTGCAAAAATGCACAATTAATAACCGGGCATAAAGCAACCTAGACTTACCAAAATTTATTAGACAATAGCTGCCTCCAACACATACATCATCGCGAAAGCATACCTTAAGCCTTCGATAGCCCTGCCTGTTTCGGTGTTAATCAAGTTAACGCCTAACCAACCATACTTGCCGACTTTGGCATCGCTGTTTGCTAAACCTGTCAGAATGACACGTCGATTAGAGAGGTTTAAACACTTTCTCCAATGCGGTAGACAAACTTTTTTAAGGTTATTGCCTGATTGCTTTTGCCCATGCAACAACGTAAATGACAACGATACCTTATCGTTAGTCAGTGTACTTAACGCATCGATGACTGGTTCGGCGGAAGCAATGTCAGTAAACCTGAATAGGTAGTTACGCTTTTGGGTATGTTTAGAAAAACCGTTTAATAGAGCTTGCAGTTTGACTGGGTCTTTTTGGGCCATAATTTGAAGACGGTCTACTACCTCGACATAAGCATTTTGATCAATGTCGATGTTTCTTGGCTTGGCTGGCAACGGTAGCGTTTCGTTTTGATAGCGCTCTAAATTGATTTTTCTTGAGCAGTTTCCAACACCGTCAGAAGCAATCTTATGTCTTTCTAAACTGAGCAGAGATAAGAGATTTCTTTCCCACTTCTTGATCTCTGATGCATTGATTCCAGTTTGCTCTGATAACGCGTCATACTGCTTATATTCATCGATTATTAACACTGGGCTTTGAATCAATTTAAACAATATTTTTCGACAGTCATCAAATTTTCTGACCGTATTATTGGCAATAAGCTCCAATCTGAAATTGGAAATCGCAGCAGAAAACATCACTTGACTAGGCTGCGGCAAGATTCTTTTGTACTTCTTATGTAGACCCAAACGATACCCATCAGCACCATCACGCAACCATCGATAGATAGTAGTTAAAGATTGCCCTGATGCATCCGACAACATCTCTGCCGTTGGCATTATTCGTTTTTCAATCGAAACGCGAGCAAGGTAATCCATACAATGAATGTAATGTTCCAATGTTGTCTCTGGCGACGCGTGCCCCATCAGTATCGATAACGCATAAAGGTGTCTTCTGGTTGGATCTTGGCTCGCGTATAAGTAATGCTTAAGAGCTGCATTATCAGCCAACCAGCTCTGAGTTTCTGGGTGCTGTTCATAGATGGATAGCTGACAAGACTCCTCACTCATCAGTTTTAATAATGTCAGAGTTGCAAATGAATGACGAAGGTTGTGATATCTAAGGGAATCATCCCCACATACAGCCCTCATCACTCTGTGTATAACAGGAAATACCAAATCGGCATTTATGCAGTTATAACTTTTTGATGCGCATGCAAAAAGAAAAGGTGAGCTACTTTCGCCACTATCAAGCTGCCCACGCCTCTTGTTTAACCAGTCTCTGAATAACAACAATTCATCGTGACTTAGAAAGTTTCTCAACTCGAAATGGCGCTTAGCATTGTTTGTTTTAAGTGTACGATAATGGTGAGGTCGAACAATAAGGTAGCAATTTTCATCGCCCTGGATGTCTTCTACTCTCAACTTTAGACCTTCGCTTTGCCTAAGCCCACAGCGGTATCCAAGAATAAAGATTAATCTGATAACGACATTCACCTCTGGTGATAAGTCGAGCTCATCAATACCTTCCAATGTCTTCAGGACATTTAAGTATTCGTCTACAAGCAGAATATTCGCATCAACTGGCAACGGTGAATTTTGAATTCCAAACACTTCTCGTGAATCAATAGCGTCAACATAGTGGTAGTTTTCCAAATATTTCTGGAACCGATCCAGCATACTGGCCAATTTTCTTTTTAAACCAGCCGATGAAACTGTACCAAGAAGCTCTTCATATAACCCTTCTAAATCTTCAGAAGAGTACAAACTCATATCATCTTTTTGCACCAAACCTGACAGTCGAGAACCGACCGAGCACATCATATAGGCAATACGTTTTGTTTGTAGATTTGTGAAGTCATTACTACCAACACTTGCTAAGTGCGCACCCCACATCAGCACCAACCTTTGCACCGGCTCCAATTCCATATCGTTCTTAAGAATAACCGAAATATCACGCTCCAAGCTTTCCTTGCTGTCTGACTTTTTGATGTGCTTTTCAACCCATGTCCAACTTACAGCCTGACTCTCTTCTTCTTGCTCAGATGTGTTCGACATTGAGTGCGAATCATCAAGCGATAAATATTGATCACTAGGAGCCCAAGCAGGCTTAACAGGTGAATCACTATTTTCGACACCATCACCAAGAGCAAAATAGCCCGCCAAACGATTAATAGCGCTCGGCTTTAATGAATGACTAATAAACTCTCGATGACAATATCGAACAACAAACGAGGGCACGACCTGCTCATAATGAACAGACACAACATTAAGAAGAGCCTTAAGGTTCATTTTCTTAATTACGAGATTTTTTTTGAAACTTTTAGGCAGGCTAGAAAAAACACCTTGAATAAGAGACGTTATTTTCTTTTTCATCTCTTGTTTTTGGCCTGTTATTATTTCAATTTCTGAGAGCTGACTCTTGAGCAGAAGTGTTTCAGTCAGTGTATCTGGATACCAGAAACGACTTTCAGAGTGCAGATACTCTCTCGTTTTTAGATCTAAAGGCCAAATTTTTTGACTGTTTACAAAATAAGGTTGTTTAGACGAATTAACCAACAAACCGTATAAGCCTTCTACTGACAGAAGACCACCATACACAATCGATGACAGTAGTATTTGTCCTCTTTTAACGTCATCCTTGCAATTCGGTTGCTTCAAAGATTCAGATAAAGCGTTAACAATATCTTTATATAAAACGACATATCGATTAAGTCTCAAAGGCGTTAGTCGCCCAGCCTCTCGATGCATTTTTTGTGTTAACGCTGGAAGAGTAACACTACTGTCTAACTCACCTATTTTTTTCAAATACAGGACCAGTACCCTTAGCACCTTCGACACCTGAACAATACCTTCAGCCTCTAGCTTGCAGGTGTTGATAAATCGATTAAAAAGCTTGTTAACATTAAATTTTTTACGTTTTTTATCATCTTTGTATCCGATAAGAATAGCTTTTGAATCTGTGGTTTTATCTTCAGCAAGCCAAGTCATAAAGTACTCAAAATAATGCTTTTCGGAGTCAGCTATGTCAGCTTCAAACTTATTAAATATCGGCAATCTCTTTTCTGTTACTTCAGCTCTCCATGAGGCGTTAGACTCAATTTCTTGCGCTTCAAACATCAGCAAGCCCTCGTTCAATCGTAAAACTCAATTCGTTAAGCATATCGTTAATATTCGGTGCCACCATCTCAAGAAGCTCAATGGGCGAGCACGTTGAGAATTTACCCCAAGGTTCTTGGCCTGCTCCCCAGTGCCCCATAAACGCATTAATCAACTCACCTCTCACTCCTTTTTCTATCAAATAGGTGCGAATAAATCGACGGTTAGTGTTCATCGGTAGATTCAAAAAAGAGGCTTGAAGCTCAAAGCTTAGGCTAGGTTTAATTTCTGCAGAATGAAGATCTTTATCGAGATAGAAATAGTCTTGTATGTCTATTAGTGAATTGTTATTAATAGCCAAAAAGTAAGTGGTGTTTTTGAGTTGCTCGACGTGCTTTTGATAGGCCTCTAACTGCTGACAAACGAGTTTAGGTAATATACATAATCGTGAGTTATAAAAATCATCACCATCTTTATCAGAGATAACGACCGTTTTCGTGGCTGAATCAAAAGCAGTTAAGCAAGCAAGCGGTGAGCAAATAGCACGCACTCCCGTTCCATACGCAAACATCTGAGCGGTGTAATATGTCATCATGTTATGAACATTCAAAATTTCACCAGAATCTTTTGCGGATTTGATCGCACTTTTACTTTCCTTCACCATATTAATAATGCTACCCAGCGTCGGGCATAACGGTGAAACGGACAGTGTATTTACTACAGGTAATTTAGCGGCTTCTGACTTGATAAAACTAGGCAAAGAAACATCATCACAGAGATCTCCCCAAACCTTATGCCTAACCGATTCAAGGTAACTAGGCGAAGGCGCGCTGTAATGCAAAAGCGTCTTTCCGAGCGGAAGATACTGACCAGTGGATAAGATCGTAACCGCAATATCAGCTGTTTGATGAGTTATATGAGCGGGTAAAAAATTGGCAATTTTATGCTCATTCAGTCGGTTACTATCAGGTAATAAGCGCAGCAAAGCGTTTAAAATACGTCGGTACTCAGGTAGCTTCTTTTTAAAAATCCTCCCCACTTCTTTTTTTTCTAGCTGCTCTTTATGCTGCTCTTGTAGAAAATTAGCCAGACCAAACTCATCAGGAATTTTAATATGTGATTCAACAACTCGGCATTGCTCTAAAACATCTTGAGTCATCCGTTTTGCGCGTCGAACATTTGCAACCTTGAGAAGCCAAAACCGCTCGCCACTCACCAACACCGATGTTATCTTTGCTTTAGAAGCAAGGTGGTCAGCAGACCACCTGGTACCGTGAGTAACATCTCTTAAAGAGCAACCGGTATATAACATCAATAAAGCAATTGGCGCTGCATGAGAAATCAAGTCATTATAAAACGCAGGCCGACGCATTACGTCTAAACAAAGTTCAACAAGCTGAGCGATTTCAACGTTGGTAGCGTTAGAAAATTGACAAATCAAATTTTGATTAGATTGTACAACTTTAGTAATTTGTCGATTCGTGAGAATGTTGTTACAGCTAGGTGTTGGGTCTTCAACACTAATAATCTCATCATAATCGCCCTGTTCATCATCTTCTAAATCGGCGTATTTAGCCTCTTCCTCAGGTAACAAAGCTGAAGTCTTTCTTATCTTGATACTGTTAACAGGGATACTATTTGAACCATGCCCAAAGCCCGTCGCCTCAACAATGCAGTTGTCATCAATCAAAATAGACTCGCTGATAGTGCCCGAGTGATATCGGCAATAGCCGCCATGCCAGCCGGAAGACTTTCGGTTATAAGGCTTAGCTTTGCCGCGCTTTCTTGTCGCGTTGACACCTCTACGCTGAGACTCAAAGCTTATCCACCTCGAAATCAATGGACTCATTGTTTGACGGTAGATTGGGCGCTCCTCTGTAGCCGAATCATCACGTGCCGCTATAATATCTTCACACCATTCCAACACATTAATGTCATCACAAAAAAATTCTATCTCGTCATCATCAACATTATTATCTGACCAATTACGAATAAAAAAGCCAGCTGTTGATGCAGCGCTTTGATGTTTTTTCGAGCGTTTTTCTTGGTCTTTGATGTACATCGAGAAGGTCTTAGGCGAATGATTCAATGATGAATAAGCCGCAAGCACAATGATCTGTAACCCATGAAAATTGTTGATATATTCATTATCTTCAAGAGTATTCATAAGCATCGAATAAATGGGGTATCGCCCCCATTGGCCCTGCATAGGGTGTCTTCGATCTTCAACAACATCAGGTCTTTCATGCCATATAAAAGCATCCACTTGCTTCAACAAGGTTATGTGCTTTTCCATAAAATCAGCAAAGAGACTTAGCCCTAATAATCTCTCACCAAACACATCTTCTAGCAGTGAAAGGTCATCGCATTCATCCCTGACACTTTCGATGGCGTCACTGATGTTTTCAACACAAAGATCGATAGCACGCAAATGGGGCGGGATATGACACAGATTACAAAAATGAAGTATAAATTGACGAGATTGTTTCGCCGTCAAATTGGCAACGGTCAATTTCTGTTTCTTCATCTCTTTAAGAAAGCGATGCAAACAAGAGCCGTCAAACTCGACAGTTGATGAACGATGGGTACTCAACGACTGATCTCCTGTATTGTTCTAGCATCTAACCCAAACAACGCCGCAAACTTCTTGCTACTACAAGATGCGAAGAAAGATTGCTTATACAAAGGGGAAAACGAAGGCAGGAGCGTGTCAAAGGTTTGCTGAAGCAAGCTCTTTTTTGTACTGTATATAATCGGAAGGCCCAACACTTCCATCGTGTTTAGTCGTTTCAGAGCCAGCCCCATTTTCCCTGTGAACCAGCGGACTGGCACTTTTTGCTTCTTGTCTAAAGTATTAACAGCTTGCACATATGACTGAATTCCAGCAACGCAGTATAACTTGCCGTCTTCTCGCACTAATACGATCGGAGATAGTGTCAAATAATCCAACACTTCATTCCGTTCTAATGGAAGTAACTCTCGAACAAAAGCAGGAAAGCTGCGCAAAAAAGCCATCACCTTGGGGTGAATGCTATCAATATCGGATAAAGCGACATCACATGATTGGTCTGTAATGCAACTATCTGAATGGGTGTCAACAAAATCACCAGCTTTCACTTTGGTCTGCTTTGACTCACTGAGCTTCGGCAGAATAAAAGGTACATAACTTGCGGTTTCGAGGTCACTAAAAGACCGAGAAGCATGTAATTCAAACTCAGTCACACAACTCATATCCCACAACCTTAGTTTGAGCAAACTTAACTGTTGCTCACCAACATCAACAGATGATATTTCTGTGCCAAAAGAAATGTTGCAGTCTGAAATTACGCTTTTCAGATAGGCATGTGATTTTTCTTCTGCTCTAGCCTGCGCAAATGACAGCTGAGCTAAGCGGAGTTTCCGTTCTTTGCCATCACGCTCATAACAAATAGACGCTGTCTCTGCGTCATACCCAACATTAGAACCTGTTTTCAACAACAAGGATCCAAACGCTTCAAATTGATTAACGAAAAGACCGTAACCTTTTTCTTGAAAATGGAGATACACGAACCCTTTCGAGACTTCTATTAAACTTACATCCATACCTTTTTCCCAATAAAGAATGTTATGCGTTCGCATGACAGCAAACACCGTTAACAAAGCCTCACTTGAAAAGCGCCACTATATTGGTAAAGTACAGACTCTCACCTCCGACCTTACCAGCGGCACGATTAAGCTGGCCTTGGTTGCTTAGATGTCTATATCGTTTACCAGACGATTAGACTCTATGAACCGATGACATCTCTGATGTCGTCGGTTATTTCATTAAATCACTCTCTCAATTCTTAACCCTCCACTTATCCTGTTATTATATACAGCACTAACTCCATTTCGATACTGCACAAATAATCAAACAAATTCAAGTCGATTGTTTATTTTTTTCTGCATCATTGAAATGGTGTGTATTTCATCTACAATAACTTCCTACATAGAGCTCAATACATTGAAAACGAGATAGTCAAAATATGGCGACCACATTAGGTGATTTTGTTCAGATAACATCAGGTCATCCATTCAGAGGACGGATTGAGTCCAACAAAGATGGCGATGTTTACGTCGTACAGATGCGAAATATTGATGCAGAAGGAAGAATCGACGTGAAATCACTGACTCTAGCCAAGTCAGTGAGAGAGAACTCACTAGATAGACTAAGGCAGAATGATATAGTGTTTATTGCTAAGGGAAGCAACAACACAGCCTCATTAGTTGAAGGTCTCACTAAGGATACAGTCTGCGCGCCCCACTTCTTTCATTTAAGAATCAAACCGAATAAGCAGAATAGTATTTTAGCTGGGTTTATATGTTGGCAACTCAATCAAAAGCCTGCACAACGCTACTTCAAGGTATCAGCTGAAGGTAGCCTGCAAGTCAGCATTCGAAAAAAAGTATTGGAAGAAACCCCCTTTGTTTTACCTGACTTAGAAACACAGAGAAAAATTGTCAATTTACATCGATGCTCCATGAAGGAAATCAAAACGTATTATCGGCTAATTGAAAACAGGCAGTTAGAAATGACAGCCATCGCATCAGACCTTCTAAACCGTTTAGATAAAAGTACATAAGGAATCAAAAATCATGACAACCAACCAAATCAATCAGGACGATATTAACAAGGCGGTCTGGAACGCATGCGATACCTTTCGTGGTGTGATCAGTGCTGATACCTATAAAGACTTCATCCTCACCATGCTGTTTTTAAAATACATCTCTGATATCTACAAAGACGAATACAACAAACTAATCGAACAGTATGGCGACAACCCAGAGCTAATTCACGCCATGATGTCGAAACAACGCTTTGTATTGCCTGAAGGCGCAAGCTTTTGGGATTTATACGAAAAACGCTATGAAGCAGGCAACGGCGAGCGCATTGATAAAGCTCTCCATGCACTAGAAGAAGCCAACGGCAGTAAGCTTAAAAACGTATTCCAAGACATCAGCTTTAACACCGACCGGTTAGGCCAAGAAAAGCAAAAGAACGATTTACTCCGTCACCTTTTAGAGGATTTCGGTAAAGACATCTTAAACCTAAGTACCGAACGCGTGGGCAGCCTAGACATCATCGGTAACGCCTATGAATATCTTATTAAACACTTTGCTGCTGGTAGTGGGGCAACCGCTGGTGAATATTATACCCCGCCTGAGGTTTCAACCCTTCTAGCCACCGTTTTAGAGCCTGTTGAAGGCGACCAAATATGTGACCCCTGTACCGGCAGTGGCTCGCTGCTTTTAAAGTGTGGCGCCATGGTTCGTAAAAACACTGGCTCAAAAAAGTACGCATTATTTGGACAAGAAGCCATTGGCTCTACATGGGCATTGGCCAAAATGAACATGTTCCTACACGGTGAAGACAATCACCGTATTGAATGGGGCGACACCATTCGCAATCCACTATTACTTGAAAATAAGCAGCAAGGTAAATACGGTAACGGCTTATTGCACTTTGATGTGGTTACCGCCAACCCCCCGTTCTCGTTAGATAAATGGGGGCATGAGTCTGCGAAAAACGACCCTTATGGCCGCTTTAATCGTGCTATACCGCCAAAAACAAAAGGCGATTACGCCTTTATTTTACACATGATTGAAACACTAAAACCTGAAAGCGGCAGGATGGCGGTGGTTGTGCCACATGGCGTGTTATTTAGAGCGTCTACGGAAGGAATAATTCGTCGGAATCTGATTGAAGAAAACCTGCTTGATACCGTGATCGGATTACCAGAAAAACTGTTTTTTGGAACGGGTATCCCTGCGGCTATTTTAATATTCAAGAAGAAAAAGTCTGATAAAAATGTCTTATTCATCGATGCCAGTCGCGAATTCAAATCCGGCAAAAACCAAAACCAACTAACACCTGACAACATTCAAAAAATCATCGACACCTACAAAAACCGCAAAACGGTTGATAAATACGCATACCTAGCAAGTTTTGATGAAATTGCCGAAAACGACTTTAACCTTAACATCCCTCGTTACGTTGACACCTTCGAGGAAGAGGCCGAAATTGATTTGGTGGCTGTGCGTGCCGAGCGGATACAACTTAAAAATGAACTGCAAAACCTTGAAGTAGAAATGGAAGGTTACCTAAAGGAACTCGGATATGAGTAACCCTGTCACTCGTCAGTACCATGAATTGGTTGACACTATTTCAACGGCATTTCGTGAAGGACAGCTAAAAACCATCAGCGCCATTAATGCTGGCCTAGTATTCACCTACTGGCAAATAGGTCAGCATATTGTGGAATACGAGCAAAAGGGGAAAGCACAAGCGACTTACGGAAAACAGCTGTTAAAACAACTCAGTACAGACCTAAAACTAAAACATGGTAAAGGTTTTAGCATTAGTAATTTGCAACGCTTTCGTCAGTTTTATATGCAAAACTCAAATTATGCGACAGTGTCGCACAATTTGAGCTGGTCCCATCATGTTGAACTATTGAAAATAGACAACTCAACTGAGCGGTCGTTTTATACCCAGCAATGCATCCATGCCAACTGGAGTATTCGTGAGTTAAAACGACAAAAAGACAGCGGCTTATTTTTGCGCCTGGCTGCGTCGAAAGACAGAGAACAAGTATTAGCCCTTGCCACGCAACAAGCGCTTGTTAACAAACCAGAAGATGTGCAGCGAGACAGTTATGTATTTGAGTTTTTAGGCTTGCCAGAAAAAGACAACTACAGCGAAAAAGACCTTGAAAACGCTTTGTGTCACCATCTGGAACAGTTTTTATTGGAATTGGGCAAGGGCTTCACCTTTGTTGGTCGCCAATATCGCATCACGCTAAACAACACTCACTACAAAGTCGACCTCGTTTTTTACCATCGCATTTTGCGCTGCTTTGTTTTAATTGATCTTAAAATAAACGATGTGAAGCACCACGACATAGGCCAAATGAATATGTACATGGGCTATTTTGCTGCAGAAGAAAACATCGAAAGCGACAACCCACCCATTGGTATTATTTTAAGTAAAGACAAAGACGAACTACTGGTTGAATACGCCACCTACGGCATGGACACAAATTTGTTTGTACAAAAATACCAACTGTACCTACCCAACGAAGAAGAGCTACGCCGAGAAGTCGAAGCGACCCTGATGGAGCAGAGCCATGATGAATAAAGAACAACGATTGACCCGCAAAAACGAACTGCAAAACCTTGAAGCAGAGATAGAAGGCTACTTGAAGGAGCTAGGTTATGGTGCCTAATGGATGGGAAAAAGGTGTAATAGAGGATATTGCTAAAGTTTCTTCTGGTGGAACTCCTAGTAGACAAAATGATTCGTATTGGATTGATGGTCAAATACCTTGGGTAACAACAACTGAAGTTCAGTTTGGTATTATTAACGATACAGAGCAAAAAATAACTGAAGCAGGACTTAAAAATTCATCAGCGAAACTTTTTCCAAAAGACACTATTTTAATGGCTATGTATGGCCAAGGAAAAACTCGTGGTCAAGTTGCAAAGCTAGGGATTGAAGCTTCAACAAATCAAGCGTGTGCTGCATTACTACTCAATGATGGCTTTGAAGTTGATTACTACTATCAATATTTAGTCAGTCAATATGAAAATATTAGAGAATTAGCGAATAGTGGCGGTCAACAAAATTTAAGCGCAGGAATTATTAAAGGTATTCATGTTCCAATTCCTCCGCAGTTAGAACAACGCAAAATCGCCACAATTCTATCCACTTGGGATAAAGCGATTAGCTCCACAGAGCGCTTAATCGACAACAGCAAGCAGCAGAAAAAAGCCCTCATGCAACAACTGCTCACAGGCAATAAACGCCTACTTGATGACTCAGGTAAACCGTTTGAAGATAAATGGGAAGAATTTCAGCTAGGCCAACTGTTTAAAGAAAGAGTTGAGACAGGCTTTAATGATTTACCTCTAATATCAATTACTTCAACTGGAGGAGTTATAAGTAGGGATGATGTTGGCCGTAAAGATACGTCAAACAAGGATAAATCAAAATACAGAAGAATTTGCCCCAACGATATTGGTTACAATACCATGAGAATGTGGCAAGGAGTTTCTGGGCTTTCTGATCTTGAAGGTATTGTTAGCCCTGCATATACAATTTTAATCCCTCAAAATGGAGTGTCACCAAAATTTGCTTCATATTTATTCAAGCTGCCAAAATTAATTCATATTTTTGAACGCAATTCTCAAGGTCTAGTTTCAGATACATGGAATCTAAAATACCCCCACTTTGCCAAAATAAAGTGGCACTTTCCTAACTATCAAGAGCAGGACAAAATAGCTAGCGTATTAATCAATGCAGATCAAGAAATCAAACTACTAGAAAAACAACTCGCAGATTTAAAAAAAGAGAAAAAAGCGCTGATGCAGCAACTGTTAACAGGCAAAAAGAGAGTTAAAATTTAGATAAGGGAATATCAATGACAACAACTGAAATGTTTACCGATTTTTTAGCAAATTTGAAAATTGATAATGCTGCTTCAATTACATCAAAGTACGAAGAAATAACATCAGCGTTGAATAAAAAATTTCGTGATACCGAATCCAAAACGGCAAATAGCTTACAGGTCGGTTCATATGGTCGCTGGACTGGCATAAAAGGCATTTCAGACCTTGATATGCTTTACATTATGCCAGCATCAAAATGGAATGATTACAAAGACAGTAAACAATCTAAGTTGTTGGATGATACAAAAGATGCCATTTCTACTAGGTATCCTAGAACTACCGTTAAAAAGGACAGATTAGTAGTTCAAGTTATCTACAATGGCTTTATGGTCGAAGTTCAACCTGTGTTTGAGCAAGACGATGGCAGCTTTAAATATCCTGACACATACAATAGTGGTAGCTGGAAAGTTACCAAACCTCGTGAAGAGTTAAAGGCCATGAAAGAGTTTGTAGATCAAAAGAATAAAAATCTACGGAAGCTTTGTAAAATGGCTAGAGCATGGAAAAACAAAAGCGGTGCCGGTATGGGTGGTCTACTTATCGATACACTAGCGTATAATTTTCTGAAGTCCTCTTCTGATTACGATAATCGGTCTAAAGTATTCTATGACTGGATGTGTAGAGATTTTTTCAAGTATTTATCTGAAGAACCAACTAAAGATTATTATCTGGCACTCGGCAGTAACCAGAGAGTAAACGTTAAAGCAAAGTTTCAGCGAAAAGCGAAAATAGCATATGAAAACTCGTTGAAAGCTATAGAGGCTGGTGAGTCATCATCGGCGCATAAAAAGTGGAAAAAAATATTTGGAAGACCATTCCCTGCTGCTGCAATTCAAGAGAGTAAATCCTCAGCTTATAACTACAGAAATACAGAGCAATTCATTGAGGATTCTTACACTGTAGATATCAGATATAACTTAACTCTTGAATGCGAAGTGTCTCAAAATGGGTTTAGAGAAGCCTTATTAAGAACGATGTTGGCTAGTAAATTAAAGTTACAAGCTAAGAAAAAATTGAAGTTTTATGTAGCTGATATCAATGTGCCCGGAGACTTCATATTGAAGTGGAAAGTTTTGAATCAGGGTACAGAAGCGGAGAAACGTGATTGTATCCGTGGCGATATTTTGGTCGATAAAGGCTTTAGAAATAAAGAAGAAAAGACTGATTTTAATGGAGAACATGTTGTTGAATGCTATGCCATTCAACACGGTGTGGTTGTGGCGAAAGATAGAATTGATGTGCCGATTCAATAGGAGACAAAAGTGGATATTAACAACTTGAAAAAGCACATTGCTGAAACAGCTTATAATGTTGGTTACTCAGCTAAGCTTCATTTCGCTAGCTATGAAATGATAGAAAGACTACCCGGGTTAATTAGTTTTTTTTCTATGGCCTTTGGTATTTATGCGTTAGCGTTCTCTAACCTTTCGACAAAATTCATGTCTTGCGCATTACTGGTGTTAGGCTTAATCGGTTTATACGTGTCAATGCGCAATGGTGAAAAAGCAAATTATAAACAGAATGGTGATTCACTAATGGACCTGTTTAATGAGCTTAAACATCTCATGTCAGAATTAGAAGGTGTATCACCTGACATCCCAAAAGCAAAAACTGATCTTAAAAATATAGAAATTAAATTTAATCAAAGCTGTGCACCACATCAGATTATGTTTGCTTCTTGGCTTGCGCATTATAAATTCTTTTGGGAACAGCAAATTGCTTGGATAGATGAACAAAGAAAATTTGGATTTTTTAGGGACAAAGTACCTCTAACTTTTTGGATTTCCTTAATAGTGATGGCAATTATCATTTTGCTAAATACAGATTCAATCATAACTCATGTTTGTGAATTCATTCAAACAAAAGGATTTAACTCATGAGTAATGGTTCTGTTAACTTCCAAGAAGAATTCAGCGCAAAAATCCCCGCACTGTCTTTACTCTCAAATCTGGGCTACACCTTTATTCCTCCAAGCGAATGCGAGGCTTTGCGTGGCAATGCTCTAGCAATCAATAAGAAAAGAACTCATCAGGTTATTTTGTTGCCTAAACTGCATGATTTTTTAGCCAAACAAACATTTCCATTTGCTGGTAAGCAACACAAACTCACTGAAGCCGCAATTGATAAAGTGATGCATGAGTTAAACCCAGCAATGAACTTAGGGCTAAAAGCAGCCAATGAAAAAATCTATAATGCCCTGATGTATGGAGTGAGTGTTACTGAGTTCATTGATGGCAAAAAAGCCTCTCCGACTATTCAACTTATTGATTGGCACCATTTAGGTAATAACCAGTTCCATTTTACCGAAGAGTTGGTTATACAAAATGCAGAAGGCACAGGCAACCGCATTCCCGATATTGTCTGCTTTGTAAATGGTCTTCCTCTAGCGGTCATCGAAGCCAAGCGACCAGACTCAAAAAAGGAAGGTCGCTCAACAAATACCGAGGCGATTTCTCAGCATATTCGCAATCAAGGCCAAACCGAAATCCCTCACCTTTATGCCTACAGTCAGTTATTACTATCGGTCAATGGTCACGATGGTTTATATGGCACCTGCGGCACACCTGAAAAGTTTTGGGCTAAGTGGAAAGAAGAAGACTCTCACCTTGGAATAACAGAAGCTGAGTTTATCCGCTTGAAAAATCAGGCCTTAAACGATCAACAGCTCAACCGACTTTTTGATCACCGACCAACCTCCTCCAGAACACAATACGAGTCGTTAATAAGCGCTGGAGATTTGGCCGTGACCGATCAAGACAGGATCATCACTTGCTTACTACGCCCCGACCGTTTACTGGAAATGACGCGCTTATTCACTTTATTTGATAAAAAAGCAGGCAAAATCGTCGCTCGTTATCAGCAAGTATTTGGCATTAAAGCGTTAATAGAGCGTATCAGTACGTTTGATCCTGCTGGCGCACGAGAAGGTGGCGTGATCTGGCACACCACCGGCAGCGGCAAATCCTTTACCATGGTATTTTTATCCAAAGCCTTGATTTGGTTTGAAGAGCTCGCCCAGTGCCGAGTAATAATTGTTACCGATCGAATAGACCTAGAAGACCAGCTAAGCCGTACCTTTTCATCTGGTGGAGTCTTTACCGCACGAGATAAAAAAGAGGCCATGGCGACATCAGGTAAGCGCTTGGCAGAGCAAATCGGTCAAGGCAACGAGCGGGTCATTTTTTCCATCATTAATAAATTTGGCTCCGCGGTAAAACAAAAGAACTGCTTTAACGACAGTCCGAATATTATCGTTTTGGTTGATGAAGGCCACCGTAGTCAAAACGGCGAAAACAACATTCGGATGCGACAAGCCTTACCAAAAGCAGCCTTTGTTGCCTTTACCGGAACTCCCCTATTAAAAGACGATAAGACCGAAAATAAATTCGGTAAGATCATTCACTCCTACACCATGCAACAGGCCGTCGAAGACCAGACGGTCACACCTCTATTGTATGAAGAGCGCATTCCCGATTTGAATGTGAATGACAAAGCCATTGATGCCTGGTTTGATCGAATTACCGAAAAACTCACAGACGAACAAAAATCGGATCTGAAAAGGAAGTTCTCTCAAAAAGGACAAATTTACCAAACCGAAGGTCGTATTGAGTTAATTGCCCACGATATTTCTGACCACTTCCAGAACTTTAAACAAAGACATTTAAAAGGTCAGTTGGCTTGCGACTCAAAAGCCACGGCCGTTCGCTATCAATATGCTTTAGATAAAATTGGCAAGGTCACTTCGGTACTTGCTATGTCTTCGCCAGACACCCGTGAAGGACACGAAGATGTGGACCAAGAAAGCAAAGATATCGTCCAAAAGTGGTGGAAAAATAACGTAGCACAAACGTATCGTGGTGATGAAAAGGCATATACCTCAGCGATCATTAATGAGTTCAGCCGTAATGAAGGACCCGATATTATGATCGTCGTCGATAAGCTTTTAACAGGCTTTGACGAGCCAAAAAACACCGTACTGTATATTGATAAACCTCTCAAAGAACATAACTTGATACAAGCAATTGCTCGGGTAAACCGTTTACACAAAAAAAAGCAGTTTGGTTACTTAATTGACTATCGCGGCATTTTAAAAGAGCTAGATACCACAATTGATAAATACCAAGACCTAGCTGAGCGTACACAAAATGGCTTTGAAATTGATGATTTGAAGGGCTTATATAATCGAATGGATATGGAGTATAAGAAGCTCCCAGGCTTACATCGTGATTTATGGACGATTTTTGATAGCGTAAAGAACAAGCAAGATGGTCCCGCGTTAAGACAAGCATTAGCGCCAAAAATCCGCGAATCAAACGGACATTTTAATGATGCTAATTCGAAGAAAAGAGACGATTTCTATGCCGCTCTCACTGCCTTTTCTAATTGTATGAAGGTCGCCCTTCAATCAGCCAATTACTTTGAGGACAAATTTTTTGATGGTGCTTCTCCTGCCGGGAACAAACGAGACCTCTATAAACGTGACTTAAAATCGTTTGTTGAGTTGCGCCTACAAGTCCGTGAAGATGCCAATGAAACCATCAACTATGACGAATACTCAGAAGACATTCGAAGCTTGCTAGACAAGCATATTGCCGGCATTGAAATAAAAGAGCCTGAAGGCGCCTATTTGGTAGGTAATTTGGGTAGGCACGCTCAACCAGAAGAAATGACCAGCGATGAAGCTCGAAATCAAACTGATAAAATTACGGGGCGTATCACCAAAATGATTGAACAGGATTTGGCAGATGACCCTTATGCTCAGGAGCATTTTTCTAATCTTCTAAAAAAAGCCATTGAGGATGCGAAAGCCATGTTTGATGCGCCGGTCAAACAGTACATTTTATTTGCCGACTTTGAACAAGATATTAAAGAACGCAAGATGCCAGACATGCCAAACGATTTTGTCGACGCGTCTGGAAAGCTCAACAGACATGCACAGGCCTATTTCGGATTATTCAAACTTCTTTTTGATGATGAGCTCTTATCTGAAAAATCATTGGATAATAGTCGTTTGGTTTCTCTCGCGTTTGAAATTGATGAGGCTGTTACAACGGCTGTTGCAGAATATTCTATTAATCCAGCTGAAATTGAAAACGCCATCAGCATGAAGTTACTACCCGTGTTGTTTGTTGCTGTAGGTCTCGATAACGCTCAAAAATTGATAGAAGAAGTCCTAAAAATCACACGTTTAGGCTTAGCAAGAGGGTAAGGCGAAATGGCAACACCCAGTGAAACAGGTCTTTTTACTTATGGAGACAACGCCATCCAATATCATATCATTCGTAAACTAGCGATTTGTGATGATGCATTAAAAAGTAATCGGAAAGTTACGATAAAAGTATATCCAGACCAAAAAGTAACAGCCTCTGCCCCTTTTGATGCGTCTGACGAGCTCATAAGAAAAGCTGTGCTAAAGCGAGCTAGATGGATTTGGCAAAGCATCGAAGCGTTTGCTAAGCAAAAAAATACTGTGATACCGAAGCATTACGTCAGTGGCGAAACACAATTTTATTTAGGCAAACGTTATGTTTTAAAAGTGCTGGTGGATACTAACCAAACAAACAACGTCAAACTGAGTCGTGGCCAACTACAGGTAACATTTCAGCAGGATCACGAAGAGCGTACCAAGAAAGTAAAAGCGCTCGTTGATCAATGGTACAAAAATAAAGCTCAAGTGCTGTTTCAACAACGACTGACAGAAATACTCAGCAAAACCACGTGGGTGACAGACACGCCATCATTTCGTGTGATGGCAATGAAAAAACAATGGGGGAGCTGCTCCGCCAAAGGCCTATTAATGCTCAACCCTCACCTTGTGAAAGCACCTAAGGAATGCATTGATTACGTGATACTTCATGAGCTTTGTCACATTGCAGAACACAACCACAGCGAACGATTCTGGCGATTACTCACACAAGTCATGCCCAACTGGAAAGAAGTAAAAGCCAAACTCGATGGAATGGCCGAAGTCTACTTAAATGGATAGAAATCAGTCATGAAAAAGGGCCTAGCACAAACAGCTAAGCCCTTATTTATTGTTATTATCTATAACGTTTTACCAGCAGTCCCCTTGAAGAAATGCAGGAACACTTCCAACTAACGAGCCTCTGAGCACCTCATAACTCGAAAAACGCTCGTAGTCACTCGTTAGCTTATCTTGAACCCATAGTGACACAGCTTCAAAATTCGAAAATACCGGCGAGACATTGAGGATTGAAGCAAGCCCAACACCGTCGTTTATATGAAGATCATCGATCAGCATTTGTGATGTTTTCAATGCCTGAGGTGTCACCCAAATATTTGATTGTGTCATAGTGTTTTCTCCCCTTCAGCGGAACTCGAGTCACTTTTTCCAAGCATTGCAGCACTTTCTCTCTGTAATAAACGGTCGAATGCTGAACCGTCCTGTCGAGTCAGGTTAGGTACATACCGAGAGTAAACGCGAAATAACATCTCCGTCGTCGTATGCCCCATCTGACGAGCAATCCATTCTGGATTTTCACCCGATGCCAACCACAACGTCGCTGCTGTGTGGCGTGTTTGGTAAGGGCGTCGTTTCTTGAGATCCAACAGCCTTAGCAGTGGATACCAAATACGCTTCGTCACAGTGTCACTTCTAAGAGGCGTACCATCAATATTGCAAAATACTAACTCCTGATCATGCGTCATTTTGTATTGCGCTTTTAATGCGTCATAGACAGGCTGAGACATGTAAATCTCACGCTGCGAGCCATCTGTTTTAGTATAAGTAAACTCCCCTTTTACCCAGGTTTCACGAATTAGAATCTGCCGTTTTTCAAAATCAACATATTTCCATTTAAGACCATCCACTTCGCCAGTACGCATTCCCGTAAAAAACCGCACTGTGAAGTAACTTTTGAAGTCTCTTCTAACCAACTGAATAATCAAATTTACTTGATCTAAAGAAAACGGATCTATGTCTGTTTTCATGATTTTTAACGATTTAATTCCTTTCCAAGGAGAGGTAAACTCGTATCGGTCGGCGGCCTCATTAATAATCATTCGAAGAGGTGTCATTATCTTGTTGATTGATGCAGGCTTAAGAGCACTAGTTTTTCGTTTAAGTTCTTTGGCGAGAGTTGAACGAAAATTTAGTATGTCTGCTTTTGTGATGCTGCCGACTTCTTTTTCACCGAAGTAAGGTATTGAGTACACATCAATGCTATTCCTCACTGAAAGAGCATGTGAATTCCTCCACTCGATCTTTTTTTCATCAAACCAAATCTCTGCAAACTCTTTAAACAAGAGCGTTTTTCTGGTTTTTTTCTCAACATGCTCAGCCAGTATTTCACCCTGCTCTCTGAACAACTTAGCCTTTTTACTATTTGGGAAATAATCCCAATACTTAAATGTGCCCAATGTAATTTCAGCCTCAATGCGATCAAGAATTTGCTTTGCTCGCTTCTTGTTCGCAGGGGAGTCCATCAGCTTAGTCTGCTCACGGCAGCGCTCACCCTTAAAACGAAAACCCAGCAGCAACTTACCGCTTCTAACGTTAATGCTTCCCATATACCACTCCTAGTGGACACCAGCCATCAATGTGTTAATAGCAGGCACTTTAAACATGTCTTCCTCTATCTGCTCCCAGATGTACAAAATTTTGCGACCACCGAACGGTCGAAAATAATGGATGCCCTCGATAAGAACCGTGTCTTTTAATTTGCGACGTATGGTCTTACTGTCGTACTTGATACACTCAGAAAGTTCTTCGGTTGTTAAGTATTTTTGATTCATAATAGATCCTATTGATTCTTTTATGACTCATTTGAGTCATAAAAGAACAATAGTAGGCTTTAATGACTCAGTCAAGATAAAAATGACTCAAATATGACTCATTTGATACAATAGGAAAAACTCTAATTGGAGAAGAACAATGCTGCGTGTCATGTTTAAGCAATTACTCGATGAGAAATCATTTAAAGAAGGCAGGAGAATTACTGTCGGAGAAGTAAGTCAAGATATAGGTATAAGTAGGGCTACTTTGACTAGGATAGCCAATCAGCCAGGCTACAATACCAATACAGATACACTTAGTGCACTATGTGACTACTTTGATTGTGAGCCAAATGAGCTACTAAAACGCGTGCTCTGAAAAGCTGCTCCAAGTTAGGGAAACTACGATTAAGAAGTTGCAAAACACTCAACTTCTCTTTTCCAAATAAAAAAGCACAGGATTCCATCTGTTTTGATGCTTTTCACCACTAAGCAAGCTTATTTAGCCTTGTTTAGTGGATTTTGAACGGATTAACCCCTTGCCGCCTGTATCATCTGGTCAACTCTAAACACATTAGATAAGGCAAACAGCATCGCCAGTTTGTTGTCGTTTTTCGCCAGCCCTCGATAGATCACTTTCCTAAAGCCAAACTGTCGCTTTATGATCCGAAACGGGTGCTCTACTTTTGCTCGGATACTGGCTTTGAGGTATTCTGTTCGGATTGGTTGCTTGTTGATTCTCGGGTGTCTCTTGAGAAGACGCACCTTACTTGGCATTTCTGCAATCAGCCAATCCGCCTCGATGTCTTTTAATTCCTCTCGTTTTTGTGCACCTCGATAACCTGAATCCGCTGAGATAAAGCGCTCCTCACCATGAAGCAGATTTTCTGTCTCTGTGATGTCATGTACGTTGGCGGCTGTTGTACTTAAACTGTGCGCCAGGCCTGTTCTCGCGTCTACACCAATATGAGCTTTTAACCCGAAGAACCATTGCTTACCTTTTTGAGTCTGGTGCATGTCTGGATCGCGTGCTTTTGCTTTATTTTTAGTCGAGCTAGCCGCTTCAATAATGGTGGCGTCGACAATGGTGCCTTCTTTTAGATAAATCCCAGCGCTAGACAACCACTTATTGACCTCTTTAAACAGCTGACGGGAGAGCTTATGCTTTTCCAGTAAGTGCCTAAAATTCATGATGGTTGTGTGGTCCGGGATAGCACTGTCCAGCGACAATCCAGCAAACAAACGCATGGACGTGATTTCATAAAGCGCATCCTCCATAGCAGGGTCGCTCATGTTGTACCAATGCTGCATACAGTGAATGCGAAACATGGTGGATAACGGATACGGTCTTCTTCCTTTTCCTGCTTTGGGGTAAAAAGGCTCAATAACGGCTTCAAGCTGATTCCACGGCATCAGCACATCCATTCGAGCCAAGAAAATCTCTTTACGTGTTTTACGACGTTTGTTGCTGAATTCGCTGTCGGCAAAAGTGAGTTGATGTGACATGGTTAGGCTCGAAGGTTAAAAATGAATTGTCTCATGCACGGGACTTATTCGCATCTTCCTTAGCTAAAAATCATTTTACTCACCATATGGTCACAAAAAGCGAAGGACATTTAATGCTGATTGAAGACTATTAGTTAAATATATAGTCCCTCCGGAGGGTACTGCACATGTATACCTAACATGTCTTTAATACACTTTAATCCAATTAAATCAGAAATTTATGAGGTAATTAAATTTACATGAAATGTGTATTAAAGTGCTTTAATAGATATTTAATAGTCAAAATTGATAATAGCATACTTGCAAAAATGCTCAATTAATAACCGATATTTGTGTAGTCAAATTTAGCGTTTTCCACTCGACTTTTGATAAGTTGCATATTTCGGAGCATTCCGAACAGCCATTTCGGTATGATCCGGCCACTTTTAAGCGAACTCCGAAATCAGTGATCGGATTAGCGAAATGTGCGGTCGGAATGACCGAAATCCTTCTTTTTTCTCTTTTAAATCAATAGCTCGCTATTCTTTA
>NZ_FQVF01000034.1 GCF_900129155.1 Marinomonas polaris DSM 16579
CAATCGTTTGTAATGCAACCAAAAACCATTATTAGACCATTGCAATATTTTAATCTTGTCACGTGCTCGCCCACAAAAGACAAAAATGTGCTCACTACAAGGTTCTTTTTCAAGATCGTAGGCGACAATATTGCAAAGCCCATCAATGGCCTTACGCATATCGGTTGGTCCACAAATGAGAGTAACGTTAAGCTGGGAAGACGCGGTAAACATGAGTCTGTTGCTCTGATTTAAAAGACAACAGACTTTAAGGTGTTTGAAGATAATTAAAATGTGTGGTTTGCCGGACGCTTACGAGTTAATTCGCTATCAGCTGCGCGGAGGAGAAATGCTTAATTCTATTCGCTTTGGATTGGCGGATAGCGCTCAGAATTTAATTGAAGAACGTGTTGCTTTGTCAAAATTAGACGATGTATTCGATGAAACGAGAGTCGCATTAAATCGTTTAAGCGAGCGCGCGAGTCTAATCAATGAACAAGCCAGCGACAGTATGGGAGCAGCCAACGTGCTTGATAAGACCGCCAATGGCATTAGTCAGCTTGTTTCAAGTATCCAAGAAATATCTTCTCAAACCAACTTACTTGCACTTAATGCCGCAATCGAAGCTGCCAGAGCTGGATCTGCTGGCCGTGGTTTTGCTGTAGTGGCCGATGAGGTTAGAAATTTGGCTGGAAAAACTCATAGCGCAAGCGAGCAAGTAGAAACATTAGTCAAACAGGTTATCGCTCAAACAGAACAGATCAAGAACATGGTGAACCAAAACCAAATCAGTGCAATGGACATCTCTTCATCGTCGGTTCAAATTGATAAAGTGGTTGATAATGTTATTTCACGTTCAAATCACATGCAGGGAGTGATTAGCATTGCTGCCACACACTCTTTTTTAAATACAGTAAAATTAGATCATGCGGTCTGGAAAAATGACGTTTATAACCGTATCGATAAAAAGAAATTCGATGAAGAGGTCAACCTGCATACCGAATGCAGATTGGGTAAATGGTATTACGAAGGTTACGGCAGTCGACACTTCCAACAGTCACCGAGCTTTAAAGCAATTGAAACGCCACACAGGGCAGTGCATGAATCAGGGCGTGCAGCACTAAAAGCAGCACAAACTGGAAATACGAAAGAAATGCTAGTTCAACTAGATAAAATGGAAGTTGCCAGCCTACAGGTCGTCGTACATATAGAAAGTCTAATGGAAGAAGTAAAGCATCTATAATACTGTCTGAACCTATCATACAGAGCCCAGAAGAAGTGATTTTTCATTAATGGGCTCTCTATCCTTCAGTTAATCTAAGCAACTGTCGACTAAACTTACACAATCAATAAAACCTGTTTTAAAGGAACTTTTTTTAAGTTAAGGGTTCTTATTGTTCGGCTTTATGAAAACGAATCGATACTATTTCTTGCTGTAAAAACAGTTTTAGCCTATTGATTAGATTGATAAAAGGCTATGCTTACAGGGTAGCTACTCTGTCAGTTTGTAGAGTAAACAATGTTGAAGAACCACACTTAGAGAACGATTGTTAGGATAACAACCATGCTCGCACAGCACATTCATATTATATTACCGCTCACTAGAAAGGAGTTTTGCCTTTGAGTTCACTTATCTGGCTACCTTTTCTTCCTTTATTAGGTACGTTAATCCCGCTTATTACCGCTCGCTTTAGTCGCACCGCTTGTGCGTTTATGACAGCCGCATTACCTGCTTTAACTCTCTTTTTAGTCCTTACACATGCTGGCGATATTTTCCAAGGTGAACGCTTTCAAGCAGCACTACCGTGGATTCCTGCTATTGGGTTAGAACTTGCCTTTCGTTTAGATGGTTTGGCGTTGCTGTTCTCTATTTTGATTCTGGGTATTGGTTTACTTGTTATTCTGTATGCTCGCTATTATTTATCAGCGAAAGATTCCATTGGTAAGTTTTATTCGTACCTAATCCTATTCATGTTTGCCATGCTTGGCGTGGTGCTATCTGATAACTTGATTCAGCTCTGGTTTTTCTGGGAATTAACCAGTATTAGCTCCTTTTTGCTGATCAGCTTCTGGGGGCATAAAACAGAAGCCAGAAAAGGCGCAAGAATGGCGCTAACCGTCACAGGCGCTGGCGGTTTAGCCTTGTTAGCCGGTTTGTTGATTCTAGGTAACACGGTTGGTAGTTTTAGCCTACAAGATGTTTTAGACAGTGGCGAATTGATCAAAGCCAGTGCAAATTACCCGATTATTGTGGTTTTGGTTTTACTTGGTGCTTTTACAAAATCGGCTCAGTTTCCATTCCATTTTTGGCTACCTAATGCCATGGCAGCACCAACACCAGTGAGTGCCTATCTACATTCTGCAACTATGGTAAAAGCCGGTATTTTCTTGATGGCGCGTTTTTACCCAGCGCTTGCGGATACTGATCTTTGGTTCATGATAGTAAGTCTGACAGGCTTAGCGACCTTCCTTGTGGGTGCTTACATCGCGATATTCCAGCATGATTTAAAAGGGCTTTTGGCAAATTCTACCATCAGTCATTTGGGTTTGATTACCTTGTTGCTCGGCATGGGGACCGACCTTGCTGCTGTGGCCGCTATCTTCCATATAATCAACCACGCTATTTTCAAAGCCTCTTTGTTTATGGCAGCGGGGATTATTGATCATGAATCTGGCTCACGCGATATGCGTCAGTTAAATGGTCTCTGGAAATACATGCCTTACACGGCGACTTTGGCTATGGTTGCGTCGGCTTCTATGGCAGGTGTGCCATTGATGAATGGCTTCTTGTCGAAAGAAATGTTCTTCACTGAAACATTGCATCAGGCATCACTTGGATCCTTGTCTTGGTTTATTCCGGTACTGGCGACCTTAGGCGGCGTGTTTGCTGTTGCCTATTCGATGCGCTTTATTCACGATGTGTTCTTTAATGGTGAGCCAATTAACTTACCTAAAACACCTCATGAGCCACCGCGCTACATGCGTGTACCAGTAGAAATTTTGGTTGGGCTTTGTCTAGTTGTTGGGATTTTTCCAAGTTTAGTCGTGGGCGATCTATTATTTGCAGCGGCGGAAGCAACACTAAATGGTCCAGCACCAACATACAGCCTTGCAATTTGGCATGGTTTCAATTTCCCATTACTAATGAGTGTGATTGCTTTGCTAGGTGGCTTGTACATGTACCATAACCGCCACCATATGTTTAAGTTTCAAGCACAGTTCCCAACCAGTGACCCTAAGTTGGTGTTTGAAGGGGTTATCCAATACCTGACGAACAAGGCCAGCCGTATTATTGCCTTCACGGAAAATGGCTCGCTTCAGCGCTATACTTTCTTTGTTTTGGCTTTCGCTATTGTGATGACGGCGTCTACCTTGATGAAGCTAAATACAACCGCGGGACAACGCCCTGAGATTCCTCTTGATGCATTATCTATCACTTGCGCTGTTTTGTTATGCGTTTCTGCTTTAGCGACTGTGCTGTGGCACAGAAGACGAGTTATCGCTTTGCTCACCCTGTCTGTTGTAGGTTTGATTGTTTCGTTGGCATTCGCTCAGTTTTCAGCACCTGATTTGGCACTTACTCAGCTTTCGGTTGAAGTTGTGACGGTTATCTTGTTGATCTTGGCACTGTTCTTTTTGCCACAAAATACGCCGAAAGAATCTTCTCCTCGCCGAGTGGTTCGCGACTTAAGTCTCGCGTCATTAATTGGTGGAGTTATTGGTACTATTTCTTATGCCTTGATGACTCGCCCTCTCGATACGATTTCGACCTTTTTTACCGAGAACAGTAAAACAGGTGGCGGCGGAACCAATATTGTAAACGTGATTTTGGTGGATTTCCGTGGCTTCGATACACTGGGTGAAATCACCGTGTTAGGTATTGCGGCATTAGGGATTTATAAGCTGATCGCTAAAATGCGTCTTTATATGCCATCCAGCGACGATAACGGATTGGCTTGGTCGGAAGACCGCTACCCTATTCTTTTAGCCGTGATTTCCCAGAGTCTTTTGCCATTAGCACTGTTAGTTTCTGCGTATATTTTCTTACGCGGACACAACATGCCTGGCGGTGGTTTTATAGCTGGCTTAATTACATCGGTTGCCATTATTCAACAGTATGTGGCACACGGTGTTGACTGGATTAAGACTCGTCTCAAGCTGGATTATCAAATCATGATTGGTTCAGGCATTGGTATCGCAACTCTAAGTGGTTTGGGTAGTTGGGTCTTTGGTCATACTTTCTTGTCATCTTGGTTTGATTACTTCTACTTACCAGTGATCGGCAAATTCGAATTGGCCAGTGCCATGGTTTTTGATCTTGGTGTTTTTCTTACTGTGGTTGGCGCCACTATGTTGATTCTTGCCAATCTAGGTCAATTGACCACCAGTGAGCGTCCTATTCAAAAGGAGCATGATTAATGGAAGGTTTATACGCATTTTGCGTTGGCTTATTAACAGCCTGCGGAATCTTTCTTGCCTTACGAGGCCGCACTTTTTCCGTGGTTATCGGCTTAACTCTACTGTCTTACGCGGTGAACTTGTTCTTGTTCGCCAGCGGCAGACTCAAACTTAATGCAGCAGCCGTTCTGGGTGAGTCCGAGCAATACAGCGACCCGCTTCCTCAGGCTTTAGTATTAACCGCCATTGTTATCGGTTTTGCTATGACAGCGTTCGCAGTAATCTTAGCAATGCGTGCCCGCGCTGATTTGGGTAATGATCATGTTGATGGTACCTTGCCTGCGCAACCGGGCGACGCCTCGAAGAAATCAGGAGGGAGCCAATAAATGCAGCACTTGAGCATTTTTCCGATTCTGATTCCTTTGCTTTTTGGCGCCATCATGTTGTTGCCGCCAATATCTCGTGATATCAATTCGCAACGTATCACATCGATTGTCGGCACCTTGTTTTTACTGATTTCATCAGCCGCTTTGCTGTATCAAATAAATACCGAAGGTGTTCAGCTTTATGCGTTAGGCGGCTGGCAAGCGCCTTTTGGTATAGCGCTGGTTGCGGACAAGATTTCTAGCCTTCTTGTATTATTAACGGCTTTTTTAGCCTTCTGTGTGATGCTATATGCTGTCGCAGGACAAGACAAAGGTGGCGCGTATTTCCACCCACTGTTTATGTTCCAAATTATGGGCATTAACGGCGCTTTCTTAACAGGCGATATATTTAACTTATTCGTCTTTTTCGAAGTATTGTTAATCGCGTCCTATGCACTATTAATCCATGCTGGCGGCAAACAGAAAACTCAAGCTGCTTTGCACTATGTCATTCTTAACCTTGTTGGCTCTAGCCTATTCTTGTTCGGCCTTGGCATTTTATATGGCACGCTTGGCACGCTAAATATGGCAGACATGGCAATCAAAGTCGGCCAACTGCAAGGTGAAACGGCGACATTAGCAAAAACCGGTGCGCTGTTATTATTAGTCGTATTCGGCTTAAAAGCCGCCATGCTGCCAATGCATTTTTGGTTACCCAAAACCTACGCCAGCGCTAGTGCACCAGTCGCTGCACTATTTGCCATTATGACCAAGGTGGGGATTTATAGTATTTTCCGCGTCTATACGGTTATTTTTGGCGACGATGCTGGCGAACTAGCCAACATTGCCACACCTTGGTTATGGCCAATGGCCTTGTTAACCATCACCATTGGTACCATAGGTGTATTCGCAAGTCCTGGAATCAAAACGCTCAGCGCCAATTTAGTCATTATTTCCAGTGGCAGTTTACTGGCTTGTGCAGCAATCAATTCAGAAGCAGCAACTTCTGCGGCTCTGTATTACATGGTGCATAGTACTTTGGCATCAGCTGGATTATTTTTGCTCGCCGATGTCATGTCTCGCCAACGCGGCAAAGCAGAAGACCGTTTTGTGCGTTCTCGTCCTTTTGTTCAACCTAGATTATTAGGCTTTGGATTTGCAATTTCTGCTTTGGCATTAATCGGCATGCCGCCACTGTCTGGGTTTGTTGGCAAAATCATGATCCTACAAGCGACACAGTCTTCTGCGCAAACTATGTGGGTTTGGCCTTTGATTCTAATTGGCAGTTTAGCGGCCTTAATTGCTTTCTCACGAGCAGGCACAACGCTTTTCTGGCGTCACAATGGCAGTGTGGCTGCAGAAGCAGAACCCGCTAAAATAACCGAAATAATGGGTATCGGCTTATTGTTACTTGCATCTCCAATATTAGTTGTTTTCGGTGGCGATATCAGTGAATTTACTCAACAAGCAGCGCACCATCTACACGATATTCAAGCTTCTGCTTATGCTTTATTACCAGGAGTAGCCCAATGAAGTTATTCCCTATGCCATTTCACAGCCTGCTATTGTTTGTGGTTTGGCTGTTATTGAACAATTCTATTAGTGCTGGACATATGGTGTTGGCGGTTTTCTTTGCGATCACCATTCCCTTACTAGTAAACAGTATGCGTGATGAACACCCTAAGATTCTTAAGCCTTGGCTGGCGATTCGATACATACTCATGGTGTTAAAAGATATTTTGACCGCCAATGTGGAAGTGGCGCTGCTGATTATTGGTCCGATCAAAAAGTTAACTCCGGGCTTCGTCGCGATTCCGATCAATATCGACTCAGACTTAGGTATCACTATTTTAGCCAGCACAGTGTCTCTTACTCCGGGAACCGTGAGCGCAGAAGTATCGAAAGACAAAGCCTGGCTATATGTCCATTCACTTCACTTAGATGACGAAGCTGAACTGATTAAATCGGTTAAGCAACGCTATGAGAAGCCAATCAAGGAGATATTTGGATGCTAAAGATAACCATCACCATAGTGGCGGTGTGTATTTGCATCGCGCTGATTTTGAACTTATGGCGTCTCCTAAAAGGCCCAACCATATCAGACCGAATTCTGGCACTAGATACAATGTACATAAACGCCATTGCACTTATTTTGCTCTACGGCATATATGTAGAAAGCGCGTTGTATTTTGAAGCGGCGCTATTAATTGCCATGCTAGGATTTGTCAGTACTGCGGCTCTATGTAAATACTTACTTCGCGGCGACATCATAGAATAAGGATCAGTTATGCCTTTTTATCTCGAAATTATCATCTGCGTGTCTTTGCTTATTGGCGGCATTTTTCTATTGATCGGTTCTTATGGTCTTGCTCGTTTGCCTGACATTTACATGCGCCTTCACAGTCCAACGAAGGCATCGACTTTGGGAATTACTGGTGTTTTAGTTGCATCAATGATCTTTCAAAGCCACTTGAAAGGATTCCTTTCCATTCAAGAGTTTTTGATCACTTTGTTCCTATTGATTACCGCACCAGTCGCGGCAAATATGATTGCAAAAACGGCACTGCACTATCGCACTAAGCCGTTAGAAAAAACACAGAATCAAGAGCTTATGGAAACTATCCGTAATAGAGAAACACCTAACCAATCACATGATCAGCAATAAGCAACTTGGCAATATCAGCACTTATCATGGGGTTATGGAAGTAGTAGCCTTGAAATATCTCACAACCTAGCGACTTCAACATATCCGCTTGCGGAGCGGTTTCTACACCCTCCGCAACAATCACCAGTTCTAAACTTCGCGCCAAGTGAATAATGGTTTCACAGATTTTAGCGTCTTCGATATGACGATCGCATTCTTCAACAAATGATTGATCAATTTTCAAGATATCCAATGGCAGCCGTTTTAAATAGCTTAGCGACGAATAACCCGTTCCAAAATCATCTACTGAGATTCTAATATCTAACTCTTTCAATTCTGCCATCACCTCAATACAACGCTGAATATCTTGGAGCAAAACCCCTTCTGTAATTTCAATTTCTAGCAAGCAACCGTCAATACCATAAGCAATTAGTTTCTGCGAGATGTAAGGTACCAGAGAGTCCGATACCAAATGCCGTCCAGAAAGATTCACAGCAATAGGAACAATCCGTAAACCTTGATCACGCCATGCTTTTTGCTGTAATAAAGCTTGATCAATCACCCACTCATCAATTCTAGAGATTAAGTTAGACTCTTCCGCCATTGGAATAAAGTCAGCGGGCGGAATAAGCCCTTTCGTTGGATGATTCCAGCGGATCAACGCCTCTAAGCCGAGGATATTTTCTTTTTCCATAAAGACTTTTGGTTGAAAAACTAAAGAGAACTGTTCTGATGCAAGTGCATCATTAATCTCTTTCTCAAAACCAAACTTTTTCGTGACAATATTGGACATTTCAGGTGTAAAGAATTGCGCATTATCACGGCCTTTTTCCTTAGCCCAATACATTGCGATATCAGCTTGTTGAATCAGCCTATCGGCATCCAAACTTTGCTCGCCGGTATAGGCAATACCAATACTCGTTGGTATAGTGAAATATTGCTCGTTTAAATTCACTGGCGCTCGCATGGCCTCTAAAATTTGTTGCGCTCGCTTAGCCAAACGACTTTCATTGACATCTTTCGTCATCATAAAGACAAATTCGTCGCCGCCCCAACGGGCGATGACATCAAACTGATCAGACACTGCAATTAAACGCCTTGCAACTTCACACAGCAGCTCGTCACCAGCTTTGTGGCCTAACGTATCGTTAATAATTTTGAAGTTATCTAAATCCAAAAATAACAGTCCGACAGACGTCTTCTGTTTGGTTGCAAAAAGCAAAGCGCTAACAAGTGAGTCCATTAGATAAGTACGATTGTACAAGCTGGTCAATGGATCGCTATACGCTAAAAACTTCAAGCGTTCCTGCAACTTCACATGACGTGTCATATCTCTAATATGAAGTGTATATTCACTTTCTTGTGAAGAGTCAGCATTGGCCTTAGTAATCGCAATTTCAGCAGGAAAATCATTGTTAGGGCTACGCTGTAAACGAAACGGATTACGCCGATTCAATATCAAGCCATTTGATGTCGAGAAACCCGAGTTCAAACTTTCAAAAATCTTTTTTCTATCTTCTTCGCGAATAAAAAGACCAATAAAGCTTTTACCTTCAACTTGTTTTTTCAGACACCCAAAGGTTCGTTCTGCTGCAGGGTTAAATTCCATTACAGAACCAAAGCGGTTAATGGTCACAATACAATCCATTGATGAATTCAATATCGCTGACTTACGCATTTCACTCTCTTGAAAACGCATCAAAGCGTCATCTCGCTGCGCAATTTCAGTACTCACTCGATCAATAACTTGATTATATTTTCGAGCAATCTGCCCAACTTCTGTAAAAGGCTCCTCAGGAACAGGTTTTGAAAAATCAGCATTATTTTGTTGGTATTGCATGGAGGTTAACAAATCAAATAATTCTGTTGTCGCTCTATGCTCTGCTACATTTAAACCTTGCTCTTCTTGCTCTTTACTCGCTCGAAGCGGCATAAAACGATTCAGTAGCCACATGCAGGTATAACCCACCACAAAGCAATAGAGCCCAATAACGACAATACCTAATGCTTGAACCCCAAGCTGCCCTAAAAACCCCAAACCATTATCAATTTTATCTGTTTGTCCAAACAAAGCGACGCTCAAAGTCCCCCATATGCCCGCAAATAAATGCGCTGGAACAACATCCAATGCATCATCTAAACGCCAGCGCTCCATCAGTAAACTACCGAAATACACAACTACGCCAGAAACAGCTCCAATAATAACGGATGCCCCAGGTGACACTACATGACAAGAAGCAGTAATGCCTACCAACCCAGCAATTGTGCCATTCAGCACAAAGCCCACCTCAATATAGCCATCGCGGAAATAATTAATTCCAGCAGCGATTAGCGCCCCCCAAGCCGCAGAGATAAAGGTATTTAGAATGATCATTGGCACAGCATCGGTTAGCGCTAATGTGCTACCGCCATTAAAACCAATCCAACCAAACCAAATTAATAATGTTCCTAGAGCAGACAAGGGGAGATTATTACCAGGTGGTAACCGTATCCCCTCTTCAAAGCGTCCAAGGCGAGGTCCAATAATGATAATCGCGGCTAATGCTACCCAGCCACCAACTGAGTGCACCACGGTAGAACCCGCAAAATCAATAAAACCAAGAGCCTCAAGCCAACCTTCTGGTCCTTCTGAAGGATACACACCAGACCAAGCCCAATGCCCAACGATAGGATAAATGAATGCACTTAGAACAACTGTGATTGCCAGATAGCCAATGAATGTCATGCGCTCAGCAACCGCTCCAGACGTTAACGTTGCTGCGGTACCACAAAACATCATTTGAAAAAGAAAAAAGCTTATTTCCCAAGGCGTGTGCCGATCATCAAAAAAGAAATCGCTTGCACCAAACAACCCTGCCACAGAGTCACCAAACATGATACCAAAGCCAAACAACCAAAATAATGTCGTCGATATTATAAAATCGGATATATTCTTCGCCGCGACGTTAATGCTGTTTTTACTACGAATACGGCCACTTTCTAAACACAAAAAACCAGCCTGCATCATAAATACAAACGCAGAGGCCACCAACAACCAATAGTATTCTGCCATATACATCCTAAACAGTTAAAACCGCACCAAAAAAGCTCATGCTAAATAACGTGGGGCGAATTACGCACACCATACAAGGGCACAAGAACAAAAACGTAAAGACAAGCAACAACAATAGAAACACTAGCTTAGTCATTCAATAGTTAAGCCAACTATTGAGATTAGCCAGTTATAAAAAAACAGAGCAATAAAAAAGGCTACTCAAATGTAATTGAGTAGCCTTTTTCAAACAACCATCATTCAGTGTTTAACTAAATGAAATTAACCATTTAGTGTAAGAACATTGGTTTTACTGATGCGATGACGATAAATTTCACGAAGATATTTGATCGCATTTTTAACGTTGTTTATATCCAAGCGAATATCATTAATAGATACGAAACGCTGATTGTTATCAATAAGCTCACGGTACTTTTTCTCATACATTGGCTTAATTGCATACCAGTTGGTATCTAGAATTTTTGCTGGGTTTTCATAGGTCGTAAAGAACTTATCTACCAAGGCATCATCAAAATCATCATCTTGAATCATTTTAATTACCGCTTTGTCTATTTCATCCGTGTATCGATAATCATCACGAGCAAAACAGCGCTTCATGTAAGCGACCATTAGCGTCAAAAAGTCATCACTTAAACACGGACTTTTGGCAATAAGCGTCGTTAATGATAAGTTTGCTGATGCACCAATAACAAGCGCGTAACGCTTTAATGTTGTATTTGGACATAAGCGGTTCAAATGCATTTTTAAGCGGTTCAATGCAGTGAAAGACAGTTTGTAGTCTCTTGGCAAAGAAATAATGGAAACAATAGACGAACAGTTCTTGAAGAAATGTAGATGGTTCAATGCCGTCGCATCATAACCACTTTTGCGATAGTTCTTAATCGCTTCTCGGTATCGATCAGATTCAACTGGCAACACACTAACACCTTCAATCGCAGATGTGTCGTTATTAAAGTGCGGCAACTCAATTGAGCGACAGAATAAGTCATCAATATCAACGCTATCCTGACGTGTCCCTTCGTTCACCACGCTTTCAGCGTAAGCCACAGCAACTGGGCCCGCTAAACTCATAAATAAGTCATTAGCGTCTAAACGAATGGTTTCTGCAATATCAATACCAGCGCGACGGAAGTAGTCTTCGTCGTAATCAGTTGTTACTGCTTGAGCGGTCAAGATGTTAAAAATTTGCTGAGAAATATACTGGTTAGCGTATTTCTCCATGGTGTTAACATCGATATTATCAGAATCGCCGCCATTTTCCTCTTCCGCATAACGCATAATATCGTTAGATATCAGCATCATAGAGTTCCACGGACGAATACGTTCCATTACATCCGCTGGCACTTCGTCGTCTTCACGCTCTTCGTTATACGAGAAATTCCACTCCTCAGAAATATATTTGGTCAACAAGCGGCCTGCGTTAATATGCAATGCCTCAGAAATCTCAACATTTTTCCCAGATATGTTCGGTAGAATACAAATACCAGAAGTAAAAATGGGCTCAAAAACAAAGCTATGACGCTTATCCGCCATTTGGCTTTGATCGGAACGATAATCAAAGGTTTTACTTAAGTAAGAGAATTGTTGCGCCAGACCAAATTCAGACGCCATACCAGAACCAGTACCACCACCAGCACTAAAAATATAAAAATAAAGACGTGATTGATTGGCTTTAATACCACAGGAATCAACTAGATAAGAATGCATCTGTTTCCAGTTTTCATTACGGAACGTCGTTGCATCTTTGTTTAGAATAATTTTTGCAAGATATTGTCCTAAAATTGGAGCATTACCTGCGCCACCAGCATGCACTTCAGACAAATCCATTATTTGCAACTTGGTGTATTCTTCTAGAAATTTAGTTCGTCCTTCCTGATTAGAAAAACGAATTCTTCCTTCAATATCTTTATCCAAATCACCCAGTAAAACGATAGGCTCAATAAGAAATACCGGCTTAACGCCATCTTTATCTTCAAGTGGCAAATGCTTGCGAATCCAGCGCATAGGTCTGAATTCACTCTCACTATCTAATATTTCTTGGCTTTCTACTTCCCGCATGTAGTTTGTTCTAGCATCGTATACTAGTGATGCGACATCCAATGCAATATTAGAACCACAACGCCCCAAACCAATTAGGCAAACAGATGGAAACACCTGTTCATTTATGCCTTCTTCATTTGTCGCCTGTGGATGGATTCGATTACGAACTACATCTAGATTTTCTAAGATCTGCTCTAAATTTGTCTCAGTAAAATAAAGATGTTCTATTGGGAGATTTTCTTGGCTCATGCGGCATCCTTTTTGAAGCAAATAACCTACAACAGATAATCATTCACGTTACCGATGAAACGACATGATATAAAGCAGAATGCTCACCTGTTAAATGCACTATTTAATTAATTGTCTTGCTGATAGACATTGTGCAAACAATATCATCCTTACATAACAATGACACTAATATGGTGAATGTGTGCATAAAATAAATAGCAAAATGAGCACTCTGAAATTTTCCTAAAGGAAATAAACGAATCTATTTAGCTCGATAAAAAGCTATTTTTTGCATTCATACTTAATTTGAGACAATAAGAGCATAAAACATACAAATAGATCATTTTTTGTACTACTCTATAGGGTATCTCAAACAACTATCTCAGGTGGCTGTTTTGTCGATTTCATCTGTATCTAGCAAACCTTTGTATCTGCCTAGCATGACAGCTTCGGCAGATGCTTCTGTGCGCCAAGATTCACCTCGACAACAAGATCCTGTTCAATTATCTGATCGTGCTAAACAACTACTGGCAAATCAGCTAGCCCCTGTAAAATCGGAAGACAAAGACAACGAAGGTAAAGAGTCCGTGCAGATTTCGTCCAGTATTGGACGCTTATCACGAGTGACAGGACTTCAAAGAGAAGAAGTCGCTGCCCTTTATAGATCAATAGATAAGCTAACCTAAGACCAAGGCAACGATTTTTTTATCTTACTCAACTAAACGTGAGAGTATATCCATCAGAAATCAATGACTCAGCTTCTCGCTGAAGATTGGCTAAGGTGAGAGGCCTACTATTTAACCATTCAGGTAAGAACTCGGCATGAAGACTTTTGTTATCTGCTTTTAATGTGAAAATAGGCATGTCGCCTTCTTTCCTATCGTGATGCAACAAAATAGACAATCGAAGTAAAATAGACAAACGATCCAAGTCTTGTTGATCACTTTTCGTAAAACGGTAATCCAAAGATTGAGTAAACTTGCGGCGATGCCTAAGAATTAAGTTAGCTAGCGCTTGCTGCTCTTGTTGAGAGAATCCCGGCATATCCGATTCACGGATAATATAAGCACCGTGTTTATGATATCGACTATGCGAAATACCAGCGCCTACTTCATGAAGAAGCCCTGCCCAACGCAATAAATCTTCACTGGAGATACTGTTTAAGTTCCAATCTTCTTTAACTTGAGCTAAAGCAGATAATGCAGTGTTTGTAACGAGTTTTGCTTGCTCTGTATCGATGTGATATTGGTTCAACATATAGTTAACGGTACGCTCACGAATATCAGTTTCAGCGTAACGACCCATAATGTCATACAACACACCTTCTCTTAATGCGCCATTAGAAAAATCCATTTGCTTAATATCAAAGCACTCAAATACAGCGGTTAATATCGCAATCCCCGCTGCGAAGGTACTTTTCCGCTCAGGCTTAAGGCCTGGCAACTCGATATTGTCAGCATGCCCTGCGGCAAACAGTGCTTTTTGAATTTGTTTCAGTGTTTTTAGAGTAATGCCCTTCTTATTCCAATTGTTTTCCTTAACAATATTGAAAGCGGCTTTAATCGTTCCTGACGAACCAATCGCTACATCCCATGTTTCATCAAGATAATCATCTTGAATACTAAGTAGTTCTAGACGTGCAGCCGTAACCGCTTTCTGAAAATTGGATTTATTAATCACACCATCATCAAAAAAACGTTGTTTAAAACTCACACAGCCCATGTGAAGGCTTTCCGTTAATATCGGCTCAAGCTGCTTACCAATAATGAACTCTGTACTACCACCACCGATATCAACAACTAGTCTTTTAGCATCACCATGATCCATTGTTCTAGAGACACCCACGTAAATCAAACGCGCTTCTTCTCGACCTGCAATGATTTCGACAGGATGACTCATAATATCCATCGCTTTACCGATGAAGTCATAGCGGTTTTTGGCGACCCTTAAAGCATTGGTACCGACAACACGAACAGAGCCAGGCGGCATGTCTTCAATCACTTGTGCAAATTGCGCTAAGCAGTCCAACCCTCTTTGTTGAGAGGCGTCATCTAGGTGACCGTTAACCAAACCTGCGGCCAACTGAACCTTTTCCCCAAATTCTCCAGTGATTCTTAACTGCCCATGAGTAACTTGGGCGACAACCATATGAAAGCTGTTTGACCCCAAGTCAATGGCAGCAATTTTTTCAAATGGAAAGTCATGAGATTGTTGCAAAAAAAGTGATTGCATTCAGAAAGCCTTATGTTGCAGAAGTCTTAATAAGGACAAGAGTATATCAGTTACTGGTCGATGTCATTGGCAACAAAACACCAAAAACAACAGAGTATTTGATGAATTTTTTATAATTTTTAGCGTCTTTTAGCGAAAATCAAGCCCTAATAATGACTTAATTCTAAAAAAACACTTAGCGAATGCCCCCAAAAGCCTGTGTTTGATCAAAAAATTACCAGAAAGTGTTTTTTTCCTGAATTTCACTATAGACCTCGCCTTTAAGTCGAACTATAGTATGGATGGTCTTGATAGTGATAAAGCAGTAAGTAGATCACATTTAGATCCCAATCAAATTGTTTCGCGCTGTATTGGCTTTTGCCCTATCCGGGCTAGTGAAAAACAGAACAAAAATCTAACCATCTTGTTTTGTGTTTTTGGTGCCGAGTAGCTGATACATTGTAAAATACTTCCAGACACAAATTATTGTTACTAATTGATTAACTCTAATTCCGTCAATTTTCCTCAAATGAGCTAATACAAAACCCGTTTATGAACCTTACCGACTTAAAACAGAAATCAGTACACGAACTTTTAGAAATCGCAGCAGAAATGGGCCTAGAAAATATGGCTCGTTCTCGCAAGCAAGATGTTATTTTCTCAATCCTAAAGCGTCATGCGAAAGGTGGGGAAGACATTTATGGCGACGGTATCTTAGAGATTCTTCAAGATGGCTTTGGCTTCCTTCGTTCACCTGACTGTTCATACTTAGCAGGCCCGGACGACATTTATGTATCACCAAGCCAAATCAGACGCTTTAATCTACGGACTGGCGACACTATTGCCGGAAAAATTCGTCCACCAAAAGATGGCGAACGTTATTTTGCACTATTAAAAGTCAGTGAAATCAACTTTGATAAGCCTGAAAGCGTTCGTAACAAAATTCTTTTTGAAAACTTAACGCCTTTATTTCCTGATGAACGTCTATTGATGGAAGCTGGTAACGGCTCCACTGAAGACGTGACATCTCGTATCATTGACCTTGTTGCCCCAATGGGTAAAGGTCAACGTGCATTGGTTGTTTCTCCGCCGAAAGCCGGTAAAACTTTTATGTTACAAAACATCGCCAATGCAATTACTCGTAATAACCCAGAATGTCATTTAATCGTGTTGCTGATTGACGAACGTCCTGAAGAAGTAACCGAAATGTCTCGTACCGTTCGCGGAGAAGTGGTTGCTTCTACATTTGATGAACCACCAACTCGCCACGTTCAAGTGGCTGAAATGGTACTCGAAAAAGCAAAACGCCTAGTTGAACATAAACGTGACGTAGTTATCTTATTGGACTCCATCACACGTTTGGCACGTGCCTACAACACTGTTATCCCTTCATCAGGCAAAGTATTGACTGGTGGTGTGGATGCAAACGCACTAGAACGTCCGAAACGCTTCTTTGGTGCCGCACGTAACATCGAAGAAGGCGGTAGCTTAACCATTATCGCAACGGCGCTTGTTGATACTGGCTCCAAAATGGATGAAGTTATCTTTGAAGAATTCAAAGGTACAGGTAACTCCGAATTGCACCTAGACCGTAAAATTGCTGAAAAACGTACTTTCCCTGCAATTAACATTCGTCGTTCAGGTACTCGTCGTGAAGACTTACTAACATCTGAAGATGAATTACAGCGCATGTGGATTCTTCGTAAACTATTGAATCCAATGGAAGATGTAGCAGCGACAGAATTTTTGATTGACCGCCTAAAAGTAACTCAAACTAATGATGAGTTCTTTGAGTCAATGAAAGGCAAAAATAAATAAGTAGATATTTCTGCAGCAAGAAGTCTGCGGTAAAAAAGCCACTTCCTGAAGTGGTTTTTTTTTACTTAAATGATCAACCTAATTCCACCGCGACCACTTTAAGGTGAGCGTGACTTATATTGGAGTAGTTTAAATGAAAGAGATTACCGCGACGGTAAACGCAGTTGAATCAATCAACCCAAATGTATATCAAATTACTTTAAAGGTGGATGATCTAACGTTTGAAGCTGGTCAATATCTAATAGTGGCATTACCAACTGGCGAACAAGTTCCTTATTCCATCGGTAGCGCACCACATGAACTACCCTATTTGACGTTATATGTTCTTGTTTCAGATTCTGCGTCTCTTGCCAGCAAAGTCGTTGAGCACATTAAATCCAACGATAGCATTACAATTAAAGCACCAGGTGGCGACTGCCATATCGCTAATGGTGTCCTAGACTCCAACCCAGAAAACATCTTGCTGATTGCTGGCGGAACAGGTTTTGCTCAGATTAAAAGTCTGTATAGCCATTTGGTTGAGCAGAATTTCACTGGCAATGTGTCATTCTACTGGGGATTAAGAACACCAGAAGATGTTTTTGCTCAAGAGTGGTTAGAAGAAGCCCACAAATACACACCTTTTACACTAGACGTCATAGTGAATGAGAAAGGCGACGAATGGCACGGTCGAAGCGGCTGGTTGTATGAAGCGGTTCTAGCAGATCATCCGGATCTAAGTAAAAGCGTTGCTTTTATCAGCGGATCGGTTGGCATGGTTTATGGCACACTTGACCAGTTAGAACTAAAAGGTCTTAGCAAAGAAAACTGTTTTTCTGATGTCTTTGCTTATGCACCACACCCAGATAAACCAGTACTCTAATACCATTTATTGAAATACAAAGTGATAGATATAAAAAGGGAGCACTAAATAAGCTTATTTGGTGCTCCCTTTTTATTGTTCAAATAGATATATCAATAACTAAACCGCTGTGGAGCTTACCGTTTCCCACAATGCTTGGATACTCTCTTGATCGCCATCTGTTACACCTTCGGCTTCCAGCGTGTCTTGCAAGATCCCAGTGAAAGCATGATCGAACTCATCTCGCCCTTCTCCTTCGGTACTGCTATGTAAGCCCAAAAGCCCTAGAAGATATGCACAGTAAAACAGCTGATCACCTTCTTCCGCTTGATGCTCCATGTCTCGTAATCTGTCACACAACTGATCTGCGCGCTCAGCAAAGGTTATTGTCATATTCAATCTCACAATGATGGTATTAATGTAATATACAAAAAAGCTGGGGATTCCCAGCTTTTGAAAACTTATCCTATCGACGTAAATTACGTTAAGGCTTTAAGTTTAGAGTCTCTAAAGTATTCGCTCGGATAGAAAGAAGTAATTCGGTATTTTCTACCAGTGATTCACCGTAAGAAGGCACCATTTCTTTCATTTTCGCTTGCCATTCAGGCGATGCTACACGCTCATGAAAACAGCGCTCTAGAATACCAATCATAGTATTTACCGTTGTTGAAGCCCCTGGCGAAGCACCCAACAAAGCAGCAAGAGAGCCATCTTCGGTGGTAATCGCTTCGGTTCCGAACTCTAGCTTACCGCCCAACTTTTCGTCTTTCTTTATGATCTGAACACGCTGCCCAGCGTACGCAAGCTCCCAGTCTTCATCCTTTGCATCAGGAAAAAACTGACGTAATGAATTACAGCGATCTTTATGAGATTGCATTACCTCACTAATCAAGTAGCGAGTTAGATCCATATTATTCTTACCAACACTTAGCATCGGCTTGATATTGTCAAAACGAACACTTTTCGGCAGATCGAAGAATGAACCTGTTTTCAGGAATTTTGTCGTAAAACCAGCAAATGGACCAAACAAAATAGCTTTTTTGCCATCGATGATACGTGTATCCAAGTGCGGCACAGACATAGGTGGCGCACCAATAGGAGCGGCGCCATAGACTTTGGCAAAATGCTGTTCAACCAATTCTGGTTTTTCACACACCAGCCACTGACCACTGACAGGGAAACCACCAAAACCTTTACCTTCCTGCACTTCTGCTTTTTGCAACAAAGGCAAAGCACCACCGCCAGCTCCTAGGAAAACAAATTTAGCGTCAATAGTTTTACGCGCACCATTTTGCTCAATTTCAACATCCCAACGACCGTCAGAGCGTTTATTTAAATCTTTCACTTCACAGTTCAAACTCAACTCGAAGTTATCCAAGGTCTCTAGATGTTTGCTCATATTACGAGCGATAGCACCAAAGTTTACATCGGCACCATGTTCGATACGTGTTGCAGCAAGCGGTTCGCTGTCATTACGGTTGTTCATAACAAGAGGCATCCATTCTCTCATTTTTTCACGATCTTCAGTGAATTGCATTTCTTTGAAAGCTGGATGAGCACTCATTGCTGCATGACGTGCTTTTAACATGTCAACATTGCGCTGCCCCCACACAAAGCTTTGATGTGGCACTCGATGAATAAACTCTTGTGGCGCCGGCATCAATCCTTGTTTCACAAGGTAAGACCAGAACTGGAGACTAATTTCAAAGGCAGCGTTAATTTTAACTGCTTTATCAATATTAACGGAGCCGTCATCATTTTCAGAAGTATAATTAAGTTCGCAGTATGCGGCATGGCCCGTACCAGCATTGTTCCAGCCATCGGTACTTTCCTTTGCGATACTACCCAAACGCTCAACCATTAATATGGTCATGCTAGGGTCTAATTGCTTTAGTAACACTCCTAGGGTGGTGCTCATGGCACCGCCCCCGACTAGTAAAACGTCTACAGAATTTGAGGTCATATGATTTCGCCGTGTCATAGCCAATTGTGAATTTGAGAGTGATGTAGAAAAGAGGCTTTTGGCCAGCAGTAATATTTCAGAATGCACTGCTTTACTTTCTCCACCCTCTCCTCAGAACGCCTTTGCTCGTATGCCAAAAATCCATAGAAAATCAGCTTAATAAGGGATTCTGAGCAGGTGTGAGTTAATTATACGGATTTTAAAAATAATGTCTTGAGACCTTAGTATAAGAATGTAGATATATCCACATTTCAACTTTCACGATAGCGCTCATTTTATTGACTTTAGCGACAAGAAAGGCGATGTTAACAACATTAAGAAAAAACATGCTTCGATTTGGCTACTATATTTAAATATTAATGTTCAGTATAAATATACTAAATTCTATAATTTAGGGTACTGGGGAGTATGGCAATGAAAGCACAAGATATCATGGTAAAGAATGTCATCTGTGTCGACATGGATGAGCGCTTACCCAATGTCAGACAAATTATGGAAACGAATGGCTTTCATCACCTTCCGGTTACGGAAAAGGATAAACTGGTTGGTATTATCTCAGACAGGGATTTGTTGCGCCTAATCAGCCCTTTTATAGACAGTGCTTCAGAGCAACCTAGGGATCTAGACACCTTAAATAGAGCGGCTCATCAAGTGATGACGCGCCAGCCCATTACAGTAAAAGCAGAAACACCAGTAGAAGAAATTGTGGCGTGGCTAAAACGAGTAGATATTTCCTGTTTACCAGTAACAGACAATGAAGATCATGTCATTGGTATTATTTCGTGGCGCGACCTTGTCAATCACGCCACGTTTTAGCGTCTGTAGTCTTTTAAATTAGTGAGTTTTCGCTTGATCACCAAGCAAATCAACCAAATCGGCTTCGGTAAATTCATACTTTTCTGCACAGAATTGGCAGTCTACTTTTACGCTACCTTGCTCAATAAGAAGCTCACGTATTTCTTCAGAGCCTAGTGACATCACAGCATCTAAAGTACGCTGACGAGAACATGAACAACCGAATTGCATCACTTTAGTATCATAAAGACGAACTTCTTCTTCGTGGTATAAGCGATGAAGCAACTCACCAGTTTCAAGTCCAAGCAATTCATCTTCTTTAACCGTAGAAGCAAGATGAGTCAAACGCTCCCAAGCATCCTCATCACCTTCTTTCGCTTGTTCTTCTGGCAAGCGCTGCAAGAACAAACCACCACATTGTGCGCCATTAGCCGCCAACCACACTCGGCTTGGCAACTGCTCAGACTGAGAGAAATACTGTTCAAGACATTCAGACAAGGTGTCACCAACGATCTCGACAATACCTTGGTAACGCTGGCCATTACGTGGTTGGATAGTAATCGCTAAATAACCACCTTCAAGTACATCTTTTAAAGAAATAACCTCTGGCACTTCTTGGCTTTCATCCCATTGAGCAATGCCACGAAGATTTTGATGCTCGTCACACTCAGTCATCAAAGTCGACAAAAAGCCGTAGCCCTTAGCTTGAATAGATAACACACCATCTATTTTGACAATGTCTCTTAATAACGCGATTGCAGCTACAAACTCACCAAGGAGTTTTTCTAACGCTAGCGGATATTGCTTACGCTTAATGATTTCTTGATAAGCGTCATTCAGTAACACGCGTTCACCACGAACATTACTATTATCAAAGGAAAAACGCTGGATTTCGTTTATGGTTACATTGTTCACAAAGCACACCTTGTTCAGGCCGAAAAGCCTAACTAAAAAAGTTCAAATAAATATTGCTACCATTTTACCCTTGAGACGATCAATCATCTACTTTAAACCGTGATTAACTGGGAAATGTACTGTGAATATGCACGCTTGCTATTTCGTTTAGTCTAGCAGCACTCTAAAATGTTTCGTATTGTACTTTCTATTGAAACGACCAACATCACTTCTCATTAATAGAGATAAGAGATTCCTAGTTTTTATGATCCAATTTACTGAAGTTAGTTTACAGCGTGGCACTCAGTTCCTACTTGAAGAAGCCGACCTCACCATTTTTGAAGGTCAAAAAGTCGGTCTGATTGGTGCTAATGGCGCAGGCAAATCCTCTTTATTCGCCATGATCAAAGGCGAACTGCATGCTGATACTGGTGAAGTTATTCTGCCGGGACAACGCCGTATTGCTTTTATGGCTCAGGAAGTTGAAGAAACACAACGCAGTGCATTGGATTACTGTCTAGATGGCGATGATCGACTCAGAGACATAGAAAACAATATTGCCAAAGCACAAGCAAGTGGCGACGATCATGCTCATGCAAGTTGGCTAGGTGAATATGAAAATGCTCATGGCTACACAGCTCAATCAAGAGGCGAAACACTTCTGCAAGGGCTAGGCTTCAAAATGACAGACATGCAGAGGCCCGTGTCTGACTTTTCTGGCGGCTGGCGAATTCGCCTTAACCTTGCCAAAGCCTTGATGTGCCCTTCCGACGTGCTCTTGCTCGACGAACCAACCAACCACTTGGATTTGGATGCTGTCATGTGGCTGGAAAACTGGCTACGCCAATACCCCGGTACCTTATTATTAATTTCCCATGACCGTGATTTCTTAGATGGTATTTGTAGTCATATTGTTCACCTATATCAAAAGCAATTGGTGCTTTATAAAGGTAACTACTCGGATTATGAACGCCAACGTGCTGAACACTTAGCGCAACAACAAGCCAACTACGAAAAACAACAAGAGAAACGTGCTCACCTACAACAATATGTGGATCGCTTTCGTTACAAAGCCGATAAAGCCAAGCAAGCTCAGAGCCGCTTAAAAATGCTCGAGAAAATGGAAATTATCGGCCCAGCACATATTGATTCGCAATTTGAATTTACAATCCCTGTGGCCGAGAAAACCTCACAATTGTTGATTAATTTATCTCAAGCAGACTTGGGTTATACATCAGAATCAGGCACAAAAACCGTTCAGCTTGGCAATACAAACTTTGCCCTTCGAGATGGACAACGCATTGGCTTACTTGGTCCTAATGGTGCTGGTAAATCGACGCTAATCAAATCCATTGTTGGCGAAATTAGCATTTTGGCTGGTGATCGCATCTTGGGAGAAAACCTAAAAATCGGTTATTTCTCACAGCATCAACTAAGCGCTCTCGACTTAGAAGCCTCGCCATTACTGCATATTCAACGACTCACCCCAAAAGTGCTTGAGAGTGATATTCGTCGTTACCTAGGTGGTTTTGGTTTTATTGGTGACGATGCACTTCGTGCGGTAAAAGGCTTTTCAGGCGGAGAGAAAGCACGCTTGGCCTTGTCATTAATTTCTTGGACCAAACCAAACCTATTAGTACTCGATGAGCCAACCAACCATTTGGACATCGAAATGCGCCAAGCATTAACTGAAGCCTTGCAAGAATTCACAGGTTCCATTTTATTGGTATCCCACGATAGACATTTACTAAACAGTACCGTCGATGAATTTTACCTTGTCGCTGACCATCAAATCCAAGCTTTCGATGGCGACTTGCCAACTTATCATGCATGGTTACAAGCAAGACAAGCCAGCGCCGCGCAACTTGAAAAAGGCGAGTTAGCTGGAGATAAAATCGATAAAGTGGATCGTAAGGAAGAGCGTCGTAAAGCGGCTGAAATGCGCGAAAAATTACGTCCGCTGCGCAAACAAATCGAGAAGTATGAAAAGGCAGTTCAAACAGCACAAGAACATCTTGATCGTATTGCCGAAGCAATGGCTGACTCAAGCCTTTACGAAGCCGATCAAAGAAACAAACTGCAAAGTTTATTGAGTGATGAGGCGAAATGGAAAAAAGCCCAAGTTGAAAGTGAAGAAGCGTGGTTCGAAGCACAAGAGGAACTTGAAGAAGCTGAAGCGCAACTAATCTAAACTTAAACCAAAAAAGAACGGATAAACAAAGACTAAGTGCTAGAAATCCGTAAAGTTTTGTCTTAACACAAAGCTTTTAATCTGGCACTGTCTTAATATTGTAACAATACTAAAGTACATTCATACACAGCGAAAAGGAGAGATATTGGATGACATTTCCATACACTCGTATGCGCCGCATGCGTAAAAATGATTTTTCTCGCCGCCTGATGCGCGAGCATCGCCTTACTGCAGACGATTTAATCTACCCAATGTTTATTATTGAAGGCAATAATGTGCGCGAAGCCATTCCTTCCATGCCAAACATTGAGCGCCTTTCTATCGACTTACTGTTAGAAGAAGTCAAAGAGCTTGTCGAATTGGGTATCCCTACGATCGCGCTATTTCCTGTTGTCGAAAGTGATAAAAAATCCTTACTTGCCGAAGAAGCCTACAATCCGAATGGTTTAGTACAACGTGCTGTTCGCGCCTTAAAAGACGCTTTCCCAGAACTTGGTGTGCTAACAGATGTAGCGCTAGATCCTTACACCACTCACGGTCAAGACGGCATTATTGATGATTCAGGCTACGTACTGAATGACATCACTGTCGACATACTAGTCAAACAAGCGCTTTCACATGCAAAAGCAGGTGCGGACATAGTTGCGCCATCTGACATGATGGACGGACGAATTGGTGAAATCCGTGACGAACTTGAAGCCGAAGGTTTTATTAATACGCTGATCATGGCATATGCAGCCAAATACGCTTCGGCATATTACGGTCCATTCCGTGACGCTATTGGCTCAAGCGGCAACCTTGGTAAAGGCAATAAATTTACGTACCAAATTGACCCAGCTAACTCTAACGAAGCCATCCGCGAAGTGATGCTAGATATAGAGGAAGGTGCTGATATGGTCATGGTAAAACCTGGCATGCCTTATTTAGACATCGTACGCCGAGTGAAAACAGAACTTGAAGTGCCGACGTTTGCTTATCAAGTAAGCGGAGAGTACGCAATGCACATGGCCGCCTTTCAAAATGGTTGGCTAGATAAAGATACGGTAATGATGGAATCACTCCTAGCATTTAAACGCGCTGGTGCAGATGGCATCCTGACTTACTTTGCAAAAGATGTAGCACGCCTGCTGAAAACTAAAAGCTAACGACTTTTAGTACAAATAAACACACAGAATCGGTGACCAGCAGGCTGCGTTGGTGTAATTTGTTAGTATATGCCTACATACTGTAGGCAAAGGAACAATGATACCAACAACACAATAAAACGGTATTTAGAGAGAATTAAAGCGCATGTCTGAGCAGTCGGTGAACGAAATAGATAAAAAAGAAACCATTCCTAGTCCACCTTTAGAGTTGGATGCAGAGCTTGTTTTAGAGCCCATTCCGGAACAACCACAAGATCCTAATAAGGTAGCAATTGAAGAACGCCTACCTGAAGAGATTGATCTGGCTGATCCAGAGCTCTACTTCAACCGCGAGTTAAGTCACTTACAATTTAACGCACGTGTTCTTGAACAAGCCATGGATGAAAATCATCCAATCTTAAACCGATTGATGTTTCTGTGTATCTTCAGCTCAAACATGGACGAATTTTTCGAAATCCGCGTAGCGGGTTTAAAAAGCCAATTAGAATACAGCCGTGAAAAAAATGGTCCTGATGGCATGCACCCGAAAAAAGTACTTGGCTTAATTAGCGAACAAGCTCACAAGCTAGTACGTCGTCAGTACCGTATTCTCAACGATATTATTTTGCCTAAACTGGCGAATGAAAACGTTAAGTTTATTCGTCGTACCGTATGGAATGAGAAACAAGCCGCTTGGGTCAAACGCTATTTTCGTGACAATGTGCTGCCTATCATCAGCCCAATTGGGCTCGATCCAGCACACCCGTTTCCAAGACTAGCAAACAAAACCTTTAACTTTGTTGTTGAATTGGAAGGTCGTGATGCCTTTGGCCGTGAGAATGGACTTGCCATTGTTCCAGCGCCAAGCTCGCTACCTCGTTTGGTTAAACTACCAGATGACGTTTGTGAAGGTGGCGATAATCTAGTTTTCCTTTCTTCCATCATTCACGCCCATGCTGATCAGTTATTCCCCGGCATGACAGTCAAAGGTTGCTTTCAATTCCGTCTGACTCGTAATGCTGATTTAGAAGTAGACTCCGACGATATTGGTGTCGATTTGGCTGGTGCGCTGCGCACAGAATTACAAAGTCGACATTACGGTAGCTCGGTACGATTAGAAATCGCCGAAAACTGCCCTCTTCATATCGTCGATTCTTTGCTTAAACAATTTGATTTAGAACAGCAAGATTTATATCGCATAGATGGTCCAGTTAACTTGAGCCGTCTTATGGCAGTACTAGAACTCGTTGATCGTCCAGACCTGATGTACCCTCCTTTTTCACCGGGTTTGCCTAGAAAACTAGCCAGCTCTGGCGGATTATTCGAGGCTATTCGCCAGCGTGATTATCTATTAATGCATCCGTTTGAGAGCTTCTCACCTGTTATCGATTTATTAAGCGAAGCAGCAAAAGATCCAAACGTTGTAGCAATTCGCCAAACTCTATACAGAACAGGTTCGCGTTCACCAATTGCCAATGCATTAGTTGAAGCAGCTCGAAACGGCAAAGAAGTCACTGTCGTTATCGAATTACGTGCTCGTTTCGACGAAGCTGAAAACTTAGCCTTGGCAAGCCGCTTACAAGACGCTGGCGCGATTGTTGTCTATGGCGTTGTTCGACATAAAACACATGCGAAAATGATTCTGATCGTCCGTAGAGAAGGTGCAGATCTGACTCGCTATGTTCACCTGGGAACTGGTAACTACCACGCAGGTAACGCTCGTCTTTACACCGACTATAGCTTTATGACTTGTGATAAAGAAATTGGGGACGATGTACATCGCGTCTTCCAGCAACTCACAGGTATGAGTAAAGAGTTGAAAGTGAAAAAACTACTACATGCTCCTTTCACACTTCGTGACCGTTTGCTGGACATGATAAATAGAGAAGCCGAAAACGCACTGAAAGGCGATCCGTCTCGTATCATAATTAAGGTGAACTCTTTAACTGAGCAGAGACTTGTTCAATCTCTGTATAAGGCGTCTCAAGCAGGTGTAAAAATCGACCTAATTGTTCGAGGCATCTGTACACTACGTCCAGGCATCAAAGGGATATCCTCTAATATTCGAGTGCGAAGTATCATAGGAAGGTTCCTAGAGCACACTCGTGTATATTATTTCTACAACAACCGTAATCCACAGGTTTATCTATCTAGTGCTGATGGCATGGATAGAAACTTAAACAACCGTATTGAAGTAGCCTTTCCTCTTCAGGACTATAAACAAACACGCCGAGTGAAAAAAGAACTTGAGTATTATCTCACAGATAATACTCAAAGCTGGATTCTTCAAAGTGATGGATCGTATCAGTTGTCAAAGCCAAGAAAAGGCGAGTATCGCAGTGCTCAGAGAGCATTACTCAGCGAATTAGCAGATAACACTAGGTAGTCAAACAAATAGCTATACACAAAGCCCAGCTCCGAGCTGGGCTTTTTTTGTGAATAAAATCTAGGCTTATCCCCAAAATTATTTAACACATCTTGTCACCCGCTATTAACAAACCTTCACGCACAACAACCAAACTAGTCATCAACTATTTCCGAAAACCTAGCATCGTTACTTCTAGCACCCTCCTGAAGTCTTTATAAAAAATGTCCATTAACTTACATATAATTAGCGCTCACGCGTTAAGGTACGAAACAGGCGCAAGCTCATTTAATAGTAAGGCGAAGGCCTAGAATCTAGATGGGCAAAAGTAGACAGAGGAAGGCATATCACCATAGGTGATTTCCTGCAGTCAGCAGTCTGCTGAACTTTCCTTGAGACGAAAAAAAGCCCTGACAGCGTTAGCTATCAGGGCCTTCTTAATATAAAGCTTGACGACGACCTACTCTCACATGGGATCTCCCACACTACCATCGGCGATGGCGCTTTTCACTTCTGAGTTCGGGATGGGATCAGGTGGTTCAACGCCTCTATGATCGTCAAGCAATTCGTTTTGCGTTTGTTCTGAGGTGCACTGTGTTGTGCGCTGACGTTTTATCGTTAGCTTGTCTCAAAACACGCGAATACGTGCTTGGATCTTTAACAATTCTTTTTTGAAATAGCGATAACCAAGTATCAAACCGATGTTCATCATTGCTGATGCTTTATCGTATTATGTGTC
>NZ_FQVF01000049.1 GCF_900129155.1 Marinomonas polaris DSM 16579
AGTACATCATCACCAGCTATTGTATCAATGCTAATAGAGGCACTTGCTTGCGTATCTAAAGTGACATCTAGTGGAGTAGAAGTCGCTGTATTGCCGGCATTATCAGTCACTTTAACGGTAAGAGTGTTAGCACCTTCAGCTAAATGCCCATTGGTTGCGGTAAAGCTCCAACTACCATCTGCTGCTTGTACTGCATCACCTAATTTTGTTGTGCCGTTGAATACTTCAACAAGGGTCACATCACTATCAATATTAGAAAGAGTGAATATGGAGGTGGTGTCATTTGTTAGATTGTCTACTAAAGAATCACCAGTATCACTTGAAGAAGTTAAATCGATTACTGGTGTACTTATAAAAGTATCAACCTTCGCACTGTCTGTACCAGCTGGAGACGTATTACCATATTGATCACTTAAGGTCGCACTTACAATGATCGTGTTACCTTCTCCTGGACTTGCGAAGGCTGTCGTTACGAACCCAGCCGTTATTTGTGCAGCGGTTAAAACAATGCTTTGGGGTGTAGTGCCATCAGTTATTGTAATGGTATCACCTACCAAAGCTCCCGCTGGTAAGCTCACCTTCACATCAACATCACCAGATAGTTCAGCTTTATTGATTAGACCATCATTATTTATATCTTCTGTAATCGCCACTGTTGGAGCTAAAAGATCATTATCTATAATGGTTGCAACACCAGACACACCACCTACATTCAAAGTAAAAGTTTCACTACCTTCATTGATGCCGTCATCTGTCGTTGATACTGTCGTTGTAAACTCAGTAACACCTGCTGGCACAGTAATCTTTCCTGTGCTGGCATCGTAAGTAACTCCACCACTAAACGTCACATTTGATAGGTCTGTATCGTAGTCATTGCTGCCCGCTGTGCCGTTCGTCAAGCTAAAATCGTACGTTTGCGCCGTGCTGCTCGCGTTGCTTAGGCTCACGGTGAACACCGCGTCTTCACCTTCAATCACCGCGTTTCCATCGGCATTTACCGCCGAGCTCACATCGCTAACCGTCGGTACGCCATCACTATCAATAATAGTCGTGGTTGCACTATCTGCTGCATCAACACCAGTCACACCTTCTACACTGATAGTAAATTTTTCGTTACCTTCATAAACAGAATCATTGATGGTAGGAACATTTAAAGTAACTTTCGTAACGCCAGCAGGAACAGTAAGAGAACCATCAGAACCAATCACCAATGATTGAGTTTGACCGTTTTCATCAACATAACTCGCCGTCATGGTGCCAATATCATCAGCACTTGCCGTATCAAAAGAAGTCGATAGTTTAACGGTA
>NZ_FQVF01000035.1 GCF_900129155.1 Marinomonas polaris DSM 16579
CCCCATCAGTATAATGGTGGGTTATCACCCAATGAATCAGAACGATTATATTGGGAAAACTCTAAAACCGTGGCCAGTTTTACTTGACCACTACACTAAGAGGTTTCGATACTTTTAGAAAGCGCATTACTCTATTATCTGGAGGCTTGCTACTTTCCCTAAGTCTGGTACTTGTTACCTCTTTTTATCAACTTACTTCTACGCGTCTTTCAACAGCCAGTGGCGAAGCTCTAGTGAGTATCAGTCAATCTATTTCAAATATGTTGTCGGCTAATTTAATGGAGCGTGAGCGAGAAATTCTGTTACTTAGCATGCGCTCTTCTTTGTATGAAAATCAAGATCTAAGCGAGTTACAACATGCCATTGATCAAATTAAAAACTCTTATAAAGATTATGCTTGGATTGGTTTCGCTAATGTTGATGGTGTGGTATTAGCGTCAAGTAATGGAGTATTGAAAGGGGCAGATGTTAGCCAGAGACCTTGGTTTATTAATGGTCGATCAGGTCCTTTTATTGGGAATGTGCATAAAGCGTTATTGCTTGAAAATTTGCTGCCTAAGCCGAAAGGCGGTGCACCTATTCGCTTTGTCGATTTTGCTGCACCTGTAATAGGTGAAAACGGTGAGTTGAAAGGTGTAGTCGCGACCCATGCAGATTGGGCCTGGGTTAGAGAGGTTTTATTATCTTCCTTGACTGAAGCTTCGAAAAGAAAAGGTATCGATATCTTTATTATCGATAATGAACATAGGGTTTTATATCCAGATAGTCATTTTCCTAACGATATTGAAGTACCAAAAGCACTCCCTGTTAATGGACAATTTAAATCTTTGCTTTGGCAAGATGACGAAGAATACCTGACCAGTTTAGTCTCTGTACGCTCTCCAGAATCAACAAATCTTGGTTGGCAAATCGTTGTACGTCAACCCTTGTCTATTGCCATGTCAGCAGTCAAAGAAGTTCATAAGTTATTATTTTTTCTTGGTGTATTCTCGACTTTGTTTTGTATGTTATTAGCTTATCAATTTGCGAGTACATTGAGTCGTCCATTAGAGCGGTTGGCTCTCACGGCAAAAAGTATTCAGCAAGGAAATCGAAAGGCTACTTTTCAAGACGACAGCAAGCTAAGTGAAGTAACCAGTTTAAGTCGTTCTTTGCAGGAAATGATGTCTTCCTTGTTGGAAAGAGAGCAGTCTTTAATGCAAATGAACATGACGTTAGAAACAAAGGTTCGTACTCGAACGGCTGAGTTAGAAGCCAGTAATCGATCCCTAGAAGCTATTGTTCGACAAGATCCGCTTACGCACAGTTATAACCGCTTAGCATTAGACGAAGCCTTACTTGATGAATATCGTTTAGCGCAAGAGTCTAAGCGTTCGTTTGCCGTTATTATGGTTGATGCTGATCACTTTAAAAAAGTGAATGACTCATATGGCCACACTGTTGGGGATATCGTGCTTCAGAAAATGGCGAAATTGCTTGCTGTACAAGTTGGTGTTAAAGGCATGGTCGCTCGATTTGGGGGGGAAGAGTTTACTGTGTTGTTACCAAATACAAGTGCTCAGGAAGCACGAAGCGTTGCCGAAACTTTACGTGAAGAACTTGAAAAAGAAGAAATGATCGATGGTCTTTATATTACGGCGAGTTTTGGTATTGCTACGTATAAAATAGATGATAGTCATTATGAGCAAGTGCTTAACCGTGCCGATGCCGCTCTCTATATAGCTAAAGAGCAAGGTCGAAATCGGGTGGTTGTTAGTGCTTAATAGAGTTGTCTTTATACAAGTTCCAAAGGTCTTATTGCTATATCGGCATGCTCCTCGCTAGTTGCACTGGATACTCATGCTTTAAAAACCTAGACAAAAAATTACGATACAAAACAGGATAAGGATGAAAAAAACAGTACTATATACATTCGTTCAATGACATCGTCATCAAGTGATGCAAACTCAGAAGGGGATTTATGAAATTTTTTTTGAGTTGTGTCTTGTTCAAAACAAAAGCCTATAAAGTCATCAACTTCTGTTCTATTCGGCAATTTTTGATATTGGTATTGTCTTCGTTTTTAACCATCCCAGCTTATTCAGTAGAAGTCCATTCTAGTGATTTCCCCCCATCTTCTGATATATCGCCTGTGCTTACTTTAGGAATGCCTGGCCAAGAAGTCTTGATCTCTATGGCAGATATAGAGTCATTGCCTATGTTTGAAACTTCTGAAATGGTTCATTTTGATGGTCCTCAAGGACGCTTTAGTGGTGTTTGGCTGATTGATTTGTTGAAACAATACGGCTTAAACGATGCGCCAAGGCTGCGCTTCATTGCTATAGATGGCTACGAAGTGTTTATTACAAAAGAAAATAGGGATCGAAAACAGTATCTAATGGTGACACGTTTAAATGGTTTGCCTATTCCTCCTAATAATTTAGGTCCCTTGTTGTTAATTATTCCATCTGATGTTGGTCTTGCTTCACACCTTACGGAAAGTAAGAACTACTGGATTTGGGCACTCAACGAAATATTAATCCAATGATGACAACCAGAATTAAGCAAATACAAGTCAGAATCTGGCTAGTTTTTATTCTATTTTTAAGCCTTTGTATTTGGGCTGTATCTTATTTTCAACAGCAATCTAGGCAGTTGCTTGGTTCGAATTTTACGGCTCTGGCTATTGATATCACTCAGGCTCAAGAAGATGTTCATCTTTTGAAGCGCTCTTTGTACTATTTAGAAACAGATAGCCCATTTTTTGATGTGCAAGAGTTAGAAAAAGTCATATTACGAATCCAATATCGATCTCCTCTAATCGATAGAAAGATACGTGACAGTACAATTGAGGACTTTGTTTATGCCGATAGTATAGGAGTGCTAAGCGAAGTTAATATGATTTTGCCAACAGTAAATCAACAGATTGTGTTATTCGAACAAGACAAAAGTACAAAAAACATACTAGTAAAGCAACTTAAACAATTAGAGTTAGATCTGGCTCTGACCTATGATGGGTTACACGATATGATTCAAACTGCTTCCGATGTGGAGCGTCGTCTAAAGACTGAGCTTACGTTTTTAATTTGGGGGTTGATTGCCACAATACTGGTGGTTGTTTCGGCCCTTTTGTTTGCGTTGATTCGTCTTTATCAACACAAAGAAATCCTGATCATACAAAATAATAGAGACCATTTGACACAATTACCTAATCGACGTTTTATTACTGAAAAGGCGCAAACGGCTCTGCTTAATAGACCAAAAAAAATTGGCTTTGCTATTTTAGATTTAGATTTTTTCAAAAAAATAAACGATTTGTATGGCCACCCAGCGGGCGATGAAGTCCTCAAAGTGATCGCCAATATACTTGAACACTCTATTTCAGCTCCTAGTTTTGTCGCTCGACTTGGCGGAGAGGAATTCTGCATACTGTTTTTAGATAAGACACAAAATGAAGCGATAAAAATTTGTGAGGAAATTCGCCAAACAGTTGAGCAAACTAAAATCAAGGTGAACAATAGTGCTTTGATTCACATCACACTCAGTACAGGTCTTTACCACAATGAAGGAGAGCGACAAACCACCTTCAGTCAAATCTACCAACATGCAGATCAAGCTCTTTATCTTGCTAAAAAGCAAGGTCGTAATAAGCTCGTACTTCATGATAATAATCTTGAATTTTGATTTTTCTGGTCCAGCGAGAAAAATCAAAGCTTTAGAATGTCGCACTAAAACTGCGCATTGAAATGTATAAAATATTTATAATTTTCGATATTTAGGTCTTAGGGTCTGTCTTCTATACTATTTTTTAATATTCCATTTTGGTGCAATAAAAGCTCAACTTTTCCCATTTTTGTGCAATTTAAATTTATATTTAACAATATTTAAATTGAATTGCGTCACCTTTAAAAAACTGTAATATGCATAATTCTGACCATTCGGTCATATTTTATTCACATTGAAAACACAGTATTGATTGAGGGGAAACGAATGAGTAAAACACTTTTAGGTCTTTCTACTTTGCTTCTTGCTAGCACAGGATTTGCTGCAGATTATTCAGATGATATTCATAAAAATGATTATTCTTGGCGACAATTCAATTTGATGTACGCATTTGACGAGCTACCAGGCGAATCAAATCATGATTATCTTGAAATGGAATTTGGTGGTCGTTCAGGTGTTGTTGATCTATATGGGTACCTTGATATATTCAATGTGACCTCAACCGATAGTAATGATAAATCTGACGATGACAAGATGTTCCTCAAGTTAGCGCCTCGTTTTTCATTAGATGGTATGACTGGAAAAGATCTGTCGTTTGGTGCAGTACAAGAACTTTATGTATCAACTCTGTTTAGTTTAGATGGAGGTAAAAATGGTACAAATAATTCCTTTATAGGTCTAGGTGCGGACGTCGATATGCCTTGGTTTGGTAAAGTAGGTATGAACTTATATGCTTTATATGATCAAAGTTTTGGTAGTCGAAATGGTTGGAATGGCTATCAGTTTTCGGCAAACTGGTTTAAACCTATTATGAACTTTGATGGTGGTTCATTTTTAGCGTATCAAGGTTATGTGGATTATCAGTTTGGTATGGATAGTGATTATGTAACCGCTACTGATGGTGGAGCGACGTTTCAAGGTTTGTATTGGCATTCTAAGCAGTATGCATTGGGTTATGGTTTGAAAATTTATAAAGATGTTTATGGTATTAAAGATTCATCAAGCTTTAAATCTTCAGGTTTATCTCATTACATCTCTGCTACTTATAAGTTCTAAAAAGTTTTAAAAGCAAAAGTCACCCTCCCAAAAGCCAACTGTCATTAGTTTTGATGGTTGGCTTTCGTATATTTGAGATTAATTTTGTTTATTTTTTAATCTTTTTAATGCATCGTTTTTCTATGAAACGATAGCGTTTCAGTTGATAACTTCTATTAAATACCTAGTAAATAGCATTTAAAATCTTTCAATTTGCAGGCAAGTGTCTTTTTTTGTCACAAATTCGTCACTTATGATTTCTATACTTCGCTGCATCTTATTGTTGTCGAAGAAGGTCATCATGAACATCAAAGATGTTGCAGCGTTAGCGGGTGTTTCACCTGCGACTGTCTCTCGATGCTTAAATAATACCGGTCCGTTAAATGAAGTAACGCGTGCTCGTATTGAAAAAGTGGTTGAACTAACTGGCTATGATGTTAATCAGGCTTTTAAACAGGTGGATTGGAATCACAACCCTACTATCGGGGTAATGATCCCAAGTTTACTTAATCCAGTATTTTCTGAAATTGTGTCGGGGATACAGAAGCGAGCTCGCCATTTCGGCTATTCCGTCATTGTTGTTGATACCCAATATGAACGTAGTCTTGAAAAGCAGGCGATTATCGACTTGATTCGCCAGCGTGTCGCAGGCGTGATTTTGACCACCGCCTCGGTAGAAGACAACGAAGCGTTGTCTTTATTACGCGAGTTCAACTTTCCTTTTTGTCTCGTACATAACCAATCGTCAGATGAGCCTTGCGTGTATGTCGATAACTATCAAGCAGGCAGCGAAGTCGCAGAACAATTCTTGGCGCTCGAACACAAACGAATTGGCATGGTGGCAGGGCGTTTTCAATCTTCTGATAGAGCCAAACAGCGATATTTGGGCTTTACCGAGTGTTTGAAAAAAGATTCATCTTTATCTTCTGTGCAGTTGGTCGAAGTCGATCAATACGCCTTAACACCATTTGATCAAACCCAATCGTCTCTTTTTGATTCCTCAAGCGCACCAACTGCCTGGTTTTGCAGCAATGATTTGTTGGCGTTAAAACTAGTAAATCACCTCAAGACAAAAGGTGTTCTTGTGCCAGAAACCGTCTCAGTCGTTGGCTTTGATGGTATGGCGTTGGGGCAAATTCTGTATCCCCCATTGGCCACGATTCAGGTGCCGCATCATGATATGGGGCTATGTGCTGTGGATTTGTTGTTTAACGCTAAGCATAAATCAGCGTTGTCTTTAGCAAGAAAGTTAGATTACCAAACCCACTTTGTGGGAACCGTGGCTGAATGTCAGCCATCCATAATGCGAAACGTTCTTTAAATAGAAGGAGAAAGTTCGATGAGTATCTTTAAAAAGGTTTCTAAACTGGCGGTTCTATCGTTAGGACTAACAGCAGGAGCGTCTTACGCAGCGGATGCAATTTGTTATAACTGTCCACCGGAATGGGCGAATTGGGGTGGACAGCTTGAACTGATCAAAAAGGATCTAGGTATTTCCATTCCAATGGATAACAAAAACTCGGGTCAGTCTTTGTCGCAATTAGTCGCAGAAGAAAATAGCCCCGTGGCCGATGTGGTATATTACGGTGTGTCTTTTGGTATCAAAGCGGCAGAAAAGGGCGTTGTTGCATCCTATAAACCGAAAAACTGGGACAAAATCCCTCAAGGCTTGAAAGATCCTCAAGGTCGTTGGTTCGCGATCCATTCTGGCACTATTGGCTTTTTTGTTAATAAAGACGCGTTAGATGGTAGACCCGTTCCACAATCATGGAACGACCTTTTAAAGCCAGAATACAAGGGAATGGTCGCTTATCTTGATCCGACTAGTGCCTTCGTTGGTTATGCCAGTGCGGTGGCCATTAACCAATCTTTTGGCGGTGATATGAGCAACTTTACCCCAGCAATTGATTACTTCAAAAAGTTGGCTAAGAACCAACCGATTGTTCCGAAGCAAACCGCTTACGCTCGTGTCATATCCGGTGAAATCCCGATTCTTCTTGATTACGACTTCAACGCATACCGCGCTAAATACAAAGACAGTGCGAATGTGCAGTTTGTCATTCCTCAAGAAGGCTCTGTTGTTGTGCCTTATGTGATGAGTGCGGTGAAGAACTCGCCACATCCAGAAAATGGCCACAAAGTATTAGATTTTGTTTTATCGGATAAGGGTCAACAAGTATGGGCTGAAGCCTACCTTCGTCCTGTCATTGCCACTGCAATGACGCCTGAAATTGAAGCGAAATTCTTACCTGAGTCGGATTATAAACGCGCCAAAACCGTGGACTTTGCCAAGATGGCAGAGGCTCAAAGTGGTTTTGCTCAGCGATATTTAAACGAAGTTCGTTAATGTAATGATGAAAAGAGCGGGAAGTATGCCGCTCTTTTATTTACTCGCTCGTATTTAAGAAATCATGTAACGAAATATTTTTATGAAGAAAAACAGACAATATTCTCTATTAATTATTCCCGCGCTGATTGTCAGTCTGGCATTTTTTCTATTGCCAATGGCGAAGCTGGTATGGCTTTCATTGGCTGAGCAGCATGGCATTAGCTATTGGTACATCTTGACCAAGCCGATGTATTTAAAAAGCCTTTGGTCGACCTTTTTACTGTCTGCTGTGGTGACCATTGCCAGTTTGGTGATTGCCACCATCGTCGGGCTATTTTTGACTCGCTATGAATTTAAGGGCAAATCTGTATTGGTTGCCATGTTGAGTTTTCCGTTAGTGTTTCCCGGTGTGGTGATTGGTTTTTTTGTCATTATGTTGGCGGGACGACAAGGTTTATTTGCTGAACTTGGTCTTGCTCTGACGGGTGAACGCTGGACGCTTGCCTATTCTATTTCAGGTCTTTTTATTGGCTATTTGTACTTCTCCATTCCTCGTGTCGTGCTTACCGTAATGGGCGCGGCAGAGAAACTGGATCATAACTTGATCGAAGCGGGCCGCTCGTTAGGCGCTAATCGCTGGCAGTTATTACGAGATGTGACTTTGCCTGCTTTAACACCGGGTTTGATTTCCTCTGGCTCTATTTGTTTTGCCACTTCCATGGGCGCTTTTGGTACAGCGTTTACCTTGGCGACCAATCTGAACGTTCTACCCATGACGATTTATACCGAATTTACTCTAAACGCGAACTTTGCCATGGCAGCGGCATTGAGCTTGATTCTTGGGTTTATTACTTGGTTGTGTTTGACCATCGCGCGTCGCCAAGGTGGTTCGTCATTAGGAATGGGAGGCTGATATGAAAAAGGGGATGTATTTTTATTTGCAGCTTGCTTTCACCTTGCTCGTTTGTGCTTTCTTGATTGTGCCGATCTTTATGTCGATCACGGCAGGCCTAACGAATAACTATTTTGTTGGCGTTAAGAGCGGCCTGACTCTTCGATGGGTTGAGCAGGTGTGGACACTGTATTCCGATACCATTTGGTTAACCATGGAAATTGCCTTGGTGACCACTTTGGTGAATCTCTGTGTCGGGGTGCCTTGTGCGTATTATTTAGCGCGTACACGGAGCAAATTATCAGCGTTTTTGGATGAATGCTTGACGCTACCCATCGCCATTCCCGGTATGGCAATTGCGCTTGGTCTGATTTCTGTTTATGGCGGTATCAGTGAATTTCGCATGAGTTGGCTGTTTATCTTAGTTGGGCATGTGATCTTCACTTTGCCTTTCATGGTGAAGTCAGTATTGGCGGTTTTACAAAGCATTAACTTTCGTGTGTTGGAAGAAGGAGCTGCCAGTTTGGGGGCGAGTTTTTGGCAGCGTTTTTTTCATGTCATCGTGCCCAATTGCAAAACAGGGATTGTCAGTGGCATCTTGATGACACTGACTTTATCCGCTGGGGAATTTAACCTGACGTGGATGTTGCATACACCACTGACAAAGACCTTGCCAGTTGGTTTGGCGGATTCATATGCCTCCATGCGTTTGGAAGTCAGCTCAGCCTATACGTTGATTTTTCTAGGAATGATTTTGCCTTTATTGATCGCCGCGCAGTGGTTGAATCGCAAACCCAAACGCACTGCTTAATCCGGATTTAAACGCATCTACGAATAAACAAGATGAGTAACATAATGAAAAATGCATCAACAAGTGTAGCGATCACCTTAAAGCAGGTTCAGAAAACCTTCTCTGATGGCACATTGGCCTTGAAACCCTTGGATCTACACATTGAAAAGGGTGAAATTTTAGTTTTACTTGGGCCTTCAGGTTGTGGCAAAACCACGACGTTGCGCCTTATAGCTGGCTTAGAGTTTTGTGATCAAGGCGGCCAAATTTTGTTTGGTGAAAGAGATGTCACCAACGTTGCCATCGAACAACGTCGAGTCGGCATGGTGTTTCAATCCTATGCCTTGTTTCCCAATATGAACGTGAGCGAGAACATCGCTTATGGATTGCGAGTACGTGGTGAAAGCAAAGAGTTAAAAGAGAAAAAAGTCCAAGAAATGCTTGAGCTGTTTGATCTAGAACCTTACGCCCACCGTGGCATTGATCAGTTATCGGGTGGTCAGCGTCAACGAGTCGCTTTGGCGCGTGCCATTATTACCGAACCTGAAGTGCTCTTGCTCGATGAGCCTTTGTCTGCCTTGGATGCCTTACTGAAAAAACGCTTGCGAACGGACATTAATGCCTTGTTGAAACGTTTAGGCATTACGGCTGTTTATGTGACTCACGACCAAGAAGAGGCCATGGCAATGGGGGATCGTATTGCTATTTTGGATCGTGGTGAAATTGCGCAAATTGGTACGGCAGAAGAGGTTTATTTATCGCCTAAAAGCGAGTTTGTGGCGAATTTTATTGGTCAGATGAACCACTTTGATGGCCTGCTGAATGGTCAAGCCCTGTCTTTTAGATCGAATTTTATTCCGTTACCTGAAACCTTGTATTCCACCTACAAAGAGGGCGAGCGAATCCGTTGTATGACGCGTCCTGAAGATGTGCGATTAACTTCGTTTGAAGATGCCACGCTAAAAGGCGCTGTTTCACATAGCGTGTTTTTAGGAGACAGAACACGAGTGCTAGTCAGCGTCGAAGGGGTGAAGGAGTTGGTACATGTGGATTGTTTTGAGCGAAAGCGCTACAGCAAAGGTGATCGGGTTGGCTTAGTGATTCCACCTTTATGTCTTGTGTTGTTGCCTAATCTTGGATCGGAGGAAGTAGTATGCTAATTGCTCAGTTAACCGATTTACACATCAAAAAGAATGGCAAAATCGCTTATCAAAAAGTAGATACTTTGCAGTGCTTAAAAAATGCAGTAAGTCATATAAATGCTTTATCACCTCAACCTGATTGGGTGGTGGTAACCGGTGACTTAGGCGATTTTGGTACGCCTGAAGAATACGATGTCTTAGTTCCTGAGCTAAAAAAACTTAAGGCGCCTGTTAAAGTGATCCCTGGTAATCATGATCACAGGGATCACCTTCGTGTAGCTTTCGATGGATTTGCGAGTTTTGATCACCCTGAATACTGCCATTTTTCCCAATTAGTCGATGGCTACCATTTAATTGGTCTGGATTCCTCTGTCTTAGGTAAACCTTATGGAAGACTAACGCCAGAATCGTTAGCTTGGTTGGATGCCAAGCTTTGTGAACAAAACGTATTGCCGACAATGATTTTTCTTCATCATCCGCCGATGAAGGTGGGCATTGATCATATGGATGTGCAAAAACTTCTCAATGACGATGCTCTATGGCAAGTGCTTCAACACCATGAACAAGTCAAAGGTTTGGTAGCAGGGCACTTACATCGTGCCATATACGCCACATGGAATGGCTTGCCGGTTTGGGTTGGACCATCTCATAGCCATGCCGTGACCTTGGATTTAAACCCCAATGCGCCATCGAAGTTTTCCTTGGAGCCGCCAGCCATTCAATTATTTAAACTTGGACTAGATAGTGTAGTGAGTCATATCAGTTACATTGAGTCAGGAGAAAAGTCGGCAGGACCGTTTCCCTTTTTCGACGAGAACAACAAGCTGATTGATTGAGATTTTATCAGTTTTTATTAGTTTGAGAGCCTGTCATATTGCATGACAGACTCTCGCTTTATGACAGGTGAGTTTTCGTATTAGATATTATCTTCTCCCCACGCTGGGTAATCACTGTATCCTATCTCAGAACCGCTAAACAGCGTCGATCCGTCGAAGGAGGCAAGAGGTAAGTTTTGCTCTAAACGTCTCGGTAAATCTGGATTCGCTATAAAGTCTCTCCCAAAAGCAACTAGGTCAGCATAGCCATTTGAGATGACCCATTCCGCGCTAGGAAGGTCGTATTTACCAGCAACTATTATTAGACCACTGAAATTTTGGCGTATTGTTTGTCTAAAAGATTCGGTGAACGTTGGTGCATCGTCCCAATCAGCCTCGACAAGGTGTAGATAGGCAATGCCTAGACAATTTAAGAACTCAGTGGCGTCGCTAATTGTTGGTAAAATATCTGGGCAATTCATACCTCGTGCGGTTAAAAACGGCGCTAAGCGGATGGCTGTGCGCTGTGGACCTATTTGGTCGGCCACTGCAATAACTACTTCTTTTAGGAGACGCAGACGGTTTTCTCGTGAGCCGCCATATTCGTCGTGTCGAATGTTGGAGGTGGTGCGAAGAAATTGATCGATCAAATAACCGTTTGCTCCGTGAATTTCAACACCGTCGAAACCTGCATCTATTGCATTTTGTGCCGCCTGTCGAAAATCCTTGATGATGGCTGCAATTTCTTCTTTGCTTAATGCTCTAGGAGTTGGGCAATCGACCATGATTCCTCTATTGGTGGTAGGGTCTACTTTCCATATTTGTCCTTCAAATGGCACCGCGGAAGGGGCTACAGGCAAATCTCCTTGGTGAAAATCTGGGTGAGACATACGGCCAACGTGCCAAAGTTGTAGAAATATTTTACCGCCTTTGGCATGAACCGCTTTCGTCACTAAGCGCCATCCTTCCACTTGTTCTGCACTGTGAATTCCAGGAGTAAAAGAGTAACCCTTTCCTTGCGGTGAGATCTGCGTCGCTTCGGTAATGATAAGCGCTGCTGATGCGCGTTGTGCGTAATAGATCGCATTCATTTGATTTGGAATATCACCTGGTTGAGTGCTTCTAGCGCGAGTCATTGGCGCCATAACAACACGATGTGGTCGTTCTTGTTCTAAAAATGTTAGCGGTGAAAAAAGTGTTGTCTGAGTGGTATTGTTCGTTGGCATTTTGGTTATCTCCTAATGAATAAATGACTATCTAAGGGAATATTATTCATCTGTTTTATCTTTTTGATAATTGGTCTATTGTTTGAGCTATTATCAAATTATTTGGAATAATGATGCAGAATATTGGTGATATTAGACTGTTTGTCGAAGCGGCAAACTTAGGAGTTATCTCGGCGGCGGGTCGCAAGTTGGGATTGTCGCCAGCCGCTGCGAGTGCGCGGCTTAACAATCTTGAAACGCAATTAAAGTCTAGATTGTTTGAGCGGACAACGCGCAGCCTTCGTCTTACTGATGAAGGCAAAGCTTTTCTGTTGTATTGCCAACAAGGCTTGCAGGCGCTTGATGATGGTTTTGCTTTTCTAGAAAATCGCACTCAGGCTGTTAGTGGTCGAATTCGTATATCAGCCACATCAGACTTTGGCCGACATATGCTTACTGGCTGGCTGGATGAATTTAATGCGATTTATCCTGATGTGCAGTTCACTTTGTTACTGTCTGATTCTTTATCCAGCTTGCATCGAGAGGATATTGATTTGGCCATTCGCTTTGGCGAGCCTCAGGATAGTTTGTTTATTGCCCGTAAATTAGCGAAAAATAGACGTGTATTGTGTGCCTCTCCTGATTACCTTAAAAGATTTGGCTATCCCCAATCCCCTGAGGACCTTGTTCGGTTCCCTTGTATTGTCTTAAGTTCGAATAATGGTCCGATCATTGATTGGCGCTTCACTAGCGCAGAGGAAGTAGAAAGTGTCAGGGTTTCGATGGACAATGCACGAGTAACGAATGACGGCGCGGTAGCTCGTCAGTGGGCGATGGATGGTCATGGAATTGCCCTAAAATCTATTTGGGATGTGGCGAAGGATATTCATGCAAAACGTCTGGAAATAGTATTACCAGAATGGACCTCTGCTGAGGTTCCTGCTCATGCTTTGTATCATCGTAATCGCTATATGCCAGCGAGAGTCGGAGCGTTTCTTGATTTTCTACTTAAGCGTTTTGATGAAGAATCACAGCGTTTATTGCCTATTTAATCGTGGTGATGTTCATGGCGAACATCACCAGCACATTATGCAGACTCGGACACAACCACCAAACAGCCAAGGTTTTTTGAATAAGTATCTTTATAGCTCTTGTTCATGGTTGTTCTCTCAGAACGTATTTATACATTACAGTTCACCCTCAAATAACAAGGTTGCTCCCTTGTCGGTATTTACGCTCATTCTGTTTGTCTGTATCAAGTCTTGAGTTGTATTGAGCGTTTCGGAGGATGGAGTTAGCCAGTCAACGGGAAGCTCATTTGTAGAGGAATAAATGGGTGCATTAACAGGAAGTATGTCAGCAGCACTCACGGCAGAGGTGTTTGCCAAGATATAATTGGACGCATCAGCACCTCCAAGTCTTATATTGAAAATGCTTACCATTTTATTAGTACCGTAGTTATTATCGGTAAAAGAACCCGAAGCGGACGCTACCGTTAAGTCATCGCCAGACACCATGCCAGTAAAACCTGTCCCTGATGTATCCAGCGTCGCTGTTGTGTTGCCATCGTA
>NZ_FQVF01000010.1 GCF_900129155.1 Marinomonas polaris DSM 16579
CCTTGGTTTTCTGCTTATTTTTGACCACGTCGCGTAACCAACTAACATCTAACTTTTCTTTACCAACATCAATGCCAATAAAAGCCTTCATCTCTATCTACTCCCCTTGTACATGCAGCATCACCCTTACCTGGGGTGCTAGGATACCATTCAGTTTAATGGAGGTTAGGAAATCAGGGCTCAATCTACAAAACAGCATCTTTGTGCTCAGGTCGCGCACGAGCTCACCGATTTCCCGATGCGATAAGTGCTAGCTAAACACTCATCAAGAAGAGATACAAGGTCGTGCCTTTAGGCCGACAAAAAAACTCCCAACACAAAACCAAAACCTTCTTCACGAAAAATGACATTTTGTCGCGCTAAAGCACGCCCCAAAAAGCTCATAACGATATATAAGGTTTTGTCGGGCTGAAGCCGCGACCTACAAAAATCTTAGCAGATTCACTTTCTTTGTCATTCAGGAAAAACCCACAGCACTGTGGCTTTGTTGATGTAGCTTGTTGTTTGTAGTTCCTGAAGGATTCTTGCTGTTAGTTTTTGCAGGTCAGTGCCTTCAGGGATTTTTGCGGAATTAGCGATAATCTCTAAATCAAGAAGGTTGTTTAAATAGTGCAAGCGAGAGTTCGGAATATCCACATAGGCTGTATGTTGGCGCAGTAAAAAGCCTAGGTCCGCTAATATTTGATGACGAGCCGGCAGTTTTAAATGTGGTGGCTTGCCGGATTCATGAATGAAACTTTCGGTTTGGATTTTATCATCAGTGTCGATATGCACCATCACATCTTGTACTTGTGAATGGGCTTTCTTGATAGTGTAAGCCACCAAATCACCAAGGTAATGACCTTCGCTGACGCTGGCGTGGCTCGGCACATGAATGTGCATGTCTAGATAGATTTTGCCTGCCATGGATCTTGCTCTGACATCATGAGGCGCCATGACATGTTTTAGGCTGTTAGCTGTTTCTTTGATTTGTGCAATAAGTTTTGGATCAGGTGCCGTGTCCACCAGTTCAGCTAAGTTTTCCCACACCATGCTGATGGCCATTTTGCCAATCAATAGAGCAACGACAATCGATGCTACCATGTCTGCCCAGCCATAACCAAAATAAACACCGATCAAGCCAATCAGTACGGCTACAGAGGAAAGCGCATCACTGCGGCTGTGCCACGCATTGGCAACCAACATTTTACTGCCAATTTCATCGCCTGCTTTTTTGGTGTAATGGAAAATCGCTTCTTTAATTACAATGGTTGCAACCAATGCCGCGAGACCATACCAAGTAAATTGTGCTTGTGATGCGGGTGCTGTAATCGACTCATAAGCAATACCAAGCGCGACAACAATAAGCACGATGCCAAGAAATACTGTAGTCAAGGTTTCAAAGCGAAGATGACCATAAGGGTGATTTTCGTCTGGTCCTTGGCGAGAGTTGGCGGAAGCAAAATACACAAATACGTCAGTGACTAAGTCGGATAAAGAGTGAATACCATCCGCGATCAACGCTTGGGATTGAGAAAAATATCCTGCGACTATTTTGGCTAAACCGAGTAGGGCATCCCAAACGGCTCCGACAAGGGTGACTCTTATGGCTATGTCTTGTTCTTGCTTCTGCTTTGTCATGAGGCTTTTTGACCTGTTGAGAGTTTTAAATACGAGGGTTGCTTAACATAATCCATCTTACTTAACTTATCTTAAGTTTCTATTAAGGAGGATGAGTTTAAGTAGAAATTAATATCGGATTTAAGTGGTATTTTTGTTGAATTTAGCTTTGACAATAAGGATGGATTATACCTGTTCAAATTGGTGCATTTTGGATCTTTGTGGCAAGAGCGCCTTGTTGTCTAGCTTACCCAATGTTCTCCCCAAGCTTATCCACGAAATCTGTGGAAAAGGTTGGGGAGCTAAGAAAATACGGTTTTTTAATTGATCTCAAACCATAAGCAGTAAGATGCAAAAAATTCTCTCATAGTCAATGACATTAGGGAGAAGTTAGCGTCCATATCTGATAAGCCACCACCTTGAGAATCATTAAACGCAGCTTCTTTTAATGCATCATCAAATTTGATTTTGCGTAATGTCAGATCTTCATGCAGAACGAAGCTTAATTTGTCAGTCCAGCGCAGGCCTAGGTTTTTAACCGCCATGCCTTGTTGTAAATGACGAGTTACGTCTTCAGATAAAGGCTCTAGAGACTTAAAACGAATGGTAGCTTTGTCTTCAGAAGAATCTTGGATCTCGCATTCATCACCGGTTTCTAGGCTGGCAGGCACTTCATTTTTAACCAACCAATCTGTCATCAATGAAGATGGCGAAACTTGCGCTTGCAATGGGGTCATTGGGAAGCTGCCAAGCGTGGTTTGTAGGTGCTTAAATAATTGCTCTGTCATGCTGGCATTAGTGCTGTTGAGAACCAAAATTTTAGCTTGTAGATCAATGTATGCCCAGATGTCTGTACGCTTTGAAAAAGCCTTCGGACGAAGTGTGAAAACCAGTTCGTCTTTCATGTCTGATTTTTCTTTACGACCGACTTTGCGTCCTTCTATTAGCTCGATTTCAGCTACTTTAGCTTCTAGTTCTTCACGTACTACGGCAGAAGGTAAGACTTTTTCTTCTTTGCCTGCGCGGAATAGTAAACAGCGATCACTGGCTAGGCTCCATTGTTCACTGTTACGGATAAGCGGTAACCAGCCGAAAGAGAACTCTTCCTGAGAGCCACATTCTTTTAATGGGAACTCAGGGATTTTGTCGATCAATTCATTAGTATCTAGTGATTCGGTGTCTTTTAATTGGAAAATCTGGGCGTTCTTGAACCACATAATTAGTCTCTCACGGCTTCTTTAAAGTGTTTTCGGCAAACGGACAAGTAACGGTCGTTGCCGCCTATTTCTACTTGTGCGCCTTCTTTAACGGGGATTCCTTGTGCATTGAGTCGAATGACCATGGTGGCTTTGCTGCCACAATGACACACGGTTTTTAATTCTATTAGTTTATCTGACCAGGCGAGTAATGCCTTGCTGCCTTCGAATAGTTCGCCTTGGAAGTCAGTACGAATACCAAAAGCCAGAACGGGAATACGCAGTTTATCAACGACTTCTGAAAGATCGTAGACTTGTTCTTTGGTTAAAAATTGTGCTTCATCAATCAATATGCAGCTTAATGCTTTTGGCTGATTTTCATCTTTGACTAAAGTGATGAGGTCAGTATTGCTATCAAATAGGCTGGCTTCTGCCGATATACCAATTCGTGAGGCAATTTGCCCTGTTTCAAATCGGTCGTCTATCGATGCTGTAAGGAGTAAAACCCGCATACCTCGCTCTTGATAGTTATGAGCGGATTGCAATAGAACGGTAGATTTTCCAGCGTTCATTGCCGAGTAGTAGAAGTACAGTTTGGCCATATTAAGTCTGTTTATTAGCTTGCTGTTTAATTTGGCTGGTGAGTATAGCAAATCAATATAGTGAATGGCCTTATTTTTTGGATCTTGCGCTTTTGGGTTTATCTAGACTTTTGTTTATTTGCAAAGTTAGCCATTCTGCGCGTTTTAAACCATTCATCTCACAGAGTTTATCTAGCTTATCGATAATGTCTTGCTCAATGATTAGTTCTAAGCGCTTTAATCCCTGAGCTTTTTCTTTCTCTCGTTGTGCTCGTTTATTGATCTTGAGTTGATCTTTACGAGTGAGAGGTTGGGTGCGAGGGCGGCCAGGGGATTTACCAAATAGGTCGATTGTATTCCGGTCGGATGACGCTTTTGCCATGGTGTAATGTTCGTATCAATGGATTAATGATTTAGATTGCGCATAAAAAATAAGAACGAAAAACAGTCAAATACTGTTTTTCGTTCTTTATGTTTTATCTTTTAGTTTTGCGCTGTTTTCTTTTCTGCTTGTTTTTCTGCCATTTGGTTGGTGGCAATAAAGTCTAATAGGATTTCAGACGCTTCTTTTGCGTAAGTGTCTTCTTCTATCGGTTTAATATCTTCAACCGATGTGAGTAGTTCTAGTCCTAGCGCTTTGCGGCGAGTGTTTTCACGTTCTAGCTCGCTTTTTTTATTGTCTTCTCTTTGTTGTATGCGAGTGCTTTCTTTCAAAGAAATAGTTTTATAGGTCTCTACTTGTTTTTTGAACTCACCTATTTGTTCATTAATCGCAACGAAGTTAGGATCTTTAGCCATTCTGGCTTCATGGCGTGGTTCTAAAATAGGCAGGTAAGCTGGCATATTCCAATAAACTGGATAGCGAGTTTCGTGGATTTTATCCCAAGGTAAAGGGTTGTCTAGCGCACTTTCCCCAATGGTTTCTTTATCAATCAAAGAAGGGAAAGCTATGTCTGGCATAACGCCTTTATGTTGTGTGCTTTCTCCAGATACTCTGTAGAATTTAGCCTGAGTAACTTTAAGCTGCCCTTTATCCATATCTTGCAATACTTGAACCGTGCCTTTACCAAAGGTTTGGTCACCGAGAATTAAGGCTCGTCCGTAATCTTGTAGTGCGCCAGCCACGATTTCAGAAGCGGATGCACTCATACGGTTTACTAAAACAGCCATTGGGCCACTGTAAACTATGGCTGGATCAGAATCGCCTAATGGCGTGACTCGTCCACTTTGGTCGCGGATTTGTACTGTCGGGCCAGATGGAATAAACAATCCTGCTAGGGCATTGGCTTCTTGCAGGGAACCGCCACCGTTATTTCTTAGGTCAAGAATTAATGCCGAAATACCTTCTTTACGCAGCTCTTCTATGAGTTCTTTTGTGTCTCGAGTAGAGCTTTTGTAGTTTTTGTCGCCAGCTTGGATTGCGGCAAAATCAGAATAAAAAGTCGGCAAGGTAATTACGCCTACTTTGTATTTTTCGCCATCACGCTCCACTTCAACGATTTCTTTTTTGGCGGACTGATCTTCAAGCTTCACTTTTTTACGCACAATGCTAATGCGCTTACTCGTTTGAGTGTCGCCTTTACTTGGAGTAACTTCCAGTATTACTGTCGTGTCTCTTTCGCCACGAATCATATCAACAACATCGTCAAGACGCATACCAACCACATCGACCATAGGTTTGCCTTCTTGGCCTACCGCAATAATTCGATCGTTAGGGGCAAGGTCGCTTTGGGTTGCCGCTGGACCACCAGGAACCAAACGCACGACTTTGGTGTAGTCATCTTCCATTTGTAGGACCGCACCAATGCCTTCAAGAGATAGACTCATGTTGATATTGAAAGCTTCTGATGCGCGTGGCGCAAAGTAGTTGGTGTGAGGGTCTAGTGCCGCAGTGATTGAGTTGGCAAAAATTTGATATACATCGACAGCATTAGTTTGGTCGACTCGTTTTATTTGGTTTTTATAGCGGCGCTCAAGTGTTGAGATGATTTTCTCTTCGCTTTCGCCGTTGAGCTTCATGGTTAACGCACGGTTTTTAAGACGTTTACGCCAGTAGTCATCAAGCTCTGCTTCGGTTGTTGCCCATTTTTGGGCGTCTGGGTCTGCATTAAGTGTTTCATCAATTTCATAATTGAAACCTTTGATCATCTCTGGTAGATGGTCTTGAAGGTTTAGAAGTCGTTTTTCTAAACGCTCAAGGTAAAGGTTGTAAATGGTGTAAGCAACCGTAGTGTCACCGTCTCTTAAAGCATCGTCAAAGCTGTTTCTATATTGAGATAGCTTATCTATGTCGCTTTTAAGGAAAAAGCTTTTGCTCGGGTCTAGAGCATCAATATAGTAATCAAAGGCTTTTGCTGAAATGGCATCATCAATGTGAGGTCTGTTATAATGGATGCCTTCTAACATCTCAACGAGTTCTTTTGATACTTTGTCGTATTCATGAGGAGGCTGTAGCTCCTGATAAGCGGACGCAGGTGTTGAGGCAAAGGTATAGCCGGTTAAAAGGCAAAGCAAAAGGCGTTTATAGTTCATCCGGTATGGGCTCTCTCTGTCTATTTTATACGTCATTGGTAAAATCATATTAGACACTGGGCTGTAAGGCTAGCCAAAGTGTTAAAAAGTCACTTTTTTAAAGCATTCTGCTTATAGGACACTATGGAATTTTCAAATTTTAACGACTCTTTACTGTCATTTCTTCAATCTTCTCCGACACCTTTTCATGCAACCACTAGTATGCGCTATGCTTTGCTAGCAGAAGGTTTTACTGAATTGTTAGAAGAAGACGATTGGGTAATAGAAGAGGGCGGGAAGTATTTTGTCACACGCAATGAATCCTCTTTAATTGCCTTTACTACGCCACAACTCAATTTTAGCCAAAGTGGTTGGCGAATGATTGGAGCTCATACTGACAGTCCTTGTCTGAAATTGAAACCTAATGCGCAAGTTGATCGCTTTGGTTATCACCAGTTAGGTGTTGAAGTGTACGGTGGGGTTTTGCTTCACACTTGGTTAGATAGGGATTTATCCATTGCGGGTCGCATTACGCTGAAAACCGAAAGTGGCGATATTATTAGTCGCTTGGTGGATTTTAAAGATCCAATTGCAGTGGTGCCTAACTTAGCTATCCATTTGAATCGGCAAGCAAATGAAGGTTTTTCTGTTAACCCTCAAGAAGAAATGTTGCCAATTTTGTGTGGTGCTGAAAACGAGTTTGATCTGCATGAGTTGTTAAAATCTCAACTTAAGAAACAATATGCAGATTTGGCTATAGATACGGTTCTTGATTTTGAATTGAGCTTATACGACACACAGCCTCCTGCACTGGTTGGTTTGCACAAAGAATATATCTGTTCAGCACGTTTAGATAATTTGCTGAGCTGTTTTGTCGGTTTATGTGCTTTGTTGGATTCGGACCAACAGCGTCCTAGCTTGCTTATTTGTACTGATCATGAAGAGATTGGTAGTTTGTCTGCTTGTGGTGCAAATGGACCATTTTTAGAAGATGTATTGCGTCGTCTAACACCGAATCCTGAGCAATATGTTCAGGCGATTCAGCGTTCTATGCTGGTTTCTGCTGATAATGCTCATGCTTTGCATCCAAACTATGCTCATAAGCACGATAAAAATCATGCGCCCTCTATTAACAAAGGTGCGGTTATTAAAGTAAATGCCAACCAGCGTTATGCAACAAATAGTGAAACAGCGAGCGTGTATCGAGACATTGCTGCTGAAGAGAATTATGAGGTTCAATGCTTTGTTGTTCGTAGTGATATGGCTTGCGGTAGCACGATAGGGCCAATCACATCAGGCGAAATAGGTGTGCCGACTATTGACATCGGTTTGCCAACTTTTGGTATGCATTCTATTCGCGAATTGGCGGGTAGTTGTGATGCTTATGGTTTGTATAAAGTACTGACTCGTTTTACAAAACGAGAAAAACTGATTACTCGCTAGGCTAATCTGATTGGTCGAGTAGAAAAAAAGCCGTAAAACAGTGTTTTACGGCTTTTTTATTCATTCTCAAAAGAGTTAGGTTAGTTTTTAGCGACTAACCATTTGTCCAACTCTTTGATCTTGTCTTCAGTAAGATCGCCAGTCGCTTCTAACAGGTTTAGTTTTTTTACTACAAAGTTGTATCTATATTGTTCGTAGGTATTTTGCGCATCATATAGATTTGATTGAGCGTCAAGCAATTCTACAAGGTTGCGCGTACCAACATCGTATCCTGCTTTTGTGGCTTCAAGCGCGCTAGTACGAGAACGAATTAGTTGCTGTTGAGCATCAATTTGAGCAACCGCGGTTTGCAGGTCAAGGTATAGACTACGGATATTAAGCTCGATAGTTTGTAATGAGCTTGCTCTTTGCTCTGTAGTCGACATTGCTTGTGCTGTTGCTTGTCTAACAGAAGCATTTATTGCACCACCACTGTATAGCGGGATACTAACACCTAGCCCGATAGATGACGTATTTGTCGCACCATCATTCATTGAGGATGGTGCACTGCTGCTATAATCGTTATCCGTTCGAGATAAAGAGCCCGTTATTGATACGGTAGGAGTACGTCCATTGGCTTTCTGGATGTTAATGTTATTTTCTGCACTTTTTACAGAAAGGTTTAAAATTTGTAGTTCTTTATTATCAATACGGGCTTTTGCAATTAAAGAGTCAACCGTCATATTTGGATCAAGGCTGATTGGGTAGTCTTTTGATAATTGAGGAATGGTTTTTATTTCTTGTCCTGTTCTTTGGTACAAGGCTTTTTGTGCATAAGACACACTTGAACGAGCGCTTAGCTCTGTAACACGAACAGAGTCATATTCAGCTTGAGCGTCTTGTAAGTCTGTAATAGATGCCAAACCTACTTCATATTGTTTCTTTGCACGATCTAGCTGGCTTGCTGTGCTTTTGACTAAGGCTTCGGTTGTCTGCAATGTAGACTGTGCAATTAGAAGATCAAAGTATTCGGTCAAGGTAGTAAGTGCTAAGTCTTCTTCTGAATTATTAAAGCTAATGCCTGCACTTTCTGAACTTATCTCTACTGCATCGACAGCGTAGTTAAGAGCTGGAGAGTATATTGGGTAGCTTAAATCTAAAGATAAACTGTTTGATGTGTTGTTGTAGTTGCTAGATGAGTTATCAGTATTGCTATAACCCAAATTGCCATTAAAGCTAATACTAGGGTATAGATTGCCTTTAGTGACTGTTACACCTTCTTTTTCTGCTTGATAGGTTGCTGCTGCAGCTCTTAAACCTGGATCATGTTGTTTGGCAAGTTTGTATACTTCGTAAATGCTTTCTGCATGGGCAGTCGTACTACTTAGAACGGCTGCAGCGATGAGTGATGGTATAATATGCTTTTTCATAGATCTCTGTGGGCTCGTAGTATGAAATATAGTTATAATAGTACCTCAAGTTTTTCGCTTTCGGCAGTGTCATTCTTGCTATATCTATTATGACTACTGACCATATCATAACGAAATATTTTAAATAGACTTTGAATGTGAAAAATTAATGCAAGCGGGGCCGCTTTTTAGCCTATATTTTTCACATTCCTTCATCCTAATTTTTCACATCTATTTTATACGTAATAGTTTGTTTCGAGTTTGCTTGTATTTCCCCTGAAACGAGTAAACTATTTGCATTTATTGGTACTGCGTCATTGCCTTCTAATATATCTACAACACCATTAGTACTTTGTTCTATTGAATACTTTTGTGCTGTATTTGAGTGGTTTTCAATAGTTGCTTCCCAAACTTGAGTGCTAGGAAGTTTTTGAGATGAGGCACTAACCAAGGTTAAATAGCCAGTTATGTCTTGGCTTTTATTGGTCATGACGTCAACTGAGCTGCCTTCACGAACTGTCTCTAAACGGACTGTATTACCGGGAATAAGCAGATCTCCTCTTTTCCAAAATGTCTTGTATTCGCCTGGAAGGCCATTTTTTTCAAAAGAGAAGCTTAGGTTGTTATAGAAATTTAAGTCGATTTTTCCAGAACTATTACCATAAGTATAAAGCTTTGCTTTATGTGTTTGGCTATCTATATTGCTATCGCTGCTAGGTAAAGGAATTAAGGTGTTTGAATAAGGTGCGATTGAAAGTGTGCCACCACCCAGAGAATAGCTCACTTCATTATCTTGGTAATTTATGTCGGGTCTATCTGCGCTCATTGCAAGTGAATTGCGCTCTGCTTTGAAAAGCTGAGGAGCAGTACTTCGGGAGTAGTGAAGTAGGCTGTCTTGTACCTGGATGGTAGAGCTTGAATTGTTGTGAATAAGCGCTTGTTGAGAAACAGAAACCTTATCATTTTCGAAAATCAGACTGAGCTGTGGTGACCACGAAAGCTCGTTTGTTTGATAGCTAACCTTGTAGGGCGCTGTTTTATCGGCATCAGCTTTACTTTCAGGTTTTGTCTCCGCAGTACTTGGGTTTTCAAGCGGGATTAAGTAAAAGTCATCTATGGGTAATGTCATAGAAAACTCTTTATTGCTAAGCACAAAGGATCGAGTGTTGTTCTCGATTTTAGCCAGTGTGCCAGTGTAATTTAGATCTCTTTGTTTGTGTTCCACTCTTACTTTCTTGTTTATCAGATCAAACCAGTTAGCATTTAAGTTATTTTCTAAATGAGTAATTGGTGCGAAATTTTCTTGAAGCGGTAGTAGTGAGCCTGTGTTCGGAGTAAGGCTAAGTTGCTGGCTAGTTTCCACGATTTGACTATTATCTAAACCGATAACGGCATTGATCGGAGCTGCAAAAGCACTGTGAGCAGAGGCTCCTAAAAGAATGCTAAGGCAAAAATAGGCTGGTTGGTTGTTCATAACAGAGTCCTTTTGTTGGTTTTAACAGCACGCAAGTTGTCGTGATGAATCTTCTCTCATGGTACCCTATTAAATTCAAGTAAACGTCAAACAATGTAGCAAAAATAAGGGTTTGCAGTGGATAAAAAATTACTAATTATTGACGGATTGAATCTAATTCGAAGACTCTATGCTGCATTAGAATCAGAGCATGATGCAAATCGTCGTATTGAGCGCACCCAAAGTATTGCGATTGAAGCCTTGGCGAAATTAACCCATCAATTTTTCCCTTCTTATGCTGTTGTTGTGTTTGATTCAAATGGTAAAACTTGGCGCCATCGAGTCTACCCAGAATACAAACTAGGCCGTGTACCTATGGATGATACCTTACTCGAATCCTTGCCAGACTTTGCTAAGGTATTTCGTTTCAATCATTTGCCTTGTTTGAGAATAGATGGTTGGGAGGCAGATGACCTTATCGCTACGTTAGCGGTGAAAGCGGCGAACAGCAATGTTAAATCCTATATTGTTTCAACAGATAAAGGTTTCACGCAGTTATTAGGGGATGATCGTATTCTTCAATATGATTACTTTGCCAAATTGGGTTACGACAAAATTTGGGTACCCGGTAAATATGGAGTGGAGCCTGAACAACTAACAGACTATTGGGCTTTAGTCGGTGATACCACCAACCGAATTCCAGGTGTAAAAGGTATTGGGCCGAAAACAGCATTAAGTATTATTAGTTTGTTTCCTACAATTGAAGAAATTTATGCCAATTTGCCGTCTTTTTCAGAGCGCATTCAGTCTATGTTAGCTGGTGGTTATGAGCAGTGTTTGCTGTCCCGTTCATTAGTTGCCTTGAAAACAGATGTGGAAATTGGGGTTCGGCTTTCTCAGCTTAGGTATATCGAAAGTAAAGTTGAGTGAATATCAAACTTCTAAGTAGAAAAGTTAGGTTCAACCCCTTACTCATATCTTATGAGACGCTTATAATAGCGGCATTTCAGACAACAAATAAATGAGATTTTTATGTCAGAGGTAAGAACACGTATTGCGCCGTCTCCAACTGGCGATCCGCATGTAGGTACAGCCTATATTGCGCTATTTAATATGGCTTTCGCACGTAAAATGGGCGGCAAGTTTATTTTACGTATTGAGGATACCGACCAAACTCGTAGTACACCTGAATCTGAAAAAATGATTTTAGATGCATTACGTTGGTTAGGTCTAGATTGGGCTGAAGGTCCAGATGTGGGCGGACCATACGGGCCATATCGTCAAAGCGAAAGAGGCGATATTTATGGTCAATATGCTCAAGAGTTGATCGAGAAGGGGCATGCTTTTTATGCGTTTGAAACCACTGAAGAATTGGATCAAATGCGTAATGATCAAAAAGAGCAAGGTTTGCCACAAAAGTACGATGGTCGTGCTCTTAACCTGACTGCAGAAGAAGTGCAGGCAAAATTAGATGCAGGCGTTCCTTATGTTATTCGTATGAAAATTCCTGAAGAGGGCACATGTGTTGTTCAGGATATGCTTCGAGGCACAATCGAAATCGATTGGGCTCAAGTGGATATGCAAGTGTTACTAAAAGCAGATGGTATGCCGACTTACCATTTAGCAAACGTTGTTGATGATCATCTAATGAAAATTACCCATGTTATTCGTGGTGAAGAATGGATCAACTCAGCGCCTAAGCATATATTGTTGTACCAATACTTTGGTTGGGATATGCCGACTTTGTGTCATATGCCTTTGTTGCGTAACCCAGATAAATCTAAGTTATCAAAACGTAAAAACCCAACGAGTATTTTGTACTATCAACGCATGGGGTATATGTCTGAAGCGGTAATCAATTACCTTGGTCGTATGGGTTGGTCTATGCCTGACGAGCGTGAAAAATTCTCGTTAGACGAAATGATAGAACATTTTGATATTCAGCGAGTTTCTTTGGGTGGTCCAGTTTTTGATGTTGAAAAATTGAGCTGGCTAAATGGTATGTGGATTCGTGAGAATCTAACCCCAGAAACCTTTGCGCAAAAATATGTTGAATGGGCGCTTAACCCTGAATATTTGATGAAGATTTTGCCGCTGGTTATTCCGCGTGTTGAAACTTTCTCAGATGTCGCTGATGTGGCTGGCTTTTTCTTAAAAGGTATGTTGCCAATTACCAAAGAGGATTTTTCTTCTATCAAGATGGAAGAAGAAACACTTCGTAAGGCCATGCAGTTCGCTTTATGGCGTTTGGAAGCATTGAACAAATGGGAAAAAGACGAAATTTTTAATGAGATGAAATCATTAGCTCAAGTGATGGAAATTAAGCCGAAAGACTTTTTTGCGCCGTTATTCGTCGCTATATCCGGAACGACTGCGTCGGTTTCTGTTTTTGACTCAATGGCGATTCTAGGCTCTGATATTTCTCGCGCTCGTATGCGCACCGCAGTAAATGTACTTGGTGGTCCTTCTAAGAAAGAAGCGAAGCGCTGGGAAAAAGAATACGCTGATCTATAAGATCAGCTGTTTTTAGCGACAATAATGCTAAAGAAATTTTGAACAAAAAAAACCGACTTTGATAGTCGGTTTTTTTTACGCAATTTATTAGATCAACCGTTTGCTTATTTACACTAACGAGTGGTGAAGACACTCGTCTTTTTGTCTAAGCTACTAACTTGATTGTGAATGTCACGGGTATTGCCTTCAATGCTATTAATATAGCTATTATCACGTTGAAGTTGCTGTGCAATTTTGTCCATTTCTTCACTCATGTGTACAGCTGTTTTTGCAACCTCTTGGATAGAGCGAGCCATATCAATGGAGGAAGCTGAACTTGTCTGAGCATTCTGTTCTATTTCACGAATGGCCAATTCTGCTTTTTCACTAAACTCTTCAATTGCATGTAGGCTTTCTTGACCACTTTGCATGGTTTCGATTGCTGTTTGTGTTGAAGATTGAATAGTGCTTACGATATCTGTGATTTTGGCTGTTGCATCAACTGTCTTCTCAGCCAGAGAGCGTACTTCATCGGCAACGACAGAGAACCCACGGCCTGCTTCACCGGCACGTGCTGCTTCAATAGCCGCGTTTAGTGCAAGGAGGTTGGTCTGATTTGCTAAGTCATTGATCATGCCTATAACGTTGTCGATATCTTTAGATAATTGGCCAAGCTCGTTAAGTTGCTCACTTGTTTTGTTGACAACACTAATAGTGCTAGAAAGATTCGATAACGCGCCCTTAATCGTTTCAGCACCAACTTTTGCAGATTCGTAAGTGTGTTGAGACTGGCTGCTTAAGTCTTCTGTTGTGCTAGAAATACTAGAAATAGTGGTGGATATTTCTTCTGTCGCTGCTGCTAGAGAGTTTGTTTGCTCACTAACGGAACGGTTGCTTTGTGCAATGTTAGTAACGGAAGTGTTTAGTTCATTAACCATGTTGTTGACACCTTGAGTGGTATCCACAACTTCGCCAATTACTGAGCTTAGCCCCGTCGTCATTTCATTTACAGAGCTACATAAGGAATCAAATTCATCATTACGCTTTTTGTTAACGTGTAAACGAGCCGTTAGGTCACCACCTTTTACTTTACCGAGGTCCTTGATGATTTGATTAAGTGTACTGTTTACACTACTGCCAATCCCCATCATCATAAGCGCGGCAATGACAGCAACAACAATACTTACAATGATTAAGCTTATGCTAGCTTGTTGAGAACTTTCAGAAGCTTGCTGGCGTGCTTCTAGCACTGCTTTTTGCATGTATTCAACTGCAGCTAAACGAGTTTGAGCAAAATTTGCTTTACTGTCTAGAAACTGTGATTGTAGGTTTTTTAGCTGTTGGTTTTCTTTATCGAAGTTCTCAACAGCTGAAAAATACTTGTTAATAACTTCGCCGAAGCGCTCTTCAAGGCCGAAGTTAGTAACACGCTTATAAAATTTGTCATAACGTTCCATGAAGGCAGCTTTATTTTCAGGAACTGGTTCGAAGATAAAGTTTTTTTCGGCTTCTCGAACTGGCAGGAATTCTTGTTTCACTAAGCTTAGGAAAGAAATTTCTTCTGTTACTTTTTCACCTAATTGAGAGATCTCGCCTTTTAAACCAGAAGACCCATTAAAGCCAACTTTTTGTCTTTGATTGACAAGTAGCTTTAATGTATCGCTGTAGTTGGCTAAAGAAGAGGTAATGCTAGTTATGTTTTTCTTTGCTTCTGGATCTTGAAGAAGATTCGTATCGCCTTCTAGCGTAACCATGAACTTTTCATGGTTAGCATTTAGCTGCTCTAGAAAATTTTCGTAGGAGCTATTGTCAATGCCAGACAGTGTCTCGTATTCCTCCATTAAGGTAATAGCTAAAGATGCAAGATCTTTATCTACTGTGGTAAGGCGATCGAATTTTGAGGATGAGGTTTCTTGAACATTCAATCCTTGTAAAGCAACAGCAGTTACAACAACGAATCCAAGAATAGCCGCAATCAATAATGAGAGTAACTTGGTACGAAAACTAAGGTTTGCCAACATATTATATCCTGCACTTTTTTATTATAAATTGAACAAATAGACATTTTGCAGAGAGTCATCAAAACTCTTAGCCTTCATTAATGAGTCTATTAAAGCATTACAAATGTTTACTTAAGCATTCTATTTCTACTATGGCCTTGTTTGCAATTAATTGACATAAAAATATAGATTTATCTTGTTGTGATAATGGCTGCGAATGTTATTTTTAGTATGTTTCTTGTTGTAAGGTAAGTTTCGTTTGTCTAAAAGTCATGAGGGCTTAGCCATACATCTATTTTTTGGGTGCCAAGGTAGCTGATTTTTCCTTGATATCGTGCAATTCCACTGGAACTAAATTCAAACCTGTAGGTTCTTTTAATTTTTATTTCTCCTCGGTTCCAGATTGGTCTCCATTCTGCGCCAGCGACACTTTCCTCTAGTAGTTGTAGGTTGAGTGATTCACAGTGTTTTTTTGCGTTTATTAGAGCTTGCTCTCGAATGGAGGAATTTTGCCACCAAGCGTAGGCTGCAGCGGAAATTAATAGAAGAATGATTATGTCGGAAAGCTGTAAGTTCATGTGCGCCAACTATTTGTTAAAGAGGTTTACGATCTTCTTTAACATCATAGCGAATAGTGACTAGAAAAAAATAGTCATAATAGAAAGAAATACGTGGCTACCTCCAAGCAGGAGAGAAAGGAGAGGTAGCCACGGTCTTCACGCTATTTAGAGCAAGTCGTAAAATTATCTCATTTATCAAAAGCTAAATTTGGGCATTCGGGGCAGCGAATGTGTGGGTAAACCAAATTTGAGTCGTTAGCTTTAATCAAATGGCCAGTCAGGCGATAATTTAGGCGGCTTCTACTGCTCTCTCTGCGTAAAGTTGGATGACCCACTGCTCGATGCGTTGATCAGTGAGTTCAAACTGTTGATCTTCATCAATTGCTAGGCCGATGAAGAATTCTTTGTTATCAACACAAGCTCTAGATGCTTCAAATTCATAGCCTTCTGTTGGCCATTGGCCAATAAAGGTCGCATTTGTTGGTAATAATTTTTCATATAGCCAACCTACAGCATCTACAAAATAATCGCCGTAGCCAAATTGATCGCCTAGTCCATATAGGGCTATGACTGTATCTTCAAGAGCCAGTTCAGCTAAATTGTCTCCAATGTCTTCCCAGTCGGATTGAATGCCGCCAAAATCCCAAGTAGGAATTCCCAAAATGAGCATGGAATATTGTTCAAGTTGGCTGAGTTCAATATCCTTGATATTGAATATATCTACTTGCTCGCCAAGTTCTTCCCATTGTTTGGCAATCTTGCGGCCAACTTCTTCTGTGTTGTTTGTATCTGTGCCGTAAATAAGGGCAATTGTTGATTGAGCCATGTGATGCCTTTGCTTTCTGTAATTTAGTGAATTTGTTTATATTGGTGGCTACTGACACCAAAGTGTTGGATAAAAGCTGCTTCGAACTGGTCTTCTGAAAAGCCACTTTGAGCAACAATATGAGATTTTGCCGTCGGGTTTTGTCTTAGTTGGGCTGCTGCGAATTTGATCCGGCTACGAGTGCAATAACTTTCGATAGGTTGCCCAACAATAAGGTTAAAGCCAATGGCAAGAGCTTCTGTATTAAGGCCAACTTGTTGCGCTAGATGTTTAATATTGAGAGTATCGTATTCCGGTGTTTCTATTAAATTTTGTGCATGGAAAAGTTTGCTTTGGCAGTCTTCACATTGTGATAAGTGACTGAGCATTTGTAGCTGCTCGATCAGTATAAATATAAGTGAATAGAGGTATCCAGCAAGGCTTATTGAGTGTCCCTTGTGTGCCAATATTGGCTCAATGGCACTGATGGTTCTTTCTGTAATAGGCAGCTGAATCACGGCGTTTTCATTGCCTAGTTTGTCTCGCATAGCCATAAAATGCTGGATGATTTGATCTTCTGTTTCACCTAGGACAGCTGCTAAATGGGCTGGACTAATTCGAGTTTGCAGTAGGCTGTATTCATCACCCTTTGCCATCAAGAAATGACCGTTAATGTTTTTCGGCTGATATGAAATCTGTACAGAATTAATATCTTTTGCCGTATTAATTGGCCCTGCTCCTAAAAAAGAAAAATAGAGTCCTGATCGTGCTTCTTCATGAAGTGAAACGTCTGCATTACTAATTAAGTGTTGGTTAAGTAATTGCAAATTTGGAAGTAGGGCAAGTAATTGTTTATGGCCAGATAGCCATGGCGCTACTTCTTCTTTGACTTTTCCTGCATTGTCATACACATCGCGCATGTTTAGTTGCATCGTATGTTGCCTCAATCTGATAATGGTTATCATTAGAGATTCTTTTCGCTTTCAATGCAAGTGATTCTCATTAAATATTTTATATGAGAATCACTTTATTCATATTTTTATCTGATATGTATTGTTTGGTGGGAGTCAGTCTAAGTAGTCTGTTCGATTCAGGCCGTATTTTTGCATTTTCTGATTGAGTGTTCTGCGAGGAAGCTGGAGTTGTTCTAACACAAGTTGAATATTGCCTTTTTGTTGTCGAATACTGGCTTCAATTAAGCTGCGTTCAAATTCTTGTACCTTCACGCTAAGTGGGAGAGGGGTTATGGTGTCTATATCGTCCTGAGCTTGGTAGCCAGCCAATATTTTTGCCACACTTGTATTAGGTTCAAGAGCATAACGCAGGGCAACGTTTCTAAGCTCACGAACATTTCCAGGCCATCCATACAAAGTCAATGTTTCATGATCGATTGGGCTGAGTTGTCTAAGATCTCCTCCGCGCTCTTTTACTGCTATTCGACAAAAATGTTCAAAGAGCAGTGGGATATCAGATCCCCGGTTGCGTAAATCTGGAAGATGTATTTGCGATACATTCAGACGAAAGAATAAGTCTTGCCTAAAGTTTTCTAGCGTCTGTAGGTCACTTTTTGCAGCCGCGACGACTCTTAGGTCTATCTTGATTGTATTATTACTACCAACTCGCTCGAGTTGATTTTCCTGCAATACGCGTAGCAATTTAATTTGCATCGCGAGTGGCATACTTTCTATTTCATCGAGAAACAATGTGCCGCCACTGGCATGCTCAAGCTTGCCAATCCTTTGCTTGTTCGCACTGGTAAAGGCGCCAGCCTCATGGCCGAATAGTTCGCTTTCAAACAGATCTGCTGGAATAGCGGCGCAATTAATGGCAACAAATGGATTGCTGCTTCTTGGACTACAGTCATGTAAAGCTTTTGCAACTAACTCTTTGCCACAGCCTGTTTTTCCGTAAACAATGACATGGGTGTCCATGCTGGCAAAGGTGCGAATTTGCTGTCTGACACGGATGATTTGCTCATTTTTACCAATAATGGTTTCTTCTAAGCCATGTAAGTCGCCAAGGTACTGAGATTGGTTAGCATGTTGAAGCTGCACTTTTCTTAGTTGAATAGCTTTTTCAACAGTTTGTAACAACCTGTTTGGGTCAAAGGGTTTCTCAAGAAAATCAAAAGCGCCGTCACGCAAAGCATTGACGGCGGTGTCAACGTCGCCATGTCCGGTAATCAGTATAAATGGAAGCTCATGCTCTTTGCTGAGACAGTCGCTCATCAATGTTAAACCGTCTATTGGCGTCATACGTATATCGCTGACGATAATGCAAGGTAGCCCAATGTTGAACTGATCGATTAGCTCTTGGGCTTCTTGAAATTCTCGTACGTTATAGTTTGATAAACGCAGCCATTGGGCGGTGGTTGAACGAACAATATCGTCGTCATCAAGTAGCCATATTTCAATGTGATTGTTGGTGTTACGGTTTTCCATATTAGGCCTTTAACAGTGTTAAGCTGAATACAAGTTTCGAGTCATTGTTATGGCTTGCTTTTAGTAAGCCATTCATGTCTTTTGCTAGGTTTGCACTAATGGCCAGCCCCAATCCTAAGCCTTTACCGATCGGCTTTGTCGTAAAAAAAGGCTCGAAAATATGCGTAAGTTGAGATGATTCTATACCTGGACCATTGTCTTGGTAGTTTATGGTTATCTGCTCATCGTGTGTTTCTAGGGATATTTTAATACTTGGTGTGATTTTTTGTTCGGAGCAGGCTTGAATTGAGTTGCTAATTAAATTAGAAAATATTCTTTCTAGTCGAGTAGGTTCTGCGATAACAGCATCTAAGTCGTTGAATGCAATTTCCCACTGAACACTGTTTACGTCATCACCAAGGCTTTCAATAGCTCGTTCTACAGAGCTTTTTATAGAGGTTGATGCAAGCTGTTCTGGTCTTCTATAAGCAAGTACTTTTAGTTCGCTGGTTAGTTTTTGCATTCTAACAACAAGCGATTCTAGGTCTATGAGCGTTTTTAAAGCTTGTTCTGAATCTTGGCGTTTAAGTAGCAGTTCTGCGGTATAGGCTAATGTTCTTATGCCTGTGAGCGGTTGATTTAGCTCATGAGCGATGGCTGTAGACATTTGCCCTATGGCAGCGAGTTTTTCTGTTCTTAATAGCTCTTTTTGTGCGGCTTCTAATGCCTTCGTTCGTTCTAATACCCGCTCTTCAAGGCGAGTGTTTGCGTCGAGCAAGTTTAATTCTGCTCTTTTGCGCTTGCTGATGTCGAGTAGGGTTACTAAGTATCCTTGTGAGTCACTCCATTCTAAAGAAGAGACAGAGAGTAACGCTGGAAAAATTTGACCGTTTTCTTTTTGCAGGACTACTTCTTGTTCTAGCAAGTTTGCTGCAAATGTATTTCCAGCGACCTCTTGTGTTTGCAGGGATCTGATAAAAGCTAATGCGATTTGGTTCTCGGGGCAATCTGGTAGGAATTCATATAAATAATGGCTGTTAAGCTCAGCTCTTTGCCCGAAATAACGCAACCCCATCGGGTTTACAAAGGATATTTCACCGCGTTTTGTTAGCTGCAAAAGTCCGACATGAGTGTTTTCGATCAGGACTCTTTGGCGCAGGGCACTATTGGCAATGAGTATTTCGTTCTCTAATTTTGACGCGATTTTTAAAGAGCGCTCACGCCGATAAAGCCAAAAAAGAAATATCAGAGCAAAAATACCTAGGCTGATAAAAGCGATATTTTGTGCTTTTTTCTGAATGCCTTTTAAATTTGATAAATAATGGATTTGCCATTTTAAGTCATCTAAGGTGACGTTCTGTAAAAGGTAGTTTTCATCGTTTAGATGGTAAATTTTAGAGCGAGTATTATTCAAAAACTGAACATCTGTAGGGTTATCTAGCCAATTACTAACTAAAAGCCGATTCAATTTACTGGCTAAGAAAATGAGGCTGTTTTGATCTGTCATCACAACGAGATCATCGAAAAGATTCCAGCGCTCAATCAAATCACTGACGTTAATTCTTACTGCGACAGCGCCTGCTAATCCTGCCTTTGTATAAACAGGAGCCAATACTAGATGTGCTGATTGATACTTCTTGGGGTTGTAACCAGAGACGAGGATGTATTCTCCCTGTTGTTCCCTAAGTACATTGCTTAAGTCTTGCTTACTAAAGTAGTCGTCTAAATTGAAGTGTGGAGATTGTTCACTGGAAACCAAAAGATCACCCTGAGCAGATAAAATAAACCAATCTTGTGTTTTGGATACATGTGTCAGGTCTTCCAGTTGTCGCTGCAGTCGCTGTGTTAACACTTGATCTTTAGGGTTATTCATAAAGGCTAGTAGAGTAGGGTTATCAGCAAGAGCATAGGGGAGAATATGGTAGTTTTTTAATTCGTTGCGTAACTCAATAACGTAATCGAGTAGTTTATCTTGGCCTTCTGAATGCTTGTCTATAATGAGTGCTTGATAGGCAATGGTGTTTACACCAAAGAATAGTAGGGTTAGTAGAGTGCAACCGAAGGTGAGAAAGAAAAGACGATGTTTACGGAATTGTGAAATCAAAGAGAGTCTCGCTAGCCTTTAATGTGTTTAGCCAGTTTTAAATGTTTAATTAATCGGATTAGATTAGATTAAAGCTGCGTAACAAAGTAACGCCAATACTGGTACTAATCAAGGATGCGATGGTTGTTATAACGATGATGTTTGCCGCAAGCGTAGAGTTTCCATTCATGGCGCGTACCATGATATAGCTCGCGGACGCTGTTGGGGCGGATGACATGAGAAATAGTACGCCGAGCTCCATGCCGCGATAGCCTAGTAAATATCCACCAAAAGTCAGTATGAAAGGGATAAAAATAAGCTTACCTACAGATGCCAATATAGCGCCTAGCATCCCGCTTTTTAAAGACTTAAAGTTGAGTGATGCTCCAGCGCACAATAGTGCTAAAGGTAGTGTCATTTGTGCAAAATAATCGCCTGCTTTATAAAGCGTTGAAGGAAGTGATAAACCTGTTAGTGAAGTAATAAAGGCTGCCAAAATGGCGATGATTAGTGGGTTTTTCGCTATGCCTTTTAGAATGCCTATTAAACTGGCATTTTTTCCTAGGGCTCGGCTTAGGCCAATGACGGATAGTATATTAAATAATATAGTAACTCCGCCTAGATAGACTGACGCCACTGAAAAAACATTATTACCGTAGGCATTAACGCAATAGGCTAATCCAATAATGCCCATATTTGATCGAAAAGCACCTTGAACTAAAACCGCTCTTTCTGCTTTATCTGGCTCCCAAATAGACAAGAGTAGTTCTAATGCAATATAGGTAACAGTTACCGCTATCATTGCATATATCACCAATGATAAGTCAGTGTTTGAAGATATGTCACTCTTGGAAATACTAATGAAAAGTAAAGCAGGGAGTGTAACGTTAAACACCAGTTTAGATGCGACATCAATGAAGTTGTCATTGATGATTCGTATTCGGTATAAGATAACTCCCAATGCCAATATCATAAATATTGGCATTGTTATAGAGAAAGAAAATACCAGTACATCTAAAAAGTTGTTCAACGCCATTCCTTAGATAAGGGTTTTACTGATCGTTGTTTTCGAAGCGGTAGCCTGCGCCGTAAACAGAATGAATAACATTTAATTCAGGTGCCACAGCAGAAATTTTCTTACGAAGCTTTTTGATATGGCTATCAATAGTGCGATCACTCACTACGCGGCTGTCGGCATAAATGCTTTTCATTATAAGATCACGGCCGAAAACGCGACCAGGTTCTTTGATTAGCAATTGAAGCAATTGAAATTCAACTGTTGTTAAGTCGATTAAATCACCTTTATAGGTTGCGCGAAGACGATCTACATCTAGATCGAAGCCATCAGTTCTTGGTGATTCTGCTTGGTCTAATTCTACGCGACGTAAGTTTGCTTTTACACGAGCGACAATTTCACGTGGGCTAAATGGTTTACATACGTAGTCATCTGCACCCATTTCTAACCCGATCAGACGATCGATTTCTTCTGCTTTTGCCGTCACCATGATGATAGGCACGCCACTGAATTGACGAACTTGTTTACAAATTTCTACACCATCTAAGCCTGGTAGCATTAGATCTAGTAGAACAATATCAACTTGGTTGTTTTTGATGTAATTAACAGCGATGTCACCGCGGTCAAGGTGATGATGCTCATAACCCGCCTGCTCTAAATAAGCTGACATTAGTTCTGCTAGTTTTGGTTCGTCTTCAATAATCAGTACTTTGCTCATAATATTATTCGTTCCTATTCGTTTAACGAGACTAGTTTAAAGGGAATTCTACTTTTATTCCTAAGCCACCATCAGGGGAATGATAAGCACTGATTGTGCCTTGATGTCCATCTACAATACTTGCGCAAATAGCGAGACCTAAGCCTCTTCCGCCAGTTGCTCGGTTTCTTGAATTTTCGACACGGAAAAACTGTTCAAAAATTCTGTTTTTATCTTCGTCGCTAACACCTGGTGCAGTATCTTCAAAAAGAACAATGGCTTTCTTGTTCTTTTTTGAAAGTTTTACGGTTAGCTTTCCAGGTGCATTTGTGTATTTTAATGAATTATTCATTAGATTAGAAAAGAGCTGATGTAATCGATCAGAGTCACCATTCATAACAATAGGGTTTTTTTGAGAATATTCAAACCCTAATTCTAATCCAGCCTCATTAAAAGGAAGTGTCATAGATTGAACGGTTTGTTCAATAATGTCATTTATTGAAATATCTTCCATTTCATAGCTTAAGTTACCCATATCATGCATTGATAATTGGTTTAAGTCATCAATTAGGCGTGCAATATGCAACGTCTCTTGATGTAAGGAAGAGAGGCTCTCAGGAGATACTTTAATAATCCCATCCTGCATTGCTTCAATTTCTCCTCTAAGAATTGCCACAGGAGTTCTTAGCTCGTGAGCGGTGTCAGCAACCCAGCGTTTACGTGCCTCTCTCGTGTGTTCTAAGGTGCAAGCTAAGTTATTAAAATCACAACTAAGGCTGGCTAACTCATCTGCGCCTTTTACTGATATGCGAGTATCAAACTTTCCAGCAGCCAGTTTTTTTGTGGCTTTCTGCATCGAAATGATAGGGCGACTTAACCACTGAGCCAAAGGCCAGGTTAAAAGCGCTGCTATCGCGAGCATGAAGGCAGAGATAAGTAGGAACGCTTCACCTTGCTGGCGAACAAAGCGTAATGTTTGATCCTGAACAAGCTCTCTGATTGAACGAAGGCCAACATACCCTACTATTTTTTTATTCACGCTAACCGCATGGGTTTCTGCATCGGCAAAGCGAGTTTTGCCGATGATCGGTTTTTGTTGACTATCAAATAATAGAAAGCGTTGGCGATAATACTGGGAAGGATAGATCAAATCTAAGTTAGGTGTGCTAGGAGGCGGAACCAAATCTCGTAAGTTTTCTAGTTTTGCTTTATGCCATTCGCTTTCCATTCGGCTTTCTTGGACCAAGAAATACCAATCGTCGTAATAAATGTACAGGTTGGCTGTTCTGTTTGCCATTTGTTCTAAAAAGTCGCGATCACGTTCCGTTGCGTAGGATACAAATCCTCTGTCAAAACTCCATTGAAATACTTGCCACATAGAAACAATGAGTAAAATATTACTTAAAACAAAAACTGCAAAAAGTTTATGTCGAATTTTTAACCCTTTGGTCATTGCCATAGTGGAGTTTGAGGTCCTATTGTGTCCTGTTTATGTGTTATTTACAGGGGGTTGATAATCATCGATACGTTATCACAATGTCTTCGGTATCGAGCTGGTTCTCTAGTCATTCTAATCGTCTGTTTACTATACAGTTTTATGTGGAAAGCTGGCTACTTGGTTGGAGTGTAAATAATGAGGATTTCCAATCAAGGGTTTCCTTTAGTATTATGCGTCAATTTTTGTATTTTTAGGTTGGCTTATGCCTGTTTTGTTTGTGCTAAAAGGTCTGGTTTCATTTTTTTTGATCATAATGAATACCTTGATTTGTTTCGTTCCCGTCATGGTTTTGGCTTTGTTTAAGTGTATTTTACCCTTTGCGTCGATACGGGCGGTTTTAAATGTTGTATTGGATAACATAGCAACGTTCTGGATCGGGATAAATAATATCAATCAGCGCTACTTAGGCCGTTCTGTTATTGATGTATCGGGTGCACGTGATTTTGTGTTGAATGACTGGTATATGATAACGGCTAATCATCAATCTTGGGTGGATATACTTATTCTGCAGCGCCTGTTTAATAGGCGTATTCCATTCATTAAGTTCTTTTTAAAACGTGAGCTTATTTGGGTGCCTTTTATCGGTCTTGCTTGGTGGGCATTAGAGTTTCCTTTCATGAAACGTTACAGTTCTGCTCTGCTCAAAAAGAAACCAGAACTTAAAGGAAAAGACATTGAGGTGACGAAAAAAGCTTGTGATAAATTTCAGTATTTCCCCGTGTCGATTATGAACTTTCTAGAAGGAACTCGTTTCACAATTGAAAAACATGATCAACAATCTAGTCAGTATAAGCACCTTCTTATGCCAAAAGCGGGTGGCTTGTCTTTTGCTTTAAATGCGATGGATGGAAAGTTACATCAATTAATTGACGTAACCATTGTTTATCCTGAAGGTATTCCGAGCTTTTTTGATTATCTTTGTGGAAAAGTGCCCAATATTAAAGTGCATATTAGAGTAATGCCTATTGATGATTCTTTACTTGGGAACTATCAAGGTGACGCTGAATATAGAGCGTATTTTCAGCAGTGGGTGAATAATCTTTGGCAAGAAAAAGATCAGCAGTTCGCATGCTTACTGCACGCTGAGACGAAAAATATTGAGCAATAAATAACACATTCTCTTTCTGTATCCTTCAATAAATCGAGAATTGTATCTTTTCTTTTTTTTAAAAATGTCTGACTCTGTTTATCTACTCTTAATATATCGAGGCGTTTGGTATGGATATTTCTCATTTATTGACTTCACATTCACGAAACATGGAAGCCTCTTTGGTTCGTGAATTGCTGCATTATAGTCAACAGCCAGACGTTCTATCTTTAGCCGGTGGTTTGCCAGATGAAAATTTGATGCCTGCTTACCCAGAACTGAAGCAACTAACCGACAGTCGACAATATGGTCCAAGTGAAGGTGAGAAAGACCTGCGAGAATGTATTGTGTCGATTGTGGCTGAGCGAGGTATTCAGACATCTACTGATAATGTGCTGGTAACCAATGGCTCGCAACAAGGCTTGGACATTGTCAGTCGTTTAATTTTAGACGAAAGTTCGACTATTTTAACCGAGCAGCCGACCTATCTCGCTGCTTGTCAGGTATTTAAATTGCAAGGTGCAAAGGTTCAAGATGTCATGTCGGATGCTGAGGGTATGTCTGTTTCAGCTTTACGCGATGCGATTGAAAAGCATCATCCAAAAGCCGTTTATTTGATTCCTAATTTTCAGAATCCAGCAGGGCATTGTTATAGCTTGGAGCGTCGACTCGAAATTGCTGCTCTGCTTGATGAGAAAAATATATTGCTCATTGAAGACGATCCGTATCGTGATCTTTGTTATGACAATGTCGACCTTACGCCAATTTCAACTTTGATAAAACAAGCGCCTTGGCTGTACATGGGGAGTTTCTCTAAGGTTTTGTGGCCAGGTTTGCGTACTGGTTATATCGTTTCCTGTGATGCTTTTTCTCCGTACTTGGTTAAAGTAAAACAAGCTGTTGATCTTCATACCAATCGTCTTGGTCAGAGTATGATTACTCAATTCTTTAAGTCTGGACAATATCCGGATCACGTTATTAAGCTTCAAAAAGCCTATAAGGAAAAGCGAGATGTGATGGCTGAGGCTTTAAATGCAGAGCTTGGCGATCTCATTGAATTTTCGCTTCCAGCTGGTGGTATGTTTTTTTGGGTGAAATTGCCCGCAGGCGTTTCATCACAATTAGTACTGACTGAAGCGTTGAAGGATAAGGTGTTGGTTCTTCCCGGAACGCCATTTTTCCCCTGTAAGAGTTCACTTGATGATTCGTTTCTAAGGTTGAGTTTTGCGCGTGTTTCACCGGCGCAAATCCATCAAGCAATCACGGTGCTTGCTAAAGTCATTCGACAGCTTGTTTAGTTAATTGTCACTTGGGTACTGCTGGTTGTATGTCTATATTGGCTAAGTTTCTTGTTTCAAAACCTTTTTGTTGTGGTAAGGCTGGCTTTTTATTGTATTTATGCTCGGCTAGCAGTTCCTTCTTTTTAGGCGACACGTTAGAATCTTATTTTTAAGACTGTATAGAATAGGAATATGTAATGGGCAGAGCCTTTCAAAACCGCAAAGAGTCCATGGCAAAAACGTCTGACCAAAAAGCCAAGGTTTACAGTAAATACGGCCGTGAGATTTATGTTTGCGCAAAATCCGGTGGTATTGACCCTAATGGTAATTTGTCACTACGTTCTCTGATCGACCGAGCTAAAAAAGATCAGGTGCCAACTCACGTTATCGACAAAGCGATTGATAAGGCGAAAGGTGGCGGTGGAGAAGACTTTGATACTGCTCGCTACGAAGGTTTTGGTCCTGGCAATACTATGGTTATCGTGGATTGTTTGTCTGATAACCCAAACCGTACTTTTGGTGACGTGCGTACTTGCTTCAACAAAGTAAAATGTAAAATCGGTAGCCAAGGTAGCGTGAGTCATATGTTTGACCACAGTGCTATTTTTGTTTTTGCTGGTACTGACGAAGAAGCTGTATTGGAAGCCTTGATGATGGCTGATGTTGATGTAACAGATATTGAGCTAGAGGACGGTAAAGTAACTGTTTTTGCGCCTCATACCGATTACAGTAAGGCTAAAACTGCACTAACAGATGCATTTGGAGAGATTGAATTTGAGGTTGATGAAATTCAATTCGTTGCTCAAAACACCACAGAAATTCAAGGCGAAGAGGTGGATCAGTTTGATCGTTTCTTAGATCTATTGAATGACTTGGATGATGTTCAGCGCGTTTATCATAACGCTGAATATTAGAATTAAAGGCCTTGGTGATGTTTTTCGCTAAGGCTTTTTGCTTTATGGGACTTTTGCATCGCTCGCGACATGGTGCAAAGGTCTCTTTATAATATATGTTGATTAAAAATGACCAAACCAAAACCTCAGTTAAAATCTCCTTGCGTTAATGTATGTCTTCTTAATGATGAAGATATCTGTGTCGGTTGTTATCGAACGGGTAAGGAAATCAGTCAGTGGGGAAGCATGAATAAGGCTTCGCAGCAGGCGGTTATGAAGAAGGTTCGTGAGAGGGAAGTTAAGAGTCAGTTTGTTAATTAGATATCTTTTGGTACCTTTACTGACTCTACCATCTATTCTGTTTTTCTTGTTTAGTTCTTTCCACCTGTATTCTTTAGCTCTATCCATTGCGACATGTATTGTGTGCTTTTAAGGCTGTGGTGTCGCAGCATCAATCCCAAGAAATGTTTCTTTCTCAAACTTTCCCTTAGCTGTATTTGCAGTTTAAATCGATTGATTAATTTCGGTTCCCATTCTTCTGCTTGATATCGAGCCTGTAGGATTCTATTGCCATTTTGTTGCATTAGTAGCCAGCTTTCTTTGTCTTCATAGAGAGAAACTGCTGCATCAACAAAGGTGTCATTGTCGTCTTTGATGACGCCATTCCATGGAAGCTCTCCGTGCATGGATTCTGCGCCAATCGTAGTGGTTATGCTCGGCGTTCCCATTTGCATGGCTTCCACCAATTTGCCTTTAATACCCGCGCCAAAACGTAATGGTGCTAAGCAAAGTCGAGCTTGCTGCATGACTTCTTGAGCATCTTCGGCCCAGCCTTTTACCAAAAAGCCTTCTTTTGCGTTGTGTAATTGCGTGGCTTTTGGTGGTGGGTAAGCGCCATAAATATGCATTTCTGCTTTTGGTAGCCGTTTGCGTATCTTTGGCCATATTTCTGTTTTTAATTGCAGGACGGCATCCCAATTTGGCGCGTGACGAAAATTGCCGATGCTAATGAAGTGTTGGCGCTCTTCAAAGCTGGTTAGAGCATCAGTGTCTTTAGGTTTGGGTAGCATAAATGGAAGGTGAAATACATGGGTTTCAGGTACGTGAAATTCATCAATTAACAGTTTGGTTTCTACTTCGGAAATCATCAAGGTTAAGTCACAGCGATGAATGGCGGCGATTTCACGAATGCCCAGATCGCTATAAAGGTCTTCAATCACAAAGGTTCTATTTTGTTTAAGAGCATTGTGTCTGGCTTGTCTTAATGAGTGAAGGTCTTCTGTGTTGAGAACGCGTAATGAGTCTGGGCTGAATTTTTCAACGCGCCAACCGAATTGTTCTTCCATCATGAAGCGATCAAATATCACAATGTCCGCTTTTTTGTCTGCGATATAGGTATCGAAAGATGCATCGTTAAGTTCGATGTGTTCAGCCTGTATGCCTAGTTGGGATAGATCCGTCATGTGCTCAGTTTGTTGAGCTGGACTGGCAAAAGACAGTTGCCATTGTTGTTTATAAAAACAATTAAGTAATTGCATCATTCGGCTGCCAGCGGCAGATGAGTTGGGTTCTGGCCAGACGTAGCCGATGACAAGTAGATGCACGGTGTTCTCTCAATGTTTCAATGATTTTTGGTTCTGAATTTTTAGCAGAATCAGGACATATTCGTCTGGCTATTGTATCATGGCGAACAGATTTGTCTTGCCTGCCTCATTTGAAGGGATTGTCTGGCAAGATGTAAGCAAAACATGACGTTGAGAAGATATTATGATCATAAAACCAAAGATTCGCGGATTTATTTGTACAACAACACACCCAGTGGGCTGTGAGCAAAATGTAAGAGAGCAAATTGCTTTTACTAAAAGCAAAGGGGCTATCGAAAATGGTCCTAAAAAAGTACTTGTAATCGGTGCGTCAAGTGGTTATGGCTTGTCTTCTCGTATTGCTGCAGCGTTCGGTTCTGGCGCAGCAACAATAGGTGTTTTCTTTGAAAAGCCAGGTACAGATAAGAAAACTGGTACAGCGGGTTGGTACAACTCTGCGGCATTCGATAAAGTTGCCAAAGAAGAAGGTTTATATGCTAAAAGCATTAATGGTGATGCCTTCTCAAATGAAGCGCGTGCAACCGTTATTGATTTGATTAAGCAAGACCTTGGTCAAGTTGACATGGTGGTTTACTCGCTGGCTTCCCCAGTTCGTAAAATGCCAGAAACAGGCGAAGTCATTCGCTCTGTTCTTAAGCCTATTGGTAAGCCATACCGTTCTACTGCGATTGATACGAATAAAGATGTGATTATCGAAGCGGAAATCGAGCCAGCAACAGAAGAAGAAATTGCGGCAACGACAACAGTAATGGGTGGTCAAGATTGGGAGCTTTGGATGTCTGCTTTGCAAGAAGCTGGTGTTTTAGCTGAGGGTGTTCGCACAGTGGCTTACTCTTATATTGGGTCTGACATTACTTGGCCAATTTATTGGCATGGTGCATTAGGCAGGGCTAAAGAGGATTTGGATCGTGCCTCTTCAGCAATTGATGCTCAGTTGGCTAAGCTCGGTGGCGGTGCTAATGTTGCAGTATTGAAGTCTGTTGTGACTCAAGCCTCTTCAGCAATCCCAGTTATGCCTTTGTACTTGGCAATGGTCTTCAAGGTTATGCGTGAAAAAGGCCTTCATGAAGGTTGTATGGATCAGATTTATCGTATGTTCTCTGAGCGTTTGTATAATAATCATAACCCAGCAGAATTGACGGATGATAAAAATCGTCTTCGTTTGGATGATTGGGAATTGCGTGAAGATGTTCAGCAAGCTTGTCGTGAACTTTGGCCGCAAGTGAATGATGCTAATTTGTTTGCCCAGACAGATTACCAGCTTTATAAAGACGAGTTTTTGAAGTTATTTGGTTTTGGAGTGGAAGGTGTTGATTACGATGCTGAAGCTGATCCGGAAGCAGACTTTGAAGTAATTACACTTTAGTCTTTACTTAAAGAGACAAAAAAGGAGTTCAAGTATCGCTTGAGCTCCTTTTTTTATGCCTTTTTATCTCTTATAGTGAATGAGTTCTAACTTTGGGGTGATTATGAAATATTCATTGGGGTTGCTTTGTGTTGTGTCATGGTTTGTTGATGCCCAGACCATTGAACGTCAGCCAGTCGATATTATTTACGGCAATCAGGTGATTCATACGCAGCATCAAATTGTTGTGAGCTCTCGAGAAGAGGTAGCAATTATTCCTGCAGAAAAGTCGAAAACGACTTTGGGGCCAAATATTGTGATAACGGCTGATGGTAAAGGTATGTCGTATTTGGAAGAAAATGCCATTGCCGAGCGGGAACAAGCAATTTACGATGAGGTTAATAAGCGAACAGAGGATGCACCATTTACGGTTCTGTTTACTGGAAATATACCTGAGGATATTCAGGCTAAGCGCCTTCGGATGATGCCGGAGATTGGTATTTTTGGTGACCAAGCAAAAACAGAAGATACGTCAGTTAACAAGGTGCAGCCAGATGTGGGTGATTTTTCACCAATTGGCAAAGGGGTTGCTCCTGCAGCAAGCGGGGCTAAGGGGGCGCCTGCAACTGATCAAGAAAAATTAGAGAAGCTGATTGGTGGTTGAGGCTTTTTGGGTTCTCTAGGTGGCTTTATTTTAAAGATTGGGGGAATTTGGTGATGTTTCTCTCCAGTCTTGTTGCTCGATGAGTTCTTTTGGGAGTGCTTTGTTGTGAATGATTATTTTTGTCGTATCTGTTGATTGCAGTTTGCGATTTATAAAAGCAATAAAGTCCTCTCGCTGAATTTTTTCTGCGTTGTTTATCCATTCTTCTCTGGTTAGAAAATCTGGGTCTGGTTTGGCAATTTGATGCCATTCATTTAGTGCATTGTCACTTAGGTTTTTTGCTGTCATTTTCAGTTCGCTTAGTAGTGCGTTCTTAGCTTGTAAAAAATCTTTTTCCGATATATTGGGTAATCTATTGCTCTGTTCCTTTAGGAAGTCTTCTATAGAGTGAACGATCGTTAGGCTGTCGTTATTGGGGGATTGTACTAATAACCCTAGTATTGGTGTGTTCCTAATACTGAGGTCTTGTGCTCCAACAATATAGCCAAGCTGTTGATTGGTTCTTAGCTCTTGATAAAAAGGGCTGCTGATTAGTTTTCTTAATATTGAAAAATAAGCTTTTTCTGTAATGGCTTTTTTTGTTGCCTGAGCGCTGGTGTCTATTAGTGCATATAAAATCACCTTGTCGTCGCTTGTTGATTCGAACTGGTAGTGGTATTTCTTTTGAGTGGTGAGGTTTTTGGTTTCAATTTCTAGTGGCTCTCTAGGGGTGAGTCGATCACTAAAGCGTTGATAAATCGAGTCTGCAAGCTTTTCTGCCTGTTCTTTAGTTAAGTTGCCTGTGCTGTAGCCAACTATATCAAAATGTTCGCGTGCCTTTTTTGTGTATTCCCGAAGGTCTTCTAAAGTGAGCTGTGCCAGCGCATCTTCTAGTTGTTTTGTAGTAAAACTATTTTTAGTAATCAATATGCTTAGTGCGCTACTAGCGTTGCTGTAAGCTTGTCGGCTTTTTTGGTTGCTTAAGTCTTTTTCTAGTTGTGTTTTAGCTTGTTCGAATCGCTCTGGTGTTGGGCGAAATAAGAAAAGTTGATCTACTAGCCAAGTGATATAGGTGTTTTGTTTATCTGAATAGCCGCTGGTTCGTAAGGTTACGCCGTTGGCATGAGGGTAAAATGCATAACCCAGCCCTGCAACATACGGTGCATAGGTTGATTCGCTCACACTATCATTAAAAAGACGACTCCATAGTCTGTTGAGTAGGGTGTGTTCTGGTGTATCTGCAGCATCGGCAAAACGTATTGCTAGAAAGTTCATTGCGGTGGGTTTGCCAAAACTTGAGTCGGATTTATTCCAGTAGGTGAAGCCCTTTTTTTGGAAAATGATTGAGGGGGTTGTGTCTTTTTTATCAATTAAATCTAAAGATTCAGGGATGAAGGTGTTCTTTTCGGGCAAGCTAACTTGCGTACTTTTTACTGATAAATTGATGATGTCTAAAAATAGTTGGCTGAAATTGTTGTTGCTGTATTTGCTCTGGTACCAGGGTTCTGTTTGCCATGTTGGCTTTTTTTCGGTCCAGCTTTCTGGGAATTCGTGATTTGATGTGATTTGTACTAAAAGGTTTTCTTGAGAGAGCTGTTTTAGGAGGTTGCGAACTTGCTTTTTGTCTGCAGCTGATTCTAGGCGATAGCAGCTCAAAATGTCTTCAGGTGGTGTTTTTAGTATTCTTGTTGATAAGGATCTGGCTAAGCTTTGAGGGTCTACATAGCTTTGATTGTTAAACATGAGCTGACTAAGTTTTAGTCCCTCTTGTAGGTACATTGAGTTGATAGGGGAGGATTTTAAGGTGCTAACGGTGGCAAAAAAATGTTTGGCTACTGTGTCTATTTTTCTTATTCCCTCATCGGTCAGGGCGATTCTGACAGTGAATAAAGCGTTGTCACCATAATCTGCGCTAGTGCTTGCGGATATGCCGTTTATTAACCCCTCAGATTTAAGGGATGAATATAGTGATCCTTTGTTTTCATTGCCTAAAATATAAGATAAATAGCGTGTTGGTTGGGTCTTGTAGTTTTTATTTTGGGCGTCTATTTGGTAGTAAAAACTTAATGTGCTGTTGTCGATTAGTGAGCGCACAAACTGTAATTGTGGTTTGTCTTTTTGGATGAGTGCTGGGTAGTGTTTTTCTGCCTCAGGCTTTTTACTCGGAATGTTCGAAAAGTACTGGCGGGCAAGTGTGGCCATTTGGTTATAGGGTAGGTTGGCTACCATAACTAGCGCCATATTCTCACTAAAATAATTTTCTTCATAAAGTTTGAGCAATTGCTTTCTTAGTGGATTGTTTGGCCTGTCTTTGAGTGTATCTAAGCTACCAACTGTGAAGTGACTGTATGGGTGTTTAGGGTTGAGTAATGTTTTTAATGCCTGATTGTTTCGTCTGCTTTCATCTTTTAGTTTGGCTTTGTATTCAGAATCGACTGCGTTTTTTTCTCTTTGTGTGAGGGATTCGCTGAATAGTGGTGCGGTAAAAAATTGCGAGAATCTGTCTAGTGCACCTTCGTATGCGGTGGGTTTGATGTCGAAGTAAAAGTTTGTCGTGTCGGTGCTTGTGTAAGCGTTATGGGAGCCGCCATGAGTATTTATATAGGATTGGTAGTTGCCCGCCTCTGGGTATTTTTTAGTACCAAGAAAAAGCATGTGCTCTAAAAAATGCGCCAATCCTTGTTGGTTGTCTGGGTCTTGAAAATTACCGACATTGACTGATAGTGATGCGGCAAAGCGTTCGGCTTGCGGGTCGCTTACTAATAATACTTTTAGGTTGTTAGTTAGAGTTATGAGGTGGTAGTCATTTTTGTCGGTGAGGCTTTTGTTAGGTATGTTAATAATTTGATCATTTGTCACTTCTACTACGCTACTGTTGGTTTGTTGTGGGCTGGCTTGATTGCTTTCTTGTGCTGCTTTAAATGACGTATTGTCTTGGTTCATGTGATTGCTTATTTCGGGTGTTGTGTTGTTTTCGATAAGGTACGAGGTGTCTGCTTGTATCGAAAAAGATGCAAGTGCAGCAAGTGGCAAGTAATAGGTGGCGACTTTTTTTCTGATATTAATCATGGCTTCAGATTAACTGAAGCATGCGGTGGGATGCAATGGGCGTGCACTATGCCCATTGCTTATAAAGTTAGGTTGTTCTATTGGGCGTCCAATGATTTGCCGTTTACTGTTAGGCTGTCTTTACCCATTAGATAAAGATAAATCGGCATAATGTCTTCTGCTGTAGGTAGTGTTTTTGGATCTTCGTCTGGGTAAGCGTTTGCTCGCATGCTGGTTCTTGTTGCGCCAGGGTTTATGGCGTTACATCGAACGTTAGGTGATAGGCTTTCTAGTTCGCTGGATAGTAGTTGCATCATAGCTTCAGTAGCAAACTTTGATACCGCATAGGCTCCCCAGTTGGCTTTGGCTTTTCTTCCAACGCCTGAAGAGGTAAATATTATGGAGGCGTGCTCTGCTTTTTGCATAAGAGGCAGCAGGGCTTGATTTAGCATTAGTTGGCTGGTGACGTTGACACGCATAACCTGTTCAAACAGCGTTGGGTCGTAGGTTGCTAGGGTTGTTCGCTCGCCTAGTAGGCTGGCATTGTGAAGAATGCCATCAAGATGGCCGAATTCGCTTTCTATGGTGTTAGCAAGTTCGATATAGTCGTGTTCGGCAGCACCATCAAGATTTAATGGCACAATGGCTGCTTGTGGATATTGTTGTTTTTCGATGTAATCGTAAACCGCTTCGAGTTTTTTAGTTGTGCGGCCCAAAAGTATGACGGTTGCGCCATGTTTTGCGTAGGTGATGGCAGCTTCTTTGCCTATACCATCACCGGCTCCAGTAACAAGGATTACCTTGTCTTTAAGTAATTGGCTTGGGGCTTGATAATCAAACATATCTCCTCCTTGTGCCTTGGTTAGGCTTCTATTTTTTGGGTGTGCATCATGTAATTGACAGACACGTCTTTGTCATTCAGCTTGTACACTTTGGTGAGAGGGTTGTATGTCATTCCTGTCATGTGAGTGACTTCTAATCCGGCTTTTCTTGCGTAATTATTGAGTTCGGCTGGCTGAATGAACTTTGCGTAATCGTGCGTTCCTTTTGGCAGCATCTTTAAAATGTATTCCGCGCCAACGATGGCAAAAAGATACGCTTTGGGGTTTCTGTTGATAGTAGAAAAGAATACGTGACCACCTGGTTTCACTAGCGTCATGCAGGCTTTAATTACAGACGATGGGTCTGGCACGTGTTCTAACATTTCAAGGCAAGTAACAACGTCGTACTGGCCTGCTTCTCGTTGTGCTATTTCTTCAGCAGTGATTTTCTCATAATCAATGTCGAGTTTAGATTCTTCTTTGTGTAGTTTTGCTACGGCAAGAGGCGCTTCGCCCATATCAATGCCTTTCACATCTGCGCCTAGTTTTGCCATCGCTTCTGACAGAATGCCGCCGCCGCAACCGATGTCGATGACTTTCTTTCCTTGTAACCCGTTGGCGCGATCGCTGATGTAGTTGGTACGTAGCGGGTTGATATCATGTAATGGTTTGAATTCGTTTTCTGTGTCCCACCAACGGCTCGCAAGCGCTTCAAACTTCGCAACTTCATTTAGGTCTACGTTATTCTGTTGTGTGTTTGTCATGTTTTGTTTTCCATTTTTCAATGTCGCTAAGAGTGATAAAGCTATGTTCGTTGTACTGAACCGATCGCCTGTGTTCTGAAATGCTTCTTTAGGTAATAGAGGCGAAGCTTATTTTTATTACGTCATCTTAGTATAGCGCCAACCTCAGAGGTGACCAATAGCAAACTTGCTTTGTTAAAGAGAGTGTTCCGTAGGTGGTTTCTATAAATACAATATAGAGCAACAAAACATGCTCCTTGAAGGGGTGTTATTTATTTCCTTATGTTACAATGCGGCGCTTATAAAAAGATATTAGGGAGTCTTTTTGACTCCGAGGCATAAGGATCGATTGTATCTATGGGTGAATTAGCCAAAGAAATTATTCCCGTCAGTATCGAAAATGAACTTAAGGGATCTTACCTAGATTACGCAATGAGTGTAATTGTAGGTCGAGCATTACCTGATGTGCGAGACGGGTTAAAGCCTGTTCACCGTCGCGTTCTATTTGCGATGAATGAACTTAAAAATGATTGGAATAAACCGTACAAAAAATCGGCGCGTATCGTTGGTGATGTAATCGGTAAATATCACCCACATGGTGATTCTGCTGTATACGATACGATTGTTCGTATGGCGCAACCTTTCTCAATGCGTTACACCTTGGTTGATGGTCAGGGTAACTTCGGTTCTGTCGATGGTGACAGTGCTGCGGCAATGCGTTATACCGAAATCCGTATGGCGAAAATTTCTCATCATCTTTTGATGGATTTAGAGAAAGAAACCGTCGACTTCGTGCCTAACTACGATGGCACGGAATTTATGCCGGAAGTATTGCCTGCGCGTGTACCTGGACTGTTAGTAAACGGTTCTGCGGGTATTGCGGTAGGCATGGCGACTAATATCCCACCTCATAATCTTGGTGAGATTATCGATGGTTGTTTAGCTGTTATTGATAACGCAGACATTACTATTGATGAGCTTATCGATCATATACCAGGGCCTGACTTCCCAACTGGGGCGTTTATTAATGGTCGCGCTGGTATTATTGAAGCTTACAAAACCGGTCGCGGTCGTATTTACATGCGTGCCCGTCATCATTTTGAAGACATGGAAAAAGGTAACCGCCAATCCATCGTTTTCACTGAGATCCCTTATCAGTTAAATAAAGCGAAAGTGATTGAAAAAATCGCTGAGCTAGTTAAAGAGAAAAAACTGGAAGGTATCAGTGAGCTTCGTGATGAATCTGACAAAGACGGTATGCGTATCGTTATAGAGTTGCGTCGCGGTGAAAATCCTGATGTTGTTGTGAATAACATCTTCACGCAAACTCAATTGCAGTCAGTGTTTGGTATTAACATGGTGGCCTTGGTTGATGGTCGTCCTCAGTTACTTAATATCAAACAAATTCTTGAATGCTTCGTTAAACACCGTCGAGAAGTAGTTACACGTCGTACTATTTACGAACTTCGTAAAGCGCGCGAGCGTGGTCACATTCTTGAGGGTTTGGCTGTTTCTCTAGCGAACATTGATCGCGTAATTGAGTTAATCCGTACATCGCCAACATCTGCAGAAGCAAAAGAGAAAATTGTTAGCGAGTCTTGGGAGCCGGGTAATGTGGTTGCCATGCTTGAGCGTGCTGGTGCTGACGCTTGTCGTCCTGATGATCTTGAGGCTGGCTACGGTTTTGTTGATGGTGCATATCATTTGTCACCAGATCAAGCTCAAGCGATTTTGGACTTGCGTCTACATCGTTTGACAGGTTTGGAACACGATAAGTTACTGGGCGAATATAAGTCTCTGATTGAGCTTATTGGTGAATTGCTAAATATTCTATCTAACCCAGATCGTTTGATGGAAGTTATTCGTGAAGAGCTAGAAGAGGTTCGAGATACTTTCGGCGACGCTCGTCGTACTGAAATCTTAACTTCTCGTCAAGATTTGACCATTGCGGATTTGATTGATGAAGCGCCAATGGTAGTGACGATTTCGAATACAGGTTATGCGAAATCTCAGCCATTAGTTGAGTATCAAGCTCAGCGTCGTGGTGGTCGCGGTAAATCTTCTGCGAGCATGAAAGACGAGGATCACATCGAGCATCTGTTGGTTACTAGTAGTCATGACACCATAATGCTGTTTAGTAATTTTGGTAAAGTTTACTGGTTGCGTGTGTTTGAGATTCCGGTAGCTAGTCGTAGTGCGAAAGGTCGTCCTATTGTTAACTTGTTGCCGTTAAGAGAAGGCGAGTCTATCTCTGCTTTATTGCCTTTGCCGGTTGTTGAAGCAGTTGAGGCAGACTCGGAAGCGGATGACGAAGTTGCAGATGACGCAATTGTTGAAGCTAGTAGCTATATCTTTATGGCGACGGCAAACGGAACAGTTAAGAAGACAGCGATGCAGCATTTTGCTCGCCCTCGCTCGACTGGTTTGATTGCGCTTAGCTTAGATGAGACTGATGAGCTGGTTGGTGTATCTGTTACCAATGGTGAAAATGATATTATGTTGGTTTCATCTTCAGGCAAAACAATCCGCTTTAAAGAGTCTGATGTTCGTGCAATGGGTCGTACTGCAGCAGGTGTTCGTGGTATTCGTTTAGGCGAAGATGCTAAGGTTGTTTCGCTTATCGTTCCTCAGGATGGTTCTGCTGTATTGATGGCTTGTGAAAATGGTTATGGCAAGCGTACTTTGGTAGAAGATTTCCCAGTGTATGGTCGTGGCGGTCAAGGTGTTATCGGTATTCAGGTTTCTGAGCGTAACGGCCCTGTTGTTGGTGCTGCTCAGGTTGATGAAACAGATGAGATTATTTTGATTACCGATCAAGGTACTTTGGTTCGTACTCGGGTGACAGAAGTGTCATGTCAAGGCCGAAACACTCAAGGTGTTACTTTGATTCGTTTGACCAATGATGAGCATTTGGTTGGCATTGAACGTGTTGTTGAACATGATGAAGAAGATGTTGAGATCGATGAAGCAGGTGATGCTGTTGTCGTTGATCAGGCGCCAAGTGATGGTGACGAATCTCCTGATATCCTTGATAGCGATATGGAATAGAAAATAAAGCGGCGCACCTAGGTGCGTCGCTTTTGTTGTAGATAGGTCCTGAAAATACTAGAGGTAATACGCAGGATGAGCCGAGTATATAATTTTTGTTCTGGTCCAGCAGCGCTTCCAGAAGCGGTTTTAAAAAAAGCACAGGCTGAAATGCTAGATTGGCATGGTGCTGGTGTTTCTGTTATGGAAATGAGCCACCGTAGTTCTGAGTTTATGTCCATTCTCGCATCTGCTAAAGCGCGTTTGTCGCGCTTGATGAATATTAGCGATGAATATGAAATTCTGTTTGTTCAAGGTGGCGCCTCTACCTTGTTTGCTCAAATTCCTGCGAACTTAGTGAATGGCTTTGATTCTGCCTGCTTTTTGGATACTGGTGCTTGGTCTTCAAAGGCAATTAAAGAGGCAGAAAGATACACTAAAGTAAACGTAGTGGGATCTTCAAAAGAGCAGAACTATAGTACGGTTCCTGACTTTTCTACTCTAGAGTTGGATGAAAATGCTGCATATTTGCATCTTTGTCCAAACGAAACTATCGGCGGTCTAGAGTTTTCCGACCTGCCTGAAACGAATTTGCCTATCGTTGCAGATTTGTCTTCAACGATTTTGTCTCGCAAAATTGATGTGAGCAAATATGGCTTGATTTACGCTGGCGCACAAAAAAATGTCGGTCCTGCTGGTGTGGTTATATGTATTATTCGTAAAGATTTGCTGGCGCGTAGTAGTGATGAGTTGCCATCAATTTGGAATTTTGCCAACTTGGCTGCGAATGACTCTATGATTAATACGCCGCCAACGTTTGCAATTTACTTGGCTGATTTAGTGTTCGAGTGGTTGGAAGAGCAAGGTGGTGTTGAAGCGATCGAAGCGATCAATATTCGTAAGGCGCAGGCTTTATACGACTTCATTGATGCTAGCAAATTTTATTCAAACCCTGTTGATCCTGCTTATAGATCTCGCATGAATGTGCCGTTTATTTTGGCTGATGAGTCTCTTGAATCTCTTTTCTTGCAAGAATCTGAAGCGGCTGGCCTACGTACTTTAGCTGGACATCGTTCTGTTGGTGGTATGCGAGCAAGTATATATAACGCAATGCCTATGGAAGGTATTGAAGCTTTGATTGATTTTATGCGTGGCTTCGAAAAGCGTCACGGATAATACTTTTTAGAGACAATAACCTCTATGGATAATAAATAGCATGTCAAATTCTAAACAAGCAGTACCAGATACTCTGCCTTTATTGCGCGAACGTATTGATTCCATTGATTCGCAAATACAAATACTGATTAATGAGCGTGCATCTTGCGCTCAAAAAGTGGCTGAAGTTAAGTTGGCTGAGCAGGGTGGTGAGTCTGTTGTCTTTTATCGCCCGGAGCGCGAGGCTCAAGTTTTGCGCAGAGTTATGGAGCGTAATGAAGGACCTTTGGGGAATGAAGAGATGGCGAAGATCTTTCGTCAGGTGATGTCTTCATGTCTAGCGCTTGAAAAACCAATGCGTATCGCGTTCTTAGGACCAGAAGGCACCTTCACGCAGCAAGCGGCATTAAAGCACTTTGGGAAATCTATTGTTAGTGCGCCGATGGCGGCTATTGATGAGGTGTTCCGTGAAGTGGAATCTGGTGCTGCTAATTATGGTGTCGTGCCAGTTGAGAATTCGACAGAAGGTGTTGTTAACCATACGTTAGATAGTTTTCGTGACTCGCGTTTAAAAATATGTGGCGAAGTGGAAGAGCGTATTCACCATCATTTGTTGGTGAGTCCGAATATTAACTCCGAAGACGTCACTCATATTTATTCACACCAACAGTCTTTGGCGCAATGCCGTGCTTGGTTGGATCGTTATTGGCCGCATGCTGAGCGTATTGCTGTAAGTTCCAACGCAGAGGCGGCTCGTCTTGCGGCTGAAGCGGGTCGCAGTGGTCGGGCTATTGCTGCCATTGCGGGTGAAGTTGCTTGTGAGTTATACGGCTTATTAAAAGTTTCTTCTAATATTGAAGATCGTCCAGATAATACCACGCGCTTTTTGATCGTTGGTAATCAGGATGTTCCACCAAGCGGTAAAGATAAAACATCACTGCTAATTAGTGCGAAAAATGAGCCAGGTGCTTTATATCGATTGCTTGAGGCTTTCGAGCGTCATGGGGTTGATATGACGCGTTTGGAAACTCGTCCTTCTTTAATGAGTCGTTGGGGTTATATATTTTATATTGATTTCGTCGGTCATTATTTAGATGAAGATTGCCGTGCCGTAATCGATGAGTTACGTGAGCGTGCATCGGAAGTGAAGGTGTTGGGTTCCTATCCTGTGGCTGTGCTTTAGCAATTTTATAAGAGTGTTGTGCTTTGACTGGTGAAAGTGATTTTCAGGCGTCTGTTAATATGACGTCTCAAGAAAAAAAGAAATTTGGCAATGTAATGATCATTGGTCTTGGTATGATAGGTGGCTCATTTGCGAAAGCGTTAAAAGAGCGCGGCTTGGCAACCTTGTATGCTGTTGATCGTCGGGAGGGGGAGTTAGCGCTAGGGGTTTCAACGGGAGTTATTGATTACCCTGCTGAAATTTCAGCTGAATTTGTCTCTAAGATGGATGTTATTGTTCTTGCTACTCCAGTAAGGGCGATGGAATCTGTTTTGACTGATCTTAAGCCTTTCATATCTGAGCGTACCCTAGTTACTGATGTGGGGTCGACAAAGGGGAGTGTGATTGAGGCTGTTCGTCGTGTCTTTGGGCATGTGCCGGCTAATTTTATCCCTGGTCATCCTATTGCTGGAGCAGAAAAAAGTGGTGTATTGGCATCTAATCCTCTTCTTTTCGAAAAGCACATGGCGATAGTGACGCCGTTGGCAGACAGTAATCCTGTTTTGTTGGATCGTCTTCACCGTCTTTGGCGTGCTGTTGGCGCTGATGTTGTGAGTATGGATGTTGATCATCATGATCACGTGTTGGCCTCTTCAAGTCATTTGCCGCACCTGCTTGCTTATACTTTGGTTGATGCGCTGGCCAATGGTGAGCGTAGTCAGGATATATTTAAATTTGCTGCTGGTGGCTTTCGTGACTTTACTCGGATTGCGTCAAGTGACCCTGTGATGTGGCGAGATGTCTTTATGGCCAATAAAGAAGCTACTTTGGCTACGTTAGATCATTTTACTGATCGCCTTGCTGATATGCGCGCTGCGATAGAGCAAGGTGATGGCGCAAGCATGTTTGGTGTTTTTACTCGCGCTAAGTCTGCGCGAGATCATTTTCTTCGATTGTTAGAGCAGCGTACAATTGGTTCTACGAAAGAGGTTCGTCCAGTTTCTGTTTCTGTTTTGCCTGCTTCTGCAATTAAAGGTGATATTTCTTTATTGGGTGACAAATCTCTGTCACATAAAGCGATTACTATAGCGGCGCTTTCTGAAGGTGTAAGTGAAATAAAGAACGTCGATTTGACTGGTGATGTGCGCATTACTATGCAAGCTTTTCGGGATATGGGGGTTGTGATAGAGGAGGCATCCGCTGATCACTTACGCGTTCATGGGGTTGGTCTTCGTGGCTTAAAAGCACCAATTGCGCCAATCAATGTGCACCAATCTAGGGAAAGTTTGTATTTGTTGCTGCCTGTTTTAGCTGGTCAATCATTTTCTGTGTCTGTCGTTGCAGAAGAAAAATTACTTAATCAATCGATGGGTGATTTGTTTTCTTTGGTGCGCAAAATGGGTGGCGGTGTCGTGTCTGAAATGGCTGATTGTCTGCCAGTTGATCTTTTGCCTGGTGAACCTTCGAATGTATCTGTTGATTTGAAGATTGGGTCTGAACGCTTGCGTATGTCGGCGTTTTTGGCAGCACTATATTCGCCCGTTGAAGGTTCTGTTATGACTCTGTCGACGGGGTTATCTCATTGTGAGGTGTTGTTGCGTCATTTTGGTGTGACAATATTAGGTCATGCTGACGGCTTTAGTGTTGTTCCTGCGCCTTTGGTTGGTACGGATATTGTTTTATCTGGTGATGAATATGAGGCTGCTTGGTTGGTGTTATTGGCGAGCTTGTTGCCAGGTTCTGAATTGCTAATCGAGAATGCGGGTTTGGATTCTGTATCTTTTGCATTTCTATCGTTTTTAAAATCGATCGGTGCGGATATATCTATACCTGAGCAGGGTGAGTTTGGCTTGTACGAAGGTAGACTTCAGGCAGGTTTTGCTGAGTTGAATTCGTTCAGTTTGTTGCCAGAGCAGAGTTACCAATTTAGAAATGAGTTGCCTTTGTTGTGTGTCGCTGCGGCTTACGCGAAGGGTGAAAGTTGTATTCAAGGTGTTGGCTCTCTACCTTATTATTGTGAAGATAGGGTCCTGGCTTTAGTGGATGCGCTTGAGCATATGAAGATTGTTTGTACCTACGAAAATGGGGATTTATTTATTGCGGGTGGTCTTCCATTGGGTGGTGAGTTGGATTGTGCTGGTGATGATAAATTAGCACTTGCCATGTTGGCACTAGGGGCGCGAAGCCAATTGCTAACGAAAGTGAATGATTGCCAAAAATTATTAGAAGAATTTAACGAGTTGGAGAGTGTCACTATGCAGTTAGGTTTTCACTGTTCAGTGGCGCAATAGTTTTTTAAGAGGAATAGTTATGATCAATCAAGGCCCAGTTATTACGATTGATGGTCCAAGTGGTGCTGGTAAAGGCACTGTAAGTCAGTTAATCGCAGAAAAGCTGGGATGGCACATACTTGATAGTGGTGCTTTATATCGACTACTTGCTCTTGCTGTATCGCATCACGGTATGTCTTCTGATGACGTTGAGACCTTGAAGGTCTTGGCTGAACATTTGGATATACAGTTTGAGCAGTCAGAAGAAGGTAAAGTTGAAATTATTCTAGAAGGTGAGATTGTTACTCAAGCGATTCGAACTGAAGAAGTTGGTAATTGCGCGTCTAAATTGGCAGCTATTCCAGAAGTTCGAGAGGGTTTGTTGCTACGTCAGCGCGCTTTTTCGCAATTGCCTGGTTTGGTGGCGGATGGGCGTGATATGGGGACGGTGGTTTTTCCTTCAGCGCAGATTAAAATATTTCTAACAGCATCGGCAGAAGAGCGAGCTCAGCGTCGCTTACAGCAATTGCAGCAAAAAGGCGAAGCTGTTAATCTAGATGAACTTGTTAAAACGATTAAAGAGCGAGATGAGCGAGATGCGAATAGAGCGATTGCTCCTCTTGTGCCTGCAGCAGGCGCTTTAGTTATAGATAGTACGGATTTGACGATAGAACAGGTTGTCGAGATGATTTTTGCTGAAACAGCAAAAGCAGGTCTCGTATAATCTGTTCTTTTTTGCGTCTACTTTTTTGCATCTAGAATGTGCTAGAATAGATCAAATGTTATTCAAGTCGATAAAGGTGCCAGCAAGCTTTTATCGCATCATCCAAAAAAATTGACCCACATTTGCTGGCAATGTGGATATGGCCTAGTTCTTTATATAGGCCGACTATATAGGAAATACAATGACTCAAAGCTTCGCAGAACTGTTTGAAGAAAGCCTATTAACCGTCGAAATGGCGCCAGGCTCAATTGTTACTGGTATCGTTGTTGATATTGACAGCGAGTGGGTAACTGTTCATGCAGGTCTTAAATCTGAAGGCGTAATTCCTCGTTCTCAGTTCCTAACGGATAGTGGTGAGTTCAACTTAAACATCGGTGACGAAGTTAAAGTTGCTCTTGATGCTGTTGAAGATGGTTTCGGTGAGACTAAATTGTCTCGCGAAAAAGCTAAACGTGCAGAAACTTGGTCTGTTCTTGAAAAAGCTTACGAAGAAAATGCCATTGTTCACGGTGTTATCAACGGTAAAGTCAAAGGTGGCTTCACAGTTGATATCGCTAACATCCGTGCTTTCTTGCCAGGCTCTTTGGTAGATGTTCGCCCAATCCGCGATACATCTCATTTGGAAGGTGTGGATCTAGAGTTCAAACTTATCAAGCTTGATCAAAAACGTAACAACGTTGTTGTTTCTCGTCGTGCCGTTATGGAAGCGACTAACAGCGCTGAACGCGAAACATTGCTTGCTTCTCTTGAAGAGGGTCAAGAAGTTAAAGGTATCGTTAAGAACCTTACTGACTACGGTGCTTTCGTTGATCTTGGTGGTGTTGATGGTCTTCTACACATCACTGACATGGCTTGGAAACGCATTAAGCACCCAAGTGAAATCATTGCTGTTGGCGATGAAATCGACGTTAAAGTTCTTAAGTTTGACCGCGAGCGTAACCGCGTGTCTCTAGGTCTTAAGCAATTGGGTGAAGATCCATGGGTTGCTATCAAAGCTCGTTACCCAGAAAACACTAAAGTAACTGCTAAAGTTACCAACTTGACTGATTACGGTTGCTTCGCTGAACTTGAAGAAGGCGTAGAAGGTCTAGTGCACGTTTCTGAAATGGATTGGACAAACAAAAACATTCACCCATCTAAAGTTGTTCAGATTGGTGATGAAGTTGAAGTTATGGTTCTTGACATTGACGAAGAGCGTCGTCGTATTTCTTTGGGTATCAAGCAGTGTACAATGAACCCATGGGAAGAATTCGCAACTTCTTTCAATAAAGGCGACAAAATCTCTGGCGCAATCAAGTCTATCACTGACTTTGGTGTGTTCATTGGTCTTGACGGCGGTATCGACGGTCTTGTTCACCTATCTGACCTATCTTGGGACGAAACTGGTGAAGATGCAGTACGTCAATACAAGAAAGGCGATATGCTAGAAACAGTTGTATTGTCTATCGATGCTGAGCGTGAGCGTATTTCTCTAGGTGTTAAACAACTAGAGGAAGATCCGTTCCTAGCTTTCGTTGCTGAAAATGACAAAGGCACTATCGTTAACGGTACTGTCTCTGAAGTTGATGCGAAAGGTGCTGTAGTTGTTCTTGCTGAAGGCGTTGAAGCTACTTTGAAAGTATCTGAAATTAGCCGTGAGCGTATCGAAGATGCTACAACAGCATTGAAAGTTGGTGATAAAGTAGAAGCAGCGATCATTAACGTCGATCGTAAAGCGCGTACTATCACTCTTTCTATCAAGCAGAAAGATGCTACTGAAGAGAAAGCAGCGTTGAAATCTCATTCTGAGAAACAACAAGCTGAAACTAATGGTCCAACCACTATCGGTGATTTGATCAAAGCGCAACTAGAAAACCAAAACTAAGTTTTGATTTCTGGTTGTTGTAAAAAGCGGACCTAGGTCCGCTTTTTTTTGCTTATTTTTTTGAATTTATTGACAGGGAAACTATACACAGAACATGTGGATAACCATGGGTATAGACTTGGTGTATGTTTTTTTAGCGTAATGAGCTAAGTAGTTTTTCAGTGTCTTCTTCGTTCCAATTGTCTTTCTCCAGTAGCTCTTTGAGGGCTTTGCTTTGCTGTGCGTTATGGAGGTTTTTTTGGAATTTGGCGTAATGAAAGTCTTTTATTAGGCGTTCGTCGTGTTCTGAGCGATAAAGTGCACGATTTTGAGTGTTTTCTGTTCTCTCTTGATTGAGCGAGCTGATTTTTTTATAAGTATTTAAGAACTGCTTTTTATTCATCTCCTGCTCTCTTATTCGTCTTCTATACGAAGTATTTCAAAATGGTCGTTTCTTGCGCACCACTTTATATTGATATCCCAAAGCTTGATTCCGTGCTCTCTATCGACCTGTTCTGATAAGTAAGAGGGTCTAGGATCCTGTTCCACAATTTGTTTAATTAAAGTCGTTATTTCTCTTTTGTGCAAATTTTGATAGGTCTCGCATTGTGCTTTTGCGAGTTCTGAAAAGAGTACGGGCTTTATTTGCATTTGCGCTGGTGTTGGGGCAAAGCCTCCTTTCGCATCGGCAATGCTGTCTGCATAAGGTAGATAAGGTTTTATATCGAGAACTGGTGTGCCATCTAGTAAATCTGCACCATGCAAATCAATAAAGGTTTTTTTGTCTTCTTGGTAGATGCGCCCAATTTTCACAACGGATAAGCCTATCGGGTTAGGTCTGTGCGTGGCTCGTGTGGCGAATACGCCCATTTTTATTTTCCCCCCAAGGCGTGGTGGTCGTATTTTTGCTTTCCAGTTTTCTGTCATGCAGGCGTGAAAGACGAACTGGATCCAGATATGAGAGAATCCATCTAGCCCTTCTAATATGTCTAACCTGCTATAAGGAGGGATTAGCTCTAGGCGCGCTGTTGCTTCTGTTACCAGTCCTGGTTGTCGTGGTATACCAAATTTTTCCTTGTAACAAGAATGTACTATGCCAATGGTGTTGAGAGTAAAAGAATTGATGGGTGGCAATGGGTTATCCTTTCGTGAAAATCTGCGCTAAATGAATAAAAATATTGTGATAGTATACTGTCTTGATGAAATAGATCGCGACTTATTTGGTGATCTATTGTTTGTTCTTTTTACTTTTATTAGAGATTAAAAATGTCTTTAGAATCTTATATGAATCGAATTGGTCAGCAAGCTAGAGCAGCTTCTCGTCTTCTTGCTAAGGCATCCACAAAGCAAAAAAATATGGCGCTGTTTGCTATGGCTGACGCTTTGGAAAATGCTCGACCTCGATTGATAGAGGAAAATGTGAAAGACATGGAGAATGGTCGTGCTAAAGGTCTTGATTCGGCTTTGCTAGATCGGCTATTGCTAAATGATGCTCGTATTGATGGCATGATTGAAGGCTTAAAGCAGGTGGCGTCACTGCCTGATCCTATTGGTGAGATATCAAATATGGTGTATTTGCCATCTGGAATTCAGCGTGGGCAAATGCGCGTACCGCTTGGTGTGGTTGGTATTATCTATGAGTCTCGCCCAAATGTGACCATCGACGCAGCAAGTCTGTGTTTGAAATCAGGCAATGCGACTATTTTGCGCGGCGGTTCAGAAGCGTTTCATTCTAATCAAGTTATTGCTGAGGCTATATCTGTGGGCCTCAAGTCTGTAAATTTACCTGAAGAAGCGGTTCAGGTGTTAAATACGACAGACCGTGAAGCGGTTGGTAAATTGATAACCATGCCTGAGTACGTAGATGTGATCGTTCCGCGTGGTGGTAGGGGCTTGATTCAGCGCATTAGTGAAGATGCTCGAGTTCCTGTGATTAAGCACCTTGACGGTAACTGCCATGTTTACATTGATGATGAAGCGGATTTAGTTAAAGCCTTCAATATTGCTCTGAATGCAAAAACACGTCGTTATGGTGTGTGCAATGCTATGGAGTCTTTGTTGGTCCATAAAGCAATTGCTCGCGATGTCCTTCCTAAGTTGATTTCTGCATTTTTAGATAAGGGTGTTGAGTTGGTGGGCTGTGAGGCAACTCAGGCTATGTCGGCTTCAATTGGTCCTGCTAGTGAAGAGGATTGGTATACCGAATATCATGCTCCTAAGTTATCTATCAAAATTGTCTCAGATATGGATGAGGCGATTGCGCACATCAATAAATATGGCTCTCATCATACGGACGCAATTGTTTCGCAGAACTATTCAAAAACCCGAGCGTTTATGACGGAAGTGGATTCATCATCGGTTATGGTGAATGCTTCGACATCCTTTGCGGATGGTTTTGAGTATGGCTTTGGGGCTGAAATTGGTATATCTACAGATAAAATTCACGCTCGTGGACCGGTTGGGTTGTTAGGTTTGACTAGTCAGAAATATATTGTGCTTGGCGATGGTCATACTCGTGACAACTAGAGTCAACGATAGCGTGAAGGTTTCTGGGTTGGCCATTATGGGTGGGACATTTGATCCTGTTCATAATGGTCACTTAAGAACAGCGGTTGAGATTTTGGATCGCTATCATTACTCAAATTTGAAGTTAATACCCTGTTTTCAGCCTGTGCATAAAGATCGACCAAGTGTTTTACCTCAACATCGGCTTGACATGGCTAGGCTTGCTATCTCAGGTGATGCTCGATTGAGTGTTGATTCTCGTGAAATTGATAGGGAAGGGCCAAGCTATAGTATTGATACGTTGCGAGATCTTCGTGAGGAAATCGGTCCTGATGAATCGTTAATTATGGTGTTGGGAATGGATAGCTTTTTATCTCTTCCAACTTGGCATAAATGGCAACAGATAATCAAGTATGCTCACTTGTTGGTTGTGTCGCGGCCTGGTTGGGAGCCTGACTTAATCTCTGAATTGAGTGGTTTTTGCGAAAACTATCGTGCCGCATCGTCGCATGAGTTACAATGCGCGCCCTCAGGGCGGGTCTGGTTCGAGACTCTTACTCCTTTGGGGATATCCTCTAGCATGATTAGAGCGCTAGCTCGTAAAAACGAGTCGATTGCTTACTTGTTGCCAGAGCCAGTCCAAAAATATATAGAACAACATCAATTATATCGATAGGGTAATGTAATTATATGAGTCAGCTTAACCTCACAGCAGATCAAATTTTGGCTTTTGCTGTTGAAGCATTGGAAGATGTGAAAGGTGATAAGATCACAGTATTGAATGTAGGAAATCATACAGACATGATGGATTACATGGTGATTTGTACCGGTACTTCAAAGCGCCATGTAAATGCTTTGGGTCAAAATGTATTTGAACATTTAAAAGGTAAAGGTCTTCAACCATTGGGTTGTGAAGGTCGTGGTATGGGCAGTGATTGGGTGTTGGTGGATTTACATGACGTTGTTGTGCATGTGATGACAGAAGAAGCTCGAGCATTTTATGATCTTGAGAAGCTTTGGGACATTAAGCCAGAACAAATGTAAGGCTCTTTTAAATGCGTGTTCGTTTGATTGCTGTTGGTAATAAGATGCCAAAGTGGGTGACTGAAGGTTATGATGAGTATGCTAAGCGCTTACCGAAAGATTTTGCGTTAGAGCTTGTTGAAATACCTATGTCGCCTCGTGGAAAAAACACTGATATACCAAAGGCAATCCGTAAGGAAGGGGATAGTATGCTTGAGGCTATACCTTCTGGAGACAAAGTGATTGCAATGGAAGTTCTTGGTAAAGAGTGGTCTACCGATCAACTGTCAGACCAGACTGAGCAGTGGCGTATGGATGGCTATAATGTGAGCTTGTTAGTAGGTGGGCCGGATGGTCTTGACCCTAGATGTACAGCTCGTGCTGATCAGACTTGGTCTCTATCTCGTCTGACATTGCCACATCCTATGGTGAGAGTGATTTTGGCTGAGCAAATATATCGCGCTTGGACACTCATGAATAATCATCCGTATCATAGATAAGGTGATGTTGTGAGTCGTCGACATCAAAACTTCCGTAATTATCGTCAAGAGCAACGACTGACGCAGCAGCGTGTATTGGCTGCCGCTGTTTTTGTTTTGTTAATGGCTGTCGTGCTAATGGCTCGGTTGTTCTATCTTCAAGTGATAGAGCATGAATTATACCAAACCAAGGCTAATGACAACCGTGTTATGTTGGTTACAGAGCCACCTCCAAGAGGTTTGATATATGACCGCAACGGATTGGTGTTGGCTGATAATCGTCCTATACATAGTTTAACTGTAATACCTGAGCGGGTAGAAAGTTTTCCCAAGTTAAAGCAAATGCTTTCTGGCATTATCGATATTAGTGATAGTGAATGGGAGGATTTCGATGACAGGCGAAAAGAATATCGCCGCCCCTATCAATCCCTTACTTTAAAATCTCAATTGACGGATGAAGAGTGGGCAAAGGTTTCTGTTGATTTATATAAGCTCGACGGTGTTCAAGTTGAAGCGCAATTAACACGTTATTACCCCTATGGAGAAGCGTTTGCTCATGCTGTTGGTTACGTGGGGCGAATTACCACGAAAGATCTAGAAACAGTCGATAAGTTAGCTTATCAGGGTGCCTTGTTTATAGGTAAAACAGGTGTTGAGGGTTTTTACGAAAAAACCCTCTTTGGTGAAGCTGGTCTTAGTAAGGTAGAGGTGAATGCTCGTGGTCGGATCATGTCCGAACTGGAACGACAGAATCCAACTCCCGGTAAAGATCTTCATCTATATTTAGACGCAAGGCTTCAGCAATATGCTTATGATCTTTTAGGCGAATATACGGGCTCAGTTGTAGCTATAGACCCAACGACAGGCGGAATCCTAGCCCTAGTTTCTAAGCCTGGGTACGATCCTAATCTCTTTGTGCGTGGTATTTCAGTTGATGATTATGCAACACTGCGCCAATCTAAAAAACTCCCTCTTTTTAATCGAGCCTTACGAGGAGGTTATCCTCCTGCATCAACTATCAAACCTTTCATGGGGCTTGCTGGGCTTGAATACGGTTTTTCGTCATGGACCGAACGCTATTTTGCCAAAGGCTATTATCAAATAAATCCTGATGGTCGTCGCTATCGAGACTGGAAGCGAACAGGTCATGGTTGGATTAATTTAGAGCGCTCTATTATTGAGTCAGTTGATACTTATTACTATCAATTGGCTAACAAGATGGGCATTACTCCTATCCATAACTTTTTGACACGTTTCGGATTTGGTCAAACAACCTTGCTCGATTTGAGTGGTGAGAGTCATGGTTTGTTGCCTTCTAATGAATGGAAAAAAGCTAAATACAAAGAGCCTTGGTATCCAGGTGACTCTGTAAACGTTGGTATCGGGCAAGGGTTTATGGTGGCGACACCGTTGCAAATTGCTGCTGCGACTTCTGCGTTAGCAAGTAAAGGACATTACTTCTATCCCCGCATGACTCGGCTGGTGGGGGATCATCCTGCTGAGTTTGAGGATGGTCTTGGTGATGAGCATGATATTGTTTTAAAGGATCAGCGCAATTGGGATCGCATGATTGATGCGATGCGCAAAGTCATAACAGATGCGCATGGTACAGCAAGGCGTTTGCAGGGGACTGATTACGAGATAGCCGGAAAAACAGGAACGGGCCAAGTATTTAGTTTGCAAGAAGACCAGGAATACGATGCAGATAGTCTTGAAAAACGTTTACATGACCATGCATTGTTTATCGGTTTTGCTCCGGCTCGTAATCCTAAAATTTCGGTGTTTGCTATTTTTGAAAATGGCGGCAGTAGTTCCAAGCCGGCTGATTTAACTAAAGCATTATTTGATGCTTATCTGCACGATGATTATCCAGCGCGTTACGATTATTTAAAGGGTGATAAAAATGACTGATAGCTTTTATCGCAGAGCGCTATCTTTTACCAATGCTCGCTTATGGCAGCTGGTTCACGTTGACGTTTTACTGATGGGATCTTTGTTGCTGCTTATTAGTGGAGGGCTTTTTATTCTGTACTCAGCCTCCGGGCAAGATGTGGCCATGGTTGAGCGGCAGGTGTTTCGATTGATAATAGGTTTGCTTATTTGTGTGGCGTTGGCTCAGTTGCCCCCTAAATATATGCGACGGGCTTCACCGACGCTATTTATTTTTATCACAGTGCTTTTGATTGGTGTGTTGTTATTTGGTGTTGGGGCAAAAGGTGCGCAGCGTTGGTTGGCTTTGCCGGGAGGGCTGCGGTTTCAGCCTTCAGAAATTATGAAGATTGTCATGCCTATGATGATTGCTTGGTACTTTTCTGACAGGCAGCTTCCTCCAAGTTTTAAACAAATATTGGCGGTTCTTGGTCTTATTGTTTTGCCAGTGTTGATGATAGCCAAGCAACCAGATTTGGGGACGGCTTTATTAGTTGCTGTGTCTGGTATTTTTGTGCTGTTTCTTGCCGGGCTTGGGTGGCGCTATATATTAGGTGCGGCAGCTTTAGCACCTATCGCTGGCTATGCATTGTGGCAATTTATGCATGATTATCAGCGTCAGCGAGTATTGACTTTTTTGAATCCGGAAAGTGATCCGCTGGGATCAGGTTGGAATATTATTCAATCTAAAACTGCGATTGGTTCTGGTGGACTTTATGGTAAAGGTTTTTTAGAAGGGACGCAGGCTCAGTTAGATTTTCTGCCAGAAAGTCACACAGACTTTATTATCGCTGTGCTTGCCGAAGAGTTTGGTATGTTGGGTTGCGGTGTGCTGATCTTGGCTTATTTGCTTGTTATAGCTCGAGGTTTGTATATTGCTGCAAATGCAGAAGACAACTATGCGCGGTTATTAGCGGGTAGTTTAACGCTTACCTTTTTTGTGTACATGTTTGTAAATATTGGGATGGTGTCAGGCATTCTGCCTGTGGTTGGGGTACCCTTACCACTTGTCAGTTATGGTGGTACTTCTATCATTACCATCATGGCGACATTTGGGATTTTAATGTCAATACAAACACATAAAAGAGCAAGATAATGATTAAGCAAGCTACGTTGTTGTTTCTAGCGCTTGGTCTAACTGCGTGTAGTAGTATGGATCATTCTACATTACCCTCGGATATAGGAGTTAGCGACTCACTTCTTGAAGAAATGCCCAAAGAATGGGCAGATTCTTATGCTGGAAATCCAGAGGTTCAAGTTTTTATTAATCAGCTGGTTAAAGAGCATGCTTATGATAAAAAGCGCCTCGAATTAGCTTTTTCTCATATTAAAGTGCGCCCGAATGTTATTTCGAAATCAGATAATCAACCTGAAGTTGTGACGCCTTACTATGAGTACAAAACTCGCTTTGTGAACGAAGAGCGGGCGAAACTCGGACGAGAATTTGCCAAGCGTAATGCTCAGTGGTTACGCAAAGCAGAACAGGAGTTTGGTGTTGAGCCAAACGTCATCGTAGCTCTTATAGGAGTTGAAACCTATTACGGGCGCATTACAGGGTCAAAAGATGTTTTTACCTCGCTTACTACTCTCGCCTTTGATTACCCTCGAAGAAAAGAATACTTCCAAAGTGAACTAAAAGCCTATTTGTTGCTTGCCCGTCAAGAAGGATGGAACATTGGCGAAACAAAAGGGTCATACAGTGGAGCGATGGGAATGGTGCAGTTTATGCCCAGTAACTATCAAAAACTGGCAATAGATTATGATAAAAATGGACATATCGACTTGTGGGGGTCCGAAGCCGATGCCATTGGTAGTGTAGCAAATTATCTTAAACATCATGGTTGGCAATCTCGCCAGCCTTGGTTTGTAATGGCTTATGTTGCGGATCCTGATTCTGTGGCGGATTTAATTAATCGTGGCAGAGCGCCTAGTGCTGACATGACTGAGTGGTCGGCGTTAAATGTGCTTCCAACTCAGCCTTTTATTCCTCAGAAGACGGGGTTAATTGGTTTGCGAACTGGGCCTGAAGAAGTCTCTTATTGGCTTGCGTATGAGAACTTTTTCACGATTATGGATTACAACCCTAGTAGGCGATATGCCATGTCTGTATTGGAGCTCGCTGAGAGTATAGGGACCTATGAAAGTAATTAACATGCTATTTGTTGCTGGCATTAGTTTGCTGGTATTGAATGGATGTATGAGCACGCGTCATGTTTTAGGTAAGGATGACGCAGATTATGAAAAAGCATCAGGTGGAGGGCGTTATTCCATTTTACAAGATCATGCTCCGACTGGTGATATCAAAGTGGATCATCTTCCTGATCTAGTTCCAAGGTGGGAAGCGAAAAGCCGTGGTGGTAATAAGAGCCCATATGAAGTATGGGGCAAGAAATATTGGGTAATGGATTCTGCTCAAGGGTATGTGGCAGAGGGAACAGCGTCTTGGTATGGCAAGAAGTTTCATGGACATAAGACCTCAAATGGGGAAACATATGACATGTATAGTTTTTCTGCTGCCCATAAGTCTTTGCCGTTACCCACTTACCTGAAGGTTACGAACCTTGATAATCAGCGCTCTGTTATTGTTAGAGTTAATGATAGAGGGCCGTTTCATGGAGATCGTTTGATTGATCTTTCATATGCGGCTGCAGCTCGCCTTGATTATCATAAGAAAGGTTTGGCTCGGGTGCGAGTTGAGGCCATTACGCCATCACAAGGGCAGTCTTATAATCCACCTAAAGTCGTTGCTAAAGAGTCAGTAACTCCGCCAGAAGCCTTGCCAGCTAAGGTATCACCAGTTTCTTCGACAGATACGGTAAATGCCCCATCTGAGTTGGTTTTTTCTCATCTCCAAATGGGAGCTTTTAGTTCGGAGGAGTCTGCGGATAAGCTCAAGCAGCGTCTTTTTGAGGCGTTTGATACGAGTGTTAAAGTTGTTATTAACAAACAAGATGATGGTTTGTTTAAGGTTTTAGTTGGGCCTTTTGTCGATCCTAATGACTTGGTTGAATGGCAAAAAAAATTACAACTAGAAGGCTTTGGTAACCCTGTAAGAGTTGCTTTAGTGCCTTAGGTACGATTTGTTTGGGCTAGAGATTCCTAGATGGCTCTAGTATCATTTGTTAACATTTTTTAAGAAGACGATATTTTTGAGTATGAAAAAACTCCTAGTTACTTTATCCCTTGTATTTTGCTTCGTGAGCGGCTCTGTTTTTGCTGCTCCTTCATTAATCCCAACGCCACCACAATTGTCAGCAAGTAGTTACATTCTTATGGATGCATATACTGGCGACATTTTGGTTGAACATAATGCTGATCAGGCCTTGCCTCCAGCAAGTCTAACAAAATTGATGACGGCTTATATTATTGAATATGAGCTAGCGCGTGGAAACTTATCATTGGATGATAAAGTAAACATAAGTGAAAAAGCATGGCGGATGGAAGGTTCGCGTATGTTTATTCGTGAAGGTACACAAGTTAAATTAGAAGACTTGATGCGTGGCATTATTATTCAGTCAGGTAATGATGCTAGTGTCGCTGCTGCGGAGCATATTGCTGGTAGTGAGTCTGCTTTTGCCGATTTGATGAATCAGCATGCTCAACTTCTTGGTATGACAAATTCACACTTTGTAAATGCAACTGGTTTTCCAGCAGAAGATCATTACTCGAGTGCACATGATATAGCTAAGTTGGCGCGTGCAACTATTTTGCAGTTCCCAGAAAATTACAGCATGTATGCTGAGAAAGAGTTCACATACAATAATATTCGTCAGCCTAACCGTAACAAGTTGTTGTGGCGTGATAAAACCGTTGATGGTATGAAAACTGGTCATACTGAAGCCGCTGGCTTTTGTTTGGCGGCCTCTGCAGTTCGAAACGGCACACGTCTGATTACTGTGGTTATGGGTACTAAATCTGATACAGCTCGAGCTATTGAGTCGCAAAAATTGTTAGATTATGGTTTTAGATATTATGAAACTCGCAAGCTATATAGCCGTGGTCAAGTGGTTAATAATGCCCGTGTTTGGGGTGGTACACAGGCTAATGTGAAAGTGGGTTTTGCAGAAGATGTACTTGTTACTATGCCGCGTCAGCAAGGTGAGTCTATTCCAGCAACACTTGATATGCATAAAGAAATTATGGCACCCATTGCTGTGGGTGATGTATTGGGTAAGATTGTTGTTGGTTCTGAAGGCAATATTTTACTAGAGCGCTCAGTTGTTGCATTAGAAGCAGTAGAAGAAGGTGGTTTCTTCAAGCGAATGTTTGATAAAATTAAACTCTTTTTTATGAACTTGTTTTAAGCCCTAATGGCGAGTGGTAGATTAAATTAATGGCACTAATTACGAAAAATGGTGATCAGGCTGAGAAAACAGTTGATGCACCCAAAATAGAGTTCCCTTGTGAAAATTACGTTATAAAAGTGGTTTCACTTGATGTGGATGGTATTCATGCTGAGATAACTGAGCGATTGCTTATTCATGCTCCGGAGATGAATACCGCTGCTGAGAATACTAATCGTTCCAGTAAGGGGCGTTTTATTAGCTTTAGTTTTCGTATAGTGGCTCAAAGTGAAGATCAACTATCGGCTTTGCATCGTGACTTGATGTCAATTGAAGCCGTTAAGATGGTCATGTAAATGGAACTTGATTTAATTTGCCGTGATTTGGGTGTTGTTGATTATGCTGAAACATGGGAAAGGATGAAGCAATTTACTCAAATTCGTTCAAAAGACGATGCTGATGAGATTTGGTTGTTAGAACATCCTTCCTTGTTTACGCAAGGTCAAGCCGGTAAAGAAGAGCATCTTTTGGCTCCGGGCGATATTCCTGTTATTCAGGTCGACCGTGGTGGTCAGGTCACGTATCATGGGCCGGGCCAACTGGTTGCCTATGTTATGGTTGATTTAAAACGTCTTGGGATAGGCGTTCGTGATTTGGTTAGTGTGTTAGAGAACTCTGTGGTGCGCGCTTTAGCGCTGAACGCTATAGAGGCCTACCCAAAGCCAGATGCACCAGGCGTTTATGTGGATGAACAAAAAATTGCGTCACTAGGATTACGTGTACGCAGAGGTTGTTCATTTCATGGACTTGCCTTAAATGTTGATATGGATCTCACCCCATTTAATCGTATTAACCCATGTGGCTATCAAGGCTTACAAATGGTTGATATGAAACGCCTCAATAAAGGCGTTATTTTATCGAATGTAAAGGCTCAGCTAGCGAATCAGCTGGCTGAGCAACTCGGATACAATTATCCGGCTATCCAACAAGGGTGGAAATAGAATGACAACAGAACGCAAACGCGTTGTCCAAGGGGAAAAATTACGCGGAGCCGATAAAATGGCGCGTATTCCCATTAAGATTGTTCCTACTGAAGAAATTCCACGTAAGCCTGATTGGCTTCGTGTCCGTATGCCAGCTTCGCCAGAGATAGCTCGTATCAAAGCGACTTTGCGTGAGCATAAATTAGCTTCAGTTTGTGAAGAGGCGAATTGTCCAAATTTAGGTGAGTGTTTCAGTAATGGCACCGCTACCTTTATGATTATGGGTGAAATTTGTACTCGCCGCTGTCCTTTCTGTGATGTTGCGCATGGTCGTCCTAATCCGCTTAGTGTTGATGAGCCAAAAGAGTTGGCGGCTGCTATTCGTGATATGAAACTAAAATATGTGGTTATTACCTCTGTAGATCGTGACGATCTTCGTGATGGTGGTGCACAACATTTTGTTGATTGTATTAGAGAAACACGTGCCGAAAGCCCGAATATTGAGATTGAAACATTGGTGCCAGATTTCCGCGGTCGCATGGAAGTAGCCATTAATACACTTTCAATTGCACCACCTGATGTTTTCAACCATAACTTAGAATCTATTCCACGTTTGTACCGTCAGGTAAGACCAGGATCAGATTATCAGTGGTCATTAGATCTTTTGAAAAACTTTAAAGATCGTTGTCCTGATGTACCAACTAAATCTGGTTTGATGGTTGGTATGGGCGAGACATTCGAAGAGATTGTTGAAGTACTAAAAGACTTACGAGCTCATAACGTTGACATGTTGACGATTGGTCAATATTTACAGCCTTCTAAGCATCATTTTCCAATGGCGCGTTTTGTACCGCCTGAAGAATTTGCACGTTATGAACAAGTTGCAAAAGAGCTAGGCTTTAAGCATGCTGCGTGTGGGCCTTTGGTTCGCTCGTCTTACCACGCGGATAAGCAAGCTCATGGCGAACACGTTTCTTAATTTGTTCGTTCGTTAGAATAAAGCGGAGTTAAGATATTTCTTAGCCCCGCTTTTTTTATTTGAACTAAACCTAAAAAATATGTCTGTGTTTCACTATGACGTACCTTTATTAGAAACGGTGCTAATTTACAGCTATTTAGACTTTTGGAGATGATATGAAGCCTTGGTCAATCAAAGATTCGATGGAACTTTATAATGTAAGTCATTGGAGTAGTGGCTTTTTTTCAATCAATGATAAAGGGCGCGCTATTGCGCTACCTGATAGGGAAAATAGCATTGATTTGACTGAGCTTTCTGTGGCGCTTAAACAACAAGGCATTCCTTATCCATGTCTTGTGCGTTTTCCTAATATTTTGCACTCGCGAATTGAGAAAATTACTAATTCGTTTCAACAGGCAATAGAGCATTACGACTACCAAGCAAAGTATGCCATTGTTTATCCAATTAAAGTAAACCAGCAGCGTCGTGTGGTAGAGGAAATTGCGGCATGTCAGCCAGATAATGCTGCTACTGTTGGCTTAGAGGCAGGTAGTAAGCCAGAGCTTATGGCTGTTTTGGCCATGCATAAAAACGCCGATGGAATCATAGTTTGTAATGGCTATAAAGATCGTGAATTTATCCATCTTGCTTTGATGGCCGAAAAAATGGGTCATCAGGTGTTTATTGTTGTTGAGAAGATGCATGAACTTGATTGGATTCTAGAAGAAGCCGACAAAATCGGGGTTCAGCCTCGAATTGGTATTCGTATTCGATTGGCCTCTACTTGTACGACGCATTGGGGTAACAGTGGTGGCGAAAAATCTAAGTTCGGTTTGACCACATCGCAATTGCTAAGAGCTATTGATCGCTTGCGTGAATTGGATCTGTTGCATTGTCTTGAGCTAATTCACTTCCACTTAGGCTCACAAATCACTCGTATCCGTGATATTCAAAATAGCCTTAAAGAGTGTGCTCGTTATTACGCAGAACTTCACCAGATGGGTGTAAAAGTTAAATGGGTCGATGTTGGTGGTGGTTTGGGGGTCGATTACGAAGGTACGCGTTGTCAAAATGATTTTTCAGCGAACTACAGTATCGGCGAATATGCCAATAATGTGGTGTTTGCTTTTCATAATGTGTGCGAGCAATACGAACTTCCGCACCCTCATTTGATTTCTGAATCAGGCCGAGCTGTGACAGCTCATCATGCCATGATGATTGCGGATGTTTTCTCACATGGAGCTGAGCACTTGCCAATTGAAGAGCCAGCTGAAGACAGCGAGCTAGAGCTGCAAAGACTTTGGGCTTCTTATCAAAGTTTAAAAGGCGAGAATGAAGAAGAAAGTCGATCTTTGGTCGAGATTTATCATGACTTGCTAGATGATTTCAATGACAGCTTGACCTTATATAATCACGGCCAGCTTAACCTATCGCAAAGAGCGCAAGCAGAGAACCTTTTCTTATCTGCGTGTCGCAACTTGTTGCCTCGTTTAGACAATCGAAATAGAGGGCACCGTGCGGTAATTGATGAGCTAAACGAACGTTTAGCTGAGAAATTATTTGTTAACTTGTCAGTGTTTCAGTCTATGCCTGATGCGTGGGGAATCGATCAATTGTTCCCAGTATTGCCTTTACAAGGCTTGGATCAAGCGCCTTCTTTCAGAGGCAAAATCCAAGATGTTACTTGTGATTCGGACGGTTGCTTGTACAGCTATGTGGATGGTCAAGGTATCGAGTCTTCTTTGCCATTGCCACCACCGCCACCAAAAGGTGAAGACTATTTAATGGGCTTTTTCTTGGTTGGGGCTTATCAAGAAACCCTAGGGGATTTGCATAATTTATTTGGCGACACTTGTTCCGTAGACGTTTACTTAACAGACGACGGTTTCAGAATTGATCACATATTGAAAGGTGATAGCGTTCAGGATGTACTTAAGTCCGTTAGCTATAATGAGCAAGAGTTGATGAAGCGTTATCAAGACAAAGTGGCAGCAAGTCCATTAAGCCAAGAAGAGCAAGTATCACTAATGGCGACCTATAAAAAAGTGCTAGAAGGCACAACATATTTGACTCAAGTATAAAATGAGCTTTTGTGCTTGTAGCGCAACATATTTTGGAGGTAGTAAGTATGAGTAATGTAAAAGTGGCCTGCGTTCAAATGGCGGTCAGTACAGACTTTCAAGCGAATTTAGATAATGCGGTTTCACAAGTAAGAGAAGCTGCTGCAAATCAGGCAAATATTATTCTTTTGCAAGAATTGTTTATGGGCCCATATTTTTGCATTGATCAAAAGCCAGCGTATTTTGATTGGGCGCAGCCGGTAAATGATTGTTTGGCTATTCAGACAATGAGTAAGCTTGCTAAAGAGTTAGGTGTAGTTTTGCCAATTAGCTTTTTTGAGCGCGATGGTAACGTCTTTTATAACTCTTTGGTGATGATTGATGCCAATGGTGAAGTAATGGATTTGTACCGCAAGACGCATATTCCAGATGGTCCTGGTTACCAAGAAAAATACTACTTCACACCAGGTAATACTGGCGTAAAAGTTTGGGATACGCAGTTTGGTCGAATTGGCTGTGGTATTTGTTGGGATCAGTGGTTTCCAGAGTTAGCGCGTGAGCTAGCTCTGAAAGGTGCAGAATTAATCTTCTACCCTACAGCAATTGGTTCAGAGCCTCCTTATCCTGAATGGGATTCCAAAGACCATTGGCAAAGAACCATGCAGGGGCATTCTGCAGCGAATATGGTGCCAGTCATTGCTGCAAACCGGGTTGGTCGTGAAGAAGGTGAAAACAGTTTTATCCAGTTTTACGGCTCTTCATTCATGACAGACGAAATGGGGGCAATGAAGTGTGTCGCAAGTCGCGATGAAAGTACCATTTTGTACTCTGAGTATGATTTAGAAGCTATTCGTAAGGCCCGACGTTCTTTTGGTTTGTTTCGTGACCGTCGTCCAGACCAATATCAAGCCATTACTTCTGGAGCGGGTGTTACTTGGGATAAGTAGCAGTAAAGTAAAAAAGTGCCCGCATAAAGCGGGCACAAAGCTTTCCTTATCCTTATTGGTACAAAGGGGGAATATCAATAAGGTAGATCTACTTGCAATTGGCTTTTAGAAGCCTAAAGTCGTTGTATAAAATAGTGCAAGGCCTGTGTCTTTAGAAACACTCTGACGGCAATATAAAGCGAATTAAATGCTTTGAATTACAAGGCTTAAAAAGAAGCGCATCCTCGTCAGTTTAGATCTGTCCAAAACCTAGATATTAACTATAGCTTGAGATTTTAACTATGGCCTACGATTTTACATAGGTGCGGATATAATTTTGCATCTACGCCTAGCTAAAAGATCCATCCATTTATTTTAGAGAATCGATGAACGTATTTAGTTCCCCAAGTGAATTGCCTTATTTTGCGATCATGTTGTCTAGTAAGTTGATGTTGAATGACTTGACTTACCGAATCATGGCAGAAAAAATGCTCGAACTAGCTCAAGGTCAGCCCGGCTATCTTGGTGCTGAATATGGTTCGGGGGAAATGGATCTGCTGATGACTTATTGGCAAACAAAGGAGGCTGCAGAGGGGTGGTTGACCCATGATATGCAGCGTAGAACCTTATCCATTGGTGAAAATTTTTGGTATGAAGAATATTCGTTAAAATTGTTTGAAGTGATGAGGGACATGTCATTTAAGTACTCTAACCAAGGTTTACATGCTTCACGTTTTCCTCGGATTGTTACCGAGAGAGGCGTATTGAAAATATTAGACGAAGCTCAAGCTCCGCTCTTGCACGATTATATTAATCAAGAAAAGGCGTTTCTTGCCCCATGGGAGCCATATAGAACCGATGGCTACTATTCACTTGAAACCTGCCAGTTACGAGTTCGAGAAATGCGTCGTGATTTTTTAGAAGATAAAGGCATTGTCTTTTGTTTTCTGTCACCTAATGAAGACAGAATGCTCGCTTACACCAATTATTCGAATATTATACGTGGTGTTTTTCAGGCCTGTAATCTTGGTTACAGTTTGCGAGAAAGTGAGCAAGGCAAAGGCATCATGCAAGAAGCCTTGAACGCAGGAATAGAATACATTCATAAAGAGCAGCATATTGATCGAATTCAAGCGAGCTATATGCCAAGAAATTCTCGCAGCGCAGCCGTGTTGAAGGCGCTGGGTTTTGATAAAGAAGGTATTGCAAGGGATTACTTGAAAATCAATGGGCAATGGGAGGATCATATTCTCACGGCATTAGTACTGCGCTGAATGTAGGCTAAAGTGTTCTGCCTTCAGGTTTTGTGAGAAGTAAAATTCGTCCCTTGGTGTTTTTTGTTGTCATCACTGACAGCACAGTAACACTTTCGTTGCTTGGATTTAAAATGGCTCTGGGCTCCTTATGAGCAATTATTTTGCCATAACGAGGACAAGCTTTAGGTACTTTCTTATCGTTTGAAATGAACGCGATACCGGTCAGCGGAAGAAGGTATTGAGTGGCTGTTTTTTGATAATAAAGTGTCTCTTTAAATTGAGGTGGGTAAAGTTCTAACGCAATTTGACCGGCTTCTCCATGCCATAGTGGCCATGTCTTAATGTGACTTCTTCCTGAGATTGATTCCACTGTGCCAGAAGATACTTTTTTAAACGAGTTGTTTAATTCAGCTTGGCCAGTGTTCTTTAGTCGTATTAAGCACAGTTCTACCGCTGGTGTTAGCAAGGTGATGCTGTTAATCGTCTGTGCTGTTAACCAAATTCCCTGATGCTGCTTTAAGGCTGTTTCTTGTTCACTGTTTTGTTGGGTGCATTGTTGTAAGTATAATTCCCCTCTAATGATAAAGAGAAAGGTATCTGCTTGATGGTGATAGAAGCGGCTAGGAATGTCTGTCTGAAACAGGTATTCATGTGCAATAAAAAGGTCATCTTGTTGATGGATGATAAAGTGTTTGCTTGACTCCCCAAGGCTGTAGTTCATCGGGTCAAGTGTGTTTTGTTCAGTTATGTTCACCATCAAGTACCTTTTTAATTATCGAATGTATTGAAACACGAGAATAGCGACCTTTCCATGATAATCTTACGGTGAGTGTTGCAGTGAGTTGGGATGTTTCTTTATAGTTGAGCCCATATTAGTTTATGAAATCCGCATGCGCCGATAATTTGCCCATGCAAACGATTATAGAAGGAAAGTTTCCTTGAGTGAGTTGTCAAATTTCGAGTCGAATGAAACCCTTTCATTAAAAGACTACACAGAAAAAGCGTACTTGAATTACTCCATGTACGTTATTTTAGATCGAGCCTTGCCGCATATTGGTGACGGTTTAAAACCAGTTCAACGCCGTATAATTTACGCGATGAGCGAATTAGGGCTGAAAGCCAGCGCGAAATACAAAAAATCCGCCCGTACCGTAGGGGATGTGCTAGGTAAATTCCATCCTCATGGTGATAGTGCTTGTTATGAAGCAATGGTGTTGATGGCTCAGCCTTTCTCATACCGTTATCCGCTTGTCGATGGTCAAGGTAACTGGGGTGCGCCAGATGATCCAAAATCATTTGCTGCCATGCGTTATACCGAGTCTCGTTTGTCAAAATACGCGGATGTACTGCTGAGAGAAGTAAGTCAAGGTACTGTGGATTGGACACCTAATTTTGACGGTACCTTACAAGAGCCATCGGTTTTGCCATCGCGATTGCCTAACTTATTGCTTAATGGCACGACAGGTATTGCTGTTGGTATGGCGACGGATATTCCGCCGCATAACTTGCGTGAAATTGGCAGTGCTTGTATTCACCTGCTTAATAATCCAAACGCTGAATTAGATGACTTACTCAATTTTATCCAAGGTCCTGATTTTCCAACTGGTGGCGAAATCATTACGCCAAAAAGTGACATAGTTAGACTTTATGAAACTGGCAAAGGGCAGATTAAAGCTCGAGCTCGTTTTACGATTGAAGAAGGCGAGATTGTTGTTAATGAGTTACCTCATCAAGTATCTGGTAGCAAAATTTTAGAGCAAATTGCGGCGCAAATGCAGGCGAAAAAACTACCAATGGTTGTGGATTTGCGTGATGAATCAGATCATGAAAACCCAACTCGACTGGTAATTGTGCCTAAATCAAATCGTGTTGATATTGATTCGGTTATGACGCATCTTTTTGCGACCACCGATCTTGAAAAGTCTTATCGCGTCAATATGAACGTGATTGGCCTAGACGGTTTGCCTCAAGTTAAGCCATTAAAGAACTTCTTATCTGAGTGGTTACGCTTTCGTATTGATGTAGTTCGTCGTCGTTTGCAATTCCGTCTTGATAAAGTTAATAACCGTTTACATATTTTAGAAGGTTTGTTAATTGCCTACTTAAATATCGATGAAGTTATCGACATCATACGTACGGAAGAAAAACCAAAAGTTGAGTTGATGGCTCGCTTTGGTTTGAGCGATATGCAAGCTGAATCTATTCTAGAGTTGAAATTGCGTCACCTTGCTAAACTTGAAGAAATGCGTATTAAAGGTGAGCAAGACGAGCTAGAGAAAGAGCGTAAGCAGTTAGAAGGTCTGCTGTCTTCGGATCGTAAGCTGAAAAAACTAATTACTGAAGAAATTCAAGAAGCTATTGACGACTTTGGTGATGATCGCCGAACGCCTATTGTTGCTCGTAAAGAAGCGCAGGCTTTTAGTGAAGAAGACTTATTGTCGAATGATCCAATTACGGTAGTTATCTCTAAACAAGGTTGGATTCGTGCCGCAAAAGGCCATGACATTGATGTGAATGGGTTGAGCTACAAGTCTGGCGATGAGTTCTTAGTGAGTACTAAAGGTCGTTCTAACCAAACACTTGTATTGCTTGCTTCTAATGGACGAACCTATTCTATCAAGGCACACACTTTACCTTCTGCTCGTGGCCAAGGCGAGCCTATTACAGGTCGTATTTCACTAGAAAAAGACGCAACTATTGTATCTGCGGTACTGGATAATGAAGAGGCGCATTACTTGATTGCAAGTGATGCAGGCTATGGCTTTGTTGCCCAGCTAAAAGAGCTGTATGCAAAAAATAAAGCAGGCAAAGCGACCTTGTCGTTACCGAAAGGTGCTCAAGTAATGGCGCCGGTTCATGTGCAAGATCCAGCGTCTGGACGTGTTGTTGCTATCTCTAATGAAGGCCGTATGTTGGCGTTTGATGTCGCTTCGTTACCGCAAATGGCGAAAGGTAAGGGCAACAAGATGCTAAGTATTCCAAGTGCTCGTGCTGCAGACAGGGAAGAGTTAGTCATAGCACTAGCTTGTGTTCAACCAAATGATCTGTTGACGGCCTATGCTGGCAAGCGTTTTATCTCCTTTACTGAAAAGGATCTAGAAGAATATCTTGGCGAGCGTGGCCGAAGAGGCTTGAAACTGCCTAGGGGACTTCAGCGTATCGACAGTCTTGAAGTGAAAGTAGGTGAGGGTAAGGTAATCAAAGGCGACGAGTCGTCAAGCAAAGAGTTGTTTTAAAAAATTAGCAAATTAACACTGAAGTCTAGAATTATGTTCTAGACTTCAGTGTTTTATTAATCAAGTTTTCCGTACTACATTCGTCATGTGAAATGGACTTACTTGAAATAAGAGGAGAAGAATATGAAAGGCAGTAAAAAAGTAATTGATAGTCTGAACTCGCTGTTAGCGAATGAATTAGCGGCAATTGATCAGTATTTCATTCACTCGCGTATGTATGAAGATTGGGGTTTGAGCAAGTTGTATGATCGCCTTAATCATGAAATGGAAGAAGAAACTCAGCACTCTGATTGGCTTATCAAGCGCATTTTGTTTTTGGAAGGTGTGCCGTGCATGACTAAGCGTCGCGATTTGCTAATTGGCTCTGATGTTCATTCTATGATGAGTAATGATTTGACACTTGAACTAGAAGTCGTGAGTTGTGTTCGTGAAGCGATTGCTGTGTGCGAAGCCGAAGGCGATTATCAAACACGTGAGACACTTGAAAAGTTACTGTTTGATACTGAAGAAGACCATGTTTATTGGTTGGAAAAACAACTTGGCCTAATGGATAAAATTGGCATGCAGAACTATTACCAGTCACAGATGGGTAACTAAGGAGAGATTTTATGAAAGGGGATCGTGACGTAGTTGCCAACCTAAATAAGGTATTAGCGAATGAATTGGTGGGTATTAACCAATATTTTCTTCATGCTCGTATGTTTAAAGACTTCGGTTTTAGTACGCTTGATAAAGCAGACTATAAAACTTCCATTCAAAAAATGAAAAATGCTGATCGTTTGATTGAGCGAGTTTTGTTTTTAGAAGGTTTGCCTAATCTGCAAGATCTTGGACGTCTGCGTATTGGGGAAAATAGTGAAGAGATGATTTCGGCTAACTTAGAGTTCGAATTAGATACTTTGCCAGCTCTTAAAGCAGCTATCAATTTATGCGAACAGAAAAAAGACTTTATGAGTCGTGATACGCTGGAAAAAATATTAGAAGAGCAAGAAGAGCAAATTGACTGGCTTGAAACTCAGCAGCATTTAATTGCCAGTTCTGGAATCGAAAATTATCTTCAGTCACAAATGTAATAAATCAGTTATTACCACGGTGTAATAACTGATCTTAAGCGACCTGAACTTGAGTTTCTGCTATTTTGAGAAGCTCATTGTTCAGTAATTTTTTCGCGCACTGACAGCACTTTCCACACTGGCTACCAATGCTGTGCTCTTTGTATAGCTCACGCATGGTTGTCGCCCCTTCTTGAATGGACGCTTTGATTTCTCTGTCTGATACGCGGTTACAAATACAAACGTACATAAATGAAAATCACTCTCACTAATATTCTAATCATGCGATTGTATTTTTAATGTTAATGATTATCAATAGATAAGAATTTATCTGTTTGCATGGTTTGATAGTTTTTTTTTAGAGTTTTGTCGAAGAGTTAACGATAAGACCAAATGACAGCTTTAGCCTTATCGTCAGTAGGATGTAGTTATATGGATTACAACTCTTTTTCTGCAATATCGGTAAGCACTTTTAAGAAGGATTCTGGAGTGTGAGCGCCTTGAACCATATATTTGTCGTTGATGACATATGTCGGCACTGAATTAATTTCTATACCACGTAAATGCTGTAGTTTTTTTTCAGTCAGTGCTTTAGCTTCTGTGCTCAATGCGTATTCAATATCGGATTTTTGCATACCGATACTTACTGCTACTTCTTCTAAGATACTCTTCGATCCTATGTCTTTTCCGTCCGTGAAATAGGCATGAAATGCTGCCAAAACAAACGGTGTTGCTAATCCTGACTTAGTGGCAGCAAGCACAAATTGGTGAGCAAGTTTAGTATTGGGGATGCGATCTTTTTCTGAGAAATTGAATTGAATACTTGCTTCAATCCCCACTTGTTGAATAGCGTGAGTGGCTTCATTGAGTTTTTCTTGACTGCCAAACCGCTCGCCGAGGTAAGTTTCTCGGTCGGCGCCTTCTAATGGCATATCAGGATGTAGCTCAAAGGGCTGCCAACGAATGTCGATTTTATAGTCATCGCCTAATTGTTCAATAGCTTGTTTAAGGCGGGAATAACCTAAATAGCACCAAGGGCAAACTACATCTGAAATAATGTCGATACGAAGATCTGCCATGTTTTCTCCTAAAAAATAAGTTACTGAGAGTGTAAAGTGTTTAATTGACGCTTAAAGCTATGCATTGGCTAATTTCTGTATAAGAGCGACCGCTTTCTTTGTGCCAATGATTAAACGCGCCTTGTGCTGCTTTCCACGCGGATTGAGTGTCTCTTCCTGTGGTAATTATCTCGTGTTGACGTAAATAGCCTTCGACATCTCTGGTGAGCATAAACGTGTCTTTGCCCATTGCTCTTAATGTATAGGGGCCGGTGTTGCCACCAAGGCGAGCGCCATGCTTTTTCAAATAGGCCCACAGGCCAATAATGTCGTCATTCGGCCAGTTAGCAACAAAGTTAGAGAATGATCCATAGCTAGCCTGACATTCGCTAATCATCAGGGCGTTTTCTCGGATAGTCATCACCTTGCCAAAGTTACGAATGATGCGTACGTCTTTGGCTTTTTCTTCCCACATTTCGTCATGAATTAACAACATTTTTTCGATATCAAAACCGAAAAAAACCGTTTCAAAACCGGGCCATTTGTTGCGAACTACTTGCCAGTTAATGCCAGATTGAAAGACTTTCTGAGAGAACGCCGCCAGCCATCTATCGTCACTGTGTTGACTGAGTTTTGATGGGCTTAGTGGTACAGATAGCATGGCTTCAAGGTGTTTTGCTCCACCATGTCGAAGAGCTGCACGATCGTAAATGGATTGAAAGAGTTCGTATTTCATCCTGGACTCCTATTTTGTGGCGCTCAGTTTATCATAAGCCTTGCTCTAGGGAAGGTGCGAATAAGTCTACTAAGCCTCAGTCTTTCAGAGAAATCGTCAAATAAGGCGCGACTCTGAAGGAATGTAGGTACCTTTCAAAGAGTCGCAACGACAAGTGGCGTTTTCTCTGAAAGACCCGCAGGGCATGTCCTAAAAGCCTGTATTCTTTGTTGAGTACCTCGAAAATAGAACCATTATTCACATTCGCTACTCGCCTCGAATAACAGGCTTTTATCCACATGCTGAGACAAGAGGACTTGTTCGCACCTTCCCTAGATAATGGCTGAGCGGATAACTTGTTTGGTATTTTAGTGATGGACGCTATGTGTTTGTCCTATAATGCCAATAAATGACCCTGTCGAGAGAAGTTGAATGACACACTTAAGCGTTAATCTGAATAAAATTGGCTTGCTTCGAAATTCTCGTGGAAGAGATTATCCAAATTTGATTGATATGGCGGAGCGTACGCTGGAACTGGGCGCGTTTGGTATTACCATTCACCCAAGACCAGATCAGCGTCATGCGACCTATCAAGATGCCTACGATTTGAAGACGCTATTAAAACGTTTTCCAGGTGCTGAATTAAACGTTGAAGGTTTTCCTGATGCGCAGTTTTTGGACGTTGTTTTAGAAGTAGAACCTGATCAATGTACGCTGGTACCTGATGATCCAAATCAGCTAACATCTGATCACGGTTGGAATATCGCTCGTGACCAAGATGCATTGCGTCCAGTCATTGCTAAACTCAAAGCCAAAGGTATACGCGTTGTATTATTCATGGACCCAGAAGCTGAAAATATGGCGTTAGCTAAAGAGGTTGGTGCTGACCGTGTAGAACTTTACACTGAAGCCTATGCTAATTCGTTTGGAAAAGACGGATTTACTGAGGTTCTTGAGACTTATCAGCACGCTGCACAAGCCGCATTAGACGCGGGTTTAGAAGTGAACGCTGGACATGATTTGGATCTGAATAATGTTCAAGCTTTGTGTGAACAAGGTCGAATTATGGAAGTATCGATTGGTCATGCTTTGACGGTTGAAGCTTTGGATCTAGGCTGGAATAACGTTGTAAAAGCCTATCTTGAAAAATTGGCTTGAGAAATAGGTGACTAAACTAGAGACTCGAGCATGCAAAGCGCAAAAAGAACACGCTGTGATAATTGCCACTTTTTAACAGAACAGTGTGTTTGTCATTGGATACCTGTGCTTTCTACGCGATTAAAGATCTTGATTTTGCAAGATCCTAAAGAAGCGCAACATGCCAAAAACACTGTGTCATTATTGTCTTTAGGTTTGTCGTCAGTGGAATGTATTTCGATAGCAAATCACGATGTGCTGGCGAGTGCTTTGAGGCAAAAAGATCCAGCTAAATGGCGTTTGGTATTTCCATCGGATTCTGCTGTCGCTATCGAATCGATAGATGCAGACTCGACTGCTGAGGTTGAAGGCTTAATTTTAATTGATGCAACTTGGCGGAAGGCGAAGAAATTCTATTTCATAGAACCCTTACTATATGCTTTTAAAGCGGTTTGTTTTTCACAGGCGCCAGTTGGGCAGTACAGTATTCGAAAGTCACCAGGTATTGAGTCATTATCAACCTTAGAAGCGTGTGCCTATGCAATAGAACAAGTTACTGGCGAAAATATGCAGCCATTAAGAGAGTTTATGGTTGTGGCGCAAGAATGGCAGTGGCGTAAGCAGCCTTTAAGTCATCGACACCTTGAGTAATCGTTAACGAATTATAAGAAGACAAAGAGATTTGAAATTATTATGAATAAACAAACTGAAATTGAAGCCGCCGTGTTGCGTCGCCTTTTGAAACACCTTGACGATAATAAGTCCGTGCAAAATATTGATCTGATGAACTTAGCTGGTTTTTGTCGTAACTGTTTGAGTAAGTGGTATATGGCCGAGGCAGAGCAGCAAGGCGTGAAAGTAGACTACGATGAAGCACGCGAATTTGTCTATGGCGAACCTTATGACACTTGGAAAGCCAAGTATCAACCAGAAGCCACAGCCGAGCAGTTGGCCGCTTTTAATGCAAAGCCTAAGTCTGACAAGTAACTTTGCAGTGAAAAAACGATTTAATTCGTTTTTTTCCTATCTAAGAAGCACCAAACGTATTGTTTGTGTGCTTCTTATCATGTGCTTTGTGCCGCATTGGTGGTTGTATGCTGATGTGTCAGATAAATATCGAAAGTTAGCGAAACAAGCTGGCGTAGTCTATGGCGCGGGTGCAGAAAAGCGTATTTTAGCTTGGCGAAAGCTGATTGATGATTCTCGATCTTTACCTATTGTTGATCAGCTTGCTCAAGTGAATAACTTTTTTAACCAGATGGATTTTGTCGACGACATGACCTTGTGGGGGAAAGAAGACTATTGGGCAACACCCATTGAATTTTTAGGCATGCAAGCTGGAGACTGTGAAGACTTTACCATAGCCAAATACTTCACTCTCAGAGAGCTTGGTGTGCCAGATGAAAAGCTACGACTTGTCTATGTAAAGGCGTTAAAGCTTAATCAGCATCATATGGTATTGGCGTATTATCATAAACCAACGTCCGTCCCTGTCTTGCTTGATAATCTTGATAAAGAATTAAAACCCGCGTCAAAGCGCAATGATCTCTTGCCTATTTATTCGTTCAACGCAGAGAATTTGTGGCTTTCAAAAGAAAAAGGGCGCGGTGTATTGGTAGGTGGCTCATCTAGATTGAGCTTGTGGACAGATTTAAATAATCGTTTTAATACGATGACAAACTAGGAGAACTTGGATGACGCTGTTCCGCCAATTAATGATGACGATTATTGCCATATTCTCATTGATGCTAGCTGTTGTGATGGGCATTAATTTTAACACTACGAAAGGCTATTTGATCGGGCAATTGGAATCCACCACCCAAGACTCAGCAACATCCTTGAGTATGTCGGTATCCGATTTCATGGCGTTAGAAGACTATGCATCAGTGGAAAGTAGCATTAACGCTGTATTCGATAGCGGCTATTTTTCAGAAGTGCGCATTCATGTTTACGATACAGATAAAAATATTACCCGTTCCAATGAAACAAAAATAGACGGTGTACCAACCTGGTTTATTCAGCTAATTGATTTCAAGGTGCCAGTGGCCAAAGCGGTTATTTCAAATGGCTGGAGTGAGTTAGGGCAAGTTTATATTACGGGTAGTGCCGGGTATGGCTACAATCAGCTTTGGCTCGCTTCACGGGATTTATTAGTGTCCTTTTTTGTGATTGGTGCAATCACTCTGGTTATTGGCAGTTTTGCGTTACGTTATTTATTTCGACCTTTGGCTGAGCTTGAAAAACAAGCGGAAGCGATTCAGCAACGTCGTTTTATTAAAACCATTGCAGTGCCTAAAACACGAGAGCTAAAGTCTGTTGTTTTATCTATGAATCGAATGGCAGAGAAACTAGAAAAAGAGTTCGCTTCTGAAGTCGAAACGGCTCAATGGCTGCAAGCCAAAGCGTTTAAAGATCCCGTTAGTGGATTAGGGAATCGACATTTTTTTGAAAGCCAGATGAAGTCACATTTTGCTGAAAGAGAGCGTGGTATTGATGGTCTGGTTCTGATTAGTTTGGCGGATTTGGGTAAGTTAAATAATGAGCGTGGTTATGAATCAGCGGATATGTTTATTCAGTCTGCGGCCGATATTTTAACCAAAAAAGTGTCAACACTTTCTTCTTTCTCAACCTTAGCGCGTTTATCTGGCGCGGACTTTGTTTTGCTTATCCCTAATTTTGATCAAAGTCAGCTTATCAAAGTAGTTGATGAAATTTTGGCAGAGCTAATGGAGTTGAATACGGCTAGCATTAGTTATTCTGCTGCGGTGGCCAATATTGGTGCAGTGACCATTGATGGATCGGTAGAGCGTTCAAGTGCCATGTCTCAAGCAGATGCGGCTCTGCGTGAGGCAAAACGAGAAGGTAGCAATACGAGTAAAGTGTTTGACCTTAATATGGGCCAAGATATGGCCATTAGTAAAACTGCTTGGAAAGAAATATTAGAATCAGCAATACGGCATAAATCTTTCAAACTTAAAAAACAAAAAATTACAACTTTGGATGAAACGCCAATTATTCTTCATGAAGAAGTCTTTATGGGCTTGGAGCATGCTGGGAAAGAGTATCATGCGGGGTATTTTATTGGTTTGGCTGAACTGTTTGATTTAGGTAGTCAAATAGACCAAGTCATTATTGGGCGAGTGATCGAACACATTAAATCGAGGCAGCTTACTGTTCCATTAACCGTAAATTTGTCAGCCTCTTCTTACGCTAAACCTGCTTTTATTACGTGGTTAGATAAAACATTGAGTAACCTTAATGCAGACGTAAAAAGTAAATTGATGTTTGAGATTTCGGAGCAGAGTGTTCTGGTTGAAGAGGCACAGGCGAATGAGTTGGCTCAGATGCTAAAAACACAGCGAGTGCAATTTGGGATTGATAATGTGGGCAAGCAGTTTTCTGCCTTTCAATATTTACAAACTTTGATGCCGGATTATGTCAAAGTAGATTCTTCTTATACCCGAATGGCTGCAGGCAAAGAGTCTGAGTCTTTCTTCATGCACACTTTGTGTAAGATGTTTAATAGCTTAAACATTGAAGTGATTGCGACGGGGGTTGAAAGCGAAAAACAATGGATAGCATTGAAACGTTTTGATGTATCGGGCGGTCAAGGATTTCTAATCGGTCGTGCACAAGATATGTAGATCGATGTCGCTATCTTGTTTCCTTAAAAATGAAGATACTTTAGATTAAAGCGTCTTCATCGTCTCCTTCGGCAATACCACTATCTGTCATTAAGCTTTCGTCGCTACTACTGTGTACGCCACGAACCCATTTTCTACCGAGTAATTTTTTCTGTGCCGCTAGGGGCAATTCAGTAAATTGTATTAAGCGTTTTTCAGTTAGAAGGTCTACCAAATCTTCAAGTATTCGCATCATTTCACCGTCAGAACTAGCGAGTATTTCTTGGGTGCTAGTGCTTGCTGTAGTGAATTTTTTTTCCAATATGCTAGCAACTGTCGGATCATTTGGTGCTACGAGTAGTTTGTACTCATCTGATTGAGATGTGGCGACATCAATAATTACACCATTCTCATTGACTTTTGCGTATAGCATGTTGATTTCCTTCTGTGTTTCAATTTGTAGTAAGGCATAAGTTCGCTTCACATATTACTTAATAAACACTATTCTAGACCATAATTAATAAGCTATTTGTTTATAAAAAAACAGATTTTCGGTAGTTTTAGGAGAATATAGAGTATGTCTGACTCTGGTCGTTCAGAACAGAACTCTTCGTCACCTTTAGAAAATGATTCGTATGAAGAAAATGAAGTTACAAATGAATCAGACGAAGGGAAGACGGATGCAGAAGTTGAAGATGGTTCTAAAGAAGATATTGATCAGTGGGATACACAAGGTGCTTCGTTAGAATACCCTAATCCTCTGTTAGATTGCTTAGTACTGTTAAGCAAATACTTTCATAATCCTTATACTTCGGATGGTATTGCTTCAGGTTTACCTATTACCGACAATGCAATGACACCAGAACTTTTTCAGCGTGCGGCTAAGCGTATTGGCATTAGTACTCGTTTTGTTAAACGACCTATCGCAAAAATCCCCAACATGGTCATGCCCGCGGTGTTGCTATTAAGGGATCAGCAAGCCTGTATTCTACTTGAATTGGATAAAAAGCAAGGCACCGCAAAAATACTTCGTCCAGAATCTGGTGAGGGGGAAATTACTCTTCCTATCGATAAGCTTGCCGAGTCTTGTACTGGTTATTGCTTCTTTGTTCGTCCTTTGTATCAATTTGATAAACGCTCTGAAAAAAGCGATGAAAAAGAAAGTAAAAAAGGGCATTGGTTCTGGGGAACTATTTCTGGTTCTTGGCGAATTTATCGAGACGTGTTTATTGCGTCTTTATTAATCAATATCTTCGCTGTTGCTAGTCCTCTTTTTGTGATGAACGTCTATGACCGAGTTGTGCCGAACAATGCATTTGATACACTCTGGGTGTTGGCCATCGGCGCTGCTGTCGTGTACTTATTTGATTTTTTATTGCGAACCTTGCGGGCTTATTTCATTGACATAGCTGGCAAAAAATCAGATATCTTGATATCGGCAGCTATCTTTTCCAGAGTAAATAATATCACCATGGCATCAAGGCCTAAGTCTGTTGGGGCTTTCGCCAAAAACCTACAAGAATTTGAAAGTATTCGAGACTTCATTACATCGGCGTCTATCACCACTTTGGTTGATATTCCTTTTATGTTTCTGATTATTGGTGTGATTTGGTTGATTGGTGGTCCTGTTGGCTATATTCCCATTGTAACCATTGCTCTGATCGTCCTTTATAGCATCATCATTCAAATCCCATTACGTCGCTCTATCGAAGAGGGTCAAAAAACGGCATCACAAAAAAATGCGGTTTTGATTGAGAGTTTGTATAACGCGGAAAGTGTGAAGCTCAATAATGCTGAAGGCGTGATGCAGAAACAGTGGGAAAATGCTGTTGGTAACATTGCTGATTGGGGAGTCAAAACTCGTCAGTTGTCACAATCTTCTTCCTCTTTTGCGATGGTAGCTCAGCAGCTAACTACCGTTATTATTGTCATTGTTGGGGTGTATCAAATATCTGAAGGTAATATGAGTATGGGCGCTTTGGTTGCGTCTGTTATGTTGACTGGAAGGGCGCTTGGCCCTATGGCGCAAGTAGCTGGTTTAGCGACACGCTATAACCAAGCAAAATCTGCTTTTACATCTCTAAATGAAATTATGTCTTCGCCAGTTGAAAACCCGGATGATGTCAAGTTTGTTCATCGCCCAGTGTTTAAGGGAGAATTTCAATTTGAAGCAGTTAACTTCGCTTATCCTGATCAAGAACAAGCCGCAGTTAGTGCTATTAATATTAATATTAAGCAAGGCGAAAAAGTCGCTATTATTGGCCGGATCGGCTCTGGTAAGTCGACCCTTGGTAAATTAATGACAGGGCTTTATACACCTGATAGCGGCGCTATAAGAATTGATGGCGTGGATCTGCGCCAAGTAAACCCAACCGATCTACGTCGGAATATTGGTGCAGTTTCGCAAGATGTGAATTTATTCTATGGCTCGATAAAAGATAACATTGTGATGGGCGTTCCTTATATGGAAGACGATGCCATTATTCGTGCGGCAGATCTGTCCGGAGTATCTGAGTTTGCCAATCGTAAACCAAGCGGTTTAGACAGTATTGTTGGTGAACGTGGCGCCTTGTTATCTGGGGGGCAGCGTCAAAGTATTGCTATCGCAAGGGCACTACTTTTTGATCCACCAATTTTGATTTTGGATGAGCCGACAGCTTCGATGGATAACACCACAGAGTCTCGAATGAAGCGTCGCTTAATAGAAGGGGTGAAAGACAAAACCCTTATTTTGATTACACATAAGGCCTCTATGCTAGATATGGTCGATCGAATTATCGTTATGGATAATGGTCGCTTGATTGCTGATGGTCCAAAAGCGCAAGTGCATGAAGCGCTTCGTCAAGGCAAGTTGAAGGTCAGTTAATAATGAGTAATAAAAATTCGATTTCACAAGATGATTTAGAGTATCTGACAGACCGAAATGCGGCCTTGATGTTGAAAACACCACGTGGCGGTAGAATTATCATTTGGGTGATTTTTATTTTCGTGGCAGCGGCATTGGTGTGGGCTAATTATACGGCTTTAGATGAAGTTACTGTGGGCGAAGGGAAAGTTATTCCTTCTAGCCAAGTCCAGCAGATTCAAAACCTTGAAGGTGGTATTTTAAAAGAAATTAATGCCAAAGTAGGTCAAGTGGTCGATAGTGGACAAGTGTTGATGACGATAGAAAATACTGAAGCCTTGTCATCATTGCGTGAGCAGCAAGCCGAATCGATTAATTTAAAAGTTCGAGCGACTCGTTTACAGGCTGAATCTTATGGTCTGGAGCCTAAATTTGATCCGGAAATCATGAAAGATTATCCGTTGGTTGTAAAGCGTGAACTTGATTTATATAACAACAGATTAGAGTCTTTACGGACTAACCAGGTTGGCTTTCAGCAGCAGATTGAGCAAAAGAAACAAGAAATAGTTGAGTTACAGGCAAAACTAGAAAATTTAAAACAGAGTTATGCTTTTTCGAAAGAAGAGCTGGCATTAACTCGACCTGCGTTTGAGCAAGGAGCCGTGTCTAGGGTTGAGTTATTGCAGCTCGAACGCCAAGTCAATCAGTTGCAAGGGGATTTGGAAGCAACTCAGTTAGCGATTCCTCGGGCGCGTTCAGCGCTGAAAGAAGCGCAAAGTAAACTATCCGAAGGTGAAGCGAAATTTAGGGCGGATGCCCAAGAAGACCTAACTGGAGTAAAAAGTAAATTAGATCAGTTACGTGAAAGTAATGTATCCCTTGAAGATAAAGTATCAAGAACACAGGTTCGTTCACCAGTAAAAGGTATCGTGAAACAGATTCAAATTAATACGGTTGGCGGTGTCATCAAGCCCGGTATGAATTTGCTTGAAATTGTACCGTTTGAAGATTCATTGTTGATTGAGGCAAAAGTACGTCCTGAAAATATTGGTTTTATTAAACCTGATTTGAGTGCCGTGGTTAAACTCTCCGCCTATGATTTTGCAATATTTGGTGGTTTGCATGGCATAGTTGAAAACATCAGTGCCGATACTATTCTTGATGAAGAGGGCAATAGCTTTTATTTGGTCAGGGTGAGGACTGATAAAAACTATTTAGGAACAGAGCAAGCCCCATTGCCCGTTATTCCAGGCATGCAAGCGACAGTAGATATAATTACTGGTAAGAAAACCTTATTGGATTATTTGCTTAAGCCAATTTTAAAAGCAAAACAAAATGCGCTTCGTGAACGGTAATTACAAAAAAGTTTTCAAGCTCAATGAACAGTTACAAATGTTAACAATACGTTATTATTTGCTGGTTAGAATGGTTCATCGCACTTAATAGGACGAGACTTATTTTGAAAACTTTGTGTTGGAATACAGATGACGCCGTATGGAAACATTGGAATCAAATAGTCAGTGTGGATTCCTTATTGGTACGAGCAGAGACATTTGAAGAGGTATATCAAACATTAGAAGCGGCATCGTCTAGCTTCACTTACTGCTTTATCTATTTAGAAGATAAATTTTTTTCTAAACAGGTTGAAGAAGTGGTTGCACTTTGTTCAGCCTTTCCAAAGCAAAAAGTTATCGTGTTTCCTAATCAATCAAGTCAAGCTGCCGCTTTAAGACTTTTTTCTGTTGGCGTTAGCGGGCAATGTGCTCCTTATATTGGTAAAGAGCAACTTTCTCTGGTGCTTTCGGTTGTTGACTCCGGTGAAATCTGGGGCGGAAAAGCATTTATTCAACAGCTTATTATGCAATCTACCGCGCCCGCAGAGATTCACAACGATGAACTGGATGACTTGTCTGAACGTGAATTAGATGTTGCTCACAGTGTTTCGAAAGGCTTGTCTAATAAGCAAATCGCACTTGAAATGGGTATTACAGAGCGTACTGTAAAAGCGCATTTGACGTCTATTTTTAAGAAAACCAACACTAAAGACCGCTTGGCTTTAGCTCTGCTTGCACAGACTCGATATGCTGTGCATTAATTTGGTTCTTTATTAGCGCTAGCTTGCACTGCTTCAGTTCTTACCTATTATTCGTGTGTTACTTTTTGGTTAATTACTCTTAAAAGGCTCTATTTAGAGCCTTTTTTGCCTCTAATCTCCGGAAAAATAATGTGTCGAAATGGCGCATATCTTGCATTTTATCTGAATGTGATTTTACGATTTTTAAGAGAATGCACCATGCCTGCGCCCCCTGAAAAAGAATTAACCGTGATGCTTGTTGATAATGAGCCTGCGCGAGCAGCTATTGTAGAACAGGCCATGATTGACAGTGGTTATCGTGTTATTAGACGACTGGAAAATGCCAAAAACCTAACGGAAGCGGTAACGGAATTTCAACCAGATATGGTAATTATTGATATCGAATCTCCTGATCGAGATATGTTGGAAAACATGTCGCGACTCACCAAAGACAATCCTCGTCCCATTGTTATGTTTGCTGAAGAAGATGACTCCAGACATGTAGAAGCAGCTATTCGAGCGGGTGTCAGTGCCTATGTGGTTGATGGTGTTAACAGCGGTAGCGTGAAAGCGTTATTGCAAGTTGCGATTGCCCGGTTTAGAGAATTTCAGGCGCTAAGATCTGAATTGGAATCTGTAAAAAGTCAGCTTGAAGACCGTAAGCTGATAGACAAAGCAAAAGGTTTGATAATGAAACATCAAAAATGTGATGAGCCCGCAGCCTATCAAGCGCTTCGGAAACTAGCGATGGATCGTAGTCAGCGAATGACTGACGTCGCTCGAAATATCATATCTGTGATGGAATTGATGGGAGGTTCAAAATGAACCTGATACAGCCAAATAATATTATTCAAACTAGCGAGTCTGTGCGGATTGGTTTTATTCCATTAATCGATTGTGCGCCTTTTGTGATTGCCCAAGAAAAAGGCTTTTTTATTCAGGAAGGCGTGGATGTGGTGTTATCTAAAGAAGCATCTTGGGCAAGTATCCGCGATAAAGTGGCCTTCAATTTGCTTGATGGTGCACACATGTTGGCGTCTATGCCGATTGCTGCTAGTTTAGGAATTGGCACCATTAAGACACCCATGCAAACCAGCTTTACTGTTAGTCATAATGGTAATGGCATCACTATTGGTAACGCTTTGTACGAAGAGCTACAGCACCATGCTGAATCTTCGGTTGATATTCGAACTGGCGTGGCATTGAAGAGGTTGCTAGATGGCCGAGCAGCTAATGCAGCACCATTGCGTTTTGCGATGGTCTATCCTTACTCATCCCATAACTATCAGTTAAGAGATTGGTTGAGTCGAGCTGGAATTGATTCCGATAAAGATGTGCAAATAGTTGTAGTTCCACCGGTAAAAATGCTTGATAGCTTAAGACAAGGTGATATTGATGGTTATTGCGTAGGTGAGCCTTGGAACAGTCTTGCAGTGGAGCAAGGTATAGGCCACATGTTGGTTACTGGATATGAAATTTGGGGTAGTACACCGGAAAAAGTCTTTGGCGTAAATTCCGTATGGGCTGAACATAACCTAGAAGTATATTTGTCAATTATTCGCGCTTTGGAAAAAGCTTGTTTGTGGGTAGATGAACCAAATAACCAGACTGAATTACTGAGTATCTTAAGTCATCCTGATTATTTGAATTGCACGTTAGAGCAGCTGGTTTATGGTTTTAGTGCGATTAAACCAAAGGGGCAATTTGATTGGCCAATGAAGGCGTATCAGCGTTTTTCTGGTAGCGATATTAATAAACCTTTGCCGAGCTATGCATTATGGATCATGGCGCAAATGTACCGCTGGCAGCAACTGGGTGACATTAAGTCACTGAACGACGTGGCGGAGCAGGTTTATCGTCAGGATCTTTATTACAAAGCATTAGGGTTGACGGAAGAAAAAAACAACACGGATTGGCATTTGTCTGTCGAAGATGAGTCTACTTGGTTGGATTCTGTTGCTTTGGGAAAGATCCGCTTACATCCAAATGGCATTTTAAATGGTTTTGATAAGTAGTTTGTACATGTCTTTTTTTAGTGCGCTATGCATGATAATTGGGCAAATAGATTTATTTGGCCTGCTGAATTATTTTATCTAGACAGCGGATTTAAGATAAAAAACCTATAAATCATAAGGTTAGTTTTATTGGCACGCTGCGTGCTTTGTAAAACACATAGACATAAAGTTTTGAAAAAAATTGGTGGAATTAGCAACGACCGTTAATTATCACCCACATTATTGATAGTCCAATGTAGGATTTTCTTTGAATGGCAAAGGCGCCTGCGAACACATTTTTTTGTGATTCGCATGCGCCTTTTTTTGTTTTTGTACTTTTTAACCCCTTAAGCGGAGTGTGACTATGAACCTAAGATTTTTGAAAACGGTAATTCCCTTGCCGAGATTCGTTAATGCCACTCAAAAAATTAGTTTTTCTATATTGTTGGGCTCTGTGCTTTTATCTGGAGCAGCTCATGCGGAGCTGGGTTATGCAGAAAAAGAAGAGCTTAAATTTGGTTTTATAAAATTGACGGATATGGCGCCATTAGCCATCGCTTACGAGAAAGGTTATTTCGAAGACGAAGGTTTATACGTCACCTTAGAAGCGCAAGCAAACTGGAAAGTTTTGTTAGATCGAGTAATTGACGGCCAGCTAGACGGCGCGCATATGTTAGCGGGTCAACCACTCGGTGCAACTATTGGATACGGTACGAAGGCCCACATAGTGACGGCTTTTAGTATGGATTTGAATGGTAACGGCATTACGGTCTCAAACGATGTTTGGGATGAAATGAAGAAAAACATTCCAAATGGACCAGATGGCAAGCCAGTTCATCCAATCAGCGCGAGTGCATTGAAACCTGTGATCGATGGTTATAAAGCGCAAGGTAAGCCATTCAAAATGGGCATGGTGTTTCCTGTTTCCACTCATAACTACGAGTTGCGTTATTGGCTTGCTGCTGGTGGCATTCATCCGGGTTATTACGCGCCAGCGCGTGGTGATACCAGCGGCCAAATTAATGCCGATGCTTTGTTATCTGTGACGCCACCACCACAAATGCCTGCGACTATGGAGGCAGGAACGATTTCAGGTTACTGCGTTGGCGAACCTTGGAACCAACAAGCTGTGTTTAAAGGTATTGGTGTGCCAGTCATTACGGATTATGAAATTTGGAAAAACAATCCAGAAAAAGTCTTCGGTGTGAGCAGTGATTGGGCGGAAAAATACCCCAATACCCATATTAGAGTCGTAAAGGCCATGATTCGCGCTGCGAAATGGTTGGATGAAAACAACAACGCCAATCGTCCTGAAGCGGTAAAAATACTCGCTCGTAGCCAATATGTTGGGGCAGATTACGATGTCATTGCCAACAGCATGACAGGGACATTTGAGTATGAAAAAGGCGATAAGCGTGAAATCCCCGACTTTAATGTCTTTTTCCGTCATAACGCGACTTACCCATATTACAGCGATGCCATTTGGTATCTCACACAAATGCGCCGTTGGGGGCAAATTGCTGAACCAAAATCCGATGAATGGTTTATGAAAACCGCGAAAGAAGTTTATCGCCCAGATATTTATGCGCAAGCCGCAAACGCTTTGATTGAAGATGGTGTTATGACAGCGTCTGAGTTCCCTGATTTCGCTAAAGAAGATGGCTTTAAACCGCCACAAAGTGACTTTATTGATGGTGTGACTTATGACGGCAAACACCCAAATGATTACTTGAAAAGCTTCAAAATCGGTTTAAAAGGCGACGACCAAATCTAAACCAAACAGGATAAAGCGGCCGCAGTCGTAGTCGCTTTATGAGTCAAATTGAGCGAGAAACAGATGATGATACCAAACGTAACCATGGCTTCTTTAAAAGACAAAATCAGCACCTTTTCTTTTAAAGGGATCTTGCTGCCGGTCTTTGGCATTTTAGTGTTCATCTTGTTGTGGCAGGTGGGAGCGAGTCGTGTTCATACCTCTTTGGGTGAGTTTCCAGGGCCGGTGGTAGTTTATGAGCAATGGAATAGTCTCGTAGCAGAGCATCAGAGAGAGCGTGTAAAAGAAGACAAATTTTATGTTCGTCAAGAAGAGCGTATTGCTGAGCGACAAGCTAAAGATCCTAGCTATGTCGGTACGTTAAGAGATTACACAGGTAAGCCTACTTTTTTTGATCAGATATTTACCAGTTTATATACCGTATTGGCTGGCTTTGGATTGGCCAGCCTAATTGCCATTCCTTTAGGGATTTTAATTGGCTTAAATAGATCGGTTTACAGTGCTTTAAATCCTGTTATTCAAATTTTCAAACCGGTTTCGCCGCTGGCATGGTTGCCCTTAGTTACCATGGTTGTGAGTGCCAGTTACGTGTCTGATGATCCGCTGTTTTCTAAATCCTTCTTAACCTCCATGTTCACTGTGACCTTGTGTTGCATGTGGCCAACGCTAATTAATACAGCAGTTGGTGTGGCGGCAGTAGAAAAAGATCTACTTAATGTTTCAAAAGTATTACGCCTTGGTTGGATGACGCATGTGATGAAAATCGTCATTCCGTCGGCGATTCCTCTGATGTTTACCGGTCTACGCTTGTCGCTCGGTATTGCTTGGATGGTATTGATCGCGGCGGAAATGTTGGCGCAAAACCCAGGGTTAGGGAAGTTTGTTTGGGATGAATTCCAGAATGGTAGCTCGAATTCATTAGGTCGAATCATGGTGGCGGTGTTGATGATTGGTTTCATCGGCTACTTGCTAGACAGAGTCATGCTGACAATTCAGCGTTTTGTTTCTTGGGATAAAACTCAGGTACTACGCTAAATAGACTTTCACTAGAAACAGATTGGATTGGAGAGAAACATGGCAACACATTTAGACATCAGTCACATTTCGATTGAGTTCCCAACGCCAAAAGGGCCGTTTAAAGCGCTGGATAATGTCAGTTTAAAAATCGAGAAAGGCGAGTTTGTCTCTCTGATCGGGCATTCAGGTTGTGGTAAATCGACGGTTCTCAACATAGTAGCCGGTTTATACGATGCTACTGAAGGCGGGATTTTATTGGATGGTCGAGAAGTAAAAGGGCCAGGGCCTGAGCGTGCGGTGGTTTTTCAAAATCACTCTTTGCTGCCTTGGCTAACGTCTTACCAAAATGTTGAATTGGCGGTAAAGCAGGTTTTTCGTAAAACTAAATCCAAGAAGGAAATGCATGATTGGATCATGCACAACTTAGAGTTGGTGCATATGACCCATGCTGCGGACAAACGCCCAGATGAAATTTCAGGTGGTATGAAGCAGCGTGTCGGTATTGCTAGAGCCTTGGCGATGGAACCAAGCGTGTTGTTGATGGATGAGCCTTTTGGTGCCTTGGATGCCTTGACTCGTGCACATCTTCAAGACTCTTTGATGGAAATTCAAAAAGACCTTAACAACACAGTGATTATGATCACCCATGATGTGGACGAAGCCGTGCTGCTTTCTGATCGTATTGTGATGATGACTAATGGTCCAGAAGCGACAGTAGGCGAAATTCTGCATGTTGACCTTGAACGTCCTCGTGATCGTTTGGCCTTGGCGAAGGATCCAAGATATGTGGATTACAGAACTCAAGTTCTGACTTTTTTGTATGAGAAACAGCGCAAAGTTGAGCCTATTCAAGCTGCTACGAAAAGCAAAAAAACGGCCGCTAGTGCCAAGGTTGCCAATGCCTAGTCTTATCTCTCAGTCTGGGAAACGCCTAGTAAATCAGACGGATAAACGCCGTCTTGTCATTGTTGGTGCTGGCATGGCTGGCAGCAAATTGGCGCATGATTTACAACAAGCGTATGGGCATCTTTATCAGATCACCTTGATCGGAGAAGAGCCTAAAGTTGGCTACAACCGAATTATGCTGTCTTCTTTATTGGCGAGCGATATTTCTCATGCCGATATGGCACTAGTTGATACGCAGAAAATGCAAGATGACGGCGTTCAGATTCTTTCAAATGATCCTGTGACGAGTCTGAATTTAGAAATGAAAATCCTGCATTTATCCAGTGGGCAGGAAATAGCGTATGACCAATTGGTGCTAGCGACTGGGTCTCGGGCAAGTGTATTGCCTATTAAAGGAATATCTGCATCCAATGTAATGGGCTTTCGTACTTGGCATGATGTTGAACTCATGACGCAGCTGAAAGGCAGCCAGCCTATTTGTGTGATAGGTGGTGGGCTGTTGGGGTTAGAGGCGGCGGTGGGTTTGATGAAACGCGGTCATAAGGTTGTGGTCTTTCATCGTTCAAATTGGTTGTTAAATCGACAGCTAGACGAAGAATCAGCCGTACTTTTGCTTAATAGACTGAAGGAAATGGGCGTCGAATTTCGCCTTGGCGAGTCACCTGAGTCTTTTTTGCAAACGGACGGTGATCGCGTGTCTCATGTCGTTTGTCAGAATGGCGATCAGCTAGCGGTGAGTTTAGTCGTTATGGCGGCTGGGATTTCGCCTGAAATTACTTTGGCCAAGGCAGCTGGGTTGGAAACGAATCGAGCGATTTTAGTCGATGAACGAATGCAAACCTCTCGTGCTGATGTTTATGCTCTGGGTGAATGTTGTGAATTTAATCAACAGACCTTCGGTTTAGTTGCGCCTATTTGGACACAAATTAACGTCTTGATGAAGGTGTTGGTCGGGGAAGAGTCTGCGTTTGTGATAGAGCCAACGCCTACCAAGTTGAAAGTGTCAGGCGTGAATCTTTTTTCAGTCGGTAAGATTCAACCCTCAGCAGAAGACAGCTGCATCTTTTTTAAAGATGTTAGCGCAAATCATTACCGAAAACTGGTGGTCAACGATGGCTTGCTGGTTGGAGCAATTCTTTATGGCAACGTCGCCGATGGAAGCTGGTATTTCCAGCTAATTCAAAATAAGACCAATGTCTCTGACATACTTGATTTACTGGTATTTGGCGAAGCGTATTGCTGCCCAAAAGTGGCCTGAATTAAGTAGTTTTAGACGTTGCTAGCCGTAAGGCATGCTACATAAACAAGGGTTACAGCAAGGGGAATATAATGACGTCAACTGTGTCTTTTCTTACCACAAAACCTCATCTCATTGTCATTGGCAATGGCATGGTCGGTCACCATTTTGTTGAGCAAATGATCGCTCAAGGTGGTCATGAAGAATTTAATATTACTGTTTTTGGTGAAGAGCCGTATTTAGCCTATGACCGCGTACATCTAAGTGAGTATTTTACTGGCAAAGGCGCGGCGGATTTGGCAATGACCGATGGCTCTTTATATAACGAACACGGTGTGCGCTATTTTACTAACAGCTTGGTGACCGAGATCGATCGTGCTGCTAAGCAATTGTTATTACAAAATGGCGACTCTCTATCTTATGAGAAACTTGTCCTTGCAACAGGTTCTTATCCTTTTGTTCCGCCCATTCCGGGGCATAACCGTGAGAACACTTTTGTTTATCGTACTCTCGACGATTTAGACGCTATCAGAGCCTGTGCGAAACAAGTGACACGAGGCACGGTTGTCGGTGGTGGTTTGCTAGGATTAGAAGCTGCCAATGCGCTAAAAAATCTTGGTTTAGAAACCAGCGTAGTGGAGTTTGCGCCACGTTTAATGCCAGTCCAGCTGGATGAAAAGGGCGGTTCGGTTCTTAAGGAAATGATCGAAGGCTTAGATGTGAAGGTGTATACCGACACAGCGACCAAAGAGATTGTCGATGGCGAGAGCGCTTTCCACCGGATGAACTTTGCTGATGGTTCTCACCTTGAAACAGATCTGATTTTATTCTCTGCTGGTATTCGACCACAGGATGCTTTGGCGCATCAGTCTGGTTTGACGGTAGGTGAACGTGGCGGCATTTGTGTGAACAATCACTGCCAAACCAGTGATGAAGACATTTATGCCATTGGCGAGTGTGCGCTTTGGAATAATCGTATCTTTGGCTTGGTAGCACCGGGTTACGCGATGGCCAAATCTGCCGCTGGGCATTTGTTAGCTCATTTATTAGGAAATGCAGGCGTGACTTTCACTGGCGCCGACATGAGTACGAAATTGAAGCTTTTAGGCTGTGACGTCGGTTCGGTTGGCGATGCTCATGCTCAATCTCAAGGCTGCAAAGTATTCGTTTATCAAGATGAAATTAGCCAGAGCTATCGAAAAATGGTGGTATCTGAAGACGGCAAGAAGCTATTAGGTGCTGTTTTGGTGGGCGATAACAGTTATTACGACACCTTGCTGCAATATTATCTCAATGCCATTGATTTACCGGAACAAGCGCAAGCGCTTATTTTGCCCGCTATGGGTGATGCACCAGTTGGCTTAGGTGTGGATGCTTTGCCAGCGACAGCTTCTATTTGTAGTTGTCATAACGTGTCTAAGCAAGACATTAGTGACGCTGTTTGTAGTGGTGCCTTGTCAGTCGGTGATGTGAAAGGCGTAACTAAAGCGGCGACAGGTTGTGGTGGTTGTGCGGCGTTATTGAAAAAAGTTGTCGACAATGAGTTGTTGGCTTTAGGTGTCGAAGTCAGTACAGATATTTGTGAGCACTTTGCTTACACACGCCAAGATTTATATAACTTAGTCAAAATTGGCGAAATCAAAACCTTTAATGAGTTATTAAAAACGCATGGCAAAGGTCACGGTTGTGAAATTTGTAAACCCGCTGTTGGTTCTATTCTAGCGAGTGTGTGGAACGATTATGTGTTGAAAAAAGAACACATCAGTTTGCAAGATACTAACGATCGCTTCCTTGCCAATATGCAAAAAGACGGAACTTACTCCATCGTACCGCGAATTCCTGGTGGGGAAATAACACCAGATAGATTGATCGTCTTGGGTGAAGTGGCAAAAGAATATAGTTTATACACCAAGATAACGGGTGGTCAGCGTATCGATTTGTTTGGTGCCACCTTGCCACAATTGCCTGAAATTTGGGAAAAGTTAATCGCAGCCGGATTTGAAACGGGCCAAGCCTATGGTAAATCCTTGCGTACGGTGAAGTCCTGTGTCGGTAGCACTTGGTGTCGCTATGGTGTGAATGACAGCATGAAGATGGCGATTGATCTGGAAAATCGCTACAAAGGCTTGCGCTCGCCACATAAGATCAAATTCGCAGTATCTGGTTGCACACGAGAATGCGCTGAAGCTCAGAGTAAAGACATCGGTGTGATCGCAACGGAAGGTGGTTGGAATTTATACGTGTGTGGTAACGGCGGTATGAAGCCACGCCACGGTGATTTATTTGCCAAAGATTTAGATGATGAAACCTTGGTGAAATACATCGACCGCGTATTGATGTTTTACACCAAAACTGCGGATCGATTGCAGCGTACCTCCGTTTGGATGGACGGACTGGAAGGCGGTTTGGACTATCTTAAAGATGTGGTGATTCATGACAAGCTAGGATTGTGTGGCGAACTTGAAGCTCGTATGCAGCACGTTGTCGATACTTTCCAATGCGAATGGAAAACCACGTTAGAAGATCCTGAAGCATTAAAGACTTTCCGTCAATTTGTGAACTATGAGGGAAGTGATAACAATGTGGTATTCGTTGAAGAGCGCGATCAAATGCGTCCAGCAACAGAATTAGAAAAACAGCAATTAATTGCGAAGGTGGGCTAATACGATGACGATGCCATGGAAATTAATCTGTAAGAAAGAGGATTTGGTAGAAGGCGCTGGTGTTGCCGCCATAGTGAATGGCGAACAAGTGGCCATCTTCTATGTTCCTGAATCCGACAATCAAGTATTCGCCATTGGAAATTGGGATCCTGTTGGCAAGGCCAATGTCTTGTCCAGAGGTTTGGTTGCTCACCTGCAAGAGCAATGGGTTGTGGCTAGCCCTTTGTACAAACAGCATTTTGTATTGGCGTCGGGTCAATGCCTTGAGGAAGATATTAGTGTGCCTCATTGGCTGGCAAAACTTGAAGGCGGTGAAGTGTTTATTGCCGTCAATTAAAACGGTGCATAGTATTGCACGACTGCACTGTTTAGGCGCTTTGTTGGGTGATTGGTAGGTAGAACTTTCTGGACAACTTAACTGCCAACCCAGAGGGAGCAAGGCATGATCTATTTTATAAGTGTTTTCAGAGTTGGCTTGCTTATTGCTTTATCTAGGATAACTGATGCACCGTAAACCGATGATGGCTTACACATAAAGCATACAGATATTACAAAAGGCAACGGGGCCCAATCACTTTTTTAGAAAAGTGATTGGGCCTTTTTTTGTTTTTAAAAAATATAAAAAGTGCGAGGAAGCTGCATGACGGCAACAATGAAGACAGCAACAAGCGGGAAAACGACCTGTCCATATTGTGGCGTTGGATGTGGCGTCACCTTAACGCTTCCATGCTCTACAAACGAAGCGGTTCCACCTGTTTCTGGCGATGAAGATCATCCTGCGAATTTTGGTCGTTTGTGTGTGAAAGGCAGCAGTCTTGCGCAAACCATTCAATCAGATGATCGCTTATTAACGCCCATGGTTGATGGTCATCCTGTTGCTTGGGAATCGGCTATTGAAACAGTGAGTGCGAAAATTGCTCAAGTCGTAAAAGATCATGGTCCTGATGCTTTTGCTTTTTATCTTTCTGGTCAGATTCTTACTGAAGATTATTACGTGGCGAATAAACTCGCTAAAGGGTTTATCGGTACAGCCAACGTTGATACCAATTCTCGTTTGTGTATGGCATCTGCGGTGGTCGGCTACAAACGCGCTTTTGGCTCGGACACTGTTCCTTGTAATTATGAAGATCTCGAGCGCTGTGATTTACTTATTATGGTTGGATCAAATGCGGCTTGGACACATCCGATTTTATATCAGCGAATTGCAGCAGCTAAACAGCAACGACCGAATATGAAAGTGGTGGTGATCGATCCACGAGAAACCGCGACTTGCGATATTGCGGATTTGCATTTGGCGATTAAGCCAGGAAGCGACGCGGCGATTTTTTCCTTTTTATTAAGTGATTCTGTTCAATCTGGCATTTTGGATGATGACTTTATTGCGAACCACACCAATGGATTCGATCTCGCCTTGGCACAAGCGAATGAATCGACACTGAGTCTCTCTTTTACAGCTGATTTTTGTGCTGTTAGTGAGCAAGATTTAACAAGTTTAGCCTGCTGGTGGCGCGACACAGCAAAGACAATCACATTTTATTCTCAAGGGGTGAATCAGTCTTCGTCAGGTGTTGATAAATGCAATGCGATTATTAATTGTCATTTGGCCACGGGGCGTATTGGCAAAGAAGGCGCTGGGCCTTTTTCTATTACTGGTCAGCCAAATGCTATGGGCGGGCGGGAAGTGGGTGGCTTGGCGAACCAGCTAGCTGCTCATATGGATTTCGCTACGCCAGGAGCGCTGGATCTGGTGCGGCGTTTTTGGCAAGCACCCAATATGGCAACAGAAAATGGCTTGAAAGCTGTCGACTTATTTCAAGCCATGGAAGAGGGGAAAGTCAAGGTTGTGTGGATTATGTCGACCAATCCTATGGTGAGTTTGCCAGATACCGCTCAGGTTCGACGCGCGCTGGAAAAATGCGAGCTAGTGATTGTTAGTGATTGCAAAGCGCATACTGACACAACGGCCATGGCTGATGTGCTTTTTCCTGCAACAGGTTGGAGTGAAAAAGACGGTACGGTAACGAATTCGGAGCGACGTATTTCTCGTCAACGAGGTTTATTACCTGCAGTGGGTGATGCTAAACACGATTGGTGGGCGATTTGTGAAGTGGCAAAAAGTCTTGGTTTTTCTGCTGCTTTTTCATATCAAAATGTTCATGAGATCTTTGCTGAGCACGCGGCTTTATCGACGTTTGAAAACAATGGCAAGCGCGATTTCGATATTGGTCACTTTGCTCAGATAACCAAAGCTGAATACGACTCTTTGATACCAGTGCAATGGCCTGTGCCAAAAGGTCGGCCAGAAGGCACCAAGCGTATGTTTAAGGATGGGCGTTTTTTTACACCCGACGGTCGAGCACGATTTATTGCGATTACACCAAGTTTGCCAAAGAACCAAGCTTCACAAGAATGGCCTTTTACATTAAATACCGGACGAGTGCGAGATCAGTGGCATACCATGACAAGGACGGGAGATGCGGCGTCTTTGGCTAAGCATACCGCGCAACCTTATGTGGAAATTCATCCCAAAGATGCGAAACGTCTTGGTATCGAAGATAAAGCCTTGGTACGTCTTACTTCGCCTTACGGAGAGGTTTTGTTAAAAGCTAAACTGAGTCGAGCGGTTGCCTTTGCCAATGTATTTGCGCCTATTCATTGGACTCAACAATTTGCCAATGCGTCTGTGGTATCGAATCTTATCCCGCAAGTAGTTGATCCGTTATCAGGTCAGCCGGAATCAAAACATGCCCAGGTACAGCTCGAAGCAGTCACAGATATTTGTTATGGGGTGATTGTTTCGGCTGCACCACTTGTATTATCTGACTGTCTATATTGGTGCCAAGTGCCTTCCGAGCAAGGCTATCACTACGAAGTGGTTTGGCCTAATGGACAAACGCAAGCTTCGCTTAAATCGATAGATGTAGAACAGAGTCAAGATTCAGCTGAAAAAGCAGAATGGCTGGAGTATTCGAATCCGCTTACACAGCAAATTCGATTGGCAAAACTGATTGACCAAACACTGACCTTGCTTGTGTATATGCATCCGCAACCTGAATCCATCATGGCTGATTGGTTAATCTCTAAGTTGGCGATAGATACGTCGTTATCAATACAAGATCGTTTGGCTATTTTGGTGGGCACTCCAGCAAACATTGAAGATAAAGGTGAGATTATTTGTTCTTGTTATCAAGTTGGCAGCAAGCAAATAGAAAAAGCGATTGCGTCAGGTGTTTGTTCTGTTGATGCGTTGGGAGTCAAGCTTAAATGTGGCACCAACTGCGGCTCTTGTCTTCCTGAATTAAAACGATTTATTCCCATTGTGACGGAGTTATCAGCATGACTGACAGAGCGACTACTAGTAAAGCAACTACTAGCACAACCATCAGAATGAGTAACGACTTCACTCAATATGTAAAAATCTTAGGTCGTGGAAAGAAAGGCGCGCGCAGTCTAACATTGGAAGAAGCCGAGCACGCCATGAGTTTGATGTTATCCGGCAATGTAGCGCCAGAACAGTCGGGGGCTTTCTGGATGCTAATTCGGATACGAGAAGAGACTGTTGAAGAAACGGTTGGTTTTACCAAAGCGACCAGGCAGTACTTATTAAAAAAACAACCTCTGGGCATAAACATCGATTTAGATTGGCCTGCTTATGCTGGCAAACGTAATGAATTGCCTTGGTTTTTACTAGCAGCTCTCGCGCTCGCTAATACGGGCGTGAATATTGTGATGCATGGCCATATGTTTGATGGGGAAAACCGAATGTATGTGGAGCATGCCATCAGTAAATTGGGCTTGGTCGTATGTAATTCCAAGGGTCAGCTAAAACACGAGCTTGAGACAAGCCACTTTGCATATATGCCACTGGCTGAGATAGATGAATCGTTAGGCGCTATGATGGACCTTAAATATGTTTTGGGTTTACGTTCACCAGTAAATACTGTGGTGCGTATGATGAATCCGTTTTTTGCCAATAACAGTGTTCATGGTGTGTTTCACCGTGGTTATGATCAGTTGCATCTAGCTGCTTGCGAACAGTTAGGTGATGCGTCTGTGTTAGTATTTCGTGGTGGTAATGGTGAAGCAGAAGTAAATCCAGAACGAGATGTCACTTTAGGGAAATGGCAAGATGGTATGGCGACTTGGTCAGATTGGCCAAAGGCTGAGAAAGAGCATAAGCGATTAAAAGATAATTTAGATCTGTCTCGATTGACAGATCATTGGCGCGGTGATCAGCTTGATCAGTTTGGTGGGCAAGCTGTGCGACAAACCGTTGCGTCAGTGGCAGGGCTTCTTTATGGCGTTTCGTCTCATGAAGAGTGCCTTGTTTTGGCTGATGATATATGGGCTAGAAGAGATAAAGGGTATTTTGATTCGATTTTGTAGAAAGAGAAAGTGATATGGCGTTTATATCCTTATCGGCGGCGGTGTTAGCTGGTGGAAAAGCAGAGCGAATGTCGCGTCAGGACAAAGGTTTGCTGTTGTTTCAGAATGAGCCTATGGCCTTGTCAGTAGGGCGAGCTTTACAGCAGGTTGCTGAAAGAGTGTTTATTAATGCCAACCGAAATTTTGAAGCTTATGCAAAGCTTGGTTATGAAGTAGTTGTCGATGAGCTATGTCATCAAGGAAAAGGGCCTTTGTCTGGCTTATTAACTTGTTTGGCCTTTGCTAAAACATCGCATTTATTGATCTCACCTTGCGATACGCCTCGCATTAGCTGTGAAGCTTTTGCAAAACTAAAAGAAGCCAGCTTATTGTCACCAGAGAGAATCTATTATTTAAGAGGAACTTCGGGGGCTCATCCTTTGCATGCTATCTTACCTGTTGAAACTGCGTTTGCTGCCCTTAAGTGCTTTTTAGGAGAGGGGCAACGTTACAGCGTATTAGGCTTTTATGATATGTTTGGTTGTCAGTCTGTTGCTTGGGACAATGCTGCAGAGTTACTCAATGTTAATACACCTGACGAGTTGGCCTAAGCTCTGCTTATGTTGGTATGTATCTCTTAGGATTGGCTCATGGATTCGATATCTAGGCGATAAGACTCACCGTCTTCTTTATGCTCCATTTTGACCAGTAAATAGTCAAATTTTGGCACAAACCAAAAAGAGGTTCTTTTACCTTTTTCTAGATTATCGGTTCTGATGATTTTAATTGCAGAGACTCGGCCAAGCTTAGTGTCGATGGTTTCCATTTTTTCACGTTCAAAGCGCCAGTTTTTAATGTAACCGCCATCGGCAATCTGATAGTCGAATTCGTTTTTACCCATTTTGAGATCTTGTCTAACTTGCAACTGAATAGATAGTTTGTCTAATGTTTTGGGTGGTATCGTAAGGTTCCAAGGTTTGTCTTTTACATCATTATGGACAAGCTTGTTTTCCCAATCAAAAGTGAGTACCGCGCTTCTTTTTTTTCCTAGAGCCGAGCTATGATATTCGTATTTGGCAGGAATTATTTGATGGTCTTCAACGTAGAAAATTGATGATTCATTAAGCGAGGCGATCATGCTGTCTGCTGTAAATACAAACTGCCACGAATTGTCTGTTTTTTTAGATAAGGTCTGTTTGCCTTCCACTTTTAGGCTAATGCCTTTTTTCCAGATTGTGCTGTAAACAGCAGAGTAAGGTTTCAGGAAGGTTTCTTGTGGTTTTGTTTCAGTAGCATTTGCTTTTATTGAAGAAAAAGAAAGTATGGGAATACTCATAAAAATGGCCATTAAAAACATTGGAATTTTACGAGTTCTCATACTTTCTCCTACATCATGTTAGTGCTTCGTTATATAAAATGCCGCTTTCAGGCAGTGCATTCTTATCAAAAAAAGCCTTTCCGTCATGGAATGTTAATCTTTCTTCACTGAACCATTTAACCGCTAGTGGGTAGATAATATGTTCTAAACAGTGAACTTTACTAGCTAAAGTTTCTGCTGTTTCTTCTTGCGCTATTACTGTACTCGCTTGAAGAATAACAGCGCCAGCATCTAGTTCTGGACTAACAAAGTGTACCGATACTCCATGCTCTTTTTCGTTTGCATCAATAGCACGCTGATGCGTATTTAAGCCTTTGTACTTTGGAAGCAAAGAAGGGTGAATGTTTAGCATTCTACCTTCAAAATGTTTCGCAAAGGTTTCAGTTAGAATACGCATAAAACCAGCGAGAACAACCAATTTTGGTTGGTATTGATCGATAAGCGCTTGCAGCTCAGTATCAAATTCTTCTCGACTATCAAACGACTTATGATTAAGTGTGTGCGTTGGAATGCCTGCTAGCTTGGCACGCTCTAAACCATAAGCTTCTGCTTTGTTGCTAATAACAGCGCAGATCTTGATATTGAGTAGTCCTTGCAAGCTTTGATCTATCAAAGCTTGCAAGTTGCTGCCGCTGCCAGAAATTAAGACAACGATCGGATAACTCATGCCTGCGTTTCTAGATCAGAGATTAAAACCTCTTTTCCGCCGTTGCGAGGGCAAATGTCACCGATGATCCAAGCATTTTCACCTTCAGCTTTCAGAATGGCCAATGCCTCGTCTGCTTTTGCTGCATCAATAGAAAGTACCATGCCGACACCGCAGTTTAAAACACGGTACATTTCTTCTTGCTTAACATTTCCTTGTTCTTGCAACCAATCAAACACAGCAGGACGTTTCCAGCTAGTTGCGTCGATACGAGCTGCTGCATCTTCAGGAAGAACGCGAGGTATATTTTCAAGTAAGCCGCCACCAGTAATGTGAGCTAGTGCATTCACAGAAATGGATTCCATTAACTTAAGAATGGATTTGACGTAAATACGAGTTGGCTCCATTAGCGCATCTTTCAAAGCAACACCGTCGATATCTTGATTAAGATCCGCTTTGCTTACTTCAAGGATTTTACGAATAAGTGAGTAGCCGTTTGAATGTGGGCCAGATGAGCCTAAAGCAATCAATTTGTCGCCAGCTTTTACTTTGCTGCCGTCAATGATGTTTTCTTCTTCAACCACGCCAACACAAAAGCCAGCTAGATCGTAATCGCCGTCATGGTACATGCCAGGCATTTCGGCGGTTTCACCACCAACAAGTGCACAGCCTGCTTGTAGGCAGCCTTCACCAATGCCTGTCACAACGTTTGCAGCCACATCAACATCTAGCTTGCCAGTTGCGTAGTAATCTAGGAATAATAGTGGCTCAGCACCAGCTACTACTAGATCGTTAACGCACATAGCGACGAGGTCGATACCAATAGTGTCATGTTGGTTAAGGTCCATTGCTAGACGAAGCTTAGTACCAACACCATCGGTGCCAGAAACAAGAATGGGTTTTTTGTATTTTGTTGGAAGACGTGTCAAAGCACCAAATCCACCCAGACCACCCATTACTTCAGGGCGACGAGTTTTTTTGCTTACGCCTTTAATACGTTCAACAAGTTGATTGCCTGCGTTGATATCAACGCCTGCGTCTTTATAACTAATGGATGGTTTATCCGACTTGGTCATTGCCTATGCCTTATCATGGTACGAGGAAAAAAAGGCATTTTAGCATAGTGGCGCATTAGGGCTATGGTTCTTTGCAATTAAGACAGTAGAATAGGCAAATAAACGAAGGAAGGGTTATGAATTCTCGTATATTTTTACTACTAATCAGTGTTTTTTGTATTTCGCCAGCCAATGCTGTCCCTGTTCAGGGGCTTTATAGTGCTGAAATTAACTTGCCAGTGACGCAATCTGAGGCACAAATGCTAAATGAAGCATTTGGTTTGGCTGCTGAAGATGTGCTGATAAAAGTATCGGGCGATAAAAATGCCATTACTGGTGATCTGTTGGAGCAAGCTAAAAAGAAAGCGCCAACTTGGGTGGCGCAGCATTCTGTTGCATCGCTTAGCGAGTTGTTGCCTTCAGATGATGGGCTGGTTCCTGGTAAGCAAGTTAAAGTGACTTTCTATCAAGAATCTATTGATGGCTTTTTGTCGCAGAGTAACTTGCCAGTTTGGGGTGATAATCGACCTTCTGTCTTAGTTTGGTTGGTAAATGAAAATAATGGCGTTAGGGCTCTGTCTGGTTCAAAAGAGCCATCTGATGCATTAAATAAATTAGCACAATCTACAAGTAAAATAGGTGTGCCTATCTATGCACCTTTGCTTGATGATGTTGATAAAAGAAGTCTTTCTGCATCAGATGTTTGGGGTTTCTTTGAAGACAGCATAATGAATGCAAGTAAGCGTTATCAGACAGATTCTGTGGCTGCTTTGAGAATAAGTAATTACGCAGGTCAAGTTGGTGGTAATTTGCTGGTGTTGTTAAAAAATGGTGAGACAGAGCGATTTGTTTTACGTGGTGAGAATCTTAATGATTTAATTGATCAAGCGAGCGCATATTTGGCTAAAGCTTTTTCTTCTCGTTATGCTTCAGTACGTAATAGTGGCTCAGCTAGCAAGATTAATATTCAAGTGGTAGGTGTTACTAACTACAGCATTATGAATAAAGTGCAGTCCTATTTAGAAAGTATAGGTGTAGTTCGCGATGTAACTTTGGTCCAAGTGGATGGTGAAAAAATAGAGTTTTCGATTGAAATTGATGGTGACAAGCAAAAATTGTTTAACAGTATATCGCTGAGTCGGTTGTTAATTAATGCGCCGTTAAATGCTTTAGATCCTGATGCAAATCGAGTTGTGTCTTATCAATATAGTGGAGTGAATTAAATGACAGATCTATTGGATGAAAAAGTTATAGAGCGAGATTTTTTTGCTCGTCCAGTGGAGGAGCAAGGCGATTTCTTAGCACAAACTTGGTGTAATCACTGTATGGAAGTGGACTTAGGTATGACTAACCCTAAGGAGTTTGAAAGTGAAGATAGAGTTTGGATAGAAGGTGATTGTGTTAAGTGTGGTAATTCGACTGTGACTGAAATAGTTGAAGACGATGAAGAATAACGCTTAGTTCTAAAGCAAAATTTAGACATAAAAAACCGCGCTTATTGGCGCGGTTTTTTTTAATGCATTAGTCTAATGAATTATTTTTTAACAGGGTAATCGCGTTTAGGCTTACCAATATATAATTGACGAGGGCGGCCAATTTTATATGGTCCACTGATCATTTCGTTCCAATGAGAGATCCAGCCAATGGTACGAGACATAGCAAAAATCACAGTAAACATACTGGACGGAATGCCAATTGCTTTCATAATGATGCCTGAATAGAAATCCACGTTAGGGTAAAGCTTACGCTCTACAAAGTATGGATCTTCTAGTGCAATTTGCTCAAGGCGTTTTGCAATTTTTAGCAATGGATCATCAGACTGACCTAATTCTGCCAATACTTGGTCACAGGTTTCGCGCATAACTTTTGCACGTGGGTCAAAGTTTTTGTAAACACGATGACCGAAGCCCATCAATCTGAATGGATCATTTTTATCCTTTGCTTTAGCAATATATTCATCGATATTTTCAACATCACCGATTTCTTCTAGCATTGTCAGTACAGCTTCATTGGCGCCGCCATGAGCAGGCCCCCAAAGTGTTGCAATGCCCGCTGCAATACAAGCAAACGGGTTAGCGCCAGATGAACCAGCTAAACGTACAGTAGATGTAGATGCGTTCTGTTCATGATCCGCATGAAGAATGAAAATTCTGTCCATTGCTTTAGCAAAAACAGGATTAACTTTATAGTCTTCACAAGGCGTTGCAAACATCATATACAAGAAGTTCTCGGCATAAGATAGGTCGTTACGTGGGTACATAACAGGCTGATCTTTCGAGTACTTGTAACAGATCGATGCCAAAGTCGGCATTTTAGAAATTAGGCGAAAAGCCGCAATTTCACGATGCTTCGGATTGGTGATATCCATATGGTCTTGGTAAAAGGCTGATAATGCACCCACTAGGCCGCACATAATAGCCATAGGGTGAGCATCATTTCTAAAGCCTTCGATGAATTTGTGCATCGATTGGTTCACCATAGTGTGCTTGCCAACCGTTTTTTCGAATTCGGCTTTTTGATCTTTATCAGGAAGCTCCCCATAAAGTAACAAATAGCATGTCTCTAGGTAATCTGAGTGTTCTGCAAGTTGGGCGATTGGGTAGCCACGATGCAAAAGGATTCCAGCGTCTCCATCTATGAACGTAATAGAGGATTCACAAGAGCCGGTAGACATAAAGCCTGGATCGTAGGTGAATACACCGTTAGCGCCTAGGCCTCGAACGTCGATAACGTCTGTGCCTAAAGTGCCTGAAAGAACAGGAAGTTCGATAGTTTTATCGATCCCGTCCACTTTGAGTGTCGCTTTTTTATCAGCCATTTATGGTCTCCTTCGTATTCTGATTCGGGGCTATTAAGTTATTGTTTGACTCTATCTAGCCCAGAAGGTGCGGAAAAAATACTGTCTCTAGACTATAAAAGTCAATCTTGTTCATTTGCACTCTATTTACATTGTGGTGCGTAATTTTGTAATTATCTGACAAAATCGTAATATGGGCTAAAGTCAAGGTGTAGTTGGTTTTTATCTATCTTTTTGATATATATGGATTTTATGTGTTTTTTGTGGGTAATAAATTATGTAATTTTATACCATTATTGTTTCGGCTTATGGTTACATTCATTTGCTGAATGGTGACCATTGAAAACCTCTTGTTCAGTCTATTTGTCTTAGTATTTTTGGCTGGTCTATAATTGCGCCTCAGACGATTTCATTGATTTGCTGATGCTAATGGATAAAAGAGAGTCGCTTTTAAACATTTGTTTGCAAATCGATGAGATTTTCAAAGTAGGCCTATGACGTGGTTACGTTACTCTTTTTTAAGGTTTATGTAAGCACGTATAGACATTGGGTCGTGATTGACCATTCAATCGATAAGATGGTGTAAAAAGTCGTGAATAAAAAAAGACCAGTCAACCTTGATATTTTAACCATATCTCAGCCAGTCACAGCAATCGTGTCTATTCTTCACCGTGTAACAGGAATCATCCTTTTTGTAGGATTGGCTTTCTTGTTTTATGCATTCGATCTTTCTTTGGAATCTCAAGAAGGTTTTGATCAGGTGGTTAATGCACTGCAAACTAGCTTTCTAGTAAAGTTTGTTATTTGGGGTGTTGTTTCTGCGCTGATGTACCACTTCGTAGCGGGTGTAAAACACTTGTTCATGGATATGGGGTATTTTGAAGAGTTAGAAAGCGGACGTCATGCTGCTATCGCAAATATTGTGATTGCTGCGGTTCTTATTGTGTTAGCGGGAGTGTGGATATGGTAACTCAAATCACAAGTTTTGGACGATCAGGTCTTTATGACTGGATGATGCAGCGAGTTTCTGCTGTAGTTTTGTCTTTATACACAGTTTTTATTATCGGTTATTTGTTGCTAAATCCTGATCTTACATACGACCAGTGGAGCGCTTTGTTTGAAGCTACATGGATGCGTATATTTAGCTTGATGGTGCTTTTGTCTATTGGTATGCATTCTTGGATTGGCTTGTGGTCTATTTCTACTGACTATATTAAAGCAACCGGTGCTCGTTTCTTTTTTCAATCTCTATGCGGTCTTGTAATGTTTGTTTACATCGTATGGGGTGTTCAGGTTCTTTGGGGGCTATAAGTAATGGCAAATATTCGTACTATTTCTTTTGATGCCATTGTTATCGGTGGCGGCGGCGCAGGTATGCGTGCAGCGCTTCAGTTAACTGAATCTGGTTTGAATACCGCATGTGTTACTAAAGTATTTCCGACTCGTTCACACACTGTATCGGCACAAGGTGGTATTACCTGTGCGATTGCAAGTGATGATCCAAATGATGATTGGCGCTGGCACATGTATGACACCGTAAAAGGGTCAGATTACATTGGTGACCAAGACGCAATCGAATACATGTGTTCTGTTGGTCCTCAAGCAGTTTTTGAACTTGAGCATATGGGTCTACCATTCTCTCGTACAGAGCAGGGTCGTATTTACCAGCGTCCATTTGGTGGACAGTCTAAAGACTTCGGTAAGGGTGGTCAGGCTGCCCGTACTTGTGCTGCTGCTGACCGTACAGGTCATGCTCTTCTTCATACGCTTTATCAGGGTAACCTTAAAGGCGGCACGACATTCTTGAACGAATGGTATGCAACTGATCTTGTGAAAAATAGCGAAGGTGCGGTTGTTGGTGTTATTGCAATCTGTATCGAAGATGGTGAAACCGTTTACCTAAAAGCCAAGGCAACTGTTATTGCGACTGGTGGTGCTGGCCGTATTTACCAATCTACTACCAATGCCCACATCAATACAGGTGATGGTGTGGGTATGGCATTGCGTGCTGGTTTCCCAATGCAAGATATGGAAATGTGGCAATTTCACCCAACAGGAATTTACGGTGCAGGTACACTTGTAACTGAAGGTTGTCGTGGTGAAGGTGGTTACTTAATCAATAAAGACGGTGAACGCTTCATGGAGCGTTATGCTCCAAACGCAAAAGACCTTGCTGGTCGTGATGTTGTTGCTCGCTCAATGGTTCTTGAAATTTTGGAAGGTCGTGGATGTGGTCCTGATGGCGATCACGTATTGCTTAAATTGGATCATTTGGGTGAAGAAACGTTGAATAAACGTCTTCCTGGTATTCTTGAGCTTTCTCGTACTTTTGCTCACGTTGATCCAGTTAAAGAGCCAATTCCAGTTATTCCTACTTGTCATTACATGATGGGTGGTATTCCAACCAATATCGGCGGCCAAGCAATTAAAATTAATGAAGCAGGTGAAGAGACGATTGTTGATGGTCTTTACGCTTGTGGTGAGGCTGCATGTGTATCTGTACATGGTGCAAACCGCCTTGGTGGTAACTCGTTACTTGATTTGGTTGTATTTGGGCGTGCTGTTGGTATTCAAGTTAAAAAATCTTTGGATGAAGGTTTTGAGTCATTGGATGCTGCAGATACTGATATTGAAAAGGCGTTGGTTCGTCTAAATCGCTTGAATAACACAACAGGTGGCGAAAGTGTTTCTGCGGTTCGTGCAGACCTTCAGCGTGTAATGCAGCTCTACTTCGGTGTATTCCGTGATGGCGAAGCAATGCAGAAAGGTTTGGCTCAACTTAAAGACATTCGTACTCGTGTTGAGAACTTGCACCTTGAAGATAAGAGTCAAGCCTTTAATACTGCTCGTATTGAAGCGCTTGAACTTGAGAACCTACTGGAAGTTGCTGAAGCTACAGCGATTCCTGCTGAATTCCGTAAGGAAAGCCGTGGCGCTCATGCGCGTAATGACTTTACTGAACGTGACGATGAAAACTGGTTGAAACATTCTTTGTTCCACCCAGCTGATAAGAAAGTGACTAAGCGCGATGTAAACTTCGCGCCAAAAACTATGGAAGCTTTCCCACCTAAAATTCGTTCATACTAAGGAGTTGTGTCAATGTTAGTTAGTATTTATCGCTACAATCCTGAGAAGGACGACGCTCCTTATATGCAGGATTATGAAATTGAGTTGCCAGAAGGTAAAGACCTAATGGTGCTTGATGTTTTAAACTTGTTGAAGGCTCAAGATTCTAGTATTTCGTACCGTCGTTCATGCCGTGAAGGTGTGTGTGGTTCAGATGGTATGAATATGTCAGGTAAAAATGGTCTAGCTTGTATCACACCAGTTTCAGAAGCAGTTAAAAAAGGTAAGTTGGTATTACGTCCACTTCCTGGTTTGCCTGTGGTTCGTGATCTTGTTGTAGATATGGGGCAATTTTATAAGCAATATGAGAAGATTCGCCCATTCTTGATCAATGATGCGCCTGCACCAGCAATTGAGCGCTTGCAAAGCCCTGAAGAGCGTGAAAAGCTTGATGGACTTTACGAATGTATTCTATGTGCTTGTTGTTCAACTGCTTGTCCATCTTTCTGGTGGAACCCAGATAAGTTTGTTGGGCCATCAGGTTTGTTGCAAGCATATCGTTTCTTGGCTGATAGTCGTGATACGGCAACCCAAGAGCGTCTTAGTGATTTAGATGACCCTTTCAGTGTCTTCCGTTGCCACGGTATCATGAACTGTGTGAACGTTTGTCCTAAAGGGTTAAATCCTACTAAGGCAATTGGTAATATCCGTACTATGCTTTTGCAGAGAGCGACCTAATAATGCTCCGTGTGGTTCATAATGGTAATTTGATGTGACCACCGAAAGTAGGCGGCTTGAATATTGATTCAATGCCGCCGTTTTTGCATATTCTAATGTAGAGAATGTAACAAAAAGAATTTAAAATTCGATCTTTACGAGCAAGGATGCACTAAGAAAAGCCACTAACTCAGTGATTATGGATTCAAAGGGTTTTGTTTAATTAAATGAAACGCTTTTAGTGGCTTAGTATTGAACGTAAAAGGGCGAAAGTAGCTGGAAATAAACAAAAAATCGAGGCTTTAATAGCCTTACGGGCCTGATAAAATGATCGATCTTAATCATAGGTTGATACCGGGACCCCGGTAGCTGGCTCGAACATAAGGGTGATCGAGAATGCACGAAAGTTTAATGGAGTTGCTGTGGAGCACCTCTCATTTTTCAGGTGGAAACTTGGAATATGTTGAAGGGTTGTTTGAAAGCTACCTCGTCGATCCGAACTCTGTGTCGGAAGAATGGCGTAAATGTTTTGATCAATTGCCTCGCGTAAGTGAAGCGCAATCAACTGATCTTCCTCATTCAGTGATTCAAGAACAGTTTTTACAGATTGGTAAGAACAAGTTCCGCTCAATGCCTGTTTCTACAGGCGTAGTGGCTAGTTCTGCACATGAGCAAAAACAAATTAATGTCTTGCAGTTGATTAATGCTTATCGCGTACGCGGGCATCAACATGCAACACTTGATCCGCTTGGATTGCAAAAACGTGAGAAAGTTGCCGATCTAGATATTGGTTACCACCAATTAACGGGCGCTGACTTAGATACAACATTCAATGTAGGTTCTTTGTTCTTTAACAAAGATTCTCTTAAATTAAGTGAAATTGTATCCGAGCTTGAAAAAACTTATTGCGGAAGCATAGGTTATGAATTCATGCACATTGTTGATACGCAGGAAAAAGCGTGGCTTCAGCAGCGTGTAGAATCTGTTCGTTCTCATCCAGAATACTCACAAGAAACTCGCGAAAACCTACTTGAGCGTTTGACTGCGGCTGAAGGCTTAGAGAAATATCTTGCTAGCCGTTACCCAGGTGCAAAACGTTTTGGTCTTGAGGGTGGCGAGAGTTTGATCCCTATGGTGAATGAATTGATTCAGCGTTCTGGTGCACTCGGTGCTAAAGAAGTTGTGATCGGTATGGCTCACCGTGGCCGTCTAAACGTATTAGTTAATACTCTAGGCAAAAACCCTAAAGACTTATTTGATGAGTTTGAAGGTAAAAAATTAGTTAACACTTCAGGTGACGTTAAATACCACCAAGGCTTCTCTTCTAATGTGATGACGGCTGGTGGGGAAGTTCATATAGCCCTTTCTTTCAACCCATCGCATTTGGAAATCGTTTCTCCTGTTGTTGAAGGTTCGGTTCGTGCTCGTCAAGATCGTCGTAAAGACACGACAGGTAAGACTGTTGTTCCTATCTCGATTCACGGTGATGCTGCTTTTGCTGGTCAAGGTGTGGTTATGGAGACATTCCAGATGTCTCAAACTCGTGCTTATCGTACCGGCGGTACAGTACATATCGTAATCAACAACCAAGTTGGCTTTACTACCAACCGTCAAGAAGACTCGCGTTCTACTGAATATGCGACAGATGTTGCTAAAATCATTCAAGCGCCTATCTTCCACGTTAATGGTGATGATCCTGAAGCGGTATTGTTTGTTACACAGCTAGCATTAGACTACCGTTACGAGTTTGGTCGTGATGTTGTGATTGACATGGTTTGTTACCGTCGTCGTGGTCACAACGAAACAGACGAACCTTCTGGTACTCAGCCACTAATGTACAGTGTAATCAATAATCTGAAAACAACGCGTACTCTTTACTCAGAGCGTCTAGTTGCAGAGTCTGTTGTTACACAAGAAAAATCTGATCAAATGGTTATTGAGAATCGTGAAGATTTAGACAATGCTCGCCATGTTGCGAAAAGTCTTGTTCTTGAGTCTCAGACTGGTTCATTTGTTGATTGGAAGCCTTATCTTGGTGTTGAATGGACTGATGCAGGTGATACAACATACCCATTGGCTAAATTGCAGGAAGTCGCTAAGAAATTAACGAATATTCCAGATGGTGTGGTTGTTCAGCGTCAAGTTCAAAAGATTTACCAAGACCGAGATAAAATGACAGCGGGTGCTTTACCTCTAAACTGGGGTTACGCAGAGACGTTAGCGTTTGCAACTTTGCTTGAGCAAGACTATCCGATTCGTATTACAGGTCAGGATTCTGGTCGTGGTACTTTCTCGCATCGTCATGCGGTAATTCATAGCCAAAAAGATGGCAGTACCTATATTCCTCTGAAACATTTGTCAGATGATCAGCCTACGATGGATCTCTATGACTCTTACCTTTCAGAAGAAGCGGTATTGGCCTTTGAGTATGGTTATGCAAGTACTTCACCTAAAGGCTTGGTTATTTGGGAAGCACAGTTTGGTGACTTTGCCAACGGTGCGCAGGTTGTAATTGATCAATTTATTACTAGTGGTGAACACAAATGGGGTCGCCTATGTGGTTTGACTATGCTGTTGCCACATGGTTACGAAGGCCAAGGTCCTGAGCATTCTTCAGCACGACTAGAGCGCTTCTTGCAGCTTTGTGCTGAATACAATATTCAGGTTTGTGTTCCGACGACACCTTCACAAATTTTCCACATTATTCGTCGTCAAGCGATTCGTCCTATGCGTCGTCCGCTGATCATAATGTCTCCTAAGAGTTTGTTGCGTCACAAACAAGCAATTTCGACATTAGAAGACTTGGCGGAAGGAAGCTTTAAAACAGTCTTACCAGAATCATCTGAAGCTGTTACTGCGGATAAAGTAAAACGCATTGTCCTATGTAGCGGTAAGGTTTATTTCGACTTGATTAACCGTCGTGAAGAGCTACAAAAAGATGATGTTGCTGTGATTCGTTTGGAGCAATTGTATCCGTTCCCATATGCAGACCTTGAGTCTGAGTTAGAACAGTACAAAAATGTTGATAGCTTGGTTTGGTGTCAAGAAGAGCCGAAAAACCAAGGTGCTTGGCATGCCAATCGTCACCGTATGAATCGAGTATTGGAAAAATTGTATCCAGAATTGAAAATCCGCTTTGCAGGTCGAATTTCGTCTGCTGCGCCAGCGGCTGGTTACATGTCTATCCATGTTGAAGAACAAGAAGCGCTGGTCAACGACGCATTAGTTGGTTAGTACCATAGCCTGTCAGAGAGATAAGGGTATAAAATGAGCATTGAAATTAAAGCACCTACTTTTCCAGAATCTGTAGCAGACGGCACCGTTGCTACTTGGTACAAAACGCCAGGCGAAGCCTGTGCTCGTGATGAACACATTGTAGACATCGAGACAGATAAAGTTGTCTTAGAAGTCGTTGCACCTGCTGATGGTGTGCTAAAAGAAATTTTAAAAGCGGAAGGCGACATTGTATTGAGCGATGAAGTGTTGGCTATTTTTGAATCTGGTGCAGCAGCTTCTGCCGCTCCAGCTGAAAAAGCAGCCGCTCCTGCAGCTGCAGCTGCCACTTCTTCTTCAAAAGAGACTGTTCAAATTAAAGCGCCGACTTTCCCTGAATCTGTTGCTGATGGTACGGTTGCTACTTGGTACAAACAGCCAGGTGAAGCTTGTTCACGTGATGATCATATTGTTGATATCGAAACCGATAAAGTTGTTCTAGAAGTCGTAGCGCCTGCTGATGGTGTGATTGGCGAAATTTTGAAAAACGAAGGCGATACTGTTCTTAGTGACGAAGTTCTTGCTAACTTCTTGGTTGGTGCGTCTGGCGCTGAAGCGGCATCTGTTCCAGCAGCTTCTACTTCTGCTGCAGAAGCAGACGAAGACGGTGTTGCAGGTCCTGCTGCTCGTAAAGCACTTTCTGAGGCAGGTCTAACTGTTGCTCAAGTTAAGGGCACAGGCAAAGGCGGTCGTATTACTAAAGAAGATGTTGACGCTGCTGTTAAAGCAAAATCAGCAGCTCCTGTTGCCACTCCTGCAAAAGCCGCTCCTGCATCAGCTCCTAAAGCTGCAGCTACACCAATGGCAGCACTAGGCGCTGAAGGCCGGATCGAAAAACGAGTTCCTATGACTCGTCTTCGCGCAACTATTGCTAAGCGTTTGGTTGAAGCTCAGCAAACTGCTGCTCTATTGACGACTTACAATGAAGTGAACATGGGTCCAATCATGGAACTTCGTAAGAAGTACAAAGATGAGTTTATCAAAGCTCATAACGGTACTAAGCTTGGTTTTATGTCTTTCTTCGTGAAAGCGGCGACTGAAGCACTTAAACGTTTCCCTGCAGTAAACGCATCTATCGATGGCAATGACATGGTCTACCATGGTTACCAAGATATCGGTGTTGCTGTTTCTACTGATCGTGGTTTGATGGTTCCTGTTCTTCGTAATACTGAAGCAATGGGTCTTGCGGATATCGAGTCAGCAATCATGGACTTCGCGCTTCGTGGTCGTGATGGCAAACTTGGTATGGATGACATGCAAGGCGGTACTTTCACTATTACTAATGGTGGTACTTTCGGTTCTTTGCTTTCTACGCCAATCATCAACCCACCGCAAACAGCTATCTTGGGTATGCACAAAATCCAAGAGCGCCCAATGGCAGTGAATGGTCAAGTTGTGATTCAGCCAATGATGTATTTGGCCTTGTCTTATGATCACCGTATGATTGACGGCAAAGAAGCCGTACAATTCTTGGTAACGATCAAAGACTTGCTTGAAGACCCAGCACGTCTTTTACTTGAAATCTAAGTATTCGTACCAACTATTTTGTATGAATTGAATGCTGAGTGGCATTGTGTGTGCTGCTCAGCTTGACTGAAAAATGGGACCTCTTATGTCTGATAAATTTGATGTTGTTGTAATTGGTGGCGGCCCTGGCGGCTATGTAGCCGCTATCCGAGCTGCTCAGTTAGGTTTGAAAACAGCCTGTATCGAAAAATGGTTAGACAAAGATAGCAAGCCTCGCCTTGGCGGAACTTGTTTGAACGTTGGCTGTATTCCTTCTAAAGCGTTGTTAGATTCTTCACAAAAATACCATGATGCAAAAGACGCTTTTGGCGTTCATGGTATTAGTATGAAAGATGTCGCTATGAATGTTGATACTATGGTTGATCGTAAAGACAAAATCGTAGATCAATTGACAAGTGGCATCACAGGCCTTTTCAAAGCAAATGGCGTAACTAGCTTTGAAGGTTTCGGTAAAGTTCTAGCGAACAAAAAAGTAGAATTTACTGCGCATGACGGTACTGTGACTGTTATTGAAACTGAAAACGTTATTCTAGCAACGGGTTCTGTGCCAGTTAACATTCCACCGGCTCCTCGTACTGGCGATATTATCGTTGATAACGAAGGTGCTCTTGATTTCCGCGCTGTACCAAAACGTCTTGGCGTTATCGGTGCAGGTGTAATCGGTCTAGAACTTGGTTCTGTATGGGCTCGTCTAGGTTCTGAAGTTGTTGTGCTTGAAGCGCAAGACTCTTTCCTAAGCCTTTGTGACCAAGACCTTGCTAAAGAAGCAGCTAAAATCTTCAAGAAACAACATCTTGATATTCGTCTTGGCGCTCGCGTTACTGGTAGCCAAATCAATGGTGAAGAAGTTGAAGTAACTTACCTTGATGCTAAAGGCGAAGAGCAGAAGCAGACATTTGACAAGTTAATTGTTGCTGTTGGTCGTAAACCATTCACTCAAGGTTGTTTCTCTGAAGACTCTGGTGTGAAATTGGACGAGCGTGGTTTTGTCTTTGTTGATGAGCAATGCCGTACTTCTGTTCCAGGCGTATACGCGATTGGTGACATCGTTCGTGGTCCAATGTTGGCTCACAAAGCATCAGAAGAAGGTGTGATGGTTGCGGATATTATCGCTGGCCATAAAGCACAAATGAATTATGACTGTATTCCATCTGTTATTTATACTCATCCAGAACTAGCTTGGGTCGGTAAAAATGAGCAAGAGCTAAAAGCAGAAGGTGTTAAGTTTAAAGTGGGTAAATTCCCATTTGCAGCGTCTGGTCGTGCTATGGCGGCTAATGACACTGATGGTTTCGTTAAAATGATTGCTTGTGAAGAAACTGACCGTATCTTAGGTTGCCATATTATTGGTGGTCATGCGGCTGATTTGATCGCACAAGCGGTTATTGCAATGGAATTCGGTTCTACAGCAGAAGATATTGCTTTGACTGTATTTGCTCACCCAACAGTAAGTGAAGCAGTTCATGAAGCAGCGCTAGCGGTAGATAACCACGCGATTCATATCGCAAACCGTAAAAAGCGTTAATAAATTAGATTTGCCGGCTTCGAGCCGGCAATTTCTGTCTTAGCGGGCAGAGCTTATGTCAATCATTCAGATGAGCGGAAGAATCAAATGAACTTACATGAATATCAGGCTAAACAGCTTTTTGCTGAATACGGCCTGCCAGTATCTACAGGATACGCAGTAGACACGCCTGAAGCGGCAGTTGAAGCAGCGAAAAAAATTGGTGGTGACAAGTGGGTTGTTAAAGCTCAGGTTCACGCTGGTGGTCGCGGTAAAGCGGGCGGTGTAAAGCTTGTTGATTCTTATGAAGAAGTTGCAGCGTTTACACAAAACTGGATAGGCAAAAACCTCGTTACTTATCAAACAGATGCAAAGGGTCAGCCTGTTACTAAGATTCTTGTTGAATCATGCACTGACATTGCAAACGAATTGTACCTAGGTGCAGTAGTTGACCGTTCTACTCGTCGCGTTGTTTTCATGGCGTCTACAGAAGGCGGTGTTGAAATTGAGAAAGTTGCTGAAGAAACTCCAGAACTTATTCACAAAGCGATCATTGATCCTTTAGTTGGCGCTCAGCCTTACCAAGCTCGTGAATTGGCATTTAAATTGGGTCTTAACCCAACTCAAATCAAGCAGTTCACTAAAGTTTTCCTTGGTTTGTCTCAAATGTTCCACGACTACGATTTCGCACTTCTTGAAATCAACCCTCTTGTTATCACAGAAGAAGGTAACCTTCATTGTCTAGATGGCAAGATTGGCATCGACAGCAACGCTGTGTACCGTCAGAAGAAAATGCAAGAGTTCCACGATCCATCTCAAGAAGATGAGCGTGAAGCACATGCAGCTAAATGGGAACTTAACTACGTAGCTCTAGACGGTAACGTTGGCTGCATGGTAAACGGTGCCGGCCTAGCAATGGGTACTATGGATATCGTTAACCTACACGGTGGCAAACCTGCTAACTTCCTAGACGTAGGCGGCGGTGCGACTAAAGAGCGTGTTGCTGAAGCATTCAAAATCATCCTTTCTGACAGCAATGTTAAAGCGGTATTGGTTAACATCTTCGGTGGTATCGTTCGTTGCGATATGATCGCTGAAGGTATTATCGGTGCTGTTGAACAAGTAGGTGTTAACGTGCCTGTTGTTGTTCGTCTTGAAGGTACTAACGCAGAGAAAGGCCGTGAAGTTCTAGCAAATTCTGGTCTAGACATCATCGCTGCAACAAGTCTAAAAGACGCTGCTGAACAAGTTGTTAAAGCTGCGGAGGGCAAATAATAATGTCTGTTTTAATAAACAAAGATACTAAAGTAATCTGTCAAGGTTTCACTGGCGGACAAGGTACGTTCCACTCTGAGCAAGCAATTGCTTACGGAACGAAAATGGTCGGCGGTGTTACTCCTGGTAAAGGTGGTCAAACTCACCTAGGTCTACCCGTTTTTAACACAGTTAAAGAAGCTGTTGAACAAACAGGTGCAGAAGCGTCTGTTATCTACGTTCCAGCTCCTTTCTGCAAAGATTCTATCCTTGAAGCAGCTAATTCTGGTATTAAACTAATCGTTTGTATCACTGAAGGCGTTCCGACTCTTGACATGCTTGACTGTAAAGTTAAATGTGACGAGCTAGGCGTACGTCTAATCGGCCCTAACTGCCCAGGTGTTATCACACCAGGTGAATGTAAGATCGGTATCATGCCTGGTCATATTCATATGCCGGGTAAAGTAGGTATAGTATCTCGTTCTGGTACGTTGACTTATGAAGCTGTTAAGCAAACTACTGATGCTGGCTTCGGTCAATCTACTTGCGTAGGTATCGGTGGAGACCCAATCCCTGGTACTAACTTCATCGACGTATTGGAAATGTTCCAAAACGATCCACAAACTGAAGCGATTGTTATGATCGGTGAAATTGGTGGTACTGCTGAAGAAGAAGCGGCTGCTTACATCAAAGCAAACGTGACTAAGCCTGTTGTTTCTTACATTGCTGGTGTTACAGCACCTGCTGGTAAGCGTATGGGTCACGCTGGCGCGATCATTTCTGGCGGTAAAGGAACAGCTGACGAGAAATTCGCAGCTCTTCAAGACGCTGGTGTTAAAACTGTTCGCTCTCTAGCGGACATCGGTACTGCACTTAAAGAAATCACTGGCTGGTAAGCTAGTATTTTAAAGTGTTACTGATTATAAAATCCCTGCTTCGGCGGGGATTTTTTTGCTTTGTAGGTACGTAAGTAGGTGTCAAAAATGAAGTGTCCTTTTTGTTTGACTGATAATGGTTGTGCACTCGATGATAGCCAGACTTGTTGGTGTTTTAATGTCACAGTGCCTGACGATATGGTGGCGCTTATTCCATCACAACAAAAAGGTAGCGTTTGTGTTTGTCTGCAATGTATTGAGTTTTATAGCACCGATAAACTAGGCTTCTTAAAAGCATTTAGCTTTGATTAAAATGCTCTCTATTTTTTGAGATGATTTGTCGCGAGCACATTAGTATCTTGTTATGTGTTTTAACAACAATAAAAAAGGAATGAGGTGATGAGTGAAGCGTTAAAAAACTCTATTTATGACATTACTGTGATTGGTGCGGGTATTGTTGGGCTTTCGACGGCGTGGCAGTTGCTTCAGCGCTATCCTAAATATCGTATTTTACTGGTTGAAAAAGAATCCGAAGTAGGGTTGCATCAAACAGGGCACAATTCTGGAGTGATACATGCGGGTGTGTATTATGCGCCAGGTAGTCTTAAGGCTGACTTTTGTCAGCGTGGCGCTAAAGCGACTAAGGCTTTTTGTCTCCAGCATGATATTGAGTTCGACGAATGTGGTAAGTTATTGGTTGCGACGAATGCGCTTGAAGAAGAGCGTATGGAGGCCTTGTACTTACGTTGTCAGGATAATGGCTTGGAAGTGCATAAGTTAGATCAAGCTCAGCTAAAAGAGCGTGAGCCGAATGTGAAGGGTGTTGCTGCCTTGTTTGTTCCTTCCACCGGGATTGTTAGTTATCGGAAAATTTGTCAAAAGCTAGCTGAGCTATTTGTACAAAAAGGCGGAGAGTTACGTTTAAGTACTGAGGTGATGAATTTAGATGAAAGCCATGAGCGTGTTGCGATTACACTGAATAACGATGTTGTCCATACTTCTTATCTTGTGAGCTGTGGTGGCCTTATGGCTGATCGTTTAACTAAAATGCTGAATATTCCAACCGATTTTCAGATCATTCCTTTTCGTGGTGAGTATTTTCAATTACCGGCGAAACATAATCAGATTGTTAATCATCTAATTTATCCGATTCCTGATCCAGATTTACCATTTTTAGGTGTGCATCTTACTCGAATGATTGATGGCTCAGTGACGGTTGGCCCTAATGCTGTGCAGGGATGGAAGCGAGAAGGGTACGGTCGAATCAATATTGATTTGCGTGATATTTTCGATATGGTGCGTTTTCCAGGTTTTTGGAAGTTATTAAAGAGTCATTGGCGAACTGGGTTGGTAGAGACCAAAAATTCTTGGTATAAGCCCGGCTATTTAGCTCAAGTCCGAAAGTATTGTGATCTTGTTTCCTTAGATGACCTGCAAGCTTATCCTGCTGGAATTCGAGCGCAAGCTGTTTTGAATGACGGTAGTTTGGTGCATGACTTTCTATTTGCTCAAAGTGCTCGGACATTGCATGTCTGTAATGCGCCTTCACCAGCAGCTACCAGTGCGTTTCCTATAGGCACTTATATTATCGATAAACTCGATGAGCAAATCTCGCCTGTTTAGTACGAAAGCATTGTGAAATAAAGGTGGCTTAGTTTGTGCTTTGTAAGTGTTTCGATATAGAGTGGTAGGTAATCGTAACAATCACTGATAAGGAATAAGTATGACTGGTTTAAAGAAAAATCTAGGCTTTACTCATTTGGCGCGAGGCATTGCAGCTGCGCTGCTTATTACTCAAGTGACAGCGTGTGGTACTTTGCTTTATCCAGAGCGTCGCGGTCAAACAAATGGTCAAATCGATGTGGGTGTTGCTGCATTAGATGCTATTGGCCTGTTGTTTTTCTTTGTCCCTGGTGTTGTGGCGTTTGGTGTCGATTTCATTACAGGCGCTATTTATCTGCCAGGCGGTGGCATGGCGAGCTTGACAGAGGATGAGTTGAATTCGATCAAGAATAGTCCAGATTCAATAGATGTTGAGAAGTTTAAAACTGTGATGGCACAGCGTAATGATATTAAATTGCCAGAAGGTACTTATACAGATCAATTGAATGTGGTGGCTATGTCGTCTACTCAGTCTCTTAAAACAGCAATGAGTATGTCTAACGAACGAGTAGCTTTTGCTCAATAGTATGAATTCAGGTTTAGATCTTAAAACTAAAAGATGGATTCTTTAGCTTTAAGATCTAGCACTATTTGATTGCATAGGCTTTATAAACAGCTTTTTGCATGGTCACGATATCTTGGTGGTGTTGTAGTGTTATCAGTTTGGCTTTTGTTTTAAAAATACCTTCCCAAATATTATCAGCGATGCTGATGGATTCCCCCTGTATTTGTATTATCAGCATAACATCGTGCTTCCGAACGAGAGCGGATATTTCACTTGGTGAAAATACGGTTACGCCGTGAACTTGAGTACGATTATTCCAAGGCTCATCGTCAATAAACGCGATAATCTCAATAGGTTGTTCGGCGTATTTGTTGTTGTCGAGTAGGGACTTCGACAAGGAAAAGCACAGATAATCTATTCCAATAAAAATAACCTTTTTGGGCATGGCTTTACGTCGGAAAAATTGCCTAAAAAAATGAGTTAGTTGAATCATCTCTAATTAAACCGTCTTGGTATAGCGCTGCTTTGGTCTACCACCGGTTTTGTAATCTAGTGTCATACTTACTTGGCCTTGGGCTTCTAAGTACTCAAGATAGCGTCTGGCGGTAATGCGGCTAAGATTGATTGCTTCACCTATGTCTTCTGCAGTGAATGGACTGTCATCGTTTATGGTTTCTAGATATTGGGTGAGTTTATCTAAGGTGTTTTCATCAATACCTTTTGGTGTTTTTCGGCTACCGGCGAGCGTCGCGCTTTTTCTAAATAAGGCATCTATGTCTTGCTGATCAATTTTATCGTTTTTGGTAAGGCGTTTTTTAAAGTCTAAATAATCGTCAAGGGCCTGTAACACACGAGACATTCGAATGGGTTTTACAAGGTAATCCATCACGCCAAGCTGAATAGCTTTTTCGATAGTAGTAGTTTCTCTTTCCGCCGTGGTCATTATGAAAGCGGCTTTGATGCCTTTGCTTTTTAATGATTGTACTAGATCAATGCCGCTACCATCAGGTAGGGAAATATCGACCATAATGAGTTCGGGGTCAAAAGCCTCTGCTTTTAACTCTGCTTCTAGCTGGCTTTCGCAAGCGGCGACGACATAAAAATCTGTATGTTGATTGATGGTGTTTTCTAATACGTAGCTAGCACGTAGATCATCTTCCACTATCATGACCGGAATGCGATTCATCTTGTTAGCGCTCGTTTGTCTAAGTAAATACTAAACACAGTGGTATTAATCTCACTGCGTTCCCAATCAAGGCTGCCGTGATATTGATCGACAACTTTTTTGACCAAATAAAGCCCAATACCATGCTGTTCAGTGTTGTGTTTGCTGCTCACACCAAAGTCTAATATTCGACTTTCTAGTTTCTCATCTACGCCAGCACCGCTGTCTTCGATTTGAATCATAATGTGGGCATTTCGGTCACTAATATACAGTTTAACAAAAGGTGGTGTAAGTAATCTGTTGGACCAAGCGGCTAGCAAGGCATTGTCTATTAAGTTTCCTACTAGTGTAACCAATGCTTCATTGGTTTTTGAGGGGTATCGACCAAGCTGGCAATCACTTTCGATCAGCATATCGACTTTTAAGTCCTTGGCCTTATTGTGCTTGGCGAAAATTAGTCCTGCCACAGCACTGTTTTCAATAGTTTTAATAATACGTCTTAGTACGATTTGATCGCCGTCACTTTCTTGCTGAAGAAACTCGATGGCATCATCATAGCGTTCTGCTTGTAACATGCCGGAAAGTACATTTAAGTGATTGGAATATTCGTGAGTTTTAGCGCGTAATAAGTCGGCATAGTTTTTTGTTGCTGTTAGTTCTTGTTCTAGTGATTTTTCCCCATGATCTGGGAAAAATACAATGACGTAACCTACTTCGCCCTTTTTTCCTTTAATAGGGTACAGGGTTGCAATGAATTCTAGCTTACCTAAATTAAATCGGTTTTGTGTTATTTGTCCTTTGGCTTCTAATGCAAAGTGAGAAAGGCTTTGTGATTGTTCGCTCAATGGTTTGCTTACAACTTGTGTTGCACTAAGCACATTCATTGTTAGCCATTCAATTGCCATGCTGTTGATAGCGGTGATGTTTTGCTCATGGTCGATAGCAACAATACCATCACGAATGCTATCTAAAATTAACTCATGTTCCTTAAATTTCTGAACTATTTCTTCTGGTTCTAAGCTCAAAAAAGTTCGTTTGAGTTTAAGAATCAAAAAGCCGGCAATAACAACACCAAGAAGATAAACAAAGCCGACTAATAGTCCCGCTTCTTGTAAATGTTTAAAAATTAGTTCACTGGTGGGTTGGGATAGATAGCCTATGCTAATAGCACCAATGATTTGGCCATTTTTTCGTATGGCGACTGAATTCCGAATGGCTTTCCCTAGCGTACCCACTGCGACTTTTGTGTAATCTTTACCTTGGTTAAGCGCTTGGTAAATATCATCACCAACAAAGTGTTTACCGACTCTTTCTGGTTCTGGGTGGCTTAAGCGAATGGAGTCTTTATTAACAACAACAATATAAGAGGCATCGGTTTGGGCGCGAAGCATTTCTATATAGACTTCGATATCACTTGCCTTACCTTGATTGCTTAATTCGACGGCCTGAATCACTCTTTCATTGTGTGCAATCACGTGACCCAGCTCTAGACCTCGTTGGCTAATGCCATCTAGATAGGTTTTTTGCAGAGAATAGCCTAGCACCACACCAACCGCTAACACAATAATGGTAATAGTCGAAATTGTGATTAAGGCGAGGTAAGACTTGAGTGTCATATGCGCTTCATTACTAATGAAAAAATAAGAGTCGCGATTATACAACATACAGAGGAAGTGCTAAACAAAAGGGAAAAGCCATAATGGACTTTTCCCTTTTGTTTGATAATTGACCGTAATATAACCCGTCTTTTGGGTTAAGCGATCGCTTGAACCACTAGGGTCGCAAGAATTAGCATGAAAGCGCCGCCAATTCGAGAAGAGATTTGCGCAAAAGGCATTAGCTCCATGCGTTTGCTTGCCGCAAGAACCGCTACGTCGCCCGTACCACCCATGTTTGCCATGCAAAGACCACCAGTGATAGCTGCTTCGATAGGGTAGAAGCCCATTAACCAGCCAATCAAACCAGCGCCAAACACGGCACCAAGCACTGTGATTAACACAAGCAAGAAGTACATAGGAGACAAGGCGTCAAGAATTTGGTTTAGATCTGTATAAGCAACACCAATACCGACTAACAATGCAGGTGTTAAGTTACCAACAACAAATTTATACCAAGAGAACGCAGCTTGCTCTAATGCTTTTGGCATGATGCCAGACACTTTGATGATCGCGATAGATAGGATCATTAGTGCATAGGTGTGCATGCTGATGTAATTGGATAGCAAGGTACCAAGGAAATACATGCTTACCGCAAGTAAAGCGCCAACACCTAGTGTTGTGATGTTCAGCGGTGAGGTTTTTTGATCTTCTTCCGCGATAGATTTTTGACCGCGAATTAGCTGTCCGTTGCCAGTAAGACTTGGTGCTACTTGACCAAGTTTGTGTAGCAAACCGGCCATAACAATGGCAATAGCATTACCAATAGCTAGCGCTGGAACCATTTGAGACATCAAAGCTTCAGAGCTCATGCCTGTTTTACCTGACATGATTTCAACAAGAGGCACAGCACCTGCGCCCATACCGCCACCCATAATAGGCAGAGCAATCAGCATTACTGAATCGTAGAAGTCTTTACTAACCAGCATACCAACTAGACCAGTAAATATGCAGGCAAAAAAAGCAGAACCAAGGATAACTGGGATGTATTTTAACGCTGCTTTTTTAAGCGTTTGAGTATCCATACCGAATATAGAACCGGTAACCAAACTAGCAACATAAAAAGATAAAAAGCCACCGCTCTTCATGAAGGTAGTTATATTATTTTCTGCGCTGGATGGGAAAAGGCCGCTATGAAATAGGTAGGCAGAACCAAAAATAACCACGATGGCACCACCACCGAAAAATTGGTTAATAATCGGTGTTCTGTCCCCAACGTAATTAAGGATAAAACCAACAATAACCATAATACCTAAAGCACCTATCATTCCGCCTGGCATCATGCCTGCAAAGGTGGCTAATAAAATAGTGATGGCGGCAATAGCTAATATGATTTTACTGGTACGTTGGTCTTGCGGCGTCATGACATCATTAGTGATCATTATAAACTCTCTTTTTTTTTTGCTTGTTTTGATTATTCGCCGCAGTCTACCAACCTTCGTTATAAGCGGAAGTTACTTTTCCTTTAATGAAACTAAAAACTAGTTTTGAAACTTTTGTAATGATGATGTTGGTGTCATTTTGCACAATTAGCTGTTTGTTTTGTCATGATCGGGTTGATGATAAATAATTAAAACGCCGTTATTCGTGGAGGAAAAACGGCGTAAAATATCTAAGAAATGTGTGTTTAGGTAGGGACTTTATGTCTAATTTAATGGACGCTATGTTTTTGGCTATAGTATTGAATCCAAATGGTCATGTTACCAGCGGCCATTGGTTTGGCAATAAAGTATCCTTGCCCGCACAGGCAGCCTATATCAATAAGTGCTTGTTCGTGTTCCAGTGATTCAACGCCTTCAGCAATGAGCTTGTAGTTGAAGGCTTTACTTAGCGCGACAATGCACGCGACGATAGCGCGATCTTCAGGATCGGATAAAATATTTTGAATAAAACTTCTGTCAATTTTTAAGGTGTTTAGTGGTAGCTGTTTCAAATAATTAAGAGATGAATACCCTGTACCAAAGTCGTCTAGCGCAACATGAATTCCTAATTTACAACACGCTTTTACGACCTCAACAGCATTGAGAATATCAGAGATTGAAACGGTCTCTAGTATTTCAATTTCCAGTAAGTTAGGGTTGAAGTTAGGTATGCTTTTGAGTAGTTGGTCTAGTCGCTGCACAAAATCTTTGCTCAGCAGATGAGCTGGTGCAATGTTGACGCTAATGACTAAATCATTTTTTTGCCAAATATTGTGTTGACGTAGTGCTTCTTGTAACACCCATTCGCCAATTAAAACCCCTGTGCTTGGGTGTTCCAGTACTTCAGTGAAATCTACAGGGTAAAGAAATCCCATCGTAGGATGGTTCCAACGAATCAACGCTTCAACCCCAATTATTTTATGGTTCACCATGTCTATCTGAGGTTGGTAATGGAGTTCAAACTCATGGCGTACAATGCCTCGCTCGGCAGCTTGTAACATAGCGCGTCGAGCATATTGACGGCTTTCTTCCTCTGGATCAAAAAAAATAATGTTATTGCGCCCCATGTTTTTTGCTTGATACATGGTTTGATCGGCCCTACGCAAAATAGTATCAGCATCCAATCCGTCATTACTTACTAAGGCAACGCCAATGCTGGCGGATACTTGAACCTGACAGTCGAATTTAGCTAGTTCAATTGGGGTGTTGATTAATTCAATGAGTCTATTGAGGAAACCTGAACATTCTTTTTCGCTTGATACATCACGTAATAGAAGGACAAACTCATCACCACCTATTCGAGCAAGTATGTCATTCTTTCGGGCTACTTGCTTAAGTCTATTAGCAATTGTAACTAATACATAGTCACCTATATCATGACCATAGTTGTCATTCACTGGTTTGAAGTTATCTAAATCAAGAAATGCGACCGCGGCAGCGTCTTCATTGATTACAATTTGCTGCAAGTTTTCAAGCAGTAAAGGGCGACTTGCTAACCCTGTTAAATTATCGTAATGAGCCATGTCATGGAGCTTTTTTTCTAACTCAGCTCGGTGGATGGAGCTTGTTATGGCTCGTATCAGTTGGGTGCTTTGTAGTTGATTTTTGAGTAAATAATCACTGGCGCCGAGTCGCATAGCCTCCGCAGCAACTTCTTCGTCACCTAGCCCCGTTACCATAATTACAGCACAGTGGCTTTCCATTATTGTGCGTATGTTATTGAGTAGGGTGAGTCCAGAATTTAGCCCCAAGCGATAGTCAACGATGACACAGTCGTAATCGTTATTACTTAGAAAATCCATAGAGTCTTCTACAGAAGAGGCTTCTGAAATGCTGGTTTCTATATCGGATTTAGATAGCATCCTGCGTATGCGTTCACGGTCTACATCATCGTCATCAACGATAAGTAATTTTAGGGTGTGATCGTCATTAGCTTTTAACACTTCCATGATTATTTCTCCGTTCAGCTATTTAGCTATTCAGCTCGACAGCATTTCTGTAGGCAACCAGTAAGTTCGATAGTTTCGCAAATTGTGGCCCAACGGCTGATTTCACCATGTATCCTGCCACGTTATTTTCATAGGCTCGAGAACGGTCGTTGTCATCATTTGATGTGGTGAGAATGAAAATAACCGTATCCTTTAGACTTGGGTTGTCACGAACGTACTCTAAAAATTCGAAACCGTTCATTACGGGCATATTTAAGTCTAGTAGAACTAAAAAAGGAGGTTTTAAAATTCTTGTTGGGTGCTTGTTTTCGAGTATTTCAATTGCTATGTTGCCATGTTCAGCAAAAACCAAATTTATATCCGGTGCTACTTTTCTTAGGCCGCGAGTGATGGATTCAGCTGCCACATCGTCATCTTCAACGATGAGTACGCTTAGCTCTTTAATCATGAGTGTCTTTCCTTAAAAATCGAGGCCACCAAACGTGAAAAGTAACGCCTCGTTGATGTTTATTTGCTTCAACGCTGATGCGTCCGCCATAGGTTTCTACCAAGCGACGGCTTACTGAAAGGCCAATGCCAGTACCACTGCGTTCACTGGATGTGACTGTTTGGAATAAACGGAAAATACGTGTGAAAGCCGCTTCCGGAATACCAGGTCCATCATCGCAAATAGTAAAATGACAAAAGTTATTCTCAGCTTTACAAGTAATATCAATCGTTCCTATTTCTTTGTCATGATGCTTAATAGCGTTACTGATGAGATTGCGCATAACAGTTTCAAGAGGAGTCCATACGGAGGTAAAGTTTTCTAGTTGAATATCCCTCGATATAGTGATTCCTTCAGGTATTACTATTAGTTCAGATATATTGTCTAGAAGAGTGCTTACGTGAATCTCTTGTGTGCTAGCGTCTACTTTTCCTGCTCTGGCGTAGGTTAATAAATTGTCAATCAATTGCTCCATGCGTTGGATGCGAACCTCAATTCTGCTGAGGTTTCTAGTCACATCAGGTAGCGCTTCAGGCCCAAGATCTTCTTTAACCCATTCAAGTAAATCCGCGATGCCACGAAGAGGAGAGCGTAAGTCATGAGAGGCGACGTAAGTAAATTCTTCCAAATTTGTGTTGGTTTCACGAAGTTCCAGTTCCATGCGTTTTCTTGGCGTAATATCTAATAAGGAAACAAGTACCATGTCATTTCCTTCCTCATCTTCAAAGGGACTGAGTCCAATTTCTACTGGGAACTCACGGCCATCTTTATGTAGTGCGGTAAGGTCTCGACCCACTCCCATCATTCTGGGTGTTGGGCTTTGATGAAAAGAATGACGCAAATGATCATGATGTTTGCGATAGCGCTGGGGGAGGAGTATGTCCATCGACTGGCCTATCAATTCTTCTGAGGTATAGCCAAAAGACTCACAAAGAGCACTATTTGTTAGGTGAATAATCCCATTGGAATCAACTACTAAAACACCGTGAGGTGCATCCTGTATTGATCTCTTGAGCATATTGCTTGCGCGTTGTCTTGTTGTTAGGTCAATTAATGTCGCCAAGACAAAGGTTTTTCCCTCTTGCTGTATCGGATTTAAGCCAATTTCTATTGGAATATGTTCACCATTTTTTTTCCGTGCATAAAGGGCTTGTCCGACTCCCATTTGACGTTTACGGGGTTGACTAAAGAATTGCATCATGAGCTTTTTGTGGTTAGCCTGAAATTCGATAGGGAGTAAAAAATCAATATCTTCCCCTAATAGGTCTTCTGATGAATAACCTAGTATTTCGGAGAGTGTGTCATTGACGAACAAAATTCTAGCATCAGTACTGACCACCATCGCGCCCATGGGTAAGCAAGTAACTAACTGTTGCAAAAAAACATTACCTTGCAACGTATTGTCACTTACAGGATTTATGTTTTCTGTTGTGCTGTTACTCATTCTTTAATCCAGATATAAATATATTTAATATGTTAGTCTAGGAATGGTAAAGCAGCAATTGACCAAATAATTAGATTTGTTAACAAAAGTATCTATTACAATGTGATGATGCGAATTGTTTGGTAAGAAAAGGTGGGGTTCCCTTATTAAACCTTAATTTCAGATAATAAGGGATAATTGAAATAACAATATTGAATATTAGCTGCAGGGTAGCTGTACAGGATTGGTGCTAAATAGGTACCCATCAAAATTTGGATCTTGATGTTCAGATAATAACATTAGTGTATCTTTAACGTTTTCTAAATGCCTCCACATTGCCATGCGTGCAATATCAGGCTTCTTTTGTTGTATCGCAAGAAGTATATTTTCATGGTCAACTAACCATTTTTTTCTATAAGCTTGATCTGTAATGTGTGAATGCAGTTGTTTCCACATAGGACTATTTTCACGCCGTTCCCATAAGTTTTCAACGAGATCGACCAATACGCTGTTTTGCGTTGCTTCGGCAATAGCCAAATGAAACAGTTTGTCGGCAGCATGATTTTGATCAGCCGTATCAATGTTTTGTTTTTCGAGCTCCAAAGCATCACGCATTTTGATGATGTCTTTTTTTGTTGCTTGGGTGGCTGCAAATTCCGCTACGTGACTTTCCAGCAACTGCCTTGCTTGCATCATTTCAAAAGGGCCAACATCATCGTTGTCTAGAGATTCTTCAAACTTGTCAGATGATTTAATGTTAGTAGGCTGCTTTAGAAGATAAATGCCACTGCCTTTGCGGACTTCGACAATCTCCATTAGCTCAAGCATGATTAATGCTTCACGAAGCAAGGTTCTGCTCACGCCTAATTGCTCGGCAATATCGCGTTCGGGAGGTAAACGGTCTCCTACCTTATATTGGCCTTGCCTAAGTTCCTCGTATAACTTAAGTCCCACCTCTTGGTATAGGCGCTTTGGTTTTACAAGAGTATTTATCATAGCTTTCTACTTTATTTAGCCAATTCAATGAAAAGATTAGATATAGATGTGTTAAAAAAAGAAACATTCAAATAATGAGCGACTCTTATTTACCGCTACAGCAGTAGCACTAAGATAAGAGTCGCTTGATTTAACTTATTTGTCGAGTGCTTTTATTGCCTTAACATAAGGAGCAATAACAGGGTTTTGCTCTGCTTCCTGAAACATTGGAGCAACTGCTTTGATGAAAGGGTCTTTATCAACATCAATGATCTCTACGCCCATTTTAGTTGCTTTTTTCAACTCTTCTTCTGTGTATTCACCCCAAATCTTTTTCATATAAGCGGTAGCATCTTTACCAGCAGCTAATATGGCAGCTTTGTTTTTATCTGATAGTTTTTCCCAGGTTTTAGTGCTGATTACTAGCACATCAGGAATCATCGCATGGCCATCACGAGTATAATATTTAGCCACTTCACCATGACGATAAGTCGTTACTGCGCCAATGTTGTTTTCTGCACCATCAACAACGCGCTGTTGTAGAGCAGTATACAATTCACCAAATGGTAGTGGCGTAGGAGAAGCACCCATCAGCTCCATCATTTTGATCGCGCTTGGGCTTGGTTGAACACGTATTTTCATGCCTTTCAAATCTGCAGGAGAGTGTACAGGCTTAGATGTGTAAAAATTACGCGAGCCAGCATCAAAATAAGCGACACCAATAAAGCCATATTCTGCAGAAGAACTTAAAATTTTCTGCCCAACATCTTCACTCGCTAGTGCGCGATAGAAATGTTCGCGATCTCTAAAGATATAAGGGATATTGAAAGCGCCATAAGCAGGATCAAATGATTCAAGCTCACTGGCATTTGACTTAGCCATATCTAGCGCGCCGCTTTGCAACAATTCTAAAGACTCGCGTTGAGTGCCTAGTTGGCCATTTGGATAGACGCGTACTTTTAAATCCCCATCAGTTTTTTCTTGTACTTCATCCGCAAAGAATTTGAGTGCTTTGTGAACTGGAGACTTTGTGTCGCCATTATGACTCAGCTTTAGCGTTTCAGCGAAACTCATTGATGAAGCGCCCATCAAGCTACCTAAGAGTAGTGCAGAGGCAACATGCAGCTTAGTTTTTTTAATATTTAACATTTTCGAAATCTCCGTTTTTGTATTTTTATATTATTTTCACGTTTTCGGATAAGCAAAGAGTGCAAGGTGTTTCGTTATGAGTTTGCATAATTGCACGCATATTAATTTTGGTCAACCAATCTAATTAAGTTAGTTGACCAAAATTAATGTTTGGTTCAATATGTCGTCGATTGGTGAAAGCTATTGTGGGCTTTTTATCCCTTCTGGAGGTGGTAAATGACGAAATTTATTTATGTGGTTGACCGCATATTATCTACATTTTGCGTCACTTTGATGGTGACTCTTGTGGCGTGCGTGGTTTGGCAAGTTTTCTCTCGTTATGTTTTAGGTGCACCCAGCACTTCAACAGATGAATTAGCTAGATTCCTATTCATTTGGGTTGGTTTGTTAGGCGCTGCATTTACTTTAGGTAAGAAAAAACATCTGGCGATGGACTTTATGTTATTGGCATTAGAAGGGCGAAAAAAAGCCATTCTGCAAATGGTAATTACTCTAATAGGCCTATTTTTTGCCATTGTCATAATGGTGTTTGGTGGCGGTTCATTAGTAATGAAAACATTGAGTAATGGGCAGCTTTCTCCAGTTTTAGGTCTAGAAATGGGCTGGGTTTATGCCGCAATTCCGATAAGCGGAGCCTGTATGATTCTCTATTTATTACGCGATCTTTTGGCTCCAACGCAAGATTAAAATTCTCTACATGCTAGACGGTAGCGTCTATTCGTTACCTTATTTAGTGATTTAAAAATTCTAATAATAAGGATAAAAAACGTGGAATGGTTAGTTGCACTCGTTCTATTCGGTAGTTTTTTCACAATGTTGGTACTTGGTGTACCGATTTCCTTTTCCATCGCGATTTCCTCGTTGTTATCCATCATGGTATCGCTGCCTTTTGATGCTTCACTTTCTGTCGTTTCACAAAAGCTTGCCTCAGGAATGGATAGTTTTACGTTGTTAGCTATTCCGTTTTTCATATTGGCGGGAAATATCATGAATCGAGGCGGTTTAGCCCTACGACTTATTGAATTTTCCAAGCTGCTTGCTGGGCGTTTACCGGGCTCTTTAGGGCACGTCAACGTCATTGCAAACATGCTTTTTGGGTCAATCTCTGGTTCTGCAGTTGCTGCTGCCGCGGCGGTTGGTGGCACTATGGCGCCGTTGCAGAAAAAGAGCGGCTACGACCCTGTTTTTTCAACTGCAGTAAACATTACTTCTAGTCCTGCTGGTTTGTTGATCCCACCCAGTAATGCTCTGATTGTCTATTCTCTTATTTCTGGTGGCACTTCTGTTAGCGCTTTGTTTCTAGGTGGCTATTTGCCTGGTCTATTGATGGGCGCCTGTGTCATGTTGGCTGTTGCTGTGGTCGCTAAGAAGAAAAACTACCCAGTATCTGACAGGATTTCTCTAGGAGAGGCGTGTAAAGTTACCTTTAGAGCCTTACCTAGCTTGGGGCTTATTGTTGTCATCATGGGCGGTATTATTGGTGGCGTATTTACTGCGACAGAAGCATCGGCCATTGCCGTTGTGTACTCCTTGTTGCTGGCGCTTATTTATCGCGAAGTGGGTCTTAAGGATATGCCGAGTATTATTCTTGGCTCCATCATGACCGCTTCCATGATTATGTTGTTGATTGGTGCGTCTATGTCGATGGCATGGGCAATGGCAAATGCAGATATTCCTTATGCTGTGAGTGATGCGTTACTCGCCTTGTCTGATAACCCAATTATCATCTTGTTGATTATTAACTTAATTCTGCTTGTTGTCGGTATCTTCATGGATATGACGCCTGCATTGTTAATCTTCACGCCTATTTTTCTACCTATTGCGTTAGAGCTTGGTATCGATCCTGTTCACTTCGGCATCATCATTACGTTCAATTTATGTATTGGTATTTGTACTCCTCCTGTAGGCAGCGCGTTGTTTGTCGGCTGTTCTGTGAGCGGTGTGAAAATCGACCAAGTGATTAAGCCATTATTGCCTATTTTTGGTTTGTTGGTATTGGCGTTATTGGCGGTAACTTTCATTCCAGAAATTAGCCTGTTTTTACCTTCGCTTTTACTTGGATACTAGTTTAGAAGCTTGCAGATTTTAACGATATTTGGAGATAGATATTTATGAAGCCGATCAAAAATTGGAAGCTTCTTGGCGCTGAAGACAACCGTGTCAACATTGAATGTGATGGCCGTCATGTTTTGCATTTTTTCGTTTTAGAATCCAACGTGATTCGTGTATTGCTAAAAAAGAACGGTAAGTTACAACTCGAAAATAGCTGGTGTATTTCCCCTAATGACAGTCTTAATGGCAGTGAAATGGGTTGGGAGGGCCGCGACCGGATGAGTACTGAAGGGTTTACTTGCCCAGATTTTACCGTCGCAGAACAAGATGGCCAGCTAAGCATCTCCACATCATCGCTACGAGTCACTTTATCGAAACCATTGAAGCTGACATGGGAATACGCCGACGCTGCTGGTGAATGGCATTACCTTGCTGCAGATCGTCACAGTGGCGCTTATATGTTGGGTGTTCAAAGTAACGACATTCACCATTATATGGCGCGTGATTTGTCTGAAAAGTATTACGGATTGGGAGAGAAAACCGGTGACCTAAACCGTCATGGCTCTCGCTACCAAATGCGTAATATCGATGCCATGGGTTACGATGCTAAAAATACCGATCCACTGTACAAGCATATTCCTTTTTACATAACCAAAACTGAGCAAGCGAGTTTCGGGGTTTTCTACGATAACTTGTCAACCAGTTGGTTTGATTTGGGTAACGAGCTAGACAACTATCATGGTTACTACCGTAGCTATCATGCTGATGAAGGGGATCTAGATTTTTACTTCATGTACGGTGAAAAAGTCGTTGATGTGACTAAAACCTACGTGAATCTAACGGGCCGAACTATCTTTGGACCGAAATGGAGCCTTGGCTACAGCGGTTCTACCATGCTTTATACGGATGCTGAGAATGCTCAAGAGCAGCTTGGTGACTTTATTAAGCACTGCGAAAATCACAGCATGCCTTGTGATTCTTTCCAGCTTTCTTCTGGTTATACCTCGATTGGTAATAAGCGTTATGTCTTTAACTGGAACACCAGTAAGGTGCCAAATCCACTTAAATTGAGCGCAGACTTTCATCAGGCTGGCCTTAAATTAGCGGCTAACATCAAGCCTTGTTTGTTGCAAGATCACCCACGATTCGAAGAAGTGGCGTCGCAGAATTTATTTATTCAAGACTCTGAGTTTGATGCGCCTGAATCTTCTCAGTTTTGGGATGATTCTGGCTCACATTTGGATTTCACTAATCCGAATACTATCCAATGGTGGAAAAAGAATGTCACTGAACAATTGCTTGAAAAGGGCATTGATTCCACTTGGAATGACAACAACGAATACGAAGTCTGGGACAGTAATGCTCGCTGTTTTGGCTTTGGTAAGCAGACGCCGATTAAGCTAATTCGTCCATTGCAACCATTGTTAATGATGCGTGCTTCTTATGAAGCCCAAACCGAATTCGCACCTAACTTGCGACCATATTTGATCTCTCGTTCTGGTTGCCCTGGTATGCAGCGTTATGTGCAAACATGGAGTGGCGATAACCGTACAAGCTGGCAAACTTTGCGTTACAACACACGCATGGGTGTTGGCATGAGTCTTTCCGGTTTGTACAACCTTGGTCACGACGTAGGTGGCTTCTCGGGCGATCGTCCAGATCCAGAATTGTTCGTGCGTTGGGTTCAAAACGGTGTCATGCATCCTCGCTTTACTATCCACTCTTGGAACGATGATAAAACGGTTAACGAGCCTTGGATGTACCCAGAAGTAACGCCGATCATTCGTGAAGCCATGACGTTGCGATACCGTTTGATGCCTTACTTATACGATCTACTTTGGCAAGCGCATAAACATCATGAACCTATGTTGCGTCCGACCTTTTTGGACCACGAGGCCGATGCTCGTACCTACGAAGAAAGCGATGACTTTTTGCTAGGTAAAGACCTATTGGTGGCGTCTGTGGTGGAGCAAGGTCAACGAACTCGCTCTGTGTATTTACCTGACAATGGTGATGGTTGGTATGACTTCCACCGTAAGACTTGGTATGCCGGCGGACAAGACATTTCCTTGCCAGCCGCTCTAGAAGAGATTCCTTTGCTTGCACGTGCTGGCAGTGTGATTACTACCAGTAATCGCATTGCTCACGTGGATGCAGAAAAAGACACCCAACGTCAGTTGCTTGTTTTCCCATTTAAAGGAGCAGGGCAGCGTGACTTATCCGTGTTTGATGACGATGGGCTTTCAACTGGCTATTTAGATGGCAAGTATCTGTTGCTGAACATAACGTTGAAATCTGATCTTGAACGAATTGATCTCAATATTTCACGAGAAGGTGAATGGCAACCAGCTTACAAAGAGATGAGCTTTGTCTTGCCAGAAAATGAGCAACGTCCTTTCTATGTCAATGGTAAGCAAATAGAGCGTTCTCAAGCTGTCGCTCTTAGTAGCCTTATATGAGCCGAGGAAATGACATGAAAAACTTTATGACAGAAGATTTTTTACTAACAACGGAAACGGCGAAGCGCTTGTACCATGAATACGCATCTGATCAGCCAATATATGACTACCATTGCCATTTAAGCCCTCAAGAAATCGCCGAAAATCGTCGCTTTACCGACCTTGGTGAAATCTGGCTGGAAGGAGATCATTATAAGTGGCGCGCTATGCGTGCCGCGGGTATTGAAGAGCGTTTGATCACTGGCGATGCGAGCTTCAAAGAAAAATACCAAGCATGGTCGAATACCGTGCCTCAGTGTATTGGTAACCCAATTTACCATTGGACACACTTAGAATTGCGTCGTCCTTTTGGTATTACGGATGTGTTGTTTTCACCTAAAACGGCCGATGCCATTTGGGATCAATGCAATGAAATGTTGCAGCAACCTGAGTTTTCCGCACGCGGCATCATGCAGCAAATGAATGTGAAAATGGTCGGCACCACAGACGATCCTGCCGATAGCCTCGAACATCATAAGTTTATTGCCAATGATAGCAGTTTTGATATTGCTGTTACGCCAAGTTGGCGCCCTGATCGTGCTTTTAAAGTCGATCATGTTGGCTTCAACGATTACTTAAATAAACTCGGTAAAGCGGCAGATAAAAACATTGAGCGCTTTAGTGATTTGATTGATGCCTTGGCCCAACGTCTTGAAGTGTTCGATGCTCATGGCTGTCGCAGTGCCGACCATGGCATTGAAATCATGCGTTTTGCTAGTGAACCAAGCGAAACGGAATTGGACGCTATTTTATCGAAGCGTATTAATGAGCAGCCTTTAACTGAGCTTGAAATCGCGCAATTTTCCAGTGCGGTTCAAGTATGGCTAGGTAAGCAATACGCCAAAAAAGGTTGGGTGATGCAGCTTCACATTGGCGCGCGTCGTAATAACTCTTCCAGAATGTTCAAACTGATTGGTGGTGATTCTGGTTTTGACTCCATGGATGATCGTGCCTTTGCGGAACCTTTGTCGGGTTTCTTGAATGCCTTGGATCAAAGTGACGAGCTACCGAAAACTATCCTTTATTGCTTAAACCCAATGCATAACGAAATGTTGGCAACCATGGCGGGTAACTTCCAAGGTGGTGGCGTGGCTGGCAAGGTGCAATTCGGTTCAGGCTGGTGGTTCAACGATCAATTAGATGGCATGCAGCGCCAACTAACCAGCGTGGCGCAAATGGGCTTGTTAAGCCAATTTGTCGGCATGTTAACGGATTCACGTAGCTTCTTATCTTACACCCGTCATGAATATTTCCGCCGTTTGTTGTGCGAGATGATTGGTGGTTGGGTTGAACGAGGCGAAGCGCCAGCAGACATGGCGTTATTGGGCGAGATGGTAAAAGGGATTTGTTCGGAAAATGCCAAGAAGTACTTTGGTTTTTAAGGTACTGGTCTCTAAAAACATAAGGAATCATCATGATTAGCATAAAAACAACAAATACCTTATATGCACCAGAAAAGGTGGATGTTGGCATTGTTCATATTGGATTGGGCGCTTTTCATCGTGCGCATCAAGCCGTTTATATAGAAAAAAGCCTCAACCGAAATCAAGGTGGCAATTGGGGCATTTGTGCCGTGAATATTCGCTCGAATAGCCAACTGGTTGACGAACTTAAAGCCAATGGCTGTCGCTATCATATTGCGGAATACCAAGACAGCCAAAATGTGGAATTGCGTGAAATCAACGCGATTCGCGATGCCTTGTTTGCTGGGGCAGACAAAGAGCCTTTATTTGAAAAGCTTGTGTCACCAAAGACCAAAATTGTCACTTTAACCGTTACTGAAAAAGGCTACTACCTAGCACCGGCTGATAAGACATTGCGCCAAGGTGATCCAAGTATTCAGCATGATATCCAGAACCCAACGACGCCAAAAACTGCGCCGGGTATCTTGGTTGAAGCCTTGTATCGTAGAAAAGAATTGAATCTACCGCCGTTTACTATTTTGTCTTGTGACAACATGCCGAATAACGGCAGTTTAACGCGTCGAGCGGTATGTGAGTTGGCATCTCATCGTTCAGCCGAATTTGCTCAATGGATTGAAGACAACGTGGCTTTCCCAAGCTCCATGGTGGACAGAATAGTGCCAGCAATGTCGGATGCTTCCCGCGAGCGGTTGCAAAAGGAGCTTAATTGTCACGATCAAAATGCTGTGATGTGTGAAGCCTTTAGCCAATGGGTTGTAGAAGATAACTTCCCGCAAGGTCGACCAGATTGGGAGCATGACGGCGTGCAAATGGTAAAGGACGTTCACCCGTTTGAAACCATGAAACTGCGCTTGTTAAACGGCAGCCACTCATTGCTCGCTTATGTTGGGTTGGCAGCCAAATACAAAACTGTGGCTCAAGCGGTTGCGGATGAAAAGTTTGCCAGCTTGATTCGTCACTATATGAGCGTTGAAGCAGCTCCAACGCTGGATTTACCGCAAGAAGTACAGGTTCAAACTTACATCGAAAGTTTAGTTAGCCGTTTTGCCAACGACAGTTTACAGCATCAGTTATCTCAAATTGCGATGGATGGATCACAAAAAATTCCTCAGCGTTGGCTAAGTGGTGCAGAAGAACTGTTAGCGAATAAAGGTGCTAACAAGAGTGCTGATAAAGCAGATCTTGCCGCAACAGCTCTTGGTGTGGCTGCTTGGCTATTTTATGTGCGCGGTGAAGACCTAGAAGGAAATCAACACAAGGTCGATGACCCAATGGCGCAGACATTAAAAGAGCTTCATAGTCGTTGTGCTGATCTTAGCTATTTAGATTCGGGAAGCTTGGTCCATGAAGCCTTAAAACTGAACGATATTTTCTCTACAAAACTCAGCCAGAACGAGATTTTTTCTCACGCTGTGCTGAATGCTTATCAAACAATTATTTCAAGCGGTGTTGTGGAGTGTCTGTCATTCAACAACAGACTATTAAATAACAACACAGCGAATCTCGGAGGATAAAATGGAACATACTTGGCGTTGGTTTGGACCAAATGATGAAACGACTTTGACGGATATTCGTCAAACAGGTGCAACGGGTGTAGTAACAGCTTTACATGAAATTCCTAATGGCGAAGTGTGGCCAGTAGAAGCAATTAAAGCCCGTAAAACCATGATAGAAGCGCATACACTGCGTTGGTCTGTGGTAGAAAGCGTACCAGTACACGAAGATATTAAAAAGCGTACGGGCAATTACCAAGAGTACATTCAAAACTATAAGCAAACTCTGCTTAACTTGGCGGAATGTGGCATTGATACTGTGTGCTACAACTTCATGCCGGTATTGGATTGGACTCGCACAGATTTGGATTATGAATTACCTGATGGCTCTCGTGCTTTACGTTTTGACCAAACGGCTTTTGCTGCGTTTGAGTTATACATTCTAGAGCGTAAAGGCGCAGAATCTGAATACAGTGACGAAGAAAAAGCGCAAGCGAAAATCTTCTTAGAGAACCTAAAGACAGAAGATAAAGACCGCTTAGTCGCCAACATCATCGCCGGTCTCCCAGGGTCCGAAGAAAGCTACACCATAGAACAATTCCGCGAAAAATTAGATGAATACGCTGGCATCGACAAAGACAGACTTCGCGAGCACCTTAAACTTTTCTTAGAAGAAATTGTACCAGCGGCAGAGCAAGGTGGCTTGCGCTTGGCGATTCACCCAGATGATCCACCACGTCCGATTCTTGGCTTGCCGCGTGTTGTCTCTGTTAAAGATGACATCGAATGGTTGCTTGGTGCTGTGCCAAGCCCTGTAAACGGTATTACTCTTTGTACTGGTTCTTACGGTGTTCGTGCAGATAACGACTTGGTTGATATGGTGCAACGCTTCGGCTCGAACATTTTTTTCACTCACTTAAGATCAACCAAGCGCGAAGAAGTAGCGGGTAGCTTCCATGAAGCGTCTCACCTTGGTGGCGACGTAGACATGGTTGGTGTGGTTCGTGCGCTTCTTGTAGAAGAGAAAAAGCGTAACGACAACAATGCTCCGAGCCTAATACCCATGCGACCAGACCACGGCCATCAAATCCTTAATGACCTAGAAAAGAACTCAAAACCGGGTTACTCAAAACTTGGTCGAATGAAAGGTTTGGCAGAAGTTCGTGGTTTAGAGCTGGGTTTGAAAAGCACGCTTTAACCTAGTGAATTACTAAATCTAAAGAGTTATCTAGCTTGAATGCAAAAATGCCTTCTGTGCCAATGCGGAACAGAGGGCATTTTTTTCGGCCAATATTTTGATCATTTTTTTTGTAAAAAATAAAAAACACATTATTATCGAGATAACAGTTTATGACTAAAGCATTTTATTAAAAAGATTCTTACTATTCATGGATTATAAATCTGTAAAATAGAATGCAAAAAATATTTTTGCATATTAGGAGGTATTTATGTCGGACAATAATCCATTTCCAAACTCAGAGTATAAAGGGTTTATATTTTCAAAATCTGATATGAGTGGTACTCAATTTGATTGTGTAAACCTATCCGATTCGAAATTTTGGGTGGAGTTAAAGAATGCTAAATTTTCTGATTCAAATTTAGAGGCATGTGCGTTTGATGATGTTAATCTTTCTCATAGTACTTACGAAAATATCAATTTGAGTTGTTCAAAATTTAATAATGTTAATATGTCAAATACCTCTTTCACAAACTTAAACCTTGAAAATACCGAGATAAGTAATGCAAATTTACTTGGTATGAAAATTAATGGTGTGCTTGTTAGTGATTTATTTGAAGCTTACGAGAAAAATAGCTAATAAGTCGCTGATTGGCTGCTCTGGAAACGATTAGGGCTACTTTGGAGCATAGAGAGAAGAGGAGAGGCGCTTGCAATTCGCAAAAGCGTAACGTTATCTTGGCAACTGATTCAGCAAATATCCGCTAATTAATACCGAGAATGTATCGAGGATTAAAATGTCTCTAGTTTTGGGATATAGTGCAAAAACTAGAGGATTATTTTGGTTGGCCATCCTCTTAAAACGATTGTTTGTACAAAGTCACCAAAGATCAATGGTTTAAAAAATCTGCAAAACAGGATACTAAGAACACTATGGCAATAAGTGAATTTGAGATAAAACGTACAGAATCTGAGTTAGAGAAGTATTTAGCTAAGAATCGACCTCCTGCCCATCTTAGACATCAAGTCGATATAGGATATCGTATATCCGGCCAAAGCGTAGAGTTATTTGAAATTCGCCCTCATTGGAAGGCGGTAGACTCAAAAATTGAAACGCCTGTTGCGAAAGCTACGTTTGTAAAGACTAAAGGTTATTGGAAGGTATTTTGGATGCAACAAGATCTGAAATGGCATAGATACGATTCAAACCCCGAAGTGAGTAGGATAGAAGATTTTCTGCAAATTGTAAGTGAGGATGAACACTCTTGCTTCTTTGGGTAATTTTTTCTATTCATTTATCAGAAGAGTTCAGTAATATCGCCGACTATCATGCTAATTACGGCACGGGCTTTACGTTTATTCACGGAAATTGAAACAGACTAGTCCCTGTGGATAGACATTATGTCAGTTGGAAAAGGGGGCGGAAGTGCGAAAATCAGACAGGCTTTTTCAGTTAACCAATATTCTGCGTAAGCACCAACCCATTACAGCTAAGCAGTTGGCCCAAAAGCTGATGGTGTCAGAAAGAACTATTTATCGTTATGTTGATGATTTGTCTTTATCTGGAATACCCGTTTATGGCGAGCCTGGTGTCGGGTATCGGTTGCTAGAGGGGTTCGAGTTACCACCCTTACAGTTGACGCCGATTGAGCTGGAGGCGTTGATTGCCGGCGTGAGCTTTACGGCGTCTTTGACTGGAAAGAAATTTGCTGCTTCGGCACACTCTTTATTGTCAAAGATTGAGGCAGCATTGCCTAAAAAGTCAAAGATGATTTCCAGCGAAGATCGAGTGATTAGGATGCCGGTAAGGCATCGTGAATCCACAACATATCAGGTATGGGAGGAAATACATTCAGCTATAGAAACAGGATGTTGGCTGAATATTGGTTACAACTCACTTTCAGAAATCGTGACATCGAGAGCTGTATTTCCTCTAGGGCTATTCTATTGGGGCGGCCGATGGACATTAGGTGGTTGGTGCAAGCTGCGTGGTGACTACAGAGACTTTAGATTGGACCGCATAACCAGATTAAATCGTTGTGAAGATGAGAGTGCTTTGCCAGAAGATGTTTCTTTGTCAGCATACATTGAATTTAAAAATACGAAAGTTGACTGACACAATGCTGTCAGTAGTGAAGCCTTAGAGTTGGAGCTTAACCCATAACTGAGGCACTGACATGATAAAGAATAACAACATTGATAATATTGGCGGTATGGAGTTTGCGACCTTTAGGCTTAAAGAAGGCGTAACAGAAACCAGATTAGTAGAACTATCACATCAAGTAGAAGCCGAATTTCTTAGTCAGCAAGAGGAACTCATTCTTCATTTTCTGGTTCGTGGAACGGATGGTGTCTATGCCGATGTGGCGATTGCTAGTTCGCAGGAAAAAGCTGAGGAGTATTGCCAGCAGTGGCTGAGAAACAAGGTGGCGCTAGAATACTTAGAACTTCTTGATAAAGAATCTGTAAATATGACGTTCTGGTCGAAAATTAATTAAAAACCTAGCCAAGGGCCCATAGGAAATCAACGGCTTTGCTTTTGTCTTCTGTGGGCTTGCTATTATATGTAAGTAAATTTTGTGGTAAATCCAAAATAGAATAGTGACTTCATAAACGGCATTATTCTTTGTACTGGTTCTAGGGTATCTGCATTGATAATGACTTAGTTTATGTTGCAGAGCATGTTGCTTCTAATAGCTTTTTCCTTTTCTTAAAATCAAGAAAATCTTATTTAAATCCGACCAGAGCATGATTGTTAAATTTTCAACGACCTACAAAAATGTCAAATCTGGCTACTTGAAATTAGCCCGAGTAAAAGGTCTAGAAGATGTTCGTGGTTTAGAATCGAGCTTGAAAGTATATTATAAATTATGATAACCAAATGGAATGTCTGTATATAAATTAGATATCCCCCTTTCATTTTTAACATTTAAATCTTGTGCTTGTTTCTTCCTTTTTTATCGGTTTTTTGGAGGGTGAGCGTTTAAATAGATTAATTTATTGAATACAAAATAAGTAGGCGCTATTATGCATCGATTTTATGTATAAAATAATTTTATGTGTAAAATTTGTGATGTTCTATTTTGGTGCATTTTTTCTGTGACTATTTCTTTTAGCTTTAACTTTAGATGTAGGTTTGAAGGTAATTATGGAAAATTATTTTATAATGGAGATGTAATAAATATTTTATGAAAAATGTTAAATTAAGTGTGTTGCTTTTTTCTAGTTATGGGTTGATTATTTTTGGCCTGATTGTCGTTCTTGTATTTTCTTTTACTCGTATGAGTAACATCAATGACCAATCTACTATTATTTCAGAAGACTGGCTTCCATCGGTTAAACTGATTGGAAGCATTGATACTCAAACCGCAGAATTACGAAATCTTGAAGCTGTCCATATTCTTTATGATACAGTTGATGAAAAAGTGAAGCTGGAAAAGGTCATAGAAGACCAAAAAAATAGTATTGAACAGACGATCAGAGACTATAAAATATTAGTATCTAGTGTTGAAGAAGGAAAGTTATTAAAGCAATTTGAATCGAGCTATAAAGACTATTTAAGTATTGAAAATAAAGTTTTTACCCTTTCAAGGCAAGATGAAGATGATGCTGCACGTACTCTTTTTCTTACTGAATCATCTAAGAAATATAATGAGTACTCAGAATATTTAGATAAACTCTCTACGATGAGTAGAGATGGTGCTAAATTGGCGAGTGATAATGGTGATGTTGTTTATCAAGAGTCCACCTCTATGCTTAGTATCGTCGCCGTAATTATTATTGCTGCCGCTCTTATTATTGCATTTTATATTACGCGCACATTGACTCAGCAAGTTGCCTATATTCAAAATGCTATGACTCGTTTATCGAGTGGTGATTTAAGTTTTCGTTTAGAAAATGTTTCACGTAATGAGTTAGGTATATTAGCGGGTCATTTTAATAAAACGGTTGAGCAGCTTTCTACCACAGTAAATGAAATTCAAGATGCCGCGACTCAATTAGCTTCAACATCAGAAGAGCTAAGTGTTGTCACAGAAAAATCTACTCAAGATATGCATCATCAGAATGAGCAATTAGAGTTGGCTGTTTCTGCTGTTACCGAAATGACATCAGCTGTTGAAGATGTAGCGCGCAATGCCGTTGCCACATCAAAAGATTCTGATACTGCAGATGAGCGTGCTGAATTAGGTCGTGATCAAGTTCAACAAACCATAAAAACCATTCAGTCTTTATTGACCGAGTTGAAGACTACAACTCAAGGCGTTAATGATCTAGCAGGGCAAGTTAGCAGCATTGGTTCGGTGCTAGATGTAATTCGTGGTATCGCAGACCAAACGAACTTATTGGCACTAAACGCAGCGATTGAAGCGGCTCGTGCTGGCGAAACAGGTCGAGGTTTTGCTGTTGTGGCAGATGAAGTACGTGCATTAGCACATCGTACTCAAGAGTCGACAAAAGATATTGAAGTAATGATTCAATCTGTGCAAAGCGGAACGGATCTTACTGTAAGTTCAATGCAGCGCAGCCATGAAAAAGCCAATGCCACATTGGAGATTGCTAATTTGTCTGGGGAAGCGCTTAAATCTATCGCAGAGTCTGTTTCTCGCATCAATGATCAAAACATTGCCATTGCAAGTTCTGCCGAAGAACAAGCCCTTGTTGCACGAGAAGTAGATAAAAACTTGTTAGCTATTCGTGATATTGCGAATGAAGCGGTTGCCGGAGCAAATCAATCCAGTGCGGCGAGTTTAGATCTTGCCCGACTTGCAGAAAACCTCAGTGGATTAACGAATCGCTTTAAGCTATAAAGTTTTAGCTATTAAATAGCGATTCAAACAAGCTGATAAAAGACCGAGTAGCAGGCGCTACTCGGTCTTTTTATTTTTGAGTGCTACGATTTTATCCGCTCTTATCCATTTATCCTGATGTGTTACGAAGATCAGTGCACCTTGATAATTGTCTAGGGTTGCTGCGAGTTGGTCTTGGCTATCAATATCTAGGTGATTGTCTGTTTCATCGAGTATCAGTATCCCTTCGCTAGGTAGCTGGCTGATGAGTAGTAATGCAACTTTCATACGCTCGCCACCGCTTAGAGCTGAACAAGGTAAGAAAACATGATCGCTGCGTAATCCTATACTGCCAAGAAAAGTTCGGATCGTACTGTCATCAAGATGCGTAGCTTGACTTTTTAAGAGTGCAAAAGGTGAGGTGAATTGATCCAGTAGGCTTAAATGCTGATCAAGATACAGGGTGTCGACATGACGATTGAGCTCGCCAGACTCCAAAGTTTTCAGACCTTGAATACATTGTATTAAAGTAGATTTGCCACTACCGTTTGGGCCATCAATGCGTAAGCGTTCTCCACGATCTAAGAAGATGCTTAATGGGGTTTTATCTCCAAAGGGAAGTACCGCATCAATGAGATCAAGTACCCGACGTTGGCCTTTATTTTGGCTAGATAGGTGCAAATTGAGTGTCGATGTTTTTATTTGCTGGCATTGCTGTTGTTGGAGCTCCTTTTTCAAGATAAGACTACGTTGTTCTGCCATTCTAGCTTGTGCGCCACGTTGCTCTTGGGCTTTGTTCTTTCTACGATCTAAAAGCAATTTTGATTGGCTGCCAGAGGTGCGCTCTGCTTCACCTTGGCGCAGGCGTTGTTGAGATTTTTGTTCACGAATTTGCTGCTCACGTTGTTCTTTTTTGAGTTTAGCTTTGGCTTGGCCTATGGCTTTTATTGAGTCATGATGCTGTTTTTTAAGTTGTGCGCGAAGGCTGTTAAAGTCCATATGATAAGGATGGATGCCAGTCTCATTGAGTACTAAGAATCTATCAAGGCTGTTTAGTAACATGGCATCATGACTGACTAGTAGGACAGTGCTAGGCGTTTCTTTCAATTGTTGAATCAACCACTGGGTACTTTGTTTATCCAGATGGTTGCTTGGCTCATCGAGTAGTAATACATCAGGCTGTTGTTGTAACAGCCCAATCAGCTGCACTTTTGTACGTTGACCGCCACTGAGTGAAAGTATGGGTTGGTCTAATTCAAGTGCTAGATTCGCCTTCATGAGGCTTTCTTGGGCTTGCTCGACCACATCCCAGTGTTGTTCGAGTAAATCGATATCTGTATCTAGAGGCTTACCATGTTCTACGCGTCTAAGCGCATCGTAATATTCGCCTAAATGCAAAGCATCGATTACTCGCGGGATATCAGAGTAATTATCATTAATTGATTGGCGAAATAGGCAGCAGGTACCTGTGATAGTCGTATCACGTTGCTGCTGGGCAATGCATTCTAATAGTGTAGATTTGCCCACACCATTACGGCCGATAATCGCAGTGGTGCCGCCAGGGCAGCTAAAAGATAAATGGGAAAATAGAGTATCGCCATTAGGCAATATATAAGATAGATCAGAAACAACCAGCATAACACGCTCACTGGGAAGTCGACGACTTCCTCACCTTAATTCAACATATAAAATATCTATGAAAAAAAGGCTTAGTTGTTCACGGCGCGATATGCTCCTCTGCAAGTGATAGGATAAAATAATACTAGAGCGCTAAGATAAGAAAAACAAGTTGGTGGTACCTATTATTATAGGTTCGTTGTTTATGCATAAATGGCAAGAATTTATATTTTGATAATAAGGACGCATACTTAAAGCGACATGTAAACAAAGTTATTCCCTAGACAGTTTCATTTTTATCTGTAAATTATTTATTTCAGCTGTACAGAGAGACAAGTATTTCATAAAAAAACGAGTAGCAGGCGCTACTCGGTCTTTTATTTTAGCCAAGTAACTTATTAGTCAAATTTCACCCGGTTTGTTTTAAGCAAAGCGTCGCTGCTGGAGTTGATTAATTTGTCGTTCTTTCTTTCGATGAAGAATACGTCTAGGTTTTCATTCTTGGCAATTTTTGCGCCTTCTACAGGGCCTAGGCACAACATGGTTGTTGCCCATGCATCGCTGACTCTTGGATCGGTGCCAAACACAGAAGCCGATATAAGATTATGAGTAATGGGTTTGCCTGTGCTTGGGTTGATGATGTGAGAATATTCAACACCGTTATCATCAAAGTGACGGTTATAAGTACCTGATGTATCTAGCGTAACGCCATCTTCATTTTTGATAGTAATAACTTGATAGACTTTTGGGCCACCTTCGGCAGAAGGAATAGGGCTCTGAATGGCCACTCGCCATTTATCGCCGTTAGGCTTGTGTCCTTTAATCTTCATGTCACCACCAAATTGCACCATGTAGTTTTGGTAGCCTTTGGATTCTAATACATGGCTTAACTTGCCAATAGTGTAGCCTTCGCCCATAGAGGAGAAATCAAGCTGTAAAAAAGGGCGAGTTTTACGAACGCGTAAATTTTCTTCATCTACTTCAATTTTATCAATGCCGAGCTCTGATGTAAGTGCAACAAGTTCTTCTGGTGTAGGCACATGAAGTTTGTCGGTTTTGAAACCCCATAAATCGAACAAAGGCCCAATAGTTGGATCGTAACAACCTTCCGATTTTGTATGTATATCTTGGGCAATTTGGACAAGCTCAACAAAGTCTTGAGAGACCGGTTGCCAAGCTATAGATGGGCTACGGTTGAATTCGGAAATGAAAGAATCAGGACTATAAGTAGAAAGCTCTTTGTCTATTTGGGCAAGCGTATCGTTAAACGCCGCTTGTACCTCTGTGACTGGAACCGCGTCTTCAGACCAGAAGCTTATTTGATACGTCGTGCCTTGGGCATAACCTTCAACAGTTTCAAGTTTTGGTGGTTCACTGCAACCCACTAAAAAAGTCGTCATCAGTAGGGCGCTAAAACCCGCAATAGCGGTGGGATTAAAGCGAGATTTTGTGGATGTAGCCATACAATATAAGCCTTGTTAAAAAATAAAACGTGACAAGTTTATCAGCCGTTTATGATCAACTCTATCAAACTGCCTAGCATCCACACTAATGTGCATTTTTGCTAAATTTCTTGCTTCACTGCAACCGGATACTTATCTTTGACTCTTAAAGTTCTGGAAGAAGGCCACTTCTTACTGCACCGGGCGATATTCCTGTCATTCGTTTGAAGGCTCGACTAAATGAAGCCGCAGAGCCATAGCCAAGTCGATCGGCAATTTCGTCAAGTGACAGGTTATCTTGGCTGATCCACTGACTTGCTAGGCGCATGCGTAGGTTGCCTAGATATTGCTGTGGTGTGGAATGGGTTAATTCGGTAAAGCGTTCAGCAAAGACAGATCGTGATACCCCCATTTCTGACGCCATATCTGCCACCGACCATTGTCGTCCAGGTTCATGATGCAGAGCAGATAAAACCTGTGCGAGTTTCGGGTCGCGCATTGCTTCAACCCAGCCGCATACATTGCATCCAATCTCTACCCAGCGACGTAAAATGGCAGCAGCCACTACATCGGCAAGTCGCGTCAAAATTACGCTATATCCTGGTCGTTTAGCTTTCAGTTCCTTGGTCATCACATCGAGGATGGCAGGAATTTGCGGATCATAATCGGGTACCGTTTCAATGTGCATTACTTCTGGCTTCAAATGAGCTAACGGATGAAGCCAGCCCAAATCGAATTCCATGGCGCAACTGAAAATAAAATTGTTCTTTGATCGGCATATTTCAGTGTTGCAAACGCTTATTTCCGACGTGGCATCACATAATTGCACTTTTTCAAAGGCATTAATACTGACTAGCGGCACACCATCTTCGCTATAAAGATCATGGGTTCCTGCACAAGGCATTAATACTGCATCACCGCATGCAAGCTGGTGTACAGCTCCGCTTCGAGTTCGTAAAAATGCTGAACCCTGTCCAATGAAATGAAAGTAAGCCAATCTTTTATCTGATTCCTCCCCAAATTGCAGGCCAAACGGAGCGGAAATTTCGACTCGTCTGTATTCAAGGCCCTTAAGGCGTACGCCAGACAAAAGTTCGTTCATCATATCGTGTCGGGCTTCATTGGTTATGTTGTTTGTCGAGGACGGTTGCATAGTTCTCCGGACGATATGGTATGAATTTAAGACATATTGGTATATATCGTCTGGTCTGTCCATATTATTCTGTACGCAATATACAAACATTCATTTCAAGAGGACTTTCGATGACGAATACATTAAATGCGTCTCCGGCGCAGGTACAAGACGTACCTGCTTGGGGGGCAGTAATAGCCATGACGTTAGGTGTTTTTGGGTTAGTTACGGCGGAGTTTCTGCCAGCAAGCCTTCTAACACCAATGGCTTCCGATCTTTCGATTACTGAAGGGATGGCAGGCCAAGCCGTTTCGGCTACCGCTATTCTTGCGGTATTTGCCAGTCTTTTGACCGCTACTGTTACCCGCAGAATGGACCGCCGTTATGTTTTACTGGGATTTTCAGTGCTGTTAATTATCTCGAATATTTTGGTTGCTCTCGCACCTAATTTCTTCCTGTTGTTAGCTGGTCGTGTACTACTTGGCATTGCACTTGGTGGTTTTTGGACCATGGCTGCCGCCATTGTTATGCGGTTGGTTCCTGATAAAGACATTCCTCGTGCGTTAGCTATTCTGTTTAGCGGCGTTTCGGCAGCCACTATATTTGCTGCTCCGCTCGGCAGTTATCTTGGTGGTACTATCGGCTGGCGTAATGTTTTCCTGTTGGTAGCCTTGCTTGGTGTTCTGGTCCTTGCTGTCCAGTTTGCTACTTTGCCGAGAATGCAACCGCGTGGCCGAGCAACATTAGGTACCCTGATCGCGGTGATGAATCGCCCTCGAATGAAATTCGGCCTGTTAATGCTGGTGCTTATTTTTACGGGGCATTTCGCTTTATTTACCTACGTTCGGCCGTTTCTTGAAAATGTGACAGGTGTCGCAACTGCTGGTATTTCGGGTATTTTATTGGGTTTTGGTGTTGCTAATTTCATTGGTACTTATATAGCCGGAGCCTTGATTGCGCGATCATTGCGCCTAACCCTTACGCTTATGCCGTTGATCATTGGTTTGGCTGGAATCGGTATGGTCAGTATCCAGGGCGCTGTTGCACCAACGGCTATATTGGTGGCTATCTGGGGAATGGCGTTTGGTGGTGTGCCAGTTGCTTGGTCGACTTGGATTACACGCAGTGTTCCTGATGAAGCCGAAAGTGGTGGTGGACTTCTGGTTGCTGCTATTCAGGTTGGTATTGCAACCGGTGCAGCAGCAGGTGGGCTTGTTTTTGATGTTAGTGGTGCGTTTGGTGTCTTTACAATCGCCGCTCTGATACTTCTGGCTGCCGCCATTATTGTCACGTTTGGTTTGCGAACTGATCCAGTAAAAGTCGCACAAAGCGTTTAAATATCCTCTCTCTAATGACTCAAATCACCCCGATTATTTCATCATAATCGGGGTGATTTTTATCCATTTGATATTGGCGGCTCAATGCGCGTTGTTGTAAAGAGTTAGTTAATTAATAACCGTAAACCGAGACATGTCATTAGCAAGCCAGTAACGCGTTCGATCCATATTTTAAAGACCAACACTTTCTGTTGAATTCTCACTGACGTTAGTAAACAAGCGACTAGGGCAAACCAAATAAAATGCGCTAAGGCAATATAAGCACCATAGCCAAGCTCCATTAATAAAGAGGTATCTGTTGAAATGACTTGGCTAAACAAAGATACGATAAACAACATGGTTTTTGGGTTGAGTGCGTTACAGGCAAACCCAGACCAAAAAGCTGAGCCGTTGCTTGTTACTTTGATTTTAGGCGAGCTTTGATCTTTTAATGGCTCCGGTGTCTGGCTAGGTCGTGCTCTAAATACGATTGTCTTGATATCCGGCCATAAGGCTGAACCCCCCAACCAAATAAGGTACATAGCGCCGAGATAGCGCAAGGTATTCAGAACCCAGATATTGTTTGCAAACACAATCCCCAGTCCCAAGAGTGTATAAGCCAAATGTACACTGATGGCAGCACTTATTCCGATAGCGCATAAAATGCCATCGCGTCGACCTTTTAGTAACGAGACTTTTGACACCATTGCAAAATCTGGCCCCGGACTCATGGCAGCCAATAACGTGATAATGGCAACGGAATATAACTCAAATTGATCGATATTTAACATGGCAAGACACTCTCATCTGTGAATAATAAGAGTATGAATAGATGATTAAGTAAATAAAATCGATAATTAATGGTGAATATTGTGAGTAATAATCACATAAAAAGACGACTTCCTCCCTTGGGAACATTGACTGCATTCGAAGCTGCAGCGCATCATCAAAGCTTTTCTCGTGCGGCTCAAGAGCTTCATTTAACTCACGGCGCAATTAGTCGAGCCGTGGCGCAAATAGAAGAGCGTATTGGCGTTGATTTATTTGTGCGCCGTAATCGTCGGGTTTATCTGACCGCCGCAGGGCAACGATTGCTAAAAACCACCACAGAAGCCCTCGATGCATTAAGTTATACCGTGGAGGAAATTCATCGTCATGATAGCACTTCACCATTTCTGACTGTGTCATGTGAACCCAGTTTGGCAATGCGTTGGTTAATGCCGCGATTAGGTGAGTTTAGAGCACAGTGTCCGGAATTAAATATTGATCTAAGAATGGCGGGTGGTCCTATTGATCTATTGTCAGAGAATTGTGACATTGCCATTCGGCGCATGGACTTTGGTGTCCACGAAGATTATCAAATAACAACAATCTGTTCTGAACTGGCTGGCCCTGTATGTACAAAAGACTATTGGGAGAAACATATTAACCAAGACTTGAATGAAGCTAATTGGTTACACAGCAGAACTCGACCCAATGCATGGGACGACTGGAAAACGTCTCATGGTTTGGAAAAAGTCATTCCGAAAAGTGAGCAGCACTTTGATCATTTTTTTTATACTTTGCAGGCTGCCCAAGATCAGCTAGGCATAGCCATTGGTTCTACTCCCTTAGTTTCAGATGACCTAACAATGCAGCGTCTTATTGCGCCATTAGGCATGCATCCCACAGGTTATAACTACGCTTTATTAACACTAGATGATCCTAATTTAGATCCAAGAATTGCAGCATTTTCTAATTGGTTGATTGGTGCAATTGCTTCCTCTCTTTAATGCTGGTCGGCTAATTTTAATGGGGGCATGATTTAAGCAATAGAATAATAATGTCGTTTAACATGTATGTTACCGAAAGATCGTTGCTTATTTGTGTAGAGATATATTCTTATAGCTTACTTTGACCTAGTATCGGTATCTTATTGGCATTAGGACTTCGACTCAGTCTATGAAATCGGTGAGCAAAACCATCAACGTTAAAAGACTTATACTTTATCCTTTGGTTACTTTGTTAACCGTTTTAATGTTAGGAGAATATGCCTTTGTCTTTTTTAAAAAAGACAAACTAGAAGAGCAAAAAAAGTATGTCGATACTCTTACTAAAACGCTTTCTGAAGTGATACAAAAAGAAATTATTGTTGTTACGTCAGCAACAAGCATGCTTGAAACGTTGCTGAGACAGGATCATTTCGCAACAACAAATTTTAATGATTGGAGTAGAGAGATCCTTTCAATCAATGAAAATGTAAGTAACCTTCAATTAGCGCCAGGCGGCATAGTTATGGATATTTTTCCATTAGAAGGCAATGAGCAGGCTATTGGACATGATTTGTTAGATGATCCTAAGCGTAGTATAGGAGCGAGAATAGCAGTCGATAGCAAAGAGCTTACATTTATTGGACCAGTACGTTTGATTCAAAACAATCGTCTAGCGGTGATCGCCAGAAAGCCAGTGTTTAGATATAAAAATCAGCAAGAAACATTTTGGGGGTTTACGATTGCGCTGATTTATGTCGAAGAGCTTATGGGGGATTTGTTGTCAGGTCTTGATGATCTTGGCCTAAATTATCAGCTTATTGGCAGTAATCCAGACTCATTGACTCAACCCATTATTGCAGCATCTATACAACCCATATCAAATCAAGCAATGCAGTACCCCGTGCTAGTGCCTAATGGTGAGTGGCTTCTTTCTGTTGAATATCACTTTGAGAGTCTAACTGATGATTTTTTATACCATGGCCTTATTTTATTGATGGCTAGTCTACTAAGTTATTTTGCCTTTATTTATGAAAGGAAGTCGCAGCTTCAGCAGATAGAGCTTGTTAGTTTGAATCAACAACTTGAGTCGCTGGCTTATTTTGATTCGTTAACTGGATTGCGTAATCGACGTTCTGCATCTGATATAGCTCAAGAATTGTTCCATTTGGCTCAGCATAGTCAAGTTCCATTAATAGTTGCGTTTTTAGATATTGATTACTTTAAGCATGTAAATGATGTGCATGGTCATCAGGCAGGAGATGTAATTTTAAAAGCTCTTTCCAATTTGTGTGCAAAGAGCTGCAGGGAAAGCGATATTATAGCTAGATGGGGAGGAGAGGAGTTTATTGTTTTTCTGCCGTATACAGATTTAGATTACGCATTAGTTTTCTGCGAAACGTTACGCAAGAACATTTCTATGGAATGTTTTATGTACGAATCAGAAAAAATTGAATTCACGATTAGTATTGGTTTATCAGAAGTAGCCCCCGCTGATAAAAGCATTGAAGATGTGATTAAACGCGCGGATGAGGCGCTTTATCTAGCTAAGAAGAATGGCAGAAATCGTTGTGAAGTTTCTTTGGGATAGGTGGTAAAACCATAAAATAGCTTCATTTTTCTGCGGTGGATAAGCATTTTTAAGGAGCATATTTCGTGCATAAGGTTTTTGTCTTTGGAACGTTGAAAGAAGGTTTCCCTAATTTTAAAACAAACAAAGGTATTCGTTACCGCGGCGACTTTAAAACCAAAGAGCGTTATCCATTATACCTAGTTGGCGAACGATTTTCGCCTTGGCTTGTTTTACAGTCAGGCGAAGGCTATCCAGTGAAAGGACAGGTATTTGAAGTATCAGATAACGTCTTAGCAGAAATGGATGCACTGGAAAGAATCACTGCTGTCGACGGTTATCGTAAAGTGAGTGTTCCAGTAATCTGTCTAGAATCTGGCGATGAAATAAACGTCTTAGCCTATGGAAAACCACCAGAAATGTTACAAAGCGTTGAGGTTATGCAAGAACTAGCAGGCGAGTATGGCCTTGAACACGCGGCGTTATACCGTAGTCGAAGCGCCACTTAAACGTATTTAGTTAGGCAAGCTCGGACGCGAGCTTGCCTATTTACCTATTTATTATTCAAGAACAGCATTAGGTTTGTACATGGATAACCCAGTTTGATCACTGAACAGGTGCAGACGTGATTCATCAATATAGAAGTTAGTAACCTCGTCTTCGTTTACCATATGGCTTGATGGCGCTTCAACGGTAATCTGACTATCCCCTAATCGACTTGTCAGCTGTATGGTTGAACCAAGCAGTTCTAAGTTCTCCACTGTGCCTTTGATGACCAATGGATTGGTAAGCAAATCTGGCGTGATATGAATATCACAGGGACGAATGCCTAGAGTGGCTTTTGTGTCAGTTTGATTGTCGTCAACGTCACCGAGTAAGTTTAGCTTTTGTCCTGCAATATCAACATGCCAGCCTTCATCCTTGGCTAATTCAACCGGAATAAAGTTCATGGCTGGACTGCCAATAAACCCTGCGACAAACTTATTTGCAGGGGAGTGATAGATCTCCCTTGGCGTACCAACTTGTTCGACTTTGCCATCACGTAATATTACGATTCGGTCAGCCAGCGTCATGGCTTCCACTTGATCGTGTGTCACATAGATGGTGGTTTTCTTTATTTTTTTATGCAGCGTTTTGATCTCGGTACGCATGGAATTACGCAGCTTGGCATCAAGGTTAGAGAGCGGCTCATCGAATAAAAATACCTCTGGCGTTCGCACCATAGCGCGCCCCATTGCAACACGCTGACGTTGCCCGCCAGATAGTGCTCTAGGTTTGCGATCCAGTAACGGCGTCAGTTGCAGCATGTCGGCGACAGGGCGTACTTTTTCTTCAATTTCGGATTTGCTTAATCCAGCGAGTTTCAGTGCGAAAGCAATGTTTTGGTAAACCGACATGTGTGGGTAAAGAGCATAACTTTGGAACACCATAGCTATGTCGCGTTCTATCGGTTCAAGATCATTAACGACTTTGTTATTGATAAGAATTTCGCCACCGGAAATGTCTTCTAGGCCAGCTAGCATACGCAATGTCGTTGATTTTCCACAGCCAGATGGACCTAGAAAGACAATGAACTCGCCGTCATTAATTTTTAAATTGAAGTCTTTAACTGTGTGTACATTGCCTGGGTAGATTTTTTCAATATGTTTAAATTCAACAGAAGCCACGGGATTCTTCCTTATTATTCTATTTAGTTGGGTTAGCCTTTTACGGCGCCGCCAGTTAAGCCTTCAACAATGTATTTTTGAGCAAATAAGAAAAATACGATGGCAGGAGTGATGGTCACGGTGACATAGGCAAGTATGCGGTTCCATTCGATGCCATATTCGCCACGATATTGCATGATGCCCAGTGTCCATGGGTATTGTTGCTCTGTGTTTAGTACCAACAACGGCAATAAATAATTATTCCAACTGGCGACCAAGACAAATACACCAACGGTGGCGAGTATTGGAGTGGATAGCGGCAGGATCACATGCCAATAAAATTTGATGTAGCTGCAACCATCGACACGAGCCGCATCAAATAGCTCTGAAGGGAGTTGCTCAAAAAAACTTCGGAATAACAAAATGCTAAAGCCTAAACCAAAGGCAACTTGTGGAATCACAACACCAGACAGGCTATCAAGTAAGCCGAGATCTCGAATTTTCAAGAACAGCGGTAAAATAGCGGCCGCAGCGGGAAACATCATGCCAATTAAAAAGTAGTTATAGATATATTTATAACCAGCGAACTTAATATGAGAAAAAGTAAACGCCGTCATAGTGCCGATGATTAAGGTGAGTAGCACCGAGAAGAACGCAATAATCAGCGAGTTTTTCATCAGCAACCAAATAGAGCCATCGGCAAAAACTTGTGCGTAATATTCAAACTCCCACACATCAGGCAAGCCAAATGGGTTCGTGCGTAATTCCCCTAAGCTTTTAAACCCACCCAGTACGGTGGCAAACATCGGCACTAAAACAAAACCGGCGACCAGCATGAGGAAGATGTATTTTCCCCAACGTATTTTTCGCATTGCAAACATAGTGCGTTCCTTTATTTTTTATCTTTCATAATGGTGCTTTGGTATGTGAACGCAAAAATCACACAGCAAATAAACAACACCACACCCACAGCACTACCAAAGCCAACATTCATTCTGGTAATACCAAATGTATATAGGTAAGAAACCAAGGTATGAGTGCTATTAGATGGCCCACCACCGGTAAGAGGCATGATTAAGTCGAAGGTTTGTAGTGCCCCCAGAATACTGAAAAAGATGGATATCGTGATTCCCGACATAATGAGCGGAATCTTTACATACCAAATCGCCTGAAAACGGCTGGCACCATCGAGCTTGCTTGCTTCAATAAGATCTTTAGGGACGCCTTGTAGCGCAGCAATATAAATCATCATGTGGAAGCCGAAATACTTCCAAACAAGCACCACAAGAATGGCCACAAATGCCCAGTTTTTATCCGCCAATATGTACCAAGTATCGGTATTAAGCGCCTCGGTAAATCTCGCCATCACGCCGTAATCGCCATCAAAAACAAAACGCCAAATAAGACCTGCAGCCACTTCGGCCAAAATATAAGGCAAAAAGAAAATGAGGCGGAATAGGCTATTTGCCCAACTTTTTTTATAAATAGACAGAGCAATAATCAGTGCTAAAGGCAACTGAATAACCAATGAAATAAGAATGATCTTGAAGGTGTTCCATACCGCAGTATCAAAAGCACCGTGTTTAAACAAACGGACATAGTTGCTGAATTCTACCCATTGACTCGGTTCACCATAGCCATTCCAGCGGAATAGGCTGTAATAACCCGCTTCACCAATCGGCAAAATAACAAAAATAGTAAACAGCAATAAAGCAGGTGGTAAAAACAAAACCAACGTCAGTAAGCGGTTACCGTGATTATTTTTTTTAAACCAACGTGAGACATTTTGGTTTGAAGAAGTACTGGAGCGCTTTCCAATAGTGGTGACTTCATTACTCATAGCAAGCCTCGTGAAAGTGAGAACAGCCAACTTAAGTTGGCTGTATTGGTCGATTAATGCTTATTCAGCGTTATTCAAATTCCCACGCTTCTTGTACTTGCTCTGCTGCTTCCTCAGGAGTAAGCGAGTTACTAACAATACCAACGGAAATGTCGTTCACGACGCTACCTACGTTTGCACCAAATGCTTGGTCATAAAACAATTGATGCCAAGTAGAGTTAGCGATGTTTTGTGCAATGCGCTTTTTAAATGGGTTTTCAATGGCAACATCCGCACCTTTCACAACAGGAATAATCATGTTGATCTTGGCTAGGTGTTTTTGCATATCGATATTAGAAAAATACTTTAACCATTGAACGGATTCAGGGCTTGCTTCAGAGGTAAGCACCCAACCAGCAATGCCTCCTAGCGTATCGGTTGCTTTGCCTTTGCCATCTTTTAAGGCAGGGAAGTTCATCCAGCCTAAATTGTTATCACCAACACCTTCACCACTGATGGATTGCTGAGCTTGGAATAAATAGTTCCAATCACCCATTAGTTGCATGGCGGCTTTACCGTCACCAAAGTTACCAGAGGAATCACCAAAAGAAGCGGCTAAATAACCTGGTTGGAAAGGTTTTAATGCGACTAAACGTTTTAGCTCTTCACCCGCTTTAATGAAGTCTTCACCAGCGAATCCATCGCCTTTTTTGTCGATGGCATCTTGAATGCCTTGTTGACCAGCTTGGCGCATAGTCAGTAGTGCCCAATAAAACTGCACGGGCCATTTATCACCACCAGCTGTAGTGATCGCTGTAATGCCTGCTTTTTGGAGTTTTTTGATTGCGCCTAGGAAGTCATCCCAAGTGACGATTTTATCGGCATCAACACCCGCTTTTTGGAATAAGCTTTTGTTGTACCAAAAGCCGACTTGGCTAACCATGTAAGGAAGACCGTACTGCTTTCCTTTGTAGTTGAACGCATTAAAGCTGGCTTCTGAGAACCTAGGTTTAATGTCTTTCATCTCTTTGGTGACATCTTTCAATAATCCCGCATCAACGCGAGTTTGAAAGTTTCCGCCGCCCCAGCTGTAGAAAATGTCAGGGCGCTGATCGGACTGAAGAAGCGTTGGCAGCTTCTGTTTGAAGGCCTCGTTTTCTAAATATTCCAGTTTGACGTGTTGACCTGGATTGGCTTTTTCATAGTCATTTGCCACTTGCTGCCAAATGGCGACGACTTTCGGATCTGCTTCAAGGTGAAGCATACGGATCGTGGTATCAGCCCAAGTGAATGAAGAGGTTAGTGATGCAGCGATGGCAACTGGATAAAAGATTTTTTTCCAGTTCTTTTTAAGGTCATGAGTCTTGTTGTTATTTTGGTAACACATAAAGAACGTCCTTTTTTATTATTAATCTGATCGTGCTTTTCTTTTATTTTAAAAACTAATTGTTGGTGGTTTTTTAGTTGAATAATCAATGACTTTATATTTATCTTAAAATCTTTTTCAAATTCAGTTTATTAAGTCGTTAAGTGATTTTTTAACGATTTGATCATGATATTCATTCCTAACAGAATTTTAGTGGCTTGATCATTGCCGCATATCCTTCTTTGCTCAATTATGAAATTTGATAATCAAGTTCATTTATTTGTTGGTTATGCTTTATATCTTATAAAAACTCATTTTAAAAAATGAACTATTTTTCGTTAAATTTATGATTTTAAATGTTTTTTTATTTTTAAATTGCGATGAAGACTTACTGTGGAAGCTTGGTTTGAGGATCGTTTTGAAGTGATGACGCTTGAAGACGGAGTCTGACTTGTCCATGTGAAATAACGTAGCGGATTTGAGATATTACATAATGTTAATTTTGATGATCTTGTGGGAAAAAAGGTCTCATTAACCTAGTAATTAACTGCTAGCTATAGAGTGCCATCTATAGAATAAGAAAGAGCAGCGCTTGGCTCTACAAAATAGCGCTATGATTATAAATATAAATAGATTTCATGTTTTGCTTATTAAGGTATTCGTTATATGGAAGTTTATAAAAACTCAAGTTTTACCGTGCAGCAGCGAGTGGATGATTTGCTAGCGCGCATGACGATAGAAGAAAAAATTGCTCAGCTTGGTGCGCAATGGTTGATTTTAGCGCCAGATGGAAACCATCAAGACCGCGATTTTGAGATGGGTGCTCAAGGGGAGCGTAAACCGATTCAAGAGCGTCTAAAACATGGTTTAGGTCAAATTACTCGTCCATTGGGTACACAAGTCATTAGCCCCAATGATGGCGTCAAAGCGTTAAATCAATTGCAAAAGTATCTCGTCGAAGAAACACGCTTGGGCATTCCCGCTATGTCACACGAAGAGTGTTTAGTGGGGCTGATGGCGAAAGGTTCGACTCTGTTTCCTTCCTCTCTTAACTATGGCCACACTTGGAATCCACAACTTATATACCAAGTTGCTCAAGCCATTGGCGAGCAGACTCGTCTTGTCGGAGCTCATCATGGATTAGCGCCAGTGCTGGATGTATCTCGCGATGTGCGCTGGGGCAGAACAGAAGAAACGCTGGGTGAAGATCCTTATCATGTTGGTGTGTTAGCGACAGAGTACGTTAAAGGTCTACAAGGCGAAAAGCGCGACCTTCTTGCTACTCTAAAACATTATGTTGGTCATTCTTTTAGCGAAGGCGCGCGCAACCATGCTCCCGTACATTTGGGCTTTAAAGAACTAAACGACACCTTTCTGTTGCCCTTTGAAATGGCGGTAAAACTCGGCAAAGCAGGTTCGTTGATGCCTGCATATCACGATATAGATAACGAAGCTTGTCATGCCTCATACCATTTATTAACCGAAGTGCTGCGAAATCAATGGGGCTTTGATGGCTTGATTGTGGCGGATTATGGCGGTGTTGAGTTATTGGCGAGTCATCATGGCATTGCAGCGGATAACGCGCATGCGGCCGCGTTGGCGTTCAATGCTGGATTAGACATTGAATTGCCAGATGATGCTTGTTCCAGCCAGTTAAACTCGGCACTGCAACGCGGCCTGATTGATGAGCAGAAAATTGATGAGATAGTCACTCGAATCTTGAAAGTAAAATTTGAAATGGGCTTATTTGAACATCCATATTGTGATGAATCTCCCATTGAGCTTCAAAGCGAAAAAGCCACAGAGCTTGCCTATCAAGTCGCTTTACAGTCGGTCGTTATGTTGGAAAACAACGCTGGCTTACCTCTAAATAGCCAACAAAAAATCGCCGTCATTGGCCCAACAGCAGATGACCAATTGGCCTTGCTGGGTGGTTACAGTTTTCCGGTGCATCTCATTTTGAGTAGCGTTGATGACAGTAGCAAGGTGTGTCCGACTATTTTAGAAGCGCTGCAAAATGAATTTGCACAGGTTTCATACAGCAAAGGTTGCGATATTTTAACGGAGCGTCATAGCAATGCTCCGGTTTTCCCCGGCGATGTGGATTTGGCCATGAATCAAACCATGACGTCTCCAGTCTCACGAGATACCAGCCAAATTAAACAAGCGATTGAAACGGTCGAGCAAGCGGATGTGACGATTGTATGTGTGGGTGATCTTGCTGGTTTGTTCCAAACAGGAACCGTGGGCGAAGGATCGGATACCGACAGTTTAGATTTGCCGGGCGTGCAACAGCAGTTAATTGACGAAGCGATTGCCACAGGTAAACCAGTGATTATTTTGGTTACGGGTGGAAGGCCATACAACTTAAATGGCGCAGAAGAAAAAGCCGCAGCGGTCTTATTCGGTTGGGCTCCGGGCCAAGAAGGCGCAAGAGCGATTGCGGATATTATTGTCGGTAAACAATCACCATCTGGGCGATTAACCCTATCGATTCCTAAAAATGCTGGCGCAGTGCCTTATTTTTATAACCATAAACTCAAAAGCGGTGGAACGCCCATCGCCTATCATTTTGGGTCGAAATATAACTTTGGTTACGGCCTGACTTACACTGACTTTGCTTATAAAAATATGCAGATCGAAGACAAGCAAGTGTCGATTGAAGATGGCGTGATTAGAGTATCAGTCGAGCTTGAAAACATTGGCAATCGAGCTGGTTGTGAGGTTGTGCAACTTTACGTGAAAGATAAGCTGTGTTCTTTGGTTCGGCCGATTCGTGAGTTAAAAGGCTTTCAGCGGGTTGATTTGCCTGCTGGCGCTTCAACTACTGTCGTGTTTGAGTTACCTGTCGATATGCTGAATTTCACTAATTCTGCTCTTCAGAGAATGGTAGAAGCTGGCGAGTTCGACATTATGATTGGCAAATCCGCGACGAATATTCTGTTCAATCAAACGGTAGACGTGATTGGAGACAATAGGGTATTACCGCAATACTGGAATATGCTTTGTCATTCTTACCATAAACTACATTGATCTTCGCCTGAAAAAACATGTGAGCCTGAAAAAACATGTGAGCCTGAAAAACCATGTGAGATGAGCCGAACTGCGCTTGTCTCACATCGGTTAACTTCCCAGATCTCATCCTGTTATTGTCAGTGACCTACACTACGCAATTGTCTGTTAGAAGCGTAATTCTTTAGCCCTCTCTTTCGTCCTCTGAGAAGCCATATCCAAAGCCGTCATCTTCTCTGTCGTAAATTGTCATTCGCTGGACGCTTCCAAGCATTAGGGTAGAAATCTTTATCTCTATTATCACGGTGAACGCTTAATCTATGGCGTCTTGGCTGGCATCTTAGCTGACTAAGACGCTGCAACCTTTTTTAACCATGTCACGATGATCGTTGAAACGATTATTTATCTAAGGAGCTGATCTGATGCAGCATTATTCCGGCTTTGGGTTGTTAAAGCACAGTTTTAGCCATCACGAGAATTGGCAGCGGGTGTGGCGCAATCCCACCCCGAAAAAGAAATACGATGTAATCATTGTCGGCGGCGGTGGTCATGGTTTGGCGACGGCCTATTACTTGGCGAAAGAATTTGGTGTCACCAATGTCGCGGTGATTGAAAAAGGCTTTTTGGGTGGTGGTAACACGGCTCGGAATACCACGATTGTCCGTTCCAATTACTTGTGGGACGAAGCCGCTCACCTGTATGAACATTCGATGAAATTGTGGGAAGGTTTGTCGCAGGATTTGAACTACAACGTAATGTTTTCTCAACGCGGCTGTTTAAACCTTGGTCACACCTTGCAAGACATGCGCGACATAGAGCGCCGTGTAAATGCCAACCGTTTAAATGGTATTGATGGCGAAGTCTTAGACGCTCAGCAAGTGAAAGAAATTGTGCCGGTGTTGGATTGCTCTGATCGCGCGCGATATCCAGTCATGGGAGCGTCATGGCAGCCGCGTGCGGGTGTTGCTCGTCACGATGCAGTAGCGTGGGGCTTTGCCCGTGGTGCTGATACTCGTGGTGTGGATCTGATTCAACAAACTGAAGTGGAAGATCTAATTATCGAAGACGGCACTGTGGTCGGTGTGCGTACTGCCCGTTATGGCGAGATACGAGCAGATCGAGTGGGATGTGTGGTTGCGGGTAACTCTAGCGTGTTAGCGAAAATGGGCGGTTTCGAATTGCCTTTAGAGTCTCATCCGTTACAAGCCTTGGTGTCTGAACCGATCAAGCCGATTCTGGATACGGTTGTCATGTCGAACCAAGTACATGGTTACGCGTCGCAATCGGACAAAGGTGACTTGGTAATTGGTGCAGGGATTGATGGCTACAACGGCTACGGCCAGCGTGGTTCTTATTCCACTATTGAGCATACGATTCAGGCGATTGTCGAAATGTTCCCAGTGTTTAGCCGTGTGCGTATGAATCGTCAGTGGGGCGGCATTGTTGATACTTGTCCAGACGCTTGCCCGATTATCAGTGAAACGCCAGTGAAAAATCTGTTTTTCAACTGTGGTTGGGGAACGGGCGGTTTTAAAGCGACACCAGGCTCAGGTCATGTGTTTGCCGCGTCTTTGGCGAAGGGCGAAATGCATCCATTGGCGAAACCTTTTTCTATGTTCCGTTTCCATAACGGCGCGCTGGTGGATGAACACGGCGCAGCTGGCGTAGCACATTAAGCGGGCTAAGACCGAATAAGGAGAGAAGTACCATGTTTCATATTTATTGCCCGCATTGTTGTGAATACCGCGAGGAAGAAGAGTTTCATGCGTCTGGTCAGGCGCATATTCCGCGCCCATTAGACCCAGATGCTTGCACCGATAAAGAGTGGGGCGAATTTATGTATTTTCGTGCCAATCCACGCGGAATACATCATGAGCTTTGGGTTCATGGAGCGGGTTGTCGTAAGTATTTCAACATCACTCGTAATACTCACACTTACGAAATTCTAGAAGTCTACAAGGTTGGCGAAAAGCCATCTATTGTGGCCAACGAAGCGAAATAGAGGAGCGACACAATGACACAAGATTTGAGTAAGCAGTCTAATCGTCTCCAAGATGGCGGACGAATTGATCGCTCTAAACCGCTGACTTTTACCTACAACGGCAAACAATACAAAGGCTTCGAAGGCGATACCTTGGCCTCAGCCTTGTTGGCGAATGGCATTGATATTGTTGGTCGCAGTTTTAAATACAGTCGTCCGCGCGGCATCGTCGCTGCGGGTGCTGAAGAGCCAAACGCTATCATGCAAATTGGCTCGACTGAAGCGACACAAATTCCTAATGTGCGTGCGACTCAGCAGTCTCTTTACAATGGTTTGGTTGCCAGCACGACAAACGGTTGGCCGAATGTCGATACAGACTTGATGAGCTGGGTTGGCAAGATCGGTGGAAAAATGATGCCACCGGGTTTTTACTACAAAACTTTCATGTACCCAAAATCCATGTGGGAAACCTACGAATCTTACATTCGTAAAGCCGCCGGTCTTGGTCGCGCACCAAAGGAAAATGACCCAGACATCTACGACAAGATGAATCAACATTGCGACGTTATGATTGTTGGCGCAGGCCCAGCGGGTCTAATGGCGGCTTTAACCGCAGCACGCGCTGGCGCACGAGTCATTATTGCCGACGAGCAAAACGAATTTGGCGGAAGCTTGCTAAGCAGTACAGAAACGTTGAATGGCAAACCAGCAGCCGAATGGATCGCTGAAGTCGTGGAAGAATTGTCAGGCTTTGACGATGTCTTGATGCTGCCGAATTCTCAGGTAAACGGCTATCACGATCATAACTTCTTAACCATTCAACAGCATTGTACCGATCAATTTGCGGATCGCGCGCCTAATGGTCAAATCGCGCAACGCTTGCATCGTGTACGTGCCAAATGGGTGATCTTGGCAACAGGTGCTCATGAGCGTCCTTTGGTTTATGGCAATAACGATTTGCCGGGTTGCATGGTTGCCAATGCGGTGTCGACCTATATCAACCGCTACGGCGTCGCGCCAGGCAAAGATTTAGTCTTGATGACATCGAATGACAATGCCTATCGCACCGCGCTGGATTGGCACGATGCAGGACGTAACGTAGTAGCGATTGTTGATTCTCGTAAGAATCCACAAGGCACCTTCGTTGCAGCAGCCCGCGAACGTGGTATTAGCATTCTTGTTAGCTCTGGTGTGATTGAAGCCCATGGCAGCAAACGTGTCACTGGTGTTTCTATTGCGCCATTAAACGATGCTGGCGATGCGATTGTTGGCTCCGTTGTGAAAATGATGGCGGATACAGTTGCCACGTCTGGCGGCTGGAGTCCGGTTATTCATTTGTCTTGCCATACTGGCGCTCGTCCTGTTTGGAACGACGACATTCTTGGTTTCACACCGGGTGCAACGGTTCAGAAACAACTCACCGCTGGCGCGATTAATGGTGCGTTCAGCACAGTACAAGTTTTAGAAGAAGGCTTGAGTGCGGCTTGCGATGCCTTGGCTCATTTAGGCTTAGATAAGCCTGATGTTGCCTTGCCAGAAGCGGATGTAATCGAAGAGGGCAAAGCTATGGCTTTGTTCCATATTCCACACACTAAACCAACCTCAAAAGCGCCAAAGCAATTTGTCGATTATCAGAATGACGTCACCGCAGCAGGCATAGAGCTGGCGTGTCGTGAAGGCTTTGAATCTATTGAACATGTTAAGCGTTATACCGCGATGGGCTTTGGTACAGACCAAGGTAAGCTAGGTAACATTAACGGTATGGCGATTGCGGCGAAAATGCTTAAACAAACCATCCCTGAAACTGGCACGACGATTTTTCGTCCGAACTACACGCCGGTGACATTTGGCGCGATTGCCGGACGTGATTGTGGTGAATTGTTTGATCCAAAACGCTACACAGCGATGCATGCTTGGCATGTGGAGCGTGGCGCGAAATTTGAAGATGTCGGTCAATGGAAGCGTGCTTGGTATTACCCACAAGGCAATGAAACCATGCAAGACGCATTAAATCGTGAGTGTTTAGCGACTCGTGAATCGGTCGGTATTTTGGATGCATCCACCTTGGGTAAGATCGATATTCAAGGCAAAGACGCACGCGAATTTTTAGGTCGAGTTTACACCAACGCATGGGCGAAATTGGCCGTAGGCAAGTGTCGTTATGGCTTGATGTGTGGTGAAGACGGCATGGTATTCGATGACGGTGTGACCTCATGTTTGGCGGAAAATCATTTCTTGATGACCACCACCACTGGCGGCGCAGCTCGCGTATTGTCTTGGTTAGAAATTTATCACCAAACCGAATGGCCAGAGATGGAAGTCTACTTCACCTCGGTGACCGATCATTGGTCAACCATGACGATTTCTGGTCCAAACAGCCGTAAATTGTTGGAAAAAATTACTGACTTCGATGTATCGAAAGAAAACTTCGCTTACATGGATTGGAAAGCCATGACGGTAGCAGGCGGTATTCCTGCTCGTGTGTTCCGAATCTCCTTTACGGGTGAATTGTCATTCGAAATTAACGTGCAAGCGAACTACGGATTACATGTTTGGAAGACTTTGTTCGAACATGGAAAAGAATTCAATTTGACGCCATACGGCACGGAAACCATGCACATATTGCGTGCGGAAAAAGGCTTTATCATTGCGGGGCAAGATACCGATGGTTCTGTGCATCCGTTTGATTTAGGCATGCCTTGGGCGGTATCTATGCAGAAGCCGTTTAGCTTTATCGGTAAGCGCGGGATGCAGCGCGAAGACTGTGTTCGAGCGGATCGTAAACAGCTGGTGGGTTTGAAAACCATTGATCCAAATGTCGTCTTACCAGAAGGAGCACAAGGCGTATTAGATCCGAAAGCTCCGATTCCAATGCCGATGGTTGGGCATGTAACGTCTAGCTACTGGAGTGCGAACTTGAAGCGTTCTGTGGCAATGGGCTTTGTTAAAGGCGGACTGGAAAAAATGGGTGAAAAAGTCTTTTACCCATTGGCTGATGGTCGTGTTATCGAAGCGGAAATTTGTAGCCCAGTATTCTTAGATCCAAAAGGGGAACGTCAAAATGTCTGATGTCAAAGTAGAAGCTGTTGAGTTAGAAGCAACTGACAAATTGGTGATGAACCAAGTGCCTTTATCAGCAGAATTAAGCGAGATTGGTGAAAGCCCTTTGCATCATGCGGATCTTGCTAGTATTGCAGAACATGGCCCGCAGGAAGGCGGCGTGCATTTTCATGAACGCAAGCTGATGGGATTATTAACCCTGCGTTGCCTGCCATCTGCAGAGCAGCAAGAAATGATCAAGTCCTTATTGGGCGTGGCATTGCCAATGCAGCCGCTTACTTCTGTCACGACAGACGAATCTACGATAGGAAAGGTCTCTGTACGTTGGGTATCGCCTGATGAATGGCTCATTATTATTGAAGGTGATAAAGCGTTTGACATAGAAAGTAGCTTTCATGACAAACTGATGGGGCACTTCTCATTAGTGAACATCAGCGGTGGCACCACTATCTTTGATGTGTCTGGCAGTCATGTGGTCGAGATGCTGAAAAAGTCGACACCAGTGGATTTGCATGCGAGTGAATTTCCAGTTGGCAAAGTAGTGTCTACGGTATTTGCTAAAAGCGGCGCGATGATTTGTCGATTAGCAGATGATCAATTCGAATTAGTCGTGCGACGTAGCTTTGCCGATTATCTCTGGCTATGGATTCAAGACGCCAGTCGAGAATACGGTTTGGTCGTAAAAGCCTAATTTCTTCTCACTCACTTATGTATTTCACGGTTTTGGTTGGCCACTTTTTTGGTGGTCGGCCTTTTTCGTGACGTAAAAAGCTTAAGACAATAAGAGACTATTTTATGAAATCAAAAACCGCGCCTTGGATTTTTACCGCTAGCTGCCCAAGCATCATCGGAACGGTCGACGTAGTTACTCGATACATGGCGCAAGCCGGTAACTATGTTGATGAAATACACTCCTTTGATGACCGAGAATCTGGTCGTTTTTTTATCCGCATAGAATTCTTACCACAACATGCCGATTTCAATTCCGACGTGTTCAAAGCTGAATTTGCAGAACGCGCCGCAGAGTTTGATATGGATTGGTCGTTAACCGCACCCAACCACAAACCAAAAGTCGCGATCATGGTGTCGAAATACGATCATTGTTTGAATGACTTGTTGTATCGCTTTCGTACTGGGCAATTGAATATCGACGTTACGGTCATTATCTCCAACCACCCTGATTTAGAAGACCTTGCCAAATGGCATGGCATTCCGTATTACCACTTGCCAATTACCGCTGACACCAAGCTAGAACAAGAAGCGCAAGTCCGAGAATTGATCGAGCAATACGATACCGAATTAGTTGTCTTAGCGCGCTACATGCAAGTGCTTTCTCCAAGCATGTGTGAATATCTTGATGGTCGCGCGATTAATATTCATCACTCTTTATTACCTGGGTTTAAAGGTGCTCGACCTTATCATCAAGCATGGGAAAAAGGCGTGAAAATGGTCGGAGCAACCGCTCACTACGTTAATAACGACCTTGACGAAGGTCCGATTATCTCTCAAGGCATTCAAGTAGTTAACCATGCTCATTACGCGGAAGATCTTATCGCTAAAGGCCAAGACATCGAACGTGTCACCTTATTTAACGCGGTGAAATGCCACGTAGAAAAACGTGTGTTCTTGAATGGTAAACGCACCGTTGTGTTTGGTGGGTAGATATTTTTTAAAGTACAGATTTATCTTTTTAGCGTTCAGGTTGGGTTCAGAAATGAGTGCTAATGTGTGTTGGACTATTAATTTTAGTAGTCTTCCATACTGGAGGAAAAGCAATGAATGTTAGTTCAAGCATGAACTCATCACTTGTGAGCGGATTGAGCCTTCCTAGAGCAAATTATTCCGCACAAGAAGCGAGTGAGCCTGTATCTGCTCCCGAAAATGATGGAGACAGCGATGATTTCAATGTCAGCCAAACACAAGTAAGTTCGCCTACTACGAATTTGAGTGGGCAGACTATCGGACAACGCATCAATGTAATGGCTTAATTATCTTTAGTAATGTTAAAAGTCGCCATACTTTGTCTTTTGAGTATGGCGACTTTTTTAAACTCTGAGCCTTGTTCGATCCTTGTAGGTGGTGTTTTTAAATCACTCGACCTGCGTTTAAAATTCCGTTTGGATCCATGGTGTTTTTTAGAGCTCGCATCAGTTCGATTTCTTCTGGTGTTCTTGAATAATGTAAGTACTTTTTCTTCAATACACCTATGCCATGTTCTGCGGAAACTGAGCCTTTAAATTGACCTGTCATATTCATGATATTTGCCGAGATGGCATCTAGGTCTTCTGCTAAACCAGTTCCAGCACAAAGGTGTAGGTTACTGTCACCAATGTGGCCAAAGATACGTAATTTGATGGTTGGGAAAGCCTCGTAGAGTGACGATTCAAGTTGTTCTACGAAGTTTTTCATCTGGCTGATTGGCACACTGATATCGGTATTAACTACTGGACCCATAGTGGCAAGTAGCTCGCCGATTCCGTCACGAATTTGCCAGAAGGAGGCCGTCTGTTTGGCGGATTGAGCAATGACAGCATCTGCCACTAAACCTGATTCCATTGTTTCGAATAATACAGACGAGAACTTTTCATTATCCTGCTGGTGATCTTGGCCTTGGTATTCAATCAGGGCGTAAAAAGGATAGCTTTGTTGAAATGGGCTGGCTGCCTGTTCAACTGTATCAATGACTTCGTCAAAATAATTTGCCCACATCACCTCGAATGAAGTAACACCATCACCTAATGAGGAATAGCTTTTCTTCAGCAAGGCTAAGACATCGGAGAAATTAGAGAGAGCGCAAAGGGCTGTTTGTACAGAGTTTGCTTTTGGATAGAGTCGCATCACGACTTTTGTGACAATTCCTAATGTGCCTTCCGAGCCAATAAATAAGTGTTTTAGATCAAATCCGGCGTTATTTTTTAGCATTTTATTGAGAGAGCTAATAATAGTGCCATTTGGAAGAACGGCTTCTAGACCAAGCACTAAGGCACGGGTTGAACCGTAACGAATGACTTGATTGCCACCCGCATTAGTTGAAACTACACCACCAGCTGTACAAGTACCACGAGAGCCCATATCTAAAGGCAAGCATAAGCCGACTTCTTCTGCGGCTTCTTGTAGAACTTGTAAGGGAGTTCCTGCGTGAGCGGTTATGGTCATGGAATCTGTGTCTACTTCGATGACGCCAGACATTCTTTCTAATGAAATGGCAATTTCATTGTTTTGCGGTACAGCGCCAGCACTAATGCCAGTCATACCGCCTTGGATTACGACAGGCTGTTTGTTGTCATTACAGATTTTTAACGTGCTGGCCACGTCTTCAGTTGAAGATGCTCTAATAACCGCAATAGGCAATAACCCCTTCACGCCGCTCCAATCCGTTTTGTATTTTTCACTAATTGAGGAGCCAGTGATAACCGTTTTTTCCCCAAGTGCATCCGTTAGTTGCGTGATGATATCGTTCATTAATAGTACCTAAAGTTAGTCAGTAATTATTGTTGTCTGAGTAGAGCCTTAATCGCCACTTTATGTATTTGGCTTATATTTTTGTGTTTAGAGTCTACATTATGAAAGTATGGTAAGACTATTTTCAAAATAAAAATGCGCTGTTTTTGAGTTCATGACATTAATCTAATTATAAATTTTGGTCTATTTATCTCTATGTTACGTATCAAACTCTGACGAATTCATTTTTAGACATTCAAGAGGCCAATTTTGAAGATGAAAAAAGTATGTGTGGCGCTGAGTTCTTTACTACTCGTTGCCTGTACGAAAGTCGGGTTAGGTGTTGCCAATTTACCCAATACCTTTAGTGATACCGAAACGACAAATGATATTGCTTATGGATCAGAGCCTTGGCAAAAGCTAGATATTTATGTTCCGCCTCATCCTTCTGGTCAATACTCTTCTGGTCAATCTCTTCCTGTTGTGGTTTTCTTTTATGGTGGTAGCTGGAAAGATGGATCAAAAGACATGTATCCCTTTGTCGGTGAAGCTTTCGCGAAAAAAGGCTACATCACTGTGATTGCCGATTACAGCAAATACCCACAGGTAAAATTTCCTACCTTTGTTGAAGATGGCGCCAAGGCAGTCGCTTGGACGTATCGCCATATTGCCCAATACCAAGGCGACCCTAAGCGTTTGTTTATTGCAGGGCACTCTGCAGGTGCTCACATTGGTGCAATGGTCACAGCGGATAAGCATTACTTGCAAGCCGAAGGCTTAACACCATCCATTATAAACGCCTTTGCCGGTTTATCTGGGCCGTATGATTTTGTACCTTATGAAGACGATTATATGGATATGTTTGGTCCACCAGAAAACTACCCAAATATGCAGGTAACGACGTTTATTGATGGCAAAGAGCCGCCAATGTTATTGCTCTGGGGCGCTGACGATACCATTGTTGGTAAAAGCAATATGGATAAACTGATTGCGAAAATTAACCTTGAGCAGGGCGCAGTTGAGAGCAAAATTTACCAAGGTGTTGGTCATGCCGACATGGTGTCTAGCCTTGTTTGGTTTTTGAAAAGCAAAGCGCCGATCCTAGATGATGTTAACGATTTCTTTCAGCGCCATGGAGCAAATGCCGTAACAGTGGAAGATTAAAGTCTACTGACATTTTGCTTAGTAAGAATAGCGGTTAAATCTTTTAATGGTCATTAATGAGTTAAGTAAACACATATAAAAATTACGAAAATCCACATTATTTTTTTACACGAAAAATATAATCTGAATGTAAATAACCTATTAAATGTATCCAGTATAGAAGGGCTTAATGTGGATTTAGTTCGACTTATTTATACCAGTACTATTACCGAGCAATTTGAGGTTGATGACATTGCCCGCATTCTTAAGGTGGCACAAGTCAAAAATAAAGCCCTCAATGTGACTGGCTTGCTGTCTTTTAATCGGCAGTTCTTTCTCCAATGTTTAGAGGGAACGCGTCAAGATGTGAACCAGATTTATCATAAAATCGCGACTGATCCGCGCCATAAAAAGCCTGAAATAATTGATTATCAAGAAATTCCCCACAGGGAGTTCGATAGCTGGAATATGGGCTATTTACAAAATACAGAAAGCCTTCGTGAACTATTTTATCAGCATACAAAAAACATCAGTTTCGACCCCTATAACATGAATGGCGAGAGCGCGAAGTCACTGTTATTGGATATAAGAGACGAGATAAAAAGGGCAGAATCGCAATAAGAATTTAAGGAAATCTAAGCTTCAATGTTGATGTAACTCTTCTTTTGCATAAGCATTGCTTATGAACACGATTCCTAATTGTTTTGCTGGAGTTTTTTTTACTGGTTGATCGGTTTAGTATGTTCGCCCCTTTCCCCGATACGTTGTGAAGTAGCTTAATATGACGGATACCAGTTTCAACTTAGATTTGGCCGCTGAATTAAAGGCCATTGTAGGAAATCAATACACTTTAACAGACGAAGACAAGACCAAACCTTACAGCCAAGGTTTTCGCCTTGGTGGTGGTAAGGCGTATGCGGTTGTTCGTCCTGGTAGTCTGGTTGAAATCTGGAAATGTTTACAAGCTTGTGTGAAAGCCGATGTGATTGTCATTATGCAGGCAGCTAATACTGGCTTGACTGGTGGTTCAACACCAAATGGCGCGGACTATGATCGTCCTATCGTTATCATCAGCACCATGCGCATCGACGATATTCAGCTGCTTGATCAAGGCAAACAAATCGTCGGTTTTGCGGGTAGTACTCTGTTTGGCTTAGAAGACACGCTGAAACCTTATGGTCGTGAACCGCATTCTGTTATTGGCTCTTCTTGTATTGGCGCATCTATTGTTGGTGGTGTGTGTAACAACTCTGGCGGCGCGTTAGTTCAACGTGGCCCTGCATACACAGAAATGTCTTTGTTTGCCCAAGTTACCCAAGATGGCGAACTGCAATTGGTGAACAACTTAGGCATTGAGTTAGGAACAGATCCAGAAGAAATTCTTGCGAATCTGCAAAACAAAAAGTACCAAGAAAAAGACATTCAATTCCCAGATAAACGTGGCTCTGATAACGAATACCATGAGCGCATTCGAGACGTCGATGCCGAGACGCCATCACGTTTCAATAACGATCCACGTCGTTTATACGAAGCATCTGGTTGTGCGGGTAAGTTGGCGGTATTTGCCGTGCGCATCGATACCTTTCCTATTCCTGAAAAGTATCAAGTTTTCTACATTGGCACCAATGATCCTGCGGTGATGGAACAAATGCGCCGTGATATGTTGTCTACCTTTAAAAACCTGCCTGTGTCTGGCGAATATATGCATAACAGCAGCTATGACATCAGTAAAAAATATGGCAAAGACAGCTACTTGGTGATCGATAAACTTGGTACAAAATACATCCCAAAAATGTTTGCCCTTAAGCGCACGGTCGATCGTTGGGCCGGCAAACTGAAATTCATGCCGTCTAAATTCTCCGACATCATGATGCAATACGCGAGTCAGCTTTTCCCGAATCATTTGCCAAAACGCATGGAAGATTTCCGTGAAAAATACGAACACCATTGGATCGTGGAAACCAGCAATGACGGTGTCGCAGAAGCACAAGCTTACTTAGACAACTTCTTTAAAGACAATGAAGGCGATTACTTTGCTTGTACCAAGCGTGAAGCTGACCAAGCTATCTTGCATCGCTTCGTTACTGGTGGTGCCTTGACGCGTTATCACGTTATGAATGGCAAAGATTTAGGTTCCATCATGACCATTGACGTGGCATTCCCGCGTAATGAGCGTGATTGGTTTGAAGAGCTACCACAAGACATCGAAGATAAAGTCGCTGTTAAAATGTACTACGGACACTTCTTCTGTCACGTAATGCACCAAAACTACATTATGAAAAAAGGTGTCGACGCCAAAGCCGTGAAGAAGCAAATTCTATCCAGCTACGACGCCCGAGGCGCGGAATACCCAGCCGAGCATAACGTAGGGCATGAATATGTTGCTAAACCAGCATTGCGTGAGTTTTACCAAAAAACCGACCCAACCAACAGTTTCAACTCAGGCATCGGCGGCACCAGTAAATTGAAAAACTGGCAAGAACTGAGCGACGAACACACAGGCTGTGGCTGTCATAAATAAGCTTTAGAACAGCAGTGAATGCAAAAAGCCGAGACGTTTCCGTTAAAGATGTCTCGGCTTTTACGTTTTTAATCAGAGTCTTGAGGTTTCTGGAAAGTGGTCGTGTGTTGTTCGTAGGTGTTTACCAGCCAATCAAACATCATGCGAATATGCGGATGATGTCTATCAACTTGATGAATGACTAACCATTGCTGATGGCTGAGTGAATCGATAATGGCACCACAGCGTTGCAACCCCGTTACTTTTTCGCCAATAAAAGTGGGTAACAAGGCTTTGGCAACGCCTGTTATCAATAGTTGCAATAAGGCCCCGCAATCGCTGACTTTATAGCGAACAGGCTCATTTTGGTTATTTAGCCATAGGCTGCTTGGGGTTGTTTGTGAATGAGTAAGCAACTGAGCCCAGGGGAGTGAGTCGCTCTGTTGTTGGTTTAGAGCACCGCAGTATGGGGCGAAGTGAACGGTATTGCCTTGTTTCACCACTAGGTTGTCTTGTGTCGGACGGTGGCTACGAATGGCAATGTCGGCTTCTCGTCCTTGAATGTCCAATTGCTCAATATTAGGGGCAATGATTAATTCGTATTGAGACGCCTGACTCTCTAGTGAGTGCAGGTGTTGGGTCAGAAAATACGCGGACCAATGGCCCGCGGTAATATGCACAGATCGTGTCTGACTGTGATCTTTTTGCCAGTGATGTAACACTTGGCTCTGACTGATCAAGGGATGAGCTTGGTGATAAAAGTCTTCGCCTTGAGTGGTGAGCGTTAAGCCTTCGTTTGAACGCACAAATAACCGACAGTGTAGCTGATCTTCAAGCGCATTGAGCCGACGGGTAAGGGTGGCAGAACTCATGTTCAGACTTCTCGCGGTTTCTTTGATGCTTCCACATTGAACTAGCTGTTCGAACAGAGGTAAGGCGTTCCAGATTTCAGGGTCTAGGCTCATTGTTGTCCCTTTTTTGTTGTTATTGCCGCCTTAATAGCGAATGTTTTTTGCGAAAAGTATCAACGCTCCCGCTCTTGATAATCTACGGGACGATTCATCAGTTGTTCAATCTCTGCGTAAGCGTTATCTTCCAAACTGCCTAGCGATAATGCAGCTATGTTTTCAGCTACCTGTTGTCGATTACGGAAGCCCGGAATAGGGACGGCTCGACTATCGTGACGTAAAATCCAAGCCAATGCTCCCTGTGCTGGCGTTCGACCTGAGCGAGTTAAAGCTCTTCGAATACGGTCTAGCTGTTCAATGTAATGATCATTCACTTTGCCGTCTTTAAAATAGTCTAGCCATTCTTCGGATTGGCCGCGAATATCACCAGCAGTAATACTACTCCCAGCTTGAAACTTACCCGTTAATAAGCCCATTGCCAAAGGTGAACGGCAAAAGGAAACTAGCTCATGTTTTTGTGTGAGTTGTTGAATTTTGTTGGGTGAAAAGAATACATTCATGCAATGTTGCACGCATCGAAAGTGTTCTCGTTCAGCCATTGCGGCAATAGATTGCGAGAAATCTGTACTCCAACCATAAGCCCCTAATTTTCCCTCTTGTACTAGCGTATCTAGCCGATCAAAAATTGGCTCAGCCTCTTCTATGGATAATGAATTAAGATGCAGAAAAAGTAATCCGATACGCTCTCGTTGTAAACGACTAAGACTTTCATCAATAGACTTAACAATTGTCTCTGGGTCGGTTTCGGGGCCAATAAATTGTTTGGTAACGCGGTTACATTCTAGGCCTATTTTACTGGAAATAATGGCATCCGGTTTATTCTTTAGTGCCTGCCCTAAGATGCTTTCACTGTGGCCGATGCCATAGGCTGGTGCAGTATCAAACAGACGAATGCCTTGGTCGTAGGCGTATTCAATGGCATCAATGCTTTGCTTGTCATCTACTTTTCCATAGCCGTAAGCTTTGTTGCCACTGTAAAAAGGGCCACCAATGGCCCAACAACCTAATCCCATGCGTGGTATTTGTTGTCCTAATAACGTGATGTGTTCCATTTTCTCTCTCCTATCGTCATTCATTGGGTTGGTTAAACGATGTACCAATAGAGATTAGCGAGGGAGAAGGGCGTGTGCATAGTGCCAAAAATGGTGCGGGGGATTCATTTTTACATAGCTTAATAACGGTCTTTAATTTGATTCTTGTACCGCTTAAAGTGAGTGTTCTTGAATGAGTTTTGATGAGGAAGCAATAATGTCGGAATATTTTGCAACGGTTGAATGGAAGCGTGGCTCACAGTTATTTTCGGACAAAAAATACAGTCGTGCCCATGAATGGCAATTCGAAGGTGGTGTGGTTGTGCCGGCCTCGTCTTCTCCGCATATTGTTCCTTTGCCTATGTCTGTGGCGGAGAATGTTGACCCTGAAGAAGCCTTTGTGGCGTCTATATCCAGTTGTCACATGTTGTTCTTTTTGGACTTCGCCTCTCGTAAAAAACTCATCGTCGAGCAATACACAGACAAGGCTATTGGTACCTTGGCAATTGGCCCCAATGGCAAACAAATGATGACAGAAGTGGTATTACGACCAACCGTCATCTTTGCTGGAGAAAGACCCAGCAAAGAGATATTAAAAGAGCTTCATCATCAATCCCATGAAGCCTGTTTTATCGCCAACTCGGTACTGACTGAGGTTCGAGTGGATGAGGCTTTTTGTGTTTGATAAATGGTACATGGGCATAGACAAATAAAGAAAGTATCGTTATCATTTATGATAACAATGGAATGGTTAAATATGACTTGGAAGATAGACTTTTATGATGGCGTGGAAGATCAAATTCTTCAAATGCCACCTAAAATACAATCAAGGATGATTAAATTATTAGAGCTGATGGAAAAGCATGGCGCAAACTTAGGGCCGCCTCATACAGACTCTATGGGGGATGGATTGTTCGAGATTAGGGCAAAGGCTCAAGAAGGTATCGGGCGTAGTTTGTTTTGTTACTTAAAAGGAAAGCATATTTATGTTTTACATGCTTTTGTTAAAAAGTCACAAAAAACGCCCAAAAATGAGTTAGAGCTTGCACGTCAACGCCAGAAGGAAGTTCAAAAAAGATGAGTTTACAAAAGCTGAAACAGCGCGCTTTCAAGAATTCTGATGTCAAAGCGGAATACGATAAGCTGGAAGCTGAGTTTAATCTAATTGATCAATTGCTTTCTATGCGAACGAAAGCTGGATTAACGCAAGAGCAAGTTGCCGAAAAGATGAATACTCAAAAAAGCAATATTAGCCGCTTAGAACGAGGCAATGCGAACCCAAGCTGGGCGACGCTTCTTAAGTATGCTCATGCGTGTGGCTTTGAATTGTCACTGAAAACGCAAAAGATGCATTAGAAAATAACGTTGAAATTGCCCGATGCTCTCAGCATCGGGCAATTTATATGAATCACCCTTGAGTAATCGGTATAAACCAATCCAAGGCTTCAATCTGTTTAATCCAGCGCTGAATATTAGGATACTCAGACAATTGATAAGCGGCGCCTTCCTCTGCCACATGGGTGTAAGGGAACAAGCAAATATCCGCCAGCGTCATGGCATCTCCCGCCAAAAAAGTATGTTTTGCCAAGGTTTCATCCATCATTTTCAACGCCGCATGACCTTGCTGAATACGATCCGGCAGCATTTGTTTTTTTAGATCCGTCATGGCGTTATGAGTCAGCCAAAAGCGCGGTGAAGCAATGTTTGGCTCGCGGCTGTATTGCTCCCAAAATAACCATTTATAAACCTTGGCTCTAAGGATCGGATTGGTTGGTAACAAGGCGAATTTATGCTGTTCTGTAAGATATAGAAGCACCGCGTTACTTTCGCTTAAACATTGCCCGTCATCTAATTCTAGTACCGGAATTTTTCCGTTCGGGTTCATCGCCAAAAAGGATTTAGTGTGTTTCCCCTTTGGTAATATCATATTCTTTTAATGTCACTTTGAGGCCTAAACAGGCACATAACAAACGGACTTTATAACCGTTCCCTGATGGTAAAAAATCGTGCAGAATCATATGTCTTTCCTTTTGATCTTGCGACAAGAAAGCATTAGAAAAAAGCCAATTAAATTGAAGACTGACATAACGCATTTTGATGAATAAATCAGAAGGCGATTGAGTTAACGTGATTGGGCTAGAGTAGCGAGGGGAAGGCAGTGGATACGGAACTATTAAAAACCTTGGTGGCGATTGTCGATCACGGCAGTTTTCAGCGCGCCGCCATGCAAACCTTTCGCACATCATCGGTCATTAGCATGCAGATGAAGCGTTTGGAAGAGCAAGTCGGTACTGAACTGTTTTGCAAGCAAAGTCGAGATCAAGTACTCACGGAAGATGGTCAGCAACTAGTGCATTACGCACGTCGAATCTTGCAGCTGCAAGAAAGTGCGTTGCAATCCATCAAAGGTCCACAACAAGGCGTTTTGCTCAATTTTGGTTGCCCTAATGATTACGTAGCGAATCTATTGATCGTCATTATGTCTGTAATGGAATCGATGCAACCGAATATTCGCTTTCGGATTCGCACCGGTACATCTGCTGAATTAAGAGAATTGATGGACAAGGGGGAAGTGGATTTGGCCTTGGTCACTCGAACCCCCAACAGTGACGAAGGCTTAACTTTGTTTCAAGACAAAAGGTGTGTGGGTGGCGAAAAAAGGGTTTGATTGGCAGTCTCTAACGCCATTACCTTTGGCTTTATACGAGTCGAGCTGTAAGTTCCATTCTAGCGCAGTCGACGGTTTGCACAAGAAAGGCACAGATTATCGACTGTACTGTGTCACCGCCAATCTTGCCCTTATTGAAAGCCTATTAATGGCAGAAAAAGCCATCTCCGCCATCACCAGTATTAGCGTTAATGACTCATTGGAAATCATCGAAAGTGAGTTTTTACCTAGCCTTCCAGCGGTAGAAATCGCGTTTTCTCGTTCTGCCTCAGCACCAGATTGGCTCACCATATCGTGGATTGAAAACGTCATTGAGCAAGTCATTAAATAAAAATGCAGGAGCGACACATATTTAATACTAGATAGGGCCAATCGTTGCTAAGCTAACGTCGCTTATGTATACGTCCAAAAGATGACTAAAGCGCCTATATTATTCGAATAGGAAAAACTAAATTATGTCTCATTACGACAAGTTAACCGCACACTACCAAACGTTAAATCACTTTAATCATGCCCAATCTATACTGGGTTGGGATGCTGCAGCGAACATGCCAGCGGGTGGCAGTGATGCTCGCTCTCAAGCCATGGCTGAGTTATCTGTTCATATTCATCGCTTATCCACTCAACCACAGTTAGAAGACTTGTTTGGCAACGCCGAGCAAGAGTTTTTAAGCACAGAGCAACAAGCCAGCCTGCGTGAGATGAAGCGTCAGTGGCAGCAAGCGACTGTCGTTCCCGAAGACTTAGTACAAGCACAATCCATTGCGGGTTCTAAATGCGAACATGCGTGGCGTTCACAGCGCAAAGAAAATGATTGGACAGGCTTCGAGAAGAACTGGAAAGAAGTTGTCGCCTTATCTCGTGAAGAAGCGAAAATCCGTGGTGAAGCATTAGGTCTTACGGCTTATGACGCCATGCTCGACAAATACGAACCGGGCACTACAACCGCCTCGCTTAACACCTTATTTACCGATGTGAAAACCTGGTTACCAGAACTGATTGAAAAAGTACTGGAAAAGCAGCGCTCTGAATCCATCATATTGCCATCAGGCACTTTCTCCACCGCGACCCAAAAAGCCCTCGGCTTAGAAGTGATGAAGTTGCTGAAATTCGACTTTGATCGTGGCCGACTAGACCAAAGTGTTCACCCATTTTGTGGCGGTGTACCAACCGATGTGCGTATTACTACTCGTTATAATGAACAAGACTTCGTACAAGCCTTAATGGGCATCGTTCATGAAACCGGCCACGCCCGCTACGAACAAGGCTTGCCAAAAGCCTTTGCCGGATTGCCAGTTGGCGAAGCGCGCTCAATGGGGATTCATGAATCCCAGTCGTTGTTTTTTGAAATGCAAATAGGGCGCAGCAAGCCGTTTATCTCCCACTTATCACAACTCTCTGCTGAAGCCTTCAATGCACACAATGATCCTGTGTTTGCCGAAGAAAACCTCTACAAAATCTACACTCAAGTGGAAAAAGGCTTTATTCGTGTGGATGCGGATGAACTAACATACCCAGCACACGTGATCATGCGTTACGAGATCGAGCGTGACTTGATCAACGGCGTAATAGAGCACACCGACGTACCAGCATTGTGGGATGAGAAAATGAAAGCGTCTCTTGGTATCTCCACCAAAGACAACTACAAAAACGGCTGCATGCAAGACATCCACTGGACAGATGGCGCATTTGGATATTTCCCAAGCTACACATTAGGCGCCATGTACGCAGCCCAATACAAAGCCACCATGATACAAAATGTCGACTTCGACGCTGCCATTCAAAGCGGCGACCTAAGCCCCATCTTCCAATGGCTAAGCGACAACATCTGGTCACAAGCCTCACTCCACACCACGGATGAACTCGTCAAACGCGCCACAGGCGAAACCTTGAATGCCGCACATTTTAGGAAACACCTAGAAGGGCGGTACTTGTAGTCGAACTGTTCCCTCCCTTTTCTTCGAGGGCTAGGGAGGGATTATGGCCCTTGGAGCAAAGCAAATGCCACCGCTCGACGTTACTGTGATAAATTGACGTTTGACCTCGCTCTTGGTGTTCGTTTGCTCCTCGCTGCTGAACATAAACCCCCAAAATGTAGGGCACGATGAGCGAAGCGTGATCTGCCGTTGTTCGTAAACGCATAACTCATTCAATACTGCTGCTAAGTCTCTTCCCCTTTTTCAAGGAGAAGACGGAAGATGGGGTTCAGAGCCTCCAACCTCAACAAACATTAAGCAAACCAAACATCGCCATAAACTGTCCCCCCCCGCGAAGGCGAACAGTCACCCGCAAATATACATCGTCATCCCCGCGAAGGCGGGGATCCATCCCTCTAACAGCTGCTAAGCTAATAAATTACCAAATCGTAGGGCACGATGAGCGAAGCGTGATCTGCCGTTGCTCGTAAACGCATAACTCATTCAATACTGCTGCCAAGTCTCTTCCCCTTTCTTCAAGGGGAAGACGGAAGATGGGGTTAAGAGCCTCCAACCTCATCAAGCATTAGGCAAACCAAACATCGCCATAAACCGTCATCCCCGCGAAGGCGGGGAACCATCCCTCTGGCGTTTATCTTGTTAGTGAAATTCCACAAAAGTCTTATGGTTTTTCTGGCTTTTCCATTGTATTGTCAGTTTATTGTAATGGAAGATTTAGTAATGGTTGTTGGTTAAAAGAGTGGTGGCAAAAGAGCGTAGTTCATCAGGGATAAAAGCTAAAAAAAGCTTTACTAAAAATCCGAATAGATGGCTGCAAAACTGTTCTTGTTAGATCTTGATTTTGCTTGCAAAAAAAATGGGATGTCCATAGATGTTAGCTTTCCAAATGGAGTTCGAGTGGAAGTAATTAAATTAGCTATAGATAAGCTATCAAACTCAATGAGAATGTATTCAGAAGTTTGCGCAGGGTTCGATAGGCTGAAACTTGTAGATCGAGAAGAAGCAATTGACAATCTTGATCGGGCATTTGAAGCAAAGCTTGAGGCATTCCATAGCCTTTATGACGTGTCGAAGTCTGAGTTTGACTACTTTGGGAATGCAGATACATCATTATTGATACTACTTCGAAACGCAATACACCATCGTGACCATACTTTGTTCCATAGTTGGAATTATGAGATGTTTCATAATAAAAGTTTAGAAAAAAATAGCGGCGCTGCATTTCTTATGGCAAGTCACATTGTTAATAGTGGGGCATATACATCTCGGTATTTCTATAGGCTTGATGAAATTTTAGACCGTATTGACGACTCTAGGGCATCCCCTTACTTAGAAAATAAAATGGGCAAAAAGAATAGAGAGAAATTAACAAAGCAACTGAATGAAGATCTTTACTTTAGTTCAATTGCATCGCAAGCAATAAGCGAACGCTATCCTAGTAAGCAGATTTATATAAATATCGTTCCAATATTTATTTCAGCCATGTCTAAAGTGTTTGGTCATTTCAAAGATAAAGGTGTTGATTTTAGTCGGTTTGATTCTGATGTAAATGTAAGTCACTTTACCAAAATTATGTGTATCGACTTTAAAGACATTGATTTTAAGCAAGTCCGTTTACCATGAAATCTAACAAGTCAATCAACTACGCGCCTTTCAGGCGCCGGACGCAGCAAAGCTGCGCCGGTTATTGAGGCGTTATGTGTTTTTAATCATATTTACCAATTACTAAAATAAGGATGTTGTATTGAAATTTGAACATGAGATTGAAATTTTTATTAGAGATTATGTGAAAGATCTCAATGAAGGTACTGCTTCTATTTTTGCTGGAGCTGGGTTATCGATTCCGGCAGGTTTTGTGAACTGGTCGGAATTAATGCAAGAAATTGCACATGATCTAGGACTTGTTATTGATCGCGAAAATGATTTGGTATCTCTAGCTCAATTTCATGTCAATGAGAATAGAACAAGGTCAAAAATTAATAGGAAGATCATTGAAGAGTTTACTGAAAATGCTGAGGAAACGTTAAATCACAATATTATTGCTCGATTACCAATATCATCGGTATGGACAACAAATTATGATAATTTAATTGAACAAGCATTTGCTAAAGAGAATAAAGTTGCTGATGTTAAACATACAAACAAACAACTTCTTACAAACAGACCTAAACGTGATGTTGTTGTGTATAAAATGCATGGTGATGCCAATCATTCATCAGATGCAATTTTGACTAAAGAAGATTATGAGCAATATCACCAAACTCATGAGCCTTTTATACATGCTTTATCGGGAGAATTAACGACTAAAACTTTCTTGTTTATTGGTTTTAGTTTTACAGACCCTAATTTAGATTATGTTTTAAGCCGTTTGAATTTTAGGTTTTCAAAAGATAAAAAACAGCACTATTGCCTAATAAAGAAACATTGTTTAAATGACGCACAAAATCCAGATCAAGCTACGTTAGATTACAATTCAAGAAAGCAGCAACTTGTTATTAATGATCTGAAGAGGTACGGAATAAAGTCTTTGGTTCTCGATGATTACGCACAAATAACTTCCATTCTTGAAGAAATTGAAAAGAGGTTTAAAAAGAAGACTATATTCATCTCTGGAAGTGCGGAAATATATGATCCTTATGAAAAAAATGAAGCTTTAGGTTTTATTCATTTGTTATCAAAAAAAATCATCGAAAAAAACTTTCGAATCGTTAATGGTTTTGGTTGGGGTGTTGGTAGTTCGGTGATTAACGGCTCTTTAGAGGCAATAAGTGCTAATCCAATGAAATTTTCAGAATCCCAACTAATACTAAAACCATTTCCTCAATTTGAATCAGGCAAGAAAAAGTTACCTGAGCTTTGGGAGGAATATCGACAAAAAATGATCTCGTTAAGTGGTATATCAGTTTTTCTATTTGGCAATAAGCGTGATGGCGATGCAATTGTAGAAGCGAATGGTTTAATACGTGAATTTGAAATCTCTAGGGATTTGGGAAACATATGTATTCCAATTGGTTGTACTGGTTATGCAACTGAATCTATATTAAAACTAATCTTGGCTAAGCCCACTGATTATTATGAAAATAGTGATGTTGTTGTGCCGTTGCTAGAGATGCTTTTAGAGTCAGATAAGCCATTATCCGAGAAAGTTGATGTAGTAATAGCTGTTATAAATGAAGTAATACAATAAAGGAGTGAAATTATGGCGAGGAAATGTTTTTTTAGCTTTCATTATCAACCAGATAATTGGCGAGTTTCTAAAATTAGAAATATTGGTGCTATTGAGGGAAACCAAGCAGCAAAAGATAATGACTGGGAAACGGTAACTGGCGGCGGTGACAAAAAAATCAAGGAGTGGATCGATAAACAAATGGAAGGACGTACATGTACGGTGATTCTAGCTGGTTCGAAAACTGCTGATAGAAAATGGATAAACCATGAGATTGTTCAATCATGGAATAAAGGAAAAGGTGTATTAGTTATTTATATACACAACATTACAGATCGTCTTGATAATCAGTCGTCTAAAGGAGCTAATCCTCTATATTACGTGACGCATGGTACTACTAAAAAACGTCTATCAACAATTGCCAAATCTTATGATCCACCATATACAACGAGTAAAGGTGTATACAATTATATCGCAAATAATATAGATTCATGGATTGAAGAAGCGATACAAATCCGAAAAGATAATCCCTAGTCAGCAGATAACAAGGGTTTTCAAGTCGGACAAATTACAGTTGGCTTTTGCTCGTTCCTCGCTAATTTTAGCCAAACTGTATTTTTCCGCTTAGCTTAGCGTTAGCTTAAAAAATGGACAAGAAACTTTCGAAAAAAATTGCTGAGTTTGAACCACAAGACGGAAATTGGTTAATTCTTGAGGATCTACTACAGCAAGCTCTTTCCAGCTCTGATTGTCAGGCGTACTACTCGGCGATATTCAAGCTGTTTGAGCATTACCCAGAGGAGGATGGTGCGGGTGTGTTTTGGACAGCCTTGCATGGGATGGAAGACACGGGCGGTTATGAAAAGAAATTATTGGAATCTTTTCGAAGGATTCCCTCAGAAATGGCTGAGACCATGTTGTTCCGTCTTCGAAACTCGGGACAGAAATATGTGTCGGGCGTGCCGATAGAAAGCTTAATCGAGGACTGAATAACTTGAGAAAAGCTAACCAGTCATTCCAGTTCGTTCCGGTCCCGATGGGCCTACACCGGGCGGCCTTTTCTCCGCTTCGCTACGCAAAGGCCGCCGCTGAATATTGGCGTTATACCAGTTTGTAATCAACATGCTGAAATTAGAACCATATGAAAAATAGCCCTTTTCATCTGACTCTAAATTCCGCGGTTGATGCCTTTCGTTTGGGCACTTAAAGCCCAAGCCTGCAAATACTCTTTAAAGCTTTTTCAATTCACCAGCTTTGTTCAACTGATATTCGTCAAGGTCGTTGGCGAGAAACAGATTGCCCGAATAATGGGCTTTGGCTTCTTGATAAATGTCCACGATGGAAGGGGATAGGTTTGGGTTGGCTTGGTAGCGAGGGCTAAAGTGCGTTAACACTAAGTTGGGGATGTTAACTTGCTCGGCAAAGGTCGCTACAAGCTCTGCGTAACTGTGGCCGTAGCTGTTGCCTGACTTCTCAACGAGGTCTTTGGTGTAGGTGGCTTCATGAACCAGTACACTGGCGCCATGGCTTATTTGAGCCAATAGCTCTGGCTGGTCATTGTCGCCTGCTACAATGATTTTTTGCGGGTTTTTATCGTATAGCAAATAATCTTCACAATGGATTAGTTTGCCGTTTAGTTCAACATCTTGCCCCTTTTGTAGCTGCCCCCAATGTGGGCCTCTGGGGATGTTATGCCGCTCCAGTTTTTCCACATCCAAGCGCGGGTTGATGTCTTTTTCGGTAAAACAATAGGCATAAGAAGGGACTCTGTGAGACAGGGCGACCGTTTCCACGCGAACTTTTCTGAACTCGACAGATGGCAGATCATCAGTACAGACAAACTCAATTTCATAGGGCAGATACAATTGTGTATGTTGCTGAGTCGCTTCCACCCATTCTCTTACACCACTTGGTGCCATAATTTTCAATGGCGCCTTGCGACCATTCATGGCGGCGCTTGCCAATATGCCTGGCAAGCCATAACAGTGATCGCCATGAATGTGAGTGATGAAGATAGCTTGTAAGGCATTGATCGATAAATTGGTATGAAGTATCTGATGTTGCGTTCCCTCACCACAATCAACAAGGTACCAGCCATTGCCTCTTTCTTCGCGTACCGCGAGGCCGGTTACATTACGAGTTTTGGTGGGAACGCCTGCCGATGTTCCAAGAAAGACAATATTCATTTTTTACCTTGATACATAAAAGACGGGTTATCTTGCCTAAGCCTAATGTTTTCATGACCAAGCGGCAATCTTGGGCGGTATATACGGCTTATTATTTACCTAGATTCAAAAACGCACATCAGCAGCTGCTAAGAATTATTATCTTCTAAACACTTCCTGAGCTAAAATACCGACCTTATTCGTACTTTAATACAAGAGATTTATAAATGACCGCATTTGATACAAAAGTGGAAGAGCTGATTGCTAAGCATCCCCATTTAACCAAAGACGAAGCCATCAAAATTGTCACTGAGAAAAATAGCCGTAAGAAACAGAAGAGAAATGAAAGATCAAATAAAGGCGGTGCAAACAAGGGTTAGCAATACGGTATATAACACTTTGTAAACACGCGGTTTCGAAGTTGTGCCTTAGTACATTCTTGGCGAAATGACACAGCAGAAAAAAGGCCCCTTTGTCATGTTGCAAAGGGGCCTTTTGCTTAATGTCGTTTAACTTGCCATGCGGCTTGCATTGAAAATTTCAATCCAATAACCGTCAGGGTCTTTAATAAAGGCAATGTTATTCATCTTGCCATCGCTTAGTTTTTTCTGGAATGGCACACCTAGCGTTTCAAAACGCTGACACGCGCCTTCTAGATCGGGCACATGAAAACCAATGTGACCAAAACCACGAGGATCACTGTTACCATTGTGATATTGCGTATTGTCTGCGGTATCGTCCCAGTTATGGGTCAGTTCTAACATGGCAGGTCGACCAAAGGTTTGCGCCGTTCGTTCTGAATCATCGTGACTGATATCAGAGAAATCTTCACCGTGAGTCAGAAAATACAAACTGAATTTCATGTCGGGAAAATCGAGTTTCTTTAATAGCGTCATACCCATCACTCGGGTATAAAAATCGAGTGTGCGCACAGGATCGGCAATGCGCAACATGGTTTGGTTGAATACAAACCCGTTCGTTGCAGGGTCTTTTTCTTCACACAAGCCTTCGGCTTGTTCAAAATGACGACTCATATTTGTACTCCCGTGTGGTAATGAATGTATAACTTAGGAGCTGGGGGCTGGCTGCGAAATTCCAACCCCTTATGACCTTAATTCGTTAGTACGCCAGCGCCATCTCTGCCATTTTCATCGTATTTTCAAACGATTCACAGCCTGCGATAAACAAGCCGTTATGACAGAACATGGCATCGTCTAAACCTGTTACGTCTTGTAGTTCTTTATCTGACAATCCAGCCCACGGCGCGGGAAGTTTTTTACGGTCTTCAAACGAGCCTAGTTCGACAGGCACGGTTTGTATGCGCCATTGTCCTGTTTGAGATGGGTAAACCATAAACAAGGCATCTTGCGATAATCTAAGAACCGTAGTTTTCCATGGCGTGTATTGTTCTAACACGATGACTCTTGGATCCTCGGCTTTTTCGATAGCGTCGGCTACGATGGTTTTTGCGTTTACGCCTCCGCTTGCTGCGGCGATGAACCGAGTTAATATGCGAGATGCAAAGGCAACCGCTTCATCGAAACAGGCATCAAAATCGCCTTCTTCTTGCCATGTAGGATTAAACATAGAGATGGTTTGGCTCAGACTGATGCCTGTTTGTACGCCTTCTACGTGTCCGCAATCTATGGCGTCGATGGTAGATACTAAATTTTTATCCAGCGAGTTAGCGACTTCTTGATTACCCGCGCATATTTCTAGGCCGTATTTTTGCCAAACCAAGCCAAAAGAGGAAAACGGAATGCCGTTTTCTCGTGTACCTGCGCCGCCTTTTTGGTGGTGATCAAAACGGCCTTTGTCGGCGTCGTATATACCGCCTACGTCGACCACAATGTCGGCTTTGGCTATGATTTCTAAGTCACGTGTACGTACTAATTCTACAGACGGAAAAATGCTTTTAAGTGCGGCTACGGCAAATACGTCGTCTGCATGAAAGTTTGCATTGTGCGTTGCGATTACTTGAGTTTGTTCGGTCATTCTATAGTCTCTTTTATTGATATCATTTCACTTAACAGCACACACGTCACTTCACAGTACATACGTACCAAGGGTCGGCATTTTACGGGGTTTTAATGATGGGTGACACCCTTCGTTTCAACCGTATCTCAGACAAGCTTACGTAAAAGCCAATAAGAATAGTGTTGAACCACTGAATTTGTCGGAAAAGGGTAAAGATAGTCTAGGCGTTGTTTTGCTCGCTCTGTGCTTATTGTTAAGCCGAAAAAATAGGAATATGATTCCTAAAACCTTAGGGGAGTAGTCTCTCAGCTTTGTCTGAGATAACCGTCAACAGTCTCCGAACAGTCGTTCGTGGCGGTTATGTCCAGTTTTTTGGATTGACCAGACTTAAGGCAAGCGTTGTTCTCGGGGTGGAGGGCAATTCTTGCCTTTTGTCATTTCCACCCCGAGGGTAAGACTGTGTTTCCTATCATTGCTTTTCTAACTTTTGTGTTTTGTTTGTCGAGATCATTACGATTTCTGTCCACTGTTTTTTATACATCGTCTTTTTCCTTTATCCGTGAGGTAACGTTATGACGCTCGCTATTTTCGCCTTATTAGGTGGTTTTATTTTGCTGGTGTGGAGTGCGGATCGGTTTGTGGAAGGGGCGGCTGTGGCGGCAAAATACGCAGGTATGCCTCCATTGCTGATTGGTATGGTGATTGTTGGTTTTGGTACCTCGGCACCAGAAATGGTGGTGTCTGCGATGGCAGCAATGGATGGTAATCCTGATCTTGCTTTGGGTAATGCGCTGGGTTCGAATATTGTAAATACGGGGTTGATTTTGGGTGTGACGGCCCTGATTGCGCCGATTATGGTGCAATCTAATATTGTTCGAAAAGAACTTCCGTTGTTGCTGTTAATTGGTTTGGTATTTGGTTATTTGATTTGGGATGGGTCGTTGACACGTTTTGAGTCTGCACTTTTGTTGGTTGGTTTTTTTGCTTTGGTTGGCTGGAGTATTTATTCTGCAATGAAAGGCAAAGGTGATGCACTCGAAGGCGAAATGGAACAAGAGCTGGTGACTCATATTATGTCTAAATCCAGAGCCATTTTTTGGTTGGTGTTTGGTCTTGTTGTGTTGATCATTAGTTCTCGTGTATTGGTATGGGGAGCGGTGAATATTGCCCAGGCATTTGGGGTGAGCGATTTGATTATCGGCCTTACGATTGTTGCATTGGGGACGTCGCTGCCAGAACTGGCGGCTTCTATTATTGCCGTTAGAAAAGGTGAACATGATATTGCCATTGGTAATGTGGTTGGTTCGAACATGTTTAACCTACTGGCAGTAATAGGGATTGCGGGTACTATATCGCCAATGACAAACTTGTCTGCCGATGTACTGTCACGCGATTGGCTGGTGATGATGGGGATGACGGTTGTGTTATTAATTATGGCATATGGTTTCCGTCGAGCTGGTCGTATTAATCGCTATGAAGGAGCCGTTCTGTTGCTCGCTTTTGCCGCTTATAATGTCTGGTTAGTCTCATCAGTCATTGGGTGATTTAAAATTTTATCGGTCAGACAGGAATTAAGAAGAGAAGTCTATGGAAGAGTTATTCGCTCAATTTTGGCAAAATCATTCCAACACAATCATTGCTCTTGGTTATAAAATTGTATTGGCAATCGTAATATTCATAGCCAGTTCATACATAGCAAAAGCTGTGCGAAGGGCAATACTGAATACGAATTCTAAGCTTAATAAGCTAGATGCAACTTTGACACCTATATTTTCAACCGTCGTCAGTTATGCGGTTTATGTTATAGGTGGCGTGTTTATTTTAGATATATTTGGTGTCAATACGGCCAGTCTTATTGCCTTGGTTGGTGCGGCCGGTTTGGCTATTGGATTAGCGTTAAAAGACACATTAAGTAATATTGCCGCGGGGATTATGTTGCTGATATTGCGGCCATTTCGAGCGGGTGACTTTATTGAATTTGGCTCTACGCAAGGAACGGTAAAAGAAATAAATCTATTTACCTGCGTTTTTGAGACCGTCGATGGCTTATATATCGCTTGCCCTAATAGTGTTTTGTGGGGTGGCCACATTAAAAATTTCACTCGAAATGGTAAGAGACGAATGGATATTGTTGTCGGAATATCTTATTCGGATTCTATTGATGTAGGTTTATCTGTGCTTAGGCAAGTGGCGGGAGATGAGCCTCGACTCTTGGTTGATCCTGTTCCTCAGGCAATGGTTGTGTCTATGATGGACAGCTCGGTGAATATTCAACTTAGAGCGTGGGCAAAAACGGATGACTATTGGCCGACTTACTGGGACTTAAACAAACAAGTTAAAGAGTCGATTGAAGCGGCAGGCTTGACGATTCCGTTTCCTCAACGAACGCTGCATGTTGTTAGTGAGCCTAGCGCGCAGGCTTTGAAAGAGAAGAGTACAACGCGGAATTTATAATGTGATGGGAAACCGCTAAGATATTTTTCTAGCGGCTTCTTCTACTTTGCAAAGCAGTTCTAACAGCTTTTTCTGGTCAGATTTACTTAGTGTCTTTAGCAGTAATTCTTCTGTAGAAGTGGCGAGTACAACGACTTTTCCATAATGTTCTCGGCCGACGTCGGTCAGGGAAAACTCGACCAAGCGACGGTCTTGTTCATTAGCGATTTTTTGCACCCAGCCTTTGCTACACAGGCTTGTTCCCGCCCGAGACGCCGCGACTCTATCTAAGCCGATGGCTTTTTCCAAATCTCTTACTGAGAGCTTGTCATACTTACCTAAGTGAGCCAGCACGCGCCATTCAGGAACGGTTAATCCATATTGATTTCTATATTTACGAGCCAAGGCTTCGGATGTTTGCTGAGCGGCCTGATTAAGGCGATATGGAATGAAGTTATTTAGATCAAACATTTACTTACCTTTTCTAAGACTCTTTAAACATCAAAAATATACAAGCGCGTGTGCTTATGGACCGCGATAGAGCCTAGTGTAAAGCTTAACTTGCAAGCAACCTATAAAAAAATTTGCCTACAAAAGCAGCTTATTCATTTCAAATGAAATGAGTTGACTCGTTTCATTTGAAATGATTATATATATTTTCACTTACTATTTCGGCTTAAGTCATGTCTTATCTCAGCGGCTTTAGAAATTATCATTCGACCGAGGCGTTAGCGGGCGTTTTGCCTATTGGACAGAACAGTCCTCAGCGCTGCGCATTTGGTTTATATGCAGAACAGATCAGTGGCTCTGCATTTACGGCACCCCAAGGGCACAATCTACGTAGCTGGATGTACCGCATTAGACCCAGTGTTGCGCATCGAGCTGACGGAGACTTGGTTGAGTTCGTTAACTGGGTATCTCAATCAGACGATAGCAATACGCAAATCGCCTTTGATCCGCTTAGATGGAATCCATTAGCGGCTGTAGAAGGGCATTGGGTTGAGTCTGTTCGCACCTTAACTATCGCAGGCTCTGCAAGCTCGCAAATTGGTATGTCAGCGAGTATTGCTACATTGTATGAGCGGCAACAGCCTGTATTACAAAACCATGATGCAGAAATGTTGGTCATGCCGATCAGTTCGTCTATTAGCTTGCGGACTGAGTTTGGTGTGCTGGATATTGGTGTTGGCTCGCTTGGTGTTATTCCGCGTTCTGCATTTGTTGAATTAAGTACTGAAAATACAACCCAAATTTACTTGTTAGAAAATTATGGTTCACCTTTTGAATTGCCTAATCGCGGTGCCATAGGCGCGAATGGTTTGGCGAATGAACGTGACTTTGAATATCCAACGGCGAGCTTTGTAGAGCAACAATCAGCAACTTGGGTGATTGAAAAGAGAGAAGGGCGCTTTCGTGAATTCACCCTTGAACATTCGCCATTTGATGTGCTTGGTTGGCATGGAAATCATGCTCCTTATCGATATGATTTGAGACGCTTTAATACTCTTGGCTCGATAAGCTATGATCATCCTGATCCTTCGATTTTTACAGTTCTGACGTCACCAAGCCAAACTGCCGGTGTGGCAAATATAGATGTGGTGGTATTTGGTGATCGTTGGTTGGTTGCTGAAAATACCTTTCGTCCACCTTGGTATCATCGTAATGTCATGGCTGAGTTTATGGGATTAATTTACGGTACGTACGACGCTAAACCGAATGGTTTTTTGCCTGGAGGTGCTAGTCTTCATAATGCTGGTTCGCCACATGGCCCTGATTATGATGCGTTTTCAAAAGCATCAGCGTCAGAATTGACTCCCCATAAATTATCTGGAACACTCGCGTTTATGTTTGAAACCAGTGCGCCCCAGCGAATTACCCACTTTGCAGCGAATGCGACTGAACGTCAAAAAGACTATGTCGGCTGTTGGAAAGACATTCAACCAGCTAGCCAAATTATTAAAGAGTTCAACGTACCGGATAACATAAGTAGGAACAACAAAAGTACGGACAGCCACAATGGGTAATCTTTGCTCTGGGCGTCTACAATTATCTATTGCACTCCACTGGTCTCGAAGTGTGCGGGGAATTGCTATTCCGCCGCCTTCACAGGCTTAAAATCATTGCCTTTTAAATACATTATTTTCCAAATATAACGATAAATAGGAATACAGAAATGGCAGATTTATTTGAAAACCCAGTTGGATTAGACGGTTTTGAATTTGTAGAGTTTGCAGGCCCCAACCCAGAGAAAATAGCGGAAGTGTTTCAGCTTATGGGGTTTGAATTAGTCGCGAAACACCGTTCGAAAGATGTCGAGCTTTATCGACAAGGCGGCATTAATTTTATCTTAAATAAAGAAAAAGGCAGTGAGGCCTATTACTTTGGTCAGGAACACGGCAATGCCGCAGCAGGCATGGGGTTTCGTGTTAAAAATGCACACAAAGCCTACGAGTATGTTCTATCTAAAGGTGCTAAACCAATGGATATTCCGACTGGTCCTATGGAACTTAGGTTGCCTGCAATCAAGGGGATTGGTGGCGCGCCTATTTATCTAATCGACCGTTATGACGATGGTTTATCCATCTATGATATTGATTTCGAGTTCCTGCCAGATGTAGATAAAAAGCCTGTAGGTCATGGCTTTTACGAGATTGACCATCTGACTCACAACGTCTACCGAGGTCGTATGGCCTATTGGGGACGCTTCTATGAAACCTTATTTAACTTTCGCGAGATTCGTTACTTCGATATCAAGGGTGAATATACTGGTTTAACGTCACGAGCGATGACGGCTCCCGATGGGAAAATTCGTATTCCTTTGAATGAAGAAGCAGCTGGTGGCTCAGGTCAAATTGAAGAGTTTCTGATGTCATTCAATGGCGAGGGCATTCAGCATATTGCTTTGCGCACAGACAACTTAATGGCCAGTGTTGATTCCTTGCGTGCCAGCGGTATTCAGCTGATGACGGCACCACCGGAAACCTATTACGACATGCTGGAAGAGCGTCTTCCTGGTCATGGTGAAAAGGTCGATGAGCTGAAAGCGCGCGGTATTTTGCTGGATGGCACTATCGACGGCGCGCCACGATTATTGCTGCAAATATTCTCTACCAATCAGTTAGGCCCAGTGTTTTTTGAGTTTATCCAACGCAAAGGCGATGACGGTTTTGGGGAAGGCAACTTTAAAGCCTTGTTTGAATCCATAGAGCGCGATCAAGTAGCTCGTGGTGTCATCGAAACTAATGCTTAAAGGATGAAGTAATGGAAAACGTTGGTACGCTTTATTCTTATTGGCGCTCTTCTGCGGCCTATCGAGTCAGAATTGCGCTTGCTCTAAAGGGTTTATCTTATGACACCGCTTTCGTTCACTTGGTTAACGGCGGCGGTGAGCAGCATTCCTCTCACTATAAGTCGTTAAATGCACAAGGCTTGGTGCCGAGCTGGCAAGATGAAGAGGGCGTACTAACGCAATCTTTGGCTATTATCGAATACATCAATGATTGCCATCCTGATACGCCTTTGCTTCCCGCAGCGCCTTTTGCGCGCGCCAAAGTCCGTGCGATGGCGCAAGCGATTGCCTGTGAAATCCACCCGATTAACAACTTACGCGTTCTTAAATACCTTCGTACTAGTGTGGGTTTAGACGACGATGCGGTTAAAAGTTGGTATCAGCATTGGGTGAGCGAAGGCTTGGGCGCCTTGGAATTAATGGTCGAAGATGACGGTTTTTGTTATGGCAACACGCCATCTCTTGCGGATATCTGTCTGATTCCTCAACTGTATAACGCTCGTCGTTTTAACGTCGACTTAACAATCTATCCCAAATTGTATCGTATCGAAGCCAACTGTCTTCAGCTAGAAGCATTTAAGCAAGCTGTGCCAGAAGCCCAAGCTGATGCACAACTGTAAGTGGGTTAAACATGATAAATACTAAACAAAGTCACCTCAAGGAGATGTTCTGTGAATACCAATCGCATTAACAGCTGGTTGCCGAGCGCTAACATGGCCGGTTGCGAATTTCCCTTAGCGAACTTGCCTTATGCAGTCTTTTCCAGTGCCGATCAAATACACCATATTGGCGTCGGCATCGGCGATAAAATTGCTAATCTGAACGCACTTGAAGAAGCTGGGCTATTGGATAGTTTGGATCAGAGCTTGCGTGACGCCGTCAAACAAAGCGCTCTGAATCAATTGATGGGGCTAGGTCATAAACAATGGCATGCGCTGCGTCTTCGTTTGACCGAATTGTTCAGCAATAGTGTTTACCAAGACAAAGTAGAGCCTTGCTTGATTCCTCAGTCAGAGGTTGCTTTTCATTTGCCTTGTCAAATTGGTGACTACACAGATTTTTATACGTCTGTGCATCATGCCACACGAGTTGGGTCATTGTTTCGTCCAGATAATCCTCTGTTGCCAAACTACAAATGGATACCGATTGGCTATCATGGTCGAGCGTCTTCCATACGTGTCTCGGGCGAAGCATTCAAGCGTCCGGCAGGGCAGTTAAAAGCACCTGACGCCGAGCGTCCAGTATTAGAACTCTGTAAACGTCTTGATTATGAATTAGAGCTAGGGATTTTTATTGGCAAAGGTAGCCAGTTAGGAACGCCTATTTCAATGGCCGACGCTGAACAGCATGTTTTTGGTGTGTCCATGTTTAACGACTGGTCTGCTCGCGATATTCAGGCATGGGAATATCAACCTTTAGGGCCATTCTTGTCGAAAAACTTCTTTTCCAGTCTAAGTCCTTGGGTCGTACCGATGGCGGCGCTGGAACCTTATCGCTGTGATTGGACGCGAGATGCTGAAGACCCTCAACCGCTTGATTATCTAGACTCTAAAGCGAACCGCACCAAAGGCGCGATAGACATCAAGCTAGAGGTTTGGATAGAAACGGCCAAAATGCGAGCGAACAATCAGCCCGCTGAACGCCTTGCAAAAAGTAACTTCAAAGACTCTTACTGGACTATTGCGCAAATGGTGGCCCACCACACAGTGAATGGATGTGATCTAAAACCGGGAGACCTATTTGGCAGTGGTACTCAGTCTGGTCCAGATCTTGAAGAGTCCGGTTCTCTTCTTGAGCTCACCGTAGGCGGAAAGAATCCGATTACATTGAGTAATGGCGAGCAACGTACCTTTGTTGAAGATGGCGACCGAATTATTCTCAAAGGTTACTGTGGAGACGATCAACTAAGAATTGGCCTAGGGCAGGTGGATAACCTTGTTCAGGCTGGCAACAAGCCTTAATGACTAGGCTTGTCTTTATATAGCATCAAGCTAAATCTCTAGAAAAATAGCTCTGGTTCCAATGAACTAGAGCTATTTTTTATCTTATTCTACATACGGCAAGCTTAAGAAACTGCTAGAAATAGGTCATTACTTAAAGGCTGTTACTGCCAAATTTCAACTCGGTTACGGCCTTGCTCTTTGGCTCGATATAAGGCTTGGTCGGCGAGGCGGAGTAAATCTTGGTAGCTCTCTACTTGATGAGCAAACGCCACGCCCATACTGACCGTCATGGTCAAATCGGCTGCGATGTCGCTATAGTCATAAGTTTCAATACAATGACGTATATTTTCGCAATAAGCCGCCACATCTGCATCATTCATATCTTTAATCATCAAGGTGAATTCTTCACCGCCCCAACGAGCAGCATGTATCTGATGATCGGCAAGCAGTTTTAGCTGTTTAGCGAGCGCCTTTATCGCCTTATCTCCAATCAAATGAGAATAATGGTCATTGATTTTTTTGAAGTGGTCGATATCCATAATAACCAAGGCGAGCGGTGTTTGTTGCTGCTTGGCTTGAATAAACTTGTCGCTGAGCCATTTGTCAAAAGCACGTCGATTTGGCAAGCCAGTTAACTTATCTTCATTGGCTTGACGCTGGAAATCTTCCGATTGTTGACGCAATGCATAGGTTTGTTTTTCGACTAGGGCTTTTAGTTTTAACTCACTTTTTTGCAATCGTTGTACGCGCCATTTTATGCTACTCGCTAAAATGACTAATATTAAGAATGCCAAGCTTATCTGTAATTCTATGCGCTGCCAGAAGTGAGGTGAAATAGTGAACTCATAAACTTGATCAGCATTATTCCAGTCACTATATGGGTATCGGGCACTGACCAGAAACTTATATTTACCTGGTGCTAAATTGGTGTATTCGGCAATGGTATTTTTGCCCCTAGAAGCCCAGTTATCTTCAAAACCTACTAGCCTTGTCCGATATTCAATACGGGAAGACATGATGTATCCGAGTCCTGCATAGTTAAATACGACTCTATTAGTACCTGCAGGTAATATGTTTTGTTGATTGGCAGACAGTTCAAATCCGTCTGCCAATATAGATTCTATGGTGAGAGGCAAACGTGTTGTATTTTTTTGCGAGATAGTGGAGCTGTCTATCATGGCAACACCTTTAGAAGTGGCAAACCAGAGCTTGCCATTGTCCATAGCAACCGCTGCAGGGTTCGAGCCGCCATTTGCTTGAGCGCTTGCTAATCCATCACTTTCTGAAAAATGCTCAAACGCAATCTCATTTTGGCGACCATCAGCCACAGCATGAGCCTCATGATAGTCGACTCGCCAAATGCCACGATTACTGGTTAGCCAAAGCCCATTAGTACCGTCATAAACTACTTGGAATAGTTTATCGATGGGCAAGCCTGAGCGCCGTCCAACCAAGCCTAGCTGTCCATCTTGTTGGTTATATCGAATTAAGCCGCGGTCCGTAGCAATCCAGACATAACCTTCCTCCATCCAGAAGCCAAAAGCATATTCAGCCTCTTCGAGGTTATTAATAGGAACAATTTCAAAACCATTGGATGTTAATTTGGCAACACCCACTCCAGTTCCTACCCAAATTTGGCCTCGGTCGTCTTCTGCCAATGCCATGATGTAATTGTCAGGTAGGCCATTATTGCGAGTGAAAATTTGTTGCTGGCCAGCGGCATTTCGTTGCACAAGGCCATTGGTTGTACCAATCCATAAATTGCCGTGACTGTCTTCTAAAATGGATCTGACTTCATCGCTGGGTAACCCATTTCCATGATCAAACTGAGGGATTAATTGCTGATCTTTCCAGAGCATTAGACCATTAAGATAAGTGCCTACCCAAATACCACCATCATGCTGCTTAGCAAAGCTAAGGACAGAAACAGGAGCGCTATTATTAGCGCGCGCATTACGGGCGATATTGTTATGAATAAGGCTAAGGCCTTCACTTGAGCCAACCAGTACAGTATCGGAATCAATGTCGATAACGCTGCGAACATAATCGCCTACTAGATTGCGGCTCTTAGTCCAAGTAGTAAAAGGCGCTTTGCGCAGACGCACCAAACCGCCATTAGTGCCAATCCAAATGCTGCCTTCGAAGTCCTGTAATATGGATAACACACGATTATTCGGCAAACCAGAATGAGTATTTAGTCTTTCTATGTGGCTATTGCTGACCTTTATAAGGCCATTCTTGATAGTACCTAACCACAGGTTGTTTTCGTCATCTTCCATTAGAGCGCTAATGGCTTCACCTGCCAAACTAGGATGTACAATGCTGGCTCTATTATCTTCTAAAATAAAAGCGCCTCTTTCAGTGGCCACCAATAGACGTTTGTCGTGAGTTTCCAGAATGGAATAAACATGTAACTTTGGTAGATTGAACTTAGTTAATATTTCTTGTTTGTCTTGCCCATTTAGATGATATAAACCTTCTTCAGTTGTCGCCCAAATTCGACCTTTACTGTCTTCAAGTAATCGGTAAGCACTAATGTTCTGTAATACCCAAACTTCTTCAGTGGCAACATTTTCAATACTTGGCTTTGGCCGATGAAAAACGCCCAACCCTTCAACGGCTATCCAAAGGTCGCCGGAACTGTCTTTGAGCACGTTATTTACCATACTTGCAGCAGCAGATTGTGGCTGCCAGAGATTACCTTGGCGATACGTAATGCCACCTCTCACTCCAGCAATCCACAAGCCATTATCAGAGTCTGATACGAGAGTTCGAATACCTGAATCTAAAATGCCCGTTTTATCCGAGCGCTCATAAAAACGAAAATCACGACCATTGTAACGGGCAACACCTTCCCAAGTAGCAAACCACAAATAACCATCAGAAGTTTGCGCGATGGCATTAATACTGTTGTGTGGAAGGCCTTCATGAGTAGACCAAGTGTCTTTGAAATAATCTGAAAGAGGAGTAGAGGTGTTCGCATGAGCCACATTCAAAGCACATAAAAACATAATTCCTAACCATAATGGCATTGTTCTATGCGAATAGATAAGCGGCATTTTTCCCTCATACTTATACAGATTAATAACATCGAGCCTGATTGTTATTCACTATCAAAACATCTTTAGGTAGCGATATATACAATATATTGGTTTGCGAGTTTTAATATAAATTGAACACTAAGACTAGCTGATAATCAGTCTTAGAAAATTGGCCGAATATTACCATAAAGATTTTGAGTGCAATGTTTCTAAATGTTAATGAAATGACGAGTACAGCTTGAAACTTCGTGGAAATTACACCTAATTCGCGAAATATTACAGAATTTGTATTAGGTTATGATTAATAAATTCTGCTTATGACTAATGTCTAGAATAGACCGCAAAAAAATAGCAGAGGGAAGTAGATGGATTTTTACTGGAAAGGAGGAAATAAAGGGAAAGGGGCAGTAGATCTGTTTATCAGCACTTAAACGGCTCAGAGACAGGTTAAATCGCGATTAACTTTTACGCTCTAACTTGTCTCTGATGGTTTTTAGTTTAAGGTCTTGATTTAAGACTTAGTAACATTTTGCCTCTTTATTCTGCGCAACCAAGGCTTCATAAATCGGCAGATTTTTTGGCAAATTGGCTTGTAAATTTTTAATACGATTAGAGTTTGATGGGTGAGTCGACAACAACTCAGGTGTTTTACTCTCGCCGCCAGCACTCATATTACGCCACAACTGAACGCTTTCTCGCGGATCAAAGCCCGCTTCCGCCATGTATTCTAAGCCTAGTAAATCGGCTTCTGATTCATGCGAACGGCTGAAGGGTAAAATAATACCGACCTGCGCACCAAGACCCAATGCTTGGAAAATTGCAATTTTCTCTGGTGATTCCTCACCACTCAACTGATACCCTAGCGCCAAAGCTTGGCTAGTCGCCAACTGAGTCGAAACGCGCTCATTACCGTGTCGCGCAATCACGTGCGCCAACTCATGCCCAACTACTGCCGCCAACTGAGATTGATTGTCCGCTACTTTTAATAAGCCAGTATAAACACCCACCTTATAGCCTGGCAGAGCAAACGCGTTTACCTGCTCATCGTTAAACAACACAACTTCCCAATCTTGATTACGATATTTATCCGGTAACACCGCAATTAGTGTATCCGCCACACATTGTACCTGTTCACGTAACTTCGCATCCGATGATGCAGGCGTTTCCTTCTTCATCTCAGTAAAAGACTGAATACCCATCTCATTCATTTGACTGTCTGGCAGCACTGTAAACTGCTTACGACCTGTAGGCGAAGAACTACAACCCACCATCACAACTAACACCGCCGCCAGCGCGGCCTTAAAAGAAACCTTTATAAACACCATCGTAAAACCGCCTTGAAAATTGCATGGACTGTTGGATATGGATGTCATTATAGAGAAGGGCTTTTGTTAGAAGCAAATGGAGATAGGGGGATTGTTATGGATTTTGTCAGCACTAGGCAGATATCGGTCAACGTTATTTAGGCTAGAAGGTTTTGCACTGAAGTACTTTATAGATCGTTCTTCTGTTTTATTGGTTACTTACTGAACACCAAAACGATTCTTTACAATACCAATATCTACTTTGAGTTAGGATGTAAATATGCCAAGGGGAAGAGCATATTGTTAATGAAAGGAAAGTGACTGAAGTATTGAGATGCATAGGATGCATTTCGTTCCCTTAATATAAGCTTTGGTTGAGTAATATCTTGAAGCAATTACAGACTGCATTTTTTTATTTTATTTCGTTGTTTTTTGCTACAGCATTATTGTGCTTGCCGGCAAACGTATCTGCGCAGGATATGAATTTAGATGACGGTTGGGAATATGCGTGGGGAGACTCTGCGTTTAATTCTGATGGTGTTCCCTTATGGACGCAACAAAATAGCCTAGCTGATTGGCAACCCATTGCTTTTCCTGCCGATCCACCTGCTCGTGGTGCTCATGATAATGTTTGGTTTCGTATAAAACTTCCGCAACATGTTTATAGAGATCCTGTATTTTACGCGTCCAGTATAGATTTATTGGCTGAAGTGTATCTGGATGGTGAGCTTATTTATAAACATGGTCAGTTAGATCAGAATGGTGTAGGTGTATTTGCTGGTTGGCCTTGGCACATGATTACTCTGCCTGAGAATTTTGCGGGCAAAACACTCTATTTTCGGGTGTATTCAAATTATATAAATATTGGCTTTTGGGGAGAGCGAAAGCTCACCGAGCGAGTTGATGCCCTGAAACAAATTATCGAAGAGTCATTGCAAGGTTTTATAGTCGCTGGCGTGACCATTTTTATTGCGTTAATGGCGGCTATTTTTGCCATGTTAAAAGGTCAGCGTCGCCAATTTCTCAATGTATGTCTCTTTTCTCTTGCGGCAGCGGGACTAGTGTTGGGAGACATTCCAGCTATGAAGCTCATTTGGGATCAACCCTTACTTTGGAACTATATCGGTGCGTACGCGTATTTTTTACTCCCAATTCCAATGTTTATGTTGTTGGCTGAGTGGTTATCAGATGCCGGTTTAGAGGTTCGTCATTTTCAGTGGCTCTGGCGTGCTCATTTTGTGTTTTTGTTGTTAGCAGCAATTGGAAGCGTGTCTGGCCTCCTTCATCTTACTCAGCTTTATCCAGCATTTGATGGCATGTTTATCGTGACGTTACTCCTGCTGGTAGTTTTTGTTCTATTGGTGTTTAACCGTGTCCGTCTGGAGCAAAAATTACTTATTCTGGCTTACTTTGGTTTTTGCTCTGTAATGATGCTTGATATGGCGGTTGCACATAATTGGATATCATGGAGTTCTGTTCCTGTTTCTAGTGGTGCGCTGCTATTTTCTGTAGCGATCATTGGTTTGTCTTTTAACCATTATTTGTCTACTCAAAGAAGATTAGCGAAGCTGAATATATCATTAGAGTCTAAAGTCATTGAGCGTACCGAGCAGCTGAGCATTATGGTAAAGCAAGAAGCATTACGCGCTAATGGTTTGTTATTTCAGCAAGAAAAGCTTGAAATTGTCAGTGATATTATCTTTGAACTAGAAAGCTGCCATACACTAGAAGTAGGAATTGAAAAGATAGCCAATAACATCGAAGCACTTTGTGCGCCTTTTTCTGGTGTATTTAGCATTGCGGTTACAGATGAATGGCGAAATGTTCACAGCTGGGGTCATACCATTGACGCTCCTCTTCCTAAAAATACAGCGCTGATCAAGCTTAAGTTTAATAACGAGCAGGGCGTTTTTCCATTCAGAGTCGTTAATCAGCAAGGTTCTGTTCGTTATGTTGCGCTACTGCAAGTTCAGGCAACAGGAGTTCTTAATGGGTATCCTGTAGCGCACTTTATGAAACTGCTAAAGCGAGCGGTAGAAAAAATAAACATTACCTTAGCAAATATAGCCTTACGCGAGGAACTGCAACGCTTTTCCTATGAAGATGAGCTCACAGGGTTAAAAAATCGCCGCTTTTTCTCTGAGGTTATGGAACATGAAATTGCATCTGCTGAACAAAATCAAGAAGCGTTATCGCTACTGATTTGCGATATCGATTACTTTAAAAAATTCAACGACACCTATGGTCACCCTGCCGGTGACGAAGCACTGAAAACCCTCGCTAGCTTACTGAGTCACTTTTTCCATGAAGGTGATATTGTTTGTCGTTTGGGAGGAGAAGAGTTTGTCGTTGTTATGCCTAGAGTCACAAGTGAAGACTGCTTACGAAAAGCCGAGCAATTAAGGGCTGCTGTTGAAAAAACACAAATAGAGTATGAAGGGTACTTGCTCGAAAATATCACCATTTCGATTGGCATATCAAACTGGCCAGAACTAATTTCAGATCCGCGACAACTATTCCAACAAACAGACTCAGCCTTGTATCAAGCCAAAGAAAGTGGCCGCAACTGTATTCGGATAACGGAAAAGTAGAGCGTGCTATTTGCATACAATTGAATTAAAAACAGGTTTTACTATTTACCCGTTGTCTAAAAAGGTATTAAGTGATAAAAATATTCCCATGAACCCTTTATTAAGTTTTTTTCAATACAGCACCTCTACCACCACGACCACAAGGTTGTTTGGAGGGTAGCTGCTATTTGATTAAAAAAGCCCTCTGAGCGAATCGCCAGAGGGCTTTTTTATGTCTATTTCTTGTTGTTCGCTCAGAGTATTTCACTAAAAATCTTTCATTAGGAGAAAGATATGAAAACTCATCGCGAACTCGCGGAACAGCTCGATTTATTTCACTCAGAACAACAAGCACCGGGGATGCTATTTTGGCATCCAAATGGCTGGCATTTGTTTCAAAATATACAAGAACACATGCGACGCTGTTACCGACAATATGGCTTCAAAGAAGTGCGTACACCTCAGTTAATGAAAAAAGAGCTATGGCACATATCTGGTCATATGGATATGTATGCTCAAGACATGTTCTTTGGTGGCGAGCAAAATGGTGACCAAGAATACGCCTTAAAACCTATGTCTTGTCCTGCTCATATATTGATGTATAAACGCGGCGTACACAGCTACCGAGACTTACCTCTGAAGTTATTTGAATTTGGTTTAGTGCATCGTAATGAATCATCCGGCTCATTAAATGGTTGCCTAAGATTGCGGCAGTTTACTCAAGACGATGCTCATGTATTTTGTGCCTGGTCTCAGGTGAAACATGAAGTTAGCCAGTTTCTTCAACGAGCAAAACAAATTTATAACGACTACGGCTACCAAGCTCTAGAAGTCAAAATCTCTACACAACCAGAGCAAGCATTAGGCGACGATGCATCGTGGCGACGTGCGGAAGACATACTTAAAGAAGCCTGTCAGGCGGAAAGTGTTCCTTTTGAAATTCAAATTGGTGAAGGCGCGTTTTATGGGCCAAAAATTGAACTGGCATTACAAGATGCCATGGGGCGAATTTGGCAGTGCGGAACAATACAACTGGACTTCAACTTACCAGATCGTTTCGAATTAGAATTCGACAATGAACAGGGCAAAGCAGAGCAACCTATTATCCTACATCAAGCCGTTTATGGCTCGATTGAACGCTGGATCGGCATACTGCTCGAAGTGTCGCAAGGCGTATTGCCCGAATGGATACATCCGCAACCCGTCGCATTAGTTTCTGTTAATGACTCTGTTTTAGACTACGCCAATCAGATACGAGCAGATCTAGAACAACAAGACATAAACGTCTTGTGTGAATTTGGCGATCACTCCGTTGGCCGCAAAATAAAACGCAGCTTTGAACTCAAAATCCCCAACATCGTCATAATAGGAGAGCAAGAAGCCCAAGCGGGAAAACTGACAATCCGCAGAGGCAAACACATTGAAATGATCAACAAGGAAGAACTGATTTCCTTTTTAAAATCCAAGCAAAACCTAAGATAAAAAGGAGAGCACCATGACCTGCGAAACCAGATAGGCCGCCAAGCAATTGGCGGCCTTTTTCGTTATTGGGGTTGATTAGAGCTGGAGTAGTATCGAAATGTTTGTTGTGGTCGCATACTAAGCTTAGACTTTGTTAATACAATGATGAAAGTGCGTAAACGCAGGAGAGACAAATGGACAAAGATAGAAAAACTAATAATGACCAGCAAAACATCGACGAGACAAAACTGCAAACACTTCGCAGCCTTATTCAAGAAGGCATCGACAGCGGTGAAGCAGAATACAGTTATGAGGATTCGATAGAAGAGTAGGTGCAAGTGTTTTTAGTAAATTGGACTTCCCTAAGTTTGCTAGACAGTAGTTTCTTCTAAAAAATACATTTCTTCGAACTTTGCAGGTGACACGCCGCCTGTATGAGAATGACGTTTTATCGGATTGTAGAACATCTCAATAAAATTAAATATTTCACCTTTCGCTTCTTCCCTTGTCGAATATATCTTTCGTTTTGTCACTCGCTTCTTGAAGGTGGCAAAAAAGCTTTCCGCAACCGCGTTATCATGACAATTTCCTCGACGACTCATTGAAGGAATCAAGTTATGAGCCCTCATAAAAGCAAGGTAATCAGAACTCGCGTATTGGCTACCCTGATCGCTGTGGACTAATACTTCATATTTGGGC
>NZ_FQVF01000038.1 GCF_900129155.1 Marinomonas polaris DSM 16579
GCCGGTCTGGTTGATGGTGCGATCACCGTGAAAGCGGACGTGACGGATACAGCGGGCAACCCAGCGACAGACAGCGAAGTTGCGACGTTGGATGTTGTAGCAACGGCGGCACCTATTGTTGGTATTGTAGATGATGAAAATGATGATGGATTGATTAGCAAAGCTGAGTTAGGCAATGATGGAGTCCAAGTAAGTGTTACTGTGGATGGCAAAGAGCTGGAAGTAGGTGCAAATAGCTCGGTGACATTAAGCATCACGAATAACGGTGTCGTTAGTGTTGTGTCTTTATCTCTAATGGCAAACGATGATGGCTCTTATAAAGTTATCAGCTCAGACGAGAACGACACTCGTACTTACAGTTATAGTAATAACACGATTACATGGTCGGAAACTGTAGCTGAGGGAGCGAGTATTGATGTGATCGCAACGCAAACTGACAATGCTGGTAATGTGTCTGATGAGGGTAGAGATAGCGCGGTTGTAGATAATTTTACGTACACCGAAGCCGATACAGCTAATGGAATAGAGGACAACGTATTATCAGTGAATGCTGACAATGGCGTTTTATCTAATGATTCAGACTTGGATGGCGGGTTAACTGTCGCTTCTTTTACTGTTAACGGCGTAAGTTATGACGTTGATGCAATAACGCCTGTAGCTGTTGTTATTAAAGACGGTACTGGTGATGATGCGAAAGAGGTCGGTTCGTTAACACTTCGAGCTGATGGTTCGTACGAATTTGTGCCTACAGCAAATTGGTCTGGTGATGTTCCTACTGTTACCTATACAACATCGACTGGTGAAAGTGCGGATTTGGATATTAATGTCGTTCCAGTTGCTGATGCACCAAAAGTTGAGCTTACTATAACGGCTTTAGAATCGAATGATGACTCTAATGCTGGTGACATTACTCAAGTTAACGGTGGTAGTGGTCAGCCTGGTGGTTTTGATGTTCAAAATGGTCAAATTGTCAAAATTGGTGATGGTGTTAATTTATGGTTAACCAAAGGTGATCCTGAACCTGAAGTGATTGGTACCGGCTCTATTAAATACTATACCGATGGCAATCCTCATGGTGAGGCTGGTAAGTCAGATATATTTGTCGTTCATCCAGACAGCGGTTGGTTCTATACACAGTCTGATTGGAATGGGCGTGAGGAGTTAAGAGATCTTAATTCTGTATTAGGTGGATCTGTTTCTCAGCAGAGTTCTGATGCAATGAAGGATTATATTTTCTTATCAGGTGATACTACAGGTTTTGATGTAAGTTTCGGTCCAAATAATAGAAATAGTAATTTTAATACTATCGACAGTATTGTTGTTAAATATGATAACCAAACATTGATTAGTGGCAGCAATCAAATTGAAGGTGTTATCTATGGTAATGGCACTCTTGGCGGTCCTAATCAAGAGGATACAACCACTGAAACAATAGCTACTAGCCAAGAGTTTTTGATTGATGTATCAGCTGAACTTACCGATAGAGATGGTAGCGAAACACTTTCTGGTATTACGCTAACAGGTATTCCTGATGGCGTTGATGTCGAGCTTGTTGGAGCGCCTGATGGTGTTGAGCTCAGTCATAATGGTAGTGAGTGGGTGATTAGTAATCCTGATGGTAAAGATCTAACCGATATCCAGTTGAAAATGACTGTGCCGCAGAATTCTGATGCCTTCACTATTACAGCAAAAGCTACGTCAACAGAAGGTGTTGGTGGTGATAGTGCTATTGGATCTGCTACAGCTATGGATACTGCTCCTATTATTACAGTTGATGCTGATGTGCTTGCTGGTCTGGATGTGTTGACGGATGATTCTTACCTTCGTACTGCTGATGAGTCTGTTTCTACTGAAGTTGATTTCTCATCGGCCTTTGATGTTGGTTACGGCACCGATGGTCGTGGTGATGTTACTTACGAAATAAAACTTGAAGACTCTTCTGTTGTTACTGGTCTTATCATGACTAAAACGGGTGAGGCGATTAGTCTGTCGTTGGATGGCGGTAAATTAGTTGGCTTGACAGACAGTGGGGTTAAAGTATTCGAAGTTACTCTTGATGCTGATGGCAAGGTCTCTATGACCCAATACGAGGCGGTGTCTCATCCTGATGGCACTCAAGATAATGAAGAAATTACGTTAGAAGGTTTGGGCGTTAAGCTGCAGGTAACGGCGACGGATGCAGATAGCAATACGTCGGACGCTGATGTTGCTACGACAGAAATAGATCTTGGTGCACATCTCAAATTTGCAGATGATGGCGTAAGTATTTCACAAAATGCTGTGCCAGAGGATGGCTATCATGTTTCTACTGAGGGAGTAACACAAGTTGTCACTGGTAGTTATAGTTTTGCAGTAACTGGTGCAGCATGGAGCGCTTCAGATTCGGCAAGTTCTGGTCATACATTATCTCAATCGGATATTGCAAATTATCAAGCATCGGGCTTCACCATCAAGGCAATCGGTCTAAATGGTCAAGAAGCAACGGTCTTTGAAACGGATTATCGTGGCTTATCTGTTCAGAGCCATGATGTTGGTTCGAGTGTTGAGCTGCCAAGTGAAATTGCAGTAAGGGGTGGTGTATCTGAACAGCTTATTTTCAAACTTGAGCCAGGGCATTTAGCATTTGGTATTAATGTACAGTTAAGTTCTCTGTTCACCAAGGGATCACAAAGTGACAGTGAAGATGAAATCGCGAAAGTGGAATTTTATCGAGATGGGGTTCTGGTTGGTTCTAGTAATAATTTTGTTGCGGATGCTTCGGGTGGAAGCTTGGATCTTGCCAATTTAGATTCCGTTCCAGGAGGTTTTGATGAAGTTCGCTTTATGGCTGTGGATAATGGAACGGGTTCAGGTTTTAGTGATAACAGTGATTTTGCTGTTAGATCTATCTCTTTTATTGGGGCCGATTCTGCTCAGCCAATAGCAAGTGCGACTGGACAAGTAGAAGCTAACTCAGCTGATGGTATTGGTGATTTCAAACTAACTGGTTTGGTCGATGATTTAGGTTATACCGTTACGCTTAGTGATGATGGCCATACGCTTAAGGCTGTAGATGAAGATAATAAACCTGTTTTCGAAATTAAAATGAGTGGGGAAACTGGTACATGGGATGTCCTACAGTATCAGGAGATGACTCAGGATATTCAATTTACTGTTAAGGCGGTCGACAACGATGGAGACAGTGCTACTACAGTGGTTAGTCTTGGAACAGAGCGAGTTAACTCCGCTCCTGAGCTAACGTTTGTAGATGGTTCTGATTCTGCTGTTATTTCCGAAGAAGGTTTAGCTGATGGTAATCCAGACACTGTTGGTGATTCTGATACCACTAATAATGTGACTGCTACTGGTACCTTTACTGTAAGTGATGTTGATAGTGACGATACATTAACTGTGTCACTTGTTGCTCCTACTGAAGTTATAAAATCTGGTGGTGTAACACTGGTTTGGACAACGGATAGTAGCGGTGATTTGGTCGCTAAAGCGGGTGATACTGAGATTATTCGTGTAGCTCTTACTGACACAGATGGCCAACATGGTTATGTAGTTACTCTGAGTGGTCCTGTTGATCATGCTGATGCAACGTCGGAGGATACAGCTAGTATCAACTTTGGTATTGCAGTGAACGATGGTAGTACCACTTCTACTAAAGAGGTTACTTTGACTGTTGAAGACGATATGCCGATAACCGCTACGCTAGGTTCGGTTTCGGCAGACTTGACGGCAACAGTGAATACCTTGGCTATAGGTGGTCTTACGGTTGGTTGGTCAAATGCTCAAGGTGGAAACAATGCTATTAACAATGCACTAAGTGGACATGATGATGTCGTCAGTTGGGGGCAGGATAGTGCTGCCCAAAAAAGTAACTATACCTTTGATGATAATAATAATTTGATTGGAACGACGTCAGTGCCAGTTGATACTGAATTTTCACTTGGTACTTTTACGCACAATAACTTTGCGATTAATGCTGGAACAAGTATTAATTCCGTCAATCTAGATTTGTCATTTGATGTGGTTATCAATGGCCATCATGAGACAATTAACCACACTATTAAATTCAATCATAAGGAAACACCAAACGACGGAACTGCAGAGCAGAATCGAGATGAAATAACAATTGATGACGCTAGCAAAAAAGTTGAAGTTGAGATTGGAGGGGCTAAATATACTTTCGAAATTACTGGTTTTGTCGACAGTGAAGATAAAATGGTGACGGCTAATCAGGTGCTTTACACTAAAGAAGGTGAGTCAAATACTTTCACCTTGAAAGCTCAAATAGTATCAGACAATGATGCGCCTGATCTAACGGGTAAGGTGGATTATGATTTTGGTGCAGATGGGGCTGCTCAAACGGATGCTGTTGTTTGGAATAACGGAAATAACGTTATAACAAATAGCAGCGGCGATACCGAAGTTAAGGGTGAATTTGGTGTTCTAATTGTTAAAGCGGACGGTAGTTATACTTATCATTTAGATCAAGCCGCTTATAACCAGCTAGGAGATAATGATAAGAAAACAGAGGTATTCTCGTACACCCTTAAAGATGGTGATGGTGACACTTCTTCGTCTAACCTTACTATTAATATAAAGGGTGAGCTTGCTGAACAGAGGGTGAATTTGCTACCGGAAGCTACTGATGAAACGGTTACTCTAGATATTGGAAGTGTTTCCACTAACCTTGTATTGACCTTAGATGTATCTGGTTCAATGGTGGAAGGTAATGTAGGTAATACTGGAAAAACACGCTTTGAAATTGCTCAAGATTCATTGATTTCTACGATCAAGTCTTATCAAGCAATGGGCGAAACCAATATTAACCTGACATTGTTTGGTGCTAGCGCTAAGAACATAGGTTGGATGTCTGCGGATTCAGCTATTGATTATATCAATAAACTTGTTGTTACGTATCCTAACTATTACGTTAGACATGATGGTGTTGATCTTGATATAGATGCTGGTACAGATTACCTTCATGCTATTAACGGTACGACTAGTATAGACTTCACTGGACACGGTGCTGATCAGACTGTTGGTTACTTTATAACTGACGGGGATCCTCAAACTAACCAACATTCAGTTAATGATAGTAATGATGAGGCGATCATAAATTGGAAAGCATTTGTTGATCAGAATTACAATGATCTTAATGTGGTTGGGATTGGTAGTAACGTTTCTGATAAGTATTTGAAGCCGTTACAAGTAGAGGAAGGTAAGTCCCCATTAATTGTTAGCAATGAGTCAGGCTTGCAAGTGACGCTAGTAAATACAGTTCAGGCCAGTGTTAGTGGCGATGTCTCAGATAACGTTACTCATGGTAACGGGGCTACTAGTTACGATAGTATAAAGGTCGGTGATATCACTTATACTATCGATGGCAGCAACGGCACTACGAAGTTCCCAAGTGGCGGTATTGCACTGGATGGTCAAGGCGTTTTGGTGTTCGATTTCCAGACTGGCAAGTATACCTATACCGTAGGGGCTGAAGAGTTTAGTGATGACACTGTAAAAACATTCAATGTTAATGCGTCTGATGAGGATGGTGATTCTGTATCCTTGACTGTGGCTATCAATGTGAATCCTGAGCAGACCTTCTTTGAAGGTGTTGCCTCGTCTTTGATGACTGAAACGAAAAAGGCAATTGAAGATAATGCTGGCGGTCAAGATAACGATCAGGTTTATAAAGATTACGATTTCTCTGACGGTAGATATTTTGACACTGATAACTCAGGAACTATTGAGGGAAACAGCTTCAATAATACGATTTACGGCAATAATGGTAACGACCACATACTTGGTGATGACGGAAGCGATACTCTTTATGGTGGTAATGATAATGATTGGCTCGAGGGTGGAAATGGTCTTGATAAGCTTTATGGTGACTCTGGTAATGACTTGCTAGATGGCGGAAGTGGTAATGATTACCTTTCTGGTGGAGCAGGCAATGACATCTTAATTGGTGGCGCTGGTGATGATTCGTTACTTGGCGGCGAAGGTAACGACGTTCTAATTGGTGGTGCGGGCAATGATCAATTAACTGGCGGTGCTGGTCGAGACTTGTTCATTCTTGATCATGATTCTAAAGATACCATCACTGACTTTAATGCAAATGATGATGCTCTTGACTTGACCGATCTTTTATCTGGTGCCGAAGGTAAACCTGGGGAAGATGCCTCTGAAGATGCTATAGCGTCGTTCTTGAAAGATCATGTATCTAAAGATAGTAGTAGTTCGTTAACTGTTAGTGATGGTAGTGGGCATGGTGCTACCGTGAATTTAGACTCGGCTTCAACAGCTGACTCTATTAAAGTCATCTACAACGATCAAGAGTACAACATCAATATTGATGGTTAATCTGGGTCTAAATAGACGATACTAAAAAGGCCGAATCGTTTTGCGATTCGGCCTTTTCGTTTCTGTAACTTATTAGGTTAAAAAAGTGATTATTCCAATTACTTAAAAACTAAACGCCTAAGCCGATAGGGCAGCTCACACCCGTTCCTGCTAGTCCGCAGTAACCGTTCGGGTTCTTGTGAAGATATTGCTGGTGATACTCTTCAGCGAAATAGTAGGTATCGAGTGGTTCAATTTCTGTGGTGATCATGCCATGACCTGCGCTGATTAGCTCTTTTTGAAATGCTGCTTTGCTGGCTTCCACGATTGCCATATCTTTATCATTGGTTGTATAGATAACAGAGCGATATTGGCTGCCTATGTCGTTGCCTTGGCGCATGCCTTGGGTTGGATCATGGTTTTCCCAGAAAACCTTAAGTACGCCCTCTAACGAGATAATAGAGGTATCAAACACAACCTGTACGACTTCGCTATGTCCTGTTTGCCCAGAGCAAACTTCTTCATAGGTTGGGTTGGATGTAAAGCCACCTGCATAGCCAACAGACGTGACGATAACACCGGGAGTATTCCATAGCTTGCATTCGGCACCCCAGAAACATCCCATCCCAAGAATGATCTCGGATTCATTCGATTTTTCAGAGCGGATAAACGGTTCTTTGTTAACTGCGTGTATACCAGAGATTTTTAAAGGTGTGCTTCTACCTGGAAGAGCATCGGCTTCAGCTGGGATTGCTGACTTTTTAAGAATTGCTTCAATATTGCTGGGCATGTGTGTCTCCTAACCTGTTGGTCGAAAATATCGGATGGCTACCTTTTACCTTGCGGTAGCGGAGGATACAAGTATTTAAGCTTCTCTATATCTAATAAGAGGCTGAGTCTGTTTTATAGAGGTAAATAATGAGGGAGAAAGATTTTTTTTCAACTAATCCTATCTAGTTCTCTTGCAGTGCTTGACTCTTGGATTAATCTACCTATAATACGCACCTCGTTAGCAAGGGTTGAGCGAATTGGCTTAGCCAACAAGCATTGTGAATGGTTGTTGTTAACGATGATTAGTCGCGGGATGGAGCAGTCTGGTAGCTCGTCGGGCTCATAACCCGAAGGTCGTTGGTTCGAATCCGGCTCCCGCAACCAT
>NZ_FQVF01000037.1 GCF_900129155.1 Marinomonas polaris DSM 16579
ATTAAGAAGGCCCTGATAGCTAACGCTGTCAGGGCTTTTTTTTGGCTCAAGGAAAGTTCAGCTGACTGCTGCCTGCAGGAAATCACCTATGGTGATATGTCTTCCTCTGTCTACTTTTGCCCATCTAGATTCTAGGCCTTCGCCTTACTATTAAATGAGCTTGCGCCTGTCTCGTACCTTAACGCGTCGACTCGAATAACAATGTGAATAGAATCTTGCATGAGGCTTCGGTCTTATAAGGACGCGCTACTTGGATTATTTCCGTAAAGTGTTAATCGAAGCATCGGACAATAAAAAAGGTCGCTAGGCGACCTTCTTGTTATTAACTTGTGATGTTATGCACTCAAAGCAAAATGAATTTTAACTTGAGTGTTAATAACTTAGGCACTTATCCACTTCGTTCGCAGCACCCAGTATGACGGCAACGCGTTGGTGAATAGCTTCTGGTTGAATGTCCAGAATGCGTTGAGTGTGCGTATGAGCTTTACCACCAGCTTGCTCTAATAGCATTGCCATAGGGTTAGCTTCATACATTAGACGTAGTTTGCCAGCTTTAGATGGATCTTTGTTATCCCAAGGATAGATGAAGATACCGCCGCGACAAAGGATACGGTGTACGTCACCCACCATAGCTGCTACCCAGCGCATGTTAAAGTTCTTACCGCGAGCCCCTTCCTTGCCTTTTACTAGATCATTCACATAGCTTTGCATGTTGCCAGACCAGAATCGTTGATTAGACATGTTGATGGCGAACTCTTGAGTGTCTTTCGCCACTTGCACTTTTTCATGGGTTAACGTGAAGACACGTTTGGTTGGGTCGTAAGTAAACATATCAACGCCATCGCCAGTGGTAAGAACCAACATGGTTGATGGGCCGTAGAGAACGTAACCTGCTGCGACTTGTTCTTTGCCAGGAATCAAAAAATCAGCTTCGGTTGCTGGTTTGTCACCTGTTTGTCGATAGATCGAAAAGATAGTTCCTACCATGGCGTTGATGTCGATGTTAGAAGAGCCATCTAATGGGTCAAAAGCAATGAAGTATTCGCCATCAGTGTTGGCTGGCACTATGTAATCTTCTTCTTCCGAAGCAATCGCTCTAACTGATGGGCAAGCAGATAGTGCTTCTTTTAGCATATCGTTAGAAATGACATCCAGTTTTTTCTGTTCTTCGCCTTGAACATTTTCATTGCCAGCCATGCCTAGAATACCTGCAAGCGAGCCTTGTTTCAGCGCATCAGAAATTGCGATGCAGGTATCAGTAGTGACCGCTAACACATCTTGTAATGTTTTCGGTGTCGCGCTGGATGCTAAAACATCAGGTAGATTTTGCATGATCTGGCATTTCCTTGTTATTTGAAGTTGCTTAAATTATGCCACTCTAGACATTGAGTGTCAGCCAAGGTAGGAATATGAAGGCAAAATAAATAGGGAAAACCAACGTTTTCAGATAATCTACGCAAAATGTTGAGAGGATTAAATATGTCTGTGTTTGTTGTACACAACTTAGAGCTTGATGGTCAAGGCGGCGCTAAGTCGTTACCTGTTTCAGATTTACCTAAGGTCTTACCTGACCAAGGTTGCCGCTGGGTACATTTAGACTGTCGCGAAGAGGAAGGGTACGCGTGGTTATCGAGTTTAGAAGGTATCCCTGAAACCGCTGTCGAGGCTTTGTTTGCGGAAGAAACTCGCCCTCGTACGGTAAAAATGGGCAAGGGTTTACTATTAACTCTGCGTGGGGTGAATTTGAACCCAGAGTCTAATCCTTCTGATATGGTGTCTTTACGTGTTTGGGTAACGCCTCACTTTATTGTTTCTAGTCGTCGTCGTAAGCTGTTGTCTGTACAAGATGTCGTCAAGGATCTGTCTAACAATGAAGGTCCAACGAATACGGGCGATATTGTTGCGACACTGACAGAAACTCTAACTGGACGTATGTCGAAAGTTATTACCAGTTTAGAGGATGAGCTTGCGGATTTAGAAGAAAGCATTGGTGAAGGAATAGAGGCAGGACAGCGTGATTCTCTTGTTCAACGTCGTCTTGAAACCATTCGTCTAAGACGCTTCTTGGTTCCGCAAAAAGAAGCCATTAATAAATTGTCGCAAGAATCTGTTACGTGGATGACACCGGAGCAAACAGCACAAGTACAAGAAGCGGCTAACGATATTACTCGCTATGTCGAAGGCTTGGAGTCGTTGCGCGAGCGTTGCTTGTTGATGCAAGAAGAGTTTGCAAACTTACAAGCTGAAAAAATGAATGCTCGAATGTATGTACTTTCGATTCTGTCAGGTATTTTTATGCCGTTGGGCTTCTTAACTGGCTTGTTTGGTATCAACATTGGCGGTATGCCTGGCACTGATAGCAGTGCTGCTTTTTGGTTGTTTTGCGTAGTTTTGGTGGTGTTAGGCGGTGGGCAATTTGTGTTAATGAGAAAAAGCCGCTGGTTTTAATTTAGCGGCTTTTCATATCTTATGGCTTAAAACACTGAAGATTATTTTTTCAGTGTTTTAACGCCATCTTTCGTGGCTAATAGCAAAACGTCCGCAGAGCGTTTTGCGAACAATCCATTCGTCACCACACCAACAATGCCGTCGATGCTTTTTTCTAGCGCGATTGGATCAAGAATTTCTAGATTGTAGACGTCAAGAATATGGTTGCCGTTGTCAGTGACAACGCCTTCACGATAAACCGGATCTCCGCCTAATTTTACCAATTCACGCGCTACATGGCCGCGTGCCATTGGGATGATTTCAACTGGTAGTGGGAAATCACCTAAAACTTTAACAAGTTTAGACTCATCCGCGATGCAGACGAATTCATCACTGCATGCTGCAACGATTTTCTCGCGAGTTAGTGCCGCGCCACCGCCTTTAATCAAATGCAGATTGTCATTCGATTCATCAGCACCATCGACATACACGCGAATGCTGTCAACGCTGTTCAAATCATAGACAGGAATACCGTGTTTTTTCAGACGTTCTGCAGAAGCTTCAGAGCTTGCCACTGTGCCGTCAAATAAACCTTTGTGCTTGGCTAATTCATCAATGAATAGATTTGCTGTCGAGCCTGTGCCAACACCGACAATAGTATCGGCTTCTAACATAGGAAGAATGTAAGCCACCGCGGCTTCTGCAACGGCTTGTTTTAATTCGTCTTGAGTCATGGTGATGTTCACCTTCTATTATAATTTTACTAGGGGGCGGTATTATTCGGCTTATTTTTTATGATAAGCCACCTCTGATGGTGGCGATATTATAGGCGCTTAAAGACGTGATTGTTACCCCGCCTGATCAAGCTATTTATCGATTTTATGCCTTTTTGATGTGGATTTAGACGTGATCTGTCTTTGCGCCAAGAGAGGTGAAAGAGTATATTTCCTACTCGGTTTTTTTTGACTAGCAGTCAGCGTAGATGTCGTTAAGAACATCGTGTTGTCGATTTATATTCGTTTAGGAAACACTATGCCTCATACCATGATTAAAAAGATTCTACAGGCGCGCGTTTATGACGTTGCCGTAGAAACACCACTGTCTCGTGCCAATCAATTGTCGAATCGATTGGGCAACGAGATTATTTTGAAGCGAGAAGATTTGCAGCCAGTTTTCTCTTTCAAAATTCGTGGGGCATACAACAAGATTTGTCAGTTAACACCAGAAGAACGCGCTCGTGGCGTTATTGCAGCATCGGCAGGTAATCATGCGCAAGGCTTGGCTTTGGCGGCGAAAAAGCTTGGCATTCAAGCGACTATTGTGATGCCAGCGACCACGCCAGAAGTGAAAGTTAGCGCTGTACGTAATCACGGTGCAGAAGTGATCTTGTTTGGTGATGCCTTTGATGAAGCTTCCGCAAAATCTCGTGAAATCATGGAGAAAACGGGTCAAGTTTACGTTCATCCATTCGATGATTTGGATACTATTGCGGGTCAAGGTACGATCGGCATGGAAATCCTACATCAGCACGAAGGTAACATCGACGCGATTTTCATTCCTGTTGGCGGTGGCGGTCTAATCGCTGGTGTATCGGCTTATATCAAGTACCTTCGTCCAGATATTAAAATCATCGGTGTAGAACCAGAAGATGCTGCTTGTCTAAAAATTGCCTTAGAAAAAGGCAAACCAACTCGCTTAGCGACTGTGGGTATTTTTGCTGAAGGCGTTGCCGTGGCTGAAATCGGACAAAACACCTTTGCGATTGCCAAAGACACGGTCGACGAAGTGATCACTGTTACCACCGATGAAATGTGTGCGGCGATCAAAGACATTTACGATGATACACGAGCGATTACTGAACCTGCTGGTGCGTGCGCCTTGGCTGGCTTGAAAAAATATATCGAGCGTGAAGATGCAAAAGGCCAAACACTTATCGCCATCAACAGTGGTGCGAACGTGAATTTTGATCGCTTGCGCCATGTATCTGAGCGCGCGGAATTGGGTGAAAAGCGTGAAGCTATAATTGCGGTGAAAATTCCAGAGCATCCAGGTAGCTTTAAAGATTTCTGCCAAGCCTTGGTTGGTCGTAATATCACTGAGTTTAACTACCGTTATGGTGATGATCAGCAAGCGGTTATCTTTGTTGGTGTTGCACTAGGTGGTAGCCCGCATAGCCGCAAAGAGCTACTGGAAGATTTAAAAGAATATGAAATCGTTGATTTAACCGATGATGAAACCGCTAAGGTTCATGTTCGCCATATGATTGGTGGGCATTTGCGCAGCGACAAGGGTGAATTGTTGTACAGCTTTGAATTCCCTGAGCGTCCGGGTGCCTTATTGAAATTCTTAAACACTCTTGGCGGACAGTGGAATATTTCTATGTTCCATTATCGCAATCACGGTGATGCTTACGGTCGAGTCTTGGTGGGTTTACAAGCTGTTGGAGAAGAAACAGACGTAACTCAATTCTTAGATGAGCTAGGTTATCCATATCAAGACGAAAATAACAACGAAGCTTGCAAGCTGTTCTTTCGCTAAAAGCGCGAAAATCGTTTATCATTAGTGCAACTATTTTTTGAATTCAGCCCTCTGATTGGTCACAGTCAGAGGGCTGTGTGATTCTAATGTGTCGCCATTATTAGCGGCATATTTACTGTTTAAAGGTCTCCCTTGTGAATATTCAAACTCTTCTAAATCAACGCATTCAAGCGGCTATGGTTGCGGCTGGCGCGTCTGATACTGCGCAAGCGTTAGTTCGTCAATCAGCAAAAGTTCAATTTGGTGATTACCAAGCCAACGGTATTATGGGCGCGGCAAAAGCGCTAAAAATGAATCCTCGTGATTTTGCCCAAGCCACACTAGAGAAATTGGATCTGTCTGATCTTGCTGATAAGGTGGAGATCGCCGGACCAGGTTTTATTAATATTTTCTTGAAGAATGTTTGGTTGAGCAAAGAGTTGGTGCAATTGCGTACCAGCGAGCGTCTTGATGTAAACCATGTTGAGGCTCCAGAAACCGTTGTTGTAGATTACTCTGCGCCAAACCTTGCCAAAGAAATGCACGTTGGTCATTTGCGTTCTACCGTTATCGGTGACGCTGTTGTTCGCACACTTGAGTTCTTTGGTCATCACGTTGTTCGTCAAAACCACGTAGGCGATTGGGGTACGCAATTCGGTATGCTGTTGGCTTACATGGAACGCTTACGTGCGGATAACACCAAAATCAGCATGGCGCTTGCGGATCTTGAAACCTTCTACCGCGCGGCGAAAACCTGCTTTGACGAGGACGAAGCTTTCGCCGCTCGTGCTCGTGAATTGGTTGTGGCGCTGCAGTCTGGTGATGAAGAATGTTTGGCGCTTTGGGATGAGTTTATCAATATTTCCATGACTCACTGTGAAGAAACCTACAAGATGTTAGGTGTTTCTTTAGAGCGTCAACATGTGATGCCAGAAAGTGCTTATAACGATGACTTACAGAACGTTATCAATGAGCTAAAAGATCAAGGTTTGCTGCAAGAGTCCAATGGCGCACAATGTGTTTTCATGGAAGAGTTCGCCAATAAAGAAGGCGAGATCACACCTATTATCGTCCAAAAAACCGGTGGTGGCTTCTTGTATGCTACAACGGATTTAGCGGCGGTGCGTTTCCGTCAACATACTTTGAATGCCAACCGTGTGTTGTATTTTGTGGATGCACGCCAGTCTTTGCATTTCCAACAAATTTTCACCTTGTCTCGCAAAGCGGGCTTTGTGAAACCAGAAACACAACTGGAACACATGCCGTTTGGTACAGTAATGGGCAGTGATGGTAAGCCATTCAAAACTCGTTCTGGTGGCGTTGCGAAATTGTCGTCTTTATTGGAAGAAGCCCAAGAGCGTGCTTATCAATTGGTGGCGTCGAAGAATCCAGAAATGGGCGAAGAAGAGTTGCGTAACATTGGTCGTGTGGTCGGTATTGCTTCAGTGAAATACGCTGATTTATCAAAAAATCGTACCAGTGATTACGTTTTCAACTGGGATACCATGTTGAGCTTCGAAGGCAACACAGCACCTTACTTGTTGTACGCATATTCTCGCGTAGCGAGCATCGTTAAACGCTCTGAAATTGATGTAGCTAGCTTGACCGGCGATATTTCTGTTGAAGAACCACAAGAGCGCGCTTTGGCAGTTAAGTTGTGTCAGTTTGAAGAAGCAATTCAACAGGTTGCTAACGACGGTATGCCGCATTTCTTGTGTGCTTACTTGTACGACTTAGCGGGAACCTTTATGACTTTCTACGAGGCTTGTCCTATTCTTAATGCTGAAGACGAAGTAAAACATAGTCGTTTACAATTGGCTTTGAATACTGCTTCAACCCTAAAACTTGGCTTGTCTTTGCTAGGGATTGAAACCTTAGAGCGTATGTAATTTCTCTAAGTTTCTAATGAATAAAATAAAAGGCGCTTTTCTAAAGAATAGCGCCTTTTATGTCTTAAGTGTCCCGTCCTGAAATAGGATTAACAAAGAGGAAAAATCAGCAGATGAAGATTTATATTGCCTACACAGGTGGCACGATTGGGATGGTGCCTTCGGATCAAGGCTTGATACCAGATGCGGCCTTTGCAGATCATCTTACCCAACACTTAAACGAATCCGACGAACTTGCCCATGACTTTGTGATTACCAGTTATCCAACCTTGATCGATTCATCCAATGCTACACCGAAAGACTGGCAAACTATCGCTCGTGATATTGAAAGCAAATGGCATGACTTCGATGCTTTTATTGTTTTGCATGGCACAGACACCATGGCTTATACCTCGGCGGCGTTGTCTTTTATGTTTGCTCACAGCGACAAACCTATTATCGTGACCGGCTCGCAAGTGCCTATGTACAAGGTGCGCACTGATGCCATGATCAATGTCATGGGGGCTATTTCGGCTTGTGAAGAAGGCATAAATGGTGTGTTTTTATTCTTCGCAGGCCGATTGATAGAAGGTGACCGAGCTCATAAAGCTCACACCAGTGATTGGCAGGCTTTTAGCTCTCCAAATTGCCCAGAGCTAGGCGTCTTGGGTATTGATTGGCGCTGGCGCTCTACGAATGTTATTAAGCAACCAATGGTCATTCAAATCCCCGAGATGGACGAAGGCTCTGTAACTATTCTGCCTGTTTTCCCTGGTGTACAGGTCGCTCATTGGCAAGGCTTGTTGAGTGAGAACGTAAAAGGTGCTGTGTTATTAAGCTATGGAGCAGGCAATGCTCCCGATAAAGATCCTGCTCTTTTAACACTATTAAAAGCTGCTACAGACCGCGGAGTTGTTATTGTCAATGTTAGCCAATGTGGCGCTGGAAGCGTCGCTGCTGGTGCTTATGCGGCTGGCTCTGCCTTGGTTAAAGTGGGTGTTGTTTCGGGGATAGATATGACTTACGAAGCTGCGTTTGTGAAATTGAGCTTCTTGATCGGTTTAGGTCTTTTGAGCGAAGAAATTAGAGCCGGCTTCTTAGAGAACGAGTTTTGAAATTATTTGGGTAACGCTTAGCGAATGCCTATTGCTAAAAAAAGAAAGGGAATTTGAATGGCATTTTTATATGTACTTTTAGTGGTTATTTGGTCGACAGGCTTTATCACAGGAAAATTCATTGTCGGTCTGATTGATCCTAACGTATTCCTGAGTATCCGCTTTGTTTTAGCTGGATTACTATTTCTTGCAATTGCCTTGTGGCAGCGTCGACGCTTTCCCTCATTGAAAGAGTTACCTAAACACATTGTTGCCGGCATGCTGATGAATGGTTTCTACCTTGGCTTTGCCTATGTGGCCATCGCCAAAGGCTTGCCTGCTGGCATGATGGCGTTGATTGGCGCGTTACAACCAGCTTTGGTTACCTTGCTAGCCTTCTTGTTGATCAAAGAAAAAACGTCCCTTAAAGGAATCATCGGGATGCTGGTTGGTATGGTGGGTTTGCTGCTGGTAGTGAGTCCTGCATTGGAATTAGATATGAGCCATGGCGGCGTATCCTTGCTGACGTTTACCTTGGCTTGCGCAGCGATATTTGCTTTGTCTCTTGGTGTCACGTACCAGAAAATGTCGATTTCATCGTCTGATATTTTTAGTTCTATGGCTGTGCAAAACCTAGCTGCGAGTGTCGTATCTATTGGCTTTATGCTACTGCTGGGTGAAACCTTGTTCCAAGTACAGCTGGAATCTTTCTTGCTCATTATCTGGGGCGTACTTATTTTATCTGGCGGCGGTGTTTTCTTAATGGTGTGGTTATTAAGAAAAGTCAGAGCGTCACAGGTTTCGACTATGTTGCTATTAGCGCCACCTTTGGCGGCAGTAGAAAGTTATTTCTTATTCAATGAATCCATGACAACCATTCAAATCATCGGTTTTGTGATTACGATTGTCGGTGTGTATTTTAGTCGAACTAAGGCCGGATAATTAACTCAAATAAAAGGTTTTTTAATTTAATTTTTAGTTTTGTTATATGCATATTATAAAAAATAATAGTGGACATTAACTGTTAGACCTATAAATTTAATCATTAAAAATCATTAAAAATCATTAAAAATCATTAAAAATCATTAAAAATCATTAAAAATCATTAAAAATCATTAAAAATCATTAA
>NZ_FQVF01000043.1 GCF_900129155.1 Marinomonas polaris DSM 16579
AACGTCATTCTCATACAGGCGGCGTGTCACCTGCAAAGTTCGAAGAAATGTATTTTTTAGAAGAAACTACTGTCTAGCAAACTTAGGGAAGTCCAGTCTGAAATAACTCATTGGTTGCCATTCCTAACTCTTTAAGCACTCTACACCGCTCAATTAAAATTCTTATTTTGATCTCCCAGCCACCCTTTTCAGCTAATGCGTTTTGATAGCAACTCTTCTTATTTGCCCGTTTGAAAGTTCTAACTCGAATATTTTGATTGCTTGAATAGGTGTTTCTTTTACTTTGGGGGATTTGGACATGGGCAGCATCACGTTGGTAGATCCGCCCATTTTGCAGCACTTGCAAAGCCACATCAGCTGTATGTCAGCCTTGTATACAGTAGATATTTTGAACTTGCTTATATGTCATATCACCTTTTTCGACAGCCATCACTATCTGTAATTTAAAGCCCATTGTGTAGTCACGTTGAGTACGCTTGCGCTTGGTATTACTTGATGTCCCCATAATAGGTCTCCTAGGTGTAAACCTATTTCAGGACGGGACACCTATTTCAGGACGGGACACCAGACACAAAAAAGCCAGAGTTCAAATTGAATTCTGGCTTTTTTAAAGCGCAATAACTATGAAGGGATGACTTAGAACGCCATGTTCATAGCAACAGAGACAACATTGGCTGAGGATTCATAATCTGCGTTTAATTTGCCACGAGCAGAATCTTCAGTTAAACCACTACGATTAACTGAAACATCATCTATCATCACATGGGTAAAGGCGAAGGTAGCCGATGTCATATCATTGAAGTTATAAGTTCCGCCAATAGAGATCCATTTACGATCACCATCTGGTGTACGAGCAGAACGATACTCATCAGTAACAGGCGAATTATCCATAGCAACACCAGTCCGTAAGGTCAACTTATCTGAGTAGGCGTAAGTCAAGCCCGCAGAATACATCCATTGATCTTCAAAACCAAAAGTAAGTATTGAGTTATTTTGCGCGCTATCAAAGTCAATATTAATACCATCCATTGACCCCCAACCCGTTCTAATAGCAGTAAGACCTAACACTAATTTGGGTGTCAAATCCTGCTCAACACTCAATGTCAGTACTGAGGGAAAAGTAATTGAGTCACTTACAGAAGCATCAGAAAGTTTAGCATATCCTGCTAAAGCGCTATTCACATCAGTATATTTTACATCACCCTTGAAATCAAAATCCACTTCACTACGATACCCTAAACCTACACGTGTACCTTTTCTTGGTTCTAATGCCACACCCAAACTATATCCGTAACTTATATCGTCCGCCTCAATGCGACCAACGCCCTCTCTTAAAGGAGCATTAACTGCACCTACAGACGATTCTAAGACAACTTCCGCACGATGCACTTGAATACTCGCACCTAATGACACCCAATCATTCATACGATGTGCAAGAGCAAAACTTAATGCAATATCTTGAATTGCTGTTTCCGTAGCATGAAAACGGCCAGCCCAATCTTGACCATAATCACCCGACAAACCAAACGGTACGTTTAACGAGATGCCAGCCACAGTCTTATCATTAATCGGTTTCGCAAAATAGAAAGCAGGAACTAAAGTATTATCAACAGAATCATTTGTCGCGCCATCTGCAGTTAAATCTGTACCCTGAGCATCTGATGCAGAATTTACTGTCACATCCATACTTGGCATGACATAAGCACCCGATGCATAAACTGTTGTCTCTTTAGCATTCACAAAGAGCGCAGGGTTCCAGAAGCTGGCAGAAATATCTTCATTAGAAGCCGCTACACCACCTAAGGCCTTACCTGAAGCTGTAGCACTGTGATCATTTAAAGCAAAACCTGCAGAATAAGCTGATGACGCTGCTGCCACAGAGACCGCAACAAGACTTGCTCTAAACATGAATTTTGAGGAAGTAGTCATAAATAAGCTCCATTGTTATTTTTATTGGAAATTTTATTTTTTATCATTGTGTCACTTATACGCTTCAAGTATAGAAGCACATAGCCTGATATTACCAGCAAGTATTTCTTACGCAATACAATATTTACACAATATTAGGCTAAAAAGGAAAAATAATGATAAGTAATAGATAAACTTACAATATAAAAAATAATTTTGAGGGACTTACCATAAAAAATACAAGTGAAGGTAAATTTTTGAGCTGAATAAGAAGATTTTTGATTAGGTAGGAAATAAATAGGGAATAATTAACGATATGGTGGGTGTGGAGAGGTTCGAACTCCCGACATTCGCCTTGTAAGGGCGACGCTCTCCCAACTGAGCTACACACCCAATCATGATTTTATCAATATAATGTTGAAGTTGTTCAACTTCGAGGTATAAGAGCTTTATTAGCATAAAGACTAATAATATAAAGTACAACCTCACAATGTGAGGTGATTACCTTTTCCTGAGTTAATATAACTAAATATTAGAACTGAGGAAAATGGCGGAATGGACGGGACTCGAACCCGCGACCCCCTGCGTGACAGGCAGGTATTCTAACCAACTGAACTACCACTCCAACACAATCTAGCTCT
>NZ_FQVF01000041.1 GCF_900129155.1 Marinomonas polaris DSM 16579
GACAAACTCGATAAACCTGCATTAAAGCCCCTTCTTAGGCAGCGTTACCTGTACACCGAAACCAAACGAGCCAAAGTTGGCCCCGACTACCACATCGAATATCTCCGTCATTACTACTCGGTTCCCCATCAACTTGTGGGCCATCATATCGAACTGGAAGCCTCCAACCGTCTAGTGCAGATCTACCATCAAGGGAACTTGGTTGCTCAGCATCCACGTAGCCAAAGGGAGCGTGGAACCAGCACTCACTCTGAACACATGCCGAGCAATCATCAACATCAAAAGTGGTCGCCTGGACGTTTGCTCAGTTGGGGCGCCAATATCGGCCCAGCCACACGAGAAGTGGTGAATAAGATGCTGAGCTCCAAGCCTCATCCAGAGCAGTCTTATCGTTCCTGTCTAGGGTTACTTAATCTGAGTAAAGCCCATGGTGAGTCGCGCTTAGAGCAGGCCTGTCAAGATGCGCTGATGCTGACAAAACCTAATTATACCTTCATTAATAACCTGCTTAAGAACCATCGGGAAGGACAGCTGAGCAAAGACAATACGAACACCCCGAACCTTGTTCACAGCAATGTTCGTGGTCTGAACTGTTATCACTAGGAGAAATAATATGAACGCACTGAGTGATCAACTCAAAACCCTTCGCTTGAGCCATGCGGCGAAAGCGTTAGAGCAGCAACAAGAACAACTGAGCACCTACGCAGAGCTGGACTTCGAGGAAAGGCTCAGCCTGCTTCTGGAGAGTGAAATTTTGAATCGCAACCAGACTAAAATCCAACGACTTAAACGACAAGCTAAGTTGAGAGTTGACGCCCAAGCAAGCCAACTCGCGTACAAAGAAGGACGTAACCTTAATCGCAGACAGATGAGTGAACTTCTAACGGGCAGCTATCTGCACAAACATCAGAACATCTTGATCACAGGCCCAACAGGTGCAGGAAAAACGTACCTTGGTTGCGCACTGGCAACCAGTGCCTGTGACCAACAACACACGGTCAGATACTACCGATTAACTCGCCTGCTCGATGACCTGAGCGCAGGTCGACTGGATGGCAGTTATCAAAAACAACTTCAATCGCTTGCTAAGAAAACCTTACTGATCCTCGACGACTGGGGAATGGAGAAACTGACTCAGGATCATGCAGGGCACCTGTTAGAGGTGCTTGAAGATCGTTATCAAAACAGCAGCACAATCGTCATCAGTCAGTTACCTGTAAAAGAGTGGTACAACATGATCGAAAACGCGACCGTCGGGGATGCACTGATGGATAGGCTGGTACACAACAGTCATCGAATAGAACTGGGAGGTGAGTCAATGAGAAGACTGGCGCAATCCGAACACTTAGAGTAAAAATAGGGAAAGAGAAAAAGTGCTGGTTCAAGTGTTCGGAATAAACCGAAACAAGCGTTCGCAATCACCGGAATACGCACAAAAGCAAGTGTGGCGGCCTATCTACTCGCTCTGGAATACGAACAGGTTTCATAAAACTTACTTTTAATTAGTTTCTTCTTATTTTGCTTTAGGCAAAGTTCTGCATCTAATGCGTTATGGTCTTTTTTGGGCAGTTACAGCATTTTCAGGTACTCAATTAGAAAAGAATCAGAGGTAGACAAAGCACTGAGCTAAAATAAAAACTTTTCGCATGTGAAAGATTCTTGGCAATCAGAATGAATTTCTGTTTCGATTCTGAATCGATGCGAATTTTTGACCTAAAGTTGGAGAGAGAGGCGGAGGGATTAAAGCACTTTTTAATAAAAGTCATTCTATCCACAGGCATGTTTATTTATTTATTCTTGTTTACCTTGTTTATACTTGTTTAGATGTGGATAACTTATTGATTTATATGAACATAGTTCAAGAAGTTGCTACATAAAGCCAGTAAGTTGCTACATAAAGCTAGTAGGTTGCTACATTTGGGCAGCAGGTTGCTACATAAAATCAGTAAATTGCTACGTTTGGTTAGTAAGTTGCTACATAAAGCCAGCAAACAGCTCTGTTTTGCTACGTTTAACCAGTAAGTTGCTACGGAAGATCATTGAAAAGTGGCCTTTTGAGTGATTGAAGTGACATTTTGTAGTAACTTTAGGGTTAAGCGCTGACTTTATGTAGCAACTTATAGATTTTATGGTCTAAAGTTGCTACGTTTGATCAGTAAAAAGAGCCATGGCTCTATTTTTTGGTTAAATCACTGGCTTTATGTAGCAACTTTTAGGCTTTGCGGTCGTAAGGACTACATTTTTATCAATGTGAAAGGGCAAAATGCCTTTTTTTGGCTGAGTCACTGGCTTTATGTAGCAACTTTTTGACATCAAAGAGAAGCTAATCAGGTGTAGGTTTTTATGATAGGCGAAAACGAAGTTCTTGAAGGCACACTAGAGCATGACGGCACCGAAATTGATTGTGTTAAAAACGTTACCCCCGAGTTAGCTTTAAAGAATGACTTAGTCATTTATAAGGATAATGCTCTAGTGTGGGGAAGATTTGATCTGTCGAAGGTTGAACTGAAAATTGTGAACGCACTGATTGCGCTAATAAATCCTCTTGAACCTTTCAAAAAGCAAAACCAGTGGAATTTTACGAAGGCCGATCTTGAAAACTTGGGTGTGTCGTCAATTGGAAATCTTCATCGACATATTGATGAGATAACAACCAACCTACAAAGCCAGATTATTAGGTTGCCAATGAAAGACAAAGATGGAAAACAGATCGACGACGGAAAATCGTTTGAGAAAGTGAACCTCTTTTATAAATCAAAATGGGATGATAAAGAAAAAATTGCTTCTTTTAGCTTTCACCCCGAACTGGAACCTTATCTTATCAATCTCAAAGGCCATTTTACTAAATACCATTTACATCATGTCCAAGGGATGGAGTCACAATATGGTATTAGATTGTATGAGTTACTGAGGAGTATTTATTCGCTAGAGAAGGTAAAGAAAGGGAACTTCAGTATTAGTCTGCCGCTTAGCTATGATAAATTGCGTGAAGTGCTTGAACTGGGTGATAAATATCCTCGTTTTAGCAATTTCCATACAAGGGTACTTCAACCTGCTGTAGATGATTTAAACACTACTGACATTGATGTGAAGTACAGTTTTCCAGATCGCCTCACGCCAAAATCAACGGCCAAGGTGAAAACAATCGTATTCACTATAACGACGAAGTTTGGTTATCACCCAACTAAAATAGTTAAAGGCTCGCTTGTTCCGATAGAGGGGGAAAACGAAGTTCGATTGTCTGTTAAGCGTCAGCTTAATCTTTTCTTCAAGTCCTCTGTTTCCGACAGGTTAATAGCCACCTATGGCGTAACACGCTGTCTCTCCAATATGAAGCTCCTTTCCGCAGAGGACAGTGCCACAAAAATTAAGAATGCCGCTGGATGGCTTAATAAAGCCATTGAAGAGGATTATGCGAATTCAGATACTGGTGCTGATTTGGTTGATTTGCTTAAAGTGTCAACGGAGACAGACGTCCATAAGAAACGTTTTTTGGAGGAGCAACTTATGCCTATTTGGCCGAGCTTGGAGTCCGAGGAGCAAAGGGACTTTCTTCAACACCGCTTCGACCAAGGCGCAGTAGCTGTTCGCTTTGCACAATACTACGCCGCTTCATTGTCTGGGAATATTCCAGCTCCAGCTATACAGGTAAAAACAGTTAATGCTAAAGCAGATCGTGACGCAGTAAATGCGGAGCTTACTAATCTTTTAAATACAGATTGGGCGTTTTGATCAAATATATGCCGCATACTCGTCGGCTTTAGCCACGAGTAGTTCACTAATGGCTTCATGTAACAATTCAAATTTCGTTACTTTTACGCCAAATGAACGTCTACAAACGGTTTGTTTCTTAGTTGGTGGGATCGCTTCAAGTTCAATGCACGAATCGCTATTGAGCTCTCTGACGGTTCACAATAAAACCACTTAAAACTGACCTCTGATGACTCTAGGAGAGATATTGGCTAGGTCTAGGTCTAGGTCTAGGTCTAGGGCTGTGGTGATACCCAAGGCACTTAAAAGATTTGGGTCTACAAAGTCACTGCTTTGTGGACCCAATTTTTTACATTCTAAATTCATTATTAGTAACGTTGCCTAGAAATTCGTTACTCACAGTTTTAAATAGTTTCGCCAAATTATTTTGCAGGTAAACTTGAAACTTATCCTGAGCTAGGGTTCTATCAAATACATCTGTTGGTAAGAAACGTTTCATTTCTGCAATGAATGCTTCACTAGACACAATATCAGGAAGTCGTTCGAGAAAGTTTTCTAACATTTTGTTGAAGTGTTCAAGTTTATAATCTGACGCCTTTTTCTTAACTAAGTCCATATTGAGTGTCGCGCCTTGTTGCTGTAACCAAGCTAAATCCCATATATCTCGGTGGCGGACATACCTTGTTGTGGCAGG
>NZ_FQVF01000046.1 GCF_900129155.1 Marinomonas polaris DSM 16579
TATTCTTTACTTCTAAAACTAGAAGGTAAGGAAGCGACCATGACCAAAAAGAGAACCCCAATGAATAAAATTAAAGAGGTTTTACGGCTGAAGTATGTAGTGGTCTAATAAAACCGGACACCATTTTAGGTGGTAATATTGCCATATTAAGAGAGGTGTTCAATGACAAAGCAACGTCGCACATTTTCAACAGAATTTAAACATGAAGCCGCTAGCTTAGTGCTCGATCAAGGCTATCGCTTTACTGAGGCTTGTAAGTCTCTAGGCGTAGGAGAAACGGCTTTACGACGCTGGGTTGACCAGCTTCAAGGTGAACGTGGTGGGGTCACACCAACGACCAAAGCGCTTACGCCAGAACAACAACGTATACAATAGCTCGAAGCACGAGTCAGCAGATTAGAAAGAGAGAAAGCCATTCTAAAAAAGGCTACCGCTCTCTTGATGTCGGACGATCTAGATCGTATGCGCTAATTGATGAATTGAGAGAGCAAGAAGCGACCGAGATACTGTGTGGTTTGTTTGACGTTTCAAGAAGTAGCTACTACGACAACCTCAAGCGTGAGCAAAAGATTGATACTGAACGTCTAACATTGCGTAGCCTAGTCACTGAGTATTTCAATGATAGCCGTGGTGCGGCGGGAAGTAGAACGTTACAGAGTATTTTACAGAATGAAGGCTACACAATAGGTCGCTTTAAGGTAAGAAGCTTAATGAGTGAAGCTAGCTTACACAGCAAGCAACCAGGCGCGCATCGTTACAAGAAAACAGGGGGTGAATGTCTTGATATCCCCAATCACCTAAACAGACAGTTCAATGTTAGTACTCCAAATCAAGTCTGGTGTGGTGACATTACTTATGTCTGGGCAGGAAATCGCTGGCACTACTTAGCCGTCGTTTTGGATTTATATCGAAGACGTATTGTTGGCTGGGCGTTCTCATCAAATCCTGATGCAGAGCTTGTCATAAACGCGTTAGATATGGCTTACGAACAACGTGGGCAACCAAAAAAAGTGATGTTTCATTCGGATCAAGGAAGTCAATACACGAGCCGAAAATTCAGACAACGGCTATGGCGTTATCGTATAAGACAAAGTATGAGTCGTCGAGGAAATTGCTGGGACAATGCCCCCATGGAAAGAGTGTTTAGAAGTTTAAAGTCTGAATGGATTCCAACTACAGGATACAGAGCTCAAAACGAAGCAAAACGAGATATCAGTTATTATCTGATGGATTATTATAACTTGCGCAGGCCGCATCAATTTAATAACGGGTTGCCACCTGCCAAAGCAGAAGAGCAACCTAATTTACTGTCCGGAATTAGTTGACCACTACAGTACGACTGCGGCCTATCGAATCGTAGTATCGCTTCTTGCCTCAATCTCGGCTCTTCCACGATATCGGAACTCTTAACTCGCTTTAAACAAAGT